>CAVPHN010000001.1:0-216349 GCA_963704205.1 uncultured delta proteobacterium
CGCGTGAATTCGCATAACGGATCACGGCCGGTTTTCGTCCGGCAACCCGCTGGTAGGTTTCGTTGGGCCAGCCCAATGCGATAACGGCGTGAGCGGTTTCATGGTCGGGGAGGTCCAGCATCCGGGCGATCGATTTATCCCGCCGCATGGCTTCGATGACAAAGCCGATCAGGCAGGTGCCAAGCCCCATGGCATGGGCGGCCAGCAGCATATTCCCTGCGGCCAGCAGGGCATCTTCGCACGGGCAGGATGCGTCATTGTCAGCGGCCACCACGATCACGGCAGTTGCCCCGTGAAACAACAGATCCCGTTCGCCCCTGTCCCATGCGCTCAGTCCCTTCTTAACAGTTGAATAATGGAGGCGATAGTAAGTGTCCAGTTCCGGCTTGCCGATCAGCTTCAATCCGGTCCGGAGCCATCGATTTTCCGCCAGGCGGTTGGTTTTCCTGAAAAAATCGCCGACCCGGCGCCCCAGACGGTTCACGGCCTCCCGGTCCGGCAGGAGGGTGAAGCTCCAAGGCTGGCAGTTGGAGCCGGACGGTGCCGTAATGCCAACTTTCACCAGATCTTCCAGAAGTGTGCGGTCCACGGACTGGTCGGTAAAATTCCTGCAGGAACGCCGTGAGCCCATGAGATTTACCAGCGCGGCGGTGTCAAACCGGCCATGGGTAAGCCAGCGGGTATCTGCGGAAAAGGTTTGAAATTGAGACAGCGTGGTATCCACCGCCGCCACCCGGATGGCCTCAACCGGACAGGCGGCCGCACAGTGGTCGCAATTGAGGGACTCGGCGCCTTGGATCACAGCCTTGCCGCCCGCCATGATCAGCGTCTCCTTGGGGCACACCGGTATGCACAGCCCGCAGCCGATGCACCGGTCAATGTCGATAATCGTTGTAACTTCACGGCTCTGGATTTGTTTTTGGAAACCAGACGTTTTTTCTGATTTGCTGCTTGACATGGATCGTCCCTGCATTAGCATTGAACTTGTTGTTTTTGGAAAACATATCCAAAGGCTTTGGCTGCAACCTTGAAAACCCCGGTTAGGCTTTCACTCCGTACGCCTTCCGGGACAAAGGAATTACCAGATGAAAAAATTCCAGTACCACCAGGTGATATCGTCCGTGCTGTGGAACCTGCTTCTGATTTCGGCAGGATCCATCGTGTTCGGCATCGGATTGAAGTCCATCGCCATTCCCCAGGGGTTCATCACCGGCGGCATTTCAGGCCTGACCCTGCTCTTTTACTACGTCACCGGATTTCTGTCACCTGGCCTGTGCTATCTTATCGTCAATGTCCCCATCTTTCTGGTGGGATGGATTTACATCAGCCGGCGGTTCTTTCTTTATAGTCTGTTCGGTGTGGCCGTTCTTTCTCTGGCCATCGATCTGATCGGATTCACCTTGCCCATCAAAGAGCCGATTCTGGCCGTACTGGCCGGCGGCGTACTCATGGGTACCGGTTCGGGTCTCATCCTGCATTCGCTGGGATCGGCCGGCGGGCTGGACATCATCGGAATCATCCTGAACCAGAAATTCAGTCTTCGCATGGGTACTTTCTTCTTTGCCTTCAATGTGGTGCTGTTTGCCTTCAGCTTCGGTGCGCTGGAGACGGATCTGGTGCTCTATTCCCTTTTCATGAGCTTTATTTCGTCTCAGACACTGGATTATGTGCTGGCCATCTCCAATCAGCGAAAAATGGTGTTCATCATCTCCGATCTCAACGATCGTATTGCCAAGGAAATCCATACCCGACTCATCCGGGGCGTCACCTTTTTGAACGGCAGCGGGGCTTACACGGGCAAAGACAAAAAAGTCATCCTCACCGTGGTCAACAACTACCAGTTGAAGCAGCTGGAAGAGGCGGCCCTGTCCATCGATCCGGACGCCTTCATCATCACGGAAAATACCTTCAATGTGCTGGGCAGAGGATTTTCAAAACGCAAGGTGTATTGACGGAAATATGGCGCCGCCCATGTTCGTGACATTTGTCTGTCATGGGCAGCGCCAGGGAATCCGGGGCCGTTGGTATAGATTTACATCTTCTGGTAATTGATGGCGTTCTGGATTGCAATCCCGCCCTGCTCGGCCACGGCCATGGCGAAGTTGATATCTGCGGGGGAGAAATACCGGACCTCCGATGTCAGCAGCCGAATCATGCCAACAGTCTCGTCCTGCACCGTGATGGGAACGGCCAGAACACTGCCGACCCCTTCGGCGGCGGCCTCTTTGTGATAGAGCGTATGCAGGTCGACGGTGGCATCGGGAATCATGACCGGCTCCCCCTTGAGGATATAATAAGTCGCCAGTTCGTCATCGAGCGGACCGCGTTCCAGATAGGTCTTGCTCAGGCCGTAGGCGGCCTTTAGTTCCAGCCGGCCCTTGGTTGATTCAATCAGCCGGATGGTGCAGGCTTTTAAACTCATGACTTCCGTCAGCCGCTTCACAATCAGGTTTAAAATTACATCCAGCTTCCGGGTGGTGTTGATTGTTTTGCCGATTTCATAAACCGCCTTAAAGTAGCCCAGCTGGCGAGTCTGCGCTTCATAGATCCGGGCGTTTTCGATGGCGATGCCGCATTGCTCGGCCAGGGCTGCAACGAAATTGATTTCCTGCGGGTCAAATACACGGGTGTTTCGGCTGAGCAGCCTGAGAACGCCGCTTATTTCGCCGCGAATGCGAATCGGTACCACCAGAATGCTTTTGATCCCCTCTTTTCGGGCTTCTTCCGGATACTGAATGCGGGGATCGTTGGCCGCATCCAGTATGGCGATCGGGGTCCCTTTCAGGGCCTTCATCACACTGCTTTCCGTATCCACCGGGCCTCGCCGCAGATACGCCTCGCTGAGGCCGGAGGCAGCGTGCAGCACCAGTTTTTTGCCGCTGCTATCCAGCAGCCTGATGGTTGTCGCATCCACGCCCATGACTTCTGGGATTTTTTTGGCGATAAGGCCGAAGACTTCATTCATATTCAGATTGGATGTGATCGCCTGGGTCACATCGATAAAGAGTTGAAGGTACGTCTTATCTCGATCCATGGCATTCACCTCCTTCAGGTTTAAGGGCTGCGCTTTCAAGGTCTGTTTAGCGTTTATCAATTATTTGTACATGGCATCGATAAGTTCCTTGAAAGCCTGGTTCACGTGATTCCGCTTGACCTTCATGGTAGGTGTCACTTCTCCATCTTCTTCATAAAGCTTCTTCGGGAGAATCGTAAATTTTCGGATGCTTTCAACCCTAGAAAGCGTTTCGTTAACCTTGTCCACCTCTGCCTGAATCAATTCCTGTATCTCGGGAGCTTGCGTCAGGTCTTTATACGTCGAGAACTGGATCTTCTTGTCCTGTGCATACTTTACCACGTTGTCTTCATCGATCATGACAAGCGCGCTTAAGAACTTCCTTCTGTCGCCAATCACCACCGCATCATTGATATAAATGCTCGATTTCAGCTTGTTCTCGATATATTGGGGCGTGATGTTTTTCCCGCCGGCAGTAACGATGATATCTTTTTTGCGATCCGTGATCTTTAAAAAACCGTCCGGATCGATTTCTCCGACATCCCCTGAGTAGAGCCATCCGTCCTGGACTGTCTCTTTGCTGGCTTTTTCGTTTTTAAAATAGCCTTTAAAAATGCCCGGCGACTTCACCAGAATCTCCCCGTCTTCTGCGATCTTTATCTGTGTTCCGGGAAGCGGCGGGCCGACAGTTCCGAACTTTACTTTCCCGATTCTCGACATGGTCGTGACACCCGTGCCTTCAGTCTGCCCGTAGCCTTCAATAAGGTTTACACCGATTGACTGAAAAAAACGAAGCACATCGGGAGAAATGGGGGCAGCTCCCGAATATGCAACACGGAAGCGGTCAAAGCCGATTCTCTCTTTAAGCTTCCGGAAAACGGCAAAATAGGCAAGCTTGAACAAAAACTCAAGGTAAAAAGGCACCGGCTTAAAATCCATCAGAAGCGCTGCTCTTTTTTTCCCGATTTTAAGGGCCGTAAAAAAAACCGCTTTCTTGAACCACGCGGCATCGGACATCCTGATAAGAATGGCTGAATAATACTTCTCCCATATTCTCGGCACGGCATAGCCGACAGTCGGGGATACCTCGCCCATGTTGTCTGTGACGGTATCGGGTTTTTCAACAAAGTTTACAATGTAACCGTAAGTGATATGGACAAAGACTGAAAATAATCTTTCAAAGATATGGCAGAGAGGCAGAAAGGAAAGAACCTCATCCGATGGATAGACTTCATTGGTTTGGGAAACCGCAATCGCCATCCAGGTTACGTTGCCGTGAGAAAGCATAGCCCCCTTGGGAGGCCCTGTTGTTCCGGAAGTATAGATAAGCACGGAGAGGTCTTCCGGACGGACTTCTTCGGCTCTTTTATCAAAAAAACCGGGTTGTTCGGCTGCGACTTTACTCCCAAGCTCAAGCAGTTCGGAAAAAGTCATGACCATCGGATCTTTAAAAGCCCTCAACCCTTCCGTATCCCACACGATTACCTTTATCAACCGGGGGACGTTTTCTCTAAACATGAGCCATTTATCAAGCTGCTCTTCATTTTCGACAAAAAAGAATTTTGAATCTGAATTGGCGATTACATATTCTACCTGAGGCCAGGCATTGGTGGCGTAGACGCCTACGGATACGGCTCCGGAACATTGTATGCCCATATCCGCGATAATCCATTCCGGGCAGTTATCCCCGATGATTGAAACGCAGTCGCCTTTTTCAAGCCCCATCGATATCAGGGCAGCGCCCACATATCCGGCCCGCTGATGATATTCGTTCCAGGAGATGTCATGCCAGAGTCCGAACTCTTTTTTCCGCATGGACACCCTGTCGCCATATTTCGACACGGTACTTTTAAAAACCCTTGGGACGGTATTTAACGCAACGTCTTTTATCTCCACTGCTTCTTCCTCTTCCACCGCTGATATCCTTTTGCAGACGCCTCAGAGCGAACCCCCAGGTAAAATTCCCGGACATCCTTGTCTTCCATCAGATCTTTTGACGTCCCCTTCATGACAAACCGGCCGTTTTCAAGAATAAGGCCCACATCAGACACCGAAAGCGCCATTCTCGCATTCTGCTCCACAAGAAGAATTGTAACGCCTTCGGAATTGATTGCTTTTATTATCCTGAAAATCTCCTTGACAAGAATCGGGGAAAGGCCAAGAGATGGTTCGTCGAGAAATAGAAGCCTGGGCCTGTTCATGAGCGCCCTCCCAATGGCAAGCATCTGTTGTTCCCCGCCGGAAAGCGTTCCGGCCCATTGATTTTCCCTGGCTTTTAATATGGGGAAATTTTGATAGATGCGTTCAATATCTTCCCTTATTCCTGATTTATCCTTTCTTACATATGCTCCCATTAGAAGGTTTTCTTTTACCGAAAGCTCTTTGAAAACCTCCCTGCCTTCAGGGACATACGAAATGCCCATCCGCACAATTTCTTCCGTATCCATCCCGTCAATGCGTTTGCCCATGTATTCGATGGTGCCTTTGTCGGGCTGGTCTTCAATAAGACCCATCACGGTTTTTAAAACAGTTGATTTGCCGGCGCCGTTATTTCCAAGGATTGCCGTAATCGTCCCTTCTTCAACTGAAAGAGAGGCTCCCCGTATGGCATAGATCAGGTCATAATAGGTCTCAATATTCTTTATCTCAAGAATCGTGCCCAACGGTTTCATCCTCCCCTAAATATGCCTTTAACACCTCGGGATGCCTTTGCACCTCTTCAGGCGTTCCTTCTGTGATGGATTTTCCGAAATTAAGGACAAGTATCCTGTCTGAAATATCCATGACCATGTTCATATCATGCTCGATCAGAAGCATTGTGACGCCAAGCTCATCCTGGATGTCCTTGATCCAGAAAATCATGTCCTGCTTTTCTTCCGAATTCATGCCTGCGCATGGTTCATCAAGAAGCAGCAGTTCGGGTTCAAGCGCAAGCGCCCTGCCGAGTTCAATCAGCTTCTGGGTGCCGTAAGGAAGGGCTCCGACAAACTTGTTTCTGACTGACTGAAGATCCAGAAAATCGATGATCTCCTCGACTTTCCGGCGGTGGGTTATCTCCTCTTTTCCTGCATAAGAGCGCCTTCCCCACATGGTTGCGCCATGGAAAATACCTGTCTTGATATAAATATGACGGCCAAGCATGATATTTTCCATGGTATTCATATGGCTGAAAAGCTCGATATTCTGAAACGTACGTGCCAAGCCAAGCCGTGCTATTTTATCCGGCTTTTTGCCGTGAATCATTGTTTCTTTAAATTGGACACTCCCGGAATCAGGTTTGTATATCCCGTTTATACAGTTAAAAAGGGTGGTTTTGCCGGCGCCGTTCGGCCCGATGATTGCAAAAATCTCCCCTTTATTGACCTCAAAACTTACATCCAGGAGTGCTTTGAGTCCGCCGAAAGAAATGGAAAGCTTGTCGACATTAAAAAATGGCATGGGTTTCTTTTATATTCCAGACTGCGTGGTAGTGATTTCCGTAAAATTGAGCAGGTCTTGCCGAGTCATTACTCAAATTTCGTCCATTCGGTCAACTGCTTGTAACCGCCGGTTTCAGTGCATTGAACAAGAAAAACCTCGTTGGTTCCCTGCCTGCTTGAAGGGTCCTTTTCGTTAAAAGGCTTGAAGGTGACCTTTCCGAGGACGCCTTTAAAATCCTTAAGTCCTTCCATTTCCTTTACAAACCGCTCCCGGGTAAGATCTTTTCCGCATCTTTTCAGGGCTTCAACGGCTGGCTCAACAAATCCAAAACCCGCATAGAAGAAAACACCCCATCTTTCTTCTTTGGCGGCATATTTTTCATGGGCCTTCCTGTATTTCTCCATCAGCGGAATAGAAGCGTCGGGAACTTCACCGAAAGCTGGCGGCGATCACGTTTGTCCACAGCCCCTTGCTGATCGTATTCATGAACGGAAAATCGGAACAGGTGCTTGTGCTCATCCACTGGGGGGCAAACTGCATGGCTGCGGCAGTCCCGACAACGCGGACGGAGTGAGACGGCGTAAGCCACAACAGGACGACATCGGCTTCAGACTGTTTCAGCTTCATCACATGGGGTTTCAGGTCCGTATCCGCGACTTCAACCGGAACAGCTTCAACGAGCTTCAGTCCCAATTTGCCCAGCTCTTCCTGTGCGCCTGCCAGGCCGTTCTTGCCGTAGTCATCATTTTGATAAACCATGGCGAATTTTTTCTTTCCAAGCTTGGTGGCGCCGTAATTGCAAAGGGCCTTGGCTTCTATAAAGTACTGAGGATATACGCCGAAGAGATATTTGCTTGGGGGGGTAACCCATACCTGAGACCCGGACGCAGGACCGACCCAGGGAATCTTCTTTTCCATAAGGTAATCCCTTACCGCAAGGCCGGTTGCAGTTCCGACCCCTGAGACCCATGCGAACATTCCTTTTCCTTCCTGGAGTTCCTTGACGCCTGCCATTGTTTTGGCCGGATTATAACCGTCATCGAACATGTGAAGGACTAGTTTGCGGCCGTTTATGCCGCCTTCGTCATTAATCATCTTGAAATACGCGTCCGTTCCGCGCGCAACCGATCCCCAGGCTGCCGCGGGACCTGTCTGAGGGCCCCATTGACCGATGTGTATTTCAGTATCTGTAACGCCTTCTTCGGCCATTGCATTAATTGTAAAGCCAAAAACCATGGCGGCTGCAAGCAAAATACTCAATAATCTCTTTTTCATGGGGCCTCCTTTTAGTTGTTGTTGCATGGTTGAACGATAGGTGACGGGGTTTCAAATTCAGGTGGCGATCATACTTTTTTAACATAATGCCGGGCAAAGAGTCCGCTTGGTTTAACACATAAAACAAGAACAATGATAACAAAAGCGACAACTGACTTGAATTCTATTGAAACATACCCTCCAAAAAGATTTTCGATAATGCCAAGAATATATGCGCCGAAAACAGCACCCGGAAGAGACGTCATTCCGCCCAGTACAGCAGAGGCAAACCCTTTTAACATCGGATCCCACATCATGAAGGGTTCCATTGAAACAGGGGTGAGCAGCAGTCCTGCAACGCATCCGACAACCGAAGACATCCCCCATGTAAACATCATGATGCGGTTGGTTCTGATTCCCATAAGCCGGGCAGCCGATCTGTTCTGCTGCGTGGCTTTTACGGCCATGCCGAGCTTTGAAAACCTGAAAAAAAGAAAAAGCGCCACCATCATGGCAAGTGCCACAAACAGGGTCAGCACCTCGAGTGTGCTTACGAATACTTTACCCATTGCAAAACTGTCATAGGGTGAAATCGGAAACGGCATGTCTTTGTGATCGGCCCCGAACTTCCAGGAAACAAGCCCCAGCAGAATCATCTCAAGGCCGATTGTGATGACGATCATGCCAAGCACATTCGGATTTTTTGCCCTTCTTAACACAGTAAATTCTAGAAGGAACCCGAGGATTGCGGCAAAAGCCAGTGTTGCCGGAAAAGCGATATAGCTTGGGACGCCATAATGATTCAGAAGCATGAACGTAAAATAAACGGATATCAGCGCCATCTCGCCCTGGGCAAAATTCGGGACTTCCGATGTTTTATATATGATTACCATTGCAAGCCCCATCAGTGCATAGGAACTTCCAACAGCAATCCCGCTGGCAACCATCTGAATAAAATCAAGCATAAAAATCCTCTTTTACTTAAAAAGGCCAGGTTTTCCAGTACTTCTTGGTCCGGATCCAGAAACCAAATATCCCCAATGGCTCAAACAGCATGATAAGAACCATGATTAATCCAAACACGATGAACTGGATGTTGGAGACGCCGGTTATCGAAAAATAGCTTTCGGACAGATTTTTAAGCCAGGCGCCGATATAGGGCAGGCTCAGGATGTTCCGCAGCTGCAAATCAAGCCAGCCAAGAAGGCAAGCCCCGGCAATGGAGCCCATGATTGAGCCGAGGCCTCCGACAACGACCATGGCCAGAAACATGATGGACATGAACAGCGAAAAAACTTCCGGTTCGATAAATCGCAGAACAAAGGCGTACAGGCCTCCCGCAATACCTGTATAAAATGCGCTTACCGCAAAAGACAGGGTTTTGTAAAATACGAGATTAACCCCCATGGTCTCTGCGGCGATATCGGCATCCCTTATTGCGACAAATGCCCGCCCGACACGGGTTTTTATCAGATTGCGGGCGCCTATTGTCATCATAACCGTAATAACAACGAGAAGATAATAAAAATCCCTGTCCGATTTAAGATGCCAGGGTCCGATCACAAGATCCGGCGTATGAAGTCCCTGTCTTCCGCCAAAAAATTCGATTTTCCCGATGACTCGGGTAATTGTAAGGCCAAAACCAAGCGTTGCGATTGAAAGATAAGGGCCTTCGAGCCTTAAGGCGGGAAGCCCCAGCAGAAATCCGAAAGCAGAAGCAATAAGTGCCGATACGGGCAGCGCCAGCAGAAAAGGAAAGCCAAGCTTGGTCATTAGAATAACCGTCCCATAGGCGCCTATGGCAAAAAAACCGGCGTGCCCCAGAGATATCTGACCCGTGTAACCGACAAGAATATTCAGGCCGATTACGACGATGATGTTTATGGCAATGTAATTAGCCACGTAAACGTAATAGTTTTTAACAAGAAACGGATATGCGGCAAGGAAAGCCATTAGGACCATGAACCAGAAAAAAACCACGCCTGAAGTAAATAATTTAACATCCTCGTAATAGTCCCGCTTCATGTCCATGGTCCGGTTTCTCCTAAAAAAACATTTATCCCGTCAGTCTGTAACGATCGTTCATTATAAGGTGGAATGATAATGAATATATTGGAATCAGAATTTTGAATCTCTTTGCAGGAAGAAGCGGAAAAGTCAACTTAAAAGAACATTGCGGGCGCTTTTACGACAGCCATCATCGCATGATCTGCCTGTTTTTCCGGTCAAAGATATCCCCGGATCAGAATAATCAGAATCGGAATGCCCAGAAAAACAGCATCGTCCTATCTTTCCCGGTGAAAAATCCGGCATGAAAGAATACATGATTCCTCCCATGAGAAGACTGGTCCGCAGCGCCCTGCCATATCCCATGAACGTGAATACCCTGAAAAAAGTCATCCACAAAAAAGTCCAGAAGCAAAACTGTATCAAATCCGCAAGCAGACGGTACCGTAAGGGAATCAAATCCGCGATGGACTGGAGCGCGGATCTAAGAGCGGATGTTTCCTGGCGAAGGCGGATGGCAATGACATCCTGAATGGTCATGGTGCTTTCGATGTAAGTGCCTGCCGGGATGAGCCTGTCCAGTGTAAAAGCGGATCCCTTTATTGTGCAGATTGTCATTCGTAAGAGCGAACGGGAGTTGAAGCGCATGTCGCACCAGCACAACAGCCGTGACACCGAAAGACAAAAAGCAGGAGAACAGTGTGATCTGAGCAACGGTCTTTTTCATGGTATGGATATCCTTATCGCCCAAATGGCACGGGAGGAAACGTTGAAATTTATGACTTTTTACAAGGGTATCTTATCAACTTATTGTTGTTTTCTTAAACGACGCTTTCGGAAAAAAACAATAAGGACATTCATCCGGCGCTTCTTCGCCATAATGAACATACCCGCAAATCGGACATCGCCACGCAGAAGATTCTTCTGCTTCCGTTACCGCCTGAGGATTCTTTTCCCGGTGAATCGGGATGTCTTCCAATGACGGCATTACGGACTGGTAGCTGTTGAGCACATGACCCGAGACAATCATCCGCTGAATTTCGCTGGTTCCTTCATAAATTTTATACAATCGGATGTCACGGTAAAGTTTTTCAATGGGATACATCTTTGTATATCCATACCCGCCGAATATCTGCAAAGACTCATTCACCACTTCAAGGGCCGCTTCAGTGGCGTACAGTTTGGCGATGGAAGCGGAGATGGTGGGGTCCATGCCGTTGTCAGCTTCCCAGGACGCCTTCCATACCAAAAGTCTGGATGTCTCGATTTTTTGGTACATCTCCGCCAATTTAAACTGAATCGCCTGGAAGTTGGATATGTTTGTGCCAAAGGCCCGGCGTTTTTTTGCATAACTGATGGCGTGCTCCATGGCGGACCGGGCCGCACCCACTGCAAAAGCACCGATTGCCGATCGCGTTCTGGAAAAGGTTTTCATGGCCAGCATAAATCCTTCTCCCGGGGGAGCCAGCACATTCTCCTTGGGTACACGCACATTCTGAAAGTGAATACCTGCCGTATTGGAACATCGCTGTCCGAGTTTGGGAATCGATGCTCCGATCGTTACGCCGTCCCATTTTTTTTCAACAAGAAACGCACAGATTCCCTTGTGCTGGGATTTTGGATCCACTGTGGCAAAAATCGAAAAATAATCTGCAATTCCCCCGTTGGTCACCCAGTATTTTGTGCCATTTAAAATATAATCATCTCCATCCTGGGTTGCCGTGCATTGAATCCCCGAAACATCGGAACCCATCATGGGCTCGGATGTGGCAAAACCGATCAGGTTGAATTGATTGACGAACAGCGGAAGATATTTCTGTTTTGCCTCTTCGTTATCAGAGAGTATCAGCGGTTCCATGCCAAGCGCATTGTCAAATATGGAGGTTGCGATTCCCGGACAAGCTGCGGCAATCTCTTCCACAATGACCACCCCTTCGGTTGCGCCATACCCCTTTCCCCCGTATTGCTTCGGTATCTGACCATTCGTGAGTCCTGCTTCAAACGCCATTTTTAATTACCGATATCGGTGTCTCATCCATTTCATCATAATAGGCGGCGATCGGTAAAACATTCTTTAGAGCAAATTCACGCGCTTTTTGTCTCAGTTCTGATTGCTCCGGTGTAAGGGTAAAATCCAGCATGGAAACACCTCCTTATATTTGAGTGGATAAAATGATCTTCCCGTCATACAGGGCTGATCCGAAACAAAGGGCTGCCAGCTTGTTGGTTGTTGAAGTCACCGCCGTTTCACTGGCGGGCTTGGAGAATCACGAACAATCTCCCTATCCATCCGGGAAGGAAAAGGGTATTTGACATCACTATTATATCTCACGATTTTATTAGAATCACAATAAATTGATGGATCTGTAACAGTCGAAGAGCCTCCCCGGGTTTACAAATTTCCGGAAAAACGTTATAAACAAAACTCACCCCGCAAAAAGTTCTTGACTGGAGGCCCGATGAACATTCTGATGATAACCAACGAATATCCGCCCCACATTTATGGAGGTGCAGGTGTCCACGTGGACTATCTCTGCCGCGAACTGGTGCGGTTGGGCGGTGCCCAGCATCGACTGCAGGTGATGTGTTTCGGCGACCAGCAGGAGACCGGCGCAAATTTCGATGTGACAGGGATTGCCGGGATGCCGGAACTTTTCTGCCGGAAGGGAGCCAATGATAAGGTTGTCGACGTTCTGGGGCGCAATATCGCCATGGCCGGTCTGGCAGGAATTGCCGACATTGTGCACTGCCACACCTGGTACACCTTTCTGGCCGGCTGTCTGGTCAAACAGTTCCTGGACATCCCCCTGGTCATTACCGTCCACTCTCTGGAGCCGAAGCGCCCGTGGAAGCGGGAGCAGATCGGGACCGGCTACAATGTCAGCAGCTGGCTTGAGAAAACCGCGATGGAGAATGCCGACGGGATCATCGCCGTGTCGCAGGGCATGAAAAACGACATTCTTGAACTGCTATCAGCCGGATCCTGAAAAGATCCGGGTGATTTACAACGGCATCGATACTGTGCAATATACAAAGACATTGAAGCCCGATATCCTTGCCTCTTACGGAATCGATCCTCTCAAACCGTACGTGCTTTTTGTCGGCCGCATCACACGGCAAAAAGGGATCATTCATCTTGTCCATGCGCTGCCTTACATCGAAGCGGGGGTGCAGATCGTTTTATGCGCCGGCGCACCGGATACCGAAGCGATTGCGCATGAGATGAAGCGTTGAAGTCGAACGCGCCCGCGCCGGTACCTCCAACGACATTATCTGGATTCCCGAGATGGTGCCCGTGGAGCGCATTGTTGTGCTCTACAGCCATGCAGCGCTGTTTGTCTGCCCCTCGGTTTACGAACCCTTCGGCATCATTAATCTGGAAGCCATGGCCTGCGGCACCCCGGTGGTTGCGGCAGCCGTGGGGGGCATCCCCGAAGTGGTGGTTGACGGTAAAACCGGAATTCTTGTTCCCTTTGCGCCGGTCAGCAGCGCCGATCCCGAGCCTCTCAGGCCGGAACAGTATGCCCGGGATCTTGCGGCCGCCATCAATGAGCTGCTGGCCGCACCAGAGAGGCGGCAGGCCATGGGAGCCGAGGCCCGTCGGCGGGTTGAAGCACATTTCGGCTGGGAAGCGATTGCCCGGCAGACGCTGGATTACTACGAAGAATTGCGCCAGGCGCGAGTCCATCAATGTTTATAAAGGTTTTTAATGATGAACAGTGCTTCTCCAAAGGAAATGCCGGCCACGTATCGTCTTCAACTGGGGCCGGATTTAACCTTTGAACGGGTATGCGAAATGCTTCCGTACTTTCGCGATCTGGGCATCAGTCATCTTTATCTATCGCCGTGCCTTAAAGCGGCTTCCGGCAGCACGCATGGATACGATGTGGTGGATCCTTCGCAGGTGAATCCTCAATTGGGGGGCAGGGAAGGATTTGAGCGACTCTGCCGGGCATCGGCTGAGTCCGGTATGGGGCTGGTGCTGGACATCGTGCCCAACCATATGGCCGCCTCGGGCCGGCAGAACCCCTGGTGGTGGGATGTCCTGGCCAACGGCCCGGATAGCTGTTACGCGGGGTTTTTCGACATCCGCTGGGATCATCCTGATCCGCTGCTGGCCGGCAAGGTTCTGCTGCCTGTACTTGGGGATGAACTCATGTGCTGCCTGGAGTCCCGGCAGATCCAAATCCGGCGATGCGGACCGGAGATTTGCCTGGCTTATTTCGAACATGAATTTCCGATTTCAAAGCGTTCGCTTCACGAGCTGCTTCATGCCGATCGCGGGGTTTCGGCACTGGACGCGCTGATCGCGGCGATCAACGCGGACCCTTTGCGCCTGAAAGGGTTTCTGGACCTCCAGCATTACCGGCTTGCCTTCTGGCGGCGGGCCAATCGCGAACTGAATTATCGCCGGTTTTTCGATATCCATCACCTGGCAGGGGTTTGCGTGGAAAAGGAAGCGGTCTTTGCGGCCACCCATGAGCTGGCGCTGAGCTGGGTCAATAAGGGGTGGATCGACGGGCTGCGCATCGACCATCCGGACGGGCTGCGTGATCCCACGTCTTATTTGGAGCGGCTCCGGGCTGCGGCACCCGGGATCTGGGTTGTTGTTGAAAAAATTCTGGAACACAGGGAAATTCTTGCCCCCGAGTGGCCGGTTGCCGGAACCACCGGCTATGATTTTTTGAACCTGGTCGGCGGGCTGTTCGTGGATCCCCGGAGCGAGAGGCTTCTGACCGACTTCTATGGAGAATTCACCGGCCAGTCAACCGACTACCGGGCAGTCGTGCATGAAAAAAAGCTTCTGGTCCTTCAGCTTCTCTTCAACAGCGAATTGTCCCACCTGGAAAGGCTTCTGGAGGATAGCCGCCGCCGATACCCTGGGGCCACTTCCTTTTGTCAGGATGATGCCCGGATCGCACTGGCGGAAGTCATCGCGTGTTTTCCGGTCTACCGGACCTATATCCGGCCCGACACCGGCGATGTCGGCGCCAGGGATCGGGCGGTTGTCCGCCAGGCCCTTGCCGATGCGCTTTGCCGCCAGCCCGGCATTTCTTCCGACGTGTGGCGGTTGATCGAGGAGATTCTGCTGCTGACGCACACCGGGAAGACAGAAAGCGAATTCGTTTGGCGATTTCAGCAGTTGACCGGGCCGGTCATGGCCAAGGGTGCCGAGGACACGGCGTTTTATTGCTTCAACCGTCTGATCTGCCTGAATGAAGTCGGCGGGAATCCCGGGGAATTCGGCGACGTTGCCGGACGACTTTCATGCGTTCTGTCTTCGGATTCAGTCCCAATGGCCCCGTACCCTGCTGGCAACCGCCACGCACGACACCAAACGCGGTGAGGACACGCGGCTGAGGATCGGTTTGCTGTCGGAGATTCCGGAGCGCTGGATCGATGCGGTCCGGCGCTGGTCCCGGATGAATGCGCACTTTCGCCGAAGCGGCTTTCCCGATGCCAACACGGAGTACTTTCTGTACCAGACCCTTGCGGGCGCCTGGCCCATCGGGTGCGACCGACTGATGTCCAGCCCTGATCAAGGCTGCCAAAGAGGCCAAGGTGCATACCTCCTGGACAGACCCGGACCCGGTTTTCGAGGAAGCCCTCCGATGCGTTTGCCAGTAAGGTGCATGGAAAATGCGGCGTTTACGGCGGACCTGTCGGCTTTTCTCGAACCGCTGGCCTGGCCCGCGATGGTCGCATCCCTGTCGCAGACCCTGATCAAATGCACGGCCCCGGGCGTGCCGGATATTTACCAGGGGACCGAGCTTTGGGACCGCAATCTGGTAGATCCGGACAACCGCAGGCCGGTCGATTTTGAGCTGCGCCGCCGTCTGCTGGCAGAGATCGGCACGCTTTCCATTGCCGAAATCCTGAACCGGCATGCCCAAGGGTTGCCGAAGCTTTTTCTGCTCCAGCGGGTGCTGTCGGCTCGCAGGCGCTGTGCCGGGGCTCATTCGGACCCGGCGGGGGGGACTATCGGCCGCTGACTGCGAAGGGGAGCGCTGCGGCCACCTGGTGGCGTTTATGCGCGGGGGGCAGGCGGTGACGCTGGCGCCGAGACGGGTTGTCGGTCTGGACGGCGATTGGAAAGACACCGTCATCGAACTTCCGGCAGGAAGCTGGAAGAACGTGTTCACCGGAGAACTTTTCAGCAGCGGGACACAGGAACTGTCGCGGATGTTTACGCAATTTCCGGTGGGTCTGCTCGTAACGGGAGGAATTCTATGATTGAGAAAATTTCCTTAAAAGGGGGGTTGCATCTGGAAGATTACGCCGGTCTTGCGTACCTGTCATCTGCTGTTCTGGATTTGCGTATGTCTGCCCGGCTGCTGGCGCCCACGCTGAAGGGGCGAACGGTCTGGATGGTCAACTCCACGGCCCAGGGCGGTGGGGTTGCGGAGATGATGCCGCGTCTGGTCGGGATGCTGCGGGATGTGGGCGTCAAAACCGAATGGGTGGTGATGGGCTCAAAAGACCCGGCGTTTTTCGAGCTGACCAAGCGCATCCACAACCTGATCCATGATTTCGGCAAGCCCGCTTTCAGCGCTCGGGATCAATCGATCTATCGGGAAGCCAGCCGGGAGGCCGCCGATTCACTGGCAGAACTTGTCGATCCCGAGGACATTCTGGTCATCCATGATCCCCAGCCGCTGGGAGCCGGGGCCGAGCTCAAACGCCGCATCGGCATCCGCTCATCTGGCGCTGCCATATCGGCCTTGACCGGCGCACACCGGCTATCGAATGCGGCCTGGAAATTCCTGCAGCCCCATGCCCAGGCCTATGATCATGCTGTGTTTTCAGCTGCGGAATACATTCCTTCCTACCTGGTGGGAAAGGCCTCTGTGATCCATCCGGCCATCGATCCCCTCAGCCACAAGAACCGGGAGCTCTCGGCCCACAAACTGGTGGGCATCCTGTGCAATGCCGGTCTGATGAAAAGCCCTCATCCGGTTCTCACCCCCGACTGGGACCACCAGGCACTCCGGCTGCATCCGGACGGTCGTTTTCTGCCCGCCTATGAAGAATGACGGTGTCGGCCTGATGTTCCGCCCGATCGTTACCCAGGTTTCCCGATGGGACCATCTGAAGGGATGGCAGCCCCTGCTTGAGGGCTTTCTGCGGCTAAAACAACGATATCGTGGTAACAAAAAAGGCGATTCCGGCCGCCATCGCCACCGAATCGAGATCGCACGGCTCGTGCTGGCCGGACCGGACCCATCCGCCATCAGGATGACCCGGAAGGAAAGGAAGTTCTGACATCGCTGTGCCAGGCTTTTGCCGGATGAAGCCGGAGGAGCAGGAGAGTGTTGCCCTGCTCTCCCTGCCGATGGCATCCGGCAAGCAGAATCATCTCCTTGTCAACGTGATCCAGCGCTGCTCCACGGTGGTGGTCCAGAACTCGCTGCAGGAGGGGTTCGGCCTGACCGCGACCGAGGCCATGTGGAAGCGGGTGCCGGTGCTGGGCTCATCGGCCTGCGGCCTGCGCCTGCAAATCCGGGACAGGATCGACGGCCGCCTGACCGGCAATCCACGAGGACCCGGATGAAATTGCGAAGGCACTTGATGAAATGCTGTCCAAACCGGTGCAGCGGGAGCTTTACGGACGCAGTGCCCAGCGAAGGGTGTACGACCGTTTTCTGGTGTTCACCCAGGTGGAAAACTGGCTGAGGATGACTGGCGGATGCCGCGGCAAAGCCCCGGTCACCCGCAGCTCCCGAATGACGCCGACCCGAAGACGCTCCGAAAAGATCAGGCGCGGCCAAAGGTGGTTGTCATCTCGAGCAGGCGTTTTACCGGCAGGGCATCGAACTGCCTTGCCGTCATGCGCCAGACCCAGTTGCCGCGGGCTATCCCCGGCGTGTTGATGCGTGCGCGCAGCCCCTAACCCGAGCAGGTCCTGGATCGGGATGATGGACCATCTGGCCGGTGACAGCATGGCGAGGCGAATCAACTCCCATGAGATTTCGTGGGCCGCGACCCTTCGGCCTGAAACGACCGACAGGCGGTGCTTGTCGCTGCGTGACGCCTCTTTTTCGAACCATCCCCTTGCCGTGTTGTTGTCGTGGGTCCCGGTGTAGACCACGCAGTGCTCGGGAATGTTCTGGACCGCGTTGGGGTTGAGCGCCGGGTTGCCGGAAAAACCGAACAGCAGTACCCGCATCCCGGGAAACCCGAATCGCTGCATGGTTTCGCGGACATCGGCGGTGATATGCCCCAGGTCTTCGGCAACCACCGGCAGCGAAACAAAACGGCGCTGGAGTTCGGTAAAAAAATCTTCAGATGGCGCCTCCACCCACCGGCCGGTTTTGGCGGTGCTCTCTCCTGGCCGGGACCTCCCAATATGCCACCAGTCCCCGGAAGTGATCGATGCGCACGGCGTCAAAGACTGCCATCTGGTGTGCGATGCGGCGGATCCACCAGTCATACCGCGTCTTCTGGAGGGTTTCCCAGTTGTAAACGGGGTGCCCCCAGAGCTGACCGTCGGCGCTGAAGTAGTCCGGGGGAACACCGGACACGCCCAGGGGGCGGTGAAATCGGTCCAGCTTGAAGAACTGCCGATGGGCCCAGACATCCGCACTGTGGAGCGGGACGTAGATGGGGATGTCGCCGAAAAGGTGGATGTGTTTTTCCCGGCAATAGCTCAGAAGGTTCAGCCACTGACGGTAAAACAGGTACTGTTCGATTTTCAGTTTTTCAATCGGTTCATGAAGCGCTTCATAAAGACGCGTGATTTCGCCAGGTCTTCGGCTGCGGATCTTCGGCGGCCATTGGTTCCAGGGAGTATTTGCGTGGAGATCGGAAAGCGTGCGGAAAAGAGCGTAGTCTTCGATCCAGAAGGCGTTTTCGGTGCAAAATCGCTCATAGCCGCTGTCCGGCAGGCCCTGCCGGAAACGCCGGCAGGCCTTTTCCAGCAGATGGCGCTTGAACGTCACGGCAGCCGCGTAGTCGATCCGGCCTTCCGGCAGGCGGCCTGTCGGATGCAGATCCGTGGGATCGAGCAAACCTTCCGAGGCAAGGGCCTCCGGGCTGATCAACAGCGGGTTGAATGCGAAGCACGATACGCTGTGGTAAGGCGAATGGCCGAAGGCAGCCTCGGTCGGGTTCAGTGGCAGGATTTGCCAGATCCGCTGTCCGGCGGCGTGCAGAAAATCCACAAACCGGAATGCGCCGGGACCGATATCTCCGATGCCGAAACGCGATGGCAGGCTGAAAATGGGCAGCAGAATGCCGCTGGAGCGTGAAAGCATGGCGTATCCTTTTCTATTGGGTCCTCATGCCGATTTTGGCTCCCAGGGCCTGGAATATATCGACCCATTCTTCGGCGTTATTTTCGTGGCCAAGCGCCTCCTTCTTTTTCTGAGGAAGGATTTCTTTGAGGATGTGGTAATAGATGTTTTGAACGGTGCGCAGATTGATCTCGAAGGGGAAATCCGGCAGCAGGCCGGCGATGGCGTCCAGCTGCCGCAGTGCCTCTGTTTCGGTGGGTCGCTGCCGTAAAATCCTCGGCAGTCTGCTCCAGACGCTTGCGGATTACCATTTCCAGGAAAGCCGGGTCCAGTGTCACGCCGTGCATGGTGGCTGCGTCCAGCAGTTGCCGGACGGGGATTCAGGTCAAAGACGGGGTTCTCGAAAGCCCGGCGGATGGCGGCATTGAGCAGGTATTCGGCAGCCGCGGCCATGGCCCGGGGCGCCGGAACATTGAGGTCTTTTAAAAAAAGCAGCAGGGGGGCGTTGGCATCGTAAATCTGGCGGTAAACAGCCTCGGCATCGGAGAGATTGGCCTCCAGCACGATCTTCAAGATCCGCCGCTGCTCGTCCCGGAACAGGTGCCGCAGCGAATAGAACGAGGTGCCGATGGTTTTCTCCAGCAAAAGAAGCGCTGTCGGAAACTCGGCCCGGGTGAAGACTTCAAAAACTTCGTTGACGAAAGCCTTTCCAGGCGCAGCCGCATCCGGGCAGGGGCCGATGCAGCAGCTGATGTTGTGATCGCCCCAGTGGATGGCTCCGAAAAACAGGCAAGTCGACTCTCCGCGTGATGGTGGATGCGATGCACACACGCCCCATTGCCAGCTTGGCCCGGCCGACCGCCAGGGACCTGAAAAATTGCTGCTCGACCGTGTAGCAGTTCACCGAGGCCTGTTGCGGGTATTCCTCGAAAAGCGAGCGCATGGCGTAATGGGCGCCGACGGTGGTTAAATCCACCATGGCCGGCTTGACGAATTTTTCGTAGACCCGGCGACCGTTCTGATGATCCCGGATGTTGCTCGGCGCCTTTTCAAGAAGCTGCATGAAGCGATACTCGAGTCCGTTTCCGAAAACCTCTTTGGCCAGTTGCAGTGCTCGGCCTGCGAACTGGATCACCTGAACCGTTTCCAGCCCGGAGATATCGTCGAAAAACCATCCGCAGCTGGTGTACATCAGCATGGCATGGTGTTGCAGTTCCAGCAGCTTGATCGCCTGGATCTTTTCTTCAGGCGACAGGGTTTGCCGGCTCTGTTCCGCAAGAAAGTCATCCACGGCATCCCGGTCCCGGATCACCCGGATGTAATCATTTCGGATCTTCCAGGGATCGAAGCCGAGGGACGTCATTTTTTCTTCATACGCCGGAGCCAGTGAATCCCGAAGCCAGTCGAGGGCCTGCCGCAGGGGCGCGCGCCATGTCTGGTGCCAGCCGGGATGTCCACCGGAGTTGCACCCGCAATCTTTCCACCATCGCTCCACTCCGTGGGCGCAGCTCCAGGAGGTGTTTTCAACGATTTCTACTTCCCACTGGGGCGGGTGCAGCTCCAGGTATTCGCCGTAAATGGAAAGCCGGGCGAGTTGCCTGGATTCGATCACATCCAGGGCAGCCGCAAGTGCCATGTTGCCCTTGTGGTGATGGTGTCCGTAGCTTTCCCCGTCAGTGGCAATGTGTACGAGCTGGGGTTTTCGGCGCGTGTCGTCAAATCCGTCCATGAGCCGATGAGCGAAGCGCTCACCGTTGGATAGCAGTCCCTCGAAGGCGACAGCCCGCGAGATCGGATCATCGTAGAAAAACAAGGCAATGGATTTTCCCGACTTCAGCCGAGCCAGGTAGGGGCGCGACGGGTCGATTTTGCCGCCGGCGACATTCTGCCACTTGCCGGAGTTCGGATGCCGGATCCGCCTGGCCTGGCGAGGCGACAGGATGGTGAAGCCGATTCCGTGCTCTGCCAGGACTTCCAGTGTTTCAAGATCAACGGCGGTTTCGGGCAGCCACATGCCCTCGGGGCGGCGCTGAAAGCGATGCTCGAAATCGCGGATGCCCCACACGATCTGGGTTTCCTTGTCAAGCCGGTTGGCAAGCGGCAGGATCATGTGGTTGTATGCCTGGGCGATGGCTGCGCCGTGGCCGGAAAACCGGCGCCGGCTCTCCTGGTCGGCCTCGAGGATGGCGGCATACACGGCCGGAGCCTGTTTTTCCAGCCACGCGAGCAGGGTCGGTCCGAAATTAAAACTCATCCTTGCGTAGTTGTTGGTGATCTCCCGGATGTGCCCATGCTCGTCCAGAAGGCGGGAAGTGGCCATGGGCGAGTAACATTCCGCCGTTATGCGCTCGTTCCAGTCGTGGTAGGGATAGGCGGAATCCTGAAGCTCTACGGTTTCAAGCCACGCGTTCTGGCGCGGGGGCTGATAGAAATGCCCGTGGATACAAATAAACTTCTCCATTAAATTGCCTCTATGAATCAGGTGGCATGGGAGTTGGACAGCACAATAAAATTATACGGCGACAATTCAATCGCAACTTCGCCATCGGAATCGATCGTGTCTTCGATTCCACTGCCGGAGCCTCCCCATTGTTCATCGGCGCTGTTGATCACCTTTTTCCAGGATCCCGCGGGAAGTGGGACAGGGCCGTAAATCGGCGTATCAGCGGCGTGAAAGATGATGCAGATATCTTCGGTATCGTTCCAGCGGCGGATGCAGCCGATGCGCTGTCGGCCGACCCGGAAGACCTCCAGTTGCGATGGATCCGTTGAGGAGAGCACGCCGCTGCTCCGGCGAAGCGCGATGAGGCGGCTGTAGAATTCCCACAGATGCCGGTGAGGCCCTGACGAAAGGCGCAGCTCCGGCCTCAGTTTGGCGCTGCGGAATGTTTCTTCGGCCTGCGGATCCGGAGCTTCGCCGTCCCAGCCAAAGGATGTGAATTCCTCGCGGCGTCCCCGGCGCACCGCTTCGATCAGGCCGGGGTCGGAGTGGCTTACAAAATAAGGAAATGGCGCTGTTTCGCCGTATTCCTCGCCCATGAATAGCAGGGGCAGGTTGGCAGACAGCAGAATGATCCCTGCGGCCATTTTAAGGGCCTCAAAGGAAACGATGCTGCTGAGGCGATCGCCCTGCATGCGGTTGCCCACCTGGTCATGGTTTTGAGCGAATACGACAAAACGATGGGAGGGGATGGATCGGCTGGAGTTGCCGTGGCGCCTTTTGCGGTACCCGGAATACTGGCCGTCGTAAACAAACCCATCCCGCAGAGCCTTAAGCAGCTGGTCGAAACAGCCAAAGTCACAGTAATAGCCCCGATGCTCACCGGTAAGGACGGTGTGCAGCGCATGGTGAAGATCGTCGTTCCACTGGCCGTCCAGGCCGAAGCCGCCCATTTCCGTTGAACGAATCAGCCGGGTGTCGTTCAGGGCGCTTTCGGCGATCAGATGGATGTGCCGCCCCAAACCGTCGGCCAAGCGTTTGACCGCCCCGGCCAGCTCCTGAAGAAACGGCTGGGCCGAGAAATCCAGAATGGCGTGGACCGCGTCGAGCCGCAGGGCATCAATGTGGCATTCGATTGTCCAGTAGATCGCGTTTTCGATAAAATAACGGCGCACCTCGTCGCTGTAAGGGCCGTCAAAATTAATGGGCGCGCCCCATGGGGTCTGGTAGATGTCCGAAAAATAAGGTCCGAAATCCCGAAGGTAGTTGCCTTCGGGGCCGAGGTGGTTGTAGACGACGTCCAGAACCACGGCCAGTCCCCGGCTGTGGCAGGCGTTGACAAATCGTTTGAGCCCCTGGGGTCCGCCGTATGAGTTCTGGGCGGCAAACGGATAGACCCCGTCGTAGCCCCAGTTACGATCGCCGGGGAACTGGGCGACGGGCATGAGTTCGATGGCGGTGATACCCAGATCCATCAAGTCGTCCAGCCGCTCGATGGCCGCATCGAAGGTTCCCGGGGCGGTGAATGCGCCCACGTGCAATTCATACAGGATGTAGCGGTGAAGGGAATGGCCCCGCCAGTTCCCATCCGTCCAGTCGAAAGACGGGTCCACGACCTGGGATGGACCGTGAACGCCCTGGGGCTGGAAGCGTGAGGCCGGGTCCGGTCGTTCCTGGCCGCCGTTAAGACGAAAAAGATAGAGAGCGCCCGCTTCGACACCATCCAGAACGCCGCAGTGGTATCCATGCTGGTTCCGTATCAATGGTTCCAGCCGCTCCTGAGGAGACAGCAGGCGCACCTCCACGGAATCCGCAAACGGGGCCCAGACGCTGAAATGGCAGCGCTTCCCGTCCATCACCCTGGGGCCGGGTCCGGGTTTAATGCGTTTCATGAAGACACTCCGCTCTTGAAAAAAACCGCTCCCAGGGGGGGCAGCACCAGATTCAGCGAATAGCGAAACCCGTGTGAGGGAATGGGATTGGCCTCCACGCCGCCCAGGCTGCCCTGGCCGCTGCCGCCGTAGTGGCGGGCATCGCTGTTGAGAAGCTCCTTCCAGAAACCGGCCGCCGGCGCACCGACGCGGTAGTTGTGGAGCGGCAAGGGCGTGAAGTTGAACACGCCGATGATCTCATCGCCGCGTTCGGTCCCGAGACGGATCAGGCTCAGCGTGCTGTGGTGGTGATCGTTGCAGTCGATCCACCGGAACCCATCGGGCGTAAATTCAAGCCGGTGCAGCGCGGGTTCCTCCCGATACAGCCGGTTGAGATCCGCCACCCAGCGCTGAAGCCCGGCGTGCAGCGGTAAGTCGAGCAGGTGCCAGTCCAGGCTCGTGTCGTGGTTCCACTCACGCCACTGTCCGAACTCGATGCCCATGAAGAGAAGTTTTTTCCCGGGCTGTGCGAACATGTAGGCCAGCAGCAGCCTCAGGTTGGCGAAGCGCTGCCAGTCGTCGCCCGACATCTTTCCGATCAGCGAACCCTTGCCGTGAACGACTTCGTCGTGGGAAAGCGGCAGCATGAAGTTCTCGGTGAAGGCGTAAAGCATGCGGAAATTGAGCTTGCCGTGGTGGTAGCTGCGGTGAACCGGGTCTTTTCCCATGTACTCCAGGGTGTCGTGCATCCATCCCATGTCCCATTTCATGTCGAATCCCAGGCCTCCCACGTAGAGCGGTCGGGAAACCATGGGCCAGGCCGTGGATTCTTCGGCGATCATCAGCACGTCCGGGTGGCGTTCCCTGACCGCTTCGTTGAGCCGGCGCAAAAAAGAGATTGCCTCCAGGTTCTCGCGGCCGCCGAACGCGTTCGGGCACCCACTCCCCGGGGCCGCGTGAATAGTCCAGGTAGAGCATGGAGGCGACGGCGTCCACGCGCAGGCCGTCCGCATGGAACTTGTCCAGCCAGAAGCGCGCGGAACTGATCAAAAAGCTGCGCACCTCGTTGCGTCCGTAATTGTAGATGATGCTTTTCCAGTCCGGGTGCACGCCCTGCCGGGGGTCTTCATGCTCGTAAAGATGGGTTCCGTCGAAAAACACCAGGCCATGTTCGTCGCCGGGAAAATGAGACGGCACCCAGTCCAGGATGACGCCGATGCCGTTTTGGTGCAGGTGGTCGATCAGAAACATGAAATCCTGCGGGGTGCCGTAGCGGCTGGAGGGTGCAAAGAGCCCCAGTGTCTGGTATCCCCAGGAGCCGTAGAAGGGGTGCTCCATTACCGGCAAGAACTCCACATGGGTGAACCCCATGGCCAGCACATACTCGGTGAGCGGTCCTGCCATCTCCGCATAGGTGAGAAAGCGGTCGCCGTCTTCCGGCACCCGGCGCCAGGAGCCCAGATGAACTTCATAGATCGATACGGGTGAACGATCGGCCGGCCTGTCCCGGCGGTCGGTCATCCACGACTCGTCCCCCCACGCATAGTCCAGTTCCCAGACGATGGAGGCGGTTTTCGGCGCCAGTTCATAATAAAGTCCAAGCGGATCGGTTTTTTCGACCTGATAGCCGTTGTGGTTTGATTCGATAAAGTACTTGTAAATCGTCCCGCGCCCGAGTCCCTGGGATAAAGCCTTCCCATATGCCGGAGGATGCCAGCGGCTGCAAGCGATGGCTTGAGCGGTCCCAGCCATTGAAATCACCGATAACGGACACCCGGCGGGCATTGGGCGCCCATACCGCAAAATGGACTCCCGGGGTTTCGCCGTCGGATACGATACGGGCCCCGAGTTTCTCGTAGAGCTGGAAGTGACTGCCCTGGTTGAAAAGATAAAAGTCGTCCGCGGAAAATATGGAAAGACCGTAGCGGACGGGCAAAGCGCCGGCATTTGCAGCCGGGAGTTGATCGGTAGACATGTTGACCTCCTGTCGTCTCGAGCGCTGTCAGCGCTGATGATCGCCAAGCAGTTGGCGAATCCCGCGCAGCGGGATACCGACCCAGTCCGGGCGGTTGTTCAGTTCGTAGGACAGCTCGTAGACCGCCTTTTCCAGAAGCAGCGCACCCAGCAAAACGCTCAGCTCGTTGCGGCTGCCGGGAATGAACCGGTCTCCGCCCGCTTCCAGCAGGTAGCTTTTTAGAAATTCCGCACTTACCCAGCGCTGCCAGAACTCGGCCCAGTGCTCCATCGCCTGAGCAGCCTCGGGCCGGGTTCCATTTTGCTGACGGCGGAACAGGGCGAAATGGGCGGCATATTGGAACGAGCGCAGCATCCCGGCAACGTCGCACAGGGCCGAACGCTTGATCCGCCGTTCCGTGATGGGCCGGGCCGGTTCGCCCTCGAAATCGATGATGACAAAATCGCTTCCCGTGAAAAGTACCTGTCCGAGATGGTAATCGCCGTGACAGCGGATACGCATGACGCTGATTTTGGTTTCGAGCAGTGCTTTTAAACGGCTCAACAGAGCCTTTTCGCTTTTGATGATATGAAGCGCCTGAGGGCGCAGACTCGCGGGGATCCGGTTGAACTGCCGCCCCATCAGCGGCAGGGTTTTGCCGACCTGGGTGCGCATGGACTGATATAATGCCCGCTGGTAAAGCTTGGAAAAAGCTTCAGGTTTGAATTCCGGAAGCGTCTGTTCCGATGCCAGACACCGGTGCATTTCGGCTGTGCGCCGGCCCAGCAGGCGGGCGGCGTTCAAATACTCCCCGATAAGCCCGGCGGCCTCAGCGGAGAGGGTTTCATCCAGCAGGTCGACGGGAAAAGCCGCCGGCAGGTCCACGGGAGATTGCCCCGCGGCAGCCGCGAAGTATTGGTCCAAACAGTCTTGGGTGTAACGCCAGGCATCGCTCTGGTTGGCAACAAACCCTTGCAGGATGCCGATGGTCATCGGCTCATCAAGGTTCAGGCGCAGCTCGATCGCACCGGCGGTCGGTGCGCAGTACGGAAAGCGCTTTTCAGTGAGCAGTCGTCCGATTTCAAAATCCGGGTTAACCCCCGGGGCGAGTTTGCGGATGAGCTTCAGGATCAGCTTTTCGCCGAACCGGATGGAGGTATTGCTCTGCTCAGCCAGCATGTTCGTCGGCGGTGGCAGGATCTGGCCGTTTGCTAACCAGTGTCCGGAAGGCGCGCGTGGTAATTCCCCGCATCTGCCCGCTGCGGCCGTGAATGGTTCTTTTGCGGGTCAGAACATCCAGCAGCGCTTCGCCGAAAGCGGTATCCGCCAGTGCATCGTAGAGCAGAACCCTCGAGGAACCTTCCTTGATCTTGAGCCAGGCGATGAGGGTCTGGGGGTGTTCCTGCAGCAGACGATCGGATTCACCCTCATGGGCCAGCGCCATGGGAACGGTATACAGTTCCGTTTCGCCGGAGAGATAGTCTACCCGCACAATTGCGATTGCCCAGCGCTTCGATTCCCTGGTCAACATGAACATGTCGACGATGCCGGCATGTTTGAGCGGTCGGGCCTTGCCGCCGAACCATCGGCTGCGGGTCAGAAAGCCGGGCAGGGCTGTCTCCAGCTGGGCAATGGCCTTGCAGTTGAAAATCTCTTCTTCATTGCAATCGACCTCCACAACGGGGATGGCGGCCTCTCCGGTTTGGGTATAAGTTCCCTCTGAAACCGTTTGCGGCGGTGTCAGGTAAAACCAGTAAAAGCTGTGGGGGCCGAGCGACAGAAAGTATGGCGCAGCCGATATGGAAGGGAAAGAGGTCCTGCCGAAAAGCTCCACCGGAACCATCCCCGGGTATGCGGACAGGTCGAGTTGGACGTGCTGGACAAACCGTGACAGGTTGCAGACGATCAGCAGTCGTTCGTTCTCGTAACAACGGGTAAACGCCAGGATGCGATGGTTGTCGGGCGTGAGAAATTCGATAGCCCCGCGGCTGAAGGCTTTGAATCGTTTCCGCAGAGCGATCAGACGCTTCATCCACCACAGCGTGGAATGCGGATTGGCATGCTGCACTTCCACGTTGATGACCTCGTAATGGTATTCCGGAGAGATGATCACCGGCAGAAAAAGTTTTTGGGGATTGGCGCGTGAAAACCCGGCATTGCGGTCGGCACTCCACTGCATCGGCGTGCGCACGCCGTCACGGTCGCCGAGATAAACGTTGTCACCCATGCCGATTTCATCGCCGTAGTAGATCACCGGTGAACCCGGCAGGGAGAACAGCAGCGCGTTTGCAAGCTCAGTGAGTCGCCGGTGGTTACCGAGCAGGGGAAGCAGCCGCCGGCGGATCCCGAGATTGATCCGCATGCGGGGGTCCTGGGCATAGACCCGGTACATGTAGTCCCGTTCTTCATCCGTGACCATTTCAAGGGTCAGTTCGTCGTGGTTGCGAAGGAAAATCGCCCACTGGCAGCTTTCCGGAATGGCGGGGGTCTGATCCAGGATATCCAGGATCGGGAACCGGTCCTCCATGTGCATCGCCATGAAAAGCCGCGGCATGAGCGGAAAATGGAAGGCCATGTGGCATTCATCGCCGTCCCCGAAATAGGCCACGGCATCTTCGGGCCACTGGTTGGCTTCGCCAAGAAGCATGCGATTCTTGAATTTGGCATCCACATGGGCCCGCATTTCCTGCAGGAACCGGTGGGTCTCGGCGAGGTTTTCGCAGTTGGTGCCCTCGCGCTCGAAAAGATAGGGAATGGCGTCCAGGCGAAGCCCGTCCACGCCCATGCCATACCAGAAATCCAGTGTGGCCAGGATCGCCTTGCGAACCTGGGGATTGTCGTAGTTGAGGTCGGGCTGATGGGAATAGAAGCGGTGCCAGTAATAGGCGCCGGCCACGGGGTCCCAGGTCCAGTTGGAAGTTTCAAAGTCCTGAAAAATGATCCGGGCGTCCGTGTAGCGCTGTGGGGTGTCGCTCCAGACATACCAGTCCCGCCAGGGGCTGCCGGGTTTGGCCCGGCGGGCGCGCTGGAACCAGGCATGCTGGTCGGAAGTGTGGTTGACCACCAGTTCCGTTATCACCCGCAGGCCACGGCGGTGAGCCTCGGCCAGAAATTTTTTGAAATCCCGAAGGGTTCCGTAGGCGGGATTGATATTGCGGTAGTCGGCGATATCGTAGCCGTCGTCGCGTAGCGGGCTCGGGCAAAAAGGCATCAGCCAGATGGCGGAGACCCCGAGGTCTTGCAGGTAGTCAAGCTTTCGGGTGAGGCCCTGAAAATCACCGATGCCGTCATCGGCGCTGTCGAAAAAACTTTTGACATGCAGCTGGTAAATGACGGCGTCCTTGAACCAGAGGGGATCGTCTCCCATCCCTGCCATCCCTGAAGTATCCCGGAAAATCTTGGCCATGGTCATATCCTTTACATGAAGTAGTCGAAATCGTGTTCGGTGCGGATTTTTTTCCGGATCCTGAAGATGTGAGCCGGCATCACCTGGGAGTTCAATTCGATGAAATTGCGCGGTGAATGCCAGAGGTAGCGTGCGTCGCTCAGTAGGTCGTGAACCTGGAAGGGATTATCCGTATCAAACCCGAGTTCGGAGAGTGGCAGCTCCAGCCACCCGGAGTGGGTGTGATGCGGATCCAGGTTCACCACCATCAGAATGATGTTGGAAAAATCCGCACTGTGTTTACTGTAACAAACCAACTGTTCGTTGTCAATCGGGTGGAAGCGCAGGCTGCGGTCGCTGTGAAGCGCGGGATTTTCCCTGCGGATGCGGTTGACGCGTGCGATGATGTCCTTGAGACTGCCGGGGGAGTCTATGTCCCAGCTCCGGATCTCGTACTTTTCAGAGTTCAGGTAATCCTCGCTGCCGAACTCGGCCGGCTGGTTATCGCACAGTTCAAACGCCGGTCCATAAATGCCGTAATTGGCTCCCAGCGTTGCAGCCAGAATAAGCCGTGCGATGAACGCAGGCGGCCCTCCTGTCTGGAGGTGTTCCGTCAGAATGTCCGGCGTATTCGGCCAGAGGTTTGGCCGAAAGAACTCGGCCACGTCCGTTTGCGTGAGTTCGGTGAAATATTTCTGGATTTCCCAGGCTGTATTCCGCCAGGCGAAATACGAGTAGGACTGACTGAATCCCAGTTTGGCCAGGCGGTACATCACTTTGGGACGGGTGAACGCTTCCGCTAGAAATATCACCTCGGGGTGGGAATGTTTGACCTCGGCGATGAGCCACTCCCAGAAGGCGAGCGGTTTGGTGTGCGGGTTGTCCACCCGGAAGATGTGAATGCCCTGTTCGATCCAGAACAAAACGACGCGCTTGAGTTCTTCCATGAGCGCAAGGCGCTCCGCGCATTCGAAATTAAGCGGATAAATGTCCTGGTATTTCTTGGGCGGGTTTTCGGCATACTGGATGGACCCGTCCGGGCGCAGCCGGAACCATTCCGGATGCTCCCGAACATAAGGGTGGTCCGGGCTGCACTGAAACGCAAGGTCCATGGCCACGTCCAGTCCGAGTGATCCGGCACTGTGAACAAAGTTTCGAAAATCGTCAAGGGTGCCCAGTTCTGGATGGATTGCCGTGTGCCCGCCCTCGGCAGATCCGATAGCCCAGGGACTGCCGAAGTCTTCCGGCTCGCAGACCGGCGAGTTGTTGCGGCCCTTGCGGTGGGATGTCCCGATGGGATGGATGGGCGGAAGGTAAAGCACATCAAAGCCCATATCGGCCACATACGGCAGTCTGGCCTCGCAGTCTGAAAATGTGGCGTGCGCCCCCGGTATCGGGCTGCAGGAGCGCGGAAACATCTCATACCAGGCGCTGAAACGGGCCTTCACGGGTTCTGCCACCACCACAAGGGCCTTTGGGTAAAAAGTCATTTGTTCGCGCGGCCGGCAGGCATCGCTCCATGCGGGCAAGCAGGCTGGGGTCAAGCGCCAGCCGGACTCTTGTTGCCGGACTTCCATTGGAACGCAACGACTGTGCGCAGGTGGCGAGCAAGGCCCGCTGGGAATCATCCGGGGCTCGCGTCAGGGCGTCTTCGACGAGCGCGGCGCCGATGAGCAAATCCACGGAAACATCCTGGCCGGCTTCGACGCGTTTGGCCAGATCCCGCCGCCAGCTTTTGAACGTGTTCAGCCAGGCGCAAAGCGTGTAGACATATCGGCCGAGTTCCGTGACCTTGAACGAAGCCTTCCATTTGTCGTTGGGAAAACCCTCCAGGACAGCCGTCTGCCATCGGGAAGCGCTCTCATGGCGAAACAGCAACAGACCCGAGATCGCATCGTGGCCGTCCGTAAGGATGTCGGCGCGTACCTTGACCTTCTCGCCCAGGGTGCGCTTGATGGGAAATTTCCCACTGTCGATCTCCGGCCGAACCCGGTCGATGATCACCCGTTGAATCAATATGTTTTCCGGCATGCTTCCTCCCTCCAAGCTCAGTCTATTTTCGATGGATTCATGAATCGATTCGTTGAATTAATCCTTTCATTAATTTTGCTCAACAACCAGGTGGCCCGGCGTGGCGCTTCCGTCCTTGCCGGCCCCGAAATATAGTGTGCGATGCGGAAAAGGGATTTCGATGCCGAGTTCATCGAAACGCTTCTTCATCCGGCGGTTGAATTCCCGCCCCACCATCCACTGCTTGATCGGTCGTGTTTTGATGCGAGCCTTGATGATGACAGCGGAGTCTGCGAACTGATCCACTCCCAGCACCTCGAGAGGTTCCAGGATTTCCGGGCAGAATTCGGGATCGGAACGCATTTCTTCAACGATTTCCCTGCACACCTCAGCGACCTGATCCGTGTCTTCCCGATACGCGACCCCGATATCAATCAGGTAGTAGGAATACAGCTTGGTCATGTTGGTGACCGTATCCACCGAGCTGAAGGGAATGGTGTGAACGTTGCCGGACAGGTCTCGAAGGCGGATGGACCGGATGGACAGATCCTCCACCAGACCGCCGATTCCGGCTACCTTGACGACGTCTCCGATGGCAACCGAATCTTCCAGAAGAATAAAGACACCGGTGATGATGTCCTGAACAAGTTTCTGGGCACCGAAGCCGACCGCAAGACCGATAATGCCGGCGCCGGTCAACAGGGGGCCGATGTTGACGCCGAATTCAGAAAGCACGATCATAACGACCATCACGGTCAGAACGATCATCAGCGCTTTGCGCATCAACGGCAGCAGGGTTCGAACGCGGGCCCTGTGTCCCGGTGTGTGCTCGGGTTTCTCCGATTTTGCCAGATAATGTTCGGTGGCGATGTCCACAGCCTCCCAGATCACCGCGGAGATCGTGAAGACAAGGAACATGCTGAATAAAAACGATAGAAATTGCCTTGCGAAAGGTTCCGCCAGCCAACGGTAGGCATCTACCTTCCAGGCTTCCAGAATAAGCATGGCTGCGACGAAAGCGATGCCGGCACGAACAATGAAAAAGAAGACCGGAGCATAGCGGTTAAGCCGCTGCGCCAGAATCGGAAAATTTTCGCGAAGCGAGTCGTTTGCATCGATATTCCGAGTAATTCCGCGGCGCATGGTTTTAATAGCGAGCCTGGCGGCGAAAAGCAGAAGAGCGGACAAAAGCGTGCCGCGAACCAGATAAATGAATCCCCCGTCGATGTCCTGCCACCAGACCACAAAAGCGCTGATCAGGTAGATGATTGCCAGAATATGCCAGACTGAGGCCAGGCTGACGCGAACCCGCCGGCTGAAAGCTCGCGGGGGCGGCGGTCCCTCTATCGAACCCCGGATCCACAACGTCATCGCTGTTCGGTTCCGGAGAATGGCGATGATCATCATCACCAGAAGAACCAGCCCCAGAAGATCCATCAGATCGGAAAACCCCTTGGCAGGCAATCCGAACAAAAGAGCCGTGCTGGCCAGGAGGTAGCCGATAAGGGCGACGATAAGCAGCCGGCGTATCCATGAAAACAATGCAACAGCAGACTCAGAGCGGAGCGGAACGAGCCTCAGGGATGGGACCGAGGGTGCCAGCACCATACGGGTAAGTATCACAAGGGTCCGGCCGGTGATGTAGACCGTAAAAATTTGGATGGCGATGTCGCCGATGGGTGCGCCGGACTGAAGAAAAAAGAAAGCGGAGAAAGCAACGATCGTAAACACCGCCAGCGCACAGAACCGCAGTGCCGCTCTGGCAAAGGCCGGCCCGAAAGCTGTTAAATGTTTTTTGCCGGCCCGTTCTTCAATACGTTTTCGGAACCGGGCGAGCAACCGCTCCACAATGAATTCCGATATCCATGCCAGAGCCAGGATCAGCATGATGGGCATGGCCTGGCCGCTTAAACGCCCAAGGCTATCGGGATCGCGTATGTTTTTTTGAAGCCAGTTCACCAGTTCCTGACGATCCGGAATGTATCGGTAAAAGGATGATAGTGCCCGGGAGGTTTCTTCCAGTGTTTTTGAAATTGCTTCCGTCAGTCGCGTGCTGAAGGACTTCACCGGAACGGCGGAGAGGCTTTGGTTTTGCAGGGCGATGAGGGCGCGGATCTGGCTGAGCAGTTGTTTGCGCTCTTTGCTGTTTTCGATCTTCGCGGCGAGAGTCTTTAAATCTTCCACAGCGACAGGATCAACTGAGCCTGCAGGGGGCTTCATCGATACAGAATCCAGAGAGAAAACAGGTTCTGGGGCGGTCAAGAGGAAAAGGCATACCATCCCTGCAAGCATGCAAATGGCGGTCAAGTTCAGCGATGCCCTGCCGGCCGGGATTTTCATTTATTTTCCCCGAATATCGGGTCTGTTGAGATAAGAAAAAACGTGAGGTGATACATAAACTTTTCGTTCCTTGCATTTAGACCAAAACAGCGTCCGGATTCTGTGCAATTCATCCCTGGGGGCGAAGCCAGATATGCTTCGGTTTGAAAACGTCTCTGAAATCTGCGAGATGAACACCTGAAACTGTTAACGCGGGTTTTGTCAATCAGGTCAATGCGGCTGAAAATTATGCAAATGGCCGCACTGCATCATGTTCCCCATAGGCACATGCCGGTAAAAACCAGCAAACGAGATGAGCGATTCGGCGCGGCATTCAACAGCCAGGGCTGTCAGGGTTGCCCGATGAAAGGTGTCCGGCAAAGCAGGAAACAAATACCGGTTTGTCAACAACAGCGAAAAAGATCTTCTGAGTTCAAAGCGAAGGGCATATAAGCAAAGCCCGGAGGTTAAGAAGAAATACCGGCATCCTTTCCGGATTCGAACATGTCAGACAGCCGCACCTGGGCTAACGATTCAGGGAAAGAGGGCTGATAGCAGTGCAGAACCGCGCGACCCTGAAGGCCACATCTGTAAGTTTAGCCGCATCATCCAAAATGATTTAGCATATTCTGGACGATCAATACTGCTTTGTCAAGTCAAACAATTGATGGGGACGTACATAAAAGAATAAGTAATTTGAAAATCGACGCTGTATCAGAAAGGCACGGACAAAGAAATCACGCATAAATGTGCGTGGCATCTTGCATCACATCATCACAAGAGTCATGGACTGCGAACGATATGCTCTGGTGCCGGTTTTGTTGCGATTGCTCTGAATGCTTTATGACATGGGTATTGACACCCTATCGCCATCTTGATAACCTTCGAAATGTCAAATCCGGGTTTCTTGCTTTCGATTTGAAAAGTTCAATGGCAGCTCCTTGGCATTGGATGTCTCAACATGCCATCGGGCAGACTATCGATGGAAAGGCTTTCCAATCAAAGATGCCCGCATCCTTTTCGCATAACAGTGCAACCACGGAGGAAAAGGTTCGATGGAATCATTTAGCTCGTATGATCCGGGGGACTACTACGATGAATTGATCGATGCAAACGGCAACCCCCGGCCCGGGGCACAATTGCTTGTGGAAAAGATCGAGTCACTGCCGGAGGGGGGGCTGAACATGCGCCAGAAAGCGGCCGACGCCTTGCTCCTCAAAATGGGCATCACATTCAACGTTTACGGCCGCGATGAGGGCACCGAAAAGATCTTTCCGTTCGACATCATCCCCCGCATCGTGTCCAGCAGCGACTGGCAGCAGATCGAAAGCGGGCTGAAGCAGCGGATCTTTGCCCTCAATGAGTTCATCCAGGATATTTACAACGGGAAAAAGATCCTCAAAGACAAGGTGGTCCCCGAAGACCTGATCCTCACCAGCCGTACCTATCGCAGAGAGTGCGAGGGGTTCACCCCGCCGCGGGGGATCTGGTGCCATGTGACGGGCACCGACCTGGTGCGGGATCGCGACGGACGCTTTTACGTGCTGGAAGACAACCTGCGCTGTCCCTCCGGCGTTTCCTATGTGCTGGAGAATCGCCAGGTGCTAAAACGCACGTTCCACCAGGTGTTCGAGGCCTCCCGGGTGCGGCCGGTGGACGACTATCCCACCAAGTTGCTGGAGGTGCTGGAGCACCTGGCTCCGGACCATGTCCAATCGCCCACCATCGGTGTCCTGACGCCCGGCATTTACAACAGCGCCTACTTCGAGCACTCTTTCCTGTCCCAGCAGATGGGGGTGGAACTCGTGGAGGGCCAGGATCTGGTGGTGTCCGACGGGTTCGTCCACATGCTGACCACCAAAGGCCTCAAGCGCGTGGACGTTCTCTACCGGCGAATAGATGATGATTTCATCGATCCGGAAGTCTTCCGCCCGGATTCCCTGCTGGGGGTCAAGGGGCTTATCGGCGTATACAAGGCGGGCCGGATCGCCATGGCCAACGCACCGGGCACAGGCATTGCAGACGACAAGGTTATCTACGCCTACGTGCCCAAAATCATCAAATACTACACCGGCGAGGAGCCCATCCTGCCCAATGTGCCCACCTATATCTGCCGGGACGATCAAGACAGGGCGTATGTGCTGGCGCATCTGGATCAGCTGGTGGTCAAGGCCGCCAACGAGTCCGGCGGATACGGCATGCTGGTGGGTCCCCATGCCACTGAAGCGCAGCGGGCGGAATTTGCCGATAAGATCACGGCTGAACCCCGAAATTACATGGCACAACCCACCATATCGCTTTCTCGGGTGCCAACCATCGTGGGTGAGCGCATCGAGGGGCGTCACGTGGACCTGCGGCCCTACGTGCTCTTCGGCAAGGAGATTTACGTCCAGCCCGGCGGACTGACCCGGGTGGCGCTGACCAGAGGATCCCTGGTCGTCAACTCTTCTCAGGGCGGCGGAAGCAAGGATACCTGGGTACTGGAATAGAGGAGGAATATCGATGCTCAGCCGTGTAGCCAACTCAATCTACTGGATGTGCCGATATATCGAGCGGGCGGAAAATGTGGCCCGCTTCATCAGCGTCAACCTCAACCTGCTGCTGGACATGCCGTCGGAAAAAGGCAAGCACTGGGAGCCGCTGGTGATGATCACAGGTGATCAGCAGTTGTTCGAAAAAAAATACCCGGGCTACGACCAGGAGGCGGTGATCCGATTCCTGACGTTTGACAGGGACTATCCCAATTCCATCCTGAGCTGCCTGGTGGCTGCGAGGGAAAACGGCCGCTCCATCCGTGAGATCATTTCGTCGGAGATGTGGGAGCATTTGAACAATTTCTACCTGGAACTGGCGGACGTTCCGAGCCTGACCCTGGCCCTGGATGACCCCCACCGTTTTTTCAAGATCATCCAGATGCGCAGCCACCTGTTCACCGGCCTGATGGATTCCACCATGAGCCATGGCGAGGCCTGGAATTTCGCCCGCATCGGCATGATGCTGGAACGGGCGGACAAAACCTCCCGGATTCTGGATGTCAAATATTTTATGCTGCTGCCCCACGCGGATCTGGTGAACACGCCAATCGACAACATCCAGTGGACAGCGGTGCTGAAATCGGCCAGCGCCTTCGAGATGTTCCGCAAGGTGCATCACCACATCACCCCCCGGAAGGTGGCCGGTTTTTTGATATTCGACAACCATTTCCCTCGCTCCATCCACCATTGCGTCTCCAAGGCCCAGATCTGCCTGCACCGCATCACCGGATCACCGCCCGGATCGGCCACCAACAACGCCGAAAAACGGTCTGGGACGCCTCAAGGCTGACCTGGAATACACGGATATCGACGAGGTGATCGAGCATGGTTTGCACGAGTATCTGGACGGCCTGCAAACACGGCTCAATCATGTGGACGGGGCCATCGGCAGCATTTTTTTCAACCTCAAGCCCCTGATTGAGGCCTCCACCAACGAGCAGTAGCAGATTGGCGCATTCAAACGCCATGTTATGCCCGTGATTCATCGAAAGGAACCCCCATGGGAATCCATGTTGCCCTGAACCATAAAACCGCTTACCGCTACGACCGGCCCATCTCCCTGTCCCCCCACATCGTCAGGCTGCGTCCCGCTCCCCATTGCCGGACGCCGATTCTGAGCTACTCCATGACGGTGACCCCGAAAACACATTTTATCAACTGGCAGCAGGATCCTTTCAGCAACTACCTGGGCCGCCTGGTATTTCCGGAAAAGACCGACGTGTTTCAGGTGGAAGTGGATCTGGTGGCCGAAATGATCATCATCAACCCCTTCGATTTTTTCCTGGAGCCGGATGCCGAGACATTTCCCTTTGAATATGCGCCGGAGCTCAAGTTGGATCTGGGGCCTTATCTGGCCAGGGAACCGGCGGGGAAAAAGCTCAAAGCCTATCTGGCCCAGATCGACCGCAGCACCAAACTTACCAATAATTTTTTTGTAGATCTTAACCTGAAGCTCAGCCGTGATATCCGGTATCTCATCCGCATGGAACCCAACGTGCAAAGCTGCGAGCAGACCCTGGCCCTGAGCAGCGGCTCCTGCCGGGATTCGGCCTGGCTGCTGGTGAACATCCTGCGGCATCTGGGCCTGGCCGCCCGATTTGTCTCCGGGTACCTGATCCAGCTGGCGCCGGACGTAAAATCCCTGGACGGCCCGTCAGGGCCGGAAGCCGACTTCACCGATTTGCATGCCTGGACCGAGGTCTACATTCCCGGAGCGGGCTGGGTGGGCATGGACCCTACCTCCGGTCTCTTTGCCGGCGAAGGACACATTCCGCTGGCCTGCTCGCCTGAACCCAAGAGTGCGGCACCCATCACCGGCGGTCTGGACGACTGCGAGGTGAAATTCAGCCATTCCATGACCGTGCGGCGCATTCGCGAAGCACCCCGCTCCACACGGCCCTATCCGGAGGTGGTATGGAAGGGCATCGTGGAACTGGGGGATCGGGTGGATTGCGAACTGGCGGAGGCGGATGTCCGTCTGACCATGGGTGGTGAGCCAACCTTTGTTTCCGTAGACGATTTGAATGGCGCCCAGTGGAACACCGCGGCCCTGGGGTTGGAGAAGCAGCGGCTGGCCGAGACCTTGATCAAACGGCTGCGGCAAAACTGGGCCCCCGGCGGAATGCTGCATTACGGCATGGGGAAATGGTACCCGGGTGAATCGCTTCCCCGCTGGGCACTGGGTTGCTACTGGCGAAAAGATGGCCAGCCGGTATGGACTGACGACCAATGGATGGCCGACTCTTCGAAAGATTACGGTTTTGGCGTCCCCGAGGCCAAGGTTTTTATCGAAACCCTGGCCGACACGCTGGAGGTCAGCCGGCGCTACATCCGTGAAAGCTACGAGGACGTCTTTTATTACCTGTACAAGGAACAGCGGCTGCCTGTCAATGTGGACCTTGCCGATCCCAAGCTGGATGATCCGGAGGCCCGTGCGCGCATGATGGCCACCTTCCAGCGCGGGCTGGGGGCGGTGGCGGGCTACGTCCTGCCGTTGCAGCACGGCTCCTGGAAGAGCGGCCCCTGGCCTTTCAGGGGGGATCACTTGTTCCTACTGCCAGGCGATTCTCCTGCCGGGCTGCGTCTGCCCCTGGAGTCTCTGCCCTGGGTCTCCAAGGCGGATTTTTATTTTGACCATCCGATGGACCCCATGGCCGACAGGGGTCCGCTGCCGGACCTTCACGAGGGGCAGCGGGTCCTGCCAGGGAAGCCAGCGGAGGGACTGGGTGAGCAGCGTGCGCACCCAGCCCAAACCCTTTGACGATCCGGCGCCTGCTGCCGGCGAATCCGCAGCCTGGCTGGTCCGAACGGCCCTGTGCGTTCAGCCCCGTGAGGGGAGGCTATATGTGTTCATGCCGCCGGTGCCATCCCTGGAAGGGTATCTGGAACTGGTGGCTGCCATTGAAGCGACCGCCGGGAAGACCCGATTGCCGGTTGTCATTGAAGGCTACACGCCGCCCTGCGACCCGCGCCTGGAGTGCCTGAAAATCACCCCGGATCCCGGGGTCATCGAGGTGAACATCCAGCCCATGCACAGCTGGCGGGAGATGGTGGATTGCACCACGGCGCTTTACGAAACGGCCCGCCAGACCCGCCTGGGTACCGAAAAATTCATGATGGACGGCCGCCACACCGGCACCGGCGGCGGCAATCACATCGTCATCGGCGGCGCAACGCCGGCGGACAGTCCCTTTCTGCGACGGCCGGACCTGCTGCGCAGTTTCGTCACTTTCTGGAACAACCATCCGTCGCTTTCATTTCTTTTTTCCGGCCTCTTCATCGGCCCCACCAGCCAGCAGCCGCGCATCGATGAGGCCCGGCACGACAGCCTCTATGAACTGGAGATCGCATTTGCTGAACTGGAGCGGCAAACGGGTCCGGACCGGCCATGTCCGCCGTGGCTGGTGGACCGCCTGTTCCGCCACCTGCTGGTGGATGTCACCGGCAACACCCACCGGGCGGAATTCTGCATCGACAAGCTCTTTTCGCCGGACAGCGCTGCCGGAAGGCTGGGGCTGCTGGAGTTTCGCTCCTTTGAGATGCCGCCGCATGCCCGCATGAGCCTGGCCCAGCAATTGCTCCTGCGCATCTTTGTGGCCTGGTTCTGGCAGACGCCCTATCGCCGGGACCTGGTGCGGTGGGGCACACGGCTCCACGATCGATTCATGCTGCCCCAGCCGGTCCGCGATGATTTTGCGGACGTACTCAAGATTCTGAATCAGGCCGGTTTTCCGGTCTCAATGGATTTTTTCCATCCCCATTTCGAGTTTCGCTTCCCCATCTACGGCAAAGTGGAGCAGTCATGGCATGGAAATCGAACTGCGCCAGGCGCTGGAACCCTGGCATGTTCTGGGCGAGGAGCCCGGCGGCGGCGGGACAGCACGCTACGTGGACTCCTCGCGTGGAGCGGCTCCAGGTCAAGATCACCGGCATGACAGGCGAGCGCTACATTGTCACCTGTAACGGGAGGCGCGTGCCCCTTGCAGCCCACCGCCGTGGCCGGCGTGTTCGTGGCCGGCATCCGGTATCGGGCCTGGCAGCCGCCGGCTTGCCTGCATCCGACCATCGGCGTGCACACTCCCCTGGTGATCGACGTGCTGGACACCTGGTCCGGGCGGGCCGTGGGCGGCTGCACTTATCATGTGGGCCACCCGGGAGGACGTCACCATGACGAGTTTCCCGTCAACGCCTTATGAGGCCGAGGGCCGGCGCAATGCAAGGTTTATTCCCGGTGGTCATACCCCAGGCGACCCGGGAGATGATCCCGTCGGAGGCACCCAATCCCTATTTCCCGTATACCCTTGACTTGCGGCGGTGAACGGGGTAAATCGTGCCCAAGCGTTCTGTGCTTATGACGGCGACATATGCACCTAACACGAGACATCACCTGTATGATCAAGGCAGACATTACCGAACCGGAAGCCCCACAGCCTGTGCCGGCTTCACTGTTTGATACGGTTGCCTTCCCCGGCGATACCTATTGTGAGGCATTTTTGTCTCCGGCAGTGCCTCGAGAACACTGGCAGCCGATCATCGCTGCGCATGGACGCCACGGCGCCGACGTGCTCAACAGAGCGCCAGGACCGGGTCAGGCGCATGCGCCACGAGGACGGGGCCACCTTCAACCCCTTCGACGACCCGGCCGGCCGGGGGACACCCTGGGCTCTGGAAATGATTCCGCTGCCCTCACCGCAGGGGAATGGGCCGGGCCTTGAAGCCGGGCTGATTCAGCGCGCCCTTATTCTGGAACAGATTCTGGCGGATACTTACGGCCCCCAGAATCTGCTCAAAGGAGGCCGGATTCCCCCGGAGCTGGTCTTTGCCAACCCCATTTCCTGCGTACCTGCCATGGCATTCAACCAGCGGGAAACCGGTTCTTGACCTATTACGCAGCAGATCTTTACCGGGCAGCGGACGGGAGTTTCAAGGTGCTCCGGGATTACGGCGGCCAATCCGGCCGGTCTGGGCTATGCCCTGGAAAACCGGATCGTTATTTCACGGGTTTTTTCCGAGCTGTACCATAAAACCCAGATCCGCCGGCTTGCGCCCTTTTTCCAAACTTTTCACCGCAGCCTGATCCAGCGGACCTCCCTTCGGCCGGAGGACCCCGGCATCGTGCTGCTCTCTCCGGGACCGGACAGCCGGATCTACTTCGAGCATGCCCTGCTTTCCCGCTACCTGGGCTATCCGCTGGTGGAGGGCCAGGATCTGACCGTTCGAAACGGCAAGGTGTTCCTGAAAAAACTGGCCGGACTGGAACCGGTGGAGGCCATATTTCGGCATACCGTGGATGACAGCAGTGATCCCTTCGCCCTGCGGCGGGAAACGGCAACCGGCGTGGCGGGACTCATCCAGGTCTGCCGTGAGCGGAATATCGATATTGTCAACCCCGTCGGCAGCGGGTTTGTGGATACGCCGGTTCTGCCGGTTTTCCTGCCCGAGCTGTGCCGCCGGCTGATGAAAGAAGAGCTGGTATTGGAAAACCATCCGGCCTGGTGGTGCGGCAATTCCGATGGACTGAAACACGTTATGGCGAATCTGGGGCAATTGGCGGTGAGTCCGGCCATGGATCACCTGGCTGCGTCCGTTCGCTCTGGCGATCTGATGGCGGCGATTCATGCCGCGCCCTACGCTTTCATGGCGCGGCAGCCGGTCTGTCCGGCCGTGGTTCCCGCATGGGATAAAAGCGGCGTCAGTTCTCGCTATACTTTATTGCGGATTTTTGCCTGCGCAACGGATCAGGGGTTTACGGTCATGCCCGGAGGCCTGGCAGTTACCGCCGCGGATGTGCAGACCCTGATGGGCGACTGTCCGGAGCGGCAGCAGAGCAAAGACATCTGGGTGCTCTCCGACCAGCCGGTGGAACCCTTCAGCCTCATGGGCGGACTCCAGGCAGTGACCCGAGTTCCGGCGCAGCAGCGATCTGCCCAGCCGGGTGGCGGATCACCTGCTGTGGCTGGGACGCTACCTGGAGCGGGCCGAGGGGCTGGTACGGCTCCTGCGGTCCGTTTTCCGCCGGCTTTCCGGCGAAGCCCGCCCGGCAGACATCCCCGAGCTGCCGTTTCTGTTGAATCTTCTCAGGGCGGGAAATACCATCCCCCACGCTCCCGATCGTGGTGACGGCATCCCCCTCTATCGGGAATTGTCGGCCCACCTGAATGCCGCCTTGTATTGCAAGGATCGGCCCGAAAGCGTGGTCGCCATTCTTAATCGGGTGAGGGAGGCGGCCCGGAATGTGCGCGACCGGCTCTCCCTGGACTGCTGGCGGGTGATCAACCGGCTGGAAGGCTTTGCCGATACTCCTGCCGGTGACCCGTTGGAGCTACTCGACGATACGCTGTTTACCCTGAGCGCCTTCAGCGGTCTGGCCATGGAGAGCATGACCCGCGGTCTGGGGTGGCGCTTCATGGACATGGGGCGCCGGGTGGAGCGGGCCATGAACCAGACCGAGCCTGATCCGTATCGGCCTTCCCCAGGTTTGCAGCGAATCCCGAAGCGCCCTGGAGGCGCTGCTGGAGGTTTCCGACAGCATCATGACCTATCGGGCCCGCTACCGGACGGCATTTCAGCTGGCGCCGGTGCTGGATCTGCTGCTCGTGGACGAAAGCAACCCCAAATCCCTGGCCTTCCAGTTCAGCCAGCTGGCGGCCCATGTGGAGCATCTGCCCCGGCAGAATGACCGGCGATTTGCCAGTCCGGAGGAGCGCATGGCCCTGGAGATGCTCACCGCCGTGCGTCTGCTGGATCTCACCGGCCTGGGCTGCGGCAAAGGCGGCGCCGAAAATCGAGTCATTGGCGGTATTTCTTAAATCCATGGAGACCCGTCTGAAGGATTTTGCACAGCAGATCAGCGCCCACTACCTGAGCCGGGTCCCGGCGACGCCCCATTTCTCCATGATCCCCGGTGAGCGCAATTCATGAAATACCGCATCATCCATAAAACGGCCTACCGCTATTCGGAGCCGGCCTCCCTTTCCCAGAACGAACTGTTCCTGTATCCCCGTGAGACCGGCACCCAGCGGGTGGTCCAAAGCCGGTTGGCCATTGTGCCCGAGCCTCAATACCTGCAGCGCCGAATTGATTATTTCGGCAACATCGTCCACGTTTTCATGGTGCAGCAGCCCCACAACGAGTTGTCCATGACCGCCACCAGCATGGTGGAAACGAGTCCGCCCGTCACACCGGCGCCGGCAAGCACGGCCCCCTGGGAAGTCGTGGCCCGGCGGCTGGCCGCCCATGATCACCCGGCGGAGCTGGAGGCCTACCAGTTTGTTTTTGCCAGCCCGCTGATCACGGTCAACCCCGGCGCCTTGGCCTATGTCACGCCCTTCCTTTCCGCCGGGGGTTCCCGTGCTGGCGGGCGCCGTGGACCTGATGCGGCGGATTTTTACGGAATTCACCTACGACAAGTCGGCCACCACCGTGGATACCTCCGTGGACCAGGTGCTGGCAAACCGAAAAGGGGTGTGCCAGGATTTTGCCCACCTTGCCATCAGTTGCCTGCGGTCGCTGGGGCTGGCGGCACGTTATGTCAGCGGCTATCTGGAAACAGCACCGCCACCGGGAAAACCAAGGCTGGTCGGTGCGGACGCATCCCATGCCTGGATTTCCCTGTTCGTGCCGGATGCGGGCTGGGTGGATCTGGATCCCACCAACAACCTGATCTCCGGTGAAACCCACATCACCCTTGCCTGGGGGCGGGACTACGGCGATGTCACTCCGGTGAAAGGGGTGGTCATGGGCGGCGGTGTGCACACGCTGTCCGTGATGGTGGATGTGAGCGGCACAAGAATGACGGATCGTGATGGCTGTGGTTGCTGTTCTGGATCGCACCTTGAATCCGCTGCAGGGTATCAGCGGGTACTGTCCATCATCAATTTCTGATAAAGCGACAAATAATTCCGTGCGGCTTTTTCCCAGGAAAAATCCATGGACATGCCATTGGACTGAATGCGGCTCCAGATCGGCGACGTCCGATAAACGCCGACGGCTTTTTGAATCGCGGCCAGACAGTCCGTGGAATCCGCGTGCTTGAATGTAAAGCCGGTTCCATCTCCGGTACGCGCATTCACCTCGGATACCGTGTCATTCAGGCCGCCGGTGGCACGAACCACGGGAATCGTTCCATATTTCATGGCATAAAGCTGGGTCAAGCCGCAGGGTTCATAGCGGGAAGGAATCAGAAGCATATCTGCGCCGGCCAGAATCTGTCTGGCCAGTTCGTCGTCAAAGCGCTGAATCAATGCAAACGCGCCTTTGTAGGGTTTGCCGGCTTGTTGAAGCTGCTGCTGCAACGTTTCATCGCCGGTCCCCAGAATGACCAGACCCACCTTCAGGGATTCAATCATCTCACTCAGTATCGGAATGATTAAATCAATTCCTTTTTGAACGTCCAGCCGGGATACAATGCCGATGACCGGACGTTCCATCAGGCGCTCGTCCAGCTTGACATGCCCGAATCAGGGCGGCTTTGCAGATGCGTTTTCCAGACAAGTCGTCAGGCGTGTAACGCGCGGGAATGAAAGCATCCGTCTCAGGGTTCCACAGCTGATAATTGACACCGTTCAAAAGACCGAACACGGAAGCCTGCCTGTTGCGAAGGACGCCTTCCAGACCTTTTCCGTATTCCGGTGTCTGAATCTCCCGCGCATAGGTCGGACTGACCGTGGAGACGGCCCGGCTATATACCAGGCCGGCTTTCAGCATGCTCCACCTGCCGTAAAATTCCAGTCCGTCCGGCTGATAATGCGACGAATCCAGGCCGGTCAATGCGTATTTTTCGCCTGAAAACAATCCGGAATAACCCAGATTGTGCACGGTAAAAAGGGATTTGAATTGGCGAAACGCCGGTTCCATCTGCATATACACCGGAATCAGACCGGTGTGCCAGTCGTTGCAGTGAACGATTTGGGGGGTAAAATCCCAGGAATGCATCAGCGAGGCAACGGCCCGGCAGAAAAAGATGAACCGCTCGGCATTGTCGTAATAGTCGCCATCGCCATTGGCATAAAGATGGGGCCGGTCAAACATATCTTCCCGGTCGATGACATATACCGGGGCGGCATTTTCAATCGACAGTTTGCGCACCTGAAAGGTCAGCTGCTGAGAACCCAGCCATGTATTCAGGTTGGACCAAGACCGGTTCATCACGCAAGCTGTGTTCAAACACCTGTCGATAACCCGGCATAATCACGCGGACATCCACGTTCAATTGCCGCAGGGCATTGGGAAGACTGCCTGCGACATCGGCCAGCCCCCCGGTTTTGGCAAAGGGCGCAGCTTCGGCTGCGATAAATACAACGCGAAGCGATGTATTGTTCATTGAAACCCTCCATTCTACGGATCAGGAACACGTTCAGTCTTCTGCTTTTTGAAATGGATATCACTGAACCCTTGTGATGTAGAAAGAGGGGACGTACATAAAAAAATAAATTGATAATGGAACCCGGTATGATATAAGAGAAGCTATGCCAAGAAAAGCGCGAATAGATGCGCCAGGTGCCTTGCATCACATTATCGTGAGGGGCATCGACCGCAGAAATATTTTTTTAGATGATACGGACCGGGAGGATTTTCTGGACCGTTTATCCGCGATTATGGATGATACCCAGACTGCATGTTTTTCCTGGGCCCTGATGCCAAATCATTTTCACCTGCTTCTAAGAACCGGAAACGCGGCAATTTCGCGGGTTATGCAGCGCCTTCTGACCGGTTATGCCATTTCATTCAACAGACGGCATCACCGTCAAGGACATCTGTTTCAGAACCGTTACAAGTCGATTCTATGCCAGGAGGATGCCTACCTGCTGGAACTCGTTCGTTACATCCATCTGAACCCCTTGCGAGCCAAAATTGTCCGGAATTTAAAAGAACTGAGGGAGTATCCGTATTGCGGTCACAGTGCTTTTTTTAAGAAAGGATACCGCGCCTGGCAACATTCCGATTATGTACTGAAAAAGTTTAATCCGAGTGTTTCGGTTGCCCGGCGGCAGTACCGGGAATTTGTGGAGAAGGGCATGGACCAGGGGCGGCGGGATGAACTTGTCGGCGGTGGTTTGATTCGGAGTGCAGGCGGCTGGACTGCTGCGAAGACGCTGCAAAAGGCAGGTTTTTTTCAAAAAAATGATGAGAGAATATTGGGTGATGGTGATTTTGTTGAAAAAGTTTTATCTTTAGCGAACGAGAAGATGGAGCGCTGCTATCGCTTGCAGGCGCAGGGGGTGGATTTTCAGGCGGTCATCAGAAGGGCAGGGGAGCTGACAGGCGTTGATCCGGATGCTATTTTATCAAGGGATCGCGGGCGGCGAACAGTACAAGCGCGAAGCCTGGCCTGCTACTGGGCTGCCGAAGAACTCGGATTAAAACAACCGGAAATTGGTTTGAAACTGGGGATGACTCAGGCTGCGGTGAGCATGGCAATCAAGCGCGGCAAGCTTTTTGCTGCTGAAAACAATTTGTCTCTGGAATGAAAGTTATATATTGATGTACGTCCCCTAAGGAGGGTTTATGAAATTTGAGGCCATTAAAAAAGAAACGGTCATGCTCAACCCGCAAAAGGATAATGGCCGAGAGCCGAATCTCCAGTGAAATCCGCATCGACCCCCTGACAGGCCGGACCGCCAGGATCTGCCATTTCATGAAGCTTCAGTGGCAGAAGCCCGATTTCGATGCTCTTGTAGCGGGAACCGAGGCCTGGTGCCCATTCTGCCCGGACAAGGTGCTGGACGTGACGCCCTGTTTTCCAAAAGACCTCATTCCCGAAGGCCGTCTGCAAAAAGAGGACATGGTGATTTTCCCGAACACCGCCCCTTACGACAGTATTGGGGCCGTGGCAACATTCGGTGCTCGCCATTTTGTTCCCATGACCGCGTTTGAGCCCGGGCATATGGCCGCCGCATTCGGTTTCGCTCAGGACTTTTTCAGGCGCATAGAAAGCACCGGCCATCCGGAGTCCGTGTACCACATCATCAACTGGAACTACATGCCGCCGGCCGGAAGCTCTCTCATCCATCCCCACCTTCAGGTTTTTTCCACTTCCTCCGCGCCCAACCTCATGCGACAGGAACTGGAAGCTTCTTGGAACTATCTGGACACCCACGGATCCAACTTCTGGGTCGATCTTGTGGAAGCCGAGAAAAAAGCGAACAAACGCTATCTGGGAAAGATCGGCCGTACTCACTGGATGACGGCTTTTGCCCCCATGGGCGTTGCCGGAGACGTGCTGGCGGTTCTGGAAGATGCCCGGTGTACGCTGGATCTTGGCGGGCAGGATCTTCTGGACCTGGCCTCCGGTCTTGCAAAAGTCATGGCCGAATACGACAAAATGGGGATTTACAGCTTCAACATGAATTTTTTCACCGGTGCGAAAACCGATGACCATTTCCGATTTCACCTGCTCTTCTCACCCCGTACCTTCTTCAACCAGAAGCTGGGAACACCGGACGTCGGAGCCTTGCGCAACCTGTTCAATGAAACCCTGTGCATGGCCTATCCGGAGGAGATCAATGAATTGCTGAAGCAAGGCTTTTAAGCCCCAACAGGAGTCCTTTATGTCGATAGAACTCGACAATCTGAAAGAATCGAACGAATTCCTGAATCTGATTCTGGAGAACATTAACTCCGCCATCCTCATTGCAGACGAGAATATGCGGATCCACCAATTCAACAATAGTTTTCTAAGTCTCTTCGATAGTGCCGCGGATCGTGTTGTTGAAAGTTCTTTCGGTCAGATAGCCGGATGTGTGAACGCGGTGAAAGAAAACAAGTCCTGTGGCGACACATCCCAGTGCCAGTTCTGCGTTTTGAGAAAAACACTGCTCCAGACCCTGGTGGAGGATTACCCGGTTGATCGCAAGTCCATGGAGCGGGTCTTCTACATCAAAGGCAGCCCGGTTTTAAAAAATCTGGAGGTTACTTCAAGGCTCATCGAGTTCCACAAACAAAAAATGATACTTGTGATCATTTACGATGTTTCACAGATCGAGGAACAGAAAAGAAAGCTTGAAATACAGCAGCAGCAAATCAACCATGAACTTGAAACAGCCGGTAAAATCCAGAAAAGCCTTCTACCGGGCAGCAAACTGGAAATCGACAACATCATCATTGCCTGGCGATTTGAACCCTGCGGCCATATCGGCGGCGATATTTTTCAAATCCATGAGATCAGTAAAGAACAAATCGGAATTTATATGCTGGACGTTTGCGGGCATGGCGTATCTGCAGCGCTTGTGGCCGTTACGATCTCCCAATTTTTGATGAGCCTGCACAACCGCATGCGCCTGACCGGCAGATTATTCAGCCCCGAGGCCGTCATGAACCGTCTGGACAAAGAGTTCCCGATGGAGAGATTCGATTGTTTTTTCTCGATTGCATATGCAACGCTGAATATTGAAACCGGCTGTTTCGTCTACAGCAACGCCGGCCATATGCCGCCATTGATATTAAGATCCACGGGGCATCTGGAAAGACTCGAAAACCATGGCACGACCATCGGCAGCGGATTCGGCGCCGCTTTCAGCCAGGAAGAAAAGCAATTGAATGCCGGAGACCGGCTGATTCTTTATACGGACGGTTTGATCGAAAATTTCGGGATGGATGGTGAGCGAGAAGGCAAGGAAAGATTTCACGCATTCATGGAGAATTCCCATCATCTGCCGACCCAGGACCTTGGTAGACAGGGCATTTGAAACCGCCGACAGGCAAAGAGGCGGGTCCGCGCCTTCTGACGACATGAGCCTGATCGCCGTTGAATTTACAAATAGATCTAGATGCATGAAGGCATTGAACTGAACAGTCCAGTTGAAAGTATGAGAGCTCTTAAAAACAGGTTCCAGAATTTCCATGAAAGAATTAAACAGCATAAAAAAGACGCCCTGATTTTCAATATCCAGCGGTTCTGTCTGCATGACGGGCCGGGTATCCGCACCACCCTGTTTTTCAAGGGCTGTCCGCTGCGCTGCGCCTGGTGCCAGAATCCAGAATCCATCAGCCCTGAAGCGCAGATGGCCTTTGTCGCGGCACGCTGCAGAGGCTGTTTTCAGTGTGCGGAGGCGTGCGGCAGTGCCGCCATCCTCCGGTCTGAAGAAGCGCGGATCGATTATGAGCGATGCACCGTGTGCGGCCGGTGCGCCGACGTCTGTCCGGCGGAGAGTCTGACCCTTGTGGGCAGGCGCTGGCCGGTGGATGCGCTGATGGGCGAAGTTCTCAGGGATCTGGACTTCTTTCGGGATTCCGGCGGCGGCATCACTCTGTCCGGCGGGGAGCCGCTGATGCAATGGCGTTTTTTGGAGAATTTTCTGCCTGAAGTGAAGCGCCAGGGTATCCACGTAACCCTTGAAACCAGCGGATTTTTCGAGTGGGCTCACATCCAGCCCCTCCTGCCTTTTCTGGATCTGATTTATTTTGATTTGAAGCATATGGATACAAAGAGACATCGCCAGTATACGGGCGCGGGCAATGGCCGGATTCTGGATAATTTCTCACGCCTTTCAAGCGCGCTTAACCCGCTGGTGCCGCGCATGCCCATCGTTCCGGGGGTGAATGATTCAGAGGAAAATATCGCAGAGACGTCGCGTTTTCTGCTGCGACATGGCCACCACGGCATTCACGGCCTGCCGTATCATGGACTGGGTGCGGACAAGATCAGATGGATCAACAGCCCCCTGCAGCCGCTGCATCTTGCTTCCATGGATGCCGATGCCTGCGCGCCAATCAAACGAAAGTTCGAGAAAGAGGGGATTCATGCCGACATCTATGACTGAAGACAAGGCGTTCGACAAGGAAAGAGTCGCCAGGTTGAAACAGGCCGTGCAATCCGCAAGCCCCTCGGTGTGCGCCGAACGCGCCCTGATATGGACCGATTACCATCGAAAGGCGGCAAATCGGCGCAAATCGCCGCACATCCAAATGGCCGAAGCGCTTTCCGATGTGCTCCTTAAAAAAACCATTGCCATTTTCCCGGATGAACTCATTGTCGGAAATTACACTTCCAAACGCGTGGGGGGCTCCATCTATCCCGAGCTGCACGGGGTTCCGGTCATGCTGGATCTGTTCCGGTTCTCCCGGCGAAAGACCAATCCGCTGGCGGTTTCCGCCAAAGACCTGCGCCGGCTGCTGGGAATCATCCCCTTCTGGAGCCTGCGATTCATGCCGCTTAAGGCCCATGCTTCCCTGTGGCGGAAAGTCCGTTTTGTGGCCGATCAACTGAAGGCGCATGTTTATCTGATCAATGAAAGCGGCGGAATCGCCCATCTTGCGCCGGATTACGAGAAACTGATCACGGTGGGTACAGCCGGAATAATCGCCGAAGCCAAAGGCCACCTTTTACAAACCGCCGCGGGATCAAAAGCCAGGCAGTTTTACGAAGCAGTGGTCATTATCGCGGAAAGCCTTGCCGGTTTCGGGGATCGGTATGCGGCCCTTGCCGGGGAAAAGGCCCGTCAGTGTCCGGACAGGGGCAGAAAGAAAGAGCTTGAAGCCATTTCCGGAATTTGCGGGACATCTCTTCGCAAGGGAGCCGATTCGTTTCAGGGGGCCCTGCAGGCCGTCTTTCTTGCCCAGATCGCCCTTAACCTGGAGAGCCTTGACAACGGCATCTGTCCGGGACGCATGGATCAGTATCTGTGGCCTTTTTATCAGCAGGATATCAAAAATGGAAACCTGACCCGCGAAAAGGCCGGAGAGCTGATCGCCGCCTTCTGCATCAAGATGTCGGAAATCATCCCCGTGTTTTCCAAGCACCTTACAAATTTTCACGGCGGCATGTTCAACGGCCAGGTGGTGACGGTGGGGGGGACGGATCCGGCTGGCCGGGATGCCACCAATGACCTGAGTTTTCTGTTTCTTGAAGTGATGGATGCGCTTCGCATGCGCCAGCCCAATTTTCATGCCAGGATGCATGACGGCTCGCCGGATGATTTTCGCCTTGCCGTGAATCGCATCCTTGCCGGGGGCGCCAACTCACCGGCCCTGTATAATGACGAGATCATTGTAAAGACCATGGTCAGGCACGGCTATCGGCTGGAAGATGCTCGGGATTATACGGCCGTTGGCTGCGTGGAGCCGGTCTGTCAGGGCAAAAGCTTTTCTTCTACCGATGCGGCCCTGTTCAATACCCCCCTGGCGCTGGAACTGGCCTTGAATCAGGGCAGGCGTTTCGGAGCCACTGTCCGCATCGGCGCAGTGACCCCGCCGGTTTCCTGCATGCAGTCCATGAACGATGTTACGCGTGCCTTCGAAGCGCAGCTTCAAAAACTGATGGAACGGCTGATTGCCGATCTTCAGGCTGTTGAGCTGGCCAACAGCCAATATCATCCCACGCCCCTGACCAGCATGCTGCTGGATGGCTGTCTTTCATCCGGCCGGTGCGCCACTGCCGGCGGCGCCGCTTATAATTTTTCCGGGATTCAATGCGTGGGTCCGGTGGATACCGGAGACGCCCTTTATGCCATCGAGCAGGCGGTTTTCACGGACCGGCGGTATTCCCTTGCTGAGCTGGCGGGGCTTCTGGCGCGAGACATCGATGACCCGAATGCCGAAGCCTATCTGCGGGGCATCGATAAATTCGGAAATGACGTTCCCGCGGCCGACCGCTGGACCCGTTATGTGGTGGACGCCTTTGTTCAAAGGCTGAACGTCTTTGGTAACAACACCCGGGGCGGCCCCTATACCGCGGGGCTGTATTCGGTGACGGCCCACAATTATTTCGGCCGGGTGACCGGAGCCCTGCCTCACGGCCGGCGAAAGGGGCAGGCCTTTGCATCGGGGATCGCCCCATTAAACGGCATGGATCGAAATGGTCCCACGGCGCTATTAAACTCCGTAAACCGGCTGGATTTTTATCGGATCGCAAACGGCGTCAATTTCAACCTGAAATTCGATCCCCACACCCTGCGCGGAGATACCGGCGTCACGGCTCTGGGCAGCCTGATTAAAACCTATTTTCGCCGGGGCGGCATGCAGGTGCAGGTCAATGTTCTGGATCCGGCCGTATTGATGGCGGCTCGCGACAATCCGGATCTTTACCCCCACCTGCTCGTACGGGTATCCGGCTATTCGGCGTATTTCAACGATTTGTCACCCGACATGAAAGCGGAAATCATTCAAAGGAGCACCCAAAAGCCGATGTTTGGGTGATCGAAAGGAAAAAGCATGAAAACATCCGCGTGCGCATAACATCCGACACCGGGCATACCGGCTTTGGCGTAGATGCGCCCACCGCGGTCATCACCGGAGGGTCAGTTAATTGCCAGTCCCTGCTTTGACACGACCCTGCGCGGTAAATAAGTCATGAACGTTTGCGATGCCATCACAGTTCATGAATGGAGCAGCGCAGCAGGGCTTCAACACGCTGCTGCGCTTCAAGGGCGTTTTGCCATCGCTTCAGAATGTTCCGGCAAGCCCCGGTTTTTCCGCCATATTGCCGCAGCTTTGCCTGAAACCGCTCTTCCATGCTGGTTTTACGGTCTTCCTGAATCCATTTGTCGGCCAGAAAAACCACCTCGGCTTCTGTAACCGGGGCTTCCTTATTGACCGTATAATCCATGTGAACTTCAACAATATCGGCAATGCGGGGAAATCCCATCTCCCGAAGGATACGCGCCCCTTTGGCGGCATGGCGAGGACCGTCCCTGGCCAGATCATGAACCCGGGCCGCGGCAACCACCCGTTCAATGTCCAGCCGGCAGCCTGCCGCATTCAAGGCCGTTGCCATGCGCCCTGCCAGATGCGCCACCGCAAGGCAATGGTCAATGACATCTTCGGCCCGATACCCTGCCACCACCTGGATATCCTGAATGCCTGCCGACAGGTAAAGTGCGATGACGCGTTCCAGAAAAAACGCCTCTCCCAAGAAAGGAGGGCTTGAAATCTCCTGTCCTGGATGACAGGCCTGCCGAGAGAATGATTGCTGTAAGGGTCGGTGTTTCCATATTACTTCACGGAACGGGCGTGAATCAGTTCCGCCACAATGCTGACGGCGATTTCCTCCGGCGACTGGGCGCCGATGGAAAGACCGATGGGGCAATGCACTTTTCCAAAATCTTCGGCGGAAAACCCTTCACTTTTCAGTGCCCGATAAATGGCGTCCCGTTTGTTCCGTGATCCTATCATGCCGATATAGCCTGCCGGCGTTTTAAGGGCCTGCTTAAGAACGGTTTTATCATGAAGATGGCCATGCGTCAGTATGACGAGATAACTGTCTGCATGAATTTCAAGCCCCTCGATGGCCTGTTCGAAGGATGCCAGGACCCGTACATCATTTGCGTCTGGAAACCGGCTGGCGTTGGCAAATTCCGCACGGTCATCCAGAACCACGGTCTCAAACCCAACCCTTTTGGCAAGGATGGCTGTCTGAAGGCTGACATGGCCTGCGCCGAAAAGATAAACCGTTCCTGCCGCCAGTACCGGCTCGATAAAAAACCGCCGGTTGCCAACCTGGGTCAGAACGGGCGCGCGAAGCTTGCCCGGAACGAAATCGATTTCCTTTTTGAAATCCGAATCCCCGATAACACCGCCATCCTCACGCAGAACAGCCCGCCTGACCTGAAGAACATCTGAATCGGATCCCCGCAGCTCAGTGACCATCAACCCTTTTTGGCGCTGATCCAGCATCTGAAGCAGGCTTGAAAAGAACAAACGGTTTGTTTTATCCGCAGCGATTGAATCGATCAGGATTTCCAGCTTCCCGCCACAGATCATATCCATGGCATCGGCGATTTCAGAAGTCAGATCGAAGGATCGGATCACGGTGCCCGGTTTGCCAAGTATTTTCCGGGCCGTCTCCATAACGTCGGCTTCAATCCTCCCCCCGCCGATGGTGCCCGCCACAGCGCCATCAGCACCGATCATCATCCGCGTTCCGGCGGTTCTGGGCGTGGATCCTTCCTGACTCAAAATCAGGGCCATTACCAGCGGCTGTTTCCGGCTCAGTATTTGATTGATTGCACTGACCCATATTTTCAAAGGTTCACCCCTTTCAATTGTCCACGCCAATTGGTTTTACGACTTTCTGCCCTCCCCCTTGGCACAGCCCGCATAGATGTCAATTAGACCGTGCCTGCGTTTGCCTATTTGCGCATACGCCTGTCAAAGCCAGCCCTATTCATGATGTTACGGCTTTCGCAGGTAGCTGTCTTCCATGGCCTTGACCAAATTCGTCATTGCTATATAGTAGGGTGTCGAAATTCCCAATTGCCGCGCATATTCGACGACTTTTCCGCCTAAAAAATCAATTTCCGTGGGTGTTTTTTGCGCGATATCATAACACATGGAATCTTTGTGCGCGCCCGCCTTCTCAAGATAACCCATAGCCGTCTGGAGGTAGTCCTTTCCCAGGTCATAGCCTTGGGCCTTTGCAACGGCGAGGACTTCGTTGAAGCAGTTATCGGCAATCTCTCTGGTAGGGGGAAAATCCAGGATCTGTTTCAATGTCCTGTCCGTGACCGCACATATTGAAGCCATGGTGCACTTCATCACCATTTTCTTCCAAACATAACGCTTGATGTCATCGACGCATTCGGTATCCAAGCCGCCGCTGGTAAACAATTCGGCGATTCTTGAACCCATAACCTTGTTTTCCGGGGTCAAGCCGCCTAAATAATTGGGCCGATTGAAAAAAGCCATTTCAACTTCACCCGGCCCTTTCAGCGAAACCCCATAATTCAACGACATCCGAAAGGCTGCGTCAACGCCGAAAGTATCGGCAATGACATCCTCCGTGCCGAGTCCATTATGGGTGCTGACGATCTTTGTGCCGTCCCTAAAGACCGCTTTGAGTTCCTCGACAACCCGGGGCAAATGAAAGGTCTTGGTGGAAAGGAATATCAGATTCGGCTTGAAGGATTTCATCAGACCCTATTTGATCAACGAAATCAGGGACTGAAACCCGGTAGTTCACCTGCCCTGAAATTTTGATGCCGGTCCGTCTGATGGTTTCTCCCTGATCCGGTCTGCGACCTACAAGCAGGGTTTTTATATTTTGCCTGAGCAGGGCCGCAGCCAAAACCGCACCCGTGGCGCCGACTCCTACGACAGCAATTCTGAAGTCATCCATAAATATATTCCTTCCACAAATGTTGCCCAGTGCCCTTATCGTTGAAGGTGCAAATCGGATCGGTATTGACCGCAATGCTAATACAGATCATCCGGCAATATCTACCGGCGGAACAATCAGAACAGGAATTTTGGTTTGATGTAGAATTCCTTTTGCAATGCCCCCCACCGTTGTTTTGCCCAGTAAGCCTTTATGTGATCCCATGACGATGATATCGCAATTGTTTTCGGCAGCCACGGCAAGGATTACATTGATGACATTGCCATCCTTTACCATGATGTCATGTTTTTCGAAGGTGACTTCGGCATCCGTGTTGTCCGTGAAAACAGAAAAGCTGGCCAATGCCTTTCGGATGACATCATAGGCAGTCCTCTTGCCGATAGCTTATGCTCTTCTTGCATCTCCTGCCATTTTTCCTCTCCGAACAGATTCGCGATGTGCTTATTGACGCTGCTAGTGGATTCTTCCATTACATGAAGCATGATGATACGGGCCCCATGCAGAGTCGAAAGCGCTGCGGCATAGGTGAATGCATGCCGAGAGTTCTCGCTAAGGTCGGTGGTAAAAAGAATCTTCTTGATGACGGGAATCATGGTGATGCTCCTTTTATTCTACAAATCTATAAATTAAGTTCGGGTCATGCCGGCCCCAAAAGCAGGTTGGGGACCACCGTGGATAACCATGGCACAAAGGCCAGGATGAACAGGGCCACGATGTAGATGATCAAGGAGGGATAGATTGCCCTGACGATCTTGAAAAAATCAAGCCGATGGCCTGTGCCGTGTATAAAAGAAGCCCCAGCGGCGGCGTGATGTACCCGATGCCCAGCCCCACGGTGAATATAAGACAGTAATGAATGGGGTCAATACCCAGATGATTGGCGATGGGCATCATGATGGGCACGAGAATCATGATGGCGCCGATCTGATCCATAAAGGTTCCGATGATAAGAAGCACCACGCAGGTAAAGGCCAGATACACCCAGGCATTGGGGATATAAAGCATGGCAAGTGCCAGGATTTTCTGAGGAATCCCCCGCAGAATGATGTACTCGGAAATGACGCCCGCCCCGGAAACAGTGATAACCAGGGCGCCGCTCACAACCCCCGATGAGAGCAACAGTTCCTTTAAGTCCTTCAGGCTCACCGCCCGATAGATGAGCATCTCGACAATCAGGATCAGAACACAGGAAACCACCGATGCCTCGGTGATGGTAAACGCGCCCGAGTAAATACCGCCGAAAAGAACAAAAATGATAAACACCGCAAAAAACGCATTTTTGCCGGCCGCAAGCAGTCCTTTGAAATTAAGGCGCTCAAGGGCTTCCTTGCCCAGACCTTTCCTGCGGGATTCCCAGTAGGCATAAAAAGAGAGCATGGCGGCGATAAGGCTCATTGGAATGAGAAGAATCGGGGTGACGGTTTCCATATCCTGCTCGATCAATACGAATTTCCAGCCCAAATAGATAAATGTGATGCATACCCCCAATCGGACCAGATGCAGCAGCATATCCAACTGGAAGCGCCATTGGGGAAAGACTCCGTAAATGGCATCCACCTTGAGCTCCATGTTGCTTTTAACCGAGGCGCTGGCCCCCAGAAAAGTCATGAACATAAATAAATAAGTGGTTAACTCATCCGGCCACGTCAGCGGCCGTTGAAAAACATAGTGGGTGGCGATGCTGATGGTCAGCGCAACAAGGCTCAAGGAAAAGCTGATCAGAATGCCCCAACGTTCCAGGTAATCCAAAATGGCGATAATCGTCTTCATGACAAACTCCCGGGATGGGCCGCGCGTGGAAAACGAACGGCCCTGTTTTTTGGGAAACGTCTATTTCTTTTCCACCGTCGCGATAAAAGCCTTGATTTTGTCCATCCAGATCTTGCCCATCTCAGGCTCGAACTTATCCCACACGGCCATCTGCCGGGTGTGGGTGTAGTATTTGCAGACATCCGCCAGGCGCATGCGGGCAACGTTCTCGGTCTGATCCGTGCCGTCCACCTCGCGGGGATAGATGTTTTTGCCGCCGCTGATGACCATGTCGTTTTTGCGATCCACGATATAGACAAAGCCGTCCTTATCCTGCCGGGCAAAATCGCCGGTGTGAAGCCAGCCGCCTTTCAGCAGACGGCTGGTTTCCTCGGGCAGATCCCAATAGCCGACGGTCATGGCTTCGCCGCGAACAGTCAGTTCGCCCACCTCGCCCTGGGGAACCTGGCGATCCAACTCGTCCACCACCCGGACCTCGAAATGCAGGGCCGCACGTCCACAGGAGCCCAGGCGCTGCTGGCCGGCTTCGGTCTCGACAATGATCGTGCTGAACCGATGATGGACTTTGGGGTGCTCCGGATTGGTGACGCACAGCACAACCAGAAAATCAGCCAGGTTGCAATTGGTGATAAATATCTTGCTGCCGTTAATGACCCATTCATCGTTATCCAAAACAGCCGTTGTGCTCACGGATGAGACGTCGCTGCCGGCATCCGGTTCCGTGATCGCCATGCCCATCCGGATTTTTCCGTTGCAGATTGGGGGCAGATATTCGTTTTTTTGCGCTTCTGAGCCCACCATCTGGATGAGCTGCGTCCCGAAAAAAGTTGATTCAATCGCATGGGCAATCCCCAGATCCACCCGGGCAAATTCCTCTACGATCAAACACTGATCGAGGTAGCCCATTCCCATGCCTTCGTATTTTTCCTCTATGAATACGCCTAAAAATCCAAGGTCCGCCGCCTTCTTCCATAGACGGTCATCGAATGCTTCTTTTCTGTCCAATTCACGGGCAATATCCCTGAATTCCCCTTCGGAAAATTCTCTTGCCGCTTTCTGGATATTCACCTGATCCTGAGTCAACGAAAAATACATAGCACAACCCTTTCAACAAAAATGTTTATCACCGGTGACATATGCTGTTGCCTGTCTTCAGCCGAGACACCTGGTTTCTTGAGATCTTTCGGAAAAACAATTTAAAAACCCAAAAAAGTTAAAACGCTAATAGTTAATGTATTGACTATTAATATTTTAGCTATATAATCCTTTCAAGAATAATTGTTGTTTATTGGATAAATTATCTTTATTCATATCAACATGCTGTAATTGTTGTTTTATAACCAATGCAGACTGGGATCTGCATGCGGAATTCAGATTCTGGGAAATATCCGGACCGGCGTTTTAAACTGGAAGCTGGTCGAAAATGATGGCGCAGTCAGGATAGCCCAAGTCTTCATGTAATTGATTCTTTTCGAAACCATTAAACTTGGTGAAGGTTACATCACGATGTCTAATAGCGGTTACAAGAACGATATGAGCTTTGATGAGCGGGTGATGATGGCAATTGTGAGGTTGGCCGAACGCTTTAAAAAGGAATCCTCATTCTATTTGAAGGATTACAATATTACATTCCCTCAGTACAATGTCCTTAGGGTGTTGGATGCATCAAAAAACGGTCAGAATACGATGAAGAATGTCAACCGGATCATGTTGATTTCAAGTGCAAACATGACCGGAATTACCCAGAGACTGGAAAAAGTGGGCCTCATCAACAGAAAGAACGTTCCGGAGGATGATCGCTTAAAATATCTGGAAATCACGCCAAAAGGAAGACAGGTGCTGAAGGATATTTCGGTTAGAAAAGAGCAGGTTGTTAATAAATATTTCCTGAAATATTCTGATGAAAAAAAATCTGAAATACTGTCGCTGCTAAAGGAAATCCTTAACAATAAAAATTGAGGGTTTCGCAAAAAAGTCAAAAAAATCTCACATCCTTCCCTCCGGGGCAGTGCGGTTGGCTAAGAAATCGCTTCAAAAACGTTCCCCCCCTCCAACGCCGACTTTTAAACAGCCCTCCAATTTTTTCTTGACAAAAGTCATAGTAGCTGTAATGTAGCTTAAATGTAATTAATTTGTGAATGTAGTTTAGTTGCCACCCGGATACGATATCATTGCACGACAAAGGAGATACATCATGGCCGATTTAAGCTGGTTACCGAGAGACTCGGGCACAAAAGATCATTTTCTCTGGAACGAAGCGCAGTTTTCATCCCAGTCCCCCGGGGTGATGTTTGAGAAAAAGCCGGTTCTGGATGCCGGCGGCAAGCCGGTGGAAGGGCTCTATTCCGCCTGGATTACCCTGAACAATCCCAGGCAGTACAACTCCTACACCACGGAAATGGTCAAGAGCGTCATCGCCGGTTTTCAACGGGCATCCGCGGACAGCTCCGTTGTCGCCGCCGTATTCACCGCCGTGGGCGACAAGGCTTTCTGCACGGGCGGCAATACCCAGGAATACGCGGAATACTATTCCGGCCGTCCGAATGAATACGGACTGTATATGGATCTTTTCAATGCCATGGTGGACGGGATTCTTGGCTGCAAGAAGCCCACGATCTGCAGAGTCAATGGCATGCGGGTGGCAGGCGGTCAGGAAATCGGCATGGCCTGCGATATCACGATCGCCAGCGATCTGGCCATATTCGGTCAGGCCGGCACCCGGCACGGGTCCGCACCGGATGGCGGCAGCACCGATTTTCTGCCCTGGATGCTGCCCATGGAACTGGCCATGTGGAACTGCGTATCCTGTGAGTTCTGGAGCGCATATAAAATGAAACAGCTGGGGCTCATTTCCAAATGCTTTCCGGTCATCAAGGACGGCGACAAATGGGTCAGAAACCCGGCTGTGATTACGGATCAGTACCTGGATGACGGCGAAGTCGTTTACGGGGAGTTCAAGTCCGGGGACGCCGCCAAACAGGCCAGGGAATATGTCAAAACCGCAACGACCAGCTTTGAAAAGCTGGATGCGGAATTGAACAGAATCATCTGGACATTCACCAACCTGTTCCCCGGCTGTCTGATCAAAAGCGTTGAGGGAATCCGCCTGAAAAAGAAATTCTTCTGGGATCAGGCCAAGGTCATCAATCGCCACTGGCTGGCAGCCAATATGGCCACTGAAGCCTATCTGGGATTCAATGCCTTTAATACCAAAAAAATCACCGGCACGGACACCATCGATTTTATCGAATACCGAAGGCGGATTGCCGGCAGCGCAGCTTTTGACGTCGAATTCATGGCGGCTGTGCTGGGAAAACCCAAATAGAAAAGACAGATGGTAAGGCTTAAATGCGGATTTTCTCGATAAACATCTTGAGTCAATGACATTGACTCAACGCTGATTGAAATGAAAAGGAGTAAATATGCTGCTGGAAGGTAAAAATGCGCTTGTGACCGGCGGATCACAGGGAATCGGGGCTGCCACATCCCTGGGATTGGCTGCCGAAGGAGCCAATGTCTGCCTGCTGTACCGCAAGCATGCGGATGAGGCGTTTAAAATCAGAGACGAAATTCTTCAAATGGGCAGAAAGGCCATTGCCCTTTCCTGTAATATCGCCTCATTCTCAGAAGCGGAGCAGGTGGTGAAAACGACCCTTGAAGCTTTTGGAAGCATCGATATCCTGGTCAACAATGCGGGAATGAACTGGGACGGGGTCTCCTGGAAAATGACCGAAGAGCAGTGGGACAAGGTGATCGAGGTCAACCTGAAAGGCTATTTCAATTTCACCCGCCATGTGGCCCCGCTTTTAAAAGACCAGAAATCCGGGAAAATCATCAACATCACGTCCATCAACGGCATCCGCGGAAAATTCGGCCAGACCAATTACTCGGCCTCAAAAGCCGGCATCATCGGTTATACCAAGGCCGTGGCCAAGGAACTGGGCGCATTTAACGTAAACGTGAACGCCGTGGCGCCGGGACTGATTGAAACAGCCATGCTCAAGGAATCCGAGGCCTATGACAAAATCGTCAATCTTGCCCTGGGTGAAATCGTCATGAAACGCGTGGGAACACCTGAAGACGTGGCCAACGTCATCGTGTTTCTGGCGTCCGACAAGGCCCGTCACATTACCGGTGAAGTCATCAAAACGGATGGCGGACAATATATTTAAAGGAGATCATTTTCATGTCCATTGCACTTTCAGACATTGTTGTTATCGGCGCCGTAAGGACCCCGATGGGGCGTTTCGGCGGCACCATCAAGGACGTTCCCTCTTATGACCTGGGGGCCGCGGCCATCCGCGAGGCGCTTCGCAGGGCCGGGATTCAGGGCAGTGATGTGTCCGAAGTCATCTACGGTTCCTGCCGTCAGGCCGGAAACGGCCCGAATCCTTCCCGTACCGCCAGCTTGAAGGCCGGCATCCCCATTCACGTTTCCACCAACACCATCAACATGGCCTGCCCCTCGGGCATGAAATGCGTTCATCTGGCAACAGAGGCCCTTCGCCTGGAAGACAGCGAGATCGTTGTTGCCGGTGGTATGGATTCCATGAGCACCATTCCCTATCTGCTGAAAGGAGTCAGATGGCAGGGGTTCAGGATGGGTCCGAAAACCCTCGAAGACGGCTGGAGCGATTCCATTGACCCCACCACCGGCCAGGGAATGGGAGATACCGCGGAAAATCTTGTTGAAAAATACGGACTAAAACGCGAAGACCTCGATCAGTTTGCCGTTTCCAGCCATCTGAAAGCGGCCCGTGCCCAGAAAGAAGGCCTTTTCGATGAACAAATCATTTCGATTGAAGTCCCTGCAGCCAGTAAAAAAGATGCACCGGGGATTTTTGACAAGGATGAGACCATCCGCTACGATGCCAGTGTCGCGCAGATGGGCAAGCTGTCTTCGTCATTTCGAAAGGGCGGATGCGTCACTGCCGGCAATTCCTGCGGCCTGAGCGACGGGGCCTGCGCGGTTGTGGTTACCACACGGGAAAGGGCAAAGGCCATCGGCGCAAAACCCCTGTTTTCGTTTGTCAGCTTTGCCCAGGCGGCTGTTGAGCCTGCAACCATGGGCGAAGGACCCGGCGTGGTGATTCCCATGGCGCTTAAAAAAGCAGGCATGACCCTCGGTGACATGGATTTGTTTGAAATCAATGAAGCGTTTGCGGCGCAGGTGCTGACCAACATCCAGACCCTGAATCTGGATACCAGCAAACTCAACATTCATGGCGGCGCGATTGCCCTGGGCCACCCGACGGGCATCAGCGGATGCCGGATTCTGATCACCGGATACCACGCGCTGAAAACAATGGACAAGGAAATGCTTTGCGCTTCCATCTGCGGCGGTGGCGGGGTCACCACGGCCATGATCATCCGCAGAGAGCTTTAGCAGAGTTAGAAAGGAGACCAGCCATGACAAATTCTCAAACCGTCCAGACCAGTTATTCCGATGGTGTTGCCCGCCTGACACTTGCCAGGCCAAAACACAATGTATTCAATATTGCGATGATGGAGGAACTCAATACCGCGCTGGAAGCTCTGGTCGTTGACAGCGGCCTGAAATGTGTGGTGATTCTGGGAGAAGGCCCCAGTTGGTGCGCGGGCGTGGATGTCGGGGATCACAAGCCGGAACTGGTGGATCGGATGATAGCCACCTTCAACCGGATTTTTGAATTGATCGAGGCCATCCCGGTTCCGGTCATTGCCGCGGTTCACGGCGCCTGCCTCGGCGGCGGAATGGAAGTTGCCATTGCCTGCGATATGGTGGTGGCAGCCAAAAAAGCCAAGTTCGGCCAGCCCGAGGTTAAACTTGGGTTTTTCCCGCCGTATGCGGCCATCCGTCTGCCAGCTCTGGTGGGACCTGCCAAAGCCATTGAAATCTGCGCCAGCGGCAGAACCTATTCCGCGGATGAGGCGGTTGCCATGGGGTTTGTCAGCCGCGCTGTTGAAAACGAACAGTTCGATGCGGAAATCGCCAAACTCATCGGGGAAATCGAGACCAGCAGTCCCCTGATTCTCCGTTTGAACAAACAGGCGGTCAAAGCGCATCTTGGCATGAATTTCTCAAGAGCCATCGGCAGCGTCAGCGACCTTTTCCTGAATACCCTCATGAAAACCGAAGATACCCTTGAAGGTATCGCCAGTTTTTATGAAAAACGAAAATCCGTATGGAAAAACAAATAAAATTCGGATGAGGGATGGCGGGCGACGTGTGATGGGTGGAAATCCAGTTGTTCGTCGCCTGCCACTCGCCTCATTATTACCTTGGAGGCCATAATGTCACAGATCCAGAAAATCGGCGTCATCGGCGCAGGCAACATGGGCAGCGGTATTGCCCAGAAGATTGCACAGGAAGGCATCCCTGTGGTCATGATCGATACCAAAGACGAATTTGTTCAAAAAGGGCTCAATACGATCAAAACGCTGCTTCAGGAAGGCGTGGAACGAAAGCTGTTCAAGCCCGAAAAGGTTGCGGAAATCCTGTCCCGAATTACGGCAACTACCGATTTTGAAGCGGTGTGCGACGCCGATCTGGTCATCGAGGCTGTTTTTGAAGACAAGAACGTTAAAACCCAGCTCTTTAAGAAACTGGACGCCGTCTGCTCAAAAAAAACGATTCTGGCAACCAATACATCAAGCTTTTACGTTCGGGAATTTGCGGAACAGATTAACAGGCCGGACCGGTTTGTGGGACTCCATTATTTTTATCATCCGGCAAAAAACCGGCTGCTTGAAGTGATCCCGCATTCGGGAACTAGCCCTGAGACCATCGAAATATCACTGCTGGCTGCCAAACTTCATGGCAAAACCGCCATTTTGGTCAAGGATGCTCCGGGGTTTGCCGTCAACCGGTTTTTTGTCCCGTTCTTAAATGAAGCGGTCAGAATTCTGGAAGAAGGGCTTGCCGACATTCCGACCATCGAGGACGCCTCCAAACGGGCCTTTAAAATCGGAATGGGTCCTTTTCAGCTGATGAACGTTACCGGAATTCCCATTGCCGTGCATGCGGCAACGACCCTGGGCAATGAACTCGGGCCGTTTTATGCGCCCTGCGCAGCGCTGAAAGCGCAAATGGAAAAAAAGGAAAACTGGAATTTGGACGGGAAGGTGGATGAATCCAAGATTCAGGCCGTAACCGACCGGTTGTACGGGGTCTGCCTGGGCGTATCCGCGGCCCTGGTGGATGAAGGGGTTGCGTCCATCGAGGATACGGATCGCGGCGCCAAAATCGGACTTCGGTGGACATTGGGGCCATTTGAAATCATGAACCGTATCGGCATTGAAAAGACCCATGCCGTGGTTCAGGCCATCAGCGAAAAATACCCCGACTTTACAATGCCAAAGCTACTGGAAGCACAGAAAAAAACCGGGAAACCCTTTGTTTTTAATTTTGTCGATGTTATGGTGAAAGACGGCGTTGCAACCATTACCCTGAACCGTCCGGAAGCCATGAACGCGCTCAATGAACAGGTCGTGGCTCAGCTGGATGAGCGGTTTACCGAAGCTGAAAAACGGCCGGATGTCCGGGCCATCGTCATTCAAGGGGCGGGAAAAGCCTTTGTGGCCGGCGCCGATATCCGCTATTTCGTCAATAAAATAAAGGCCGACCGGATTCCGGATATTGTCGCGTTTACCCGTAAAGGCCACGAAGTTTTCCTGAAGATTGAAAATTCGCCCAAGCTTACCATTGCCCTTCTGGATGGCCTTTCACTGGGCGGCGGCAGCGAACTGGCCCTGGCCTGTCAGGCCATTGTGGCCACATCAGCAGGTTCCATGGCTTTTCCGGAAACCGGCATCGGCATCTATCCGGGTCTGGGAGGCATGCTGCGACTGGCCCGTCAGGTTGGGCCCGAGCTGGCCAAGTATTATGTCTTTACCGGTGCGTCCATCAGCTCACAGGATGCAAGAGATTTGGGCATTTTCCAGAAGCTCGTTGACCCCGCGGATATTCCGGCCGCCATTCAGGCCCTGATTTCTGAAGGCAGACCGGATAAATACCGGTCCCGGATTCTTCCGGACAAATTCAAACCGTTTGCGGAAATGTTTACAGCAAATCGCGTCGGTTCCTGGCTGGCAGGAAAAGTCCCGGAGGGCGTATCCGCGGACAGCGGTGCTAAGACGCTGAAAACCATCGGATTCAAAGCGCCGGTTGCCCTTAAGATTTCGGCGGATATCATCGATCTGCAAATGGGAAAATCCATGAAGGATGCCGTTGAAATCGAACTGGGCAACCTGTCCACGATTTTTTCCACGGCCGATGCCTTGGAAGGATTGTCAACAGCGGGCAGGAAACGGCCAGAATTCAAGGGCGTTTGAATTGACGGTGCACATTCGTTCGGAAATGCCGGTGGACCCTTTGGTTCTGGAAGGCTGGGAGCGCCAGAACACACTGGATGAGCCGCGCCTTTCCGAAGTGGCCGATATGTACCGGGAAACCGGCTTTGAAGTGCGCTTCGAGCCGTTTGACCCGGAGAAAGAAACCGGATGCACGGAATGCATGAAGGCATCTGCTGATAGATACAAGACCATTTATACACGGAGAATAAAGGCTGAAGACTGAAAGCCGCAGACTGAAGTCAGATCGAATTAAGTTTTCGCTTTCAAGAGTGGAGGTGCTGAGTTCTCTATCGCAAGGAGGGTTGATGATATGAGTATGATATCCTGGCAAATGACAGAAGTGAATAAGCCCATCGTAAAAATTGAATCACCACTTCCAACACCGGGGCAGGGCGAAGTCCTGCTGCGTGTGGCCGGATGCGGTGTCTGCCATACCGATCTTGGCTTTTTTTATGACGGCGTGCGGACCAAATCCCCGCTGCCGCTGACCCTGGGCCATGAAATCAGCGGGTTTGTCGAAACCACCGGTCCCGGAGCCGAGTCCTGGAAGCAAAAAGCCGTCATTGTCCCGGCGGTCATGCCCTGCGGCGGATGCGATGTCTGCTCACGGGATCTGGGCAATATCTGCCCGACGCAGAAAATGCCCGGAAATGATATCCAGGGCGGGTTCGCCAGCCATATTCTGGTTCCGGCGACCCAGCTTTGCGAAGTTCCGGTGAATGTGGACGGCAAACCCATGGGAAAGGCCGATGTCTCTCTGGCGGAGATATCCGTTATTGCCGATGCACTGACAACCCCATATCAAGCCATTCTGGAATCCGGTCTCAGTGAGAAGGACACCGCTATTTTCATCGGCGTCGGCGGGGTAGGGGGCTTTGGTGCCCAGATTGCCAAGAGTTTCGGGGCCACCGTCATCGGAATCGATGTGGATCCGTCCAAACTGGAGGCCCTTTCTCCATATGTTGACGCCACATTCAACTCCCGCGAAATGGCGTTTAAAGATCTTCGCAAGGCCGTGTCCGATTTTGTGAAAAGCAAGGGCCGAAGACGAACGGAGTGGAAAATTTTCGAAACTTCCGGAACCGCGGCAGGCCAGAAAACCGCTTTCGGGCTCCTGGTTCACGGCGCGTCCCTTGCGGTAGTCGGCTTTACAATGGATACCGTGGATATCCGGCTGTCCAATCTCATGGCTTTTCATGCCTCTGCCAGAGGAAGCTGGGGCTGTATTCCCAAGTATTATCCGGCTGTTTTAAATCTTGTTCTGTCAGACAAGGTGAAAATCAAGCCGTTTGTCAAATGCTTTCCGCTGTCAGAAATCAACACGGTCTTTGAAATGGTCCATAGCCGGAAAATCCAGCAGCGGCCTATTCTGATTCCCGACTCGCTGACCCCATAAATTTATTATTCATCGAAGGAATAACTTATGCATAAACTCCTGACCGACCAACCCGGCGCATCCCTGGTGCTGCTGGGAAACGAAGCCATTGCCCGTGGAGCCATCGAGGCCGGCGTTGCTGTTGCCACCACTTATCCCGGCACGCCGTCCTCGGAAATCTCCTTGAATTTTTTTCATATGTCCCAGGAATCAAGCCTGTATTTCGAATACAGCACCAATGAAAAAGTCGCCCTTGAAGTGGCTGCCGCAACGGCCAATTCCGGGGTCCGCAGCATGTGCGTGATGAAACACGTGGGCCTGAATGTGGCGGCGGACGCCTTGATGACTCTGGCATATGTCGGGGTAAAGGGGGGACTGGTCATTCTGGTTGCCGATGATCCCTTCATGTTCTCCAGCCAGAACGAACAGGACAGCCGGTATTATGGAAAGCTTTCAGGACTTCCGATTTTAGAGCCGTCTACGGTTGAAGAAGCTAAGAACATGATTCCTTATGCCTTTGATCTTTCCGAAGCCCTGCAGGAACCGGTAATATTCCGGACCACGACCCGAATCAATCACTCAACAGCCACGGTCACCCTGGGAAAAATTCAGGAGCGTGTCTGCAAAGGCGATTTTACCAAGGACCCGTTTAATTATGTAACGGTTCCGGCAATTTCCAGAAAGCTTCACGTCAAGCTTCTGGCCAATCTGGACAAGGCCGCGGAACGCTCCGAAGTCTCTCCCTATAATATTGTTATTGGAAGCGGACCCTGGGGAATCATCTGTAACGGCGTCAGCTTTCCCTATCTTTCCGACGCGGTTCGGGATCTGGGCATTCAGGACAAGGTTAAAATTCTTCGCATCGGCTTTTCACACCCCATGCCGCAGAAAATGATCAAGGAATTTTTAAAGCCCTGCGAGAAAGCGCTCGTGGTTGAAGAAGGCGAGCCTTACATGGAAGAGGCTGTCAAGGCATTCGCCCAGGAGGCAGGGCTGACCCTTCCGATCAACGGCAAAGGCAAGGATCTTTTTTCCAGACTCTATGAATTCAGTCCCCGGATGGTCCGTCAGGTGGTGGCTTCCTATTTCGGCGTTGACTGCAAGGTAGAGCCGGTGGTGGATTTATCGAATATTCCCGAAATCCCCCAGCGTCCGCCCAATCTTTGCGCCGGATGCTCTCACCGGGCTACTTTCTATGCGGTCAAGAAAGCTGCCGAAGGCATGCAGACCATCTATCCCACGGACATCGGCTGTTATACACTGGGTTTTCTGCCGCCGCTGGGAATGGGTGATTTTCTGATCTGCATGGGATCATCCGCCGGCACGGCTTGCGGGTTCTCGAAAGTTACGGATAAAAAAGTGGTTTCCTTTATCGGAGACTCCACGTTTTTCCATTCCGGAATTCCCGGTCTGGTGAATGCGGTATTCAACAACCACAATTATACTTTCGTGATCCTGGACAACGGCATTACGGCCATGACCGGCCACCAGCCCAATCCCGGGGTGGACATGGGGCTGATGAACCTCCAGGGATACGGACGGATTTCGATCGAGGCCGTTGTCCGTGCTCTGGGTGTTCCCCATGTTTCCGTCATTCAGCCCTACAAGGTTAAAAAGAGCATCGAAACCCTTCGCGAAGCCTTCAATTTCAAAGGGGTATCGGTCGTGATCGCCCAGGAAATGTGCACGCTCTACGCCAAAGGGTTTAAAAAAACCAAAGCCCGCGCGTATTATGTCAGCGACAAGTGCAAAAATCACCGGGACTGCATCAGTCAACTGGCCTGCTCGGCCTTTTTTCTGGATGCGGAAAAAAAGGTTAAGATCGATCCGGTCATGTGCGCCGGCTGTGCGGTATGCGCCCAGGTCTGTCCGGAAAACGCCATATTGCCCGTAAAAGCCTAAGATTTTTTCATATCACTTTCGTTATCAAGCAGTAAAGGAAATAACTATGTCAGACGTAACGCGATTGATTATCGTGGCGGTTGGAGGGCAGGGGAATCTGCTGGCTTCAAGCGTGCTGGGAGAAGCAGCCCTTCTGGCCGGAATTCCCCTTCGCATGAGCGAAATTCACGGAATGGCCCAGCGTGGCGGTGTGGTCGAATCCGCGCTGGTGTTTGGAAATGCTCAGAGCAACATCATCTCGGATGGCGAAGCCGATGTGCTGTTGGGGTTCGAGCCTTCTGAAACCCTGCGCGCCCTGAACAAGTGTAATGCCCGGACCGTCGTCATTACTAACCTGTCCCCGCTTCCCCCCTTTACCGTGACCATCGGTAAAGGAGTATATCCGGATATCGCGGAGCTTCAGCAATTGATTCGCGCCAAAACCGCCCGATTGATCGCCCTGAATGCCGTGGATCTGGCCAAAACCGCTGGAAACGTTCTGTCCGTGAATATGGTTCTACTGGGCGCGCTGATCCAGACCAAAATCCTGCCGGTTACGGCCGATCATGTCAAGCAGGCGATTCGAACCAAAACCAAAGCGGCATTTGTGGATATCAACATCCGCGCCTTTGATCTGGGGTTTGAAGCCGCTTCCAGGCAATAACCCCTCAGCGGTCTCATCTGCTTAACCCGATACCGGCTCCATTGCCATAACCAGGATGCTAATAACATCCTGGTTTTTATTATGCGCCTAAATTACAGTTCCCAGGGTGTCGCATCGCCGGATTTGAACTTGGCTGGCATCTTGAAATTGCCGGCATTCACCGCCATTTTTACCAGCCTCAGGGTCTCATCCCATCCTTTTTCGTTCATCAAGGAGAACGGTCCTTTTGGCCAGGCCAGAGACGTGCAGACCCCCAGTTCCAGGTCTTTGACCGAAACCACGCCTTTTTCGATCAGATGGGCGGAGATGCAGAATATGGAACCCAGCAAAAGGTCACCTACGGCGCTGGCCGCGGCCGGATCTTCCAGAATGGGGCCGTCGTTCAGGTCCCACACCTTTCCAGTCTCAAAATGCGTCTTTAATTGTTCCGGAACCGGCGGGAACCCGACCTCCGAATCAGCCAGGTATTCGACCATGGAAACACCGGCATGGTAGGCTGTGCCCAGGCCAGAGCCGCTTTGTACCCACATGATGCCGTATTTGACGCCCAGAACCTTTTGGGAAATATTCTCAAGCGTCGCCGCATTGTATTTGTCACCCAAAAACGCGTCGAGGACCAGGTAGCTGGTGATAAAAATTGGATTGATGGCGAATCCGGGGAAATCCATTACCGTAATCGGAACCTTTTTATTCTGCTTTGAAAAGGCCATGAGTGCCGCGTAGGTTTCATCGCTGGTCTTTTTCTGGCGGATCACCTCAACCAGACGGTTGACGTTGGCCGGGAAAAAATAGTGCAGGCCGGCGGTCCTTTCCGGGTTGGCCACCTTTTCCATGAGCTTTTCGATAAGAAAGGTTGACGTATTGCTCACGATTATTGTGTCTTTGGGCACCACCTTGGACAGTTCTCCGAAAATTTGAATCTTTAGATCCATTTTTTCAATGGCTGCTTCGATGATCAGATCACACACGGCCATGTCTTGGAAGTTGGAGGAGCCGCTGATCATTCCGCAGATTTTATCCATATCCACCTGAGTCATCTTGCCCAGCGACACTCTTTTGGTCAGTGCCTTTATCACAAACTTGTCGTACATGGACTTGACCAACTCGTCGTTGAGTTCCTTGAAAACGACTTTGTATCCGTTTGTTGCGGCATTGAGGCCGATAGCGGCCCCCATCACACCAAAACCGATGATTCCCACCGTCTTGATTTCCTTCATTTCATTCCTCCTTAAGTTTATGTGATTGTACAAAATTTATCCGTATGGGTCAGCACTGCTGTCAGTTGTTGAATCGATTTATACGTTAACTGTTAATATATTAACAAAGCTCCTTTAATGTCAAATGAAATTGAAGAAGTCGGGTGTGAATAACGTCTTTGCTTGAACTCATGAATATGGTTCATCATATTATAGAATTTTTTTTATTGACATTCGTATGGTTAATTCATAAGGATGAATGAGCTATAAAGTGATTATAATGTGATTGAATTGATCCCATTTATCATTCGCCTCAAAAGCGCGCAGCGAAAGCGAAAGGGAAGGGTCGGTCCCGGAACGCTTTGAATTTGTTGCAAAGGGGAAAAGCAGACTAATAACAGATTGTTAATAACCGGAGGTTTCAAGTGAACTACTCGAAATACGCTGCGATACATGCCCGTCATCTTCCCGAAAAAATCTGCCTTATCGAAAGAACGCCCTCTAAAGGCGAAAGACGCACCCTAACATGGAAGCTGTTTAATGATGCCATAAATCGAACGGCCAATTACCTGTCCAAAGAATGCAATGTAAAAAATGGTGATTATGTCATGCATCTGCAGAACAACTCTTTGGAATGGCTGATAACCTATTATGGCATTATTCGCCTGGGTGCCATCGTTGTACCCCTGAATTTCAGATTTGAAGGCTCGGATATTTTATTCGCCGCAAAGGTCTGCAAGCCGAAGGTGTTCATTCTGGGTTCGGAATTCCTGAAAGTGGTTCAGCCCATTCAGAAAGATCTGAGCACGGTGAATACCTATATCAGTGTGGGACAGGACGTGCCGTCGGATATGATTGATTACGGGCAGATCGCCGAATATTCCGATATTTCGGATGCGCTTGTTGATGTTGATGACCATCATGATCTGACGATGATGTTTACCTCCGGCACAACCGGCAATCCCAAACCGCTGATTCACACGCATTTTTCCTTGAAAAGCACGGCAGCCGGGAATGGCATGTCATATTTCGTTCAGAAAAATGACAATTATCTTTTTTTCTGCCACTGTATCACAGCGGGACGATGTTTTTATGGGCACCTTTTTATGCGACCGGCGCCACCGGCACCATCATTCGTGATTTAAAGGACCCCAAGTCGATTATTGAAGCAATTGCGGCGGAAAAGTGCACGGATACGCTGTTCGTTGTTCCAATTGCCATTGCCATTTTGAATGCAATCGCCAATAAGACGCTTTGTCTATCTGACTACGATCTGTCCTCATGGAAATATCTGGAAATCGGAGCCCAGCCGGTTCCTTTTGACATTATGAAGAAACTTGTCGAGACTTTTCCGGCCAAGGTTTCAAATATTTACGGCATCACGGAAGGCGGCGGCGGCGGACTCTTCAACCTTTATTCCGAAGACGTGCTGAGAAAACCGGGTTCTATTGGAAAACCGACCTATGGGGTTGAGGCAAAGATTATCGATTTTGATGGAAAAGAACTGCCGCCGGGACAGGTCGGAGAACTCATTTTTTCTACGGACCGGATGATGAAAGGCTATCACAACAATCCGGAAATGACGGCACAGACACTTAAAAATGGGTGGCTGCATACCGGTGATTTATTAAAAACAGATGAAGAAGGTTTCTATTATATTGTCGATCGCATGAAGGATATGGTGACAAGCGGCGGAGAGAATATTTTTCCTGTTGAAATTGAGGATGCGCTGATGGATCACCCGGATATCGATGATGTAGCCTGCATCGGGTATCCGGATGCCAGATTGGTTGAAATCGTGATGGCTGTTGTGCAATTGAAACCTGGTAAAACCATGACTGAAGAAGAACTGATCGCTTTTGCAAAAACAAAACTGGCTCTCTATAAAGTGCCGCGCAAAGTCATTTTCGACAAGGTTCTTCGCAGTCCGACCGGGAAAGTGATGAAACCCCAGTTACGTCAAAAATATACGGGTCGCAAGGAGGCCTTCCAGAAGCTGGACTAAGACTATCGCTCTTTCGGGCTGACGCTGGAAAGAACCGGAAAAGGCCGGACTTGGAACATATTGAAATCGGCTCATCATTATACCTTAAGGAGGATATAAATGCCCTGGAATGATACATTCGAATGCATGCCGTTGGCGGATCTTCAGAAATTTCAATTGGAAAAGCTGAAAGAGACCGTGGCATGGGCTTATGAAAGAGTCCCTTTTTACCGCCGATAAACTGGATGAACTAAAGATCAAGCCGGACGATATCCAGTGCCTGGAAGACATCGCCAAACTTCCCTTTACGGTTAAAAACGATCTTCGGGACAATTATCCGTTTGGACTCTGCGCGGTTCCCCTGAAGGAAGTGGTGCGGGTGCATGCCTCCTCCGGAACCACGGGAAAACCCATCACCGGTCCCTATACCGCCGATGATCTGGATCAATGGACCGAGTGCATGGCCAGAGGCCTGTGGGCAGCCGGCTTAAGGCCGGACGATATTGTCCAGAATGCCTATGGACACGGACTTTTTACCGGCGGCCTCGGGTTTCACCAGGGCGCAACGCGTTTAGGCTGTACGGTCGTTCCCACAAGTTCGGGTTTGACCGAACGCCAGATCATGCTGATGAAGGATTTCGGAGCCACTGCCCTGTTCTCGACCCCGTCTTACGCTCTGACCATCGCGGAAAGGGCCGAGGAGCTGAAGGTCAACATCAGGGATCTGCCGCTTCGGGTCGGTGTTTTTGGCGCCGAGCCCTGGACCATTGCCATGCGCGATGAAATTGAACGCCGCATGGGCATTCGGGCCAATGAAGCCTACGGTCTGACCGAGCTTTGCGGGCCGGGCGTTGCTTTTGACTGTGAAGCTCAGGATGGTCTGCACATCAATGAAGATCATTTTCTGGCGGAAATCGTTGATCCCGGCACCTTTGAGCCGCTTGCCCTCGGCGAAAAAGGGGAATTGATCTTTACGTCCCTGCAGCGCCGGGCCATGCCCATGCTGCGATACCGGACCAAGGATATTACCCGCTTTCGCCGCGAGACCTGCTCCTGCGGCAGAACACTGCTCAAGATGGATAAGCTTTCCGGAAGAACCGATGATATGCTGATCATCAGCGGCGTCAACGTATTTCCTTCCCAGATTGAAGCGCTGCTTCTTGAAATTCCTGAAGTTGAACCCCAATACCGCCTGCTGGTCCGTAAAAAAGGATATCTGGATCATCTGGTTGTTCAGGTCGAAGGAAAAAAAGAAATCTATGAAGCCGGCGAAGAAAAACGACTTGAAATCGAATCCAAAGTCTCCGGCCACATCAAGGGAATGATGGGCGTCGGCGTTGAAGTCAACATCGTCGAACCCAAGTTTATCACCCGAAGCGAAGGAAAAGCCCTGCGGGTGGTGGATGAAAGGCCCAGGCATCTGCGTTAACATCGGGATTTGCGGTATCAGCCCATTGACACGTAAAATCCCGCCCTTTGGAAAGGGGGGAGGGGCAAGCAGTGAGAAATTGTCCCATCCGTGTTTGCCCCAGTTTTAGGGAGGCAGTCATAAGGAAGATACGGATTTTTGTGAAAAACCAATCGAATTCACAGCCTCCCATATCATGTCCCAGCGTCGAACAGCGCTATCGGGCGTTTCTGGAATTTCTGCCTGATCCGGTATTTGTCTTTAATCTGGACAATACCGTCTCGTATCTGAATCCTGCCTTTGAAAGCGTTTTCGGATGGTCTCTGGCGGAACTTGAAGGGAAAATCGTTCCTTTTGTGCCGGAATCCGCCAAAGAACAGACCCGGCTGGGAATTGAAAAACTCTACAGCGAAAAAGTCATTCACGGGTTCGAAACCCAGCGCCTGACCCGGGACGGAAGACTTCTGGATATCGTGGTGGATGGGGCGATTTTTTTTGATGATCATGGCCGGCCCGCCGGTCAGGTGATTACGCTTCGGGATGTGACCCGGGAAAAACGGGTGGGCCGGATCAATCAGGCCCTTTTTCGCATCGCCAATTCACTGTATCAGTTTCGCAGGCTGGAAGATCGCCTGGAGTTCATCATCAAGGAAGTTCAGGAACTGCTTGCGGTCAGGGGCGCTTCGGTCATCCTGCTGGATGAGGAAAGCCGGGAATTCTATTTTCCAGTTACCAATTACGAGGATACCGGCGCCGGAAATCGCATGAAAGAAATTCGATTTCCGGCGGACAAGGGCGTGGCCGGACATGTCTATCGGACCGGAAAACCCCTGATCGTTCCGGACTATCCCAAGAGCCCTTATTTTTTTCCCGTCGTGGACATGAAGTCCGGCTACCAGACACTCAATATGCTGGATGTTCCCATTCAGATTCCGGACCGGATGATCGGCGTGCTGTGTGCGGTCAATAAAAAAGACGGTGAATTCGACCAGACCGATGTCGAATTTTTAAGCGCCATCGCCAGCGCGGTTGCCTTTCCCATCGAAAACGCCCGCATCAATGAAGAGCTCAGGCTATCCTATGAAGAGGTCCAAACCCTGAGCCGCGCCAAGGACCGGGTGATTCATCATCTTTCACATGAGCTGAAAACGCCGGTATCCGTTCTTTCAGCCTCCCTGGGCCTTTTGGAAAAAAAAGTTCTCGGCAAAAATGAAGATCCGGGAATCCGGCGAATTCTGGAACGGGCGCAGCGCAGTCTCACGCGAATACTGGACATGCAGTATCAGGTTCAGGATATTCTCCGGCAGCGGGATTACCGGGCCTACAACCTGCTTTCGGCGCTGATGGACAACTGCTCGGACGTGCTTGAAACCCTTGCGGATGAAGCCTGCGGACCGGGGGCGGCTTCCGAGAATATCAAAAAACGCATTCACGAATTGTTCGGGCCCACGGAATCCGTTTCCGAAGAAATTCAACTGGATGTTTTCACGGAAAACGTCATCCGTGAACTGGAACCCCGGTTTTCCCATCGAAAATGTCGAATCCACCGCAATATTGCGCCCTCTCCGCCTGTTTTTATTCCGAAAGACGTGCTATATAAAATCATCGAAGGACTCCTTCGAAACGCTATTGAAAACACCCCGGATTCCGGAGTGATCGAGATCGGCATTCGCGGACTGGCTTCCGGTTCCGAGCTTGAGGTCAAGGACTTCGGTGTCGGCATTACCGCTGAAAACCAGAAATTGATTTTTGAAAGCCATGTTACAACTTCCGAACCGCTTCAGTACGCCACCCGAAAACCTTATGATTTTCACGCCGGGGGCAAGGGGTTTGATCTGCTGAGAATGAAGATATTTTCCGAACGCTATCATTTCTCGATTCGAATGCGCTCCAGCCGGTGTGTTTATATTCCCGAAGATAAGGATTCGTGCCCGGGGGATATCCGGCAGTGCCGGCACTGTAAAATCATTGAGGACTGTATTCGTTCCGGCGGAACCACGATGACGGTAAATTTTATATGAAAAATGAAAACGAATTTTTTCGAGAAATCGATATTGAATTTTTAATCCATGAGCTCAAAGATCCGCTTTCGGTGATTGAAACCGGCGTTCGAACGCTTCTGGAACGCAGGCAAACGCACGGATCGCTTTCCCTGCGTCAGGAAAAAACGCTGAAGCGAGTGCTTAGAAATGCGCAAAAAGCGCGCAGCATGATGTATGGGCTTCTGGAAATCGGACGGTCTCAGGCAGGGTGCTTTTCCTGCACAAGCTTTCAACTGGTGCCGACGGTTCAGGATACCTTGATGGAGGCAGTGGAATCGGTTTGCCCCCCTGTTTTTGATCAGATCAACGCCCTCGACAGCCCTGAAGAAACCCTTGCGTTTTTATCCAGCCAATGTATTTATGTGTGCGTGGATTCAGAAGTTTCTCAGCTTGAATTGCATCAGGACGAGGTCAAATTCCGGCAGATTGCCGGCAATCTGATCAAAAACGCCCTTCATCATCGCAAGAAGCGCGTGGATATCGGCCTGGGATGCCGGAACCAGGTGATGTGGCTGGAGGTTTCCGATGATGGACCGGGGATTGACGCCGAACACCATGAAATGGTTTTCCGAAGATACACGCAGATCAATGCCTGTAATGCGATATCGCGAACCGGTCACGGGCTTGGGCTGGCCGGAGCATTGATTCTGGCGCAATCCATGGGCGGAACCATCGAAATTATCAGCCAGAAAGGCAAGGGCGCGACTTTTCGGCTGATGCTTCCCCTGGCGCTGAATTCTCAAGACCGAGTTTTTTCTTCATCAACACCCTAATCTTTCTTAAGGAGACTGCAGGCATGGGAGATTCCAAATCTTATATCAAAGGCAAACATATTCTGGCGGTTGATGATGAAGAAGATGTCCTGGAAACCATCGAAGATATTCTGGAAGGAGCGGTTGTGGATCGGGCCAGGGATTATGATACCGCATCCCGAAAAATCCGGGATCATGTCTATGATCTGGCCATACTGGACATTATGGGGGTCAACGGGTTGCAGCTTCTGGAAGAGGCGGTTGCCAGGGGAATTCCCACGGTCATGTTGACCGCCCATGCCGTCAATCCGGAAACCCTGATGTCCTCCATCCGCAAAGGGGCCATTTCCTATCTTCCCAAGGAAATGCTGGCGGAACTGGATATCCTGCTGAACGAACTGCTTGACGCCAGAGCTCAGGGAAAGCCGCCCTGGCGCCTCTTGTTTGAAAAACTGGGAAAATACTTTGATGAACGGTTCGGAATGGACTGGAAAGACAAGGACAAAATATTCTGGTCTGATTTCAGCCGGACCTATCAGATCAGCAAAGGCATTCAGGAACGGCTGCAGCATGATTCCACGATTACAGGGAAAAGGGATATAAATGAATCAGATCGAAGGCTGAAGGCCTGAGGCTAAAGGTGATTCCTTCAGTCTTCGGCCTTCAGCCTTTTTTTCAGCGAATCGCCGCATGATATTCCTGAAGGGACCTGACCTGAGGCGGCCCTTCGCGGCGCGCGGCAATCCCTTTTGCGGCCGCAATGGCAGCCGCCGTGGTGGTGATATACGGCGTTTTGTATTTGATCGCGGATTTTCGGATAGCGCTGCCGTCTTCTGAACTTCGCCTGCCGCTGGGGGTGTTGATAACCAGATTCACCTCGCCGTTTTTCAGGGCATCCACAAGATCCGGCCTGCCATACCCCAGTTTTTTAACCTCTTCGGATGCGATGCCGTTTCGCGTGAAAAAATCATGGGTGCCGCGGGTGGCCATAATCCGGAATCCCATGTCGCGGAAAAGGCGGGCAGGCTCCAGGGCTGCGCTCTTGTCCATGTCCGAAACCGTGAACAGCACCCCGCCTTCCAGCGGCAGCGATGTCTGCGTGGCTTCCTGAGCCTTGAAAAAAGCACGCCCAAAATTCCGTGAAAGCCCCAGCACCTCGCCGGTTGACCGCATTTCCGGTCCCAGAACCGGATCCACTTCCGGAAACATGTTAAACGGGAACACCGATTCTTTGACACCGAAATGGGGAATTAGCGGCAGGTGTCAGATTAAAATCAGAGAGTTTTTTCCCAGAATGATTTCGGTGGCCATTCTCGCCATGGAGATATTGCAGACCTTGGATACGATCGGCACGGTTCGGGACGCTCTGGGATTGGCCTCCAGCACATAGACCGTATTAAAGTAAATCGCGTACTGAATGTTCATCAGCCCCACGACCCCAAGCTCCGATGCGATTTTCCGGGTATATTCCCGGATGGTTTCCACGTGCTTGGTCGGAATGCCGATCGTCGGAATGACGCATGCCGAATCCCCCGAGTGAATGCCGGCAAGCTCGATATGCTCCATGACCGCAGGAACAAATGCATCGGTGCCGTCTGCAATGGCGTCCGCCTCGGCCTCGATGGCATTGTCGAGGAATTTATCGATATAAATGGGACGCTCCGGCGAAACTTCCACGGCGAATTTCATATAATGCCGCAGCATTTCCTCGTCATGAACGATTTCCATGGCCCGTCCGCCCAGAACATAAGAAGGACGGACGATCAGCGGATATCCGATGGCAGTGGCAATGGCCAGGGCTTCATCCGCTGTTCTGGCCAATCCGGATTCCGGCTGGGGAATGGCCATCCGTCGCATGATCTTGCTGAAACGCTCCCGGTCTTCGGCCAGATCGATGGTTTCGGGGCTGGTTCCCAGGATTTTCACCCCGGCTGCCGCCAGTTCGCCGGCAATGTTCAAGGGGGTCTGTCCGCCGAACTGAACGATCACGCCTTCGGGGCGCTCTTTTTCATAAATACTGAGGACATCTTCAACCGTCAGGGGCTCAAAATAGAGCTTATCGGAAGTGTCGTAATCCGTGGATACGGTTTCCGGGTTGCAGTTGACCATGATGGATTCATAACCGGCATCCCGTATGGCAAAAGCGGCATGGACGCAGCAGTAGTCAAATTCAATTCCCTGGCCGATGCGGTTGGGTCCGCCGCCAAGCACCATGATTTTTTTCCGGCTGCTGACCGGTACGGTGTCCGGGGCATTATAGGTTGAAAAATAATAGGCCGCATTTTCCACACCGCTGACCGGAACCGCTTCCCATGCTTCGATCATGCCCGCGGCTTTTCGCTGGGCGCGCAGTTTCGTCTTCGGGAATCGCCAGAATCTTTGCCAGATATTTGTCGGCAAACCCGTCCTTCTTTGCCCGGATCAGCAGATCATCCGGCAGTGCTTTCCCTTTATGCTTCAGAATTTCATTTTCAAGTTCCACCAGTTCCTTCATTTGCTGAAGGAACCAGGGCTTGATGTGCGTTTTTTCGTAAAGGGCGTTTAAATCCGCGCCTTTTCGAATCGCCTCATACAGAATAAACTGCCGTTCGCTGGATGGGGTTCCCAGCATGGTCATCAGGCTGTTCAAGGGCTGCTGATGAAAATCCTTGGCAAACCCCAGACCATAGCGACCGATTTCAAGAGAGCGAATGGCTTTTTGAAGGGCTTCCTTGTAATTCTTGCCGATGCTCATCACCTCGCCCACAGCCCGCATCTGGGTGCCAAGCCGATCTTCAACGCCGGGAAATTTTTCAAAGGCCCATCTGGCAAACTTGACAACCACATAATCGCCGGATGGGGTATATTTTTCAAGGGTTCCGTCTCTCCAGTAGGGAATTTCATCCAGGGTCAGTCCTCCGGCCAGAAGCGAGGATACCAGGGCAATCGGAAAACCGGTGGCCTTGGAAGCCAGGGCCGAGGACCGGGATGTTCTGGGATTGATCTCGATCACCACCACCCGGCCGGTTCTCGGGATCATGGGCGAACTGGACATTGGTGCCGCCGATAACCTCGATGGCTTCGACAATCCGGTACGAATAATCCTGAAGCCGTTTCTGAAGTTCCGGCGAAATGGTCAGCATGGGGGCCGTGCAGTAAGCTGTCGCCGGTATGAACGCCCATGGCATCAACATTTTCGATAAAGCAGACGGTAATCATCTGATTCTTGGCATCCCGCACCACTTCCAGCTCCAGCTCTTCCCAGCCCAGAACCGATTCCTCCACCAGAATCTGATGAACCCTGCTGGCGGCAATGCCCCGGGCCGCAATGACCCGAAGCTCTTCGACATTGTAAACCAGACCGCCGCCGGTGCCGCCCATGGTGTAGGCAGGCCGGATCACCACCGGATAACCGAGATTCTCGGCTGTTTTTTCCGCGTCCTCAACCGTATTCACCGCCTGGCTGCGGGGCATTTCGATGCCCAGGCGCTCCATGGTTTCCTTGAATGCCGTCCGGTCCTCGCCCCGCTCGATGGCATCGATATTGACCCCGATGACCTTGACGTCGTATTCGGCAAGAACGCCGCTGGAATAAAGCTCGGAGGCCAGATTCAGCGCCGTCTGCCCGCCAAGATTCGGCAGCAGGGCATCCGGCCGTTCCTTGGCGATGATTTCGGTGAGGACGTTGAGATTCAACGGCTCGATATAGGTGACATCCGCCATGCCCGGATCGGTCATGATGGTTGCCGGATTGGAATTCACCAGAACAATCTCGTATCCCATGGATCGTAGGGCCTTGCAGGCCTGGGTTCCGGAATAATCAAACTCACAGGCCTGTCCGATGATAATGGGGCCTGAGCCGATAATCAGCACTTTGCGGATATCCTGTCGTATGGGCATTTACATCCTCCAATAGGGTTTGTTGATCGCAGATTGCGGGATAATTTTGAAGCGAAACATATTAAGCCGAACTAACCATTATGTGCCGGAAGGTAACCGTCAGGCAGCATGCCGGAAAAATAACCCCTTGGTGCGATTTGTTGTAGTTGACATGTATTAAACTGAAATGTTTATGGATATTCGGAAATATGTATCCCGAATCTACGATTAAATCAAGAAAAATAACGGAGGGAGATCGTGCCTGGTGGAATAAGTTCAACTTACTGCAATGGGGGGCGGTATCCAAATGTTATTTTATGCTTGCCATAAATTATTATATAAGATAAATAACTAATTGTGAATTTATCTTATATAAGGGCATCCCCAAATGGGTAGGGACAAACTCCAGGAACACCTCTGTGATTTTGAAGCAGCCTGTCGCAGGGCAGGTCTAAAATTGACCCATCAGCGCCTTGAAATCTATCGCGAGCTGGCCGCTTCCGCGGATCATCCCTCAGCAGAGGTGCTGCATCGCCGACTGATCAAGAAGGTCCCAATGCTTGCTGTGGATACCGTATACAGGACGCTGAAAACACTCAACCAGCACTGTCTGATTCACAAGGTAGAAACAATAGAGAGCCAGGCTCGGTTTGAAGTGATATACGAGCGTCATCAGCATCTGATTTGCCGACAATGCCGTCAGATTGTCGATTTCCAATGGCCATCGATTGATGAGGTCTCGCTGCCGGATGAACTCATGCACTGGGGTAAAATCGACAGCCGAAATGTCGTTATCTATGGAATCTGCAATAACTGTAATCTGTTAAAAACAAACAACAACATGGATATAAGCAATAACAGAGATAAAAAAAATGACAAATAAGCGGGTGCCTCTGTTGCTGATAATCAGAATATACTGACAGCCAGCCTCAGATTTTGCGCTAAAAACAGAGCGATGTTCTTCTAACGATTCTTCAAGTCCACCATTGTCACTAAAATCATTTGATAAGTCCGCTGAAGTTAATTGGATAGATGGGCACCAAAGCACGATATTCATAGCAGCACGGTGCATGAATTCAGACAACGAAAGGAGGAAACTTTATGAATGAAGACAGCAAGTGTCCGGTAACGGGCAAAGCAAACAAACTCACTGCCGGCGGTGGCACGTCGAACCGGGACTGGTGGCCGAACCAGTTGAACCTCAAGATTCTTCATCAGAACTCTCACATGTGCAATCCGATGGGCGAGGCGTTCAACTACGCGGAGGAATTCAAGAAACTCGACCTGGAGGCCCTGAAGAAGGACCTCTACGCGCTGATGACCGACTCGCAGGACTGGTGGCCGGCCGACTACGGTCACTACGGGGGGCTCTTCATCCGGATGGCGTGGCACAGCGCAGGCACCTACCGCCAAGGCGACGGCCGCGGGGGCGCGGGGTCCGGCAATCAGCGCTTGGCGCCCCTCAACAGCTGGCCCGACAATGTGAACCTCGACAAGGCGCGCCGGCTGCTCTGGCCGATCAAGCAGAAATACGGCAAAAAGATCTCCTGGGCCGATCTGATGATCCTTGCCGGCAACTGCGCCCTCGAGTCGATGGGGTTCAAGACCTTCGGCTTCGGCGGCGGCCGCGAGGACGTCTGGGAGCCGGAAGAGGATATTTACTGGGGTTCTGAGGCCGAGTGGCTTGGCGACAAGCGCTACTCCGGCGACCGGGATCTTGAGAATCCGCTTGCCGCCGTGCAGATGGGACTGATCTACGTGAACCCGGAAGGGCCGAACGGCAACCCGGATCCGGTCGCCTCCGGCCGTGACGTTCGAGAGACCTTCGCACGTATGGCGATGAACGATGAAGAGACCGTCGCCCTGGTCGCCGGCGGGCACACCTTCGGCAAGTGCCATGGCGCGGGCGATCCGGCGCTTGTCGGTCCGGAACCTGAAGCCGCCGGCATCGAGGAACAGGGACTCGGCTGGAAGAGCAGCTTCGGCAGCGGCAAAGGCGGCGATACGATCGGCAGCGGCATCGAGGGCGCCTGGAAGCCGAACCCGACCAAATGGGACATGGGCTATCTGAACGTGCTGTTCAAATACGAGTGGGAGCTGGTCAAGAGCCCGGCCGGCGCGCATCAGTGGCTGGCCAAGGACGTGGCCGAAGAGGACATGGTGGTTGACGCGCACGACCCGTCGAAGAAGCACCGGCCGATGATGACCACGGCGGACCTCTCCCTTCGCTTCGACCCGATCTATGAGCCGATCTCGCGGCGGTTCCACGAGAACCCCGAGAAATTCGCGGACGCCTTCGCCAGGGCGTGGTTCAAGCTGACGCACCGCGACATGGGTCCCCGTTCTCGCTATCTCGGTGCGGAAGTCCCGGCAGAGGAGCTGATCTGGCAAGACCCGGTGCCCGCAGCCGATTACAAGCTGATCGACGCGCAGGACATCGCCGCCCTCAAGGGCAAGATCCTTGCCTCGGGCCTGTCAGTCTTCCAACTGGTCTCGACCGCCTGGGCCTCGGCGTCCACGTTCCGCGGCTCCGATAAGCGAGGCGGGGCTAACGGGGCGCGTCTTCGTCTTGCGCCTCAGAAGGATTGGAAAGTCAACCAGCCGGCCCAACTGAAGATTGTGCTGCAGACCCTTGAGGGAATCCAAAAGGAGTTCAACACCGTGCAGTCAGGCAAGAAGAAGGTTTCGATCGCCGACTTGATTGTCCTGGGGGGATGCGCAGGTGTCGAGCAAGCTGCCAAGAATGCCGGTCATGGTGTGACCGTTCCCTTCACGCCGGGACGCACGGATGCTTCGCAGGAGCAAACCGATGTGGAGTCATTCGCCGTACTCGAACCAGCTGCAGACGGTTTCCGTAACTATCTCAAAACCAAATACACCGTATCGGCAGAGAAACTGCTGGTTGATCGGGCGCAATTGCTTACTCTGACCGCTCCTGAAATGACGGTTCTCGTTGGCGGTATGCGCGTCTTGAATGCCAACTTCGGACAGTTTCAACACGGTGTCTTCACCAAGCGGCCCGAGACGCTCACCAATGACTTCTTTGTGAATCTTCTCGACATGCGCACGGCGTGGAAGGCAACCTCGGATGACGGAGACATGTTCGAGGGTCGTGATCGCGCAACGGGCGAACTCAAGTGGACCGGCACCCGTGTCGACCTCATCTTCGGTTCGAACTCCCAACTCCGGGCCTTGGCGGAAGTCTATGGATGCGAGGACTCCCAGGAAAAGTTCCTGCACGACTTTGTAGCAGTGTGGAACAAGGTAATGAACCTTGACCGTTTTGACCTTGCCTGATCAAAGCATAAACGTCTTCGAGGTCTTCCGGCGCGTATTCTGAACCGCAATCGGATGATCAGGAACCGATAAACCGCCGCGAATTGACGGATGTTTTGAATGCTCACGAAGGCTATTAGCAGCATATGATCGCGGCGTTTCAATACAATCTGAAACGCCGCCTTTTTTTAGCCCATACCGTCTGCCGGTCACCGAATCAGGGCCGAAAACCCATCACAATCGCCTCAGAGGTGACACATCCCACATTACTGCTATTGAAGCGTATTACGAATCTGCGCCCGTTTGATCCGGCTGCTGCGCAAAACTTGAAACTGCTGTTGAACATTTTCAATTGTTATGTGATTGTCTTTAACTGATTTTTCATCGACCATCCTCCTTTTTGTGATAATATGGCCCATCATAACCGAAGAAGCGAGTGTTTGCTAAGCATGCTTACCGAAAGGACACGTTCTTGTAATCCCCAAATGGGTGAAAGACCATGGAGAGATCTTATTGTCCTGACCGAAGTGGAAGCGAGTATTGAAAAACTTGCCGTCTCCGATCTTATTAAACTCACTGATGGCATCCAGCCCAAAGTGTTGGAGGCTGCCGTCACGGTTGCTTGTAAGATCGGACGCGCGGCGGGACGCGGAAAACGTATCGGCGCCATATTTATGCTGGGTGACTCCCTCAAAGTCCTTGAGGGAAGCAAGCAACTCGTTCTCAATCCATTTCAGGGTCACGACAAGGCCAGACGAATTCATAAAAGGACATGTTTATGGCTGCACCCCCAAAACCCGTTCCACCGGAAGCTGAAGCGACTTTTGCCCGAGACCTCGGTCTTTTTGATGCCAGCATGATTGGAATCGGCGCCATGATCGGCGCCGGTATTTTCGTGCTCACAGGAATCGCTGCCGGTGAAGCGGGACCTGCTGCGCTGCTGGCATTTTTCCTCAATGGTCTGGTAACCCTGCTGACGGCACTCGCATATGCCGAACTGGCCTCGGTCTACCCTAAATCAGGAGGCGGATATGCCTTTATCGCTAAAGCATTCCCCGGTCCGGCAGGGTTTGCCTCAGGTTGGATGCTGTGGTTCTGCTACATCATTGCGTGTGCGCTTTATGCCCTTGGATTCGGCAGCTATTTCTGGGAATTTATCCAAACCTATTTCCCCCCTATCGCCAATCTGGTCTTCAGCCTTGCAGGTCATAAAATTCCGGCGTTGATAATGACCGCTATCGTGAGCATCGTTTTCATTCTCATCAATATGCGGGGTACGGCCGTAACCGGCAAGGTCGAAAATATCATGACCATGGGCAAGATAATTATTCTGGGCATCTTTATCACGTATGGGCTGAAGCGGATTTTTCAAATCCCCACCGAAGCGGCGGCAAGCTTCACGCCCTTTATGCCGAACGGTTTCGGCGGTGTGATCATTGCCATGGGATTGACATTTATCGCCTTTGAAGGCTATGACCTGATCGCAACTGTTGCCGAGGAGATCAAAGCTCCTGAAAAAACCATTCCCCGGGCCACATTGATTTCCCTTGTCGTCACCGTCTTCATCTATTTACTGATCTTGGTGGTCTGTATCGGGGCCATTCAACCCGAGTCGGGCAAATCGTGGCAGTTTCTGGGTCAGTATCAGGAAACGGCGATTGCCCGGGCGGCCCAGAGCTTCATGCCTTCTTTTGGCGTGGCGCTGATTATCTTCGGGGGCTTGCTTTCAACGATATCCGCTTTGAACGCAACCATTCTGGCGTCATCGCGGGTGGCGTTTTCCATGAGTCGCGACAAAATGCTGCCGGCATCCCTGTGTACGATTCATGCCAAGCGTCGCACACCGCACATTGCCATCGCGGCCACCGGAGCGATTGTCCTCGTCATGGCCTTGCTTTTCCCGATTCACGTGATCGGTTCCGCTGCCAGTGTCATGTTTTTGTTGACGTTTTCTCTGGTCAATCTTTCGCTCATTGCGCTGCGCCGCAAGTTCCCTGAATTAAAAGGCGGATTTCGCGTACCGTTATACCCGGCAACTCCCATTGCCGCCATCGTCCTCAACATGTTCCTGGCGATCTATCAGTTCAATTTTGATCCCCGGGCGTGGTACATCGCTATTGCCTGGATCATCGTCGGTCTGTTTATTTATTTTATCTATTTTCAAAAAGTCACGGATTCCGATATGCCCCAGGTACTCGAAGTCCGACAGTCGAAAAGTACGAACGCCTATCCGTATCGGATCCTGGTTCCCCTGCACAACCCCGATCACGTGATCCCTCTGATGAAACTGGCCATCCCGATTGCCAAGGCCCGAGAGGGTGAAATCATTGTGCTTGGCGTCATCGATGTTCCGATCAACCTTCCGCCCCATGAAGGTATGCGATTTGTCCATCACAAAACGCCGCTTTTGAGAAAAGCCATCGAGTACGGCAATGAGCAGGGTGTCGAAACCCGCTCGGTGATCCGCATTGCGCATCAGGTATGGGACGGCATCCTGCATGCCGCTGAAGCTGAAAAAGCAACGCTTGTTTTGATGGGCTGGAAAGGTTACACGACAACACGCGACCGGATTATGGGCGAAGTTACCGATAAAGTTGTGCGGCATGCCCCTTGTGATCTTATCACCGTAAAGTTAATGGGAGATCGTCCTATCCGGCGCATATTAATCACCTCGGCCAGCGGTCCTCATGCAACCCTTGCCGCTGAATATGTAGGAATATACCATGACACGGATGGACACGAGGTGACGTGCTGCTACGTGGTGGAACCCAATGCCGGTGAAGACGATCGAGAAACAGCCCGTCAATGGATTCAAAAGACCATTCATCTCACTAATCTTGAAGGTAAAGCCGAGATACGCCTCCTGGAAGGCAAAAAAGTGGCGACATCGCTGATCCGTGCAGCGGCGGATTACGACTTGATTGCCCTGGGGGCCTCCAGGGAAGGGGTCTTCTCAAGTGTTCTGTTCGGTGAAATTCCCGAAAAAGTTGCCCGTTACTCACAGACGCCGGTAATGATCGTGCAACGTTACGAAGGTCCGGTCAAAACGCTCGTAAAAAGGGTGATGGGTTAGCCGGATGTCCGGACCTTGCCATCACCGGAATTACCCTTGCAGGTTATCGATCCAGCTAATCACTTCAACTAAAAGAGGAAAACAATGGCATGTCTATGTGAGCAACTTGCCGGCAAGGAGATGGAACTGTCTCCAATCTGTATCGGTAATCTTTGGATATTCGAAAATCTTGATCCAGCAGAAATTAGGGCCCTTAGCCGTGAAGCAGGAAGGAAAAAGTCGGTTAAAGGGCAAGCTCTGTTTTTACAGGGTGACCCGGCCGATGAAATGTTTCTGATCAAAGGCGGGCATGTTAAGCTTTCCAAATTTCTTGAAGACGGGACCGAATTGACGCTTGATATCCGCAAGGCCGGTGATTTTGTCGGTGAAAATATGTTTTCGGAAGAAGGCCAATACCCGGTCAGTGCGTATTGTCTTGAAGATACCTTGACCTGCGGATTCAGCCGAAGCCAATTTGAAGAATTGGTCTTACAACACCCCAAGGTAGGCCTGCAGATCATCAAGAATTTAAGCGAAAGAATTACCTGGTTGACCAGTCGCGTGGGAAGTCTGGCCGTTACGAATATCGAAGATCGCCTTTACAGTGTTCTTTCCAATGTCGCAAAAGAGCATGGAACCAACACCCCTAAAGGGATCGTGATACGATTCCCTCTAACCCATGAGGATCTGGGATTTTTGACAGGCGCTCACCGGGTCAGCATTACCCGCGCGATGAAAGCGCTAAAAGGCGCCGGCAAAATAATTCACGAAGACAGAAAACTCATTTTGCCTCTAATGCAATCCGCGTAGCTGTCGCCTTCAAACATTCCGGAGATTTCGAACTACTGCTCCTCTGCACCACCCGATCATCAGTTGCCTTGGGCGATAACGCCCTGTTTGTAGTTTCAATTCACTTATTTTTAAACATTTTGCTTTTTATATTCAAAATGTAGCGGCTGCTACAGACAGTTTCCCAAATGACTGTTAGGCTGCAAGCAAAATCAAATAACTGAAAGGAGAAACGACTATGAACCCTAAAATTATTGGAATATCCGGCAGTCCCATTAAAAACAGCAATACGGACCGCTTGGTTCAGGCCGTTCTTGAAAGCAGCGGCCTGACTTCAGAGTTCGTCAAACTCAGCAATATTAATGTACGGCCATGCATCGCATGTCTCGGGTGCAAAAAGGACAACATTTGCAAGCCCAAGGACGATTTTCAAGAATTGGCCCAGAAAGTCCGCCACGCCGGTGCTGTTGTAGTAGGCGGATATTCGCCCTATGGAGCTGTCGATGGTTTTACCAAGGCTTTTCTTGAGCGGTTGTTTTCGTTAAGACACCAAAACGGTCTCAACAGAGGCAAACTGGCGGTTGTTGTAACTACGGGCATCGGGCGTGGAGCGCCCGGACTTGAGGAAGCCAGCAACCAGATTGCACATGCCTTGAAGCTTGAAGGCATGGAAGTTTTGGGTCAATTAAAAGTCACCGGCAATCCGGAGTGCATGGTTTGCGGATTCGGGGAATCATGTCCGATGAGTGCTTTACCGTGGATTTTCGGAGATGATACGAAGGTTACCCCTGAAAAATTCTGCAAGGTGGAAGACCAGACGGAAACCTGGGAACAAGCCAAGGTATTGGGCCAGGAGATCAGTGCCCGGATTCAAAAGCAAATGATGATGTAACTTCGTCCAGAAAATTAAGCTGCAGGAGGAAACAAAATGGACAAATGGCGATGCATCCCATGCGACTTCGTTTATGACCCTGCCGAAGTGGACCCGGATAGCGGGATTTCACCCGGTACACCTTTTGAGGATCTGCCGGCTTATGACAATTACTCTTGCATTCGCATGTCTACGGAACAATGATAGACACCTCGGGTGTTGTCACAGAATTAGAGAGGATCATTTTTTTGCGTCAATCCAGATCAACAGGTTCCGAGGCATGGTTGATTTCAAGCAATCCGGCCTGACATTAAAACCGGATATATCTGCAATTTCAGGATATTTGGTTGGAAGCAGGAAGACCGAAGTTTAAAACATTATTGGTATGCACTTGCTGTCAAAAACAGTGCAGGGCGCAAATTGAGCGCTTATCGTTAACGAACTAATGGGAGGTAACATCATGAAAGTATTAGTGACTTATTTCAGCCAGAGCGGAAACACAGAAAAGATAGCCAAAGCCATTTACGAGGAAGCATCCCAAGCGAACGAGGCAGCTTTGAAAAAACTTGAGGATATCACTCCTGAGGAAGTGACTGGATACGATTTCATTTTCATTGGATCGCCGTTACACTCTGGCAGTCTGGCTGCACCAGTAAAAGAATGTTTGGGCCTTATTCAGGCAAGCTCCGGCCAGAAAATGGCTGGTTTCATAACCCATTTCGCTCCTGCCTATCCGGACCAGGACATGGATGGATTTACAGAACCAATAAAAGCAGCATGCAAGGAAAAAGGCATTGAATACAAGGGCTGTTTTGACTGCCAGGGAGCTCTGACCGAATCCATTGCACGAAGCAGTACAGAAGAAGCTTAATTTATCTGACGAGCAGTGGGCGGATATGGTCAAACAGATGACCGGGCACCCCAACGAAGAAGACGTGGCAAACGCCAAAGCGTGTGCAAAAGAAGTTTTGGGCTGATTTTAAGCCCCCTATACATCCATTCAGAGATCCTGACTCCTGAACGAAAACCATCTCGTAAAGCAGCACGAGCGATGAACCCACTGCATTTGAATCTAATAGGAGTCTGGATCTCTGAAATTGAGGGACGAGAATGCTGAAATCGCGGCACTTACCGCATAATTCGAGTTAAAAACGCAAAAAAGGAGGCCGGATAATGGGATTGCAGGATAAATTGGATGAATACAAAAAAAGTTTTTTGGAAAAAGCCCCTCCGGAAGCGGTGGCAAGTCATGCAAAGGGCCACGGAAGACCTTAAAAATTCCGGGATTCTTGACAAGGTCTTAAAGGTCGGGGAGTCTGCGCCGGAATTTTCCCTGCCCGATGAAAACGGGAACCTGGTGGAGCTAAAGGGCTTGCTGGCCCAGGGGCCGGTGGTTATCAGTTTTTACCGGGGGCAATGGTGACCTTACTGCAATATGGAGCTGGAAGCTCTGCAAGAAACAGCGGCAGACATCAAGGCCCAGGGCGCTTCACTGGTGGTCATCTCGCCCCAGCTTGAAAAATACTCCAAATTGATGGTTAAAAAACACAATTTGACCTTCCCGCTTTTAAGGGATGAAGACAACCAGCTGGCCTCACAATTCGGTCTGACCTTTAAGCTGCCGGACGACCTGGCCGAACTGTACAGTCAATTCGGAATAGACCTGGTCAGATTTAATGGCAACGATCTGTGGTCCCTGCCCATGCCGGGCCGGTTTGTTTTAGACCAAAAGGGGAATGTGGTCAGTGCCGAGGCCAACCCCGACTACACCCACCGTCCGGAGCCGTCGGAAATTGTGGAAGTCTTGAAAAAAATGAGGTGATAAAATGATTTTAGGAATTTCTGGTAGTCCCAGATCAAATGGAATATCAGCACATGCTGTAAAAAAAATACTTGAAGAATGTGAAGGGGAAACAAAATATATATCTCTTGCAGGAAAGCATATCGGTGGTTGTATAAGCTGTCTTGGCTGTACCAAAGATAACAAATGCGTCGTTAAAGATGATTTTCCGGAAATAGCAGAAGCAATGGTAGCAGCTGATGCAATAGTATTTGGAATACCAAATTATTATGATGTGCCGAATGGCTTATCTCATTGTCTTTTAGAACGGTGTTTTTGTTTCCGTCATCAAGGCGCATTTTTGTTAAGAGATAAACCCGCAGTTATTTTTTCTACCGGTTATTCCGCTGATGAAGAAAACAGCCAAGTATTAAAAATATTAGATCATTTTATGTACATGAACAAGATGCTTGTTGCATCAAAGTTTTTAGTAGGTGCATTTTCTCAATGTTATAGCTGCAAATACGGTAAAACTTGTGTAGACGGTAATGTTGTAAAAGATAATGGAATTGTCGATAAAATCATTCCCGAAATGTTGCCTCCAAAATTTGAGAAACAACCAGATTCAATTATTAAGTGTAATAATGCTGCTCACACGATAAATAATATTTTAAAAGCGCTTTCCTAAACCGTGGCGTTGATGGTTTGAAAGTCCGGTCTGGAGAAATCGTATTTCAGTCATCCAGCGCCTGGGATGCTTCAGGTTCATCCGCTTTTTAATTCAAAGTGACGTGGGTGAATCGGTTTGGTCAGAGTAAAGAAAGACTTCCGGAGCAACCGGAAGTTTAAATCAACAACCTCGTGGAGCTGAAAAGGAGGTAAAAAGAATGACGCGTGTATCAGAACTTTTGAAGATTGAGTATCCGGTACTTCAGGGCGCCATGGGAGTAATCTCTAATCCGAAACTGGTGGCCGCAGTTTCGGAGGCGGGCGGCTATGGCCTTCTTGCGACTGCTTTTGCCACCGATGCCCAATTTGTACGTGATCAGGTAAGGGCCACCAAGGATCTTACGAATAAACCCTTTGGAGCAAACCTCTTTGCCATGAACCCCAAGGCCTTGGAATTTGCAGCTGTTATGGCTGAGGAAGGCATCGGGGCGGTGACTGTTTCCGGAGGGTCTCCAAAGCAGTTGATTCCCTTTCTCCGTGAGCGCGGGGTCAAAGTCCTGATTGTCGCACCGACCGTCGATTCGGCCTGCAAGGCAGTATTGCTGGGAGCAGACGCCATCGTGGCGGAAGGCAGTGAATCAGGAGGCGTGCAGGGCTTTGGAGGCCCGTCAACAATGGTTCTGGTCCCTGCGGTTGTGGATGCGGTCAAGGTTCCGGTAATTGCAGCAGGAGGGGTAGGGGATTCTCGGGGGTACAAAGCTGCCATGGCCCTCGGAGCTGAAGGCGTCCAGGTGGGAACACGTTTCATCGCCACCAGGGAATGCATCGCGCATGATAACTACAAGCGCATCGTAGTAGATGCAAGCGACCTGGGGACCATGCTCATTAATCTGGGACGGTTCCAAGTGCGTGCCCTGCGGACAGCTCTTACCAAGAGAATCGAAGGCGGAGAGACCGACGCGCTTAAGTTCTTTGGCGGTCCATCCATGGAAGATTCATGGATCAAAGGGAATGTGGATGTGGGGATTCTTCCTGCGGGGCAGATTTCGGGGCTCGTGAAAGATATTCTCTCCGTGAAAGACGTTATTCTCGAGATGGTCGGATAGCAGGTTATGTCCCAATATCATTGACTTAATGCTGGGGGGACATCACCCCAGAAAGAAACGGTCAAAGAACGCCGAGGGCAAAAACGACGACGCTGATTTCGTTTAAGGAACGATTTGATTATTCCTCCTGCCAATGGATGCAGGATACCGGACAGGTGTCGATGGCTTCCTCTGTCACGGCATCCGCCAGCGGCTCCATGCGAATCACGCGCTCGGCTCAGTGCACGCCCGTCTTGTGAACGCAGCACAACGTGAACCGACAGCCAGGCAATCACTGTGGTGCCCGGATCAGCGCTCCGCACTGTCACCAGGCCATTCACCGGAGCAATCAGCTGCGGATAGGCGCGCTGCGTGATCAGGCCATTGCGGTCCGCGTACAGGCCGGCAGTTGCCTGATTTGCGGCGTTCATACAGGAGCTTCCGAGATAACCCATCCCGCCGCTTCGATCCACTTAAATAACAATGACATATATGTAGTTTTTCTGTAAGACCCACCGGCATCCTCATTTATCCAGCCCACAACCCCTCAAGAAACAAGCATCCGCATCATATTTTGCTTGACATGTAAGACACTACCTCTATGTCCGGGAAATCGCCAGGGTCGTTGGCAAGCCCAAGGGCATCTCCCAGATTTACATCGAGTCTCCTGAAAGGGTCGCCGGCTTGACCCAGGGAAACGGGACGAGGAGGATTTGCGCCGGGTCGCGGGAGCATTCTTCGATCGTGTATGGCGGGTCGAATCTCCGTCAGTCGATTGCCTTTTGTTCGACACTACCAACTATTACACATACATGGCCGACCATACCGAATCGGATCTTGCCATGCGGGGTAAAAACAAGGCGGATAAACACCACTTGAGACAAATCGGCCTGGGGCTTCTGGTTGCCAGGGATTTACGGCTACCGCTGTATTACAGCGTCTATCCGGGGAACATCCATGACAGAAAGCATTTCGAGGCCGTCATGGATGAGATGTTCGGGGTCGTATGCGGCTTGAATAAAACCAAGGAGCGACTCACAATCGCATTACCGGACACCTCGGTCATTAGCGAATGACGGTCTGAGCGAAAAAGCGCCGAAAGGGCTCTGGCGAGTCGATCATCATTGAAAACACTCGCCTCAACCGGTTCTCCTGCAAGACCATCGGAATATTGACAACCATTCTTGAACCTTGTACAGCGGCTTGTTGTCGCATATGATATTGCTGTTAATATGCACAGGCTTTCAGCATGATCGGCAAGACTACCGGTTGCCGCCGGGACATACTTTGTAAAGAGATTGAACAGGTCAAGCTCATCCATGAAATGCTTGACCATCGGCAATACATCGACCTGTTTGAACCGTGTTTCAAATTGCTCCATAGCGCCTCCTCGTTTCGATTTAAGCGACGCTTTTGTGAATATTTGAGGCATCAGGCACAAAACGTCATCAATGGCGCATCCATAATGTACGGTATTGAACATGAAATCAGTTTTGTCGCAGATGCTGAAACGGCAATCAATTCTGCTGAATTGATTTCACAAGTTAGAAATGTGTGCCTTGAGGTCGGTTTTGAGGAAGATGTATTGTTTCCGGGGGTAACTATTTTACACAAAATTGCTAATAATAAATTGAAAGAGCATGTGGCGATCGAGATGTGATTCCGAAGCCCATGCGACTGGTGGCGGGATGCACAGGGCAGGAATACAATGTCTGGAAGGGTTCCGATACCGATGCCGAGCGGCGAAGAAACAGTATAGAAGTGGGCATACGATAAGTCATTTGACGGGTGGGAAATGGTAGGCGGCAAAGCTAATGGCATTATTAACAGAGTTGTCAAGCAGGCAGTGCGGCTGACGTTTGGCTTGTTCTTGATCTGCCTGGCTGCGGTGCTTCTCTTGAGATTTGTGCCACCCGTGTACAGTGCGTTTATGGTTGAGAGGTACTGCAAAGGTCTCTTTGTTTCACGGGGTCAGACAGCACTTGAGTACCACTGGGCCGATTGGGAAGAGATTTCTCCCCAGATGGCCCTGGCAGCAGTTGCGGCCGAGGACCAGAAGTTCCCGGAACACTTCGGTTTTGACTTCGAATCCATAGCTCAAGCCCTGGAAGAAATAGAGGAAGGCGTCAGGTTCAGGGGGGCCAGTACGATCAGCCAGCAGGTTGCCAAAAATCTCTTCCTGTGGAAAGGAAAAAGCTTTATCCGAAAGGGGCTGGAGGCATACTTTACGGTTCTGATGGAACTTTTGTGGCCAAAGAGGCGGATTCTCGAGGTTTATTTGAACGTTGCCGAATTTGGGGATGGTATATATGGCGTGGAAGCAGCGGCGAAGAAATTCTTCGGAAAGCCTCCATCGGGACTGACAAAGAAAGAATCGGCACTTTTGGCAGCAGTCCTGCCTAACCCAATAAGGTTCCAGGTGGCAGCCCCATCTGCCTATGTGAAGCAGAGGTCGCTGAGAATAGAGAAACAGATGAGAAACCTTGGGCAATCATACTTAAAGGATATTTGAAACCAGATTGTATTGGAGGGTTACGGCATGAAATTTCGATTGTTGGGACAAACCGGCCTCTACGTTTCGGAGCTGTGTCTCGGCACCATGACCTATGGCAGCGTCGGATTCTGGGAGATCATGGGCGGGCTGGACCAGGCAGCGGTAAGCGCGCAGGTCAAATACGCCTTTGATCGGGGCATAAACTTTATCGACTTCTTCTCCGAATTGATGAGACGGCTCAAAAGAGGGATGAAAAAAATGGGACTCAATTTCAGCGCCACCTTTAAATTTCAATGATTTAAAAAAGGAAAATCATCATGACACTCAACGGAATTTATCCCATCGTGCCGACCCCGTTTTTCGATAACGGTGAGATCGACTTTGACAGCATTAAACGCCTGGTTGACTTTATGGCGCTTAAAAAAGTCCATGGGCTGGCGATCATGGGCGCTCTGGGTGAAGGGCACAAGCTGACGGAACCAGAGCGAACGCAGGTTATCAAAACGTACCGGGCGTGTCTGCCCCGGGGCATGGGTCTGGTTGTCGGGGTGAGGGCGCAGGCCACGGACCCTGCCAAGACAATGGTCATGAGCGCCCGGGATCTGGGGGCGGATGCCATTCTGCTCGGTCCCCACGGCGTCCAGAAGGATAAGCCGCTTCTGGAATATTACCAGCAGGTGTCCGATGCCGCCCGGATCCCCTGCGTCATCCATGACTACCCTGCCGTGACCGGTATTACCCTGTCGGTGGAGCTGATTGCCCGCATTGTCGAGGTCTCGGAAAACATCCGTTACATCAAACTCGAAGACCCGCCCACCGGAATGAAGATGCAGTCCCTTGCCAAAACCGCAGGTACCGGGTTGAAGGTTTTCGGCGCGCTGGGCGGGATGTATGCCCTGGAGGAGCTGGAACTGGGGGCTGTGGGGATCATGACGGGATTTGTCTATGCCGAACTCCTGGTTCAGCTGTATGAACTGGCCCAAAGCGGCCAGTGGAAACAGGCTGCTGATCTTTTTTATGATTTCCTTCCCTTGAACCGGTGGGAATTCCAGCCAGGAATCGGGGTTTCGCTCCGTAAGCAGGTTTTAAAACACCTGGGTATCTTTGCCACAGCCAAGGTGAGGCATCCCGGCCCTGACGCCGATCCCAGGACCATGGAACAGCTGTTCCGGATCGTCAGACATCTCCGGGACAAAGGGTATCCCCTTGCTGTCTGAAATCCGCAACCCGGACATACTTTAACTGCAAGGGTAAAAAGCAATGAAAATAGATTGCATAGAATTGTATTACGTCAAGATACCCTTGAAAGAAAAAAACCGGGATTTTTCGAAGAACCCGCTTATTTTGCGCCGAGTTGGATTCCGGGATTTCGACAATCCGAGATGCGCTTTTATTTGCTTAAACTGGTCACGGATCAGGGGTATGAAGGATATGCGGCTTTCTGGGACATCATCGGAAAGATCAAGGGCGAGCCTCTGTGGAAAATTCTGGGAGGAACGGGCGGGTTTGTTTATCCATATATGTCATCAGGTTCAACACATGGCCATGATCAGGGAAAGGGCCGCCAAATCAGTAAGCAGGCATTCGAAGGCGGATATAAAGGCTTGAAGTTACGTGTCAAAAGCCTTGAGCTTGCAACTTATCAAAGGGGGGTTTTCTCCGGATAAGGATGGGCGAATAAAAATTCCAGAAGGGCTGGGATTGGGCATAGAAATCGATTGGAATATCATCCGACGTTTTGGCAAGCGCATCTATCGCGGGACTTCCACTACCGTAGCTTGTCATACTTTGCTGGATCGCGGCTTGAAGCAGACGATGTATTTGAAGAAGAAAAAACAAGAACAGCTTGAACGCACTGCAAAAGCACAATTTGCTATCCCGGAACCTCCGTTTTAATCTTTTATTTGTAAAAAACGATATACGGATCAATCTTCCCGACCAAGTGGGAGAAGATCTTTGTTATTTTGCTTGAGATAGGCCGGTTGGCTAAATACAACTGATGTGAAAACCTTGTTTTATGGAGTCCCAGATTGATACGGATGCGTACAGAATTTCAACAACTTATGGGAGGTGCAATTTGACTATTCGCATGTTTAATCATTTAAAATGGAAGCTGCCAAGCAGTATCTTGACGGTTTTTATATGTTTTCTTGTTTTCTGTCCTATGTCCGCTGCTGTTGAAACTTCTGGAGAGGCTTTTTATAAACACCTGTCCGCGCTTACCAACAGTGGGAACAACAGCCTTATCGAAAAATTGAACACCCGTCCCAGAACGCTTGACTGGAAAAATGCCGAGGCGTTTAAACTTAAGGGGCATTTAAGATTTTTAACTTCTGCAAAACAAGGCAATGCCGAACAGACTGTTCTTTATTTAGTCAGAAGCACCGAAGGCAAAATTTTCATCCTCACCATACCTGATGGAAATGATCCGCTGTACCAAAATCTGAAAAACCTCATAGAAAACAAACTTGATTTCAGCATAAAAGTGCTTGATTCAAAAATCGAGGACACGGATTACCAGTTTGCACAGTTTGTCACTTCTCCGGCACAATCGGGATTTGACAAGATTTTTAAGCTGACGATTATTCTGATGCTTTTTTTCGTTATGGTCGGCATGGGGCTTACATTGACCGGCGGCGATTTTGCCATACTGATTTCAAAGCCAAAGGGGATTATTATCGGGCAAATTCTTCAGTTTGGGGTCATGCCCCTGATTGCAGTGGTCCTGGGTTATTTGATGGGTTTTCATGAAAACCACCCTTATATTTATGTGGGTATGGTTTTAATAACCGCCACGCCAGGCGGGGTTACTTCAAATTTAATGACCCACTATGCAAAGGGGGATGTGGCGCTTTCGGTTTGTTTGACATCCTTGTCAACGGTTCTTTCCATATTTTTTGTCCCGTTGCTTTTAAATGCATACTGCTCGAACATCCCTGATGTAAAAGTTCCGACAAACACCATTGCCTTAACCATTGTTGTCCTGGTAATCATTCCGCTTGGCATCGGCATGCTGTTTAGAAAATTCAAGGAAACCCTGGCAAAAAAACTCATCCCCCTGTTCAGCCTGCTTGGAATTGTCGCTTTGTTGTTTTTAATTGTTGCGGGGATATTAAGTAATCTTGAGGGGTTTGCAGATACACAACGTCATGGCGTCCTGTTTTATACCATGGTTTTTTTGCTGACTGTCTCAGGCATGGTTGTTGGCGCAATTGTGCCTGCATTGTTCAAGGTCGTCAATTTTCAGACAAGGGCCATTTCCCTTGAAACCGGGTTGAGAAATGCATCCCTTGCCATGACGATTTCCCTGTTGATACAAGATGCCATGGGAGATTTTCATTCCTCGATGTTCTGGGTATCCGGGATGTTCGGATTGTCCATGTATATATCCGGCCTGATAGCCATAAAGGTTTATCCAAAAATGTTGCCCATTGAATCAGCAAGCTGACAATCGTCTCTGTGCAGGCGGAATGCCGGATCATTTCTGGCTGGGCGGGAGAATTATGGACGCTCCGGATCTTTGTCTGATAGCTGAAATGAGACCCGTTTTATTTTGAAAAAAATCCAATGGCTTGTTTTAAAAATGCTCTTTTTTTCTTGACACGTAGTTACGATGTGGCTATATCGTAACTATGCTATGTCGGGATTCAGTATTTAAGGATTGCGATTTCCAGAGCTTACGGCATTGTTTTATTTCAAAATTATTCTGCAATTTCAGTAATTTCAACCTTCACCGGACTGGTGAAGGGCGTTTCAAGTTAAGTGCCTGCAACCCACGATTAATCAAAAAGCATGCCACGGATTCAGGTAATTTAGAAGGGGAAAAAAATGAGGTACGCAGAGACAGGGTTTAATTTGGAAATTGATCTAACCCGAGGAAACATCGAGAGGGTCGAAACCGACCCCAAGGACACCGAGCTTTATCTGGGGGGCCTGGGTACGAACGCCAAGATATTATGGGACAGGGTTCCCCCTGAAGTCGAACCCTTTTCTCCCGATAATCTGCTCATATTCGGCGCCGGTCTTTTATGCGGCACACCTGCTACCGGTTGCAACCGTACCATTGTTTCCACCATTTCTCCTCAGACCAAGTTGATGGCATTTTCAATGATGGGGGGATTTTGGGCTCCGGAATTGAAGTATGCCGGTTATGACAAAGTGATCCTTCGCGGCAAGTCCCCCGATCTGGTTTATTTGTGGATAAACAATGACAAAGTGGAAATACGTGATGCCTCTCATTTGAAGGGCAAAGGCGCTGTTGAAACCGCAGAACTTATTCGACAGGAGTTGAAGGAGCCGAAAGCCCAGGTGGCGGCCATCGGCCTGGCCGGTGAAAACAGGGTCTATTTTGCTTCCATCGAGCAGGGCAGGTCCAGTGCCAGCCGAGGCGGAATGGGCGCTGTTATGGGAGACAAAGGGGTAAAGGCGATCGTTGTTCGCGGAACAAAGGACATCAATCTTGCCCGACCGGCTGAATTCATGGAGCTCTGCAACGAAGTGCTGGAATATATCAAATTCCGGAATGAAAATCCGATTCCGGGGGTCATGCCCATTTTAGCCGGGCTTGGGTCACCGCAGGAGATGAAAGTCCATGATGAGAAGTGGCACACCGAGAATTTCATGTGGGGAAATTCCCGCATCCGCAGAAAAGATTTCTGGAACGAGGAAATCGCAAAGGAGTGGATGGAGACCATGGACAGTATGCGGACGCGGCTGATCAGTTGCTATAACTGTCCGATGACATGCGGGGCAACCATTCAGCCTCCGGGACTTCCAACCTACATGATGAAATGCTTCTCGAAACTGACCTATACCATGGCGGCCATGTCAGACCTGGAATTTGGTTTGAAAATCGCTCAGCGCGCCACGGAATATGGCGTGGACGGATTCTCAGCCCCGCAGGTCATGGCCTTTGCCCTTGAGCTTCTATGAAAACGGCATTTTAACCGACGATGACTTTCCGGGAATGCCGGCCGACAACGAGGGGAGATTTTACTGGTCTGCTTGACAAAATTGTCCGGCGGGAAGGAATCGGCGATGTTTTGGCCAATGGCACCTATTGGGCGGCCAAAGAGATCGGCAAGGGCGCGGAAGCATATGCGCATAATAATATCAAGAAACATGAGCAGCTGCCTCTCAAGCTGTCCATGCTGAATCCCATTTATTTCCTCATGTATTGTACCGGCGAGAAGATAAACATTACCCAGATTGAAGGGCAGTTCCCCCAGGCGCCTTTTCCCACGAGAGAGGAGAGAGAAGAATTTGTAAAGGATTGGTTCCAGGTTCCTGATGAAAAGTTCAAGCAATATTTTCTGGACTGGGAACTGCGCGGAGAAAACTCAATGCCCTATTACCCGACGGTTGAAATGTGTTGTGACATTGTCGACTGGCAGGAGAGGATGCACTACATCGATGACGCCCTCGGCATGTGTGCCGGTTTGTCATCATTTCCCCTGAAACCTCCGTATCATATACACAATTACCCGAAATTTATCTCATCAGGGGCCGGGATCGATATGGATGAAGACAAACTGACGCAGGCAGCCAAGAGATACCGGACTTTGGTTAGAGCCATTAATATCAGAAGAGGCATGCGGAGAAAAGATGAGAAGCCGCCGGAGAACCATTGGAAGAAAAGATTTCCCGAACTCGAAAAGGAGCTCTTGGATACGTATTACAAATTCAAGGGGTGGAATAATGAGGGTATTCCTACCAAAGAATCTTTACATGAATTGGGTTTGGATTACGTGAGCGAAGATTTTGTAAAGAGGGGGATCTTGACGGACAGTGAAGATGCTCCTTCCAAAGAGACTTCGGCGGAAAAAGAGAAAGAATAAAGCGAAGGGGGTGATAACCGTGATGGGTGAGAAAAAAAAGAAAATAATTAAAACAATAAAAATTGATGTTGATAAATGCAATGGTTGCCGGGCCTGTGAGGTGATCTGCTCCGCCTTTCACGCTGCGCCGAAATACAGCAGCAATAATCCGGCGAGGTCTCGTATTCGGGTGATTCGTGATCCACTTACAGACATATATGTTCCGGTATACGCGGGTGAGTATACGCCAGCCGAATGTGCCGGCAGAGACAAATATACGATTGACGGAAAGGAATACGACGAGTGTGCCTTCTGCAGGGCTTCCTGCCCGTCCAGGGACGAGTTCAAAGAACCCGATTCCGGTCTCCCTCTGAAATGCGATATGTGTGAAGGCGAAGATGAGCCCTTGTGTGTCAAGTGGTGCATCGGTGGATGCCCTGACTTACGAAGAAAGGGAAGAGGAAGTCGAAGAAGAGGTGGAGCAGGAGGAGCTGGAGATCGGATTGGAATCACTGGCAAACAAATATGGATTGCAGAAGATAATGGATACCGTTGCCCGAATGTCAAAGAAGGACTAAATCATTAAGGCCGAAAGAAGAGGATTGAAAAAGACAGTGGAAACTGTCGCCCCCTTCAAAGAGGTCGTACGATGAGATAAAAGAGGCGGTGGAGACGCCTTCAAATTATGCTTTCAATGCGGATTGTGCGATACGGTTTGTCCGTGGAACAGGGTCAGACAATTCAGCATGCGCAAGATCATCCGGGAGGCCACGTTCGGTTTGACGGAGATAGAAAGTGAAGATATCTGGCGTTGTACGACCTGCGGAAGATGCCCTCAGCGTTGCCCCAGGGACGTAAAACAGATAGAAGTCGGGGTATCCTTGCGCAGGATTGCCACGGAATATGAGGTTTTTCCGCGCTTCTGTCCGTCCTGCCCGCACCGCAAGCGCAAGCCTTATTTCCGAAGGCAACCCCTTGCAGTTGAACGAAAAAACCGGGCGGATTGGGCAAAGGATCTGTCTGTAAAAACGTTCACCGAGGGGATGGAAGTTTTATATTTCCTCGGCTGCTACCTCAGCTATGACCCAAGAATGAAAAAGGTCGCCACTGCCACAGCCAATATCCTCAACAAGGCAGGGGTGAATTTCGGGATACTGGGTGCCAAGGAAAACTGCTGTGGAGAAAGCATCCGCAAGACGGGCAGTGAGGAAGTATTCAAACGCCTGGCCAGGGAAAACATCAAAACATTTATCGATAATGGGGTGAAGAAAATCCTTGTTTCTTCCCCTCATTGCTACCACACCTTCAAAAACGAGTATCCCGAATTCATGGTGAACTTTGAGGTGGTTCATATCTCCCAATATTTATTGGAGCTTATCAATGAGGGAAGGCTTGAACTCACCAAGGAGTATGGGAAGAAAGTGACCTATCATGACCCCTGTTACCTGGGTCGACATAACGACATATATGACGAACCCCGGGAGGTTTTAAAGAAGATTCCTGGTTTGGAACTGATTGAGATGGCTGATTCACGCAAAGACAGTCTCTGTTGCGGCGGGGGAGGCGGCAGGATCTGGATGGAAACGCCAAAGGATGAAAGATTCTCCGACCTCAGATTGGAACAGGCCAATGAGGTCGGGGCCGAGGTGCTGGTTACTTCCTGCCCGTATTGCATCACCAATTTTGAGGAAAGCAGGTTAACCCTGGAGTATGATGACGTCATGGAGATTAAGGACATCACGGAAATTATCCAGGAAGTGATTTAGCGACAATAGTCTAAATCGGCCGATCCGGACACTAACGGACCCAAACTAATACGGATGAGGTGATAGAAAGTGGAAAACGAAGTATTGCCAAAAGAAATAATTCAACAATTTTCCGGAAGTCTTGGAGACAGTAATTTTGGAGACGTAATGGTTGTTGGTGGAGGGGTCAGCGGTATTCAAGCCTCTCTTGATCTTGCCACTGCCGGTTTTAAGGTTTACCTGGTTGAGAAAGCACCGAGCATCGGCGGCCATATGGCCCAGCTTGACAAGACCTTTCCCACCAATGACTGCTCCATGTGAATTCTCTCACCCAAACTGGTCGAGGTCGGCCGGCATCCAAACATAGAGGTCCTGACATTTACTGAAGTTGACAGTGTGGAAGGGGAAGCAGGAGACTTCAAGGTAACCCTGACCAAGAAGCCCAGATACATTATAGAGGACAAATGCACGGGTTGTACGACCTGTGTGGAATACTGCCCGGTCCAATACCCGGATCAATTCAATCAGGAAATATCGAAGAATAAAGCCGTCCATGTATACTTCTCTCAAGCCATTCCCCTTGTCTCCTATATTGATGAAAGCTGTCTTTACCTTAAAGAGAAGAAATGTGATATCTGCAGAGGCGTCTGTCAGACCGACGCCATCGATTTCAAACAAACGGCGGAGAAGATGGAAGTAAATGTCGGGGCGATCATTCTGTCTTCCGGCATCGAGCCATTTGATCCCAAGGTGAAGGATGAATATGGCTACGGAAAGATGCAGAACGTGGTCACCAGTATGGACTATGAACGGCTGTTATCCTCCACCGGGCCATACGAAGGTGAGGTACTGCGTGCTTCCGACAAGAAGCATCCCCAAAAAATAGCCTGGATTCAATGCGTCGGTTCCAGACGGGTTACCCCGGGCGAGAACAGCTATTGTTCAGGCGTATGCTGCACCTATACCCAGAAACAGGTGATTTTGACAAAAGATCATGACGCAGAGGCAGAGTGTACGATATTCCATAACGATATTCGTTCCTTTGGCAAGGATTTTGAGCGATACTATCCAAAGAGCGGAACAACTTCCCGGGGTTCGATTTATCAGAAGCTACGCATCAATCGTAAGAGAGATCCCGGAAAGCAAGAATGTCGTTGTAAGATATGCGACTGCCGACGATGGCGTAAAAGAAGAAGAATTCGATATGGTGGTATTGTCCGTTGGATTGAATCCTCCTGCCGATCATAAGGGTCTGGCGGATAAGTTCGGCATCGAGCTCAATTCACACGGATTCTGCAAGGCAACTCCTTCCAATCCCATGGAGACCACCAGGCCCGGGATCTTTGTAAGCGGCGCCTTCCAGGGCCCTACGGATATCCCCGAGTCGGTTTTTACCGCCAGCGGGGCCGGCGCCCAATGCGGTGAACTCCTTGACTACAGGCGAGGAAAGCTGGCCAAGGAAAGGATATATCCGCCGGAAAGGGATGTCTCCAAAGAGGAGCCCAGGATCGGCGTCTTTGTGTGTCATTGCGGGGCCAATATCGGCAAGTGTGGTAAATGTTCCTTCCACGGTTGAATATGCCTTGACCCTACCCAATGTTGTCTACGCCCAGGAACAGCTGTTTTCATGTGCCACGAATTCCGCCAAGGAAATAACGGACCTGGCAAAGGAAAAAGGGCTCAATCGCGTGGTTATCGCGGCCTGTTCCCCCAGGACCCTTGAACCGTTGTTCCGGGACACCCTCCGGGAGGCGGGACTGAATCAATATTACTGCGAAATGGCCAATATCAGGGAGCATTGCTCCTGGGTCCATTCCAAGCAAAAGGAAGAGGCCACCCAAAAGGCAAAGGATATCATCCGGATGTCGGTGGCACGCGCCCGCCATCTGGAGCCGTTGCAGGAATTTGATCTGCCGGTAAACAAGACGGCCCTGGTGGTCGGCGGCGGTATTGCCGGCATGACCTGTGCGCTCTCCATCGCCAACCAGGGACATGAGGTTCACCTGGTGGAAAAGGATAAAGATCTTGGGGGAATGGCGCGAAGAATTCACACCACCCTGGAAGGGCTGGATGTTCAGGCCTATTTGAAGGATCTGATCCGCACGGTTTATCAAAAACCCCTTGATACATGTATCCCATGAAGCCACCATCACGGATGTTTCCGGTTATGTGGGGAATTTTATCACCACGGTGGAAACCGAAGGAAGGGTCAAAGAGATAAAACATGGCGCATCCGTCATTGCCATCGGTGCCGATGTATATAAACCCACCGAATACCTTTATGGAGAAGATGACAGGGTCATGACCCACCTGGAGTTGGAGGAACAGATCGCCAAAGGAGATGAAAAGGTCATCAATGCCGAGAGCCTGGTGATGATCCAATGCGTCGGCTGCAGAAATGAAGACAGAAATTACTGCAGCCGGGTATGTTGCAGTCATGCCGTAAAGAACGCCTTGAAACTGAAAGAGATAAACCCCGAGATGGATATCTACATTCTCTTTCGGGATATGAGAACGTATGGGTTCAGAGAGGATTATTACCGGGAAGCGTCGGATAAAGATGTTAAGTTCATCCGCTATGAGCCGGAGGACAAGCCCCAGGTGGAAGCTGCCGCAGAGGAAGGCAGGCCTGTTTTAAGGGTTACCGTGCCCGATCCTATTTTAGGCGCAGAAGCTTGCAATGGATGCCGATGTCCTTTCTCTGGCTGCCGCTGTTATTCCCTCCGCATCAACCCAGGAAATCGCCGGATTATTCAAGGTAACGTTGAGCCCGGATGATTTTTTCAAAGAAGCCCATGTCAAATTAAGACCTGTCGAGTTTGCCGCAGACGGCGTTTATCTTTGTGGAACGGCTCACTATCCCAAGCATATACACGGAAACGATCAACCAGGCCTATGGCGCTGCCGGCCGGGTCTTGACGCTTCTCTCACAAGATACGGTCATCGCCTCCGGTTCTGTTTGCGAGGTAAAAGACAACGATTGTGTATCGTGCGGGGCATGTATTACGGCCTGTACGTATGGTGCCATAGAGTTTCGTGATACACCGCAAGGCAGAAAGGCCTGGGTGAATCCTGTTCTCTGTAAAGGAGACGGTCTCTGTAACGCAAAATGCCCAACCAATGCCATTGTACTGAAGCACTTTACCGATGAAGAGCTCTTGAGCCAGATTGATGCGGCGGCTCGCAGAGGAAGAGCATCCTTGCAACAAATGGATGCGGCGGTACATGGAGGCATGCATACGGAGGTTGCCTGCGAATGAATAAACCGGGATGACTAACAAAAGAGGTGAGAACGAATGAGTACAGGTTTTGAATTTAAACCAAGAATATTGGGTTTTGTATGCCATTGGTGAGCATACGGCGCTGCTGACCTGGCTGGAGTTTCCAGACTGCAATATACAAATGAAATCAGGCTTATTCGCGTCATGTGTTCCGGCAGAGTCGACCTGGAATTTATACTCAGGGCCTTCTCAAATGGACAGGACGGCGTGTTTATCGGCGGCTGCCGGTTAAATGAATGTAATTATATCACTCATGGAAATTACGATGCATTGGGCAATGTGCACCTGTTTCAAAAAATAATGGAACACATCGGGCTGAACCCGGAAAGGTTGAGGATCGAATTTATGTCCGGCGCTGATGGAATCCTTTTGGCCGAAGTTACCAATGATTTTACCAAGAAGGTGAAGGAGCTGGGACCCTTGGCAAAGGCGAAGGCATGGACGAAAAGGCATTGAAGTTCAAACTTGAAGCCGTTAAAAAATTAATCCCCTACATCAAGCTGGTGGAAAGGGAGCGGCTGAGAGTGCCTGTTAAATCGGAAGAAGCGTATCATCGATTTTTCACCAGTGACGAGGCGAACAGGTTATTTGATGAATTAATCGGTGATAAATTGGCAATCAGCCAGATTATGTTGCTCCTGCGGGAAAGACCCCTTTCAACCGGCGACATCGCCGAGATGTTGGGCCTGAACCCGTCTGAAGTATCAAGACACATGAATAGTTCATCAAGGCACGGATTCGTCAGGTACGATGAAAGCAGAAAGTGCTATGCTCTCGCCTAAGGCGATGAAAGGGCACGCGATGTATCCCGACTTAGGTAGTGGATCAGGGGAAAGAAGAGGATAGGACAGCGGTCTATGGATATCGATAGAATCGATCAGATTATTGACAAACATCAGGGCGAAGCCAGTTCACTCATTCAAGTATTGCTGGAGATTCAGAGCGAAAATCATTGGCTTCCCAAGGAAGCATTGGAGCGGGTCAGCGAAAAATTGCAGGTTCCTTCAACCCGGATACAGCATATCGCTACCTTTTATAAAGCCTTTAGTTTGGTTCCCAAAGGACGTCATCGAAATTCACATTTGTGTGGGTACAGCCTGTCATGTCCGCGGTGCGACGCGTGTCCTCGACACGGTGCAAGACGCGACGGGAATTAAACCCGGCGAAACGGACCTGGATTTGAAGTTCAGCCTGGAGACTGTTAACTGCCTCGGCTGCTGTGCTTTGGGACCGGTGATGGAAATCGATGGGAAGACCCACGGTAAGATGTCGCCGGCCAAGACAGCAGACGTGTTAAAAATCTATGAGTAGGGGAAAATTATGGCGCGGTTAAATTCACCTGAAGAATTAGAGAACTTCAGACAAGAGATATTATCCAAAAGAGACCCAAACAAGCCTTGCATTTCAATATGTGCCGGCGCCGGTTGTCTTGCCTCCGGTGCAGATGAAGTCATCGCCGCTTTTAAAGCAGAGATTGAAAAACAGGGCTTAACGGCTGAGGTGGATACCAAAGGAACCGGGTGCCCCGGTTTTTGTGAGAGAGGACCATTGTGGTTATTTATCCTGAGGAGATATGCTATCTCCAGGTAAGCCTGAAGATGTTCCCGAGATTGTCTCCCAGACCATAAAGGAGAAAAAGGTCGTCGATCGTCTGCTCTATGTCGACCCGGTCACAGGCGAAAAAGCAATCCATGAATCCGATATCCCTTTTACAAGAACCAGGAACGAAACTTTATCTGCAACAATATTAAGATTGATTCCAAGAGCATCGATGACTATCTGGCGATCGGCGGTTATTCCGCATTGGCCAAAGCGCTTTCCCGGATGACCGCCGAGGAAGTTTTGGAGGAAGTCAAAAAATCCAACCTGAGAGGAAGGGGCGGCGCCGGCTTTCCCGCGGGGAGAAAGTGGGAAGGATCCCGCAATGCCCCTGAGCCGATAAAATATGTGATCGTCAATGCCGACGAGGGTGACCCCGGGGCATTTATGGACAGAGCGCTTCTTGAAGGAAATCCTCACTCGATCCTCGAGGGGTTGATCATCGGCGGCTATGCCATCGGCTCCCACGAGGGCTATATTTACGTTCGGCAGGAATACCCCCTGGCGGTGGAGAATATAAACCTGGCGATCAAGCAGGCTGAGGCGTATGGTTTTCTTGGGAAAAACATCCTTGGCTCAGGCTTTGATTTCAAGGTTATCGTGCACCAGGGGGCCGGCGCTTTCGTCTGTGGTGAATCAACGGCTCTGATGACGGCATTGGAAGGCAGGGTCGGAGAGCCCAGACCGAAATATATCCGCTCCAACATCAAGGGCCTTTGGGAAAGACCCAGCGTGTTGAATAATGTTGAGACATGGGCCAATGTGCCGCTGATCATCAATAAAGGCGCTGACTGGTTTACGCAAATTGGAACCGAAGGAAGCAAGGGCACGAAGATTTTCTCCCTGGTCGGCAAGATAACCAATACCGGCCTTGTGGAAGTGCCCATGGGCATCACCCTGAGAGATATTATCTACAAGATAGGCGGTGGAATCCCCGGCGGCAAGAAGTTCAAGGCCGTGCAGACCGGGGGACCGTCCGGAGGATGTATCCCGAGGAACTGTTGGATTTGAAAGTCGGTTTTGATGAACTCACCAAGGCCGGCTCCATGATGGGGTCCGGCGGGATGATCGTCATGGATGAAGATACCTGCATGGTGGATGTCGCCAGGTACTTCATTGACTTTCTCACGGATGAATCGTGCGGCAAATGTGTCCCCTGCCGTGAAGGCCTGAGGCAGATGCATAAGATTCTCACGAATATCACCGACAGGAAAGGGAAAAGAGGGCGACATCGAGCTTTTGGAGGAGCTATCCGAGACAGCCATTGAAGCCTCCCTTTGTGCTTTGGGTAAGAGTGCCCCCAACCCGTTTCTAAGCACGTTGCGCTACTTCAGAGATGAGTATGAGGCACACATCAAGGAGAAGCGGTGCCCGGCGTTGTCCTGCAAGGAGCTGATCGCGTACCATATTGACCCGGACAAGTGCCAGGCCTGTATGATTTGCCGTCGAGAAAGTGCCCTGCCGAGGCGATTGACGGCGGCAAGAACAAGATCCATGTCATTGACCAGGAGAAATGCACCAAGTGCGGAACCTGCTTTGAAGTTTGCCCCCCTCGCTTTGGTGCGGTGAAGAAGATTTCCGGCGAGCCTGTTCCGCCTCCTATCCCTGAAGAAGAAAGAACTATAATCAGAAAGAGCAAGGAAAAATGAGTGAAATCCTTTTACAGATTGATGGAAAAGAAGTCAGGGCAAAGGAAGGGATGACCGTCCTGGAGGCAGCCCAAAGTGCGGGGATATCCATCCCCACACTCTGTCACCACGAAAAATTGGAACCTTTCGGGGGGTGCCGACTTTGCATCGTGGAAGTGGAAGTTCGCGGCTGGACAAAACTCGTTGTTTCCTGCGTTTACCCGGTGGAAAAAAATCTGATCGTAAGAACCCGATCCGAGAAGGTGGATAGAATTCGCAAAATGATCCTGGAGCTGTTGCTGGCTCATGCTCCGGATGCCTTCGAATTGCAGGATTTGGCCAAAGAGTATGGCGCAGACAAAGACCGTTTTGAAAAAGAGGCCTCATTTTGCATTCATTGCGGTCTGTGTGTCAGATACTGTGCCGAGGTCAAGAAGAAGAACGCTGTCGGATTTGTTGACAGAGGAATAAGAAAAGAGATCAGTTTCATTCCGGAAATAGCCGCCAAGGAGTGCTGGAACTGCAAGGAATGTTTTCCGCTCTGCCCCACAGAGGCACTGCAGGCAGCTTATGTGTTAACCAAAGCGCTGTATGTTTTCCCGCCTTCTTCCCAGTCTGCGCCCGAAAGATAAGAAGCGATGAATGCGCTTCGATTCCCGGGCGCAACCGGCATCATTTTTTGTCCAGGTGCGCCCCTATCCACATTGCAACATCCTGAAGCACCCGGGGATGTTCGGGTTCATTGTACACTTCATGGTAAAGGCCGTCATAGATTTTAAGCTCTTTGTCGGCGGAGCCGACCAAGTCATACAGCATTCTGGACCCGGCAGGATCGACCAGCCAGTCCGCGCCGCCCTGAAGAATCAGAATCGGCAGCGAAATTTTTGATGCTTCGCTGCTTACCCGCTGCATCGCCTTCAGCATTTCGGCAGCCAGCCTGACCGTGGTTTTCCCCTTGTACACCAGGGGGTCATCAATATAGGCCTGAACCACGGCCGGATCCCGGCTCACTCCCTCGGGCGCCGTCTTAATCAGTCCAAGCTTGGGCGTCAGGGCTGCCAGCATTTTCCCGATGAAAACGGTAACCGGTGAGACGTTGCCGGGTACTTTGACGCTCGGCCCTGAAAGGATTGCCCCTTTTAGGCCTGCCTGATGGTCCAGCAGGTATACCGCGCCGATCAGCCCGCCCATGCTGTGGCCTACCAGAAAAATCGGTTTTCCGGCCTGCCAGCCTTGTATCCTGTCAAAGTACGCTTTGACATTTTCGATGAAATCCTCAAAGCAATCCACATATTTCCGGGTGCCATCGGATTTGCCGTGTCCGGGGTGATCCAATCCGTAAACCGCAAAACCCATGGGCACAAAGTGATTGACAACATTCAAATACCTGCCGCTGTGCTCGCCCAGCCCGTGGACAATCATCAGTACCGCTTTTGGCTCGCCCTCGGGCAGCCAGCATTGGTGATAAATGCGGGTATTGCGAACTCCTTCAAAAAACCCGTCCTGATGATTCATTATTATGACTTCCTGTTTTAGTGCGGTCTATGATCCTTAACCGTTGAGGCAGTTTCGCCGGATAATGCGCATCATGGATTCTGATCCGTTTTGCCAAAATCAGGCTATTTGCGGCATTGATTTTCAATTATGGATTGCATGGACATGAGCTGTTCCTGATCCTCCTGGGTTCCCTGAGTCGCAAAGACTTTTTCGGAAGCCGTGGCCGGATCCGAGACATAGGCGGCAGTGCTGACAACGCGCAACGCATTCGGCGTGTCCAGCGGGAAGAAATGAATTAGTGACACGCTCTTCCGCTGCGCCGCCGTAGAATGTGCGATACCAGAATGCAGAACTATTGGTCGTGGTCTTGCCCGCCACGATTTGCGAATTCGACACATTTCGAATTGTATATCCCTGATTTATATAACTATTCATAAAAATAGACTGAACGCAGTCAAATTTGACGTTTGTCAGGATGAGCTCGGGATTACCGGATGTGGTATCGGGGAGGGACGCACAACCTGCAAGCAGAGATACGAAAACGATGAGTATGATTCGCAGCATGATTTTCATTTTTGACATTCCTTCTGCAAACGCAGTGAAAAACCGGGATTATTTCGTATCCTGATCCTTAATCATCTCGATTTCCAGGGCGATGAATACCGCATCGCCTATCATCACACCGCCTGTTTCCAGAGTTTTATTCCAGGTGATGCCGAAATCCGTGCGATTGATTTTTGTGGTTCCCGAAGCGCCCCGGCGGGTGCCGCCCCAGGGGTCTTTCATTTCGTTGGTGGGTCCTTCCACATCCAGAACAACATCACGTGAAATGCCGTGAATGGAAAGCACGCCAAGGACTTTCAGCTTCCCCTTTCCGCTTGGGGTCACCTTGCTGGATACAAAAGTCATGGTCGGGTATTTGGCTGCGTCGAAGAATTCAATGCTTTTTAAATGTTCGTCGCGTTTGGCGACTCCGGTGTTGATCGAGTCAATTTCAATAGTGACATCCACGGCTGATTTCGACATATCCTTTTCATCAATCCTGACCACACCTTTCACCTTGCCGAACACGCCTTTGACATTGGCGATCATCAGGTGACGGATCTTGAACTGGACATTGGAATGATCCGGATCGATCGTCCAGGTAGACGCCATTGCCGATGAAGAGAGCAGGCAAATCGCAGCTATTACAAGAATTCGCATGATTCTGTTCATGATTTTTTCTCCTTTCGGGGTTGATCTCCCTATCCCATAAAACGCTTGTCCAGGTCAAGCTCAAAAGGGTGTTGTCCACGTCCATCGACTTCCCATCCGGAAGTGTGCCTGAAATCTTCTTCAGCCTCCTTAAGATTTCTGACGGCGATACTGATATGGTCAACATAATTTGTTTTGAGCTTTTCCGGCATTTGTTCCTCCCCGTTTTCAGAGATGCTGGCGCCCGCCGGCATCAAAGGCATCGTTCCAGGTTAATGGTTTCGAAAGGGTATGAAAAACTAGTCCAGATCCAGCTTTGCTTTACACTGATTGCATGTTACAACGCCCCGGAAAACTTTATTGCCGCATTCGGGACAGATATAGCGGGCTTCTTCATCTTTAATCCATTTTTCAGTACCAAACTCCCGCCAATACGGAATGGCCCGCAAAATAACCTTTTTGCCGACAGCCATGGGAAAATTGTCAATGTGCTGGCAGGGAAATTCATCGCACTGATGACATCCCGTGTAGCCCTTTTCCTGGGTGCACTTCCTGATCCCGCACTGCTTGCAATGCATGAATAGATCACCAGACAGGCAACCGCTGCACTTGATATCTTCCACGGAAAGATTTTCACTATTTGGGAGTATGCCTTTGCCGTCAACTTTTCCCTGGTAAACATTCACCAACCGTTCCTTGAAGTTGGAATTATTATCTCGGTCCTGCGATATAAATCGCACAGACGCCGCAATAAAGTCCGCAAGGAGAAATAAAATCCGGATTTATCGTCATAATTTAAAGCCCTCCTGTTATTGTCAGAACTTAGAGCCCGATCCTGTCTGCGGGACCAGCCGGTAGTCCGGGTTTCCGATCTTGTTTGTTGAGCGCTATACGCCTGTTGCAAGCTGTGCGGCCAGTGACCGGATATGCCGGTCGTCTGTTCCGCAGCAGCCGCCCAGAATCTTCAGACCCAGTTCCCGGTGCAGGCTGGCGACGGATTTGCCGAAGGTTTCCGGATCTTCCTCTACCAGGCTTGTGCTGTCGTTAAGATCTTCGGGGCTCAGCGCAGCCGTATTGGCCAGAAGACCGATGACCCGTTGCCGGACAAGGGAGGAGGAATTGGTTTTGTGCAGTCAGCGCTGCCCTGGCAAAGGAGGCATGGGTGCAGTTGATCAGATAGGCCAAAGGACGCGGCGTCACGGCGGCATCAATTGCAGCGATGGCCTCTTTCAGCGGCGTACCATCCAGCAGCGTCCCTTCAGGGCGGACAACGAAACTGACGACATACGGCCTGGTGGTGGCGGCAAGCGCCAAAGCAAGGCCGGTTGCCTCGCTCAGGGCCGGAAGCGTGGCGGCGAGAAGAAAATCGCACCCTGCCTCAGCCAGCTTCTCCGCCTGCCAGGCGTGGAACGCCTGCGCCGTTGTCAACAGCCAGCGCGTCGGCAGGACTGTAGGCATCCCCGCGGCAGCTCATCAAACCGCAGATGACAACTTTCTTTGCGTATGCACCGTAACGCTTCCGCAACGCATCAAAAAACCGGACATTGTCGCCGTTCACATCGACGCCGCTATAGCCGGCCGCATCGATCCGTTCCCGGCTCGCCCGCCAGGTCGGGGTGGAGATCAGAAGCGGCAAGTCAAACTCGCGACCGATGTCCAGGTACTGCCGGTATATGGTCTCCAGGGCCGCGCGTTTGGCATCCGCATAGATAAATGCCGAATTGACCAGAAAAGGGTCGAGCTCCAGATCGCCACTGCGTCGAAGACGTTCGATGACCGCCCCCTCGCCGAGGATGCAGGAAGCGCTTTCAAGAAATTCCGCGATAGAGATGTTGTTCATTTATTATGCAACCTTTTTTGTTTTCCTGTCGCTTAGATTGATCGCAATGATAGCCGTAATAACAAGAACGACTCCAAAAATCTGATTGACAAACAATTGCTCTCCTAAAATGATGATGCTTAACAGGACGCCTTCTATCGGTTCAAATGTGCTGATGATGGAGGCTTTGGCCGCACCAATCATTTTAATGCCTGCTGAAAGTGCGATAATGGCAACGGCGGTGGAAACCAGTGCAATGAATACGATGCCCAGCCAGGCTTTCGGGTTGATATCCAGGTTCATTTCGCCTTTAGCGATGCAGCAGACGATAAAGGTTAAGGCGCTAAAGGTATTGGTATAGGCCGAAGTAACGACTGAACTGACATTTCCGATTTTCTTGAGTCCCAGCGCCAGTACATAGGTGCTGTTGCAAACCGCGGCTGAAACGGATAATACGACGCCGATCATTTTAATTCCCGCGTTCAAATCCGTCAGGATGAGTAAAATTCCGCCAAAAGCCGCAAAAAGGGCGACAACCTGTTTGAGCGACATTTTTTCTTTTAAAAATAGCACCGCAAAAATATTGACCATAAACGGGTAAGTATAAAAAATCATGACATGCAGGGATACGGGTATATATTGGATCGCATTGAAATAAAAGCTGGTTGTCAAGAAATAAAGCAATCCGCCAAGCAGGAACATGACAAACAACTGCTCTTTTTCGAGTCTGAAGCGAATTTCCTTTCTTTTTACAAAAACATATCCCCATAAAAAAACAGACGCGAGAAAAAACCTGGCAGCCAACATGAAAACGGGGGTTATCCCATATGAATAAAGAATCATTGCCACAGGCGCCACAGCTCCAAAGCCGGCCGCAGCAATCAAGGTGAAGAACGTCCCCTTAAGTAGCCTTGTATCTTTCAATTGTCTCCGGTTCTCGACCTGAAAAATAAAAAATTTGCTTGAAGTCTGGTGCTTCATGCCTGAAAATCTGCTTCAAACGATCAAGCCAAAACCGGCGTTTACTCTGCCAGCGCATATTCGACCGCTGCCACGGCATGAATCCTTGTCGTATCAAATAAAGGCACCCTGCAATCTCCTTGATGAACCAGCAGCCCGATTTCGGTGCATCCCAGAATTATCCCTTCAGCGCCGCCATCGACCAACTGCTGGATGATGTTCAGGTATCTTTCCTTGGACTCCTGCCGGATTTCGCCAACCACCAGTTCGTCGTAAATCACCCGATGTACGATCTCGCGTGCATCGGCATCCGGGATGATCACATCCAGGCCGGATTTTTCGGTGAGCCGGCTTTTGTAAAAATCTTCTTCCATCGTGAAGCGTGTACCGAGCAGCCCAACTTTTTTGATGCCGGAATCTGTTATCTGCCTTGCAGTCGCGTCGGCAATGTGCAGAAAGGGGATATTGATGTGCGCTTGGATTTCTTCCGCCACTTTATGCATCGTGTTGGTGCAAAGGACAATAAAATCCGCACCGCTGTTCTCTATACTTCTGGCGGCTTCTATCAACACGTGGGCCGCTTCCTGCCATCTGTTCTGATGCTGCAGGCGTTCAATCTCCGCAAAATCCACGGAATACATGATGCTTTTCGCCGAATGAAGTCCGCCGAGTTTCGCTTTGGTTGTTTCATTGACAATGCGATAGTATTCGAGAGAAGACTCCCAGCTCATGCCGCCGATGAGGCCGATGGTTTTCATGCGTTACTCCTTCAATCAGACAGAAACTCCTTCTTGCAATTCCCCTTCAATTCACGCGGCAACAGAATAAAATCCTGAAATGATCTCGCCAACGTACATGCGGTGGTAATCTTTTTCCGGGTAATTGGACGCAATCACCGGATCAAGAAAATTGGCAGGTTCCAGGTCCTGGCAATAAATTTTTCTGCACTCGATAACCAGCCTGGCTTCCGTAAAATATATGGATCCGCTATTCGTTTCTGCCGGTGAGAGCCCGGTTTCTTTGACCTTATCACAATCGCGTCCCGATTTTGTTCCGCATAGATTCAGAACATGCTTGTATTTCGGGTCAAAGAAGGACAGCGTATAGGTATTGGATTTTTCAATAAAACCATAGGTGTATCTTGTGGGTCTGATAAAAATAAAACATACGTTTTTACTCCATAAAACACCAAATCCACCCCAGGATGCCGTCATCATGTTAAACGATTCTTTATTCCCGGCGGTTACAAGCATCCACTCGGCGCCGATAAGCTTAAAGGCATTGTCTTCAATTTCTTCCGGTTTGATTATTCTGCAGTCAGACATTTTTTTCTCCTTGTTCTTTTTTTTCTGTATGTTTTTTTCAGTATTTCCATCGCTCATGATGTACGGGCAACCGGTTCAATAATTCCCGATAATTCTGCCACTTGGGCATGAACTGGTCCATCAAGGCCAAAAAGCGGCTATTGTGCCTGGGCTCAAGGAGATGAACCATTTCATGAACAACGATATATTCAAGGCATTCGCGTGGCTTCTTCGCAAGTTCGGTATTGAGCCGGATGCCGTTGGCGGCCGGACTGCAACTGCCCCACTTTGTCTTCATTCGCTGCACAAAGAACCTTTCCACTTTCACCTGAAGGATCGGTTCCCATTTTGCAATCAATGACGGGACTGCCTGCCGGAGTTGGTCCCGATACCACGCATCAACGATGGCCCGCTTTTTCTCCCCGCTTGTTCCAGGCCGAACCCGCAGGAGCATTTTACTGTGCTTAAGTGCCACATGCGGCGGCGCTTCACTTTCGGTGATCATGAGCAGGTACCGCTTGCCCCAGACATAGTGACTTTCGCGGTTGAGATATTCGCGCGGGGATTCACGCTCCTGCTCCCGAAGTTTGCGTTGCTGCTGCCTGATCCAGCCGAGTTTGGAAATCGCAAACACGCGGATGGTGTCCAGGCTCATATGCATGGGTGCCGAAATGCGCACGCTGCCGGTCGGAGGATACACGCTGAGATGCACATTCCGGATGTCCTTCTGCACGACATCCAGAACCATCCCGCCAAGTTCGATCTGTGTTACCATCAGTACTCCGACTGTTGTTTAACGATGAGAAAAATGCGCTCCACTTCGGCCTCATCCTGCAAGACGTCATACAAAGCTTTCTTTATGACCTGCTCGCGGGTTTGTACTCCCCGCCAGCCATCGGGCCTGGTCTTCTTCACCGTTTCATCTATGGTCTGGGCCAGTTTCAAATAGCCGGCGGATTCCTCGGCCAGGCTTTCACTCTTTTTCCTCCACGTCGGCTTTTTCAGATTGTCGTAGATGGCGCGCAGCGCAGGGCTCTTCTTGAGCGGTTCCGGCGTATCCTCCGCCAGTCCTGTCTGCACCTTCCTTGCCAACTCTGCGATTCGTTTCAGATACGCCTCATAATCTATCCGCCTGGCTCTGAGGTCTGCGATGATCTCGTCCAGCAGGACCGACATCTTGTTGTAAAAAGCCGGATTGTTCAGGTGTTCCTTGATGATCTTGCTGCGAACATTGTTCGCGATGGTTTCGGCAATCGCACCCTTGTTGCCCTTGATTCCGCCGGGAAGACTGCCAATCGCAGCGGCGATGCCGGATTTGACGATCAGCTCCAGGAGCGTCATGTCATCGAAGGGCGAAATCTTCCGCGGCGCACCCGCCTCGATGTAAGTGTCGATAAGATGCCGCATGTCGGCCTCGTAAGCCTTGAGGTCGATGGTCTCGCCGCTTGCTTTGCGGATGATCTCCCGTAATTTAAGGAAACGGTCGATGTCCTGCTTGATCCGTTTGATTTCCGCCGCGCTGTAACCGGCAGCCTCCAGTTCGTCCGCAATGTTCGCATAGGCGCGCACCAGGGCAGCGGTGGTTTTGTAGAGGGCTGCGCGCTGTGGTTCGCGCGTTTTGAGATCGTCGGGCATTTCGGCATTGCCGCAGAAGTAGTGGATGTGCTCCAGCTCACCCTTGGGCGGTTTCACAGGCTCACAGAGCAGTGCGATGGCTTCCAGGGCGTTGTCCAGACTCTCGCGGCCCCTGGTCAGGCGATCCTGCAGCAGGATTTCGGGGTCGGCGCCGCCCGCACTGTGATCCAGCTCGGAGGTGTAAACGGCAATGGCGTTTTCGACCTTTTTGAAGAGGTCTTTGTAATCCACGATATGGCCGAAATCCTTGTCCTCGCCGTCGAGCCGGTTGGTGCGGCAGATGGCTTGAAAGAGACCGTGATCCTGCATGGACTTGTCGATATAGAGGTAGGTGCAGCCCGGTGCGTCAAAGCCGGTGAGGAGCTTATCCACAACCACCAGCAGCCTCATGTTGGCGGGCTGTTCCTTGAACAGCTTCTTGACGGTGTCTTCGTATGTCTCGGTTTTGGATTTCCCAGGCTGCGCTTCCACGCTTTGCAGCAGAGCGGTGTAGGTGTTGTAGATGAACTGCTTGTCCGTCTCGGTGTTTGCGCCGGTCTCCTCCAGCGTTACATCCTTGGCATGCGGGTTGTAGGAGGTGACCACCGCGCACTTTCCCTTGAAGACCGTCTTCTGGAACACCTCAAAGTATTTGCAAGCCTCATAGATGCTGGACGCCACCAGCATCGCGTTGCCCCGCAGGTTTGAGAGGCGCGGCTTCACACCGAAGTCGAACACGATATCGCTTACGACTCGCTCCATGCGCGAACGCGAACTCAGCACGTTCTGCATCGTTCCCCACTGCTCGCGCAGGGCGGCTTTCTGCCAGTCGTTCAAACCCCTGGTCTTGGCATCGAACCATGCATCGATCTTGTCCGTGGAGCCGAGGCGCTGGTCGATATCACGCGCCTCATAGAGAAGATCGAGCACCACCCCGTCCGCCACGCCTTCACTGAATTTGTAGGTGTGGATGTAACCGCCGAAGACTTCAAGGCTGGTCTGTTTGTCCTGTTTTAAAAGCGGCGTTCCGGTAAAGCCGATGTATACCGCACCAGGCATCAGCGCTTTCATGGTGCGCTGCAGCTTGCCGCTCTGGGTGCGGTGGCACTCGTCCACGAAGACGAACAGCTCGCCCACGGTCCGGCAGGGCTGGGCTTCCAGTTCCTGGATGAATGCGTCGAAATCATCCACGCCCTTTCGCCCGAATTTGTGTATCAGAGAGCACAGCAGGCGCGGTCTTGCCTGGCCGAGCTGTGTCATCAGGTCGCTGCCCGCTGCTGGTGCGTTTGATGGCTTCGCCCGCATCGGTGAACACGCCCTCGATCTGCTTGTCCAGTTCGTCCCGGTCGGTTACGATCACCACGCGGGCGTTTGGCTTGTTCTCCAGAATCCACTTGGCCAGCAGCACCATCACGATGCTTTTCCCGCTGCCCTGCGTGTGCCAGATGATGCCGCCCTTGTAGGTGTTGACATGCTGCTGGGCTGCCTTGAGGCCGAAATACTGGTGGACGCGGGGCAGCTTTTTCAAGCCTCCGTCGAAGAGAACGAAATCGTGCATCAGTTCAATCAGCCGGTTTTTGCGGCACATCCTGAGCAGATACTTGTCGATCTTGAAGCGGCTGTTGTCCGCCTCGTCCTCTTTCCATGTGAGGAAATACTTCTCCTCCGTGCCGATTGTGCCGTATTTCATCCCCTCCGAGTCGTTGCCCGCAAAGATGAGCTGCACGGTGCTGAAGAACCAGGCGTTGAACTCCGGCTGCTGGTTGGAGATGTTCTGCCGGATGCCATCCCCGATGGAGACACGGCTGTTCTTCAGCTCGATCACGCCGACGGCGATACCGTTGACGTATAACACCAGGTCCGGCCGCCGCGCGTGATTACCGCGAAGCGTCACTTCCTCTGCGATGGCGAAGTCGTTCTGCTCCGGTCGCTTCCAATTGATGGGCTTGAGCGTCTCCGTGACATGGCCGGCCTCGATCTTTACCGGCACGCCGTAACGCATCAGGCTGTAAACCTTCTTATTGTTGTCGTAGAGGCTGCGGTTGGGATTGCCCGCCTCGGTCCGCAACTCGTAAATCGCCTTGGCGATCTGCGCCGGGCTGTAGCCGCTCCGGGTAAGATAAGCGGCAAGCAGGCTATCCTCGATGTTGCTGTTGTCCGGGCGATCGGACCAGTCGCCGAGTGTTCGGTAGCCGAGTTCGTCGCGGAACAGGGCAATCACCCGGTTCTGTGTCTTGCGCTCTGGTTGGCCGATGCTGCTCATGATCGTTCCTTCCGGCTTCTGGTCTTATTTTTCTGCATCGATACACCAGGCGATGGCGGGTTTGGCGGCATTTTGTCGGGTTCGGCCGGTGTTGGGTTTGTCGGGTTTGTGGCTGGTTTCAAGGTCAGGCGGTAGGCTGCGCCCCGCCCGGTTTTTGCGGTTTTAACCAACAGTCCCTTGTCCACCAAGTCATTCAAATCCCGGACTGCCGTCCGTTCGGTTGCGCCGGTCAGTTGCCGGTAGTCAGCATTGGTGAGCTGGCGGCTGATTTTCAGGTGCGGGATGACGGCGGTCTGGCGATCGTTCAGATTCATACCTATCAGAGCAGATTCAGTCAGCCAGTCCCGCCAGAGGGTCACTATAAATTCCCCTGTCGCCTGGGTAAAATCAGGTTCCGGCAGGGCGTGTCCGATGCTTTCCTGAATCATCATCAGTGTGCCGGTGCCATATTTTTCGATATACCCGGCCAGATAAAGTGCTTCGCACACCCGCGAGTTGCGGGTTACCGAACGGTGCGGCTTGTGCAGTTGCTCCAGCGTCATCGGCGGAAGGAGTTCCCCGGGATTCCAGACTTCCAGACGATCCGTAAAGACCGAGATCTGAACCGCCCCAGGCTGCGTGTAATCCCGGTGGGCAATGGCATTTACCACCGCCTCGCGAATCACTTCCGGTACCAGTTCATACCGGACAGGCGCCTGGTTGCCGGCCGAGCGGGTGCCTACACTTACATCCAGCTTGGACAGCACGAAATCGACCGCCTGATTTACCTGTTCAAAGAGGGTGCCTTTGAAAATGCGGTAGTAGGGCGCTGGGCGTTGCACGGCAGTACCGTGGAAATGCATGCAGCGGACCTCTGAACAGGATACGAACCGCTGAGGTTGCCTGCCAAACAGGAGGACCGCCGCCCGTGTGGGTCGTCCTTCCCGGATCAGGTTCAGATGGGCGAGCACTTCACTCACAGGTGTTGGATCGGACAATGGAAACTGCCGGTGGTGACGTGCCCCGCGCAGAAATCTAAGGATGGATTCTGCGTCGAGGTCTCCGATCGTTGCTTCGGGACAAGCCTGCTCGTCGAACGGCAGGCTTTGGATCACTCCCGTTCTGTCCAAATGGTCGATCAGGCTCGCATACAGCGCAGTGCAAAGCTCTTCAGCCGTGTTGAATCGCCGGCGCACGAGTTCGCTGCCTGCACGGCGGATGAGCGCCTGCATCTTCCGGTGCTTGGTCCGGTCATCCGCACCTTTGACAAAGATCAGTCGAGACTTGTGCAGTCGTGTGGCAAGCGCGAACTCCCGTTCCGTCGGTGAAACGCCTTCTGTATCCTCGAAACCGTAATCGCCACCAAACAGCCCTATGTAGAGGTCGCATTGCTCCACCTCATGCAGATAAACCTCGTCCGCTCGGCGGTCGGCGGCGGGGACTTCTTCAAACAGGAAAGGTTCGAAGAACCGCCGCAGAAGCGGATCACCACGCAGGTAATCGCGCAACGCCGCCCGTTCCTCGGTAAATTCTTTCTGAACGCTGCTGATGAAAAGGCGGAGTGGCTTCATACCAGGCGGGTCCTTCCGGTCAGCAGTTCCTGCATCATGCCCTGCTTGAGTGCGCGGGTCTTGTCGCGGCGCTGCTTCAAGCGCCGTAAGCTCCGCGTCCATATCTGACAGCACCTCGGCAATGGCGATTTGTTCGGGAATGAGGCGGAACGATGTAATTGTCAATTGCAGGAAGGTCAATTCGTTGCGGTGAGCCAGACGTCAGCGCAGTGCCATACGGACTTACTCCAATTGATGCCAATTGGTGTACGAAGTAACACATGATGAATTCGATCTTAGTCATTGCACGGCTGGAATCCGATACCGAACCAGCACATGTTGTTATGCTAAACGAGCATGCACTTGCTAAGTATCTTCTCCGTCTCAGACAGAATGGCACCACTTGGCAATATATGCTTCTGCACGCGAAGGCTGTAACAACTGCTTTCGCAGCGTCAGCAATGTAGTGATGGACTTACATGTCAGTTACGTTGCCGTGCGTTGTTCGAAATCGGATACTTAACGAACCATGGGTATTCTCCTGCTTTCGACTTCGGCCGGCTGGACAAGCCGCATGCCTCCGCGGAATACGTGCAACAATGTCGCCGAGCTCGACTTCACCTCCCACTCGCCGTGGAAGCCGGGGAGGCGGGTTTGGCCGGTGAGGAGCTGCTGCATGGCGGCCTGTTTGAGGTTGCGCTTCTTGGCGATGAGCTGGTCCAGCGCGCCGATCAGCGCATCCACATCGCTCAACGCCCCTGCGATGGCGCGTTGTTCGGGTAGTGACGGAATAGCAACCATAGTTTCTGAGAATTGCGTCTTGTTGACTATCGGAACTGCCTGTTCGCCTGCCAATGCTCTTGATCTTGGGTACAGCGGTGACAAACAGAGTAATAGAGATAGTCAACCGAAAAGTCCGGCGACGGAAAGATTGCGTTGATTTGCTGATTCGATGTTAGCTCGGCCGAAGCAATTCCACATTTACCGATTGTCGAGCCTATACAGACAAAAAGGATTGAGTTTTTGGGAAATCGTCGGGAAATTGTGAATCCCTTTTTCGACAGTCTTTTTTCGGTTGTGGTTATATTTTTCGCTTCACCCATGTCCACTGGACCGACGAAGAGAAACTCATCACCATAGTTAGCGGCAGTCCCAAGTCGGTGGAGTGCTCCCGGTTGCAATGGTTGCAATTTCGCTGAGTCGCTTTGTCTCCCAATCCTCCGGAATCACCCCCACCTCGGTCTGCTTGTAGCCGGGCTTCACTTTCTCGCTCATGGCTTCGCCTCCTGGTTGGAATCCCAGAATTCACGATAGGCCTCGATATATTGCACTGTCGCGGTTGGGTTGATGTGAAAGTGGTAGCGGCAGAGCTTTTTGTAGAGGCGGAGTGCCGGCTCGTAGCCACAGAAGTCAAGCAGGCCGTCAAGGGCTCCCTCGATGTGCCGGACATCGCGGCTGCTGGTGGCGATGATGGTTTCCACGATGGGCGTGTATTGGGTCACAGCGCGGGTCTTCTCAATCCATTGCTTCGGAGTCAGGGTGAAGTTGTTCAAGCCGGCCTGCATTTTAATCCCGTCGAATTCGACGGGATTAAAAGCGGAGTTGTTGAGCTGTTCCCAGACGCCGAGAAATTCGACAGTATTGCGGTTTCTGAGCCAGTTTCGTATCAGATCGTCCGTATGTTCTGCGTTCTTGTAACGGGCGATGTCCGTGAGGCAGATGTAATCCTCGTTCGTTTGCGAGAGCACGGTGATGGCCGTGCCCTGAACTTCGATGGTGGATTTCTTTGATTTGCTCATGGCGGGCATCCCATCCGTTTGAGGTGTTCGTCCACGCGGGCTGCGAGTGTCGCAACTCGGTCGGTGAGCTGCGGCAGCGGTGTGGCGTAGCGTTCGGCTAGCTCCCGGATACGCCCGGTGAGCGTCTGCGACACGCGATCCAGTTCGCCCTGGACGACGGCGGCCAGCCGGGCCAGCCATTTGTCGTCCACCACGAGCGTCTTGATCTCGATCCTCGGTCAGCTTGGCATACTGGGCCGCGACCTTGGCCATGAGGGCTTCCTGCGCGGTTTTGACCTTCGCGGTAATGGCGGCTTCCTTTTCGATGAGGGCTATGGTAGTCGCCGAGCGCCTTGCGTTCATCAGCCGTATCGGGATCACCCTTGATTTCCTTCAGACGGGCCGCGACCGATACTTTGGTTAGCTTGTCCTTGTCGTTCTTCGCCGACTCCAGAAGTCCTTCCTCGCCGCTGTGTTCCTCTGCCATTTCTTCCATCGCCTGACGTGTGACCGCAACCTCGGCTTCCAGTTTCTCGATGGCCGCCTGCTCAAAGGCAAAGTACCGGGCGATGACCAGCCCGGTCGGAATCAACTCGGCTTTATACTTCAGCTTGCCGACGGTGAAATCGGGCTTCTCCTTGGTTTTGCCGCCTTTCTCCTCGATGATGAGCCGGGGTCTGGCAGCTTCGCGCCAGCCGTCGCTTACGATCATGTAAACGTCGTCCTGCATGATCTCGGCCCAGTAATCCATGAGGTGCTGATACACGTCGTAAGGGTCAAGCAGCCGGGCTTTCTCAAAGGTAAGGAGCAGGTCTTCGGAGAGGGTTTCGATGAGCGCCTTGGGTTTGCCGGCCTGGTCGATGGCATTCAGAAGCGGCGTGTTGGCCGCCTTCCACTTCGTGAACAGTCTGGTCACGGATTCGTTGTAGGCTGTGAACTCCGCGTGGCCGAAGATGATCTCTTTAGTGGATAATGGGGCGTTGACAATGGATGCCGCAGCGGGAGAAACACCTTTTGCCGAAAGATCTTCCGGCAATTGCCCATGCTCCAGTTTCAATTGCGAGTAGCCGGGGCGCTCGGCTTCTTTGAACAGTGCGGTCCGCACGCCGGGAATGACCTGCCAGTATTGTTCTAGTCGCATCGATGTCGCGGTCCGGGATGCCGCCGTGCAGATGGGCGTCGATGTCCTGAATATCCTCCGGTTCGGTGCTGTCGATATAGCGCGGGAGGTTGAGGTTGAAGTCGTTCTTCGGATCACTGATCTCCGCCACCGGCACCATGCGTGCGTAACGCGGGATCTCGGCCTGGCGCGTGAACGTGTCCACGATCTTGTGAATATCCTGAGCACGGAGGCGGTTTTTGTTGCCGTCCTTGATGAAGCCCTTTGAGGCATCGATCATGAAAATGCCTTTGCGGGCGGCGGCGTTTTCCTTGTCGAGCACGATGATGCAGGCAGGAATGCCCGTTCCGTAAAAAAGGTTTGCAGGCAGGCCGATGACGGCCTTGATATAGCCCCGCTGAACGAGGTTCCTGCGGATAACGGCCTCGGCATTGCCCCGGAACAGCACGCCATGCGGGAGAATGCATGCACCCTTGCCCCCGCCGTTCGTGCCGCTGGCTTTGAGCGAGCGGAGGATGTGCAGCAGGTAGGCGTAGTCGCCCTGCTTGTCGGGCGGCACGCCGAAGTGCTTGAAGCGCTCGAAGGGATCGTTGGCCGGGTCAAGTCCGGTGCTCCAGCGCTTGTCGCTGAAAGGCGGATTGGCAACCACATAGTCGAAAGTCTTGAGGGTGTCGCCGTCCTTGAAGAGCGGATTGGCTATGGTGTTGCCCTGCATGATGAGCGCAGTGGCATAGTCGTGCAGGATCATGTTCATGCGGGCAAGACCTGCGGTGGCGGAATCCTTTTCCTGTCCGTAGAGGGTCACCTTGGCGGTGGCCTCGTCCCCGACCTTCAGCAGCAGCGAGCCGGAGCCGCAGGTGGGGTCATAGACGGTGGTGGCGTTGCTCGTCCGGGCATGGCGGATGCCGAGGATTTTCGCGATGACACGGCTGACCTCGGCCGGTGTGTAGAACTGGCCCTTGCTCTTGCCGCTTTCGGTGGCAAAATGCCGCATGAGATATTCGTAGGCGTCACCGAGAATGTCGTCGCCGTCTGCGCGGTTCCTGGAAAAATCAAGTGCCGGGCTTTCAAAGATCGCGATAAGGTTGGTAAGGCGGTCCACCATTTCCTTGCCGCTGCCGAGTTTGGCGGCATCATTGAAGTCCGGCATGTCGGACAGTTTGTTGGCATTGGCCAGCGGCCCGAGGATCTTCTTGTTGATCTGGTCGCCGATATCGCTCTTGCCCTTGAGCGCGACCATGTCGGCAAAGCCGGCGCCCGCCGGAATCGTGATCGGGGCATAGGGCTGGCCGGCGTATTTGTCGCTGACGTATTTTACAAAAAGCAGGACGAGGACATAGTCCTTGTATTGGCTGGCATCCATGCCGCCGCGCAGTTCGTCGCATGACTGCCAGAGGGAGCTGTAAATTTCGGATTTTTTAAGGGCCATTAATTGTTCTTACGTTTTTTGGGTTTAAATTTTGTATGTGTGCCTATATCAAGCAGCGTTTTCACCTGCACAGCAGCTGGCAGTATGCGATCTTTGTCGGTTTGGGGATTGACATGGATGATTTTGAATAACATATGATCATCAAAAAGAAAACACACATAAATCAGATTGGGAAAAGGGCTGGAAAGGAGGACGTCCCCATTGATACTCCAAAGCTGGGCAGAAGAAATACCGGAAGAAACATTAAAAGGCATGCGACCGCCGATAAAGCGACGGAGAGAATCAGGCGAGATAGGGTCGGGAAGGAAGTGAAAAACGCGCTCAATCTCGATAAAAACTGGGGAAAAGATAACCCTTCGCCCCGCAGAATGGTCACGGGAATACGAGTTGTGTATTTAAAATTTGGTGGAGGCGGCGGGAGTTGAACCCGCGTCCGAAAACTTTCCGCTTTGACGTCTACATACATATCCTGAAATTTGATTGTCACCACTTACGGCTCCTTCAGGCTGGATCCGTAAGCAGTTATCCCGATATGAGTTTCGCCGGCTTTGAATCAGGCGTACAGAAGCAGGCTATCCCGCTGTTGACGCCCTTATCGGATCCGCAGGAGTAATCCGACAGGACGGTAGCCTAAGCGGCTACAGCGTAGTTATAATCGTCTGCGATTATATTTATTCCCGTCAGTTTAACGAGCGGGCAGGAGCTCGGTATGCAGCCAAAGTTTCAATATCCCCGTCGAAGCCGTTGCGCCCCCCGTTTGCGGAGATGATGTTAAAGAACAATATCTATACTGATTCTATAGCAAGCCGGCGGAGTTGTCAATAGCGGGATGAAGGCCCGGCCTACCTATGTCCTCCCCTGTCAAAATCCCGCTGCGCGTCCCGTTTTTTGATGGTTTCCCTTTTATCGTACAGGTGCTTGCCTTTTGCCAGCCCGATCTTGACTTTGACCTTGCCGTTGACAAAATAGACCTGAAGCGGAATCAGTGACAGCCCTTTTTCGTTGACTTTTCCGTAAAGTTTTTCGATTTCCCTCCGGTGAAGCAGGAGTTTGCGGACCCTCAGCGGGTCATGGTTCCCGTAATAGGCAAAGGCGTAAACGCCGATATGCATTTGATAGAGAAAGACCTCATCGTTCTGAATCTTGGCATACGCGTCCTTGATATTGACCTTGCCGTTTCGCATGGACTTGACTTCGGTTCCCTTTAGGACAATTCCCGCCTCATACTCATCTTCGATGAAGTAATTGAACCGGGCTTTACGGTTGTCCGCGATAATTTTTTTATGTTGAGCGCTGGATTGCATGGGTATCGATGTCTGGGTTCGGGCTGATTATTCGGCAGCGGCGGATTTGTTTATGAGAAAAAAACATAGATTTTATATACTCTAACGCATGTGTGAAGAGAATTCAAGAGCAAGGAAGCGGGCAATGGTAGATTAAGGGGGATAAGTGCCCTTGAATTCGCTTACCTTCATCAGGTTGATGGCCTTGAATACGGCCGCGCCTTCCTTGACATGAACCGGGAAAGCGGATTGCGGCATGCCTGCCCACCATTTTTCGAGCTGAGTCAAAGCGTCGGTTCCTTTTTCCTTCAGCTTCATGGCGCCTGCCAGCAGCAAACTGAGCCTGGACTGCTCGCCGTCAAACATGGCGTGGACCCGGACCTGATTGGTTTTTCCCGCCGGAATCCACTGGACCTCTGTTGAGCTGAGCGAGTTGAGGTCGAATTCTTCAAAGGCAACTGTGAATTTCAGGCTTTCCAGCATGACCGGAAAGGGGTTGGGGTTTTCGATATTGAAGATAAATGCCAGATCGAGCGGTGCGCCGTAGTTTCCTGCCGTGCCCCTGGTTGGGGCCACGGCTTTGGCATAATACCACCATCCCCAGTAATGCGCCACTTCCATGGAATCCAAGGTAACGGTTGGCGCTTTAAAAGTCTGATCTGTAGGTTTTGCCTCAGTTCCGGCGCATCCGGCCAGAAATCCCAGGGCAACCAGGATTAAAATGTAATTGCAGATAATCGCTTTGCGGTGTGTCATGAACCCCTCCTTCGTGAATTCAAGGGCTTAAGAAAGCCATCGTTTTCTTCGCTTACCGTGTCTACCAGCCAATCCATTCGCTCTTCCATTTATCCGGCCACCGGGTTTTTAAATCCACTTCATCCAGAAGCGCGAATTTTCCGCTTTTGAATTCGTAGACCTTGACCTTGCTCTGGGGCCGGTGATCCGCGCCTGAAAAAGAAACCGGTGCAAGGCCGAGTCCGATTTCAAAATCCGTCATGGTCTCAAATCCTTTTTTCAGAATGCTTTCGCCGGAAAGATCGCCTGCCTTATCCGCCCGCTTTAAGGCCTCGGCAAGGCCCAGCACATTGCCCCATGCCTGAACCGTATGAATGGTTCGTTTTTCAGGGGGGATGCCGGGATTGTATTTTTGGGCGTATTCCATGACTTTATCCATGAGCTTGACGTTCTGTCCGAAAAAAGCCCATGGAGCGCATCCCAGGGCGCCTTCGGCAGCCTTTCCCGCCAGCACGGGAAGATTTTCGTCATATCCCCAGTTCATGATGATATGGTCCGCGCCCAGCTCCAGCGCATGGGCGTCCCGAAGGGTGGCGGCCACGGAAAGGACGGTATTGGTGTGAAGGACGACATCCGGCTTGAATTCCTTCAGGGCCTGTATCTGGCTTTTGGTGTCAAGGGCTAAAAGGGAAACATCCTGATCCGGTCCGATGTCAAACCCCAGAATCGTGGCCTGGTCCTTGGCAGCCTTGATGGATGCGCTGCTGAGCGGGGATGCCGTCATGTAAGCGCAGGCAATGCGCGGTTTGCGTTTTCCAAAATCCGGTTTGGCCGGCCATTTTTTATCAAACCAGGCGGTGATCAGGCCCCGGGCCTGGGTCGAATAATCCGTGGCGAAAAACAGGTTATAGGGGGCTTTCTTGGGGTCGCAAAGATGTCCGGGATAAAATGCCGAAACATACGGCATTTTATCCTTGTCCACAAACGGCGCCAGTGCTTCGGTGTCTCCCGTGCCCCATCCCAGGACCGCCACGCATTTTTTCTGTTTAAACAGGTAATATTTGGTCAGCGCTTCGGGGATCCGGTAGCCGTAATCAAACTGAAACAGTTTGACGGCCTTGCCGTTGATGCCGCCGGTGTCGTTGACATAATGAACGGCCTCTGCAATGCCCATCGCATAATCCCTGCCCACATCCGATGTCGCGCCGGTCATGTCGCTGAGCGCGCCGATGTTGATTACTTCGGCCCCCGAAGCTCCCCCCGCAAACAGGATCAGCGCCGTATAAAGCCATATGAGATATCTGGATTTCATAGCAGTTCCTTTCTCCTTTTGATGTTTTATCCGCTTCATTGATGGGGTGAAGCCCGGAAGCGGATTGTGGATGGTCACGCGGCGGTCAGCCGCTGCTCACCGCAAAAAACGTACAGGCCGGTTTTGGGGGCCAGACAGGCCAGGGTCATGTTGAGCTGGGTGGCCAGGTTCACCGCAAGAGAGGTTGGCCGGGATACGGCAAGTATGACGGGAATTGCGGCGCGGGCAGCTTTTTGAACCAGTTCATAGCTGATCCTGGAGGACAGAACCATGCCTTTTGCTCGGAAAAGGGTATGATTCAGGAATAATTTGCCGATGGCCTTGTCCACGGCATTATGGCGGCCCACATCCTCGGCGGAAGACAGCACATCGGTGTCGGCGTCGATGATCAGGGCCGCGTGGGTGGCCCGGGTTTTCAGGCGAAGGGGCTGATGCCTGGAAAAGTCTTCAATACAGGAGACGGCGCTGTTGATGTTAAACCGCGTGTCGTCACGGATGGGTTCGATGGCAGCCATGATATCCTGTACCAGTTCTTTTCCGCAGATGCCGCAGCTGGTCTGGCTGATGAAACCCCGGCGATCCAGGTATCCGGCGATTTTCAGCCGCTGTTTTTCGGTCAGCGTCACCGCAACCACGTTGCTGTCCGAGCCGTCGCAGCAGGCAAGGGCCGTGATGTCCTCCGGAACGTCGGCGATGCCTTCGGCCAGGCAGAATCCGGCGGCGTGCGCAATTTCATCTCCCGGGGTTCGCATGACAACCGAATAGGGCTTGCCGTCGATCCGAATCGAAAGCGGCTCTTCGCCGATAAGATCAATGGAAACAGACTGGATTTTTTCGCCATCTTTATGTATGATGGAAACCTCTGAAAATGCGTTCATGATATGACTCCGCTGTTTTATCGATTGTTCCGGAACCGGCCGGGGTGTAGATTTCTTCAAATATATCATTTTTTCCATTTCTATCACAGAAAAATCTTGACATTATTCACAAATAGATTAAAAATTAAGGATTTTAAAACGTCTATTATTTGTTGTTCAAGGAGGGTCAAGGATATGTACGCTGTAGTTGCAACGGGCGGAAAACAATACAGAGTTCAGACGGGCGAAACACTGAGAATTGAGAAAATTCCAGGGGAAGTCGGATCGTCTGTGGCTTTTGATCAGGTGCTTCTCTATTCGGATGGTGAAAATATTTCCGTAGGCAAACCGGTTCTTGAGAATGCCAGGGTCAATGGCCGTATTGTGGAGCAGGACCGTGGGAATAAAATCATCGTATTTAAATTCAAACGCCGAAAAGGCTATCGCAAAAAACAAGGTCATCGTCAGGATTATACAGCCGTAAAAATCGACACCATCGAAGTCTAAGCCTGAATGTCGGGTTTGAACCAAAAATGGATTGAGATTTGCAATCGATTGTACTTTGGTTGCATGTAATTATTGACAGGTGACGTGGAGATTTCAGGATATGGCACACAAAAAAGCAGGCGGCAGTTCACGAAACGGCCGCGACAGTAATGCCCAGCGCAGAGGGGTCAAACGTTTTGGCGGCGAAATCGTTCGCGCCGGAAATATTCTGGTTCGCCAGGTGGGAACCCAGATTCATCCGGGCAACAATGTGGGTTTGGGAAAGGATTATACGCTTTTTGCCACGATGGATGGCGTTGTCAAATACGAACGGTACGGCCGTACCCGTAAAAAAGTCAGCGTTTATGCCGAGTGAAATTTATAGACGAAGCAAATATTACCATTGAGTCTGGCAAAGGCGGCAGTGGTTGCGTCAGTTTCCGGAGAGAGAAGTTCATTCCCAAAGGCGGCCCGGATGGCGGCAGCGGCGGAAGGGGCGGGGACATTATCCTGGTCACTTCTTCCCGGAAACGCACGCTTTATGATTTTAATTACAAAAAAATTTTCAAAGCTCAAAACGGGTCCGGCGGTGGGGCAAACCAGAGAACCGGAAAAGACGGCGATGACCTGATCGTTGAAATTCCTCCCGGCACCCTGGTTGTCAATGCCGATACGGGCCAGCCTATCAAAGACTTTGTCAACCCCGATGAAACTTTTGTTCTGGCAAAAGGCGGAAGGGGAGGGCAGGGCAACACCCACTTCAAAACCTCAACGCATCAAACCCCGCGGTTTGCGCAGCCTGGCGAGCCTGGCGAGAGCTTTAACATTCGCCTGGAACTGAAGCTGATCGCAGATGTCGGTCTGGTCGGACTACCCAATGCCGGAAAATCCACGTTGATTTCCGCGATTTCCTCGGCTCGTCCCAAAATCGGGGCCTATCCGTTCACCACGCTGATCCCGAATCTTGGCGTCGTTAAACCCCGATGGGGCGGAGAAGCGTTTGTTGTTGCCGATATTCCGGGACTGATCGAAGGGGCTCACGCGGGTGCGGGGCTCGGGATCCAATTTTTAAAGCATGTCGAGCGCACCCGTTTCCTGGTTCACCTGATTGATGTTTCCGCGATCGATGCAGATGATCCGCTCAGGGATTATGAGACCATCAACCACGAACTGGCCATGTACAGCGAATTGCTGAGCCATAAGCCACAGATCGTTGTGCTGAGCAAGATGGATCTTACCGGGGCGGAAGCGGCTGCGGACATATTTCAGAAGGCCATTGAATCGCATCCGGCCAAAAGATCTCTCCAGGGATCTCCGGGTCGAATATCCGCAGTGACCGGATCGGGTATCGACGATTTGATATCAACCATCGTTACCTTTCTGGATGCATCCGATGAAAACCGACAGGAAAACGAGTTTTGACAATGCCAAACGGGTGATTGTCAAGGTGGGCAGCAATGTGCTCACCGAGGACAGCGGTCTGGCCCTGAACGTTGTCCGGTCCATCAGCCGTCAGATATGCAGACTGATTGACCGGGGTCTGGAAGTCATTCTGGTGACATCCGGAGCCATGTCAGCAGGCCTCCGCAAAATCGGTCTTTCCAAAAGGCCCGATGAAATCCCCAAACGCCAGGCCGTCTCGGCAGTGGGCCAGGCCAGTCTCATCATGGAATATGAAAACGCTTTTGAGCGGTATGGAAACAAGGTCGCCCAGATCCTGTTGACCAGCGATGACTTAAATAACCGCAAGCGTTATCTCAATGCCAGAAACACCCTCTATACGCTGCTTTCCTGGCAGGTGGTTCCGATCATCAATGAGAATGACACGGTTGCCATAGAATCCATCAAATTCGGCGATAACGACAATCTGGCGGCCATGATTGCGCTGCTGATGGATGCCGACATCCTGATCATTCTGTCCGATATCGACGGTCTGTATGCCAAGGATCCCCGGTCCAATCCCGATGCTGAACTGATTCCGACGGTAACGGCGTTTAACAAGAGCCTGGAGAAAATCGCCAGGCGATATCCCGGGATCCCTGGGAACCGGCGGCATGCTCAGCAAGATCAAGGCTGCTAAAAAAGTAACGGCCGCAGGCGTTCCCATGGTGATCGCCAACGGCAATGTTCCGGATATCCTGGAAAAACTTTTTGATGGCGGAACTTACGGCACATTTTTTGTTCCCCAGGCCGAACGGCTGCCCAGCCGAAAATGCTGGATCGGCTATTCCCTTAAACCCGAAGGCGTTATCGTGATCGATCATGGTGCGGCAACGGCTGTCCTCAAACGGGGAAAGAGCCTGCTCTCCAGCGGGATCGTGGGCGTTGAAGGCGATTTCGGAATCGGCGCGCCCGTGGAGTTTAAGACCGCGGAAGGTGATGTTCTGGGCACGGGACTTGTGAACTACAGCGCCGCGGACATTCGAAAAATCATGGGGCTTCAATCCCGGCAGATTCAGGACCGGCTGGGGGAAAAACCCTATGACGAAGTCATTCACAGGGACAATCTCGTAATTACCACCGAATTCGGAGGAATCCATGACTGTTGAGTCCATTGTCGGCGATATGGCCAGAGCTGCAAAGGCAGCCTCCCGGGAAATGGCAAGGTGTCCGACTCCCCGTAAAAATGTCATGCTGCTGAAACTGACGGACCTGATTCAGGAAAACGCCGTTATCATTCAGCAGGAAAACGCAAGAGATGTTGTGGCGGCTCAAAAAGCCGGTCTTTCCGCAGCCATGATAGACCGCCTGACCATAACGGATGCCACGATTCAGTCCATGATGAACGGACTGCGGGAGGTGGCTGCGCTGGAGGACCCGGTGGGAGCATCCATCCGGAGCTTTCGCAGGCCAAACGGGCTGGAGATTTCCCGGATGCGGATTCCGCTGGGGGTGATCGGCATCATCTATGAGTCCAGACCCAACGTCACCATCGATGCGGCAGCCCTCTGCCTGAAATCGGGAAATGCCGTGATCCTTCGCGGCGGCTCCGAGGCCCATCACTCGAACCAGTTTCTGGCCGGACTCATTAGCCGGGCCCTTCAGGATGCCGGGCTGCCAGGGGAGTCGGCCCAGGTGATTCCGGTCCGGGATCGAAACGCCGTCACCACGCTGCTGCAACAGGAAGAATGGATCGATCTGATCATCCCCCGTGGCGGCGAAAGCCTGATCCGGTTTGTTGTCGAGAATTCAAAGATCCCGGTGTTGAAGCATTATAAAGGCGTATGCCATGTGTATGTGGACAAGGGGGCGGATTTTGACATGGCAGAGCGGATATGCTTCAATGCCAAAGTTCAGCGGCCCGGCGTCTGCAATGCCATGGAAACCCTTCTTGTTCATGAAAATGCAGCCCCTGTTTTTTTGCCGCAAGTGGCTGAAAAGCTCACGGCTGCCGGCGTTGTGCTTCGCGGATGCGAGAAGACGTGCCGGATTCTTCCCCGTGCCGAAATGGCGACCGAGGCGGACTGGCCCGCTGAATATCTGAATCTGACTCTGGCTGTTAAAGTGGTCTCCGGCATGGATGCGGCAATGGCGCATATTGCCGCCTACGGCTCCAGCCACACCGACGCCATCGTTACACGGGATTATGAAAGGGCCAGGCGCTTTGCCCGGGAAGTGGACTCATCCGTGGTGCTGGTCAATGCGTCTACCCGGTTTAATGACGGTGGACAGCTCGGCCTGGGGGCTGAAATCGGCATCAGCACCACCAAGCTCCATGCCTTTGGCCCCATGGGGCTCGAAGAGCTGACAACCACCAAATTCGTGGTGTTCGGGGACGGACAGGTCAGGGAATAGAGACAAGAAAGGATGCCCATGCGGATCGGGCTGTTCGGGGGCACATTTAATCCGGTTCATTTCGGGCATTTGCGGACGGTTCTGGAGGTCAGGGAGCGGTTTGACCTTGACCGGGTCTATCTGATCCCCTCCGCCATGCCGCCGCATAAATCCGAAGCCGGCATTGCCAGCCCATCGGATCGTCTTGAAATGATTCGGCGGGCCGTGGCAAATGAAGCCGATTTTGTGGTGTCGGATGTGGAGCTGATGCGCACCGGTCCGTCCTATACGATTGATACCCTGTCGTTTTTTGCGGACGCGCTGCCGAAAACGGACCCGTGTTTTTTGATTGTCGGTCTGGATGCCTTTCTGGAAATTCATACATGGAAAGACTTCAGGGGAATTCTGACCCGGATTCCCCTGATTGTCATGGGAAGGCCGGGGGCTTTTGGCTGCGGGCAGTCCGGGGACATGTCCCTTGCCGTGGCCGATTACCTTGACGGGCTTGCACCCGGCTATCGATATGACCGGGAGCAATCGGTTTTTGTCCATCCCGGGTTTCAGCCCGTTTACCTGATCAATGTGACATCTCTGGATATTTCATCCTCCGCCATTCGATCTCTGGTTCGCAGTGGCCGATCCATCCGGTTTCTGGTTCCGGAAACAGTATCTGAATTTATTTTCAGTAAAGGACTTTATCTATGACCCAGCAGTTGCCTTCCGATCCTTCACTGGATCTTTTTATTCAAGCCGCCCAGGGAAAAAAAGCCCTGGACATTGTTGTCATGGATCTCAGGGGCATGACCGCGATCACCGATTATTTCATCATCTGCAGCGGCCGATCCAGTCGCCAGGTCATGGCCATTGCCGATCATATTCAGAAAGAGATGCGAAATGTCAGCATCCGGCCTCTGGGGGTTGAAGGCGTGGGCTCCGGGCACTGGATTCTTCTGGATTATGACCACGTGGTGATCCATGTGTTTTATGACCCGATCCGCAGATTCTATAATCTGGAAGGGTTCTGGTCGGATGTTCCCAGGATTCAGGTTGAAAGTGCGCAAATCGAAACGGATGACAGTGAAGGAGATGATACCGATGACCAATCGGATGTGCCTGCTCATGATTCTTGATGGCTGGGGAATTGGTGCCGAAAACGCTTCCGGCCGCGATGCCAATGCGATAGAACTTGCCGTTACACCCAATCTCAGGCGTTTGAAAAACGACTATCCCCATACCCGGCTGCTGTGCTCGGGAGAGGCGGTTGGGCTGCCGGAAGGCGTGATGGGCAATTCCGAAGTCGGCCACATGAATATCGGGGCCGGCAGGGTCGTCTATCAGGATCTGGTTCGGATTAACAAGTCGGTTCGCGAAGGGGATTTTTTCGAGAATCCGACTCTGAAAACCATCATGCTTAAGATATCAAAAAATCCTTTGGCCGACCGTTCCGCGCTGCATCTTCTCGGTCTGGTTTCAGACGGCGGAGTTCACAGCGATATCCATCATCTGCTGGCGCTTCTGGACATGGCCAGAGAAAACGGTTTGAAACAGGTATTTGTTCACGCCATACTGGATGGCAGGGATACGCCTCCGGACAGCGGCGTATCGTATATCCGCAGGCTCAAGGAGCACATCTGCCGGCATAATTACGGGGACATTGCATCGATCTGCGGCCGTTTTTACGCCATGGACAGGGACAAGCGATGGGACAGGACGGAGCTGGCCTATCGCCTCTATGCCGCCGGCGAGGGCCTTCATGAAATCGATCCGGTGGAAGCCGTTCAAAAAGCCTATCAACGCGGGGAAATGGATGAATTCGTCAAACCCGTTGTGTTGACCGATAAAGGCGATCATCCGCTGGGGATTTTTCGGGATGGCGATGGCGTGATCTGCTTTAATTTTCGCTCAGACCGTGTCCGCCAGATCACCCATGCCTTTAATGATACGGAATTTCCTCATTTTAAGCGCCGGGTTCCGCCCAATCTCTGTGGTTATGTCTGTATGACGCAGTACGACGAGACGTTTTCACTGCCCATTGCCTTTGAACCGGTAAGTCTGAAGGATATTCTGGGAGAAGTCGTCAGTCGAAGCAAGCTTGGCCAACTGCGGATTGCAGAAACGGAGAAATACGCGCATGTCACCTACTTTTTCAACGGCGGCGAGGAAAAACCGTTCCCCCTGGAGGACCGGTGCATGGTGCCGTCTCCAAGAGACGTTCCCACCTATGACCTGAAACCGGAAATGAGCGCCAGAACCGTAACCGAGAAGCTGTTGGCCCGGCTGGACGAGACCCCATACCCTCTGGTGGTGCTCAATTTTGCCAATATGGATATGGTCGGTCATACCGGATTTCTGGATGCGGCCATTCGCGCCTGCGAGACTGTGGATGAATGCGTGGGCAAAATCGTGGAAAAAGTTCAGTCCATGGGCGGAGCGGTGCTGATTACGGCAGACCATGGAAACGCGGAAACCATGGCGGATGAAAACGGCCATCCCCACACTGCGCATACCCTGAATCCGGTTCCATTGATACTGGTGGATGATACGCGAAGGCAGGTGAGTCTCAGATCAGGCGTGCTGGGCGATATTGCCCCCACGATTCTGGAAATCATGGGCATTGAAAAGCCGGCCTTGATGACGGGCAGATCGCTGATTATGGCGTGAAGCGTTTCAGGCTGGTAGGTTGGGTAGAGCGAAGCACAAACCCAACACACGGTAATCCGGTAAAAAGCAGGCAGGTCAGGGTGCCGCGGTTTTTTGCGACTCCCTGACAGATAATCGGATTCCGGATCTAATTGCCGGCGACTTCCCGGTTGCAGTGCTTGCAGACAGCGGCTCTTTTTTTGATGATTTCCGCACAGAACGGGCATTCCCGTGTAAAAAACCGCTCATGGATTTTTTGAACAGCTGCGTCCAGCTTTTCCTGAATGAGCTGATTTCCCACTTTAAGACTCTTCAGCGGTTCAATGGCTTCCAGCTCTCCAATATCGCCGATCATCTCGGCTGCTTTTAACCGGACACGGGAAGGTTCCGTGGTGTCCAGAATCATTCGAAGAACCGTGGGAGAATCCTTGGCGACAAAACAATCCGCCAGAATGGAAAATCCTTTTTTGGTGTTTTCTTTCAGCACTTCTTCCTGAGCCAGGATTTGACTGTCGATAATCTGTCCGGTTCCGCCCACGGGGCTGAAAACCGGCATCAGCTCGAACTGCTGGGTTCCCGGATAATTCATGCACCGGTAGGACGCATGATGTGAATAGTTTTCCATCAGGTTTTCCCAGCCCTCTTTATAGAGCTTGCATTCGTCGTTAAAGCATAGAAATAAATAGGGCGTTCCCCATCCCAGTCCGTCACCAACCGGAATCGGCGGTACTTCCCACATGTTCATTTCCACGCCGCAGTGCGGGCAGTGAGGTTTTTCCTGGGAAAGCACTTTCTCCAGTACCTGCTCTTTGGTTTCAAACATTGGAATAATCCTCCGTTAATGCTCACCTAAAGCTGCTGAACCGTATGCTTTCATCGGCCATATGCGTAAGAAATGCGCCGGTTCCTGCAGCCATGGAAGTTGATTTGGTTGTTCTGGTAATTACCATGGGCTATAATTTAAGCCCCTTTTCGGGATTGTCAATGAACGGCGGGTGTGCAGCAACTTCATGTAAATTATCATGGCAGCTCCGGCTCTGTATTGATATGTTGGCGATAACGTAGTATGCAATAAGTATTCGGTTTTCACCGGTGTGACGACTTTTTGCGAGATCATCAATTGATGATTTCGTAAACATTCATGAATTGCCCGGGCATTCGCCCCAACAGATGAAAATAACAAGTAACGCTTCACGAGATACGCTTCACGATAAAAATATCATCAACTCATGCAGGCTCACAGGAGGAAAACGTCATGGTCCGAACTGAAATATCGTTATTTTTACAAAACGTACCCGGAGAACTTGGCAAATTATCATATTTGCTGGCCAATGCCGGAATCAACATCGATGCTCTGACCATACAGGATGCATCCAGTTATGTGAAGGAGCTTTTTCAGGCAAGGGGCAAGTCGTTAAAGCGGATTGCCTCGGCTTCCAGCTATAATTCCATGCGAAAGGATTCCGCGGAACATGCTTTGATACGTCTTCTGGTGAATAATACGGACAAGGCCGTTGATTTGCTGTCAAGGAACGAATACGTATTTGATGTGATGCCGGTGATCGCCATCGAACTGGAGAACAGACCCGGAGAACTGGCCAGAATCACCACAAAGTTCGGAGAAGAGGGAATCAACATCAACTATGTTTACGGCTCGGTGTCCTCGCCGGATGCCAGGTGCCTGTTTGTATTCTGTCCGGAAGATATCGATAAGGCAGCATCGATTTTCAAGGAAGCTTAGACAGCGGTTAATTGACATCGATTTCGTGTCAGACCGCTATGTCGCGTCTTTGCGAAGAGATGTTTCAGGCCCGTTTACAGGAATTCGGACAGTAAAAGTTGTGCCGATTCCCACTTCGCTCTGAACGTCTATGGTCCCCTGATGTTTTTTGATGATGTTGTAAGCCACGTTCAGCCCCAGACCCGTTCCTTTGCCGACTTCTTTGGAGGTGAAAAACGGGTCGAAGATTCTGGACAGATTTTCCTTCGGGATGCCCTGTCCGGTGTCGCTGATAACGATTTCAATAAAACCGGCTGTTTCGCGGGTGACTATCCGGATTTCCCCCTGTTTTTCAATGGCCTGCGCCGCGTTGACCAGAATATTCATGAATACCTGATTGAGCTGCTGCGGGTAGCACTTGACCTGGGGAAGATCCGCCGAATACTCCTTAAGGATGGTCGCCTTATATTTCAATTCGTTCCAGACGATGTTCAGGGTTGAATCCAGGTTCAGGTTCAGGTCCGACAGTTTCAGAACGTCTTCTCCCGGATGGGAAAAGTCTTTCAGGTCCAAAACGATTTTTTTGATGCGGCCCAGGCCCTCGCGGGATTCCGCAATGAGATTGGGAATATCCTCCAGAATATATTCGATGTCCAGATCCTTTGCCATTTCCTGCAATTGCGCTGCCAGGGCTTCAATCTCAGGCAAATCCAGGCCGCTGTCCTTCAGGCTGGAAAGCCGAACCATAAGCTGGCTATAGGCTGAGAGGATCTGGCGCAGATCCTGCTGATAATCGGTCAGCGATTTTAAATTGCTGCTGACAAACCCGACCGGATTGTTGATCTCGTGGGCCACGCCTGCCGCCAGTTGACCAATGGATGCCATTTTTTCAGCCTGAACCATCTGGGACTGGGTCTCTTTTAATTCTTTCAGCGTATCTGCCAATTTGATGTTTTTTTCCTGAATCTGAAAAAAGGCGCTTTGGAGTCGCTGATTGAGGACTATGATTTGATCAGCCTTCCGCTGCTCATCGGTTACATCCCTGGAGACAATGGCTACCTGAACCACCTTTCCGGTGTCATCCTTGATCGGAAGCAGATGCAATTCAACATGGCGTTTTCCCTGAACGCCTTCCTCAGTGGTTTCACGGATAAGAATTGGCAGGCCCGTATTGAAAACATCCCGAGCCTGAGCCATGACGGCCTGAATCCGGAAGTCCGCCATGCTCCAGTATTCTTTCTGAAAACAGAAGGTGCCGATAGCCGCCTTTAAGTCAAGCCCGATTCTCTTGACAAAACTCAGATTCACCGAAACAATTCGAAATTCCGCATCAATGGACACGATTTCTTCTGGAAGAGAATCCACGACGATTCGAAGCTTGTTGCGGCTTTCGATCAGGACCCGCTGAAGACTCCTGTGCCCTTCCTCCAGTTTGATGATCCGTTCGCCTGCCTTGACTCGGGCGCGAAGCTCTTCAGGGTCGAACGGCTTGATGATATAGTCGTCCGCCCCGCATTGCAGGATTTCCAGCAGATCTTTTTTCTGTTCTTTTCCCGTGATGACAATGAGGTAAGTATACTGATCCCTGGATGCAGCGCGGATATTCCTGCACAGCTCCAACCCGTCCATTCGCGGCATGATCCAGTCCGTTATCACCAGGTGGATGGAGTTTGTCTGATAAATTTGCCAGGCATCCTGCCCGTCTTGCGCTGTCAGGATCGTATGGCCAAGCGTGCCAAGGGATGTGACCAGTAGTTTCAGTATTTTTTCATCATCTTCTGCAATCAGGATTTCCATAGGTCGCTCCGTATACAGGAAATATTTCAGTGCATGTGGAATTCTTTCTATACGATGTGAAAAACCCGGAATGCAAGACATTTGCCATGAAAATGCTTTTCCCCCATTTGAAAAAGGGAGAAGGTGTCATTTTCGTCTCTGGGGGTGAAGCCGATAATGTTTCATGGGCGTTTACCGACATCGCCGAACGCAAAATAAAAGATGATGCGCAGCTGCATCTGAATCAGTTGAAAGACAGCCGTTTTGTGATAGAGATCCCGTGTCGGCCGACATGCATTAGGGGATAAGGATATTCATGAATAATACCATACTGGTTGTCGAAGATGAGCCGCTCAACATCAAACTGATCCGGGATATTCTGACCCATCGGGGGGACACCGTCTTTGCGGCCTGCAACGGCAGAGAAGGCGTTGATCTGGCTATTGAAATAAAACCCGACCTCATTCTCATGGACATTCAAATGCCGGTAATGGACGGCACGGAAGCCACCCGGCTGATCAAGGCGAATCCGGCAATCCGGCATATTCCCATTGTGGCCCTGACCGGAAACGCAATGGACGGAGATGAAAAACGGATGCGCGAGGCAGGATGCGACGGATATCTCTCAAAACCTTTCAGGATCAAAGAACTCTTGCAGGCGATTGATGGTTTTTTGGGGCCTGCTCTTTTTTCACGGTTAACGATGCGTGATCTGACAAGATTTAGGGATGTTTAAGGAGCCGGGAAAATACATGACAAAACAACCGATCATATTGATTGCTGATGATGAAGACCGCAACCTGCGGCTGATGGAAGCCCTCCTGATGCCGCTGGGCTATGATGTCCTGATGGCTGTGAATGGCAAGGAAGCCATCCAAAAGGCGAGGGAAATGTCGCCGGACGTCCAGGAAGGCATGGGATCCACCGACTTTACCATGTAGCTGTTGGCTCCTATCGCATGACCGGATCGTCAACTCCGATTCCTGCGGGTTGTCCTCTACCAGCAGGATATCTATTAAGAGTGAATTGTCCATGATTTCTCCTTGTTTTGTGAAGCGTATCTGGCAGATATTTGAATCCTTCGAAGATTTGTTTAAGGATCGGTGCAAAACTATATCCTTTCATTGAAAAAAAAGGACGGCTCCCAAACATCCGCGTCGATCAACGCCCGTGTTCTATATGACGCCGATGGAAATACCGCTCGCGTTTCCGGAACCATCCGGGACGTTTCCGAATCACTGAAAACCCGGGCGGCGAGCAAGCCTAAAAAAGTTATGAATTCAGAATCATCGCCAAAGACGGCATCAAAAAATGGGTGGCGTTGACCGGCGCATCCATCACATATCAGGGGCAACCGGCGGGGTGGCGCATGATCTGAACAATTTGCTTCAGCCCATGATGGGGTTTTCCGAACTGCTTCTGGCAGACAGTTCCCAGAGTGAAAACGCCCGAAGGCATATTCAGCAGATCATCAGAACCGGCGAGCGGGCCAGGGAACTGGTGCAGCAGCTGATGGCCTTTGGCCATCGAAACCGAAAATGCGAGTCTGGATGAACATTTTGCATCCCGGCATTCGGGTGTTGTGCCCGGCGACTATGTCCGATTGTCGGTAATCGATACCGGCATCGGCATGGAAGCGGACACGGCCGCACGGATTTTTGAGCCGTTTTTTACGACCAAGGAATTGGGAAAGGGAACCGGCCTGCGGGCGCTGTTCATGAGCGGCTATCCCGCCGATATCATTGCTCAGCGCGGGGTCCTGGATGCGGATGTGAATTTCATTCAAAAACCGTTTTCCCTTGAAAGTCTGTCCCAAAAAATTCGCCAGATCCTGGGCGGGTGAAAAGCGAGGATCAGATAAACTGCCTTTATCGGTAGGCTTAGGTTATCGAATGTAACGATACTCTGGCGCGTATGCCGGGATTTGAGCACCGGGAACAAGTCATCGGCATGCGGTTGGGAAATCTCATGCCAAGACTCTCATCCGGCAATATGGACTTGTTGCTGGAATTCGTCCTTTCCGGATACCGGAGTATCGATCGTGAATCTTAGGAATTGTCCCGAAACGTCAAGGCGATGGTGTTCTTGGGCAGTCTATCCGTCCACCTGATCCGAGGGGATGGACAATTATGTGCGCTATCTCCAGCAGACCCCGGCCGAGGTGGAAGAACTTTTTCGGGCCATCAGGGAAGCCGCTTGTCCTTTAAAATATGATCCGAAATCACGATGCGCTGGATTTCGGAAGTGCCTTCGTAGATCGTAAAGACCCGTGCATCCCGGAAAAAGCGTTCCACCGGATAATCCTTGATAAATCCGTATCCGCCATGCATTTGAAGCGCTTTGGCCGTGATCCGGTTGACCATCTCCGAGGCAAAGAGTTTGGCCATGGAGGCCTGGGCCGTATATTTTTCCCCCCGGTCTTTCATGGACGCGGCCGAAAGCATGAGCTGACGGGCGGCTTCAATTTCCGTGGCCATGTCTGCGATGATCCAGCGAAGCCCCTGGAATTTGCTGATTTTCTGGCCGAACTGATCCCTTTCCTTGGCGTACTTGACGGCTGCGTCCAGTGCCGCCTGCGCAACACCGACGGACTGTGCCGCAATGCCGATGCGTCCGCTGTCCAGTCCCTTCATCACGATTTTAAAGCCATCGCCTTCCTTGCCCAGCAGGTTTTCGGCCGGAATCCGGCAGTCTTCAAAGATCAGATCCGTGGTGTCCGAGGCCCGGAGCCCCAGTTTGTCCTCGGTTCTTCCGACAATCAGACCAGGGGTTTTCCTGGGAATGATGAATGCGCTGATTCCCTTGTGGCGCAGGGTTTCATCGGTTTTGGCAGTGACGATCACAAGCCCTGCGTTTTTGCCAGTTGAAATGAACCGTTTAATCCCGTTGATGACGTAGCTGTTCCCGTCTCGGACCGCCGTGGTGGTCTGCGCCACGGGATCGGAGCCTGCATGGGGTTCGGTCAGGGCAAAGGCGCCGATGATTTTTCCGGCGGTCAGGGGTTTGAGGTATCGCTGTTTTTGATCCTCGGCGCCGAAATGAAAAATGCTCTCGCAGACGATCGAATTGTGCACAGACATGACAACGGCTGTCGAGGCGCAGGAATAGGCGATTTCGGAAAGCGCCAGCACATAGCTGATGGTGTCCGCGCCCTCGCCGCCGTATTCCGGGGGAATCATCATGCCCATGAATCCCAGCTCACCCATTTTCTTTAGAATCTGGGCGGGGAATTCCTTGCTCTGATCGCGTTCGGCTGCTTCCGGGGCCACAACCTTTCGGGAAAATTCCCGGACCATGGCCTGAATCATGAGTTGTTCATCGGTCAGTTTGTATGACATATCCTTCCTCTTCCAGAGATCAGGGGCTGTACACCACCACGATCAACTCGGCAGTGGTTTCACCGCTATTGCGCAGGTTGTGCTGAATGCCGGAGTTAAAATGCAGGGAATCCCCGGCTTCCAGCTTGTTGACGTGTTCGCCGACCTCGATCTCGATTTTCCCGGACAGCACGTAGACAAATTCTTCGCCCTCGTGATGATACCCAACGCCGATATGCTCCTGCAGCGCATCGATGGTCACCCGGAATGCCTTCAAATGCTTGTTTTCAGCTCCCGGAGTCAGGGTCATGTAAGCATAGTTTTCGGTTCGTTTGGTATATGCCTTGATCCGGCTTTTAAGGCTGGACGGCTCTTCCTTGAGAAGGAGTCCGGAATCGATTTTCAGTGCCCGTGAAATCTGAAGCAGGGCGCCGACCGGAGGGGTGATTTTCCCGGACTCGATTTTCTTCAGGTGATCGATGGAAAAACCCGTCTCATTTGCAATGTTGTCCAGCGTGATATTCTTATCAATGCGGACTTTCTTGATTTTTTGTCCGATGACGGTGGCGGTTGAGCCAACTGCTTTTTTCGGCATAAGGCCTCCTTTTTAATACTCAAAAAAACCACGGCCGGTTTTTCTGCCCAGCCAGCCAGCCTCGACATATTTGCGGAGCAGGGGGCAGGGTCGATACTTGGAATCCTTGAATCCGTTATAAAGGGTTTCCATGATGGCCAGGCAGGTGTCCAGGCCGATAAGATCGGCAAGTGCCAGGGGCCCCATGGGGTGGTTCATTCCCAGTTTCATTACGGTGTCGATGTCCTCGCGGGTGCCAACGCCGTGATAGAGGCAGAAAACAGCCTCATTGATCATGGGCAGCAGAATCCGGTTGGCGATAAAGCCCGGATAGTCGTTGGCAAGTGCCGGTGTTTTGCCGAATTTTATCGAAAGATCCCAGGTTGTCTTGAAGGTTTCATCCGCAGTGGCGATGCCGCGAATGATTTCAACCAGCTTCATCACCGGCACCGGGTTCATGAAGTGCATGCCGATGACTTTGTCCGCCCGCTTTGTCTGGCTGGCGATTCTGCCGATGGGAATGGAGGATGTGTTGGTCGCCAGGATTGCATGGACCGGGCAGATTTCATCGAGCTGTTTGAAGATCTGAAACTTTAAAGTCTCATTCTCGGTTGCAGCCTCGACCACAAAGTCGGCGGAGGACATGTCGTTAAGCGCCGTGCTTGCGGAAATCCGGGACAGTATCGCATCTTTTTCTGCGGCCGTCATTTTTCCTTTTTCAACGCTGCGGGCCAGGTTTTTGGTAATCGTGTTCAGTCCGTTCTGAACGAATTCCGCTTTGATGTCGTTCATGATGACGTTAAGACCGCTCATGGCTGCCACCTGGGCAATGCCGTTTCCCATCTGACCGGCGCCGATGACGCCGTAAGTCTTGATATCCATAACTTCCTCCGAAAATTAAATAAACATAGTATCTGGGCGAAAACCGTTACTCAGGCGGATGCCGGAGTCCAGAACCTGCTGAAAAAACGGATTCAGGTTTTCACCGGAATGCCGATAAAAAATTCTGACTTTTTACGAGCTAGTCAATTTTCCTGTTATCTTTTCACGATCATGGCAACCGCTTCGCCGCCGCCAAGGCAAAGGGAAACCAGGCCGGTTTTTTTATCTGTTTTGATCATCTCATGAAGCAGGGTTACCAGCAGCCGACATCCGCTGGCGCCGATGGGATGGCCAAGGGCCACGCTTCCGCCGTTGACATTGACTTTTTTGGGATCCAGGCCGAGTTCCCGAAGTGCGGCCACGGTCGAGCCGCTGAAGGCTTCATTGACTTCATACAGATCGATGGCGTCTATGGACAGGCCTTCTTTGTTCAGGCATTTGGGAATCGCCCAAATCGGTGCGACCAGCACATATTTCATGTCGATGCCATACGATGCCTGAGCCCCGATGGTTGCCAGAACCTCGCAGCCCATCTCGGTTGCCTTTTCCCGGGACATGACCACTACGGCCGCAGCCCCGTCGCTGATGATCGATGCGTTTCCGGCGGTTCCCACGCCGTCTTTTTTAAAGGCCCCTTTCATTTTGGACAGGCTTTCCAGGCTGGTTTCCTGGGCGCATTCATCCTGGATGAAAAGGATTGGATCTTCTTTTCTCTGGGGGATCGGAACCGGGACGATTTCATCCTTGAACCGGCCGGCGGATATGGCGGTGATGGCCCTTCTGTAGGACTCCGCGGCGTACTGGTCCTGATCCTGGCGGGTGACATTGTATTTTTCAGAGCAGAGCTCATTGGACATGCCCATGTGAAAGTCATTGACGATGTCCCAGAGTCCGTCATGAATCATATGGTCTTCCAGCTTTCCCGGTCCCATGCGATAACCGAATCTGGCTTTTTCCAGATAATAGGGGGCCATGCTCATGTTTTCCATGCCGCCGGCGACCACCACGTCGGCATCCCCGGTCTGAATGGCCTGGGCTGCCAGCATCACGGCCTTAAGCGCCGAGCCGCAAACCTTATTGATCGTGATGCACTCCGCCTCCCAGGGCATGCCGGCCCTGACCGCGGCCTGCTTGGCCGGATTCTGGCCATAGCCGCAGGGCAGTACCTGGCCCATAATGACCTCGTTGACCGCAGATTTGGAAATTTTAGCGCGCGCAATGGCGGCCTCGATAACGATGGCTCCCAGCTGGGTTGCCCCGATAGCGTTCAATGATCCGTTAAAACTGCCCAGCGGGGTTCTGACCGCGCTGACAATGACCGCTTCTTTCATTTAATTATCCCTTTTATTTTTGTAACTACTCAGGCAACCAGAATTCAGGATTCAGGAGTCAGAATTCTGGTTCCTGACTCCTGACTCCTGAATACCTGACTGGTTGTTATTTTTTTACATATTCCTTCGATACTTCCCGCCAACATTATACAGGGCCTGGGTGATCTGTCCCAGCGAGCATACGCGAACGGTCCGCATCAGCTCGTCAAACAGATTCTCACCGGAGAACGCCACTTCCTGAAGCCGCTTCAAGGCAGCCGAAGATTCGTTGCTGGTGGCGGGCCTTAAAATCCGCCAGGCGGCTTAGCTGAGACTCTTTTTCTTCTTCGGAGGCCCGGGCAAGCTCCACGGCATCGCTGAGTTCTTCCCCCGTAACATGGGGATCCCGGAACGTGTTTACGCCGACAATGGGATATTCGCCGGTGTGTTTCAGGATTTCGTAGTGAATGGATTCTTCCTGGATCTTGCTGCGCTGGTAGCCGGTTTCCATGGCGCCCAGAACCCCGCCGCGCTCGGTGATCCGGTCAAATTCCTGTAAAATCGCCTCCTCGACAAGTTTGGTGAGCTCTTCCACGATAAAACTGCCCTGGTCCATGTTTTCATTTTTCGCCAGGCCCCATTCCCGGTTGATGATCAGTTGAATGGCCAGGGCTCTTCGCACGGATTCCGTGCTGGGCGTGGTGATGGCTTCATCAAATGCGTTGGTGTGAAGGCTGTTGCAGTTGTCGTAGATGGCGCAAAGGGCCTGGAGCGTGGTCCGGATGTCATTAAACTGAATATCCTGGCTGTGAAGCGACCGGCCGGAGGTCTGGATGTGGTATTTGAGCATCTGGGACCGCTCGGATGCCTTGTATTTTTCCTTCATGGCAATGGACCAGATCCGGCGTGCCACCCTTCCGATGACCGTGTATTCGGGATCCATGCCGTTTGAAAAGAAAAAGGACAGATTCGGCGCAAAGCTGTCGAGCGGCATTTTCCGGGAAAGGTAATACTCCACGTAGGTAAAACCGTTGGACAGGGTCAGCGCCAGCTGGGTGAGGGGGTTGGCGCCTGCCTCGGCAATATGGTATCCGGATATGGACACGGAATAGAAATTGCGTACATGGTTCTGAATGAAATATTCCTGAATATCGCCCATCATTTTCAAGGCGAATTCAATGGAGAAAATGCAGGTGTTCTGTCCCTGGTCTTCTTTCAGAATGTCGGCCTGAACCGTTCCGCGAACCGTGGAAAGAGCCTTGGCGCGAATCTGTGCGGTTTCGTCGTCGGATGGCGCGCGGCCGTTTTTTTCCGTGAACTTGTCCACCTGCTGGTCGATGGTCGTGTTCATGAACATGGCAAGGATGATGGGCGCAGGGCCATTGATGGTCATGGAGACGGAAGTGCTGGGCGCGCAAAGGTCAAATCCGTCATAAAGGATTTTTACATCTTCCAGGGTGCAGATGCTGACACCGGAAGTGCCGATTTTGCCATAAATATCCGGGCGCCTGTCCGGATCATACCCATAAAGCGTGGCTGAATCAAAAGCCGTGGAAAGCCGCTTGGCCTCGTAGTCTCTCGAAAGCAGCTTGAAGCGGCGGTTGGTTCGGGCTGGATCGCCTTCTCCGGCAAACATTCGTGTGGGGTCCTCGCCGACCCGCTTCAGCGGAAAAACACCGGCGGTATACGGAAACCTTCCCGGCACGTTTTCCTCGCGCATCCAGCGATAGATTTCGCCGGGATCTTTAAATTTGGGGATGGAGATTTTCGGGATTTTTTTATGGGAAAGCGATTCGGTGTATAGCGGAACCTTGATGTCGCAGCCCCGGACTTCGTAAGTGAGCATGTCCTGGGAATAGGCTGTCTTGATTTCATCCCATTCCTTGAGCGTTTGATATGTTTCCGTATCCACCGTTTTTTTGGCGCGTGCGACCTCGTCTTTCAGCTGGCTGAGAAGCGCCGTCTTGTCTCCGGAAAGGTTCTGCTCAATGGACTTGACGGCTTCTTCCAGATGCCAGGCCGTGCGGACGGCTTCGGTCTGAACCTCGGTCTTTTGGTGGTAATTTCGAATGGTATCCGAGATTTCAGAAAGATACCGGGTTCGCTCCGAGGGGATGATGATGGTTTTGGATGTGGATGTCTTGGTTTTGGGTTTCGGCAGACGGGAACGGAACCGAACCTGGGTTTTATCGGCAATCGTATCCAGAAGGGCATGGTAAAGTGCTGTTACCCCGTCATCATTGAATTTGGAGGCAATGGTTCCATACACCGGCATCTCGTCGGCAGAAATGTCCCATGCGGTCCGGTTTCGTTGAACCTGTTTGCGAACATCCCGGACAGCGTCCTCTCCGCCGCGTTTTTCATATTTGTTTACGACCACGATATCGGCGTAATCCAGCATGTCGATTTTTTCAAGCTGTGAGGCTGCGCCGAACTCGCTGGTCATGACATACATGGAAGTGTCCACGATATGGGTAATCAAGGAATCGCCCTGTCCGATGCCGGCGGTTTCGGCGATGATCAGATCAAATCCCGCAGCTTTCAGTGCCTGTATGGTTTCGCCCAAAACATCGGGGATTTCGGTATTGGACTGCCGGGTGGCCAGAGAGCGCATGTACACGCGGGGATTGTCGATGGCGTTCATTCGGATTCTGTCGCCAAGAAGCGCACCGCCGGTTTTTCTTCGGGAAGGATCGCAGCTGATGATGGCGATGTGAATCTCCGGGATATCATGAAGGAGGCGCAGAATCAGTTCATCGGTCAGTGACGATTTTCCGGAACCGCCGGTACCGGTGATTCCCAGTACCGGGACGGTTTTGCCGGCAGCTTTGTTCCGCAGCTGATCAAGAAGTTCCGGGAGCCGTCCGATGTCATGGGCTTTGATCTGCTCGACCGTTGTGATCAGGTTGGCGACGCCGGGTTTGTTCAGGGGCGAGAGGTTTTCCAGATTAACGGCATGGCCATTGACTGTTGAGAAATCCATGGCTTCAACCATGTGATTGATGATGCCCTGAAGGCCTTTTCGCGTGCCGTCTTCCGGGGAATATATCTTGGCAACGCCATAGGCTTCCAGTTCCCGGATTTCATCCGGAACAATCACGCCGCCGCCGCCCCCGAAAACCTTGATATGGGAGGCTCCGTTTTCTTTTAAAAGATCCACCATGTATTTAAAAAATTCCACGTGGCCGCCCTGGTAACTGGATACGCCGATGCCTTGCGCATCTTCCTCGATGGCGGCATCGACAATTTCCTGGACAGAGCGGTTGTGGCCCAGGTGGATGACTTCGACGCCGGTGTCCTGCAGAATCCGTCGCATGATGTTGATGGAAGCATCATGACCATCAAAAAGAGAGGTGGCGGTAACCACCCGTACATTATGTTTTGGCCGATAGGCTTGAATCGCGATACTCACGCTTCCTCCTTTGGTGGGGCGGTGCCGGCAAAGGCATCAATCCCTAAGATCAATCGGGTTTGAATGTTGATGTAATCTTCGATATTGTAGTGGCGCGCCAGAAACCACCTGCGAAAGGTCCACATGTGACCCAGCACCGTGATATTGTGCGCAGCCAGCTCGATATGTTTTTCGTCCATGAACGGCAGATCGCCGGATGCGGATAGATTGGCCAGAACATTGACAAAGAGTCCTGTTATTTGAACCTCGTTTTCCAGCACGCGCTTTCGCCACTGCGGCGGCAGGGACTGTGTTTCCTGATAGATGAGCAGAATGTGATCGCTCATGCGATGGCAAACCAGGAAATATTCCCGAATGGCCTCGGCCAGCCCTTTCACGCCAGAATCGGTCCTGGACAGGGCTTCGGTGACGTGCTGCGCCATTTCTTCATGAATGGCATCGCAGACCAGATAGAGAACATCTTCCTTGGATTTGATATATTCATAGAGCGAGCCGATGGAAAAGCCAGCGGCGCCGGCGATCTGCCGGGTCGTGGTTTTGTGAAATCCTTTTTCGATGATCAGGCCAACGGCTGCGTCGACAATCTGACGGCGCCTGCGTTCCACAAGATCCGGGTTTTTGATCAGTGTTTCGACATCTTTGGTTCTTCGGGATGAATGCTGCATAGTGATCCGTGCTGCTTAGAGTGTTTAATCTGTGATATGAACGAGCGCTCAGTCATGTCACACTATCATGTCATTTTTGACTTTGTCAAGTGTTTATCAGAAACGTCATGGGCTTGGGTTATGGGCTATCGGTCACGAATCGAAAGACAGAAATTTAAGGGCCTGACTTTTTGCTACTATCCATGAGTTGTCAGGCTTGCTGGTGTAAGCTGGTTTGAAAAAATTGCCTGAATGTCATTTTGAACGCAAATTGGAATGACAATTTCAAGCGGCACTTTACGCTTCACGCTTCACGAAATACGCTTCACGCAAATAGAACATGCCGGAGGGCGGGAAACAATGAATGTTTCCTGGTTAAAGGTCATGACATTTTCCTCTTGAAGCAACTTTCCTTATCGCCCCATTTTTTATCCCCTGTTTTTCTGCTTGTTTAATCCATTGTTTCTGCCTAAAATGGCGGCCACGGCAGCCAGTCGCGGCGCCAATTATCGGCAAAGGTTTTTGTAGGCAACATTTCGCACTTGATCCGCACAGGATGAATCTTTTGAGATCGGTCAATAAATTCAGAATTGTTGCGGTTGTTTCAACGCTGGTATTTCTGATGGTTTTATTCGGTTTGGAATTCCTTTTCTTGAAACAACTCATGCCGGAAAACCAGGCACTGCTGCTGCGGATTGTCGGGGATGATCTCGGTGGTTTTATAGTTGTGACCGTTCTGGCGCTCGGTGGGTGGGTGGGATGCCTCTTTGCCGTATTTCATTTTTATGTGCTGCCGATCCGTAAAATATCCGACGAAATACAGATCATTCATTCCGCAAACCCCGCTTACCGCATTGATATTGACGCTGCAAAAGACTTTAAACGCCTGGCAACCCTGATTAATGAGGGGGCGGATCGTTTTCAATCCCTGAAAAAAAGCATCGATGATAAAATCCGTCTTACCGGAGAAGCGCTCGAGCAGGAAAAAAATATCCTGGCATCCATCATTTCGTGCCTTTCCGAAGGCGTCATCGTCTGTAATCCGTCAGGGGTCATTCTGCTGTTCAACGAGAAGGCGGAAGAATTTCTGAGCTATCAGAAAAAATCAAAGACAGAAGCGCAAAATGCGTTTTTAACCTCTCAGTTTATCGGACTGGGTCGAAATGTTACCAGTTTTATCAATAAAGCGCAGATTCAACGTGCTTTTTCGGAAATTACGGAAAAACTGGCTCTGTCTCGGAATAATCCCGGCACCTGTTTTGCCACTCTGGGGCCTTACGGCCATTTCCTTAAGGTCGAGATCGTTCCTATCCTCATTTACATGCATGAACTGGCCGGGTTTATTCTGAGAATCAACAATATCACGCAAACTCATTCCGATCCGGCCAGCGCATTTCCGCCCCATGGAATGGTATCGGGTTCCGATTGTTTACTTCCGGAAACGCCAGGTTCCAGCCCATCCCATTTCAACCTTGCGCTGATTCCGACCAATATTCAAAACGTGCTTGAAACGGTTCAAGGGCTTGTCCGGGAACAAGGTTTGACGCTTCAGATCAACCTGCCCGATGAAACGGCCTGGATATACGCAGGCAAGCATTATCTGACAACAGCAATGTCATTTCTTTTAAATCAGCTCGGAAAAATCACGGGCATTTTAACATTTGAATGCCTGGCGGCAATCGAGCGGGATTATATTCACGTCGATATCATCTGGACCGGCGAACCGGTTTCAGACACGGTCCTTGATGAATGGAACCAGAGCGTTGTACTGCACGAAAAAGGGATGGGATATCTAAAACTGAACGATATCCTGTTGCAGCATGAAGCCGAATGGTGGTCGTCCTTAAATCGGAAATCGCCGGAAAAGGCATGCCTTCGCGTGTTCATTCCTTCCGCAGAGCCTTCACGGGTCAGAAGCATTGCCCCCGTCACCCTTGCAACCAGTCGTCCTGAATTCTATGACTTTGATCTTTTGAACCGGCCGGACAGCAGCCCGGATCTTCAGGGACAACTGCTTTCCAACCTCACCTATACGGTCATTGATACGGAAACAACGGGGCTGGATCCTTTTTCGGACGAGATTATTTCCATCGGTGCGGTCCGCATCGTGAATGGGCGGTTGCTGAACAATGAGATTTTTAACGTTCTGGTGGATCCACGCAGAGAAGTGCCGGAGGCGTCCATAAAGATCCACGGCATACGCCAGGAAATGCTTCTGGGTCAGCCAACCATTGATAAGGTGCTGCCGCTTCTTTATCAGTTTGCGGAAAATACGGTATTGGTCGGGCATAATGTGGCTTTTGACATGCGGATGTTTCAGGTCAAGGAATATATTTCACCCGTTCGATTCACCCAGCCGGTTCTGGATACCATGTTTCTGTCGGCCGTTATTCACCCTTCACACCGGCGTCATGGACTCGAGGCGATCGCCGAGCGGCTAGGCATCAGCATCACCGGAAGACATACGGCGCTTGGCGATGCATTGGCCTCAGCCGAGATTCTGCTGAAATGCATACCGATTCTGGCAAGAAACGACGTACTGACATTAAACGATGCGATTCAGGCATCCAGAAAAACCAGATATGCCAAACTGTCGTATTGATCGTTGTCCCAAGCTATTTATTTCAACTGATTAAAGTATGACAAACTCGTAAAAAGTCAAAATGGGATGGCAAAGCCATCAAACAATAGGGATTTGTATGAACGACCAGGCCTTGAAATTTTTATCCCAAATCCAAATTTTTGCGTCGCTTCCTGAAAAAGAGCTTGAGCGTGTGGCGCAATCCACAGACTTAAGATCCTTTGCCAAAAACGCGATTCTGTTTTCACAGGGTCGCTCGAAATTGGACGGAATCTACATCCTTCAAAGCGGTGAGATCGAGCTTTATTATGAGCAGGAAGATCGTAGATCACAGATCAGCAGGCTGGCTAAGGGAGAGATTTTCGGGGCAATTTCCGTGCTGATGAATTCAGGAATTTGCGTCAGAACGGCAAAGGTCACGCGAGAGGCAAAGTGTTATACGATCCCTGTGGACGTCTTTCTGGAGTTATGCCGCAATTATCGCTTTTTTAATAAATATTTTGTGGACGCCTTCGGCCAGCGCATGGTTGATGAATCCTACGCGTCCATCTTTGCTTCAAACCGTGCGTTTCAATTTTTATCGGGCATTGCCCCGTTTTCCTTCCTTTTGGAGGATGAACTCGAAAAAGCCGCCATGGAGTTGACCCTGGTTTTTCACCCGAGAAACACGGTCGTTTTTACGCAAGGCCTCTCAAAGATCGAATCGCTGTATATCATCCAGAGCGGCGCTGCGGAGCGCTATTTCGAGGAAAGCGACCATAACGTCCAGTCTGCGCTGATGAGCGAGGGCGATCTTTTTGGCGGCATCTCCATGCTGATAAACAATTCCATTTCCATCCGATCTCTCAGAACAACCGAAGACACGCATTTTTATGTCTGGCCCAAACCGTGTTTTCTGGATGCATGCAACCGGAACAAGCAGTTTTTGGAGTATTTTACCGACACATTCGGCAAACGCATGCTTGACCGCTCTTATGCGTCCATTGTCGCCAAGACGATTCAGCCGGGAGAGGATGCGCTCCAGTTTCTCAATCAGCCGGTCAGCAGCATCACCCAGGAGAAGCTGATTTTCTGCACTTCCGGAACGACCATTCAGTCTGCGGCGGAATTGATGAGCCGCCATAAATGCAGCAGCATTCTTATAAAATCGGACCAGAATATTTTTGTCGGTATTGTTACAGACAACGATTTGCGACAAAAAGTGATTGCCAGCGGCCTGGATATTCAAAACCCTGTTGAAAAAATCATGTCTTTTCCCCTGCAGACGATTTCCGCGCAGGCTTTGGTCTTTGAAGCGCTCATGCGCATGATGCAGGAGAATTATAAGCATCTGGGGGTGACCGGCCCGGAGGATGAGGTGATCGGCATTATTACCAACAAGGATGTTCTGGCGGCCCAGGGCAAGTCCCCTCTTTTTCTGATCCGTGAGATATCGACAGCCGGCAGCATCGAAGCGCTGAAACAGCAATATCAGCTTTTGCCGGGCGTTATTCAGGGCCTGATTTCAAACGGGGCCAAAGCCAGAAATCTCACCCGTCTGATCACCACGATATCTGATGCCATATTGAACAAAGTCATTGCATTTGCACTTGAAAAAAACGGGCCCGCCCCTTGTGCTTTCGCCTTCATGGTGATGGGCAGTGAAGGCCGCAAGGAACAGACCCTGAAAACAGACCAGGACAATGCCATTGTTTTTGAAGATGTCGCAGGCGTGCCCGCTGAGACTGTTCAGCCCTATTTTCTGAAGCTGGGGCAGACCATATGCACGTGGCTGAATGACGTGGGTTACGATTTTTGTAAAGGAAACATCATGGCAAACAATCCGAAATGGTGTCAGCCCCTTTCTGCGTGGAAGGAGTATTTTCTTTCCTGGATACGCGTGGCGGAATCGGATGATTTGCTCAACTCCACCATTTTTTTCGATTTCAGGTGCGCCCATGGTAAGTTGGAACTCGTTAGCGAATTGCGAAGCTCTCTGATGGACGCGCTTTCCGAGTGGCCATTTTTTTTCCGGTTTATGGCTCAAAACGCACAGCACTTCAAGCCACCCATCGGTTTTTTTAGAAATTTCATTGTTGAGTCCAAGGGAGAGCACAGAGATGCCTTTGACATTAAAAAAGTCATGGTGCCGATTGTTGATTTTGCCAGAATTTATGCATTAAAGCATGGCTTGTCCGAAACCAATACTCAGGAAAGACTGCATCAGTTGTTTATGAGAAAAAAGTTGGCCTGGGATACGTATAATGAAATGGAACACGCCTACAGCTTTTTGATGCAACTGCGATTTGCCAGACAGATCAACGCCTTGATGGTGGAAAAAACGGCGCCGGATAATTATATCAATCCTAAAAAACTGTCCCGCATTGAACAGACCATGCTGAAAGAGATTTTTTCCAGAATCGACAACATGCAAAAAGAAATCAGCTACGGACTTTCAAATTCATGACGGATAAACCCGCCTATGCTGAATTAGAGCGCCAGGTTCGCACTCTGGCCGGGGAACTCCGGCGTTTAAAGGCGGCGGAAGAGGCATTTTATCGCCAAAACGCCTATTTAAAGGCTCTGCACGAAACCTCTCTGGGGTTAATCGATAAGCTCGATAAAGAAGAATTGCTGGAAAACATTCTTGAGCGGGCCGCCTCGCTTAGCGGCACGGCGCACGGTTATATCTATTTTCTGGAACCCGGGGAAGAACAGCTGCAGATGCAGGTGGGGATGGGCTTTTTTAAAAGCCAGCTGGGGCGTCGGGTCGCTATCGGTCAGGGAATGGGGGGGCGCGTATGGGAGATCGAGGCGCCGGTCGTGGTCGAGGATTATCAGTGCTGGCCGGGCCGTATTCCCGATAAGGTTCTGGATGGTCTTCGTTCTATTGTCGGGATTCCGTTAAAATACGGTTCACGGGTGCTGGGGGTGATCGGCCTGGCCCATGTGGAAGCGGACAAACGGTTTAGCGACGAGGATATCACCATCCTGGAACGGTTTGCCGCTCTGGCGCTCATTGCCCTGGAAAAGGCACAGTTATACGCGGATGTGCGTCATGAACTGGCCGAACGCAAGCGAACGGAAGCCATTTTGCGGGAAAGCGAGGGGCGTTACCGCACTTTTCTCGAATCTTCCCCGGATCCCATTGTGGTTTACGACATGCAGGGCGTTGCCTCCTACGTAAATCCGGCTTTTGAACAGACCTTCGGTTTTTCGCGTGATGAGCTTCTGGGCAAGCAGATCGATTTTGTACCCCCGGAAAATGTGCCGGAAACAAAGGCCGCCATTCAACGGATGCTGAGCGGTCAGAAAATAAATCTCTTCGAGACGCGGCGGTTGACACGGGAGGGGAAGGTTCTGGATGTTCAGCTCAGCTCCACCCTTTACCAGGGGGCTGATGGTCAGCCGCTGGGCAATATCGTCACCATGAGGGATATCAGCGACCGAAAGCGGGCTGAAGAGGAACTGGATAAATATCACGGTCACCTCGAAGAGCTGGTAACGGAACGGACAGCTGAACTGGCTCAGGCCAACCTGAAGCTGGAGCAGGAAATCGAAGATCGAAAACGGGCTGAAAAAGCACTCCGAAAGCGCGAAAAGGAACTTCAGGCTCAGTCCCATCATCTGGAAGAAGTAAATACCGCCCTCAGGGTGCTGCTGAAACAACGGGAGGAAGACAAAAAAGAACTGGGGGAGATCGTGCTGCGAAACGTTCAGGAGCTTGTCAGTCCCTATCTGCAGAGAGTCATCAGCGGACGTCTGGACACGCACCAGCGGACGTTGGTGCGGATTCTGGAAACCAATTTGAACAACATCAGTTTCGCCTTTTATCAACAAACTGACATCGGGTCTGGCTAAATTAACCCCTGTCGAAATTAGAGTGGCCAGTCTGGTCAAAGAGGGAAAGACCAACAAGGAAATTGCGGAGGTGCTGCTGGTTTCCAAAAATACGGTTCTGTTTCATCGGTACAATATCCGGGATAAATTAGGACTAAAAAACAATAAGATAAACCTGCGTTCCCATCTTCTGGCCATGAAATAATAGTGGTTAATTACCACTATTATCCCACTATTTTATAAACTTGACATTATTTATATTTCGGTATGCTAAAACTACGCTTCAACAGTGGGCTTGATGCGAATCGGGGAGTCTGTTTCTTTGATAATGAATGAAATTCATTATATAGTCTTTAAGCAATTAAATGGTTGTCGATTGATTTTTTGCTGCCTGCTGAATTGCCCGCGGCAAGTTGCCCCGGACAAAGCCTGTTTTAGCAGGCAATCCTAAACAGTCATTTCGAACAAGCGAATTTTGAGAAATCTATGACGCATCTAATTGTTTCTGATGTTACGCTTACATTCGGTGGATTACAAGCACTCTCCAACGTCGATATTGAGTATCGAACCGGGACTCATTACCTCGATTATCGGACCCAACGGGGCCGGAAAAACGAGTCTTCTCAACTGTGTTTCCGGTTTTTACCACCCTCAACAAGGGCAAAATTCAATATGGCGAGCGCAATCTGACCCATGCCTCACCGCACCAGATATCCAATATGGGGATTGCCAGAGCCTTTCAGAATCTGGAACTGTTCCGTGGCCTGTCTGTGCTCGACAACCTGCTTTTGGCCCGTCATCAAAATCTGCATTACTCTCTGTTGCACGCAATCATCTATTTCGGCAAGGCATCACGGATGGAAGCGGAAAATCGTGCCTATGTGGAAAAGGTAATCGATTTTATGGAGCTTGAACCCTATCGGAAAAAAATGGTGGGCAATCTGAGCTATGGGGTTCAAAAAAGGGTGGAGGTCGCCCGGGCCCTGACCCTGGCGCCCAAGCTGCTGCTTCTGGATGAACCCATGGCAGGAATGAATATCGAGGAAAAGGAAGATATCGTTCGCTTTATTCTCGATCTAAAGAAAGAGTGGGGGATTACGATGGTGCTGGTTGAGCATGATCTGGGTGTTGTTATGGATATTTCAGACCAGATTTACGTGCTCGATTTTGGGGAAGTGATTGGTTCGGGAACAGCCGAAAGAAGTTGCGTCCGATCCCAAGGTGATTGAGGCCTATATTGGAGAAGAGTAATTTTCGTATGGAAAACAAAGACCATTTGGTGCAGTACACCATTCCGCAACTCCTGCGGTGGCGGGTAAAAGCAACCGGAGATAAGGTTGCCTTGCGGGAAAAAGATTTCGGCTGCTGGAACAGTTATACCTGGAATCAGTATTATGATCTTGTGCGCAAAACCGGTCTTGGGCTTAAAAAAATCGGTTTTAAGAAAGAGGATAAAATCGCCATTATCAGCGATAATATTCCGGAAACGCTCTATGTGGCCATCGGCGCTCAGGCTGTGGGCGGTATTTCAGCCGCCATTTATCAAACCAGCCTGCCGGATGAAATCGGCGACATTCTCGATTACTTAAATGTCAGTATCGTTTTCTGCAACGATCAGGAGCAGGTGGATAAAGTCGTTGAGGTTAGAGACCAGCTCCCCCAGGTCAAAAAAGTAATCTATGAAGACCCCCGGGGGATGCGAGGCTACCAGAGCCGACGACTGGTTCATGTTTATTGACGATCTTTATAAACTCGGAGAAGATGTCCATCAGAAAGATCCCGATCTCTTTGATTGCACTGGTGGATGCAGGGAAAGCCGGATGATGTCTGCCATTTATGCCTGACTTCCGGTACCACGGGACTGCCCAAAGGCGCCATGTTGACCCATCGCAATTATATCAATATGGGGCTTCAGATCACCAAAGTCGATCCGCTGGAAGAAACCGATGAATATGTTTCGTTTCTGCCTTTTGCCTGGATCGGGGAGCAGATGAACTCTTTTGGTGTGGCCATGGCCACCGGGATAGCCATCAATTTCCCGGAGTCGGTTGAGACCAGTATGGAAGATTTAAAGGAGATAGGGCCGCATTTCATGTTCGGCGCTCCGCGGATCTATGAAACCATCCGCTCGCAGATCTGGCTGAAAATGGATGAATCCTATTGGCTGAACCGCACCCTTTATAATTATTTCATGAAAATAGGAGAAGAGGCGGCCCAGTATCGCATGTCCGGCAAAAAAATGCCGGGCAAACTTCGCTTTCTGGCCTGGCTTGGCAAACAGATCATTTTCCGGCCGCTGGTCAATCAGATTGGTCTGCTTACGGCTGCGAAGAGCTTACACCGGCGGCGCGGCCCTTGGGCCCGAACTCTTTACTTTTTACCAGGCCATCGGTGTCAATCTTAAAGCAGATATACGGTCAGACGGAAATTGTCGGTATTGCCTATATGCACCGGGACGGGGATGTCCGGCCCGATACGGTTGGAAAACCTCTGCCGGGAACCGAGTGCAGAATTTCCGAAGCAGGGGAGATCCTCTCGCGGTCCGCCTCGGTTACCCCCGGATACTACAAGCTGCCTGAAAAAACCGCCGAATTGCTTGAAGGCGGCTGGCTCCATTCCGGAGATGCCGGTTATATCGATGAAAACGGTCATCTGGTGGTAATCGACCGGATTTCGGATGTGATGCACAATAAAAACGGCGATATGTTCAGCCCGATGTTTCTGGAAAACCGGCTGAAGTTCAGCCCTTATATCAAAGAGGCGGTTATTTTCGGGGATAAACAGGAGTATGTTGCAGCGCTGATTAATGTTGATCCCATTGTGGTGGGCAAATGGGCCGAGGACAGAGGGATATCTTTCAGCACCTATATGGATCTTTCCGCCCAGCCGGAAGTTGCCGAGCTGATCAAGGGTGCGGTGCTGAGAAATCAACCGGAATGCGGAAAAACCCCATTTTAAGATTCAGCGCTTTGCCATTCTCTATAAGCTGCTGGATATGGATGATGGAGAATTGACCAAAACCGGAAAAATCCGGCGTAAATTTGTTCGGGAAAAATACAATGATCTATATGAGGCATTGTATGACGAAAGCATAACAGAGAAAAGGGTTGAGGCCTTTTATCAGTATCAGGACGGCCAAACAACAACGGTCGATACAACCATCCGCTTTTACACAATGGAAGAGGACTGATGAGCTATTTTTTTCAACTGGTGGTCAGTGGAGTCGTTGTCGGATCGATTTACGCCCTGTCCGCGCTTGGCTTTGTGCTGATTTACAAGTCGAGCCGGGTGCTCAATATCGCCCATGGGCAGATTATTGCCGCCGGGGCCTTTATCACCTATGCCTTAACGGTCTGGGCGGGTATTCCGATCTACGTCTCTTTTCCCATCAGCATGGTGATTACTTTTTTTCTGGCCATGAGTGTGGAAAGGGTTTTTTTGCGTCGCTTGATCGGTGAGCCGATTATTTCCGTCATCATGGTAACCATCGGCTTAATGTCTATCCTGGACGGGCTGATCTATTTGACTCCCTTTGGCTCGGAAAATTTTTCCTTTCCGCCATTTCTGCCGACAACGCCAATTTCTTTTGCCGGCGTGTCCATTTCCTGGACCCAGATGGTGGGTGTTGTCATCACCTTTGCCTTGATCGGCTGCCTTCTACCTGGTTCTTTAAAAAATCAACGGTGGGAATTTCCATGCGGGCGGTATCCGACGATCAGATGGCGTCCATGTCCATCGGTATTTCGGTGCCGCGGGTGTTTGGTCTGGCCTGGGCGATGGCCGGATTAAGTGCTGCCGCCGCCGGCGGGATTATCGGCAACATTACCGGATTGAATTTTGATACCCTGCACGCTTTTGGCATTGTTGTTTTTCCGGTGGTTATTCTCGGCGGGCTGGATTCGATTCTGGGCGCGGTTGTGGCCGGGATCATCATGGGACTGATCCAGCAGTTTGCCAGCGGCTATCTGGATGGTAACTGGGGGCTGAACGGTACCGGTGAAGTCATGCCGTATATTATTTTGCTGGTGATTCTGCTTTTTAAACCCCATGGCTTATTTGGCATACACGAAATAGAGCGGGTATAACTTATGTCATCAAATCGTTGGCTGGCTACAGGAAACTATTTTACCTCCTACAGAGAAGAGCAGCGGATTTTTTTTACCAGCCTGGACAGGACGGCAATGTGTCTTCTCATTCTCTGTCTTTTCCTCTGGCCGTTCTTCATTGAGGTGGATAACAAATATATGCTGGTGATCGATAATATTCTGGTGGCCGTCATTGCCGTCATGGGTTTGAATCTGGTCACCGGTTTTGCCGGCCTTATCTCCATCGGTCATGCGGCATTTGTCGGCATTGGTGCCTATACCATTGCCTCTTTTGCCCGGGTTCTGGGGGACAGTCATGTTCTTTTGACCCATGCCTGGCCATTGATGATCCTGATAGCCGGATTTATGGGCGCGGTTTTCGGCGCCATTGTCGGTCTGCCCGCCCTTCGTCTGAAACATCTGTATCTGGCCATTGCCACGCTTTCTTTCCAGATGATATTTCAGTGGACCATTAATTTCATGAATTTTTTCAATCAGGGACAGACAATCTCTGTTGGCAGGGTTGTTTGGCTGACCGGTGAGGTGTCGCGCAGCGAGCACTATCTCTTCTGGTATTATGCAATCCTGGTTGTGATTGTGCTCTGCGGATTTGCGGTGCGCAATCTGCTTCGTACCCGCTATGGCCGCTGTCTTGTCGCTGTGCGGGATAATGACCGGGCCGCCGATGCCATGGGCATGCACCCGGGGTTCACCAAAGTGTATGCCTTTGCGCTGGCCGGTTTTCTGGCCGGTGTGGCCGGGGCCTTTACATGCGTATCTGTACCGCGGGGTCGGGATCGAGTCCTTTACCTTGCATCACTCCATCAGCTTTCTGGCCATGGCGATTGTCGGCGGTCTCGGAACGCTGCCCGGCTCATTTTTGGGGCCGGTGGCGATAAAGATGCTCGATCTTCAGGTGGAACATCTTTCCGAATGGGCGAGTACTCATTTGACGTTTGCCGCGAATCTGGCCACGGCCCTGAGGCCTTTGAGCTTTGGACTTGTTATCGTGCTGTTTCTGATGTTTGAACCCCGCGGAATTGCCAACTGGTGGCGTATCGCGCGCTCATATGTGAAGCTGTGGCCTTTCAGGTATTAGCAGGGATAATTTTTGCTCTGCAACTATGAGGGATTAGTCTGGCCATAAAGCTTAACTGTTTTCAACAACATAACTGCTCAACGCAACCTAACACTAAGGAGGAAAAATGAAAAAGAACAACGTGATCAGGTGGATGTTTCTGTTGGTGGCTGTTTTCATGTTAACCCTTCCCGTCCAGGCGCTTGCCGGAAAGGTGTATAAACTCGGGTTGTCTCTTGCCATCACCGGCCCGACTTCCGATGCCGGTAATCCCTATGCCAAGGGTGTTGAAGATTACTTTAACTTTGTCAATGATACGAAGATGCTGGGTGATGATAAAATCGATTGCACGATTCGGGACGATCAATACAATAACGATATGACCAAACGAAATTTTGAAGATTTCATGACTCAGGGGATTGTGTTTTATCTGAACTATTCCACGGGCAGCACGCTGGCGTTGAAAAAGGATTTTGAGGAAGAAAAAATGCCGGTTATTCCGGCCTCTTTTCATGCCGGTAATCTGATTGATTCAAACTACATCTTTCTGCCCATCGCCTCCTATTCCGCCCAGGCAATCGGTCTTGCCGAATATGTTGTGAAGAATCACAAAGGGGGCACGCCAAAGGTTGCCATGTTTATCCATCCTTCGGCATTTGGTCGGGGCCCTGTTGAGGATCTGCAAAAGGCAGTCGCCGCCGGTCTTAAAATGGAAATCGTTGAAGTCGTTGAGCACGGCAAGGATCTTGACAATACCGCCATGCTGAAGCGCCTTCTCAGCAAGGGCGTTCAGTATGTTATCAGCCAGACCGTTCAGTCCCCGGTTGCGACCATGTTAAAGGATGCCAGCAGTCTCGGGCTTGTGGCAAAATCCTTTGGCGAAGCGGGAAAAATGACCTTTCTGGGCTGTCATTATACCGGTGGCAACGATCTGGTTGCCCTTGCCGGACCTTCAGCAGAAAATTTCTACTGGACCACCTCCTATATCGTCACCAATGAACCGAGCCCGGGCGCAACCGCACAGCTTGAGCTGGCAAAAAAATACAATCGTGACGAAAAGGCCGCCAATTCCCATAACTACACCAACGGCATGATGGTGGCTCAGGTTGCAACGGAAGTCATCAAACGGGCAAAGGCCAAAGGCAAGGAAATCAACAAGGAAACACTTTATGAAGAACTTCTGGAAATGAACGGCGACAAGGCTTTTTCTCCAGGAACAACGGTTGGACCGGTTACCTATTCGAAAACCGATCATGCCGGTGTTGACTACGCTGCAGCTGTATGTCGTTAAAGATGGTGCTTTCAAGTCCGCGGGCAAGCCCTTTATTCCCGAATATACGGGAAAGATTAAATAGCAAGGATCGCCGGTTTAAACCCGGACAGATCGTGCCGTTGCCTTCTGTGCCGTAAACCGGTTAAGCGGTTTATGGCACAGAAGGTCAATCCTTTAAACAGTACTGCTACGTCAATTGTCAGGATTTATAGAAAAGCCGCCTTATGGATAAGAAAAAAACTGAGAACCAGCTGGAAGTCAATAATATCGAAGTCGTCTATAACGACATTGTTCAGGTGCTGCGCGGTGTCAGCCTGAATGTCCCGGAAGGGAGCATCGTTGCCTTGCTTGGCACCAACGGGGCCGGGAAAACAACGACATTGCGGGCTATCAGCGGGTTGCTGAAGCCGGAAAACGGCTTTATCCGGGAAGGGTATATCAAATTCCGAGATGCAGGATATCACCAATCTGCTGGGGACCCATGTGGTAAAGCTGGGTGCGGTGATGGTTCCGGAAGGACGTCGGGTATTCAAGCACCTTACCGTGGATGAAAATATCCGTGTCGGCTCCATTACCCGACAGGACGGGGCGCAGAAGATCAGAGCCGATCATGCGTTAATGTATGCGCATTTTCCGCGGCTGGCCAACATCACACACCGGATGGCAGGCTATTGCTCCGGCGGAGAACAGCAGATGATCGCCATTGCCAGGGCGTTGATGGCATCCCCGAAAATGCTCATGCTCGATGAGCCGTCCCTGGGACTGGCGCCACTGCTTGTTAAGGAAATTTTTGAGAACATCCAGTTGATAAATAAAGAGATGAATACCACTATTTTAGTGGTGGAGCAAAATGCCAAGATCGCGTTGGGTATTTCCGATTATGCCTATATCATGGAGTCCGGCAAGATTGTTTTGGAAGGACCCTCCAAGGAACTTCAGGAAAACCCGGATGTCAAGGAATTCTACATGGGGATAACCCAGGGAGGCGGAAGAAAGTCTTTTAAGGAAGTCAAATCCTATAAGAGGCGCAAACGCTGGATGTAATGGCTGAAAAAAACCTGGGAAAAGGAGGGGATGAGTGAAATTTTTAGTGGGATATAACGGTTCGAATGTGGCCAAAGCGGCGCTCTCTTTGGCAAGGACCTATGCTGAAGTTTTTGGTGCGAAAGTTCTTGTTATGACTTCCATGGGAGGCGGGAAGGGGGAAAAACCCGAAGACATCAGAAAGGCTGAACAGGATCTGGTGTTTGCAGAACAATTTCTTAAAGAAAAAGGGATACCTTGCGAGACGCATCAACTGGCGCGCGGCATGTCACCCGGTGAAGATGTGGTAGATTTTGCCAAGGAAAAGGGTATCGACCAGATATTTGTCGGGGTGGAGAAAAAATCGAAAACCCAAAAAATAATTGTCGGATCAACGGCGCAGTACATCATTCTCAAAGCACCCTGCCCGGTCGTCAGCGTAAACCGCTCATCAACGTAGCGCAGACTTATTTTCTGTATCCATGCTCTTTTAAACCCCGGTTCCTTTAAAGGACATCCTGATAATTCGTTTTCATCAGGGATGGCAGACCAGAGCCATGCCCGGAACTTTCGATCTTATGCCGGAATTCGGGCCAAACACAAACTTTTCTCTCAAATGGCTGAAAAATGAAAACTGGTGCATGCATAATGGGCCTGATTTTTTAGCTTGAAAGGATTTGCGGGAACTATTTCCATGGGACTTTATGATTTTTCCTTCTATGATCTGATTAATCGTAACGCGGTCGCTTTTGGCAGTCGTATCTGTTGGCATGGAGGTCGACGACGGCAGACAGTTGACTTTCTCCGAATATAAAAACCAGGTGGATCTTCTGGCCTTGGGACTCTCTCGCGCCGGGATTCAAAAAGGGGATCGCATCGGGGTGATCGGGAAAAACAGCCTTGAATTTTTTCTGGTTTATGGAGCAGCGGCAGTCCTTGGCGCCATTGTTTTGCCGATTAACTGGCGCCTTTCGGCCGATGAGGTTTGTTTCAACCTGAACGATTGCCGGCCGAAGATCGCCTTTGCCGATGCGGAATTTCAGCCCATGCTGGAAGCCAGGCGGAACGATTTGCCTTCTATTGAAGCCTATTACAATTTGAAAGCCGATCTTGGTGATGCATTGGGATTTAAGTCGCTGTTGGCGGCGCCCGGCCAGATGACGCCGGCGGATGTGGCGAGTACGGACGGCTTTGTCATTATTCATACGGCTGCCGTGGCCGGACGACCCCGGGGTGCGCTTCTAAGCCATGGCAATATGCTGTGCGCAGGCATGCATTTTAATTACTGCTTCGGGCTCTCGTCCCGGGATGTGCATTTGAACCTGCTGCCTCTTTTTCATGTGGGCGGGCTCTTTATGGCCACCAGTACTTTCCATGCCGGGGCCGCAAATGTGAATATCAGTAAATTTGATGCCAAGGCGGCCGCAAAACTGATCCAGGAAAAAGGCGTGAGCCTGTGTTTTGATTTCCCGCCGATTCTTTCTTCCATTTTAAAGGCTGCAACGGAAGAGCATCTCGATATCCGCTCCCTTAGAGCCGTTGCGGGTCTTGGAACCCCGGAAGTGATCGAGCAGTATCAATCCGCAACCGGCGGCATTTATTACTGCATGTATGGGCAGACGGAGACCTCCTGCCTGGCCACCATGGGGCGATATAGCGATCGGCCCGGATCGGCCGGGAAAATCATTTCACTTGCGGATGTGCGTCTGGTGGATGATCATGATCGCCCCGTTGCTGCCGGAGCGGTTGGCGAAATTACGGTTAAGGGCCCCATGGTCTTCAAGGGATATTGGGAGTTGCCGGAAGATAATGCCTATACTTTCCGTGATGGGTGGCATCATACCGGCGATTTGGGGCGTTTCGATTCCGACGGCTTCTTGTTTTACGCCGGCCGAAAAGCTGAAAAGGAACTCATCAAGCCCGGTGGTGAAAATGTCTATCCGGCGGAGGTGGAAAAGGTTATCCTTCAGCATCCCGCCGTGGCGCAAACGGTGGTCATCGGCGTACCGGATCCAAAATGGAAAGAGGGTATCAAGGCGGTTTGTCAACTGCATGCAGGCAAGAGTTTAACGTCCGCGGAGCTGATTCGCTTTGTCGGAGAACGCATCGCCAGTTTCAAAAAACCCCAGTACGTAGAATTCGTGAGTGAATTGCCCTTGAAGGCGGACGGTTCCCTGGACCGGGAAGCGGTCAAATCCTTATACGGAAAAGCCTAAACCGCCGAAAAACACTTCTGAGAATCTATCTGAAACCAAGAAGGGGGCCATCCTGTGAAAGGCTGTCCCCCCTTTGCCCCCCTTTTTTTCAAATCACGGAATAGGCTGCAAGCACATCTTCAGGCGTATGGCCTATGTCGCTGGTGATGACCGCCATGAAGTCCGCAAGCGCTGCAACTGCAACGCAGTGATTGACCCATCTATATTTTCCTCCATACTTGCTCAGGATTTCTCCGGCGTTGCTGCGAGACAGCATGGTTATTCCGCCTTCCTATATCTCCATATTTCGCCACAAACATCATCTGAATGCAAGAGCAGCGCCATAAAAACCGTTTTGCCTGAATTTTATTTAAATTTTAATGTCTTCAAAAATAAGTTGACAAGGATTTTTATTTGAGCTAAAAACACACCACTTAAATTGACTGAGCGCTCGTTCATAATAGTGAATTTGTATTAAATATTACAATATATATCAATAATATGACTTATGTTTGTCTGGAATAACTTTGAAGATGTCTCATTAAAGTACCGTGAAAATAGTTTTCCCCAGTTCTTTCCCAAAGGGGGGAGGCTATGATTTTCATGTCTGGGAATGCCAGATTCATGACCATTTACGAAGAAATCTCATGCAGAGGGGAGAAGAACCATGACGCATAACATGACGGATTACGAAAAGACTTACGCTGAATTTAAATGGGACGTGCCGGAGTATTTTAATTTTGCGGGAGATGTCATTGATAAATGGGCGGCCAAGGATCCGAACAAGCTGGCCATGCACTGGGTGAATGACGACGGACTGGAAGCCAGGCGGACGTTTATGGATTTCAGCAAGGCATCCAAAAGACTCTGCAATGTGCTGTCCCAGCAGGGCGTGAAACGGGGCGATGTGGTGATCATTGTTCTGGGCAGATCGATCGAATGGTGGGAAGTCTTTACCGCCTGTATCCGCATGGGCGTTGTCATTGCCCCGGGAACCACGCAGCTGACCTCCAAGGACCTTGAATACCGGATCAATACGGCCAAGGCCGCCTGCTTTATCACGGACAACGGCAATGCGCCCAAGCTTGATGCCATTGCCGACAAATGCCCGACCCTGAAATGCAAACTGGTGATCGGCGGCAGCAGAGACGGCTGGCTGGATTATACGAAAGTTGTCAGTGCCGCCTCGGATGTCTTTGAAACCGCCAAGACCGCAAGCGATGAAGAAGCCATCGTGTATTTTACTTCCGGCACGGTGGGCTTTCCCAAGATGGCCCTGCATACGCATACTTCCTATCCGCTGGGCCATCAGGTTACGGGCAGGTACTGGCTGGATCTTAAGCCGGAGGACATGCACTGGAACATCAGCGATACGGGCTGGGCCAAGGCTGCCTGGAGCAGTTATTTCGGCCCCTGGTTCTGCGGCGCGGCCCAGTTTGTGCACTGTACGGACCGCTTTGATCCCAAGAAGACCCTGGAGCTTCTCTCCCAGTACCCGGTTACGACCATGTGCGGGGCACCGACCATTTACCGCATGCTGGTGCTTCAGCCCCTTTCCGATTACAAATTCCCGACCCTTCGCCACTGCGTGGGCGCCGGCGAGCCCCTGAATCCGGAAATCATCGAGGTCTGGAAAAAGGCCACGGGCTGCACCATCCGCGATGGCTACGGCCAGACCGAAACCGTACTTCTCTGCGGAAGTTTTCCCTGCATCGAACCCCGGTTCGGATCCATGGGAAAACCCACCCCCGGCTTTGACCTTCAGATCGTCGACAATGACGGCGTCATCGCTCCGGCCAATACCGAGGGGGATATCGCGGTTCGGGTCAAACCGGTCCGGCCCCTTGGCCTTTTCAAGGAATACTGGAAAGAGCCCGAAAGAACCGCCAATGCGTTTAAGGGCGACTGGTACCTGACAGGAGATCGGGCCTACCGGGACGAGGACGGGTATTTCTGGTTCGTGGGCCGAGCGGACGACGTGATTCTGACCTCCGGCTACCGCATCGGGCCCTTTGAAGTGGAAAGCGCGCTGATCGAGCATCCGGCGGTTGCGGAATCCGCGGTGGTATCCAGCCCGGATGAAACCCGCGGTGAAGTGGTCAAGGCCTTTGTCATTCTGGCTCCGGGATATACCGGCAGCCAGGCGCTTGCCAAGGAACTTCAGGAACATGTCAAAAAAGTAACTGCGCCGTATAAATACCCCAGAAAGATTGATTTTGTCACCGCGCTTCCCAAAACCGTCAGCGGCAAGATCCGGCGGGTGGAACTGCGCAATGCGGAATGGGGGAAAAAATAATTTTCAGTAGGCAAATGAGCTCAATTTTGGACGGATGTTTCACTTTAACCAGTCTATCTTAATCTAAGAAAATCTAAAGAGAGGAGGAGACATTTTGGCAATTGAAAAAGTTGGGACCATCAATTACAAGGACCTGCCGCCGCTGGATGAGGAGACGGCCAAGAACATGGGTGAAGAGCTGAAGATCAGCGTCATTCTGAGCATTCTTTACTATGTATTCCTGTTTGCTGTGACCATTCTGAACTTTACAGCCCCGGATTTCATGAAAACCAAACTCTGGGGGGGGATGACCGTTACCTGGTTTGCCACCTCCCTGGTGTCGCTGGCCGTTGCAGCATTGGTCGCGTGGGTGCATGTAATTTACTATCAGAAAAGAGTCTTGGAAAACTCAAAAAATCAGGGGGTGGTCTAAATTATGGAATTCCTCGAACCCAAATATTTATTTACGATTATTTTGCTGATAACGATCGTTGTCATTACATATGCGACCAAAAAATATGCGACCAGCACCGTTGAATTCTATGTCGGCGGCCGTAGTTTTGGCTGGTTTCTGAACGGCTCCGCCATTGCCGGAGATTACCTCAGTGCCGCCACTTTCCTTGGCCTGGCCGGATTGACCTTTGCCCTGGGATACGACGGAATCTTTTACACATTTTGTTTTTCGATCGGCTTGACCATTCTGGCCCTGTTTGTCGCCGGCCCGCTTCGGAAATTCGGAAAATTCACCGTTCCCGACTTTCTGGCGGAACGATTTCACAGTCCGTCGGCCCGGTTGTTTGCCGTGATCGTGGTTTTGTCGATTTCCGGTTTTTACGCCGCTCCTCAGATTCTTGGCGGCGCTCAGATTCTGCAGCTTTTTTTCGGCACCTCCTATGAAGCCGGGGTTTTCATGATTGTTGTGGTCATGATATTTTATGTGGGCGTGGGCGGCATGAAAGGCACCACCGTGAACCAGGCGCTTGAGATCTGGATTCGTTTCGGCGCGTTCCTGGCGCTTTTTGCGGGCGCTATCTACATGGGTCTTCATTACGGCAAGGTTCTGGAATTGATTCAAGGATGGACAGGTGCGATTCCCGGTTCAGGGGCTTACACCAAAGACAGTGCCGACATCGTTTTCAACGGCGCCAAATGGTCGACTGTGGGCGGTGGTATCTTCAAGGACGTGACCGGTACCATTTCCATGGTGATCGGTCTGTCCCTGGGCACAATGGGGCTGCCCCATATTCTGCTGCGGTTCTATACCAACCCGTCGGCCAAGGAAGCCAGATATTCCGCCTTGTTCGCCATTGTCATTGCCAGTATTTTTTTTGCGATCGCCTTGTATCTGGGTTCGATTGGCCGCTATTTGTTCCTGGAAGGGGCCAAGGCCGGAACGCTTTCTGCAGTTGACTTCAAGGCTTTCATCACCGGCGGGCAGAATATGGTCGTTCCCACGGTTGCGGATATTGTCGGCGGAAGGTGGCTGCTGGGAATTGTCGTTGCCGGTGCCTTTGCCGCAGTGTTCTCGAATCTCTCCGGTCTGTTCATTGCCTGTTCCGGCGCATTGGGTCATGACCTTTACACCCATTTTATCAACAAGACTTCCACGGAAAGACAGCGGGTTATCGCAGGAAAGGTATCCGTTGTCATCATCGGCGTTATTTACGGTATCCTTGGCCTGCTGTGCGAAAAGGCGGCCATCGGCCATCTGGTCGGGCTGGCATTTAATGTGGCTGCCAGTACGTTTGCCCCCATTTTCCTTCTGGGCGTATGGTGGCGCGGCATGACGGAAAAGGGTGCCATCTGGGGAATGGTGATGGGTCTGGCATCTTCCATATACATGATCTTCTTTGTAAAAACCCTCCCGCTGTGGATGCAGTGGCGGATTCCGGGCCTGGTCACCGTTCCTCTGGCATTTTTGACGGTGTATCTGGTCTCCAAAATCGACGGACAGGTTCCTGCGGATGTGAATCAATTCATGAAACAGATTCACTCCTCGGATGTAAAAGCTTAAAAAAAGCGTTTTAAAAAAGGCCCCCTGTGTCCGGGGGCCTTTACGCATTCTCCAACGACCGGATATCCTCCCCCTTGGCTTCCTCACTTAACCCTCGACCCGTATTCCCCCGTATGCTATAATCTTTTTCCAAAGGAAACCTGTCCTTTTTCATCTTCCCTGGAGGGCGATTACCGGTGAAACGCAAAACGCAATATCTGTCAGTCTGTTGCCTGGTGCTCTTTATAATCATCTCCGGCTGCGGCCGGAGCCAGAAACCGTTTGCCGCGCCAACGCTTCTGCCGGGCACCGACCGCAACATGCTGACCGCCGGCTACTGGATCAGCCGGCATCCAGCGCCGGATGCCCTGGTACTTTCCATGGTTCAGATTGCCGGACTGAACCTTCAGATTGAAAAAGACTTGAAAACCGTTACGGATATCACCCGGATTCCGATCTCATATTCAGGCACAGGTCTTGCCGCCGTCATGCAAAAAGACATCGACCGTCTGCGGGCCAGCCCCCGGTATCTTTCATCCGGTCGCCCGGCATCCGGTGAATTTTATGAGAGTCTTGCCGATTATATGGATATCGCTGCCATGCCTCCCGCCATCAATCCGGGTTACGGAGTTGTGGTCCGGTTCTCGGATCAGCGGATATTGCCGACTTCGGAGCCGCTATACGGCCACCCCTCAGAAGTGGATTTCGACGCTCTTCAAAACAACACCCTGGAGCTGGGAACACCGCTGCTGCTTTTGCATCGGACACGGGACATGAAATGGACGTATGTCCGCTCATCGGCCAGTTCCGGATGGATGGAATCCCGGCATGTCGCCAGGTGTTCGCCGGAGGTCCTTGAAGAATTTATTCACCCGGAGCATTTCGTTGTTATCCTTCGTCCCAAAGCGGATATTTACCGGAACCCGGCCCTGACTTACTCCGAAGAATATGTACAGATGGGAGTCCGGCTTCCGCTCATCGCGGTTGAGGAAAATGCGTATCAGGTCATGATCCCGATCGGCGATTCCCAGGGGTATCTGATCAAGCAGCAAGGATATGTTCAAAAAAAACAGGCCATGGAAGGGTATCTTCCCTACACTGCCCGGAATATCCTTCAGCAGGCATTTGAAATGCTCAATGCCCCGTATGGATGGGGAGGCATGTATGGCGAGCAGGACTGTTCCCGGTATATTCAGCAGGTTTTTGCGACTGTGGGGGTAAGTTTACCCCGAAATTCAGCGGATCAGGCAATGGTGGGAAAACGGATTGCCGAATTTGATCCGGACACACCGGAAATGATCAAAATCCGCAGCCTGGATCAGGCACCCGGTGGCGTTACCCTGCTTTATCTGAAAGGCCATATCATGCTGTATCTTGGAAAAACAGGCTTTCTGCCGTATGCCATTCATGAAACCTGGGCATACCGGGCACTTGATGGCGATCAGGAATTGACCTATAAGATCAACCGGGTGGCGGTAACCGACCTGGATCTGGGGAAAGGAGGCCGAAGCGGCTCTCTATTGAAGCGGCTCCGGACTGTCCTTATGATTCAATGAACCATTTGGGATCAGGAAGCAGTATGCGCAAAACAATGAGTCCCCTGATTCCCGACAACTTTTTTACACACCAAGGAGAATGCCTCCATGACCCCTTTTGAAAATGAAGTCCTTCAATACCATAAGGAACCCAGACCGGGCAAAATTGAGGTGGTGCCCAGCAAGCCCTGTCTTTCCCAGTCCGACCTTTCCCTGGCCTATACGCCGGGTGTGGCCATTCCCTGCATGAAAATCAAAAAAGACCCGGATCTGTCCTTTGATTACACCACAAGGGGAAATCTGGTGGGCGTTATCACCAACGGCACCGCGGTTCTGGGCCTTGGCAATATCGGGCCCCTGGCCGGAAAGCCGGTGATGGAAGGCAAGGGAGTCCTTTTTAAACGATTTGCTGATATCGACGTCTTTGACCTCGAGCTCGACATCCGCGATCTGGATGAATTCATCCGCACGGTCAAGAGTCTGGAGCCGACATTCGGCGGCATCAATCTGGAAGACATCAAGGCGCCGGACTGCTTTTATATCGAGGAAGAGCTCATCAAGCAGATGTCCATACCGGTGTTTCATGACGACCAGCATGGAACGGCCATCATTTCCTGCGCGGCCCTGTTAAATGCCTGTCTTCTGACCCATCGCGACATGGCCGATACCCGGATTGTGATAAACGGCGCAGGAGCTGCCGGCATTGCCTGCGCCAAGATGTACATGACGCTGGGCGCCAGGAAGGAGAATATCACGCTTCTGGATTCAACCGGCGTCGTTTACAAGGGCCGAACCAGTGGCATGAATCCTTACAAGGAGGCGTTCGCCCAGGATACGCCCATGCGGACCCTGCTGGATGCCGCCAAGGGAGCCGATGTGCTGGTCGGTCTTTCGGTAAAGGGCGCGTTTACCCCGGAGATGCTCTTGCTGATGCGGGACAAACCCATTATTTTCGCCCTGGCCAATCCGGATGCTGAGATCGGCTATTACGAGGCCAAGGCTGTTCGTCCCGACGCCATTGTGGCAACCGGACGGTCCGATTATCCGAATCAGGTCAACAATGTGCTGTGCTTTCCCTTTATTTTCCGGGGCGCTCTGGACGTACGGGCCAAGGCCATCAACACCGAAATGAAGGTGGCCGCGGTTCGGACCCTGGCGGAGCTGGCCCGGGAAGATGTTCCGGATTCGGTGATCCGGGCGTATGGCGGAAAGCCCATGCGCTTTGGTCCGGACTATATCATTCCCAAACCGCTGGATACCCGGGTATTGCTTAAGGTGACCCCTGCGGTGGCCAATGCAGCCGTTGAAAGCGGGGTTGCCAGGGTGGCGCTTCCCAGCCAGGCGACCTATCTCCAGGGGCTTGAAACCAAGCTGGGGCCGGAGCGGGAAGTAATGCGGAAAATCATCTTTACGGCCCAGCAGAACCCCAAGCGGATCGTACTGCCGGAAGGCAATCATCCGGTCATTCTGCGGGCAGCCGCTCAGGTGGTCAGGGAAGGCATTGCAAAGCCCCTTTTGCTGGGACATGCGGAGGAAATTCAGCTTCTGGCCAGGGATTTGAATATTTCCCTGGATGGCATTGAAATACTGGATCATCTGAAGAGCCCGCTTTTTGATGAATTCACCGATAAACTCTTTGCATCGCGGGCCAGAAAAGGCTGGTCGCCTGCGGAAACCCGCTGGCAGCTTCGAAACCGGTATACATTCGGCGCCATGATGGTCAGGGAAGGCCTGGTTTATGGTCAGGTTCACGGCATCAGCAGGTCTTATCCGGATGCCATCCGGCCGGTGCTTCAGGTCATTCCCCGAAGGCCCGGGGTTTCCGTGGTCGCAGGTCTTTATATGATGATCTTCAGGGGCCATACCCTGTTTCTGGCGGACGCAACTGTCAATATTCACCCCAGCTCCGAGGTTCTGGCCGAGATTGCGATCCTGTCCGCTGAAATGGTGGGATTTTTTGGGGTCAAGCCGATCGTGGCCATGATTTCCTTTTCCAATTTCGGGTCCACCCATCATCCGGATGCCAGGCGGGTGGAGCGGGCTGTCGAGATTGTGCGGACCCGAAGGCCCGAGCTGATCATCGATGGGGAGATGCAGGCAGACACGGCTGTTTCCGAGGAAATATTGAACCGGCTATATCCCTTCAACCGCCTGGGCGCACCGGCCAATGTACTGATCTTTCCGAATCTGGACGCTGGAAACGCCGCCTATAAACTGCTCTATCATGTCGGGGGGGCAAAGGCTGTCGGCCCTATTTTGATGGGAATCAGCAAACCTTTTAACGTGGTTCAGCGGGATACGGACATGGAAAATGTCGTAAACGTGATCGCATTTACGGTTGCCCAGTCCCATGGCGATTGTGAAAGCTCCAACTGTACCCTGGAGTGAACGGTTGGAGTTGTTGCTTCAATCAAACGGCGTCAGGCTCTCGTATCCGTCTTCGGTGACCAGAAGGGTCTGCTCAAACTGGGCCGAGAGTCTGCCGTCATCCGTCACAGCCGTCCATTTGTCCTCAAGAATGTGCAGAAACCTGGCCCCGATATTGATCATGGGCTCTATGGTAAAGACCATGCCCGGCAACAGCAGGAAATCCGTCGCCTTTCTGGCCGTAATGGAGAATCTGCGGCGGTTCGTGAAATTCAAACCCGATGCCGTGTCCGACAAATTCACGAACCACGGAACATCCCTGGCTTTCCGCATACTGCTGGATGGCCCATCCAATGTGGCCGGTGGTGTTTCCGGGCTTTATCATGGACATTCCCTGACGAAGGCATTCCCGGGTGACTGCAACGATTTTTTGAGCGTCGGGTCCGGGAGTTCCCACAAAAAACGTCTTGTTGGCATCCGCATAATAGCCGTTTAAGATAGGCGTCACATCCACATTCACGATGTCTCCGTCCCGAAGGACGCGGCTGCCGGGGATGCCGTGGCAGATCACTTCGTTTACCGAAACGCAGACGCTTTTGGGATATCCCCGGTAATGAAGCGGCGCGGAAACGGCGTGATTCTTAAGGGTAAATTCATGAACCAGGGTATTGATTTCATCCGTGGTGATCCCGGGCCGGATAATGGATTCCGCCAGATCCAGGGAGTCCAGGGCCAGACGCCCGGCTTTTCGGATGCCTTCGATATCTTCAGGGGTTTTGAACCGGATCTTGTATTTTCGGCTGTATTCACTTTTAAGAAACGGAATCGAGGGCGCTGCGGCTTCCTGGGCTTTGGACCCGCAGCATTTTTTGAATTTCCGGCCGCTGCCGCAGGGACAAAGGCTGTTACGGCCCAATTTATCGGACTTGATTTTCAAGACAACTCCTTAAAAACGGGTAATAGGCTATAGGCGATAGGAAAATCTTCATTCAGGTTTTTACCCTTAACCTGTTTATCTGGGCTTGACGCCCAGATGGATCACGGCAATGCCGTTGGTCAGCCTATCGAATGTGACATCCCTAAAGCCGATTCCTTCAAGCAGTTCGGCAAGTTCGTCCGGCAGCGGGAAAAGACGGATGGTTTCCGGCAGGTGAATATAGGCTGAGCGGGATCCGGCAATCAACTGACCGAGCCAGGGCATGACGTAAAAAGAGTACATGTCATACAGCCATCTGAAAACCGGTGAAACCGGTTTGGAAAATTCCAGACACATCATTTTGCCACCGGGCTTCAAAGCCCGGTACAATTCTTTAAAGCCCTGGTCCATATGGGTGACATTTCGAATGCCAAATCCCACCATCACGGCATCAACGCTGTTGTCGGGAAACGACATGGCTTCAATATCACCTTGAATATACTGGATTCGCTTTCGAATGGCAAGATGGTTTTCCTGGGTTTTTCCGGCCAGAATCATGTCCCGGTTGATGTCATACAGAACCACCTCTCCGGTTTGCCCCACCTGTCCGGCCGCCAGAATGGCCAGATCCCCGGTGCCGCCGCAGACATCCAGAACCCTGTCCCCGGGCCGTAATTTCAGGGCGCGAATGGCGGCGCGCTTCCACAAATAATGGATGCCAAAGCTCAAAATGGTATTCATCAGGTCATAGCAATCGGCAACCGAATTGAAATGTCTGCGTACATATTGAACTTTTTCATTTTCCGGCACCTGGTAAAACCCGTATGTGGCCAGTTTTTCACGGGTCAGCCGGGAAATCAGCCTGGCACGCTGTATGCGGTCGTTCAGCCAGACGGTTTTTGGAAAAAACATGTCAGGAACTCCTCTGTCAGTCGAAATTGACCTCATAAACGCCGATAAAATGCCCGGCGCCCCCAGAAACATTTCACGCTTCACGAGATACGCTTCACTGCAAAACCGAAATGCCGGCATCCTGCATCAGCGTCAGCAGGCAGGCAAGGCTCTGGCGGCCGGCCTCTTCCGGCATATCCACATAGGGATAAAGCTCCAGGCTGATATCGCAGGCGTATCTTAGCCGGATCATGGCTTCAAAAATTCTTTTAAAATCGATGGCGCCCTGGCCCACGATCAGATGATTGTGAACCCGGCTGGGCGCGATATCCTCGATATGCACATGCCCGATCCATTCGAACAGATCCTCGAATGCCGCATGGGGTTCTTCGCCGGCGCAGAAAAAATGGCCGATATCAAAATTAAGACCAACGCTATCAGAGCGGATATCGCGAATAAATGCCTTGAACTGGGCGGAATTCTCCATCAAAAGGTCGGGTTCGGGCTCGATCAGCAGCTTGATGTTCAGGGATTCGGCCAGCGGAATCACCTGATCCAGCCCCTGGTGAAAAAGCCGGATGGCTTGGGCCTGAGATATGCCGCTTAACGGGCCGCCGGGAGGAATTGAAATATTGGCGCATCCCAGTTCCTTTGCGATTTTGAGACATGACCGGGTGTGCTCAATTCGAATATTACGCTGATTCTGATCGGGTTCGATCCAGGACGGCAGATACGTATCGCCGACGGCAAACAGGGTAAAGCTGTTCAGGTTCGTAATTTTCAGGCCCAGGCGATCAATGGTATTCTTGATATCCAGAAGATCCGAATTGCTGTAGTCCGGCGGATAAAGATGGGGCCGGTCGCACATGATTTCAACCCCTTTGAATCCCAGACCGGCGATGCGTTTAAGGGAATCCGGCAGTGTGTATTTGACAAATGCGTTGGTGCTGTAACCCAGTATCATGGAATGGTATCGTCTCCTGGTTATTGGTGGTTTTGACATTCGGTTTCAAGCAATTGCAGGCAATTCAGCTGTTCCTGAAAGGTTAACGGCGGGCAGTCGCCCATGGGTTTTTTAAAATAAAAACCCAGCTCCGGGATCAGACCTTTTCGGCCAGACATTGAAAGGGCCGCTATCCATCTGGCCAGATCCAGAACCAGCGGGGCCGCCAGAATGGAATCCCTTCCCTGAAGATTGATGCGAATGCTCATGGGAAGGTCAAACAGGCCGACAAGATCGATGACATCCCAGGCTTCCTTGGCATCGCCCCGGGGGGGATAGTAGTCGATGTGAACCTTGTGCGACGGGGTTCCATATTTTTGTCCGACCGGATACCCCAGAATGTCATCCAGAAGATGGGTTTTGTTGGACAGTTTGCCGGCCGCCCTTTCCGGGTCCATTAAATTCTTTCCATCGGCGTTACCCAGGATATTGAGGCTGTACCACCCATCCACCTGAAGGTTTCTGGCTTTAAAGGCTGATGCCAGCACCACCTTGAAATAGGTCTGCCCGGTTTTTCCGTCGCAGCCCGCAATGCAAACGCCTTTTCTGACAGCTTCCTGAATCAAAGCCGGGCATTCCAGGGGATTGGGCGTAAAGTTTACAACCGGAATTCCGGATGAAATCGCGGCCAGCGCGTACAAGAGATCCGGAAATTCGGACAGGCCGGTGTGGGCATAGATCTGGGAGAGCGTTTCAGGCGCATGCGATGGTTCTGCAGCGCAGGCCGGCAGCAGATTGATAAAAACCGGCAGTGCATCCGGAAACTCTGCTTTCAGGGATTCCATGTCCAGCATAATCTGTTGAACCTGTGCCGCTCGATCCTGGTCCGCACTGGGAGGAGAAAAAACCTTCATTCGATCGATTTCATCCCGGTAAGGCTCCCATAGAGCTTTCGCCAGAACACCGTTCCGGCAGATGGCGGTCGTCATGGAATGATCGGCGACATCCCAGCCGGCAAGATGCACCGCCTGCTGGGGAAAAAGCCCGGAGAATTTGCCGGCGGTCGTCAGATAAGGCAGTACACTTTCAGGATGATGTTTCAGCGAGGATACGGCTGCCGCAAGGGTCGAGCCGATGGCGCCTTTTGCGCCGGCAACCAGTAGCAAAAGCGATTTGTAACCATGGGTGTTAAGGGACATGTATCAGCCTCAGCAATCTCAGATGGGCTTCTTCCGAAGTCGTTAAAATAAATTTATTGATATCAAAATATTATCTAAAAGTTGTCCGATGATCAAGTTGAATCGTGATATTTTTGACAGGGGAAAGTAGTCAGGCGTCTGCGAACCATTTATTGTCCATCCCCGGGATATGTTTCGGCTCTCTTTGGATGTGCTGAGCACGTCAGGGGAACCGTCGGTTTATTTTATTTAAAAAGATATTTTTCCGTTGACAATCTGTGACAGCCGGCGGTATATAACATGTAGAGCGTCGTTCGAAAAATGAATGATATATATTGCATTCCGATGCGGTCAGCTCTGAAGGGCATAGGGTCGGATAATGGGAACACAGGAAAGAAAAACCGCTGAAAAGCAGTTTCGCCGGGGACAGATCCTGGATGCCGCAAGGACGCTTCTGCTTTCGTCCGGCATGGACAGTATTTCCATCAGCGCCATTTCAAACAGGGCCGAACTCGGGGTCGGCACCATCTATTTTTATTTCAGAAACAAGGAAGAAATCTTTGCCGCGCTTCAGGAAGAAGGATTAGCCCTTCTGTATGCCGATATCCTGAAGATATCGCAGCAGGATCTTTCGCCTGAAGAGCAGCTGAAGGCCATCGCCGCTGTTTACTACCGGTTCAGCGAAGCGCAAAAGAATTATTTCGACATCATCAATTATTTTCTGTCCTTGCCCACTGTTTTTTTTGAAGCGGAATTGAAAAACCAGATTGACATGTCCGGCCACAAGATTCTCGGGATCATCCGGGATATCGTCAGAAACGGTGTTGAGCAGCGGGTTTTCATCGAGCCGGACCCCGGAAAATTCTCTATCCTGTTTTTTGGGACCCTTCACGGACTCCTCCAACTCAAAAAGCTTGAAAAAACCATTCTTGAAAATGAAAATCATATGGAAATCTATGCATATTCAGTCGGGAAACTGATGGACAGCATCAAAACCTGAAGGGGTGAAAGGAAGGCACAACGATGACACTGCAAGGAAAAACAGCGCTGATCACCGGGTCCGGGAAAAAAACCGGAATCGGGTATGCCATAGCCAGAAAATTGGCGTCCCAGGGAGCCAATATTATTATTGCCGACTATGGAAAAGAAAAGGGCCTGGATTCAGATGTCAGGACCAGCTCTCTGGATGAGATGAAAAAGATTGCCGAGGAGCTTGAAACTGCTTATTCGGTGAAAACCCTGGTGGCAGATGTGGATGTGACCCGGACCGATACCATCGCAGCCATGGCGGAGCTGATCCTGGAAAAGTTCGACGGCGTGGATATCCTCTGCAACAATGCCGGGGCCACCTTTGGCGTTCCGAACGGGGTTCATACCTATGATGAGACCGCCTGGATGAAAACCATTGATGTGAATCTTCACGGGGTGTTCAGGGTGTCCCGGGCCATTGTCCCCCTGATGCAGAAAAAGGGCGGTTCCATTATCAATACCGCCTCCCGTGCCGGAAAGGTGCCGGCCCTGTTCAACGGGGCCTATTCGGTGTCCAAGGCCGGGGTGATCATGTTGACCAAGGTCATGGCAAAGGAATTGGCCGGACTTAAGATAAGGGTCAATGCCATCTGCCCCGGACAGATCATGACCGACCTGGAAAAATGGCGGTTCGGACTGGAGGCCATGTTCTTCAATACCACGGAGGCGGAACAGGAACAAAAAATGTGCGAAACCATTCCCCTGGGCCGGATCGGATCACCGGACGAGGTGGCCGACATGGCGCTTTTCCTGGCCTCGGATGCCTCTTCCTATGTGACAGGGCAGGCCATCAATATCTGCGGGGGACAGTTGATGGAAATTTAATCCCGGCCCTCCGGGAATCAGGGGATGACAGGTTTTGAAATGAAACTGCGATTCATAAAAGGAGCCAAAGCATGACACAGACCATCACAGGAGCAGAGCTGGCAGCCCGTGCGCTGATCGACAGAAAAATACCGTATGTATTTACATTGAGCGGTGGCCATATTACACCGATTTATCAGTATCTTGAGGGCTCAGAGGTGAAAATCTTCGACACCCGGCACGAACAGTCGGCCGTATTCATGGCCGAAGCCTTCGGCAAACTGACCCGGACCGCCGGGGTGGCCATGGTCACTGCCGGGCCGGGTTTTACCAATGCCCTGACCGGTATTGCAAGCGCCCATTTTTCAAATACCCCCCTGGTGTTCATTGCCGGATGCGTGGGGCTCAACAACAGGGAAAAAATGGACCTCCAGGATATGCCCCAGAAGGCGGTCATTGCCCCCATGGTGAAAAAGGCCCTGGTCTGTGAAAAGGCGGAACGGGTTCCTGAATACGTGGACCTGGCCTTCAGGATTGCCCAGAGCGGTCGGCCCGGCCCGGTTTATCTTGAATTTCCCATTGATGTATTGAACACGCCGGTGGATAAAACCCTGGTTAAATACCCCCGTACCGATGTCGTATCGGCGCCGGCTGATCCGGTCAAGGCCAGAGAGCTCATCCAGATGCTCAAGGCGGCACAGAGGCCCGTCGTCATTGCCGGGTCAGGTGCCTGGCAATCCGGAGCGGAAAATGAGCTGAAAACTTTTATTGAAACGGCAGGACTGCCGTTGTTTACCTCCCTTTCCGGCCGAGGGGTGGTGTCGGATACGCATCCCCTCTGTTTTGAGGGGGCCGTGGCTGTGCGGCCGGGCTGCTCGTTTACCGCCTATTTTGAGGCAGACCTGATCCTGATTCTGGGGTCCCGGATCTGTCTGTATTATCTGTTTGGTGATCTTTTCAATCCGGCCGCCAAAATGGTTCAAGTGGATATTGAACCGGAAGAGATCGGAAGGAACAGGTCCATTGATCTTCCGGTGGTAAGCGATGTCAAGGCATTTCTGGATCTTGTGAACCCTCTTCTGGCGGCGGACGGTGAGGCGGATTTGAAACCCCGGTTTGCCCCCTGGATTGAAAAGCTCACTGCCGCCCATGATGCCGGAAAGGCCAATTCTCAAAAGGACTGGCTGTCGGATGCGGTTCCCGTTCATCCGTTGCGCCTGGCAAAGGAGATCAATGAATTCATGAACCTGGAAACAGATATGGTTGTGGCTGACGGCGGCGATACCACCACCTGGATGGGAATGACCCGGACCATGACCCGGCCGGGGCGGTACCTGGATTACGGCATTTTCGGGTCCCTGGCCGTGGGCCTGCCCTATGCCAATGCGGCAAAACTGTTGAATCCCGGCAGCCGGGTCTGTCTCATCACCGGGGACGGATCCGTGGGATTTAATTTCATGGAATTTGAAACCGCCATCCGGAAAAACCTGCCCATAGTCGTGGTCATTTCCAATGACCTGGGCTGGGGCATGATCCGCCACAGCCAGGAGCTTCGCATCGGTCATGCCATAGAAAACGGGACATTTATCGGAAAGGTGGATTATCATCAGATGCTGGCGGCCATCGGCGGAAAGGGATTTTTCGTTGAAAAACCGGAAGATATCCGGCCGGCCCTGGAACAGGCATTTGCTTCGGGCAAGGTCTGCTGCATCAATGTCATGACAGACCCGACAACGGTCAGCCCGGCCAGCATGATGCTGGCCAATGTCGGTGCATATAAGGCATAAATCATGTTGACAAAAAAGGAGGGTGGCGAGGATGGATCCGGCAATCGTAGATCAGGTCAGGCTCAATTTTAATCAGGCTGGAATCAATATCATTAACGGGGCCATCGGGTTGATGATGCTGGGGGTGGCCCTGGAATTGAAAAAAGAGGATTTCATACGGGTGGTCAAAAATCCCAGGGCCCCGCTGATCGGGCTCATGGCCCAGTTCATCCTGCTTCCGTTTTTTACCTTTCTGCTGGTTCTTCTCATCAACCCCCATCCCTCCATTGCCCTTGGCATGATCCTTGTGGCGTCCTGTCCGGGCGGGAATCTGTCCAATCTTCTGACCTTTCTGTCCAACGGCAACAGCGCCCTTTCCATCAGCATGACTGCGGTCTCCACTGCGGTGGCCGTCGTCATGACACCCTTTAACCTGTCACTCTGGGGCAGCCTGAATCCCCATACGGCCGGAATATTAAAACAGGTGAGCCTCAGTCCCCTGGATGTGTTCGTCACCGTATTTTTGATTCTGGGCATTCCCCTCATCGTGGGAATGTCCGTGGGACATTTATGGCCAAAGCTTGCCGAGAAAGTCAAAAAGCCGTTCAAACTCTTTTCCCTGGTTTTTTTCATTATCATCGTCATCGGTGCCCTGGCTGCCAATTATGCGCATTTTATCAAGTATGTGGGGATCGTCATTGTCGTGGTCTTTATCCATAACGGCCTTGCATTGAATATCGGTTACTGGACCGCCAGGCTGGCAAAGCTGGACGAAAGGGACTGCCGGGCCGTCTGCATTGAAGTGGGGATCCAGAATTCGGCCCTCGGTCTGGTACTGGTTTTCAGTTTTTTCAACGGGCTTGGGGGTATGGCCATTGTCGTGGCCTGGTGGGGAATCTGGCATATCATTTCAGGTCTTGCAACGGCCGGGATTTTTAATCTGAGAAAGCTTCCGGCCCGATAGAACCACCCAAAGGAGATCAGCCATGGATCATCGGTTCTTAAAGGACAAAATCGCCATTGTGACCGGAGGGGCTTCCGGGATCGGCCTGGCCGTCTGCCGGGAGTTTCTCCGGCTGGGAGCCAGGATCGCCATCCTGGATATGGATCAGAACAGCCTGGATGCCCGGGCAGAGGAATTCTCCGGAAGTGAAGGCGAGGTGATGACCCTCTGCTGCGATGTCCGCAGAGAGGATTCCTGCCGGGCGGCTGTTGATTCAGTGTTTCACCGGTTCGGAAGGCTCGATATTCTTTTCAACAATGCCGGAATCACCCAGAGGGGGCTGTTTGAAAAAACCCGGACCCGGGTGTTTGAACAGGTCATGGCGGTTAATTTTTTCGGCTCCCTTTATTGCACCCAGGCAGCCCTTCCCCATCTCATCCGGTCAAGGGGTGCCATCATTGTGAACGAATCCATTGCCGGGGTGGCTCCCCTGCTGGGCCGGACCGGTTACAGTGCCAGCAAACACGCCCTGCACGGTCTTTTCACCTCACTGCGCTGTGAACTGCGCCACAGGGGTGTCCATGTGATGATCGTCTGTCCCGGGTTTATCCGGACCAACCTTCAAACCAGGGCTCTGGGCAGTGACGGCGGTATTGCCGCCTACGGGCAGACAAGGGTCGGGAAGGAAGACACGCCGGAGAATGTGGCAAGGCAGATTGCAAAGGGTCTTGAAAAGAAAAAACACATTCTGGTTCTCACCTTCATGGGAAAACTGGGCTATCTCATCTCACGGCTGTTTCCCATCCTGTATGAGCATCTCATGACCCGCCAGTTTCAGAAAGAATTGTCAGAATAACGGGCGCATCGGGCATTCAGAAAGGCTATGGCCTGCTGTTCCGGCCAGTAACGAAATTTTATTAACAAAAACAGCGGCTGAGAATCCGAATTCCTGGCGGCTGCGATTGTGCACGCTGTCGTTTGCTCCCCAGAGGAACCATAACGCTGGTCCACGGATTGTGTAAAATAAATCTGTCCCCTTTTTACTTTAACAGATAAAACTTTTATTTGTGCGGTAGATAGTATATAAGGCGCTTTCTTTAATGGGCTTTGGCAGTGTTTGCAGATCAACGTCAGCGTGCTTCAGGATCGGCGTATCTGAAAACCCGATGTCATGACTAAATGCGCAGAAAGATTCCCCCCTGGCCCCTTTGAAAAAAGGACCAGGGGGGAATCTGTTTGTTTAAGGACAATGAACTTGTCTCATAACCAAGGAAAAGAAATGAATACAGAAAAAGTAGCGCAGCGAATCCAGTTTTTCATGGAAAAAAAAGGTGTATCCATCGCGGAGCTTGCCGAACGAACCGGCCTTGTACCCGGGTTCATTGAATCCATTCATTCGAAGAATGCTTACCCCTCTTTGGGGCCTTTGCTGAAAATCGCTCGGGCTCTGGGCGTGCGTTTGGGAACCTTTCTGGATGATCAGGTCAGTCAGGACCCGCTCATTGTCCGAAAGACGGACCGGAAGGAAGACTTAGGCGTGCTGCGTTCCAAGGAACCATCGGTCTCCATGAAATTTCACTCGCTTGGCAGGGGCAAGAGCGATCGCCGCATGGAGCCTTTTTACATTGAAATGCTGCCGGAATCGGCCACGGGGCATCCGCTTTCCTCCCATGAAGGCGAGGAATTCATCGTGGTGACATCCGGTCAGGTCGAAGTCATTTATGGCCAGGAGCGATATATCCTGAGCGAAGGGGACAGCATTTATTACAATTCCATTGTTCCGCATGATGTCTGCTGCAAAGGCAGCCAAAAGGCATCGATCTATGCGGTGCTGTATATTCCGGAATAACCAGGGAGAAAATTTATGGAAGAAACGCGGGCGTTGCGGTCCCTGACCCTGGGACAGATTCTGGACAAGGCCATTGCCGGCCATCCGGACAATGAAGCGATTGTTTATGTGGACCGGGATCTGAGGCTGACCTATCGGCAGTTCGGAGATCTGGTGGATCGGATGGCCAGGGGGTTGATGGCCCTGGGTGTTCAAAAAGGGGAGAAAGTGGCGATCTGGTCCACAAATATTCCTTACTGGGTCGCGCTTCAGTTTGCCACGGCTCGGATTGGCGCCGTGCTGCTGACCGTTAATATCAATTACAAACGGGAAGAGCTTGCCTATCTGCTTCGTCAGTCCGAAACCGAGAATATGTTTTTAATCAACGGCTATCAGGACACGGATTATCTTCAGACCCTGTATGAACTGATTCCCGAACTGAAAACCCAGGAGCGGGGGTATTTAACCAGCACCGAATTTCCCAATCTGAAGCGCGTGTTTTTCCTGGGCCCGGAAAAACATCGGGGACTTTACTCCATTCCGGAACTGCTGGGGCTGAGCGCCATGATCTTCCCTGACGAATACCAGGCCAGGCAGGCGTTGAATGATCCGCATGATGTGGTCAATATGCAGTACACCTCCGGCACCACCGGTTTTCCCAAAGGGGTCATGCTGACCCATTACAATATTGGCAATAACGGGTATTTCATCGGATTGAATCAGAATTTAGGTCCCAAGGACCGGCTCTGCCTGCCGGTTCCGCTTTTCCATTGCTTCGGCTGTGTTCTGGGGGTCCTTGCGGCCGCTAACCACGCCAGCACCCTGGTGGTCCTTGAAACATTTGATCCGATTCAGGTCATGGCCTCCATCGAGCAGGAAAAATGTACCGCGCTTTATGGGGTCCCCACCATGTTTATTGCGATTTTGGAACATAAGCTTTTTAATAAATTCGATTTTTCGTCGCTTCGCACCGGTATCATGGCTGGATCTCCCTGTCCTATTCAGGTCATGCGGCAGGTCATGGAGAAGATGAATATGAAAGAAGTCACGATTTGCTACGGTCTGACCGAAGCTTCGCCGGTCATTACCCAGACAAGGATCGGGGATGACATCGAGCTTCAGGTGACGACGGTCGGTCGCTCTCTTCCTGAAATTGAAGTCCGGATCATGGATCCGGAAACCCGGGAGGTGTTGCCGCCAGGCCAGCAGGGCGAAGTCTGCTGCCGCGGATACAATGTCATGAAAGGCTATTACAACATGCCGGAAGCCACCGCCAGGGCCATTGATCCGGATGGATGGCTCCATTCCGGGGATCTGGGGGTGATGGACGACAATGGGTATGTGTCGATTACCGGGCGCCACAAGGACATGATCATTCGCGGCGGAGAAAATATATATCCCCGGGAAATCGAGGAATTCCTCTATAAAATGGAGGGAATATCCGATGTCCAGGTGGTGGGGGTTCCCAGTCGAAAATATGGAGAGGAGGTCGGGGCCTTTGTTATTCAGAAAAAAGGGCAGGATCTGCAGCCCAGCGATGTCCAGGACTTTTGCAGGGGGAAAATCAGCCGGTACAAAATCCCAAAATTTGTTGCATTCGTGGACGACTATCCCATGACCGCCAGCGGGAAAGTTCAAAAATACATTCTGCGCCAAAAATCAGCGGGGGTTTTCCCCGATCAGTCTGAGTAAGGTGACGCACTTTCAGGCCTTGGCTGCTGGGAATTGAGGCGGCTGGCGGCTATTTTTTCAATTCCTCGGCTCCGGTGATCCAGATATAATCGCCATAAGAAAGTTCTACCGTGCTGCCGACAGGGGCAAGATACAGGGTTTTAAAAGGCGCCCGGGTCCTGCTGAAGACCCGGTTCGGAATGCCGAATTTTCGGACGATATGGCCGTTTCCGGCCAGAACGATCATTTTGCGATGGTTGAGGTTCCCGGCAATGGTTTCGGCCATGGTATCTTCCCAGGTGCACTGGGCCGCATAAAAATATTCGAAATTCTCTCTTCCCTTAAGTCTGTGCATGTTGAAGATATTTTCAACATAAGCGCGGTGCTCCGGATCGGTCAGGGTAAGTGTCTGCGGCATGTGTGCGGCATCTTCGGGCAACAGGTTGTCGATACCGCCAACGGCAATTTTTGGGGGAATGTGAAATGGCAGGTTCAGTCCGATGAGGGGAATGTGTTGTTCTCTTGCCGCTTCGAAAATGCCGCGATAAAGGTCGAAATTATAGCGCCAGTTAGCATACCAGTGGATTTTTTCCAAAAAATCCTGCTCGCTCAACTCACCTTGAGACCATTTGTCCAGAACCGGTTGATAGCTGTGATCGATCATTTCCACGGCCACGGCCGTTTGATGCCGCGCCGCCAGATCCTGGATCACCTGTAGCTGAATGCGATGGTGGACCGGGTCCGTATGGTTTTCTCCGATATAAATGACCCGGCTATCCGCCATATCCTTGAGCATTTCGGCATAGGATACAGGAGCGCCGGTTTTTCCCGACAAGAGAGAATCCGCCCCGAATTCCATATTCAGACTGGTGATCAAGGTCTTTCTGACGGGCGCGGCGCACCCCGAAGCCAAAATGACGGTCACCAGCATCACCAGAGGAAGGAAGAGGTATCGCATGCTTGTCCCAGCCTTTCTTTAAATATCGATGCTTGATTTTTCCGGATAAAACACCTATAAATTCCTGAACCCTAACGCTTCAATAACAAAGGATGAAGCCCACCGCAAAAAGTCAGGCTTTGCAGCGCTTTCCGTCTCTCCGGCGAAAGCCGGAATCCAGAATTTTTATATAGTCATGGCCTCCGGTTTTCGCCGGAGAGACGATGGCCGAGACTTTCTGCGAGTTCATCAACCTTTTATTCACAGGCCAAAAAATAACGATGCTGCTGGATCCCAAACCCGTTTACCGAAGGGTGATTCTCCCCTGGTACGATTCCGATATTGTCTGCTTTGCAACGCTCCTGTTTGCAGGATTCGTCCTGATATTTGGATTTTGCGGGATTCAGGCTGCTTATGAAACTGTGGCCTACCGGGGTTATGTCTGGATTCCGGGGCTGCTGATTGCAATGGACCTGGTGGTTTATGTATCCATTGTCTTTCGACTGATCAATCGCTACGCTCAGCGGAGCGACAGGTGATGCCGGCCAGGTGCGGGTAGAGGACCTCGATAAAATGGTGAAGAATCTTGGCGGTAACCCCCCAGATGGTGACGTCCTGGTAGGGATAGAGCAGGGAGAATACATCCGGCAGCCGTCCATGATAGCCCTGGGTCATGTGGATGTTCACCAGCGTTTCCAGCGGGATTTTCAGCGTTCTGGAAATTTCGTCCGGATTGTGTCGGATGATTCCGTTTTCATTCCATAAGCCCACAAAAACCTGAATGTCTTTATGGTTGATCGTTTGAAAATGTCCCAGGCTTCCCACATAATCCACCTGGTCCCGCGAGATATTGAGTTCTTCCTTTAATTCCCGAAATCCGGCATCCATGGCGCTGTCATCCTCCGGGTCAATATGTCCGCCCGGCAGTGCTACCTGATTGCGCCAGGGATAGCCTTCGGTGTCCGCTTTCTGAATCGCGAGAATATGGGGCGCGATCTTATCGAAAACCAGCAGAAACACGCTGGTGGACTGATACCGGCCGTCTTCAGGGGGGCCCGGATGCGCCGCGGCATCCATTATGGTTTTTAAACACGATGTATTGATGAACATCCCCTCCCTTGTATACGCCGGGTTCTTTAGATCCGGAAATACATTTATTCTTTCTCGATGACTCACTTGACTTTCATGAAGTCCTTGAATGCCATTTGTTTATAGCTGTCGGTATGAATAAATTTCAATATCGGCAGGAGATTGTCCGCCGGAATATATCCCGGATAGTTTCCGATCTGATCTCCGGTTTCTGAAACAAACCAGTTGGACGGCAATCCGCGGACCTTATATCGGGAGGCCAGCGCGTTTTCCTTGTCGGAATTCACTTTGATGGCAATGAAGTTCTTGTTCAGATAGGAAACGATCTCCGGATCCACAAAAGTTCCCTTGTCCATTTTTGTACAGTAGCTGCACCAATCGGCAAAAAAATTAATGAATATTTTTTTATGCTGGCTTTTTCCCAAAATTATCCCCTCATCATGGGAATACCATTTGATGGTTTCGGCGCAAATACTGTTCGAGGGAAAGGTCGTCATCAATATTGTCAGGCTCAGCAGGAAAAAGACGAAAATGCGATTCATGAAAAAAATCCTTATGATAAAAGATTGAGAAATTGTCAGGGTAAATAAATCATTTTATTAAATACGAGCGACAGGCCCACCAAAATCAAGAGAATGCCGGCGATTCGATTAAAATATTTCAATGCCCGCTTTGCTTTTTTCAAAAAAGACAGCATGGCATTGATAAAAAAGGACATGACCACAAACGGAATAGCCAGGCCGAATGAATAGACGCTTAACAGCGCAATGCCTTCATAAACGGTTTCCTTGCTGCCGGCAATAATCAGAATGGAACCCAGGAGCGGACCGATACAGGGGCTCCAGCCGGCTCCGAACGCCATTCCCACCAAAAATGTGCCCATAAAATGAACAGGCTTTTTATCCAGATGCACCCGTTTTTCAAATTCCAGCGCATTGAAACGCAGCCATCCGGTCAGGTGAAGGCCCAGAAAAATAATCAGGAGCCCGCCGCCGATGCGAATGGCGTCGCTGTAAATCTGGATAAAACTTCCCAGAAAAGACGCCGATGCGCCCATCAGGATGAAAACGCATGAAAACCCCGACACATAGGCGATGGTCGAAAGAATCACTTTTTTTCGAATACCGCTGCCGGAGCCAGTCAGTTCATCCAGTGTAAAGCCGGTGATAAATGTAAAGTATGCGGGAATAAGCGGCAAAATACAAGGGGAAAAAAAGGACAGGAGCCCGGCCAGAAGGGCTGCCGGATAGCTGATACTTTCTGTAAACATGGACTCACTCTTTTATGGGTTTAGGGATCAGGTCGGATTGCCGAATGGATGAGATCGAAAAGGATGCGTCAGGATTCATGCACGCCGTTTTCTTTTCTGCCAACGATTCAAAACATCTGTATATTATGAGCAACGATATGCCGATCGGTTACACTACCGGCTGCCGATTTCCCTCGCTTTTTCGGTAGCAGCGGCGATGGCGTCCACGATGGCCTGCTTAAAATGCCGGGTTTCAAGCACTTTCAGGGCAGCCTCCGTGGTTCCGCCCGGCGTGGTGACAAGCCGGCGAAGATGTTCGGGGGAATCTCCCCGGTCCTCCAGAAGCTTGACCGCCCCTTTGATGGTGGTCAGTACCAGCTCAGAGGCATCTGCCGATGAAAGGCCGGACTTTACGCCTGCTTCAATCATGGATTCGATGTAATAAAACACATAGGCCGGGCCGGAGCCGGACACGGCGGTCACGGCATCCAGATCCGCTTCCTTGAATTCAATCACATTTCCCATTGCCTTTAAAATTCTTTCCGCAATTGCCAGATCATCAGCCGTTGCGTAGCTGTTGGGGCTCATGCCGGACATGCCGGCCAGAACCAGGGACGGCGTGTTGGGCATCACCCGGACAACGGGAAGCCGGCTGCGGCTGGTGGCATCCAGGGGCGGATAGAGGCAATTTTCGATTTTGGATATGGGAATGCCGGCCGCAATGGATATCACCAGCTTCCGGTTGATGATCCGGTAGTCCTTGCCGGCGGCAATGCCTGAGAGGATGGTCACGACATGATGCGGTTTTACGGCCAGGATCACAATGTCGCAGGCAGAAAAAAGGGCAAGATTGTCCTCTGTAACATGGATGCCGTAAGAACGCTTCAGGCTCTCGAGCCGATCCGGACTCACATCGCTGGCCGTAATGGCGGAAGCAGCAATGACGCCGGCCTGAATAAGCGCGCTGATCATGGCCTCTCCCATGGTTCCCGCGCCGATAAAGCCGATGGTTTTATGCAGATTTTTCATGAATATCCTTTCATATTGCGAAATATGATCATCTTGGGAGTATTTGTCACTATATATCATAATGGAAAAAAAGTGAAACTCCTCCTCTGCAGTAGCTCAGGGACTTGCACACTTTATTGGAATTTACCAATGTTTTTCTTGCCATATCCGGAGGCCGATGATGCGGATTTTTTAATAAAATCCCATGAGCTCAAAGCATTCGGTAGATTATTCATGCCTTAATTAAACCCGACACAGCAGGCGACTATATTTGACCCAAAGCTGCGGTCGCTGCACACCATTTCATGGAAATCGAAAACCATTTCCGTCTGAATCCTGCATCAATTCCCTGATGCCCCCGAAGGCGACCGCGTTTATAGAAATGAGACTTGATGAAAACTGAAGTGGATGCCATTGGCTGTGAAGTTCCGCAACTTGAACTGTTAATAAATGGCGTGTCTCATTTTCATTGACATATTCCGCTGCTGTCCGAATACTTCTTTGGGTACGGCTGCGGAACGGTTTTCTCCAAACCGAAAGATGCTGATCTTTGGAGTGGCAAACAGCCAAGCATAACCGTTTATTTTCGTTGATTCTCCAAGAGGTTTCGTCGGCGTTTTTGACTGGAGCATTGCGGTATTGCTTGATAAGCGCTTCGGGGGTACCCTTGAAAAGCGTGGCCATACGCCGAAACACCTCCACCAATGCTCCTGGTCCCACGCCAGTCTGCTCGCAAATCCGGCCCATGGGAACGCCGGTCAGATAATGCGCTTCAACCGCGTTGGCAATCAGCTGGTTACCAAAGAGGCTTTTAGGCAGCATCCCGGCAGGTTTGGAGCGAAAACTTTTTCGACAATGGGACAATACAGCTTGGGGAGTTGATAAAGTACTTTTTTAGGTACTACAGGGGAAGATTCCAAAACCATGCGCGGCTCGACACCTTTGTCTTGAAGAACGCCCCCGCAATGCGGGCATGCGGCATAGTCAGCCTCCAGCTGGAGCACATGGCCGGCAACATTTTCATCGAATCTTTTTCGCCCATTGCCCATGTGGCCAGGCTTGGCCCCTTTGGTTTTCTTCGTCGTATTGTTCACATTGGATTTGACGGGGAGTATGGATGACGGCGTGGATGAGCCGAAAGCCCCTTCAATTTGCTTTCTTTGTGTGTAGCGCAGCTTATCCTTAAGACGCTTTACCTCTTCGGTAAGCGAATCAATTTTAGGATGTTTTTCCTAGAATTCTGAACAATTATTAACCATGTCTATTCATAACATATTGATATCATAACGTCTAGACTTTTTTTTATTCCTAATGCAAAATATTTTCCGCCCGTCACTGAAGGGTTACACTTTATAAGGGCTGAATCAGGAAATTCAAAAACAAACTCAGCCTGCTGCCAGGGACAGGCGCCTATCGGTTCAAATTTTTTAAAAAATCCTGGTGTTATCGAAGTGGCGATTTCTCCCCTTCAACCGCTTCCCCGGATGTGTTTTGTGATGATGGAAAATATCGAACAAATCGTGGGTTATGATGGTGCACCGACACATACCGAATCCCGCTGAATCAGATACACCTGTGTTAACCGGATTGGCATGGTATAAAGAAGGTTGAAGCGCTGATGGTTGTCTGCCACTAAAATATCGTTTTCTGGTACCAGCGGATCAATAACAAGCGGTTGAGCCTTCATATTGAGATTGCAATAAAAATGAGATGTGTGGGCTATCAAATAGCCCACACATCTCATTTTTCATTGGTTTCCCAGTCGAAAAACAGCCGGCCAGATTTGGCTTTCCTGTTTCTGGAAAGCCTGTGGACTGCGTTTGCACCTGTCCGAGAGACTGAAAGTTCTGTGCGGCATTTCCAAACACTTCCACAAAGCCCTTGCCTGCCTTGCTGAATCCGATGACGATTTCATCTCCGGCGGCATCCGCCTCCAAACGGCCGCAGGCCGGCCGGACTTCCGCGCCCACGGAAAGAAGGCTCTGCTGCCAGGCGATATGCTGCGTGCGATTCTGCGCCAGATCAAAGCCCAGTATTTCGAACCGGCCCGCGCCTTGTTTGCCCAGGCCAAGCACGATTTCATCCCTGCCGTCGCCGTTGACATCGCCGCAGGCAGGCCAGCTTTCCCCGTTGATACGGTTATAGTCCGGCCAGCTGATTACCCCCCAGCCGCTGGCATCGCTTTGGCTGGAATCCCGAAGATCCGCACTTCCGGTTGATGTTTGATCAAAGATGAAAAAGACGCCGCCGGGGATGTCCGGATTGCCCTGGACAGGCCCCAGTCCGACGATTATTTCGTTCGTGCCGTCTCCGTCCAGATCCCCGCAGGCAGGCCGGGTTTCGCCGTTGGCCCTGTTGTAATCCTGCCATCCGGTCTGCAGCCACTTGACATGCTCCAACCGGTTGTCGACGAATTTAAAGACCTCCATGCGGCCCTGTCCTCCGGGGCCGAGCCCGATAATGATTTCATCGATGCCGTCCCCGTCGATATCGCCGCAGGCAGGCCGGGTTTCGCCGTTGATTTCATTGTACTCCGGCCATTCCACCTGGCCCCAGGCGATGACGCGAAAAATCGGCATCGAGCACGGCAAAATACCCGCCCGGAATGCCGGGAGCATCTTTTACCCGACCCAGTCCCACAATGATTTTATCCCGGCCGTCGCCGTCGATGTCTCCGGTGGCAATCCGCATTTCCCCGCTGAGCTTGTTGTACTCCGGCCAGTCAATATGACACGGGAAGCTGCGGCTTCTGCTCTCCCGGGAGTTCAGCACCTCTATCCATCCGCCGCTGCCCGGAAGCATGCCGCTGCCTGCCAGAAGATAACTGGAAACTGCGTCCGGCTGCAGGTTGGATTTGCTCCGTTTTTTAAGTTTTCTTTTAAAGGTTGCGGAAATACTGTGATTGGCCTGAACATTGGAAAACGTGTAAGACGTCACAGCTCCGACGGAGGTTCCGTCGACAAGCACACTGGCGACCTGATAATTTGCAATCGGGCTTGATCGAAAACCCCTGGCTGGCGCCTTTTTGAACCTGAACGCTTCCCGGCCGGCGAGATGCTGCCCCCGGAGCCGGCAGATGCGCTGATCGTGTATGTGCTGCTGACAGCCGCAAAAGCTGACGGAGATGCTATGACCGGCTGTAACGTTAGTAAAGGTGTAGGATGTCACCGCTCCTACCGATGTGCCATCCACCAGTAACATCTCTACCTGATAGCCCGTATTTGGCCGTGATCGGTAAATGCCTGGCTGCCGCCCTGTGATACGGAAACACTGCCGGGGGCTGATCGATGCCATTTGCCCCATGCAGATGCGCTGATCGAATCATAACGTTCTTCCAGGACTAAAGCTGGCTGCGAATGCGGAGAATACTATGCGGAAGTTACGTTTGAAAACGTGTACTGAATTCACTGCTCCAACCGAGATGCCATCCACCTGCACATCCCTGACCAGATAGCCCGTATTTGCCGTGATGGCAAAGTACCTGACTGCTGCCATCTGATACCGAAATTCACTGGCAGGTGGACTGATCGCCCCCGGTCCGGCAGATGCGCTGATGACATAGGTTTTCAGCCACAAAGCTGGCTACTATGCTGCGAGCTGCGTTACGTTTGTAAAGGTGTAGGACGATACTGCTCCTACCGATGTGCCATCCACCTTAACATCCGCTACCTGGTAGCCTGTATTTGCCGTGATGGTAAATGCCTGGCTGCCTCCCTGTGATACCGAAACGCTGCCGGAGGGACTGATCGTCCCGTTTGTCCCAGCAGATGCGCTGATGACATAAGTTTTGGCCACAAAGCTGGCTACGATGCTGCGAGCTGCAGTTACGTTTGTAAAGGTGTAGGACGCTACCGCTCCAACGGATGTGCCATCAACCTTAGACATCCGCTACCTGATAGCCCGTGTTTGCCGTAATGGCAAATACCTGACTGCTGCCATGTGATACCGAAACACTGCCTGTTGGGCTGATCGTACCGTTTGCTCCAGCAGATGCGCTGATGACATAGGTTTTAGCCACAAAGCTGGCTACGATGCTGCGAGCTGCCGTTACGTTTGTAAAGGTGTAGGATGTCACCGCTCCTACCGATGTGCCATCCACCTTAACATCCGCTACCTGATAGCCTGTATTAGCCGTAATCGTAAATGCCTGGCTGCCTCCCTGTGATACCGAAACACTGCCGGAGGGACTGATCGCCCATTTGTCCCAGCAGATGCGCTGATGACATAGGTTTTGGCCACAAAGCTGGCTACGATGCTGCGAGCCGCTGTAACGTTTGTAAAGGTGTAGGACGATACCGCTCCTACCGATGTGCCATCAACCTTAACATCCGCTACCTGGTAGCCCGTGTTTGCCGTGATGGTAAATGCCTGGCTGCCGCCGTGAGACACCGAAACGCTGCCGGCGGGACTGATCGTCCCGTTTACTCCGGCAGATGCGCTGATTATATGAGAGTAGCCGACAGATGCAAAACTGGCGGATAGGCTGTAGTTTTGGCTGACATTGGAAAAAGTGTAGGTTGCGACAGGTCCGACAGATCCGGCATTCACCAACACATCGGCAATTGAATAATTGGCTGCCGGTGTTACCGTAAAAGTTTGATTCATGCCGCGACTGACCACTACTGCGCTTGAAGGGCTTATGGCGCCGTTTACAGCCGGGGCAGGCACCAGCGTAAAACATTCCAGTTCTGTAGAAAACGCGCTCTCGTTCCGGTTCGCATCATAGGCCGTGACCGCGAAATAACAGTTTATTCCTTCTTGAATGCCGGTCAGGGTATACTGAGTGACTTTGCCGACATCCACCGGCGTACCGTAGGTTCGGGAGGCCGTTCCATAATACAGCTTGTAACCGGCCACAGCGGGATCGGTATTGGCATCCCAGGCCAGCGTCACCTGGGCTGCAAGGCCCTGGGTACTGCCAGGACCGATACAGATCAAAAAAAACAGGCAGACGAGAAAAGATAATGAGGGAATAAAACCGGGGCGAAAACGTGAAATGGAACTTTGATTAATCATAAAACACCTCCTTAATGCATTCTGGCAGAAAGGCATTAAGAAGGTGCCTATTCCCGCCCGGTATCCCTGCTACCTTATTCCTGAAAGGAACTTAGGTCAGAAGTTTTGCGTCCCATCCTTTCGGATGGTTTGCCTTTGTCAGACGAAACGATAGTATTCTACTTGAGATTAATGCTTTTTTAAAATGAGAGTGAAAATGTGATGAGATCGTAAAAAGTTCAACATCTACATTGAGCTCAATCCTTCGTCATTGCGTCGTGGTATCCTTACCTTTATTTCATTGGTTTCCCAGTCGAAAAACAGCCGGCCAGATTTGGCTTTCCTGTTTCTGGAAACCTGTGGACTGCGTTTGCACCTGTCCGAGAGACTGAAAGCTCTGTGCGGCGCTTCCAAACACTTCCACAAAGCCCTTGCCTGCCTTGCTGAATCCGATGACGATTTCATCTCCTGCGGCATCCGCATCCAAACGGCCGCAGGCCGGCCGGACTTCCGCGCCCACGGAAAGAAGGCTCTGCTGCCAGGCGATATGCTGCGTGCGATTCTGCGCCAGGTCAAAACCCAGTATCTCGAACCGGCCCGCGCCTTGTCTTCCCAGGCCAAGCACGATTTCATCCCTGCCGTCACCGTTGACATCGCCGCAGGCAGGCCAGCTTTCCCCGTTGATACGGTTATAATCCGGCCAGCTGATTACCCCCCAGCCGCTGGCATCGCTTTGGCTGGAATCCCGAAGATCCGCACTTCCGGTTGATGTTTGATCAAAGATGAAAAAGAGGCCGCCGGGAATGTCCGGATTGCCCTGGACAGGCCCCAGTCCGACGATTATTTCGTTCGTGCCGTCTCCGTCCAGATCCCCGCAGGCAGGCCGGGTTTCGCCGTTAGCCCTGTTGTAATCCTGCCATCCGGTCTGCAGCCACTTGACATGCTCCAACCGGTTGTCGACGAATTTAAAGACCTCCATGCGGCCCTGTCCTCCGGGGCCGAGCCCGATAATGATTTCATCAATTCCGTCCCCGTCGATATCGCCGCAGGCAGGCCGGGTTTCGCCGTTGATTTCATTGTACTGCGGCCATTGCACCTGCCCCCAGGCGATGAGCGAAAAATCGGCATCGAGCACGGCAAAATACCCGCCCGGTATGCCGGGAGCATCTTTTACCCGACCCAGTCCGACAATAATTTTATCCCGGCCGCCGCCGTCGATATCTCCGGTGGCAATCCGCATTTCCCCGCTGAGCTTGTTGTACTCCGGCCAGTCAATATACACGGGAAGCTGGGGTTCTGCTTCCCGGGAGTTCAGCACCTCTATCCATCCGCCGCTGCCCGGAAGCATGCCGCTGCCTGCCAGAAGATAACCGGAAGCTGCGTCAGGCTGAAGGTTGGATCTGCCCCGTTTTTTAAGTTTTCTTTTAAAGGTTGCTGAAATACTGTGATTGGCCTGAACACCGGAAAACGTGTAAGACGTCACAGCTCCGACAGAGGTTCCGTCGACAAGAACATCTGTCAACCTGATAATCCGATGTTCGGGTGTAATGGTAAAGCCCTGGCTGCCGCCCTTTTGACACCGAAACGCTGCCGGCGGGGCTGATCGTCCCGTTTGTTCCTGCCGATGCGCTGATCGAATAAACATTCTTATCGGGGTATTCAAGAAAGGAGCTTCCGAAAACGGCAGAAATACTATGGCCGGAAGTTACATTTGAAAACGTGTATGAATTTACTTTTCCAATCGAAACGCCATCCACCTGCACATCTCTGATCAGATAGTTTGCATTTGGTGTGAGGGAGAATGTCAAATTGCTGCCCTGCTGCACGGATATGCTCCCGGAAGGCGTCATGCTCCCCCCCGCGCTAGATGTTGCGTTGATTTTAATTCCAGAACTAAAGCTGGCAGCAATGCTGTGAGAAGCGGTGATATTCGGAAATATGTACTGATGCACTGCGCCGACAGAGATGCCGTCCACCAGCACATCCTTGATCGAATAGCCGGTATTCGGCGTGATGGTAAAGGAATAAGAGCTGTCCTTCGCAACCTGTATATTTCCGGAAGGTGAAATGCTTCCCCCCGGTCCGGCAGATGCGCTGATCGTGTATGTGCTGCTGACAGCTGCAAAACTGGCTGCAATGCTGCGGTTGGCCGTTACATTGGAAAATGTATAGCTGGTGACCGCTCCCACGGATACTCCGTCAACGGCTACGGCAGAGACCTTGATAATTGGCAGCCGGGGTGATGGCAAATGTCTGATTCATGCCGCGACTGACTACCACCGCGCTTGAAGGGCTTATGGCGCCGTTTACGGCCGGGGCAGGCACCAGCGTAAAACATTCCAGTTCTGTGGAAAACGCGCTCTCGTTCCGGTTCGCATCATAGGCCGTGACCGCAAAATAACAGTTTTTTCCTTCTTCAATGCCGGTCAGCGTGTACTCGAGTGACTTTGCCGACATCCACCGGCGTACCGTAGGTTCGGGATGCCTTTCCATAATACAGTTTGTAACCGGCCACAGCGGGATCGGTATTGGCATTCCAGGCCAGCGTCACCTGGGCCGCAAGGCCCTGGGTGCTGCCGGGACCGATACAGATCAATAAAAACAGGCAGACGAGAAAAGATAATAAAGGAATAAAACCGGGGCGAAAACGTGAAATGGAACTTTGATTACTCATAAAACACCTCCTTAATGCATCCCGGCAGAAAGGCATTAAGAAGGTGCCTGTTCGCGCCCGGTAACCCTGCTGCCATATTCCTTAGAGGAACTTAGGTCAGAAGCTTTGCGTCCCACCCTTTCGGTTGGTTTGCCTTTGTCAGACGATATGATTCTGTTTTAGCTGAAATTCTACAAGCAATTAGCGTGCCGTTAAACTTTCCTTGAATCGTATTCCAGTATCAATTCTCTGAATGGCATTGCTCTGCGTTTTCAAAATAAGTGTTTTAAGAAACGGACGGGTATCGCATCAATCTTTCAGAGTTTATTCATTTCTGCCGGATCTCAACGATTTTTTTTGCAGCCTCCTGGTACACAAAAAGAAAAATCGACAAAAATTGTTATGTTTTCATCATTTTTTGACAAACCGGTGATCTGGCGTTGACTTTCATTGGATTGACAAGCCGATTCATATCTGGCTATAAGATCGGCTATCTTGAACAAGTCGTTGAAGTAAGGTCTTCGACCATTATTATTTTATCAGTCAAGCAGGTGTTATGATGACCAGTGCCTGGGTTCAAACCCTTAAATTATCCCTTCCTTCGCTGAAGGACAATACCGCGGACGCGGATCGACTGATTCAGGCGCTTAAATCCCGTCTGTCATCGGATGACATTGCCGTGGATCTGGACTTGCTGAGAGCGCTGCCGGATGTTCTGAGAAACGCCGATTACCATATCCGGTGCATTCTTTATAAGGATCGGGGCGGATGGGGGATTTCCGGTGTTCTGCCGGCCGAAGATCCGGCCCCGGTTCTGGGTATGGCCGTGGATCTGGGAACCACCCGCGTGGTGCTGCGCCTGGTGGATCTGGCGGACGGCAGGTTCCAGGCGGAGTCTTCCTTTGACAATCCCCAGCTTAGCGTGGGGCCGGATATCCTGACCCGGATTCATTACGCGGATACTCCGGAAGGGCAGCATCATCTGCAGAAGTCTGATCGTGGAGGGCCTGAACCGGGAAATGACGGCCCTTTGCGTATCCCGAGGCTTTGCGGTAACCGATGTTTTCCTGATGGCCATTGCCGGAAACACGGCCATGACCCATCTGTTCATGGGCCTGAATCCCCGCTGGATCATCCGCGAGCCGTATATTCCGGTGGTCAACCGGCCCGGAACGCATCGGGCTTCAGAGCTTGGACTTTGCATGAATCCTTGCGCAAGGGTGTTCGTGTTTCCCAATATCGGCAGTTATTTTGGCGGCGATTTGATCGCTGGGATTCTGTATTCCGGCCTCAATAAGCGGGAAGAAACCGCCATTCTGGTGGATGTCGGCACCAATGCGGAAGTGGTTCTGGGAAATAAAAACTGGATGATCGCCTGCGCCGGCGCTGCAGGACCGGCCCTGGAAGGAGGCGCTGCCAGAATGGGCATGATGGCCGGTCCCGGTGTGATCGACCGGGTTGCCATCAATCCGGATACCCTTCAAATGGATATCCATACCATTGAAAACCTGCCGCCAGTGGGGATTTGCGGTTCCGGCCTGATTGATCTGGCGGCCCAGCTCTTTTTATGCGGCATGCTCGATATCCGGGGAAAATTCGTGGCTCCGTAATACGGCAGCCGGCCTGAAGGAAATTGACGGCCTGAAGCACTTTGTGGTGGTGGATCAAAAAGATTCGGCAACCGGCCGCGACCTTTCCATATCCCAGGCGGACATCGACAGCCTGATCCGGTCCAAGGCAGCCATGTACACCATCCTGGAAACCCTGACGGCTTCGGTGGGAATGACGCCCCGGGACCTGACCCGGTTTTATGTGGCCGGAACATTCGGGTCTTTCATCAACCCGGTTTCAGCCATTTCCATCGGCATGATTCCGGATCTGCCGCTGAACTGCTACCAGACTCTTGGAAACAGCAGTCTCGGGGGAGCTGCCCGCATCCTTGAATCCAGTGAATTATTCGAAGAAGTCGACCGGATCCAGGGCAGCATCACCTATCTGGAGCTGAATGTGAATCAGGACTTCATGAACCGGTTCAGCGCGGCGAAATTTTTGCCGCATACGGATCCATCGCTGTTCCCGTCGGTAAAACAAAGGCAGAAGGCAGAAGGTAGAATCGAGGCTATCGATGGTTTAGATACTGGTCGTCTGTCCGCTCATCTGCCATCTGTCATCTGTTTTACCCGATTTCCTGTATCGCCAGCTCCAGATTCTTCAGGGAATTTGCCGTGTAGACCTTGCAGGGGTAGTCTTTGGGGAGAATCTGCTTTAAAAGCCCTGCCAGAACCCTTCCCGGTCCCACCTCCACAACCACATCGATCTGTCGCTCCATCAGACGTTTCATGGCCGGATACCAGCGAACCGGGCTGCAGAGCTGACGGGACATCACCGACCGGATTTCGTCCGGATTCTGCTCGGTCGCAGCGGTAACATTCAAAAGCACATCGCATTGCGGGGTGTTAAAAGGGATGGTCTTTAAAAAATCCGAAAATTCCTGCTCCGCGCCCTGAATCAACTGGCTGTGCCAGGCCCCGCTCACCTTCAGGGGGACTGCTTTTGCGCCTTTCTGCACGGCCTGGCCGGAAACTTTTTCAACAGCCCCCGGAGCGCCGGTGATGACGATCTGCTTTTCGGTATTGTGATTGGCGACCGCAACGATGCCTTCGGCTTGAGCTTCCTGAACCATCTCCTGGATGGTTTCAATCGGAAGCCCCACAATGGCATGCATGGCGCCGGTGTTTTGCGTGGCTTCCCGGTGCATGAGCAGACCGCGTTTGTGGACGAGTTTTAACGTGTCTTCGGCAGACAGGACGCCGGCGGCGCAAAGGGCGCTGTATTCTCCCAGGCTGTGTCCGGCGGTCAGATCCGGGACAATTCCATGCTTGCTCAGCAGGGACAGACAGGCCAGATTCATCGCCGTCACTGCCGGCTGAAGGTTGATGGTCTGGGTGAGGTGCTCCATGGGGCCTTTAAAGCAGAGATCCTTGATGGCAATGCCGGTAATGGCCTCCGCCATGCTGAAAATCTCTTGAGCTTCGGAAAATGCCTGATATAGATCCTCTCCCATGCCGACGCTCTGAGATCCCTGGCCCGGAAAAAGGAATGCAATTTTTTTCATAAAATCTCCTGAAAGTCAAAATTGAGATGGCAAAGCACCGGCGTTTCGCCTGCCGTACGATGTATACGGCGTAATCGAAGGAAGAAGCTCAATGCGGATATTGAACTTTTTGCGAAATCATTAACTGTGTGTGTCATCATTTAGGTTAAAGAGCTTGCGGGTCATGTCGATATAAATCGATTTGTCCGCCGCGGCAGCCGTTTCTTTTTAAATATACCGTTGGATCATGAAGCATTTTATTGACCATGGCCTGGGTCATCCGCTGAAGGGCGATGTGATCGTCTTCTGAAAGATGTTTGAGGGATTGCAGGGTTTTCTGAATTTCGAATTCGACAATATGCTCCAGTTTGGCTCTCAGCGAAACGATGGTGGGTACAACGCCCAGGCTTTCATACCACTTGCGGAATTGAATGACAGCCTCATCCACGATGCGTTCCCCTTTTACAGCCTCCCGATTCCGGTCTTCGATATTTTCATCAATGACATTTTTCAGATCATCGATATCATATACATAAGCATTGCTCAGGCGGTTGATTTCAGGATCGATATCGCGGGGAACGGCAATGTCGATGAAAAAAACCGGCCGGTTTTTGCGGATTCGCATGACCGATTTTACCTGATCGCGGTTCAGAATGAATCCGGGTGCACCGGTTGAGCTGATGACGATGTCCACTTCTTCCAGACATTCGGATACTTCTTCAAGCCGGATGGCCCTGCCTTTGAATCGTTTCGCCAGCTCCAGGCCGCGTTCAAATGTCCGGTTCGCCACAAAAACATCGCCGGAACGGTTTCGGATCAGGTGCTCGACCGCCAGTTCAGCCATTTCTCCTGCGCCGATCAAAAGCACTTTTTTATCTTCCAGCGAGCCGAATATCTTGCGGCCCAGTTCAATGGCTGCGTAACTGATGGATACGGCATGATCGCCGATGCCGGTTTCGCTGCGAACCCTTTTGGCCACGAAAAAAGTCTTGTGAAGCAGGCGGTTCAGGATCACGCCGGAGGTTTTTTTCTGCGTTGCGGTCAGATAGGCATCCTTCATCTGCCCCAGAATCTGGGGCTCTCCGACGACCATGGAATCCAGACTCGAAGCCACCCGAAAAACATGGCGCACGGCATCTTCTCCGGTATGAATATAAAGGGCTTTTTCAAAGTCGGAAACAGGTATCTGTTTGATTTCAGAAATATATTGTTTGGCAGTTTGAATCGCAAGCAGTCTGTCCGAAGTCGTCATCAGAATTTCCACCCGATTGCAGGTGGAAATCAGAACCATTTCGGAAAGATGCGGATAATTGCTGAAATCATCCAGTGCGGTTGCGATTTGCTCCCCGGAAAAGGCAAGGCATTCCCTCAGCTCAACCGGAGCGGTTTTGTGATTTAATCCCAGAAGTACAATTTCAAGCATGATGCAACTCGTAAAAAGTCAAAACCATCAAAGGTGCTACCAGCGGGTAAATACGCCATGATGACCTTTTAAAAACAGATTGACGCCAAGAAACGTGAAAATTACCACACAAAAACCGATGATGGCCATGATTGACGCCTTTCTGCCCCGCCAGCCGACGGTCAGACGCACGTGAATCAGGGCCGCATAAATCAGCCAGGTGATTGCAGACCAGATTTCCTTGGGGTCCCAGCTGAGAAACTTGCCCCAGATCAGTTTGGCATAGACAAAGCCCGTGGCCAGTCCGATGGTCAGCAGGGTAAACCCCGTCACAATGCAGGTATAGCCGGAAGCGTCCAGAAGTTCCAGAGATGGCAGGCGTTTGTAAAAAAAACTGCGTTTTTTTGTTTTTATGGCGTTTTCCTGAAACAGGTAAAGAATGCCGATGCCGCAGGCCAGTGCAAAGGCGGCTTCTCCGATAAAAATCGCCAGGATGTGGAAAACCAGCCAGACACTGCGAAAACTCGTCTGCGCCTCGACGGAGGCGCGCGGCAAAAGGGCTGATGCGACCATCACCAGGCTGGCCAGGGGTACGGCAAAAGCGCCAAGAACTTTTAGGTTAAAACGGTAAAGAGACAGAATATAAGCACCGGAAAGGGTCCATGCTGCCATGGACAGGGTTTCGTGAAGGTCCCGGACCGGAATGTGGCCGGCTGAAAAAAAACTGTATCCAATGACTGCAGTGTGAATTAGAAAGGCAGACACAAGAACGTAGCCGCTGATCTGTTGCAGGGCATCTTTCTGCAGAAAAAGATAGGACAGATATCCTGCCGAACTGAGTAAGTACAGGAAAGTGATGCCGATTATCACAGTTTCCATCTTGCACCGTATCGTCTGTCTGAAAGTCCAAGGTTGTTAAATATCATAGCCATGCTCGCTCACCCAATCATACCCGTTTCCGGGACCCAGTACCGATATCAGCATGTTGTCGATTCGAGCCCTGTCGCCGTCTTGAATGCATTTCAGCAGTCCCTGGTCGATCAGGCTTTCAAAAACCCGTCGATGCGCCTCGGGATCACGGGTTCGTTCCAGCAGTATTTTGCGAACAGCACCCATGAGTTTTAAAAACTCGGCATATTCCGGACCGAACTGCGCCGAAAGCTGCTTTCTAAGCCGTCTGGCAAACGCCGGGCTCTTTCCCGAAGTGGATATGGCAATAATCAGATCCCCCCGTTCAACGATGGAAGGAAGAATGAAATTGCACAGATCCGGCTGGTCCGCAATGTTGCACAGTTTTCCCTGCTTCCTGGCGTCGTTGTGAATTGTCCGGTTCAGATCCATGTTGTCGGTTGCGCCGATAACCAGAAAAACGCCGTCAAGATCAGAGGCCTGGTAGGGCCGCTGTTTCAGCGAAATGCGATTTTCCTCGGCCAGGGCGCACAGCGGATTTGTCACTTCCGGGCTGACCACTGTAACTGCGGCACCGCAGTCCAGCAGTGTCTTGACTTTGCGGGTTCCCACGGCGCCGCCGCCGACAACCAGGCAGGTCTGGCGCCGGATATCCAGATTTACGGGATAATATTTCATAGCCGCATGAGATCCTCTGCCAGGACAAGCTCACCATTATATGTTTTTCGGCACTCTTTTTCAATATCAAACCCATCGCATTGGGGATAAAAATGGGTCAGTACCAGTTTTTGCACGCCGGCGTCCGCCGCGATTTTGCCTGCCAGGGAAGGAGAAAGATGGCCCTGAACTTTTTCTTCATCCGGATGCGAGCACTCGCAGATCAGCATCTGCGCATTCGCGGCCAGTGAAATCAGATTTTCGCAATAGTCCGTATCGCCGGAATAGACTACCGAATAACCGGATGGCGATTCAATCCGGTAAGAAATGCTCTCCGGATTGTGGGCCGCCGGCCGGGTACTGACCGAAAACAGATCGAAATCCAGATGGTCGGGCGCCTGGGTGTTCATTTCGACAACCGACAGGATGTCCGTGTCCAGTTCAATCCAGGCGCCATATGCCTGTTTAAGGGCCTGGTAGAAGGCTAAAAACCCTTTTCCCGCAATAAGGGTCAGCGGCGTTTTTCGGGGCATGAGCCCTGAATACTTGGTTGCAAACAAAAAAGGGACCAGCTCCGCAGTATGATCCGGGTGAAAGTGGCTGAAGAAAATACAGGAAATATCAAAAATGGAAACGCCGCATTCCAGCATCCTTCGAAGGGTTCCCGCGCCGGCGTCAAAAAGCAGTTTTTTCCCGCCGGTTTCCATCAAGACCGAGCAGGAGCTTCTGCGAAGCGATGGCGCGCAGGTTCCGGATCCCAGAATGGTCACGGAAATGGGGGGAGCTGGTATCCGTCATGATTTTTTGCGCTCGATTCGGCCGATCACCCAGTTCAGCGTCCGCTTGTCGGTTTTAGTATCCAGTACGCCTTCAAGATTTCCAAGCGGAATTTCAGCCCTTGCCATGCCTTTATGTCCTCCGGCCGATCCAAGTGAGGCAAACGCCTTTTTGGCCAGTTTTCCGGCGTCTTTCCGAAGCCCGTCGTTTCTGAAAATGATCACCAGTTGCTGTGAACAAATGCCGGAGACAATGCTCCAGGTGATGGAGTGCACCCGCATGAAAAAGTCCGCAACCAGTACACATACATCCGGATTTTTGACCGATCCCAGGTGGGCGTAGATTCTGCCTGCATGAATCCGTTTGTTCTGAAGCGCCGTGGCAAAGTATTTCAGGTATTCGGGCCGGATTTCGGCATGTTCTATCTTTCTGGCCAGTTGAATGTTGGCATGACGATGCAGAAACTGAAATGCGCGGATGTCTTCCACGAGAGAGGGGCGCTCAAAATTGCTGGTATCATTCTTGATGGCATGATACAGGCCTGTGGCCAGCTTGGACGATGGCTTGATGCCTGCGGCCCGGAGATATTCGGTCAGGATACTGGCGGTTGCCCCATAATTCGGCCGTATGTCTGTAAAGGCGGCCTTGACATCGGTTACGGGGTGATGGTCGATCACAACGTGAAGGGGGCTGAATCTGGCAAAAGACGGATGATGGTCGGGCTGCGAGTCCACAATGACAAATCGGTTATACTGGTCTTCTTTGATGGCATCCACATGGGTGAGGGTCACACCCAGCAGTTCGATCATGGCGATGTTGTCGGGCCGCTGAACGATGTTGATGCTGGAGATGGCGACCCCTGCGGTTTTTCGCCAGAGCAGGCGTTTTACGGCCATGGCGCTTGCAATTGAATCCGGATCGGCATTGATGATGATCAGCACGCGGTCCTCTCCGGAAAACTGGTCATAGAACCGGCGCAGTTTTTCAGCAATCGAAGTTTCATCTGTCCCCCAAAGGTCCAAGTTTCATTAATGTTTCTGTCATTTCGCAGCAATATGCAGGGAGTGTGCGCAGCAGGACATGACGTTTAAGCGCTGAAGTTGCCGGTCTTGTAGTGACACTCTCCCCTGCGGCAGCCATACCACCACTCCGGCCGCGCCCTGATGAAACGCTTCAAGAATGAACAGGGGTCAACCCTGCCGAGCACATCACCCGTATGATTTTAAAGTTGGCAGGATGGTCTCATAGGCGCACCAGTTGCAGAGAAATCCGATGATTTCGGGCTGACTATGCGCGGTATATCCCCAATATTATCTGAAATCTAAGCTTCATCGCATATTGTGTCAACATCAAATATCGGTTGGCATTCTTTACCCTGCCGACAATGGTTTTTCTTGACACCCAAGCAGGGTTTATCCTAATACCAATAGAACAGGACAGCATCGCATCCTTGTTTTATTACCGATTGGGAGTGAAAAATTTTCTTTCGACGTGATGGCATTAATCGCTGAGCTGCTTATAATAACCTGCGTTTTTTTTGCGTACTTCCCTCATATTCAAAAGGAGATAATCCGATGTATGTTGGCCGCGTCATGCACACTGATCTGGTTACCGTTTCCCCCGAAACCACCCTGGTGGAAGCGATGGAGATTCTGAATGAAAAACGGATCGCCCATCTTCTGGTTGTGGACAAAAAAAACAAGCTGCTGGGTCTGGTCTCTGACCGGGACCTGAAACAAAACTGGGCCTCACCGGCCACAACCCTGAGCACGCATGAACTGAATTATCTGCTGACAAAAGTCACGGTGAACATGATCATGATCAAGAAATATGTTTCCGTAACCCCGGCCACCACCATAGAACGGGCTGCCCTTGTCCTGCAGGAACATCGTATTGGCGCGCTTCCGGTTATGGAAGGAGAAAAGCTTGTCGGCATCATTACCACAACAGATGTCATGGGCGTATTGCTCGAGGCGATCGGGATCGATAAGGAAAGCGCCCGGTTTACGGTTCTGGTATATGACCGCATCGGCTATGTCGCAGAGATCTCACAGGTTCTGAAAGATCTTCAAATCAATATCCGCAGTATTTTCGCCTGGCCGGACAAGAAATACCCGGGCATCTATCATCTTGTGATGCGGGTTCCGTCCAGAGACAGGGAAAAGGCCATTACAGCCCTGAAGCAAGGCGGATTTAATGTGCTTACCGAACATGTTCAGGATTTAACGCCTTATCTGCCTAAGGCGTAAGAGCGCTCGCAAGGCGGACGATTTTTGCAGGGGGCTTTTGCAGACAGGCACTGGTTTATTGTAAGGGCGCACCATGTCAATGAAAAACAGATAAAGGAGGGAAGTATGAACAGATGGCTTAAGGGATTGACGTTAGCGGTATCTTTTGTATTTTTGTCCGGGATGGTCACCACCGTTTCAGCGGATGCGCTTCAGGAAATTCTAAAACGCGGAGAACTGCGAATTGCCGTTCAAACACAGGGCCCTCCTTTCAGTTTTGTGGATAAGGCAGGGGTCCGCACCGGAAGTTCTGTTGAATTCTGCAAGATGATGGCTCAGGAAATGGGCGTCAAGGCCGTATTTCTGGATTTTGACTGGGATGGTCTGATTCCGGCCCTGCTTTCCGGAAAAGCCGACATGCTGGCAGCCGACATGACGGCGAATCTGAAACGCGCCATGAAAATTCAGTTTTCCCAGCCGTTTTACTATACCGGGTCCATCATTTTTACCAAGGCCGGCGAAACCCGTAAAACCATTGAAGAGTTTAACAAGGAAGGCGTAAAGGTCGCGGTTCTTCTGGGCGCAACCGGTGAGGCCGTGGCGAAAAGATTTCTTCCAAAAGCCGAAATCAAATCCTATAAAGGCGGCGGCCCCCTTCTGATCGATGCGGTTTTAAAAGGTCATGCCGATATCGGCGTCAATGATGAATCCGCGGTAACCGGACAGGTGGCGGAATTTCCGCCCAACAGCGTGAAGGTTCTGCCGATCAAACTCTCCCGTGAGCCGCTGGCTTTTGCCGTCCGGCCCGAAGACACCCATCTGGCCCAGTGGATCAACCTGTTCTTCGAATGGGTCAAGGAAGACGGCCGCTATGACAAGAACATTAATTACTGGGTAACGACGCTGGACTGGAAAAAAGATCATTGATGGAAAAGACGTCAGAGGACAGAAGATAGAATTCAGCAGGTCGGGTTTCCCGGCCTGCTGAATTGCTTCATAGCGCAGAATTCTATGGCGGTTCATATTCTCGCCGGTCAGCTGTGTTTTTCACGCGCTCATCAACAGTGAGCAGAAAGCGGAGCGTTCTCTTTAACCGTTTTCGGCTCACTGTTCTTTTTTTATCTCGATATGCCCCATTTTTAAATCGCAGGATGTCAAAGGATGCTGTAATTCCATGCTGGAAACTTTTAATTTCCGGGTTATTATCGAATATCTTCCCCAGTTTTTGCACGGCTTGATGGCAACGACGTGGATTTCCCTGATTTCTTTTCTGGGGGCTTTGTTCATTGGATCACTTGCCTGTATGGGCCGACTTTCCCATCTTCGAATCCTGAATGTTCCCGCAGGAATTTTTATCGAGTCGATACGATCAACGCCGCTTCTGGCCCAGATCTATTTTTTTTATTTCGGGCTTCCCACGCTGGGGTTCCGGCTCAGCGAATACCAAACCGGCATTCTTGCCCTTTCTCTGAACAGCGGGGCCTATATGGCCGAAATCCTGCGGGCAGGCGTTCAATCCATTGATTACGGCCAGATTGAGGCAGGAATTGCCTCCGGGCTCAATTATTTTCAGCGCCTCCGGCATATCATTTTGCCTCAGGCCATCGGCGCAACCATTCCGCCGCTTTTGGGACAGACCATCGTTCTTGTCAAGGACAGCGCCCTTCTTTCTCTGATTTCCGTTTTTGAACTGACCCGTGCCGGCCAGCTCATGAATTCGGAGATGTTCATGCCGGCCGAAGGGTTTTTTACCACGGCCCTGTTCTATCTGCTGATGTACTACATTTTAAAAACCCTTTCATCCTGGTGGCAGAAAAAACTCATTTTCCGCCCCGCAATGTGATCTTCCATGTGGCTCTATTATTTTAACAATCTTGTGGCGTCCTTTCCCTTTTTTCTTAAAGGTGTCTGGATGACCATCACCGTGTCCCTGCTCAGTCTGATCGGCGGTACGATTCTGGGATTTGCCATCGGCATCGGCCGCAACAGCCGGATACGGGTTCTGCGTTACAGTTTTTCCCTGTATGTGGATTTTATGAGAGGAACACCGTTTCTGGTCCAGATCTTCATCGTGTTTTTTATTTTTCCGGAGTGGGGAATACAGATGGAGGCTTTTCAGGCTGCGGTATTGAGCCTGACGCTGTATGCCGGCGCGTATATCAGCGAAATTGTCGCAGGCGGCATCAGCACCATTTCTCCCGGACAGACAGAGGCTGCCATGGCCAGCGGTTTGAACTGGTTTCAACGGCTTCGCTTTGTCATCATGCCGCAGGCCACTGAGGCCGATTCTGCCGCCGCTGGTAGGCCAGTATGTGCTGCTAATCAAGGATTCTTCGGTCATCTCGGTGATCGGCCTTACCGATGTCACCCGCGTGGGATGGCTGACGGTTCAAAGAATTCCCGAAGGGCTGATGGTGTTCGGACTCGTCGGGATTCTGTATTTTTCCATATGTTATCCCCTGATCCGTCTTTCCAACTGGTTTGAAAAACGGCTGACCATCGAACAGTGGACGGTGTGATTATTTATGAAAGGAGACGTATTGTGGAAACACTTCTTGAAAACCGGTTTCACCTGGCGCATCTGCCTACCCCGATTCAGTTTATGCCCCGGCTTTCCGATGAACTGGGCGTCAAACTCTATATCAAGCGCGATGATCTGACGGAAAGCATCGGATCCGGCAACAAGATCCGAAAAATGGAATACCTGCTCCATGACGCCGTTCAAAAAAAGGCGGATACCCTGGTCAGTTGCGGCGGAATTCAGTCCAATCACTGCCGGGCGGTTGCCTGGGCATCCGCCAAAACAGGGCTTTCCTGTGTTCTGGCCCTGCGGGGTGAAAAACCGGCTGAAATCGAAGGCAATCTCTTGCTGGACAGGATACTGGGGGCGGATACGCGATTTTTTTCGCTTCAGGATTTCAGAGACATTTCGGCTGTTGAAAAAACGGTGACAGACGAATTGATTCAAAAAGGCAAGCGTCCATACTGGATTCCCATGGGCGGTTCAAACGCCACCGGAACCCTGGGATATGTGCAGATGATCCGCGAGGTGGCGGCCTCTCCTGTTTCCTTTGATCACCTCTATCTGGCACTGGGGTCTGGCGGAACGTTTGCCGGGGTCTGGCTGGGTTGCCGGCATGCTAAATTGCAGACACAAATTCATGGCATTGCCGTATGTGACGATACCGCGTATTTTGTGGCCGAAATTTCCCGAATCCAGCAGGAGTTTCGTGGACTGGTACGGCATGAAGGTTGATTTTCAAGGCGCCGGGCAGTGCATCGACGATCGCTTTGTGGGTATCGGATATGCATTAAATACGGATCAGGAACTTAAGCAGCTTGTCCGTTTTGCATCTCTTGAAGGGCTGGTTCTGGATCCGGTCTATACCCTGAAAGCGTTTCTCGGTATGGTGAACCATATTCGATCTGGAAAGATCGAAAAAGGCCGGACCGTCTTGTTCGTTCATACCGGAGGCCATTCCGGTCTATTTCCCAAACATTCGGAATTCAGGCAGATGTTTTCATAATTGATGAACTCATGAAAATTCACTTGCCACTTTCATACAATCTGTTGTCAGGAAAACGTATTAAATGATTCAGTTTACGCATGTCCATAAATGGTTTGGCAAACTTCATGTGCTCAATGACATCAATTTGACGGTATCTGCCGGAGAAGTTGCCGTGATCTGCGGGCCCAGCGGTTCCGGGAAAAAGCACGCTGATCCGGTGCATCAATAAACTGGAGCCCATCGTCTCCGGAGAAATTCTTGTGGACGGAATCCAGGTTCATGACAAGCGCACCAGCCTTACCCGGCTTCGCGCTGAAATCGGGTTTGTGTTTCAGCAGTTTAATCTTTATCCGCATATGACGGCTCTGGATAATGTGACCCTTGCGCCGATGAAGGTCCGGAAGCAGTCCCGAAAGGAAGCCGAAGCCTCCGGAATGATTCTTCTGGAAAAAGTCGGCATTCAAGACAAAGCCAAGGCATACCCGGCTCAGCTTTCGGGCGGACAACAGCAGCGGGTGGCCATTGCACGGGGCCTTGCCATGCACCCCAAAATCATGCTGTTCGATGAACCGACGTCAGCACTTGATCCGGAAATGATCAACGAGGTTCTGGACGTGATGCGAAAACTGGCCAATGAGGGGATGACGATGGTGGTCGTCACGCATGAAATGGGATTTGCCCGTGAAGTATCAAACCATATCATTTTTATGGATCAGGGGCAGATTGTCGAGGTTGCAACGCCGACTGAATTTTTTGAAAACCCCAAAAGCGATCGGACCCGGCTCTTTCTCAGCAAGATTCTGACGCATTGATGGATCGGGCTGCTGATATTTTTCTCCTAATCAACAATAAATGCCGGCAATGCTTGACAGTCTGCCGTTCATCATGTTAAAAAGCCCAAAGAGTCGGGGCGTAGCGCAGACTGGTAGCGCACTTGAATGGGGTTCAAGGGGTCGAAGGTTCAAATCCTTTCGCCCCGACCAGATAATGTAATCAAAGCGGGAACAGCCAATGGCTTACCCCGCTTTTTTAATTATTCTCTCTTGAATCCAGAACCACTTTCTGCTATTTCTGGGACAAGTTTTTGGGTTATGATGTCCAAGATCCGCTGTTTCAGCCCATGACACCTTTTTTTATTCATTCCTGCCTTTTGCCCCCGTAGCTCAGTGGATAGAGCAATGGTTTCCTAAACCATTGGCCGGGTGTCCGATTCACCCCGGGGGCACCAACAAATCAAGTGGTTAGTAAATAGACTTCTGAATTGAGCCGTTCATCATTGAAATTGCCCAATAAAAACCAACTGGTTGAGCTTAAGCAGGCCAACATGTATTTATTATTGCGGTATCTTTCCAGTCAACTCAACCCGTTTCAGCCAATTGAAAAAAGGGGGCTCTGGCAAGTAAACTTGAAAAAACGACGCACTGTAATTAACCTTAATCACGTTCCGATACGGATATCGTTGACGGGAATGACTCCATAAAATACATAGGAAATACGCGCAATTTGTGAAAAACAAGGATTGATCGTTATGAAAATGCAAGAAATCGGATCCGAACTTGATAATGCATTTCGAGACAGGCTTTTTGAAAGGGTGTGCAAAATTCCAATCATGGAAACCATGAAACTGGAAGTCATAGATCTTAAGGCCGGATACTGTGAAATCAGAGCACCTCGAAAGAAAATGTACGACGGAATATATGATTCTTTCCATGGCGGGCTGTTAATGACCGTTGCAGATTCCGCTGCCGCCTTTGCGCTCATGACGCTTACCGGACCTGATGTCAAAATGACTACCACAGATATGAATATAAGGTTCCTGGCCCCATGCCTGACAGATCTGATAGTCCGGGCCAGGGTGATCAAATTTGGCCGAACCCTCAGTCCCATGGCAGTTGATCTTTATGATGAGAGTGAAAAACATGTTGCCGTGGCCCAGGTTAATTACTTTGTACTTGGGAGTTGTCGGTGATCTGGCAATGAATCGATCTGTGAAGTTATTTATATCGCGATTGTTATGCGTGACGCTTTTTTCACTTGCAATGACATGCAATATGGCTGTCGCAACAACACGGCTTCCAACGCTGGAACTGATGGCTGGATCGTATCAGATTGAAGTGGAAATCGCAGCAACACCTGAGTTGCGTAGGCTGGGGTTGATGAACCGGTATGTTCTTCCCGGTAATCACGGCATGCTCTTTGTTTTTCCTGAAACTTACGCCCATTGCATGTGGATGAAGGACACCAAAATCCCCCTGAGCGCAGCGTTTATCGATGAGCACGGGATAATTGTCAACATCGCCGAGATGCATCCCGACACGCACGACATTCATTGCTCGGCGGCACCCGTTCGTTATGTGATAGAGATGCGATCGGGATGGTTTCGGGAAAGGGGGATAGCTGCCGGCTCACGGATCAAAGGTCTGGATAGGGCACCAAATGGGCAATAAAACACTATCTTTGATAAATTCGAAAGAATCGTTTTTCATGTGCTTTGTAACAATGACCTCACGCTATTTTTCATCGCTTTCTTTAATTCCGAAAAATTTAGGCGGCAGTTTGTCTGATCCGATTAATTGACGACGTCGGCAATTGATTGTTTGCGGGTTACCATCAATTTAGACGTTCCATGGGACAATAGTGTTCCGTTTGTGTCAGACATCTTCGCTTCGGTAAGATATAGGGTTTTTCCAGATTTGATCCGCTGTCCGTTGATAATGAGATTATTGCCGGAAACGGGCGCCAGGAAGTCCACTTTAACGTCAATGGTAATCAACCCGGTTTCCTCCGGAAGTTCACAGTAGGCGGACCAGTAGGCTGCGGTATCGATCGCCGCCGCATATACGCCACCATGAAGCCCGCCGAATGGATTCATATGTTCTGTTCCAACATCCAGAGTCACAACGGAATAGCCGACTCCGATTTCAGTAACGCGCATGGCCAGATGCTTAAAAAAGGGAGCATTGTTTATTGCGATAGATTCAGGCCTTTTAATGTTTCCGGGTTTAGTTCCTGCAAAATTTTCCTCCATTAGTGCCGGTTGGTTATTGTCCCTGCCTGTAAATAACAGACTGCATCTTGTCCATTCTTGCCGGGTAAAACGATTCATATATGTCCGGTTGGCTGTCACCGCACTGCCAAGTATATACCACAGTGAGTAAGCACGGGAAACATTCACGTTATATGCGAATATCGTCGCATTTCTGCTTTGAATCAACTTTACTGTAGCTTTACTATTATGTATGTTCAATGTTTAATGCAAGTAGGAACCATAAAGTATGGTACTTGCTATGAAGTAAGTAATCTGAATCATAGGATAATAAGCGGTAAAAAAACGATTCGGAATGACTCTTGATTTGGTGGGCGGGCCGAGGATCAGTCGCGACAGCTGCGATTACTGCCCATTTCGGCCCGGCCTCCCATAGTAACGCTGCCTGTAAGGTTCCTGGACGATCGGTCGGCACGGGGTACTCTGCCAGATCATGGCTTCCTGACATTTAAGGATACGGTCAAGCCGGCCCTGTGCTTGCAGCCGAATGTAAATTTGATGCCAGGCGCAGGGGATCTCGTCGGCCATGCTGATTTCACATAATCCGTCATGGGTGCCCCCGCAGGGACCGTTAAAGAGGCTTTTGGCGCATCGGGTGACGGGACAAATCCCGCCCGTATACCCCAGCACGCACTCGCCGCAGGCACGGCATCGTTCCTCATAAAGCCCCACATCCCTGTCGATGCCGATGGCAACTGTATTGACGGCCGGATATACCGGTTTATCCGGGTAACGTTCGGCCAGCAGCTGAGCACCGGCCCCGCAGGCCATGGAGAGGAACGCATCGAAATCAGCGGACAGATCATCGAGCTCCTCCAGGCAGAGAGGGGTGCACTGGCGCTCCACCGTATATCCTTCGATGCGCGCACCAACTTTTTCGAGCCTGAGGCTCAAATTCAGTTCAGTACAAAGGATTTGAACCTCCTTGTGCCCCCCGACCAGGCAGACGGACACACACCCGCCACATCCGACATTGAGGATTCGGCGATGGTGTCGAACGTTTTCCAGTATTTCATTCAGCGGTTTTCTTGTCGCTTTGACCATGAGATCGTTTTTTCCCATCCAGAGGTATTTTCAAAATCCGGAAGCACATTCTGAGATCGGCAGATGCGCCGCACCAGAGCGATCATCTCCGGGATGTTAATCCCCAAGGGGCAGTAGCACCGGGTGCACAGCACGCAGCGTTGCCAGGCGATGTGACACATGCTTTCAAGTTCCTTGCGCCGGACACGCCCTTTCTTTCGATATAAAATTCCGAGGGTATGGATAAATTTATGGGACGGCATGTATTCGGGCCTTCGGTCCCTGGCCACGTACAGAAAACAGCTCTCGGCGCATAGACCGCAATGGGCGCAAACCCTGAGCGCCATCCGCATTGCAAATTTGTGTTTTTCAAGAAGGGTCCATACGGCATTGCTGTTAATATCCGCTGAAATCGATTCCCTGGAGGTGGCAGCCGCCATAATCTCTTTTTCAGCCACGCTTACAGCCCTCCCTTAAATGCAAAAGGTTCGCCTGGGGTGGCAGTCGATGCACAGGCGGGGGCCGCTCTTGCGCCCTGCTTTCTGGAGTTGCGTGTGGCATCCAAGGCACAGTTTGTGAAAAACGTCCTGCAATTGGCAATTGGACCCGGGATTGTGGCAGGCGGTGCATTGGGCCGCAGGCGATCCCTCCTCAAGCTCTGATTTATCCAATATATTTTTTTTGTCCTTGTACCGGTGGTGGCAGTCCAGGCAATCGAAGTCGTTCATATGCTTCTCATGGGAGAAACGAACCGGATTCAGGCGCGAGTGGCCGAATACCTTGCTGTGATTCAGCAGAATTTCATCCGGCTGAGCCCACAGGGGCTGAGGCAGAGAAGACCAAACCCGCGATGATCAGGCATGTCATGTATTTAAAGATTGGTGAAGCCACAGGTGTTCCTTTGGCAAGTCTTACGTCCAGGTTCTGCGTCCGGGTCCAAAACTCAACTCTCCGGCCAGAAAGATCCGGTTGATAAAAAACATGACCATATGGATGAATTTGGTAAAGGGAGCCACAACCAGCAGGACCTGTGCGGAAAGGATGTGGCACATCACCAGCGTCTTGTAGTCAAACACCGCATGGATTGCCAAAAATCCGGTCACAAAAGGACCGAGTGCAACCCCCCATATCAGGTAGTCATAGAGTGTTGTGATGGCGCGGACCCTTCTGATAAAAAGCCGGCGAATCAGAAAGACGGCGCCGCAGGAAAACACCACCGCGCATAAAAGGTCTGTATCACGGTCGGATAGGACATGGGGGCAAAGGGTCAGGCCCCAGAGCTGGCCCATGATCGTATTATGATGCAACAGAAAAACCGGGAGAATGAAAACGCATATGTGAAACAAGCCGGTGCAGATGGCCATCAGGGGATTGACGCCCCACAGGGTCACCCGCCATGCCGCCAGCCGGACTATCCATCTTTCTCTGGGTGAGCGCAGGTCGGACCCTTTTGCATATCCGGCTGGCAGTGCCAGGCGAATGAGCGGGCGCCGTCGGCTATGGAAAAAGAAACGCGCAATCTGAAACGCCATTCCGGCAATGAACACCAAAAAGGCGCACCAGGCCATCGGGCCTCGGATGATCTCATACATGAGCGTAAATAAATATCAAATGGAGAATCCAGCGATTCTGCGTTGAGTGAGCCGTAACAATTTCGGGAGCCATTGGCATTTACCCGACATCGACGCCGGGTCGCAAGTCTATTATAAATAGGTAGCATATGTCATGGATGCGGTCAATGGTATTTCGGTGCCGATTTATAGACAACTGATGACAAATTTTTTTGGTGGATCATATTTAAAATCTGAATATACGTCATTAATGCTATTGACACGGAGCCTTTTTACATTATTCTATTTAAACAGAGCGATAACTCCACCGTATAGAAAAAACTGAAATATAACCTTAATCGCAGTTCCGGCTTGATAGTGTGTTTTCCGGATGAACACTTGCGGACCATCTGGACATCACCCCCCAGATATGAAAAAGATATATACAGCTGTAATTATGGCTCCTGACTTGATCTTCTTATCGGAAAAAGGGGATCAAGACCGGCCATGAAAGGGTGGATATGCACCTGATTGATTTTGAAAATATCGTTCGGTCGAAGTTTTTCGCCATTTCGGCCTTGGCCATTTTCGTGATTGTCGCATTCCCTGCTCAGGCTGCGGAGAAAGAACTGTTGGCACTTGAAGCCCGTATCGCCGGATCACCGTCCTTGAATGACTTCTTATCCTATGTCTATCAATCGAGCCCGGTGGTAAAAGCGGCAAAGGCATCATGGCGGGTCGCCATTGAAAAATACCGGGTGGAAACCGGGTATCCGGACCCCCTGCTCACAACAATGTATTATCCGTACGATCCTTCCAGAGACTGGGGCAACAAGCGGTTTGAAACAGTGCTCTCCCAGACGATTCCGTTTCCGGGCAAGCTTGCGGCTGCCGGAAGAGTGGCTGAAACGGAATCGCAGATGGCCAGGCTTGAGCTTGACAGGACTGTCCGGGACTTGGC
>CAVPHN010000002.1:7500-64635 GCA_963704205.1 uncultured delta proteobacterium
CCCCCGTATTACCGCGGCTGCTGGCACGGAGTTAGCCGGTGCTTCCTTCAGAGGTACCGTCAATAGAAAACAGTATTACCATCTCCCACTTTCTTCCCTCTTGACAGAGCTTTACGACCCGAAAGCCTTCTTCACTCACGCGGCGTTGCTGCGTCAGGGTTTCCCCCATTGCGCAAAATTCCTCACTGCTGCCTCCCGTAGGAGTCTGGACCGTGTTTCAGTTCCAGTGTGGCTGATCATCCTCTCAGACCAGCTAACCATCGTTGCCTTGGTAGGCTCTTACCCCACCAACTAGCTAATGGTACGCGGGCTCATCCCCAAACAATAGCTTACATGTAGAGGCTATCTTTGATCCCTCCGGCCTAAACCAAAAAGATGTTATCCAGTATTAGCACCCCTTTCGAAGTGTTATCCTGAATTCAAGGGTAGATTACCCACGCGATACTCACCCGTGCGCCACTTTACTCTCCCTAGCAAGCTAAGGATTTCTCGTACGACTTGCATGTGTTAAGCACGCCGCCAGCGTTCATTCTGAGCCAGGATCAAACTCTCCAATTAAACTATTTAATGCCCGCTCTCGCAGACAAATTAACTGGGTTCCTTAAACTCACAAGCTGTCACTATCTAGTTTTCAAAGATCAAATAAGCCAATGTGTTTTTACAATTGACCCTGAGTTCTGTTTTATCGCTTTCTCTGCATCTTGTCAATCAAGATTTTAAAGAAAACAGTCTGACTTATACCTCATATTTTAGAAATAATTAATTTATTTGTCAAGAATTATATTTTTGCTTTTTTATTCTATAACTCTATGCAAACTAGATTAGAATATATGGATTCAAGCATTGTGTCAAGTAAATTATTATTAGCCAAAAACAAAAAAACAATTTTCACATTAGACCCGATATTCATGTTGTCAGAAGCGGTTCTTTTCGAAATCTATATTCGACTTAACATCAGGAACTTTGCCTTTTATATAAACAGGCAAATATTGTCAATGAATAGTTCATTCATAATCTCGAACAAATTACCTACTGATTCTGTGACTCATTTCAAGCTGCATTTAATTTTATGAAATCTTTTTTTACCTGAACTGAGCAAAATCTCATCATTGATGATATCCTTATCCGTGACCTGATAATTCAGGTCCTCAATCCGCTTGCTGTTGATATAGGCACCTCCCTGTTCAACCAGTCGCCTAGCCGCCCCGCCGGACCCTGCCAGACCCGCGCTATGGATTAATTTAAAAATCGGAATTCCTTTTTTCAATTCGCTGATCTTCATGAAAGAATGCGGCATGGACTGGTCGTCCATTTGCTTATCCTGCCTGGGAATAGCGCTAGCATGGCAAAATATCATCAGGAATCCTTCTTGCACCAAAAACGCCAGCAGATGCTCGATACGCTTTGATGGCTTCTTCAGGTCCATGCGCCAGTGACGTGGCTTCAAAGGCCAGAACCGATTTTGCACAGTTCAGATCCGCATCTTTCAACCGGGTTGTTTGCTGAATCTCTTCCATCGGCAAAAAAGTAAAAAGGGATAAGAACCGCGTCACATCGCCATCATCGGTATTCACCCAGAATTGATAATAATCATACGGGGTGGTTCTGACAGGGTCCAACCAGACCGCACCTTTGGCTGTTTTGCCCATTTTTGCGCCTGTACTTGTGGTAATCAGCGGAAATGTAATTCCAAAAGCAGATTGCTGTCTGGTTCGTCGAATCAGTTCGATGCCGGCGACAATATTCCCCCACTGATCACTGCCGCCCATCTGAAGCCTGCAGCCGATACGATCAAACAATTCCAAATAATCATATGCTTGAAGCAACATATAGTTGAATTCGATAAAATTCAGGCCATCTTCTGCTTCAAGCCGCATGCGATAGCTTTCCGATTTTATCATTCGGTTCACGGAAAAGTGCTTACCGATATCCCGTAAAAATGGAATATATTTTAAGTCTGTCAGCCAGTCGGCGTTATTCACGAGAATCGCCATATCCGCATCAAAATCAAGATATTGCGCAAGCTGTTTCTTTATGCCCACAACATTTTCATTAACCTGCTCCTTGGTCAGCAATTTGCGGGTTTCGGTCTTTCCGCTGGGATCGCCTACCAGACCGGTCCCACCCCCAACCAGTGCGATGGGCCTGTGCCCGCATTTCTGCATATTGGCCAGTGCCATGATGGGGATCAGACTGCCGACATGCAGGCTGGATGCTGTCGGATCAAAGCCGATATAGCAGGTGATCTTACCGGTTTCCAGATAATCTCGAAGCTCAGCGTCATGAGTGGTCTGTTCGATAAAACCGCGCTCTCTAAGAATATCCATTGCATTTTTCATAAGCCATCAATCCTATTTATTTGCATATTCAACTGCCCGGGTTTCTCGAATCACCGTGACTTTGATCTGACCCGGAAATGTCAGCATTTCCTCAATTTTTTTGACAATGTCTCTGCTCAACAACGTCGCGTCTTCATCAGTGATCATCTCACTCTCAACAATCACGCGCAGTTCCCTGCCAGCCTGTATCGCATATGAGTTTGAGACGCCGCGAAACGAATTAGCTATATTTTCAAGATCTTCAAGACGCTTTACATAGTTCTCCAGCAGTTCTTTGCGTGCACCTGGCCTGGCGCCGGAAAGCCCGTCCGCTGCCTGCACAAGAAACGCATAAACCGTATTGGGCGGCACATCCTCGTGGTGTGCGGCGATTGCATGAACAACCTTGGGAGACTCACCATATTTTTTTGCCAGCTTAGATCCGATCAGCGCGTGTGGCCCTTCCACTTCATGGTCAATGGCTTTCCCCAAATCATGCAAAAGCCCCATCCTTCGAGCCAGTTTGGAATTCAATCCCAACTCCGAAGCCATGATGCCGCAGAGAAAGCCAACTTCCACGGAATGCTGCAGAACATTCTGGGCATAACTGGTTCTAAATTTCAGACTCCCAATGTGCTTGATCAAATCCGGATGAATTCCATGCACCCCAAGATCAAAAGCCGCCTGCTCCCCTGCTTCCTTGATGGTTACATCCACTTCCAGCGATACTTTTTTAACGACATCTTCAATTCGTGCAGGGTGAATTCTTCCATCGGATATCAACCTGAGCAGCGACAGTCGCGCAACTTCACGCCGGACCGGATTAAATCCGGACAGAATCACCGCCTCCGGGCGTATCATCAATAATCAGATCGATACCAGTTGCAGCCTCAAGCGCTCGGATGTTCCGTGCCTTCTCTGCCGATAATCCGTCCCTTCATTTCATCCCCGGGAAGCGGAACAACCGAGACCGTTCTTTCCGATACAAACTCGCCGGAAAACCGCTGAATCGCTGTTGAAATAATTTTCTTGGCTTTTTTTTCTGCTTCTTCAAGGGTTTCTGCTTCAATTCTTTTAATGAGTTTGGCGCCCTCGTACCGGGCCTCGTTTTCCATGGCGCGTATCAACAATTCCTTTGCCTGTTCGGAAGACATGCAAGATATCCTTTCCAACTGCCGTTTTTGCTCCTCAATCAACTCCTTATATTCAAGATTTCTTTTCTCAATCTGTTCTTCCCGGTCATTCAATAATTTTTCTTTTTTTGCAATTTCAACGTCCCGACGCTCTGACTGTTCATTTTTACGATCGATATTCTCTTCTTTTTGAATCAGCCATCTTTCTTTTTTCTTTACTTCAACCCGAGTTTCTTTTGTTTCTAAATCAAAATCACTCTTCATTTGAAATATTACATCTTTTGCTTCCAGCTGCGCCTCTTTTGTCAGCGTTTCTGCGCGATGCCTGGCTTCTTCCAGTATTCGCCTGGCATCTTCTTCTGCGTGGGTGATTTTATCCTTGACGCTTTTGGTCTTCAAGCCATGTTGCAGCAATAAACCCGGCGACAACGCATACAACACTTATAAATAATACTATATTCATTCATTCATTATCTCCTAAAGCAACCTCCCGCAAAAGGGCAAGTTCTTGGTATTAAAACGGGTTATCACCAGTCGTTTTTCAATTTAATCCGTTTTGATACGATCATGAATCAGTTTTTACCTGAAAGACTGATTCTTTCTTTCGCGCCGAAACACGGCAAGAACAGCCTATGCTGATGAAAATATTCATAGATAATAATTTGAAAAACAGTTGTTGGGAAAACGGGAGAAAGCCCTAAAAGGAAATGAAGAATTGAAGAGAGGCAGCAAGGCGATTGCAGGGGCGCACTGAATAACGTATATGACATACCAAATGAATATGTGTAAAACCCCCGCCACTGTGCCGTTTTGTAAGGCCTTTGAGCCAAACGTGGAATTTGGGTCCCTGTGATTTTTTTAGGCTTTTCTGTACAAGCAGAACCTGCTCACCAAAATCAGTAAAGGCCCCATTGTATTAAGTGTTGGGACAAAGATCATCTTCCAATAACGAACACGGCAGGGGCGTTACACATAAACCGTTACCATCATATATGTATGTAATGCGTCATCCGACTGTTGGAACGATTCCATTGGACAGAAAATAACACCTACATGCTTTCAATCGATGTCGAATCAGAAAGTGGAACAATACATTCATCCAATCGACGGATCAATTCTGCTGACCTGTCGGTGAGTTTTGACAACTGATGCTGGTAATTGTTTTTTAATGCAATTTTCTCAAGGGTGATGTTGAGGGCAGCTAATATCAATATGACAAATTTATTAAACTGAATGGATTGTTGACATTGGGACTCCACTTTATTGACTTCACTGAGCAGCATATCTACAACCTCTGATCCGCTCAGGTCATCTGACTCGAATTTGAAAGTATAGGTTTGGCCAAAAAGAGTGATAGTAAGATAATCTTCCAAGGAAAATTATTTGCCTTTCTCTGCCTTTTCACTGTGATGAATTCGAATCCATTTCTGCAATATTTTCCAGCTTCACTAAAAGCTTATCAATTTTTGACCGGATCATGGTTCTTTCTTCAGAAAAATTTTCCAAAGCCTCGGACTTGATATGAAGTTCTGCTTCCAGACTTGTTATGGTATTTAAAAGTTGAAAATTTCTGGCCTCAAGTGAACTACAGATCGCGATCAAACGCTCTACCTTCTGCTCTATCTCTTCAAATTGCTGCGTCAACAGCGCTTCGTTTTCCACCATTTCACCTCTTGGATTATATACTCATGGAGAGATATGAAAGTCAAGATTTATTGATGGTCTCAACCGCATCTGACCTTCGGCGATTCGCAAATCCTCCTGGCTGTTCACGCCCATCATCTCGGCGGCATCTTCACCGATTACCGCGGTAATTGCTTTATTTTTTCGAAAACCGATTTCGACAATATCCGTCAAATACAATTCCTGCTGGGCATTGTTATTTGTCAGAGATCCGATTGCATCCGATAGAAACGCTCTGTCAACACAATAAATACCGGTATTTACAATTTTAATATTTCGCTGATGCATCTGTTGCATCGGCTTCTTCCACGATCCCGGTAACCCGTTGATTCTCACTCAGTAAAATTCGACCATATCCTGTTGGGTTGTCCATGTTGACTGCAAGAACGGTTAAGTCATTTTTTAAATCCCGATGCGTGCGGATCAGCAGTGCTATCGTCGATTGCGATGATCAGCGGCGTATCCCCGCATAAAATGACAACTTGCTGAATCTGCGGCTCCAGATAAGGCAGGGCGCACGAAACCGCATGGCCGGTACCCAGTTGTTTTTCCTGATAAACATAATGAACATCATATTTTTTTTCAATCGATGCGCGAACAATATCAGACTGATACCCAACAATCACATAAACATTTCCGTCGGCAAACCGCGTGGCAGTTTCCAGAACATAGTGAACCATTGGTTTTCCAAGAACCTCGTGAAGCACCTTGGCCTTATCAGACTTCATCCGTTTTCCAAGGCCTGCAGCCAGAACAATAAACGCCAAATCGGGTGAATATGTATCCATTCCTTACCCTTACACCAACGTTGCCGTCTCTGAAATCTTCATCAACGCAAATTCATATTTTTTATAGTCCTGGAATTCAAAGGCATTCGTCTTCATCTTGGAATCCGCAAGCAAAAGAGTATTAATTTTTTCAAGAACAAAAAGAGCAGGCCATCCTTAAGGATGGCCTGCTCTTTTTGTTACATGAACACGTACGTAGTAATGGCTATTTACGCGTATCAGCCATCTTTAAGCGATACATGGCCCTGTCCAAAGCTGCTTTTGCCCTGACAAAGTCCACATCTTCTTTCGGCTTGCCTTCAAGACGGCTTTTGGCACGCTCGTAAGCCGATTTGGCGCGTTCAATATTAATATCACGTCTTCTTTCCGCGGCCTGAGCCAAAACCGTCACTTTGTTGGGAAGCGCTTCAGCAAAGCCGCCGCTGACAAAAACATAGCGTTCAACCCCTTGAGCGTCCTTATAACGGATCATGCCCAGTTTCAGTGTTGTTAAAAATGGTGTATGGCCTGTAAGCACACCAAATTCTCCCAGGCTTCCGGGAGCGATTACAATCTGTGCTTCTTCGCTGACAACAGATTTTCCTGGTGTAACAACCTCAAGTTTTATATTTCCAGCCATTCATTTGCCCCCAACCTGAATTTATTGTGCTTCAGCCATTTTTTTGGCTTTCTCAACAGCGCCTTCAATGCCGCCAACCATGTAAAAAGCCTGTTCCGGAAGATCATCATGTTTTCCGTCGCAGATTTCTTTAAAGCCTCGAACGGTATCCTCGATTTTACAATATGCACCCGGCATACCGGTAAAGGTTTCGGCAACATGGAAAGGCTGAGAAAGGAATCGTTGAATTCTTCTGGCTCGAGCAACAGTTAATTTGTCTTCGTCAGACAGTTCGTCAATGCCAAGAATTGCGATAATATCCTGAAGTTCTTTATATTTTTGAAGAACCCGTTGAACAGTTCTGGCCACAAGATAATGTTCTTCACCGATATAGGCGGCATCCAGAATTCTGGAAGTGGAATCCAGGGGATCAACCGACGGATAGATTCCGAGTTCTGCAATCTGGCGGGAAAGTACAACCGTTCCATCCAAATGCGCAAATGTGGTTGCAGGAGCCGGGTCAGTCAAATCGTCCGCAGGCACATAAACGCATTGAACAGCCGTAATGGCCCCCTTATTGGTGGAGGTAATGCGTTCCTGAAGTGTGCCAAGGTCGACCGCCAGTGTGGGCTGGTAACCAACCGCGGACGGCATGCGTCCGAGCAAGGCGGAAACTTCGGACCCGGCCTGTGTAAATCTAAAAATATTATCAATAAAGATCAAAACATCCTTACCTTCAACATCCCGGAAGTATTCTGCAGCTGTAAGCGCGGAAAGCGCAACACGGGCACGGGCGCCGGGGGGCTCTGTCATCTGTCCATAGATCAGTGCAGCATTGGGAAGAACACCGGAATTCTTCATTTCGTGATACAGGTCATTTCCTTCGCGTGTTCTTTCGCCAACCCCTGCAAAAACGGAGATTCCTTGATGATGCTTGGCAATGTTATTGACCATTTCCATCATGATAACGGTCTTGCCGACGCCGGCACCTCCAAAAAGCCCCATCTTCCCGCCTCTGGGAAAAGGCACCAGCAGATCGATCACTTTGACGCCGGTTTCCAATACTTTCACCGTTGTATCCTGTTCGGTAAATTTGGGAGCTTCACGGTGAATCGGCATCATTTTTTCCTGACTGATGGGGCCAAGACCATCAACGGGTCTGCCGACAACATTTAATACGCGTCCCAAGCCCGCTTCACCAACCGGCATCATGATGGGGTTTCCGGTATCCTTTACCGGCATTCCCCGAACCAGACCATCGGTAACATCCATGGCAATCGTACGGACAATATTGTCGCCCAGATGCTGAGCAACTTCAATCACGAGATTGTCGGCTTCATCATTAATTGTAGGATTGGTAACCAGCAGTGCGGTCAGGATGTTGGGCAATTGTCCCTGCTCAAATTCAACGTCAACGATAGGTCCCATCACCTGTTTAATATATCCAATATTCTGTCCCATCAAATATCCTCCTATCCTTCGATATGCTGCATCAATTATTTAACCTTTAAGCGCTTCGGCACCGCCGACAATATCCATCAGATCCGCCGTAATTGCCGACTGCCTGGCTTTGTTATAAGCAAGGGTCAGGCTTCCGATCATGTCATTGCAGGCTGATGTGGCATTTTCCATCGCCATCATTCTGGCAGCATGTTCGCTGGTAGATGTTTCTAAAAATGCCCTATGCAATTGAACAAATACATTCATTGGCAACAATTCGCCCAGCAGACCCGCAGGTGACGGTTCGCAGATATGTTCAGCCTGGTAAGGCTTATCTTTATCCGCAACAGGGCTTTCTTCGGATTCAAAGGGGGTAATGGGCAATATCTTCTCAACAACAGGTATTTGTTTGGACATGGTTTTAAACTCTGCATAAATAACGTAAACCTCGTCATAGACGCCGACCAGAAATTGGTCAACCAGCTTACGCCCTGCTGTCGAGGCAGTATTAAAACCAATGGTTGTCCCGATTATCCCAAGATGTTCACTGACAATAGGCATTTTGGCTTTTCTAGACCAATCTCTACCTTTCTTGCCAAAATTCGTAAAAGAAAGTTCCAGTCCTTTTTCAGCCATTTCCTTTGCAAATTTTTCGGCTTTGGTAACCAGATTGTTATTAAACCCGCCGCACAATCCTCTGTCTGATGTACACAAGACAATGTGAATTTTTTTAACTTCTTCACGAGGTATCAGTAATGGGCTTGCGCCCTCCCCTGCTTTTTCCGCCAGGCTGGTCAATACTTCAGCGAATTTATTCGCATAAGGACGAAAAGCCTCCATGTTTTGTTGCGCTCCACGCAGTCTGGAAGCTGCTACCATGTTCATGGCTTTTGTAATTTGTTTGGTCTTTTTAACCGCGCTTATTTTATTTTGAACGTCTTTTAATCTTGCCATATCAAATCGTCCTTAATAAAAAACACCAGAGATGTTAATATTATCAAGCATTATTTAATCGTATCTTTAAATTCTTCATCGTATTCACCCAAGGCAGTTCTGAGCATTTTGTCGATATCATCGTTGATGATTTTTTTATCTGCCAGTTCCGTAAAAATCTTGGGATGCCGCTCTTCGATGAACGTATAAAGACCAGCCTCATATTTTGCCAGAACATCTATGGGGTATTTATCCAGGAAACCGCGCGTCCCGGCGAACAGGATCGTGACCTGCTTTTCCATGGGAAGGGGTTTGTACTGCGGCTGCTTCAGGATTTCAACCATACGCGCCCCGCGGGTGAGCTGATTCTGGGTTGATTTATCCAGGTCGCTTCCAAATGCAGCAAACGCTTCAAGTTCCCGGTATTGGGCCAGATCAAGACGCAGTGTGCCGGCCACCTGTTTCATGCCTTTGGTTTGCGCTGCACCACCGACGCGGGATACGGAAAGTCCGACGTTGATTGCCGGTCTGACGCCTGCAAAAAAGAGTTTGGGCTCCAGATAGATCTGCCCGTCGGTAATGGAAATAACGTTTGTGGGAATATAGGCGGAAACGTCACCGGCCTGGGTTTCAATGATGGGAAGGGCGGTTAGAGATCCGGCGCCGAGCTCATCGTTCAATTTGGCGGAACGCTCCAGCAGGCGGGAATGGTTGTAAAAAATATCCCCGGGATATGCTTCACGTCCCGGAGGACGCCTGAGCAGCAGAGATACCTGACGGTAGGCGGCAGCCTGTTTGGAAAGATCGTCATAAATAATCAGAGAGTGCCTTTTGCTGTCTCTGAAATATTCCGCCATGGCACATCCGGCATAAGGCGCGACATACTGCAGCGTTGCAGGATCACTGGCGCATGCGGCAACCACCGTGGTATAGGCCATTGCACCATGTTTTTCCAGAATGGCCACAATCTGAGCAACCGTGGACTTCTTTTGGCCGCAGGCCACATAAACGCAGAAAACGTCCTGGCCTTTCTGGCTGAGAATGGCATCAATGGCAATTGCGGTTTTGCCGATCTGACGGTCGCCGATGATCAGCTCCCGCTGTCCACGGCCGACCGGCGTCATGGCGTCAATGGCCTTAAGGCCGGTGACCATGGGCTCATGAACGCTTTTTCTGGCAATGACGCCCGGAGCAACCATTTCAACACGTCGGAATTCCGTGGCGTTAATGGGTCCTTTTCCGTCCAGAGGCTCGCCGACTGCAGAAACCACGCGGCCAAGAACCGGCTCGCCGACCGGCACCTGAGCAATTCGGCCGGTTCGCTTGACGATATCCCCTTCCTTGATGTGAACATCGGAACCCATGATCGCGATACCCACATTGTCTTCTTCAAGGTTCAGAACAAGCCCCAGAATACCACCGGGGAATTCTACCAGTTCAAGGGCCATTGCTTTCTCAAGGCCGTAGACTCTGGCAATACCATCGCCAACCGACAAAACGATCCCTGTTTCACTGAGTTCAACCTTTTTGTCGTAATCCTTGATTTGATCTTTAATGATCTGACTAATTTCTTCAGCTCTTAATTCCATTATACGCTCTCACCCCTTTTTAAAGATTCTCTCATGTTGAGTAATTGTGTTTTGATACTGCCATCCAAAACAAGATCCCCAATTTTGGTAACCACCCCGCCGATGAGCGCCGGGTCTGTTTTGATATCCAGGACAATGTCCTTACCTGTTTTCTTTGACAATGCCTTGCGAATCTTTTCAACAGCTTCGGATGAAAGCTCATTAGCCGAAACCAGGCTGGCGCGAGCTACACCCTTGAGATCATCTGCCAGCTTCTGATAGAACTCATTGATAGCGCCTAAAAAACCGAACCTCCCCTTATCAAAGAGAAGCTTTAAGAAGGATGTCATGACCTTGGATAGATTCAACTTTACAATAAGGGACGACAGTACTTTTTTGCGTTCCTCTGCATTGTACAGCGGATTATTGATTACCTGTTCAAGCGCCATTTCTCTTGCTATCAGGCTGGCAAATCCATCCAATTCATCCTTATAGTTCTCGGCCTTGCCATCGGTCTTGCCAATCATCAGAAGGGCCTTGGCGTATCGCCTTGCTATAGATTGATTTTTCACTATGCCACCACCTTGTCGAGATATTCATCCACCAATCGGTTCTGGTCATCTGCAGTAATGTTCTCTTTAATAATTTCTTCAGCCTTGATCATTGCTTTTTCAAAGATGTCCTGCTGAAGGCGCTGCTTGGCCACTTCGAATTCGTTCTCGATGTTGCGCCTGGCCTGCTCTTCCAGCTTGTACGCGGATGCCTCGGCTTCCTTAAGAATCCTGGCCTTTGCTTCATTGCCCTGCCGGATATACTCGGCGACAATTCCCTCGGACTCCTGACTCAACCGGGAAATCTTGGCATTATACTCTGAAAGAACTTTTTCAGCCTCGGCCTTTTTGGCTTCAAGATCTTCAAGCTGTGCCTGAATCCCTTTGATTCGCGAACCAAGGGCCTGCGCGACCGGCTTGCGAAGCAGAAACACCAACCCACCGGCCAGCACTGCAAAGTTCAAAACACGGTAGGTATCTGTGGCCAACCAGCCCTTGGCCTTTACTTCTCCATGCGCATCACCGCCGGATGAAGCAAATGCCAGTCCGCCCCAAAGCAGCACCAGCATAGACATCGCGAGCAGCAGACCGCGCCGCCGCCCCTTTCTCGTAACCGGAATTTTCATTAAACAGCCCTCCCCAATATTTTTTGACCTATTGCATTGACAAATGTATCAAGTTCTTTTTGAAGGGAAATGCGTACAGATTCGGCATCTTTGGTGATTTTTTCGCGGGATTTGGCGAGTTCGGCCTGCGCTTTTTGATTAATGTTTTCAATGATAATTTTTTCTTCATCGGATCCGGACTGTATCAGCGCCTGTTTTTCTTTCATTCCATTGACCCTTGCCTCTTTGATTCCGGAAGCAAATGCATTTTCTTTATCCAGTGCCTGGGTACTGAATTCAGCAATACTCCGCTCCAAACCCGACACTTTCTCTTTTCGCTGAAGAAGCGCCTTACGTATGGGTTTATACAAAATCATGTTCATTACCCAAATCAAAAAAATAAAATTAGCGATCTGGATAAAAACCGACCCATCGACATTAATCATACGTTTGCCCTCCACTTTGATTGAATTTCAGTTTGTAAACAGCGAGATATGAATATTTTTCATTTGAAAATCATGAGATGGACTGCGGGTCTATAACATCTGCTTGGACGTGTTGTCAAAAGTTTTTTTTTGATTTTTTAACCGCTGCTGATGAACTCATAAAAAAATCAAAAAAACTTCATTTACTCTACCATGTACTTACGCATGCTTATATTCATTAGGATTCCCATGCACAGCATCATACTGAGGATGGCGGAACCGCCGTAACTCACAAACGGAAGCGGTATACCAACCACAGGCATCAGTCCCATTACCATTCCAATGTTAATAAAAACCTCCCAGCCGATCAATGCCGTAATTCCTATTGCCAGAATCGCTCCAAAAGGATCCCTGCAACCATGGGCGATGTTCAGACCCCAGACAATCAGAATTAAAAAAATAAACAAAACGGCCGCGGATCCCATAAACCCCCAGTCTTCGGCCAGAACCGAAAAAATAAAATCCGTGTGATGCTCCGGCAAAAATGAAAGCGCATTCTGCGTTCCCTTCAAAAAACCTTTCCCTGAAAGCATTCCCGAACCTATGGCGATTTTGGATTGGATGATATGATATCCTGCGCCGAGCGGGTCCCTGTCCGGCTCCAAAAAAGTCAGTATTCGCTGTTTCTGATAGCCTTTCAGCAGCAGCCATGTCATGGGAATGGCTACGGTTCCAAATGAAACGATTGCAATCAATGCCCGCTTTTCGATCTTAATAAACACCGTCAGGGAAGCAGCGATCAACAGAATGATCATGGCAGTACCAAGATCGGGCTGTTTGACAATGAGAAAAAATGGAACGGCAATCATGAACATCGGGATAACCAGATCTCGAAGGCGCATTCCTTTTGTATTGGCTGTTCTTGAATAATAGCGCGCCAGGACAAGAATCACCGCAACTTTTGCCAGTTCAGAGGGCTGAAAGGAAATCGGACCAAAAACCAGCCACCGCTTGGATCCGGCAACCAGCTTTCCCGCAACCAGCACTGCTACCAACAGCACAATGCAGATAGCGTAGGCAGCGTAGGCATACTGATCTAATTGCTTGTAGCTGACGAGAAAGGAGGCAATCATGACCACAAAACCAATGCCATACCACATGAGTTGTTTTGCAAAAAAAGCCTGAGTAATGGGCAGTCCAGCCCGTGCCGCGCTGTAAAGGGTGATCAGTCCGGATGCAGCCAGCGACAGGACGATGATCAGCAGCATCCAGTCAAAATTCTGGATCAGTCGGCGGTCAAACATGATTTCCTCTTATTCTTACGTTGACATTTTTGCCATCAATAATTTTTAAAAACGGTCATTTATCGTTTTCGGACAGATATGCCCGGATCAGCTCGACTGGCAATGGGCGCTGCGGCGCTGGAACCATGTTCGCCATGTTCAACAAGGACGGAAATCGCAATTTTCGGGTTGACCGATGGCGCATACGCCACAAACAGGGCATGGGATTTTAAATGATGGGCACGCCCTTTTTCATTTTCCGATTCTGTTTTGCGGCTGAAAACCTGTGCTGTTCCTGTTTTGCCGCTGATCTCAATCCCCTCAATGTTTGCGATGCGGGCGGTTCCGCTTTTGCCGTTGACAACTTCCCAAAGTCCTTTTCTAACAATATCCAGATTTTTGGAGCTGACGGGAAGATGCCCCTTGATTTCGGGATAAAATTCCTTGATGGTTTCACCGGATGCATTTTGAACTTTCTTGACAATCAGCGGCGCAAAACGGGTCCCGCCATTGGCGATGCTTGAGATCATGGTCGCCAGTTGCAAGGGGGTTGCCAGATTAAACCCCTGACCGATCGAAATCGACAGCGTTTCTCCCCCCTGCCAGGCAACCCCGAATCTGCGTTTTTTCCATGCGGCAGTTGGAATCAGGCCGCCGGACTCCTGTTCGAGCTGAATCCCTGTCACAGCCCCCAATCCGGCGGCTTTGGCATACGACGCCAGCCGATCCACTCCCAGCCGGAGTCCAACCTGATAAAAGAACACATCACAGGATTCCGAAATGGCCCTGCCTACATTGACCGAGCCATGTCCGCCTTTTTTCCAGCACCGGTATTCCCGATCTCCAAATTTATAATAGCCCGGACAAATCATTGTGGTTTTTTCATCAATTACCCCTTCTTCCAGACCTGCCATTGCCGTGATGATTTTATATGTGGAGGCCGGAGGATATTCACCCTGAATGGCTTTGTTCTGAAGCGGATGGGGGGGGTTCTTGATGAAGGTTTCCCACTGATCACGACTGAAACCATCTACAAACATGTTCGGGTCATAAGAAGGACTGCTGGCCATTGCCAGAATATGTCCAGTCGCAGGATCCATTGCCACAACCGCGCCCGTAACATCCGACAGCAGATCTTCGGCTTTTTCCTGCAGCCGCTGGTCAAAGGACAGAAAAACATTGTTTCCGGCAACTGCATCAACGGTTTTCAGCACGCGCACGAGTTGTCCGGTAACATTCACCTCAATCTGGCGCCCTCCCCGTTCTCCTCTCAAGTAGTTTTCAAATGACTTTTCAACCCCGCTTTTCCCGATTAAATCCCCGCGCTTATACCCGGCATATTTTACGGATTTCAAATCAGCGCTGCTGATCTCACCGACATAGCCAAGAATATGGGCTGCACTCTGGCCTTTCACATAAAGCCTTCGCAGGCGGACATCCACAATGGTGCCGGGCAAATCAAAGCGTTTTACTTCCAGGGCTGCCAGAACATCCCTTCCAATATCCTGTTTCAATAAAACCGGTTTAAATGACGGCTGATTCTGATTTTTCTCGACTTCCCCCCATAACCATTCCAGCGGAATCCGCGTATATTGAGACAAATGCTGAAGCGATGTTTCCAGCGGCCTGGCATCTTTGACCACGATACTTAAATCATAGGAAGGGCGATTGTCCACCAGAAGCTGACCGTTTCGATCAAAGATCAACCCTCTTGGCGGATCAATGCTTTGCAGGCGGATGCAGTTGTTTTCCGAAAGTCTTCTGAAGTTTTCTCCTTCAATAATCTGAAGATAAAAAAGTCGGAACAATAAAAAAGCGAACCCGGGTATCACAAAGCATATCAGCCCGATAATTCTGCGCTTGTACCAGTCGCTATCCGGAGTTTGGTTCTTGAGAAAAGAGTTCTGGTGATGTTGCATCTATCATGATAAAAAATTATTTCGATTGCGCATAAACTTTAAATCGGCGATCCATGGCATTCAAAAGCCTGATGAGCAAAGGGACCCAGAGCCAAGGTCCAGAACAACTGACACGCCAGTGCCCAAAGGGATTCGGATGAGAACACAATTTCCTGTTTCAGGGCAACCGTTCCTACAAATAACATCAGGTTCTCAAATCCAATGGCGATTGCCAACAGAAGCCGTAACGTGTTTGCATTTTTTAAATTCAACAGCGTCACAAACGGCCTCAGCCCGACAATTATCCAGAAATATATGGACAGATACAGCCCAAACAGCCCTCCGGTGATACTGTCCATTAGCACTCCCAGCACCAGAATCAGAACAACACTCTCAAGAAAGGGCAGAAAAAGCCCGGCGTAAATCACAAATGTGATCAGCAGGTTCACAAAATGATTCAGGGCAGGAATGGCGTAATATATCGTTGTCTGAAAAATGACCAACAACAGAATCAGTCCGATTCGCGCTATGGGATTCATGATAAAACTCTATTAATATCGTGATAGCGTGAAATCGTGAAATCATGAAATGGTTCAGCCCTGACGCTCTCACGATATCACGATGTCACCCGTTTTTAGCGAAACCGACTCTGTGATGGCGGGCTGAGAACTACCAGAACTTCTTCGATTTTATCAAAATCAACAAAAGGAGAAACCTCGATATCCTGAAATATTCCGGAGTTGTTCCGAATGATATCCGTCACCTTTCCGATCAGAAGACCCTTGACGAAAACGCCGTCCAGTCCGGACGAAACCACGGCATCTCCGATGTTGACGATCTCCTTTCGGGATACGTAATTAAGCAGACAGCGACCTTCAGAATCTCCTTTTATGATGCCATGAGCCCGTGTCTGCTGAACCAACGCATCCACAGCGCTGTTTGAATCTATAATCAGCAGAACTTTTGCATAATGGTCAGCGGCATCAATCACCTGGCCCACCACCCCTTCCGGGACTACCACAGAAAGCCCCTTGGTGATTCCCTGGGAAACGCCTTTATCAATTACCAACGTTTTATACCACTTGGAAGGATCCTTGCCGATCACTTCAGCAGAAATGGACTGAAGCAGGCTGGCGTTTTTAAAGTCAAGAAGTTTACGGAACCGGTCATTGGAAAGCTCTGTTTCCTTGCACTGGTTGTCGCCATGGATGGTCTTGGCTATCATTTTTTTCAGGTTGTCATTTTCTTTTTCCGTGGAAACCAGATAAAAATAATGCGTCCACATGGACCTGAGCGAATGGATTGAAACTGTTACGGCTTTTTGAAGCGGAGAGACGAGCCCCATTCCCATATGTCTGGAAGCAGAAGAAGAACTGACATACCTAGCCGAAATAAAAAGCACGATGATATTAATTACGGCAAAAGCGAATACGCCACCGATTACCAGCTGTTTTCTTGAAAACATAAAGCTAAGTAATCACAACCTGTTTAAGGAATTCAATGCTATCCAGCGCTTTTCCACATCCAAGCGCAACGGTTGACAGGGGATCATCGGCAATCCTGACCGGCAGGCCGCTTTCCTCCATGAGCAGTTTATCCAGGTTCTTCAGCAATGCGCCGCCTCCGGTCAGCACGATCCCTCTGTCCACAATGTCGGCCGATAATTCGGGCGGTGTTTGTTCAAGGGCGATCTTAACGGTTTCCAGTATGGCATCTACCTGTTCTGAAATGGCGATACGGATCTCTTCCGAATCAATGGTAAGAATCTTGGGAATGCCCGATACCAGGTCTCTTCCCTTGACCTCAACGGTTTCAAGGTTCTGAGGGTCCGGATAGGCATTTCCGATCGTGGTTTTAATCGCCTCTGCGGTTCGCTCTCCTATCAGCAAATTGTACTTGCGCTTGATGTACTGGATGATGGCAGCGTCCATTTTATCTCCGGCCACTCTCAGGGATCTGCAATATACGATGCCGGCCAGAGAAATGACGGCGACCTCGGTTGTCCCGCCGCCGATATCGACAACCATGTTGCAGGTAGGCTCGGTGATGGGCAGACCCGCGCCGATAGCCGCAGCCATGGGTTCTTCGATTAAAAACACTTCCCGCGCGCCCGCAGATTCTGCGGATTCCCGGACAGCCCGCTTTTCAACCTGGGTGATTCCCGAGGGCACGGCAATGATGATTCTGGGCCGGACAAAGGAGCGCCTGTTGTGAACCTTGTGGATAAAGTGTCTGAGCATGGCTTCGGTGACTTCAAAATCCGCGATGACACCGTCGCGCATGGGCCGAATCGCAACGATGTTTCCCGGGGTCCTTCCCAACATATTCTTTGCTTCAAGGCCAACCGCCAGAACCCGGTTTTTGGATCGGTTGTCGGTTCTGACCGCCACCACAGAGGGCTCGCTCAGCACAATGCCCTTGCCTTTCACATAAACCAGTGTGTTGGCAGTCCCCAAATCTATGGCCAGATCGCTTGAAAAAAACCCTAAGAATCCATTTAAAAAGCTCATAATACCTCATTTACAGCTTAACGTAGTTGTTGCCGGAAAAAAAAACAGTCGAATTTGAATCAGGTGGCTGTTTCAAATGATTTTCTATCAAACAAATTATTGAAGTTACCAGAAAATCCAGGCATTCTCAAGGGAAATATCAAAGCGATTAAATCGTGAGGGTGTGAAATTGTGACGGCGTGAGCACGTTAAATCGAAAAATGGTTCCGCCTTCATGCCCGCAAGGCAACTTATAGATTGATGTACGTCCCCATTATTTCATCGTGAATCAGGGGTCTGAACCGACGTATGCCGACATTATAGCGGGAAGGGTGAACGCGATTGGTCAACAGAACAATGAAGATCGACTGCTCCGGATCAATCCAGAACGAAGTGCCGGTATACCCCAAATGCCCCACGCCTGTTTTGGGAAAAAACTGACCGCAACTGGCGCCATCGGCTGAAGGCATGTCAAACCCCAGAGCCCTTCCCGAAGGCGTCTGCCGGGACCAGAAAAGCTGAATCAGGTTCGAGTTAAAAAATGACCGGCCGGATTGTCCCCGGTAGTCCGACAGCAGCACCGAAATCAGTCTTGCGACATCGGCGGCTGACCCAAAAAGCCCGGCATGCCCGTCAATGCCGCCCATGACAAAGGCATTGTCATCGTGAACCCTTCCCTTGAGCAAGGTGTTTCGCCAGTCACAAAGCTCGGTGGCTGCCATATTGTCATTGCATGCCTGCTGCTTCAGGTCAATGAAAAAAAGGCGCTCCAATCCCAGCGGACTGGTACAAAAATTCCGACAGGAAATGATCCAGGCGCTTTCCGGATATCGTTTCAACAATCCAGCGCAATATCATGAACCCAATATCACTATAAAGCACCTGCCTGCCCGGAACACCGACCAGGCGCTCCCGGGTCAACAGTTTTCCTAACTGCTCTTTTCGCTCTTTCAAAGGGAAATGCCGCAGAATCAGGTAATAGGGACGGTAATCCGCAAGGCCTGAACTATGTGCAAGCAGATGCCGAATGGTTACCCGAGACATCAGCGGATCCAGAAAACGGGGCAGAACCGATACAGCCGGCTGATCCAGGCTCAGTCTGGATTCCTGAATGAGCTGCATCACCGCCAGCGTGGTTGCCAGCGGCTTGGTTAAGGATGCAAGATCATAAATCGTGTCCCTTGTCACCGGTGCCCCTGAAAACAGATCAGCACAGCCATATGCCTCGAAAAACTCGATCCGGTCTTCTCTGGACACCAACAGAACCCCGCCGGGAAATATCCGATCCGCGATAGCCTGATGCATCAGGCGGTCCACACGCTTCATGTCCCTATCCTGCAATGGTGCGATACACCAGCATATGATGGTCCGCATCCAGAACCGCTTCAAGGCCAAAGGGAACCGCGATATTGTCGGATCCATGCCCAATATCGAACCCGGCAAGGATGGGAATGTGGAATGGGTCAAATATGCGGGCGAATGATTTCAAAGAGTTCTGCCGCTTTTCCGCAATTTTCAAATGAACCGATCCCCAGGCCGCAAAGCCCGTTGAATACCCCGGCAAGCTTCATCTGGGTAAGCATGCGATCGATGCGATACGGTTTTTCTCCCGTATCTTCAAGAATTAATATATGCCCGTTCAGTTTCGGTTCAAATGGCGTTCCGACTAGATGACACAAGGTTGTCAGATTGCCGCAGACGACAGGGCCGGTTGCCTTTCCCGGACTCAGAACCCTGCCGTTTTCGAGCCGTATTTCAGGCAATTCGTTTAATGTCAGGGCATTGAAAACGGATTCAAGGGTTTCGGGGCTGGCATTCTTTAAGGATGCGATCACCGGCCCGTGGCAGGAAACAAGACCGGAGCGCTGATACAGGGAACACAGAAGCGCCGTAATGTCGCTGAATCCCATCACCAGCTTGGGATGCCTGCGGATGGCCTCATAATTCAGATATGGCAGGATCTGCATGGACCCGTAGCCGCCCCTTGCGCAGACAATGGCCCGAACATCGCTGTCTGCAAAAGCCGCGTTCAGCTGGGCCGCACGATCCACATCCGATCCGGCAAGATACCCGGCTCTTGCAAATATCCCTTCCGGAAAACTCACCCGAAATCCCATGTTCTCCAGTATAGCGATTCCAGCGTAAAAATCCGTTTCTTCAAAGGGACTGGCAGGCGCCACAATACCGATGCAGTCGCCAGGTTTCAGTCGCATGGGAATTCTTTTATCGATCGTGTTTATCATGTCCCCTGATGTAGACTGCTTCATTGGTTTTGTCAACCGAATGCCGTTGCGTCATCATTTTTAAGCTTGTAAAATAATCAAATTGAATTATTGTTGAATGTTGTTGCAGAGTACCGAAAAGAAATTGAAAGGAAAGTTTGATGTCCATCATTCGGCAGCGCACGATTGCGGGATTAACTCCGGGCACGACATTTACGGTTACCAGAACATTTACAGAGTCGCAGGTCGAACAATTTGCCGACTTGACCCGCGATTACAACCCCATACATTTTGATCCGCGATTTGTTGCGGTAAAGGGATTAAAGGCCAGAATCTGCCACGGACTTCTGGTCGGCGGCATGGTCACGGAAGTTGGGGGACAAATCGGATGGCTGGCTTCCGGTATGAATTTTCGCTTCAAGCGTCCCGTCTATATGGGCGAAACCATTACCTGTACCCTGACGATCACGGAAGTTGATGAAAAATGCCGCGCCCGGGCCGATGCAGTTCTCGTCAACCAGGATGGAGAGGTGGTTCTGACCGCCCATCTGACCGGCCGCTTACCGGGAAAGGCCGAAATCCAGGTTCTGAGACAGATGGTTGAAGAAGGCGACCCTACCAATGGACTGCGACACTGAATGAGAAATTTTCGCGATACGGCAAAATCCGGCGTTGTGGCCGGTATTATTAAAGGCTGGAGCGGTTATGTCTGGCTGCTCAAGATTCTGATCCCCATCTCATTTCTTACGGTTCTTCTGGATTACAGCGGGCTGATTCAGCAGATGGATTTTTTGCTTGCGCCCGTCATGAAACTGGTCAGCCTGCCGGCTGCTGCCGCAATTCCTCTGCTGGTTGGCATGTTGACGGGAATCTACGGGGGGATTGCCGCCATGATCGTACTGCCTTTTTCCGTAAACCAGATGACCCTGATCGCCATTTTTCTGCTCATATCCCACAATCTGGTTCAGGAGGGAATGGTGCAGGCCAGATCCGGACTGGCTCCGTTGAAAGCCACGGTGATCCGGCTTGCAGCCTCTGTCGTCACCGTGATCGCAGTGGCCCAGTTCATGGACTTGCAGACAGGCGCATCCACGGCACTTGCTTTTGGCCCGCAGGTTCAGAAAACCCTGTGGGATAGTCATCCAAAACTGGGGCATCTCCACTTTTTTTCTCAGCATCAAGATCTTTTTTGATCGTGATGCCGCTGATGATCGCCTTATGCCTGATGAAGGCATTTGACATCATTCCTTTTCTGGTAAAGATATTAAAACCTTTTTTGAAAATCATGGGGCTGGATGAGCGGGTCGGGCTGCTGTGGCTGACGGCTGTGGTGTTTGGAGTCGCCTACGGGGCTGCAATCATTGTTGAAGAAGCCAAAGAAGGCAATTTCAGCGCTGAAGAGCTGGAGAGGCTTCATATCTCCATCGGCATCAACCATTCGATGGTCGAAGACCCGGCACTTTTTGCATCCCTTGGCATCGGCATCTTCTGGCTCTGGATTCCCAGGGTGATCACCGCCATTGTGGCGGTTTATCTTTTTGATATCTGGATAAAATGGTCAAACAGGGCGGCAAAGCGACCGGTTGCCCCTGTTTGAGACCCCAAGGCTGAAGGTTCGACCCACACAGCCTTCGGGTCTCTTTTCAGCCTTATTTATACTGAATCCTCAGATCTTTCTTGCTGATCTTTCCAACGCTGGTTTTGGCAATGGTGTCAACAAGCAGCACCTTGCTGGGAACACCGTATTTGGGAATGGTTCCGTTATCCACAAACTTCATGTAGAAATCCTTCAGTTCGTCTTCCGTGACCTTGCCCTTATGCTCTGCTTTTAACACCACCAGGGCCATGGGTCTTTCTCCCCATTTTTCATCGGCAACGCCGATCACCGCAGCCTCGCTGACCGCCGGATGCTGACTGATAATATCTTCCAGCTCAAGAGAAGAAATCCACTCACCGCCGGTTTTAATCACATCCTTGACCCGGTCGGTGATCTGCAGGTATCCTTCGGTATCGATATTGCCGATGTCGCCGGTATGAAGCCAGCCGTTTTTCCAGAGCTGCTCGCTGCGTTCCGGATCCTTCAGATAGCCCTGGGTCAGCCAGGGAGAACGCGCCACGACTTCACCGGTTGATTTTCCGTCATGGGGAACGGGTTTTCCTTCCGGATCCACGATTTCAAGATTGACCATCGGAACCGGCATTCCGGTTTTGCACCGCATTTCAACCTGTTTATCGATATCCCAGTCCAGCATGAACGGCTTCATGTTGGCGGCGGTCAGAAGCGGGCAGGTCTCGGACATGCCGTATGCGGTCGTCACATTGATGCCATGAGACAAGGCCGCCTTGCAAAGGCCCTTGGGAAGGGCGGACCCGCCGATGATGACTTTCCATTTGGAAAGATCAAACTGCGTTATGGCCGGGCTGCTGACCAGCATGTGCATGATGGTTGGCACGCAGTGTGAAAAAGTGACTTTTTCCGTTACAATCAGCTTGAGCAGCACTGCCGGTTCATATTTTCCCGGATAGACCTGCTTGGTTCCCAAAAGCGTGCACAGATAGGGAATGCCCCAGGCATGGACATGAAACATCGGGGTCATGGGCATGTACACGTCGCCGGAATTCAGATTGACCTGGGATTTGTAAATGCAGAGGCCGGACATGAGTCCGTAGGTGTGAAGAACAAGCTGACGATGGCTGTAATAAACACCTTTTGGCATTCCCGTGGTGCCAGTGGTATAAAACGTGGTGGCCATGGTGTCTTCGTCAAAATCCGGGAAATCATAATCGGCGCTGCACGCGCAAAGAAGCGCCTCATATTCGCCCGTAAGATCAAGCGATGTTGCCGGCGCCGGGTCCGCATCCGTCAGCAGGACGAATTTCTTGACGGTCGTGATCTGATCCTTGATGGCTTCCAGCATGGGAAGAAAATCGGAGTTGACCAGAATGATATCATCTTCGGCATGATTGATGGTGTAAGCAAGCTGTTCCGGCGACAACCGGATGTTGATGGTGTGAAGAACCGCCCCCATCATGGGAACGGCAAAGAAACATTCCAGATACCGGTGGCTGTCCCAGTCCATGACCGCAACGGTATTTCCAGGCGTAACCCCCAACTTTTCCAGCATATTGGCCAGTTGCGAGACCCTGCTGTTCAGGGCTTCGTAGTTATAGCGCATCTTGTCCCGATAGATGATTTCCTGCTTGGGCGCATACACCAGGGGCATGTGAAGGATGTTCTTGATCAGCAGGGGATAGGCATAGGCGGATGGGGTTCGTTCGATTTTTCGGATGGGCATGTTTCCTCCTTTAGCAATGGAAAAGATATTTAACCAATTAATAACATTCATAAAACAAGGCTCGCAAACAGGTTTATTATTGACTGGCGGATCATTAGCACATATCCGGCGCTTGTCACAATAAAAATGATGATTCTCATATAGATTCACCACTGACGGATGGCCTTGGAAAGAAAGGCCGGGGGGATTTTCACGATTCAACAAATCAACAGATTCATTGACAATCCGACGGTAGATCTCTTCCTGTTCATCCAGAATATCGCGAAGCACATCAAGGGTTGTCATGGGATTCATGATCACACAACGAAAAACGACAATATCCTGCCCCGGGTATTGATGAACCCTTAAGGTGGTTCGGGATACAAAGCTCTTTCCGGCTTCACGCTGAAGTTGCTGGACTTTACGCGTAATGGCGTTAAGCTGATCGTTGATACCGCAGACGCTTCTTCGCGCGGTTCCCTGTTCAAGCCGGGACCTTCCATGAGAGCTCCCGACAGGCGGCAAGAGTCTATAGGTGAGGATATTTAGCTCAGGCGGCGTAATCATCTCAAAAAGCGGCCTGCCCTGAATTTCCGCTGCGAACTGCCGGGCGATTTCGATGCCATGCTCGATCAGCAAGGCATACCCCTGCGTGCCCATGATCTTCAGGGTGCTGTCCAGAATCAGCGAACTGGCTTCACGCGAGCCGGACAAGGATTTTCTTCCCAGATCCACGGACCCAGGCCGGTTGACATAGCCTGCATGATATTCGATGGCATCCAGCATCCCCGGATCTTTGAAATACACCATTCCGCACGTCATGGGCATGTAGAACTGCTTGTGGCCATCTATGGTCACGCTGTCTGCCAGCTCGATTCCGGCAAGAAGGTGCCGGTATTTATCAGACATCAGGGTTGGGCCTCCCCAGGCCGCATCTACGTGAAAGTGAATGCGGTGTTCGGCGCAGATTGCCGCCAGCTGAGCAAGCGGGTCAATTGATCCTGTCTCGGTGGTTCCGGCAATTCCCACAACAGCCAGAATTCGGGTTTTTTCGCTGCCGTCATGAAGCTCGGCAATTTTTTGCCTCAGGCAATTCAGATCCATCCGGTTTTGCGCATCCACCTCAACCGCAATCACGTTCTGATTTCCAATTCCCAGAACCCCGCCGGCTTTTTTAAGGGAATAATGACCCAATCTGGATACCAGCACAACCAGGCGTTCAATGCCATGCGCCCTGATAGGCTGCCAAAAGCCCTTCTTTCTCAATCCCCTCAAAACGATCTCTGGCAGCCAGCAATGAATTGCGGGCAACCCAGAGCGCCGTGATATTGGCCAGGGTCCCGTCTTCAATAAAACACCCCAGCAAGGTTTGAGGATTCTGTACATGCTCCTATAGAACGCATCGTTTTGCCGGTATATCAGGCGGTGGATCTTGGCCAGCACCTGTTTTTCGATAACGGAAACCACTTTTGAAGTCTCCAGCTTGATGACATTCTGATTCAGCGCCGCAATAATCGTTTTAAGGTGAACCATAAAAAAAGGAAGGGCCGACGTCATGTGACCCACAAAATATGGAGAGGCCACATTCACCGCGTGGGGGGCAATGTCTTCAATCAGGTCGGTAATCACATCGGCCAGTTTTTTTTCAGGGTGCCTGCCGATGGTTGAACCGGTAAAGCGTTTGGACAGCTCCATCAAACTGATTTCCTGGGTAACACCGACATGCCGGGTTAAAAATTCATGAAGGCCAAAAAGAATCTGGTCCATGTACTTCAGCAGGGTCAGCCGCGCGGCATCGCTTTCCGGGCGGATGAAAATCCGCATCAGGGCTTCTCTATCTGCAACCAGTTGCGTGTGCTTACGAACAGAAACCGGTGTTGTCTCAGGATTACAAGTCGTCATAAATCATGGCCTCTCAAACCGTCGAAGACGTTTTTATCATTATCTTATTGATTTTCACATCCGGATTATTATAGGAAATAAGTAGTCTATCATATTCATCGTGCGATGCAAATTATTGCAAGAGATCAGGAGATTTTCATGGAAATCATCAAATCCGGAAAAGAAAACAATGCGCTTGTTGTCAAGGTTAACGGAAGAATGGATGCAGTAACCGCTCCCGAATTCGAAAAAACTGTGGGCTTGTGGATCGATGAGGGTGAAAAATGCTTTGTCGTTGATCTGGGCGCCCTGGAATATATCAGCAGCGCCGGACTCCGGAGCATTCTGATTATCGCAAAAAAACTGAAATCCATTAACGGAAAGATCCTGCTGGCAGCCATGGAAGAGTCTGTAAACGAGGTTTTTGAAATTTCGGGCTTTAATTCCATTATTCCGATTCATGATACGGTACAGGCGGCAATCCTTCAGGCCTGACGCCTTGTCATCCATTCTGATCGCGGACCCATCCGGAATCCGCAATATCCAACCGAAATTTCGGGGTCTTCCATGTCAAGCATGCAACTACCAGCCAGAATAGAAAACATGGAACTGCTGGTTCAGTTTATTTCGGACAATGCCAGAAAACTCGGATTTTCCGGTAAACGCGTCAAGGAAATCGAACTGGCCACGGAAGAAGCTCTGGTAAATATCATCAATTATGCCTACCCGGATCGCCAGGGGGACATTAAGGTAACATGCGTGCAGCGCCAATCCAAAAAATTTGCAATTGAAATCGAAGATACCGGCATCGCTTTTGACATGATGTCGTTGAAAGACCCGGATATTTCCGCCGGCATTTCTGACCGGGAGATTGGAGGGCTGGGCGTTTTTCTGATCCGGAAACTAATGGATGAAGTCCATTATCATCGCGAAAAAGGCAAAAACATTCTCAACCTGACGGTTCATATTCCTGCCATCCCAAAAAGCTGGCGCATAGGCGCCAGAATACTTCGATTATTTCATGTCAACAGGATATTATGCGAATTGTAACCCGATCCGATTTTGACAGCGTGGTCTGCGCTGTCCTTCTTTATGAAGCCCTGGATATTCAGGCGCCTGTCAAATGGGCAGAGCCCAGCGAGATTCAAAAAGGACTGGTGGATATCCATGAAGGCGATATTGTCGCCAACCTCCCCTATGCGCCAAATTGTTCCCTGTGGTTTGACCACCATTTTACCAATCAAGGCGAACTGTCTTTTACGGGCGCTTTTCGAATGGCCCCATCCGCAGCGGGAATTATTTTTGACTATTACCGCGACAAATTTCACCGCGATTATACGGAACTGGTTCAGGCCGCGGACAAAATCGATTCGGCGGACCTGACCCAAGAAGAAGTCCTGTATCCGGAACGCTATCCCTATATCCTGCTTTCCATGACCATCAGCAGTCAGGACAAAGCCGATGAACCTTACTGGAACCATCTGGTTGATCTTCTCAGGGTTCTGCCGATTCATCATGTGATGGAAGACAAAACAGTGATCGCCCGCTGCGAGGCGGTTATCCGTGAAAACATCGCCTACCGAACCTACCTGAAAGACCACACCCAACGCCACGGTCATGTAGCGGTAACAGACTTTCGCGCCTTGACGCCGCCACCCGCCGGCAACCGGTTTCTGGTCTATTCCCTGTTTCCGGAGTGCTCTGTTCAGGTAAAGATTCGCCGCGATGCCAACCAGCCCGACATGGTCATGGTCAGCGTGGGTCACAGCATTTTTAACCGGACCTGCAAGGTAAATGTCGGGCAACTGCTTGCAGATTTCGAAGGCGGCGGGCATCAAGCCGTTGGCGCATGCAGGTTTCACGCCAGCAAGGCAGCGCATTATATTCCCAGAATACTGGACACCCTGTTACAAAATACGGAACTGCCGGCAGATGCTTAGCGCGCTGTCAGCCAATCTTCAGCCACATGCTGGCCGCTGTCCCCGACGGGTTGCGGCTGCTCAGTTCCAGTCGGCCATCCATCTGAGTGAGCATCTTTCGAGATATCGCCAGTCCCAATCCGGAATGACCTTCCCGGGTGGTGAAAAATGGCGTAAACAATTTGGGCTGGATCTCTGCCGGAATACCCGGCCCATTATCCAGGACCTGTACCACGAAACTGCCGGGCTGGGTAAAGGCCAGCAATTCAATTTCCGGAGATTCAATGTCTGAAACCGCATCAATGGCATTGTCCATCAGGTGACCGATGATTTGATATATGGCTGATGAATTGGCCTGAATACTGTAGGGTTCGGCCTGAATCTGCTGCTTGAAACCGATCTGTTTTCCTGCAAGTTTTGATTTGGCAAGGGCAACGCAGTCACTCCAAAAAAAGATCAGGGGAATTTCTTCAATTTCACCAACCGCTGCACGAACGTAAGCGCGCATGGCATCCAGAAATTTGTGCTGGCGGGCAACCAGTACCAATGCCCGGTGCAAGAATTCCAGTTTGGCTGAATCGTCAAATGTGTCAAAATTTCTGACCAAAACATCCAGCGTCATTTTCAGCGAGTTGACCGTATTTCCAAATTCATGACGGAGTATGGAAAATATTTGTTCCAGATCCTCGATCAGTTGTGCGGTATTTGTTCTGGCAGGCAATTCCATATTCTATCCATCGAATGGATGTGAAATAAAGGCCATCAATGGCCGGCGTCAACAGCTATCTATGGCAACAACTGGCGGATCTTATCAATGTGTTTGCCTAATACCAGCCGGATATTTCCCAGCGTTGACTCCTGGTTAACCGCAAGTCCAAGGTAAAAGGCGGGCACCACAAGACGGCATACGATCCAGGCCTCGCTGGCCTGAAAAATTGTTTCTTTCAGCTCTCCCACCCCCTCAAATTCCGTTGAGGGTTTTTTCAATGATTCCGATGACCATGGCAAACTTGGCAGCAAAAACATCCGATGGAATTTGCGCCGGATTGTGTTCAGCAATCACCATGCCATCAAGATCCATCAGGCTGATCATCATCACGCCATGCATCTCTGTTGCCATTTTTTTAAACAGATCAACGATCTGTTTCACAGGCTGCCTGACTGGTTCTTTGACAGGTTGTTTGACAGTACTGAGATGATCACTCTCGGACAACAGGGACTCCAGGATCTCGTCACTTTCCGGAGTCAGCAAAACGTTCGGACCCTGGACATTCCGGTGTCATCCAGTCCGGCTCGATAATCTTCTGGCTTTCAGACGCGTCAAAAAGATCATTGCCAGCCTTGAGAGATCCGAGTTCTTCCTCCAGAAAATTGAGTTCTTCCTCAAAAGATCCATCAAAACCACCCAATTCGTTTTCCTGAAGTTTTTCATCTTTGCGCCTCGAGGCTTCCATCATGATGGGCATCAACTCGGAATTGATACGTCTCATGATTTTTTTATCCGGAAGACTTTTGAATGAAAGCGAGACCTGATTCCACATGATCATTTCTATGGCGGCTTCTTCTCCGATCAGCCTGCCGCTGACCGCATCATACAAAATGCCATGATCAAAATAAAACAGTCCTTTTTTTCCTCTGGCGCTGACTTCAAGAAGACAGGTTTTTTCTTCCATTTCGATAAGCTGAAGAAAGCTTCCCACGGAAAACCCGGTCATGGTTCCCGCCTGGGAAGTCAGCTTCAACCCTTCATCAATGCTTTTAACCAGATCATCGAAATCAACCGGTTTATCCAAAAAACCGATAATCCCGATGGATTCGAATTTCGCCTGAATTTCCCGGGTGCCATAGGCGCTCATGACAAGAACGGGTATCGATGAAAAACGGGTACTCATGTAAACCAGAAGCTCAAACCCGTCCATTTCCGGCATTCGAATATCCGTGACCACAAGGTCAATGGAGTTTGACTCCAGAATTTTAACCGCTTTTTTCCCATCTTCAGCCGTAAACAGTTGAAAGCGATCCTTGTATGCCTCAAAACCTGCCCGGATGCTTAGAAGCAGCGTTTTTTCATCGTCTACGATCAATACCTTTTTCATGGGCTATCTCATTTCAACCACTGTCGTGCATCTTTTAATATGGCAATTGCGTGCCGGCGATCTCCACTGGCGCATAATAAGCGAAATCCAGTCATCCTTGAATGGATGCGGCAATGTGAAACTGAGGCGGCGCTGACAGATGTTTTTTTACAAAACACAGTTCAGCGGTTCTAATGACTGCAGCCTTGTATTTTTCCGGAAAACCCGTAGGCAGTTTGATCTGGATATCAATTTGTTCAATCATACCCGAAGTCGCGTTGGAAGAGAAACCAAGAATCAGCCGAAGATCGGTTGTATCAATCTGACGTTCCCTGCAAAAAGAGGAAACGTAAATCCCCGCACACGTACCGATAGATGCCAGAAACAGATCAAACGGTTCAGGCGCCGTATTCTCCCCGCCTTCTGAAACCGGCTGGTCCGTATGGACAGTAAATCCCTTGTAGGTTGAATCCACTTTTTTATTTCCGGGAAATGTAATCATCATCTCCATGATTCGGACCTCCTGTAGGTATGGCTATAAAGAAAATTGCAAATTACCATTTCCCATATGCTTTTTACGGCAATAAATCAATGGGCATCATAACACCAGTATTGCCAGAAGGCCATATCGGATCAATTTACCGGCCAATACCAGCACGACAAACAAGCCAAAATGGATTCGCAGGAGCCCTCCGGCGAAACAGATGGGATCCCCGACCAGGGGCAGCCAGGAAAACAGCAAGGACCAGATTCCATACCTGGCATAAAACTTTTCGGCACGTTTCTGGGATTTTTCATCCATCCTGAACAGTTTCTGAATCACCCATGTACTGCCGTAAATCCCGATTCCATAGGTGGTGCACGCACCCAGGGTATTTCCCGCCGTTGCCGTGGATACGGTCAGCACCGGGTCAAATCCTTTCATAATCATGGAGACCAGAAGCCATTCCGAACCGATGGGAACAACGGTAGAAGCCAGGAAGCTTAATAAAAACAAAGAACCATAAGCATAGTTAGATAAAAAAGTCATCATTGGGATAGATACCTGATACGGCTGAGGCGGTGCGATGGAAAAAAATCCAGATCCAAAAGCCGACCTGGCTCCCGGCTTCTTTCACACAATCACCTATTGACCCGATTTGCCTTCTACTATAGATTATAATGATAGATGAACATGAAGTCGTCAACAACCAAAGGCCATATTGTGACACGTTTTTATGTTTTTATTTTGAGAGCCGTTCTTGGAGCCGCCTTTGCGGTAATCCTTACCCGCATGTTCTATCCCCAGACCCGGATCGGTATTACAGTGGGCCTTTGGGGATTTCTTGTCGGCATGGCCTATGTGTTTGAATATTTCAGAGCAAGGAAGCAATGACGCATTTCTCAGAAAATCATGATGAAGGAGCCTGGCATCATTGAAACAGATCATTCTTGGAACAGCAGGACATATTGATCACGGGAAAACCAGCCTGATCAAGGCGTTGACCGGCATCAACACCGATAGATTAAAAGAAGAACAACTCAGGGGCATCACGATAGAACTGGGATTTGCTTCAATGGATCTTCCCAACGGACAGCACCTGGGTATTGTGGATGTTCCCGGACATGAAAAATTTGTCAAAACCATGGTGGCCGGCGCCACCGGCATCGATATGGTTGTCATGGTGATTGCCGCAGATGAAGGCATCATGCCCCAGACCCGCGAACATATGGAAATCTGCACGCTCCTTAACATTCAGCACGGACTGATTGTTCTGACCAAAATGGATATGGTGGATGAAGAGTGGCTGGAACTGGTCACAGATGATGTCCGATCTTTTGCCGGGGGGTCCTTTCTGGAAGACGCCCCCATCCTGCCGGTTTCTTCCACGACCGGACAAGGCATTCCTGAACTGATACAGGCCCTTGAAACCCTGAGCGCCTCGATTCCCGAACGTTCGGCAACCAATTTATTCAGGCTTCCCGTAGACCGGGTTTTTACCATGAAGGGATTTGGAACGGTCATTACCGGCACGCTGATATCCGGAATGATTCGCGTGGGGGACCCGGTCATGATTTACCCATCCGGCGTCACCTCCAAAGTCCGGGGCATTCAGGTTCACAATGCCGGCGTGGAACAGGCGGTTTCGGGAATGCGAACCGCCATCAATTTCCAGGGCCTGGAAAAAGCGTCCATTGACCGCGGTGATGTGCTATCCAGCCCGAATGCGCTGACTTCCAGCTTTATGGTGGATGTCGGACTCCATTATTTAAAAAGCAATAAAAAACCCGTAAAAAATCGAACGCGAATACGGTTTCATACCGGAACCAGCGAAGTTTTGGGCAACTTGATCCTTCTGGACAGTGAAGAACTTTCTCCGGGCAGCACCACGGCTGCCCAGCTTCGACTCGATGCCCCGGTTGCGGTGGTAAAAGATGACCGGTTTGTGATCCGAAGCTATTCGCCGATCCGAACCATCGGCGGCGGCAGCGTTCTCAATCCCATTCCTCAAAAGCACAAGCGCTTCAAGCCCGAAGTTTTTTCAGGCCTTCAGAACCTGGTCGATCTTTCCGCCGAAGAGGTGCTCACCTATCACGCGCAAGCGGCCGGCTATCAGGGCATCAGCTTTTCCGATTTGCGAATCATGACCAATACTTCGGATAAAAAACTGGATGGATCCATACAGCGGCTGCTGTCTGACAAGGTTCTTCTGATGGTTGACAGAGAACAACGCGTTTATATTCATCGCACCTGTTTCGAGCAATTGTTTCTGGAGGCAGGCGGCCTGCTGAGTGCTTTTCATAAAATCAACCCGCTGAAGCCTGGAATGCCAAAAGAAGAGTTAAAATCCAGATTGCCGCCCCAGATCAGCCCCAAGCTTTTTACGCTGATGATTCAACAGATGGTCAAAGCCGATCAGGTGATTCAGGAAGAAAACATGATACGCCTGTCGACCCATACGGTTTCCCTGGGCCTGGATCAGACGGATGTCCGCAGGAAAATCCTGGATGCCTACCAGCAAAATGGCCTCACCCCTCCCTATTTCAAGGAATTCTGTAAAACGCAGCACCTGGATGAAACAAAATCAAAAGAAGTCCTTCATGTTCTGGTTGACGAAGGTCTGATCGTCAGAATAAAAGACGATCTGTATTTTCATCAGGAAGCCATCCTGATGATCAAGAAGAAACTGGTCGAGTTCCTGAACGTCCACGGTGATATCACAACACCCCAGTTTAAGGATATGACCGGCGCATCCCGAAAATTTGTGATACCGATCATCGAATATTTTGATGCACGAAATGTGACCATCCGGGTAGGCGATATTCGAAAACTCAGGAATGGATAAAAGGAGAAATCATGGAAGCATTTAAAAAATTTGCCACGCAGCGGATCATTACCGGCTTGCTGTTGACGGTTGCGGTCTTATGGCTGACGGGAACCGTACTGGGACTTCTGCGCAAGCCCGAACCGCCCGTTACTGTCCTGCCACTGGAAAAGTCCGCTGCTGTCCAAATCCCTTCTCCCAAGAAGTCCGAAACCTCACACACCCAGGCAGCCGGAGAAATCCCGAAAACCGATTCCACAGGGCATATCACGCCCAGCCCGTCCCTTGCAAAGGAATCAAAATCTCAGCCGGACACCCAGACTGCATACCGATTCAGGCAAACCGGTTCAGGCCGTCGCGCCGGCACCTGGAAAACCAGCCATTGTTCATTCGGCTGCCGGTAAAAAAACCGCCGTTCATTCGCCTGCCGCAGCCCCTCATGCCCTGGATCCGTCCAAGGAAACGGTTAAAAAGGCCCCTGGCGTTGCATTTGTTACGGCCGTCATCAAGCCCCTTTCCTATGAACTGAACGGCCGGTTCTGGGGATGGCGGCCCAATGATATTTTAGACTTCACGGACAATGTTAATAATTTTCAACTTGGCGTTCTGGAAGTTACGCGAAGGACCACCGTTATCCTGACGGAACGTCTTTCAAGGACCGGAAGCGTGGAATCCCTGAACAAGAATCTGGAACGCGCCATGGACTGGCTGATGACCAAACCCGAACGCTACTGGTTTCCTTCACCCGAATCCCGCTATGAGGATGCGCTGGCTGAAATTGCGGCTTATAAGAAGAATCTCGAAAATGGCGCTGCTGTTTTTTATTCTCGCGCCGACACCCTGCTGCCGCTTCTTGCCGTGTATGACAATCTCCTGGGAAGCTGCGATGAGAACCTGATTAAAAACAAAGAATCTAATGGAGATCCGGTCAGCTGGACCCGGGTGGATGATTATTTTTATTACGCAAAAGGCGTTGCAAGCGCTCTGGAAACAATTCTGGAAGCTGTTCTGGAAGACTTTCAACCCACGCTGGAAACCCGTCACGGCACGGAAATTCTGCATCACGCCATTACCTCCTGTCAAAAAGCTTCGGAAATTGAACCCTGGCTTTTTGTGACAGACAGCGATTTCAGCGGAATTCTGGCCAATCACCGGGCCAACATGGCCGCGCGCATCAGCCATGCGCGCTTTTATATCGAAGTCCTGATCGCCGTTTTATCCACATAACGCGTTGTTTGCAGTTCCATTTGAACAAAAAAGCGGCGATACCTCCTGAGAAGCACAATCTCTTCATCAGGAAGGCATCGCCAGAAACGGCCGCGTTCTCTATACAGTCCGATAACAATTTTCAGCCCCTGATTCGCCCGTTGCTGTGTCAGCGCCCTGGATGCATGATATGGCAGCAGGGCCGTCATCTTCTGCCCACTTTCAACGTCTTTTGGCTTGATGCCGATCTGTCCGCCGCCCCCTCCGACCAAAGCCACCAGTTCTTCCACAAATTCCTTCATCTCTCCGGCACGACCATTCATTTCCTCGGAAGCCGAGGCAGATTCCTCGGCATTGGCGGCATTTTGCTGAATAACCTTGTCCATCTCGGTCACAGCCTTGTTGACTTGCTCAATTCCCATGGCTTGTTCCCGTGAAGCTGCGGCAATCTCGCCGACCAACTGCTCGACTTTCGTGGCGCTGATCAAAACGCGTCCAAACTCACTGTTGGTGCTTTCGACCAATCCTGCCCCTTCATGAACTGTCTTGACCGTCGTCTCGATCAAAACGGATGTGTTCCTGGCAGCCTCCGCAGCGCGCTTGGAAAGATTTCTCACTTCATCGGCAACAACGGCAAATCCAGCACCGGCTTCACCTGCCCGGGCTGCCTCAACCGCGGCATTCAGCGCCAGCAGATTGGTTTGAAAGGCAATTTCATCGATGGTTTTAACGATCTTCTGGGTTTCTTCGCTGGCTCTGGAGATTTCTTTCATGGAAGCTGTCAATCGCTCCATGGATTGATTGGTATGGGTAATGGTCTGTCTGGATTCCGTCATGAGCTTATTGGCCTGCTCGGCATTATCGGCATTCTGTTTTGTCATCGAAGACAGCTCCTCGATTGAGGCGGAGGTTTCTTCGATGGACGCCGCCTGCTCGGAGGCCCCTTCCGCCAGTTGCTGACTGGCGGAAGAAATCTGCCTGGAACCTGAAGCCACCTGCTCCGAACTTTCAGTCAAACCTTCAATCACGGAGTTGATGGGTTTGGTGATGGATCGAACCAGAATAAAAGACAGAACCCAGAAGAAGATGAGACCCGCAAAAACAATAGCTGAAATAAACATTACGGCCGATCGCTTCTGCCCGGCTATGGATTGATCCACTTGACCCATAAGTGCATTTGCCGCTTCGATGATCTGCTTTCCCGCGTCATTTAGAAGTTTAACCCGTTCACTTTCTTTCTCGTACAGTTTTTGAGATTGTTCTATGAATTCCATGAACTTATTCAGCGATTCCCTGACCGTGGCGGCAGTCTTGATGGAGGAATCATTTTTTGTTGCGACTGCGATTTGTTCCAGGGCAAGAAGCATTTCCTTAACTTCTCCAGAGGCAAGATTCTGAAATTCAGTTATAAACTTCTCATCACCGCTCATCATGAATTGCAGTTGCAGGGTCTGCAACTGTGATAAACAAGGTCCTGCAGTCTCTGACAACATCCAGCATTCCAAGGTCAGCGCCGCTGAGGGCATCCCCCTCCATTCGCAATATGGCCTGCTTCTTTATAAGTTCATTGAGGATGGCCATCAGAAGGGCTTCGGATGTTTGGAGCGGCTTGACCATTTCCGTCTTCAAAGTGCTTTGTTGGCCTTGAACTTCAACAAGCTCAGCAAACAATTTCTGATATCGGTCAAATTCGGTACTGATGGTGTTAATGTGCGTTGTCCATGCGCCATCGATTTTTTTTTGTTTAAGCGCATTCACCTGGATAATTACATCCCGGGTCATTTCATCAAACTGTTTTTTCAGTTCGGCTGTATAAAACTGCAAATAGGTTTTCTCCGCCACCCGGGTAGCCAGAACTTTCTCAACAATCGTATTGACATCATTTTTAATCAGGTTTGCTACCTCAATGCGCGAATAATACAATGCCCCTGTCCCAACGACAGCCAGCACAAGAAAAGAGGCAATTCCCACAAAACCGTATAATTTTTTATTGAGGCTGATTTTTCTCGCGTTTTCCATGCATTGAATCGCCTTCCTTTCTTGCGTTTTCCGGAAACAGCAAATGTAAGCGTTCACTGAAGCCCGGAATCGTGACACCGTGAACAGTTATCTTTGCCGGTCATAACACAAAAACAAACCAGTTCACCAATACTTGTCTGGGTATGCCCCTATCTCGAGTGCGTTCGAAAAGGACAGGCTGCTTCGTTGATTATTTGAGCAATTTTTGCACATCGGCTTCCGGCAAATCATAAACGCCGCACCCGACAACAATATCTTCTCCCTGAACATTGCACAATTTCACATAAGAGACTTTCTGGGAAGGCTCTTTTACGCCGGGTTTCGGCCACATGTAATCCACCCATCCGGCTCCCTTTTCTTTGGCCGTTTTGTTCATTTCATTAAAGAATCGTTTACCATTGGGATCTTTAAAATCGACAAGCGATTGGCCGTTCATCTTGTACTTGATGGGGTGCATCCGCATCACACCCGCCATATCGTGTATCCAGATATAGGTGCCTGCAAAAACAAACTCACTGTCTTTCCCGCTGAACTTTGAAAAACCCGCTTTCCCCTCTTTTTGCAGAAGCGCGCATGCCTGGTTCACCTTGTCCATGATCATTTGAGGCGTGGGCTTGGTTGCGGCAGTGGCCGTACAGGCATCCTCGGTTTCTTTTGCCAGTTCATCCGGTGTCTTGTCGGCCAGAGCAGGCAGGTCTGAAAGCCGAGTGTTGCAAACAAAACTGCCAGTACAACGATACCGATTCGTTTCATAATATTCTCCTCTTGCATTTATTGGATTGGAAATACCCCATGACTCCAAATCTGATTAAAGCACATGTTATACGCTTAACGAATAAATGAATTCTATTTAAACACTATATCATCATTTGATGCGCAATACTTTAATGGTTTTTTGCGGATATTAAATAAAATTTACGTAATGAATACGGTTTTTTTGATACGTTACTGTGACAATGATATTTTTTCTTCGGAGGAAAGGGAGCGAGGGGGGAGGAGTACCGGTTGTCGGACATGGAACTCCTCCCTTGAGGGTTTTAGGCAGTTGCATAATTGGTCATATCACGGGTTGCCTTCTAAAAACATCTTAACTCGACTGGCTGCGCACGGCCATGCACTTGATCTCGATGCAGCCGCCTTTGGGAAGTGCGCTGACCTCGACAGCGGCCCGGGCCGGCCGGTGGTCTGAAAAAAACTGTTGATAAATGCCGTTAAAGGTGGAAAAGTTTCCCATGTGCGTCAGGTAGACATCAACGGATACAACGTGGTTCAGGTCAGAGCCGGACGCCAGAAGAATCTGGCGCAGGTTTTCAAGCGCCTGCGTGGCCTGGGCAATGATGTCCGGACCTGCCAGCTCTCCGGTAGCGGGAATTAATCCGAGCTGACCGCTGACGAAAACAAATGGCTCTGAAACAATGGCCTGGGAATACGGCCCGATGGCAGCCGGGGCATTAAGGGTTTGGACAGGTGTGATCGGCAAAAGAGAACCTCCTTTGGATGGTGTGTTGGGTGGTGTATTGAATAGGAATACCATTTTTTTCACTTTTTGAATAATCAATCAATAAGAAAATAGCCTGCTGTTTCATATTTCCAGCTTGTATCGTAACTTTCTTTCAGATACCGGATCATCATGTAAAAATGATTTTGGATATCGACATGTTAATCAAAGGAGAAAGATCATGACACTTGACCGAATGGTGCTGGCGTTTGCCGGAAGCTTTATTTTGATCAGTCTGCTGCTGTCTCTGGTTCACAGCTATTACTGGCTGTGGTTTACGGCCTTTGTGGGCGCCAACCTGCTGCAATCTTCCTTTACCGGGTTCTGCCCGCTGGCAATCATACTGAAATTTTTCGGAATCAAAGAGGGGGCGGCATTCAAATAAACCTCTGTTTTGAGCACCGACGCCTCTGGACCCCGGCAAAAAAGGTGTTCATGTCGATACGCAGAATGATCCGCTCCTTCATGACTACTTCGTCTGTTGACACGGCATTACTCCGTCTGCTGGGCGTTCAGGGTCCAGATCTGATCAAGGGGGCTGAAAATAAGCTCATACAGGACCTCGCCGTCCGTAACCGTATAATGCAGAAAATGGGCTTCGCCGATCTTGTCCCGCCAGTGGTAGGTGGTTTCAACAACCCGGTACTGCCGGCGGTTCAGCTCGAACCAGACGGGTCGGATGCGTTTTCCCGGCTCGTAGATGACGGCAATGCGGATGGGAACACCTCTTGTCACCATCTTCAGTCATAGCTCCGTATGGTTTTCAGGAGTTTTCCGACAATGACGGTTTGCGCATCGCTTTGCCGGATCAGGATGGGCTTCATGCGGCGGTTTTCAGGCTGAAGGCGGATGTGATCGCCTTCGTGGTAGAAACGCTTCAAGGTTGCGGCATCGTCGATCAGCACAACCACGATTTCCCCGTTTTCAGCCGTCGGCTGGGGCCGGATCAGGGCCAGATCACCGTCAAGGATGTGCGCATCGATCATGCTGTCTCCCCTGACCTTCAAAAAGAAACAGCCATCACCTTTCACCCACTGCGGGGAAACGGCGCAGTAACCTTCGATGCTTTCAACAGCCGGCTGGGGAAGTCCCGCGCTGACCGTTCCGACAATGGGAAGAAAAACCGGTGCTTCCGATCTTACGGTTTTTTTGGTCAGGACAATGCCACGGGAACTGCCTTCCCTTCGGCGCAGATAGCCTTTTTTCTCGATGGCCTCAACATGGCGAAGCGCGGTCACGGTGCCCCGGGTGCCGATATGGCGCCGAAATTTCCCGAAGGGTCGGCGGTGCCCCGTGTACGTCAACACACCGGCTGATAAAATCCAGAACCTGCTGCTGGCGCTGGGTAAGCTTGTCCATATTCCCTCCGATATGCTATCTTTAGATATATATATCATATGATAGCATATCGGAATCACCCTGTCAAGAAGAGGGAATAAGAGACCATGGCAGATGCGTTTGAAAATTTCCCCGGCCCTGACCTTAATCCTGCCCCAAATACGAGGTATTGAAATGAATCACAAAAAGCGCGTGGCACTGACCATTCAAAGACAACGCGCAGATCGAATCCCCCGGGGGGAGCTGTGCATTGACGACGACGTGGTGGGCGAGTTTCTGGACGTACCCCATGTGACGCATCGGGAGCGTCTGGAGTTTGCCTCCCGGCTGGACCTGGATCTCATCTGCCTGTCCCCGGACTACGGCGCAGGAGCTGCGCCCGGTCGTCTGCCGACGCCGGATTCACTCTGGTGGCCGGATCTGAAGCAATGGAGCGTCGACACCGATTTGTTTGTCTTTGTGATGCTGGACGGCGGATTTTCCTGGGGGATGAAGCTGCTGGGCCTCAAGGATTTCATGACGGCTGTTATGCGCCGCTCACCCGCAATCCAGGCCATTTTGCAGGCAGTGGATACTCTGAATACCGCATTGATGGAGCGCGCCGCTGCACAAGGGGCCCATGGGGTGGTGATCGCTGATGATATCGCCTTCACGGCCGGCCCGATGGTTGCCCCGGATGTTTTGCGCCGGGTATTTTTTCCGTCCCTGGCCCGGCAGGCGGAATACGCGCACACTCTCGGGCTCAGTGTCATTTTTCATTCGGACGGCAACCTCAATTGCGTTTTATCCGATCTTGCGGCCACCGGAGTCGACGGACTGCAATGCCTGGAGAAGGCTGCCGGCATGGACCTTGCCCGCGTCCAGAAGCAATACGGTGATTGGTTGTGTTTCTGGGGAAATCTTGATCCTTCCCTTCTGACCGCCCCCCTGGACCCGCAAGAAATCGATCAACAGGTCAGTGCCGTTATGCATGTCGCAAATCGGGGCGGCATCATTTTCGGGACCAGCAGCGGTTTATTTAAAGGCATGCGTCCGGAAAACCTGTCTTACCTCAACCTGCTTCTCTCCCATCATCAGAAGGCGACTGGACCGGAAGGAATTTGTAACGTCCCTTAATAAAACCCTTCGAACATCCGGCAGGGTCATTCAGGAAGGCGCGGACTCGATGCAGGCCGGATGGTCGTTTCGAGGGCTGTTGACCAGGGTCGAAACCGGATGGAGGGTCAGAAGACCGGCGGGGTACGGCAGATACAGGGACTGTAGCTGTTGGAATTGCTCACCTCCTTATCGAGCCAGAGACCGTAGGTATCGGGATGCAGAATAACGGGCATCCGGTCATGTATGGGAGCGATCAACGGGTTTGCCGACGTTGTCAGAATCGCGAAAGTTTCCAGAAAAGCCCCTTCCGGGGTTTTCCAGGCTTCCCAGATTGCGGCAAAACCCATGGGCGTGCCGTCTGACAGGCGAATGTAATAAGGGATTTTACGGGCGCCTTCCGGTTTCCATTCGTAGAAACCGGAAGCCGGCACAATACATCGCCGGAACCGGACGGCGTTTCGAAACGAGGGTTTATCCGAAAGGCTTTCGCTTCTGGCGTTGATCATCCGGCTGCCGCCGGAACTGTCTTTTGCCCATGACGGCACAAGGCCCCAGCGAAGAGAATCCAGCCCGCGGGTCTTTCCCTTGCTGCGAACCACTGACGCCGCCTGCATCGGGGCGATGTTGTACCGGGGAACAAGGCCGGGCAAGTCCTGCAGGCCGAATATCCCGGCCAGAAGCTCAACGGGAAAATGCAATGTAAATCTGCCGCACATATTGTTGTCACACCTCTTTGGACTGAACTCAAGAACGGATAGTATCCGAAAACCCGTGGGGTACAGTTCGATCTTTTCAGAAAAAATACGACTTTTTCCGGGAATTGACAAGATTTTCCTGAAATGGACAGCCCCTTGATTTTCATGCCAACGTGCAGTATTGTTTTTATCAACTTCCATTTTTAACCTTTGACAAAGGAGACCCCCTATCATGATTTACTGTTTTAATGCCGCCGAAGTCTTTCAGCTTGCCCTTGAAATCAAGGAAAACGGCAGAGCCTTTTATGAACAGGCGCAGAACAAGATTCAGGACCCTGAAATCAAGAAACAGTTTGCAATGCTTGCCCGGGAAGAGCAGGCCCACATGGATAAAATCAAGGCCCTTAAAGCCGAATCCCCTTGGGGCAGCGGGCCGTCAACGCCTGATCCGGAAAACGAGATGGAAGTCTATGTCAAGGCAACGGCGGATCAGCACGTCTATAAGACCTGCGGCGCATTAAGCGTCAAGCTGGACACGATCCAGGACGTCGCGGATGTTTTGAAGCTGGCCCTGCAGTTCGAGAAGGACTCGGTTATTTTTTTCATGAGCATGCAGGAAGCCATCTGCGAAGGAAAGGATCGGGATGTTGTCGATATCCTGCTGAAGGAAGAGCTTGGCCGCGTCAAGCAGCTGTCCATGCAGATTCAAAGAATGGGATATTGCCGATTATAACCCGAAGCGGTCAGCTGCCGGTCCTTGTGGACCCGGGGCTGCAAATCGGGCAGGACTGAAGCTGCAAGGGCTTTTCCAGGCGGCAGGCATCCAAAAGCGCCGCATTCTGCAGGATGTCCAGGGTGGGTCCGTCTGCTTCAATCCGGCCTTTTTTTAGGACAATGGTGCGGGAGCATAAATCCAGCACCATATCCAGATCGTGGGTCGCCAGGATGATGGTGTGCTCAAATGTCTTTAAAAGATGAATGAGCTGCCTGCGGGCCTTGGGGTCAAGATTGGACGTCGGCTCATCCATGACAAGAATGCTCGGGGACATGGAAAGGACCGTGGCAATGGCCACGGACCGCTTTTCGCCTCCCGAGAGCCTGTAGGGCGGGCGATCTTTCAGATGCAGCATGCCCACCGTGGACAGGGCGTCATTGACCCTTTGTTCCACATCCTCAAGGGGAAGGCCGAGATTCAAGGGGCCATAGGCAACGTCTTCGTGGACAGACGGCATGAAGAGCTGGTCGTCCGGGTCCTGAAAAACCATGCCGACGGTTCTGCGCACCTGATCCAGTGTTTTTCGGGTCAGGGGGAAATCGCCGATGCGGACCGTTCCGGTTTCGGCAATGAGGCAGCCGTTCAGGTGCAGCAGAATTGTGGATTTTCCGGCCCCGTTCGCCCCGACGATGGCAACGGTTTCCCCGTGGGTGATTCGAAATGAAACGCCGTTCAGAGCCGAATTGCCGTCCGGATAAGTGTAATGCAGGTCTTTCATTTCAACGATGTGGTGGCTCATCGGATCAGCTCCGTCACCCTGTCTCCCATCCACTGGGGAATATCAACAATCCGCATCACGGCAAAGAGCGCAGACCATCCGATAAGAAAAGCCGCGTCACGCCTGCCGAAGGTCAATTTCCTTAAAACCTGGATTTCTCCGTCAAAGCCCCGGCAGCGCATGGCAAGGTGTATGCGCTGAGCCCGGTCCAGGGTACGAAGCAAAAGCTGCCCGATCATGGATACAAAGACTTTAAAACCCATCCCCCTTCCCTCAAAAGCGCGAAGTGCCCTGGCCCGCACCATGCGCGACCCTTCATCGACCAGCACGAAGATATAGCGGTACATAAAAAGAAGCTGCACGGCAAAGCTGTTGGGAGCCCCCATTTTTTCAAGCGACATGCAGATGGATGCAAATCCCGTGCAGGCTATCAGGGCAAGGGCTGCCCCGACCGTCAGGACAAAGCGCAGCATGATGGATGCAAAGGAAATCCAGCCTCCGGAAATGCCGACAGGGCCGATATGAATCAAAATGGCCCGGTCGATAAAGGGGTTGAACATACCGATGAAAACGGCAAAAGGGGCGGCCAGCAGGATTTTTTTAAGCAGATACCCGAGCGGCAGATCTCCTGCGGCCACAAGAACGACGGGATATAGGAAAAACGGCATGAGCCCGGATATTTCGTATTTGCCAAAGGATACGACGCTGACAATGAAAAAAGCGGTTGCAACCACTTTTGCGCGGGGATCCAGCCGGTGGATGGGGCTTTTCAGGCTGGAAAGGCTGTCCAGGTAGCCGATATCCAGAAAAGAGGTTGCGATTTTTGACATTATCGCTGTCTTTGCCGTCTTTTCAAGGCAAAGCCGACAAAACCGGCCAGCCCCATGGCCATTGTCCCCCCGACCAGGCCGGATACGGAAGTCCCCGCGTTCACAGCCGGCCAGGGTTCTTTCTTTTCCGGTGCTGCGGGCGTTTCATGATCTCGCCGGATTTATCCGGCTCCGCTTTCATGAATCCGTAGTCCGGTAAAAAAGCGGTCTTTTCCTGAAGCCCTGCAGAACAGCAGCATGCAGTCCATTTCCAGCAGGTTCAAGTTCTTCCTTTCCGGATGCGTGGAACATGGACCACTCCAGCCCGTCCGGATGATCCGAAGCAAACCAGGAAAGGACGCCTCCGGTGACGGCGGCAACCACCAGAAGTCCGGCAAGCACATTTCCAATGGCAAGTCGCCCCATCGGCCGGGCTGCGCCGGCCATGGCCAGGATTTCGGGACGCGCCTTCCAGATAAAGGTCACCACTGCCGCAGTGACCAGCCCCTCGACAATACCGATGGCCAGATGGATGGGCTGCATCAAGAGCAGGAATGCGGCAAACGGCAGCTCCGAGATTCCTGAAAAGAACGTCTCCAGAACGACGCCGAACGCACCCATTTGCAGCCCCAGGATGGACGCAGCAACGGCACCCAGAAGAATACGGCGCTGGGTGGGATGCTGCCCTGCAATTCGCCTGTAAATGATGGGATAAGCGATAAAGCAGGGAAAAAACCCGAGATTGAAAACATTGCACCCCAGCGCCAGAAGCCCGCCGTCTGCAAAGAACAAGGCTTGAACCGTGAGCACCGATGCCATGGTGATAAAAGCGGCATAGGGCCCCAGCAGGATGGCCAGAATCATCCCCCCCCCGAGGTGGCCGCTGGATCCGGTGGCCGGAATCGTGAAGTTGATCATCTGGGCCGCAAAGATGAAGGCCCCCAGGACGCCCATCAGCGGCGTCCGGCTGTCGTCCAGGTTTTCTTTGAGTTTTTTTGCGCTATAGAGGGTAAGGCCGGCAGTCGCGGCCCACATCGCGCCGCCGACAGCCGGTGAAATCAGTGCATCTGCCATGTGCATGGAAACTCCTCCTCGAAATAAATAAAAGGATGACATTTCACCAATGGTAGCGCCTTGCTTTCCATAAAAAAAAGCCAAGCAAGCTCCAATTTGGTGCTCTCCTGGCCTTCATGACCCCTCTATGCGTGCGTTTTTTCTGTGCCGTACTGCCAGAGCTTCATACCCTGTTTTAACTTCATAAATACACAAGACATTGCACCGAGTCAACCTGTTTTTACAGCTTTGCGGCTCTTTTCTTTTGAATGACTGATAACCATCAGAGCTTTGTTGCCATGTTTGGCGACTTCGTGAACGGTCAAAAAAATTATAACTGGCTTCACCCACGGGAATACAATGACCGTTCGTTATTCCGGAGTGCACATGAGCCCCTGCCAGAATATAACTATTTGTATTTATATAATATAAATATATCTTATTAAATAAATTGCCAATTGACGATTTGATTATGTTAATGGATCTAATGATAGCGTTCCGCAGAAATATTCGGCTTGCCTATTTTCACAAAGGTTTCATCATGTATCATGATTTTTTCGGGCTCGATGACTCGCCTTTTAAAATCACCCCAAACCTTAACCTGTTCTATGCAGGGGGGCAAAGGGGCGCTGTGCTGGATGCACTGCTTTATGCAGTGAGCAGCGGGGAAGGTATCATCAAGGTGATCGGAGAAGTGGGCACGGGCAAAACCATGTTATGCCGGATGCTTGAAGAACATCTTCCCAAGAACGTGGAAACCATTTATCTGGCCAACCCGAGCATTCCGAAAGAGGAAATTCTATACGCCATCGCCGATGAACTTGGCCTTGATCTTCATAACCTGCGATCCACCCAGTTATTGCGGGCGCTTCAGGAATACCTGATCGAAAAATACAGTCTGGGCAACTATGTGGTTTTGTTTATCGACGAGGCCCAGGCCATGCCGGTTGGAACATTTGAGGAAATCCGGCTCTTGTCCAACCTGGAAACAGGCGATCGCAAACTGCTGCAAATGGTTCTCTTCGGCCAGCCCGAACTGGATGACCATCTTAAAAACCCTAAAATCCGCCAGTTGCGGGAACGCATTACCCACAGTTTTTATCTTTCCCCGTTTGATGGCAATCAGATTCAGGAATATCTTTCTTTTCGGCTGAGAGCGGTCGGGTATCGCGGACCCGATCTTTTTTCCTCCCAAACCGTTCGGCTTATTGCCAGGGCCTCCAAAGGGCTGGTAAGAAGAGTCAACATTATGGCGGACAAGGCCCTGCTGGCTGCTTTTGCGGATAACACCCACGACATCAAGCCTGCCCACATTCAAGCCGCGATCCGGGACAGCGGTTTTCAGGCGCCTTTTCCACTGTGGAGAATTATCGCCATCCTCGCCTTGCTGCTGATCGGGGTCGCAGGTTTATATTTTATTCAACTCCAAAACGGTTATATTGCAGGTCTAAATTCCTTGCCGACAGATTTGTCAAAAGCAGGCCCCATTAAACATACATGCTTTCCTGTCAATATCGGAGAAAAGCCGGCAATCACCTCGTCCCTGAAAATTGTTGCCAAAATGACACTTTCAAGTATAAAAACACTGCTATGAAAAAAACAACCGCATTTATTGTCTTTTTATCCGCAATCTTGGTTTCCGGATGCGCCCTGCAGCCCCTGACGCCTTCAACCGGCCACATCATGGACAAAGCATCGGCTGCAACCGGAAAAATCCCGGAGCCGGTCCGCCAGACCGTGACCCTGCCTCCGCCCAGCCCCAGGCAAAAGACTGAAAAATACAGCGTGGTGGTCAACAATGTTCCCGTTCAGGAACTGCTGTTCGCCCTGGCCCGAGATGCGAAAATCAACGTGGATGTTCACGCGGACATCAAGGGCATGGTGACGCTGAATGCCATCGAACAGACACTTCCCCAGCTTCTGACGCGGATCGCCAAGCAGGTGGACATGCGCTACGAACTGGACGGACAGACCCTGCTGGTTCAGCCGGATTCGCCCTATCTCAAGATCTACAAAATCGATTATGTGAACATTACCCGTGACAGCAAGACGAGTGTAAACATCGCCACCCAGATCGCCACAACCGGATCATCGGCGGTCGGCGGCTCAAGCACCAGCAGCAGCGGGGACAACAATTCCCTCAGCAACATCACCAGCATATCCAACAATCGTTTCTGGCCGACCCTGGTGGCCAACATTCAGGACATTCTGCGGGAAACCGACAAAATCATCCCGGAAACCAAAAGCGGCAGCCCGGCGCAGAACGTCGCTGCCGGCGCTTCAACTGCTGAGCTCCAGGCGGACACCTCTGATATGAAAGCCGCTTCGCTGCAAGCGACAAAGGTCGCTTTCCGGGAGGCTGCTTCGGTGATCGCCAATCCGGAAAACGGCATTATCAACGTTCGCGCCACCTCCCGCCAGCACGAAAGCATTCAGGAATTTCTGACCAATGTCATGAATGCCGCCAAGCGTCAGGTACTCATCGAGGCAACCGTTATCGAAGTGCAGCTGTCCGACAAGTATCAGCAAGGCATCGACTGGCAGGTTCTCAGCAACAATGCGGATGGATTCAATCTGGTTCATCTGCCGCAGGGATCAAGTCCTTTATCGACCGGAGCCACGCCCGGAGCCACGTACCCCGGTCCGATCCTCAGTAACGGCAACCCCATTTTCGGCTCCGGCGGCCCGGCCACCATGCTGCTTAATTACACCAGCGCGAACTTGTTCGGGTACAATGTCGCCGCCACCATTTCCCTGCTGGAATCATTCGGAAATGTCAAAGTCCTGTCCAGCCCCAAAATCAGCGTAATGAACAACCAGACCGCCCTTTTAAAGGTTGTGGACAACAAGGTGTATTTTACCGTTGATGTGACCCTCACCCGGAATACAGATGGGGATATCACCGTTACAAGACCTATCACCAGCAAGGTTCACACCGTGCCGGTAGGCTTTGTCATGGGCGTTACCCCTCAGATCGATGAGGCCAATACGGTTACACTCAATGTCCGCCCCACCATTTCCCGAATAACCGGCTATGTCAGTGATCCGAATCCGGCACCTGGCCGCAGGTCAACGTGACCAGCCTGATTCCGGAAATCCAAACCCGTGAGATGGAATCCATTTTAAAAATTCATGACGGCCAGGTTGCCGTCATGGGCGGCCTGATGCAGGACTCACTGAACAAAAAAACCGACGGCGTGCCGGTTCTGTCCCGCCTGCCGGTTATCGGCAACGCGTTCAGCTATATCAACGATGTCAGCAGCAAGTCTGAACTCGTTATTTTCCTGCGCCCTGTCGTCATTAAAAATATCATCGCTTCCGGTGAATACGATAAATTTCAAACCTTTCTTCCGGACAAGACTTTTTTCAATGACAGACCCGGGCAGAAAACAGCCGATCCCTTCACCGTGAACCCAATTGGAGCCGCAAATTAATGAGTCTTTTGATGAAGGCGCTCAAACAGGCAGAACAAAGCAAACGCAACGCGGAGAAGGAAGACATCCTGCCCACTCCCGAAGGCAGTGCTTTGACTCCCGAAGCGTTTCCAAACCTCGAACCAGACTTTGAACCAGCAGACCTCGAACCGGATATCGAAACCGAACCAGTTCCGATATCAGATGCAAAACCTTTGGAAGCAGCCGAATTCGAACCCCTTTTTTTAGAGCTTCAGTCTGCGGAATCACCTTCTTTGGAGGCTGAGCCGAACAAGAAATTCTTCGACAGTTCAGGTGCGGGAAGCATCGCGAGCGGATCGGACATTCCGATAGAGCCCCGGCAACCTGTTTTTGCACCCCCATCAGGGACGGCACTGCCGGAAAGCCCTGCCCCGCAAACGTGACAAACGCGGGCAGGCCAAAAACGTTTTTGCCGCCAAACAGCCAGTCCGCTCCAAAAGAAAACCCCTGTTCTGGGCAGTTGCCGCCGTAGTGGTCGTCCTGGTATCCGCAATCCAGGGATACCGCTTCTGGAAAGAATATACGCGCCCTGCCATTTTTACCAGCAATATCCCGGTTCCGTCTTTGATACCCTTGGCCGGTCCAGCCGAAAAACCTCTGGCTCAAGCCTCGATGCCGACGAATACTGCACCGGATAACACGCCCGTTTCTGCGGCAATAACTTCGACTGCTTCAAAAGAGGACGAGATACTTTCCGCACCCAAAGCACTGCCCTTAGATACCAAAGAACAGACCTTGCCCGTTTCCTCGAGGATAACGTTCACCGGCGCTATAAAAACCATCGCAGAAGATGCCACCGCTGCCCCTCCCGCCGAGTCAAAGACCCGTGATTTGCCGGCAGCTGGTGTTAGAAAAACTTCACCTTACATCAACCCAGAGGGAAAGCCTGTACACCAACGCACGTCCAGGCCGGCAAAAACAGCCACATTTCGTCAAACAACCAAAAACAGTGACGATGAGACTGTGGACCCACAGTTTTTCTCCTTATCCGGCAAGGATCCGATAAGAATCACCCAATCCAGGCAGCCAGAACGATCCGTCTCACAAATCGACATCGCCTATCAGTCGTTTATGCGAAACGATTTTGTCTCGGCCCGCCAGGAGTATCAAAAAGTGCTGCAAAGCGATGCCACCAATCGTGACGCGCTTCTGGGACTTGCCGCCATTGCCGTAAAGAATTATAATTCCGAAGAAGCCGGCGGATATTATAAACGACTGCTGGCCCTGGATCCCAAAGATGCCATGGCACAGGCCGGGATGATCGGGCTGACCGGCGGTGTCAACCCGATCGAGAGCGAGAGCCGGATCAAATCGTTTCTTAGCCAGCAACCCAACGCCGATTATCTGCATTTTGCCCTCGGCAATATCTATCTGATACAATCGCGCTGGCCGGAAGCCCAGCAGGCGTTTTTCCACGCCTATCAGCTTAACCCGGCCAACCCCGATTATGCCTTCAATCTGGCCGTCAGCCTGGACCACCTCAATCAGTACCGCCTGGCATCTGATTTCTACCGAAAAGCCCTGGACCTGTCATTTGGCCGTCCGGCGAATTTTGACAGGGAAAGTCTCGAAGACAGACTACAAACCCTTACGGCCACAGTGACACCATGAACGAACCAGCCACAAACAAGAAACATTTGGGGACGGTACTGGTCGAAAAAGGGCTTATCTCCGCGGATCAGCTGAAAGTTGGCCTTCAGACCCAGAAGCAAATCAACAAACCCCTTGGAAAGGTATTGATCGAACGGGGACTCATCTCCGAGGACCAGTTGCGCATCGGTCTTCTGGAGCAGAAACAGATTAACAAGCCGATCGGAAAGATTCTGGTAGAAATGGGATTTGTCACGGATGCGGTTGTTCGTGATGTCCTCAGCGAAAACACAGGCCAGAGTTGCGTTGACCTTGCTCTGACCATCATCGATGCCGATACGCTCAAAATGGTGCCCCAGGACTTGGCCAGACGCCACAATCTTTTGCCCCTTTCCTTTGACAAAACCACAAATGAACTTGTTCTGGCCATGGCCGATACCTTTAACGTCGTAGCGCTGGACCAGATTCGATCCCTTCACGGCGGAACGGTACAGGTCACGCCGATGCTCGGAAGCGAAGGGGACATTCTTCAGGCCATCGAGCTGTTTTACGGCTTTGATCTTTCCATCGATGGCATCCTGCGCGAAATCGAGACCGGTGAAATCGACTACTCAAGCCTGCAAATCGGAAACGATGAGTACAGCCACCCCATGGTCCGCCTCATCAATGCCCTGCTGGCGGATGCGGTACAACGCAGAGCATCGGACATCCATTTTGAACCCGAGGCCGGATTTCTCAGGATTCGATACCGGATCGACGGTGTACTTCGCCAGGTCCGCAGCCTTCACAATACTTACTGGCCCGCCATGGTAGTGCGCCTGAAGGTCATCAGCCACATGAATATCGCTGAATCCCGGGCACCCCAGGACGGTCGTCTTTCACTTTCCCTGATCGGCCGGCAGATTGATTTCCGGGTTGCAGCACAGCCCACGATGCATGGCGAGAATATCGTCCTTCGGATTCTCGATCGCCAGAAAGGCATTGTTCCCCTGGACAGGTTAGGACTGACCGACAGCAATCTCAACCTGCTCAAGCTCATGATCGCCCGGCCCGAAGGGATTCTTCTGGTGACCGGACCGACCGGGAGCGGCAAGACGACTACCCTCTATTCGTTGCTCAGCCACGTCAATACCGAAGCGGTCAACATCATGACCATGGAAGACCCGGTGGAGTATCCCATGTCCCTCATTCGCCAGACTTCCATCAACGAATCCGCAAAAATGGGTTTTGCCGATGGAATTCGTTCCATGATGCGGCAGGACCCGGATATCATCCTGGTCGGCGAAATTCGTGACCATGAAACCGCGGAAATGGCTTTTCGAGCCGCCATGACCGGTCATCAGGTATTTTCCACGCTGCACACCAACTCCGCAGTCGGCGCCATACCCCGCCTGCTGGATATCGGTGTGCTGCCGGATATCATGGCCGGTAACATTATCGGAATCGTTGCCCAGAGACTCGTCCGTTGTCTGTGCCCGCATTGCAAACACCCGTATCTGGCCGGCGACCTGGAACGAAAGCTGCTTGCTCTGGACCCGGGCCTGCAGGAAATCACCCTTTACCAGCCAGCCGGGTGCAAGGCTTGCGAACATATAGGCTACAGAGGACGGACCATCGTAATAGAGCTGTTGAAAATCAGCCCTGAAATGGAAGACTTGATCGCCCGACCGCGTCAGCACCCGTGAGCTGCTGAACAAGGCACTGACCGAAGGGTTCAGCCCCCTTGCCGATGACGCCTGCCGCCGGGTGCTGGACGGCACCACGTCTCTGGAAGAAATTACCCGGGTGGTGGACCTTACCGGCCGTATCAACCCCTAACGCACTTGCCTGAATTCCCATATGCCTCTTTTTCAATACAAGGCCGTCTCCAGCCAGGGAAAGACAAGAAGCGGCAGCCTGGATGCCGCCAACATCTCCGATCTGGAGTCACGCCTGAGCCATATGGGGCTCGACATGATCACCTGCCGGATTCAAAAACAGGTCCAGCCCCTGTTCGGTTCGCGAAAAGTGAAGCGAATCGATTTGATCAATTTCTGTTTTCACATGGAGCAGCTCACCCGCGCCAATGTCCGCATTCTGGATGGCCTGGCCGACCTGCGCGACAGCATTGAGCATCCCCGCTTCCGGGATGTTATCGCCACCCTGATCAACGACGTGGAAGGCGGCAAAACGCTTTCCGCCGCCATGGACGAACACCCGCAGATTTTCAATACGCTGTTTGTCAATCTGATCAGGGCCGGTGAAACCACCGGCGAAATGGCCGAGGTCTTTGATGCCCTCAGCAAAACCCTCAAATGGCAGGATGAACTGTCCGCAACCAACAAAAAATTATTGCTGTTCCCTGTTTTTGTTGGTAGCGTTGTTCTCAGCGTCACGTTGTTTCTGATGATCTACCTTGTTCCCCAGCTCGTTACTTTTATCAAGGAGATGGGCGGGAAGCTGCCCTTTCACACGCGCGCCCTGATAGCGGTTTCGAATTTTTGTGTCCATTACTGGTACCTGCTGCTGGTTCTGCCCATTGCAGTTTTTTCCAGTATCAAAGTACTGATCGCGGCAAGCTCCGGTTTCCGTTTCATGCTGGATGATTGGAAGTTGAAAATATGGTTGATCGGACCGGCCCTGAAAAAAATTCTCCTGTCCCGTCTTTCCTATTTTTTCGCCATGATGTATGCTGCCGGCATTCCGATTCTGCAATGCCTGGAAATTTCCGAAGGAATTGTCGCTAACGAAGTTATCAAGGAGGCGCTGCAACGCGCGGGAAAAGACATCCGGGAAGGGTCCGGAATCGCCTTCGGTTTTGAAAACACCGGCCTCTTTCCCCCTTTGGTGATTCGCATGCTGAAAATCGGTGAAACCACCGGGGCGCTGGACCAGGCACTGCTGAATGTCAGCTATTTTTACGACCGGGACATCCGAAATACCATCGGCAAAGTTCAGGCATTGATCGAGCCGATCATGACCCTTATTCTCGGCACTATCCTCGGCTGGGTCATGCTCTCGATCTTGGACCCCATTTACGACATGATCACTAAAATCAAAATATAAGCGAACCAGGATGCCCTTTTTTCGCAATTCGAACGCCCTGAGATTTCTCCTGCTCACTTCACACGATCTGAGCGTATATGACTGGTCCCGGAAGGTGTTGTCGCCATCCGGGGTATTCGGCATCCATGAACAAGGTGTTGCCGAATTCGGACGCTATCTGGACGATTCTCCCGACATTCCCCTTTATCTGGTTGCCGACCTGGCTGAAGAAGATTTTCGAAACGAAACCGTTCCCCATGCTCTTGGCAGGGACCGGCGGCTTCTCTATCAACGGAAGCTCTCCCAGTTATTTCGCACTGCCGAATATCGCTGCGCTCTGTTTCAGGGACGCGAATCCCAGGGGCGACGGGACGACAAGGTGCTCTTCAGCGCCCTGACCAACAATGAACGGCTTTCGCCCTGGATCAACTGCATCATCGAAAACAGAATTCCCCTGAAAGGCATCAGTTCCTCAGCGATCCTTATGGAGTTTCTGGCAAGTCACATGCAACTGGAACAGGTTCCCCATCTGCTCCTGGTTACCACGCATCAGCCAAACCGCCTTCGGCTGACATACTTCCAGAATTGCCGCCTTAATTTCAGCCGTCTTCTGACATTGTCCGACAATGCAGTCGGCAACTTGACGGAAGCCGTCATGACCGAATCTCGTCACACCCGCCAGTATCTGGAACGACTCAAACTGATTCCGCACGACCAGCCAATGGAAGTCCATTTTCTCACATCGGCTGAAGGGTGCGGTGATTGGAACAGAAACAGCTACGCAAGCGGAAATCTGCTGCGCTTCCACTGCCACGAGACCGAGTCCATTGCCGGCGATTCAGATATCGATATTCCTGACGATGCAATCGGCGCAACGGCAATCTGCCTGATCCATGCGCTGCGCACCAAGGGTCTGTCCAATCCCTATGGTTCCAAAGCCGTTGTACGCTATCACGACATTGCCCGAATTCGTAAAATATTGAACTATTCCGGAATGTTCATTGTCTTCTTCGGTCTTGCGGCGGGAATTCACCCCCTGATTACCGGAATCAAAGATCTGGCCCAGACCCAGCGGCTGAACAATGAATCAAACTGGCTCGATCAACAATACCAGACGCTTCGCCAGAATTTCCCATCTACCCCCATCCCTGCCGAAGATATGAAAAATGTTGTAGAAACCGTCGATGCCATCCAGAGCCAGTCTTTTTCGCCAATGGACATGATGACGCTGGTCAGCCAGTCGCTGGCGTGCTGCCAGGAAATCCAGTTGAAGACTTTCGACTGGCAGGAGTCCACCCCTGATCTGAAAACGGCTTCAACCTCAAGCGCCTTGCCGGGATTTGGCGCCAGAGATCAACAGGCCGCAACGCGTCTCATGACAGCCATACTGGATGGAAAACTGGCTGTCACCGCCGTGCTGCATGGCACAATTGATCCATTTACCGGCTATCGAAACGCCCACGACAGCATTTCCCGTTTTATCACGGCGCTTGAAAAGACCCGGGGTCTTCAGGCATCCGCGCTCACAATGCCCATGGAAACCGGAGCGCAGACAGCCACGAAGGCCAGCCTGGACGGCCTGCCCATTCAGGCGGAATTTTCCCTTAAAATAGATTATCGGCCGACGCCATGACGATCAATTTTTCAGTTCCCAGACAGGACCGGGCCCTTCTCAAGACACCGGCAATCTTGCTTGCGATTGCCGCGCTGTGCGGCGCTTTTTTGACTGCAGGCCCGATATATTTCCGGAACAGCCAGCATTCGGCGCTTCAGACTGCCCGGACAGACCGGGAAACCCGTGCTACAGTTCTTCAGCAGGTTGAAGACGAGAAAAAAACCATTGAGCGCAACATCAACCAGTACCGGAAAATCGAAGCCGAATTGATCGGCGAGGAAAACCGCCTGGCTTTAATAGAAGCAGTCAATCAGACCCGTGAACGACACAAGCTTTTTCCGGTTCAGATCGAAATCGAACCGCAGAGACCTGCTATTGAAAAACCTAAGGTGCCGGGACTCGAAAGCACTCCGGCAGATGCGGCTACCGGCCTCAACATGAAGGCAAGCCGGATAAAAATTACGCTGCCGTTGCTGCATGAAGAAGATCTTGGCATATTTCTTAATGAGCTGAAACAACACATAGGCTTGTTTGTGGTGGAAGCCTGCTCGATCCGCCGCACCGGTTCGACACTGACAGCCGGCAAAGCCGAATTGACCGAAAACCTGAGCGCTTCCTGCCAGGTTCTCTGGCTCACATTTCAGCCGGCTGCGACATCGACAGCTCAAAGACCCGGTGAGCGGTCATGACAAACACTAAAATGAACGCCCGCACCGGAATTATGCTGACCTGTCTGGCAGGAATCAGCCTGTTCTTTCCCGGTTTTGCTGCTGCGGAAACTCTGGGCCGTCTTTTTCTGACGCCGGAGCAGCGGGAATCACTGGAAGTTCTGCGTCGTCAGCCCCCATCCGCAGTCTCAATGCAAAAGAAGACCGACAGAGTTCCATCCGCCGCTGCTCCAGACGACTACGTTCTGAACGGCATGGTCACGCAGAGCAGCAGCGGGTATACGATCTGGCTGAACGGCATTGCTTACACCCGTGACAGTCTTCCTGCAAACGTCAGCATCAACAAGATGCTCTCGGGTGGAACCATCTTCATTACGGTGCCCGGAAGTAACAAAGCCGTTTCGCTTCGCCCCGGCCAGACCCTTGATGCAACAACCGGAATAGTGCGTGAGCCCTATGAGCCCGCCCCCCGCGGCCGGGCAACCGGCACAACCGTCAGCCAGCCCACACCATGAAACCGCTTCGAACGCTTCCTGTTTCCTCCCAAAGCGGGGCTGCCCTGCTGATCCTGATCGTGATTGTTGTGATCATCGCTATGACTGTTCTGCTCAAAGCCATTAACTACAAAGGCTCGCAGATGCGACAGAATGCCGCCGCTGTTTCTGCCCTGGTAAAGGCAAAAGATGCGCTGATCAGCTATGCGGTAACGTATGCCGACAACTACCCTCTGACTGATCCCGCCGGGCCGGGCCACCTGATATGCCCTGACACAAATAATGACGGCTTGCCTGACTCGCCTTGCGGTCCCAATGCTATTGGACGGTTACCTCGGTCCATCACGCTGCCCTCTGGCAGTAGCTTTTTGCTTTCAGATCATGATTCCGGAATCGACCAGCAATTTTGGTATGCCTTGAGCAATGTGTTTCGCAATAATCCTGCAGGCATCGTCAACAGTTCAATCCCTGGCTCTTTATCTCTTGACGGCCAGACAGATGTGGTAGCGGTCATCATCGCCCCCGGTCCGTCCTTTTCCGGCCAGAGCCGGCGAAGCAACAACGCAGCGGATTATCTGGAAGCTGGCAACGTCACAGGCCCCGCTTTTGTCACCACCGCCTCCGGCGAATTCAATGACAGGGTACTGGCCGTACGCCGCAGCGAGATGATGCCGCTGATAACGGGCAGAGTCGCGGGAGAAATCAAGAAACATCTGGATATATATCACATTAGCAACGGTGTTTATCCTGCTGATTTGCCATCGTTTATAAGCGCGCTTGCCGCAGCTCCGCAATGGTTCACCGCTAACCAGTGGCTGTCGGTTACAACCTACACGCGGATAACCGGAGACAAAGCCACTTTAAAGTTTGGCGCCTGTAACATCACCTATTCGCTGACCTTCGGCGTTACCGGGATAGGCCGAAGCCAAACCCACTGTTGAAGAAACCGCATGGACATCATCATAAGAATGCCTTTTCAATACCGAAATACCGCAAGGGAATGCAACCTGCTCACGTTCGACAGCTTTGGGGTTCTGTTTCAAGGTGCACACAGACTTTTCCATGGAGAATGTCTATGAAGCCATATCGATGTAATGCATCAGGATGGCCCCGGAGATCCGGCGTGACGGTCTGGCCGCCTTGCGGGACCGGAGCCGGCTGCCGCTGGTGGTGCTCAGCGACCGGGAAAAGGAGGTGCTCCGCCTGGTCGTGCAGGGGTATTCGAGCCGGCAGATCGCCGAGTTGCTCGACCTGAGTCCACGCACCATCGATCACCACCGGGCCAACCTGGTGCGGAAATTCGGTCTGCGAAACACCGTCGAGTTGGTGCATCACGTGGTGCGCAACGGTTTCCTCGTTGTTGGTACTGAGAAACTTACTTGATCTTTATCCTGGGCCGTGACCCGTGCCCTGAAGCTTAACCTTTCTGTTTAACGAGAAAAATTTTCGTCACTAGGCAGATTTGCCTAGTCCGCTCTAGGTGATTCCCCCAGTTGTCTTTTCCCCTTGCACACGATAAGCATACGACGCCTGCGGACCTCAGGCCCGTCACGACAATCACCAGTAAGGAACGAGGGGAACCCCATGAACAAGAACGATCTCATCAAATCCATCGCCCAGTCGGCCCAGATCAGCAGAGTCACCGCCGAGATGGGGCTGAACGGTCTGCTGTCCGCCCTGGAGGCGGCAATGAAGGAGGGGCAGCGGGTGACCCTGGTCGGCTTTGGCAGTTTCTCGGTGGTGGACCGCGCCCCGCGCACCGGCCGGAACCCGAAAACCGGCGAGACCGTGCCGATTCCCTCGCGCCGGGTGGTCCGCTTCCGCCCCGGCAAGGAACTGGCCGAAAAGATTCAGTGACCCGCGGCCCGGGATCGGGTCAACGCCTCGGGGCGGAGCGGCACTGTTGTCCGGATAGGGTCCGGGCCAGCGCCGCTTTTCGTTGGTGCCAGAGCAGTGCGGCCACGGTCAGCATCACCAAGCAGAGCAACTGGCCCATGGAGAGGTGCAGGAAGAGCAAGCCGAGTTGGCTGTCGGGCTCGCGGAAGAACTCCACGACGAAGCGGAACAGGCCGTAGAGGCCGAGAAACAGGGCGAGCAGGGTCCCGTGCGGCCATCGGCGGAGGGCGGGCCGGATCCAGGGCAGGCGCCTGAGCGGCCAGAGAATGAGGAAGAGCAAGATCCCCTCGAGCCCGGCCTCGTAGAGCTGGGAGGGATGGCGGGGCAGGGGGCCGCCGTCGGGAAAGACCATGCCCCAGGGGACGGTGGTCGCCCGGCCGTACAGTTCACCGTTGATGAAATTGCCCAGCCGGCCGAAGAACAGGCCGACCGGCGCGGTCACCACATAGAGGTCGGCAGTCTGCCAGAAATCGAAACCGGCGCGGCGGCAGTAGAGAAGACCGGCCACAAGCGCTCCCAGGCAACCGCCATGAAAACTCATGCCGCCCGACCAGGTGGCCGGGATCTCCAGCGGGTGGGCCAGGTAGTACGCCGGGTTGTAGAAGAGCACGTACCCCAGCCGGCCGCCAAGCACCACTCCGATGATCAGGGCCAGGTTGAGGTTGTCGAGCCGCTGCCGCAGGCGCTCGCAGCCGAACTGCCGGGCCTGCAGGGATACCAGCTGGTAGGCGGCGAGGAAGCCGAGCACGTACATCAGCCCGTACCAGCGGACCTGGAGCGGCCCCAGGGCGAAGA
>CAVPHN010000003.1:0-137038 GCA_963704205.1 uncultured delta proteobacterium
ACCACTGTGAGGGCATTTAGAATCATATTGAGCGCTTCCCGGACTGCTTGATCCTTTGAAATCCGGATCATGACGGATCCTGATGCCGATTTGGTTGATTCTGTACAAATCTCAGTCTGTTGGGTTTGATGTGAAAAAGATAATTTCGAAAAAAGAAAATCAGCCATTCGAAGGTATGCGGCAGAATGCATTTCCATCCGATCATTTCGATTTTCAAGAACAAGGCCGTCCCTATCATCCAGAAGTGTCAACGCATCAAGGACCGGGTATGGGTTCAGCAGTTCGGGTAATTTCCCGGCTTCTTTTGCCGCTTCTTCAAGTGTCAGGCCCTGGACCAAATAAGATTCAATATCTTCTTTAGCAAGCGCCAATGTCATCTGGGCTTTATTCCGGCAGATATCCAGATATTGTTTCGCGGAATGATAAGTATTCAAGCCGGAAAAAATTACAAGTATCGGAGCCATAACAAGAAACATGACAACCGTGATTTTTTTCTTTGGAAGCTCTCGGCTGTTGAGACCCCTGAAAATAACTCCATTCAGAAATAAAACAAGCAGCCCGATACCCGCCAAAAGCAGGACAATACCTGACTGAAACTGTTTTTTATAATCCCCTTTGAGCACCCCCTCGGATATGTCGTTATTAAAGGAGATGATCACGGTTGCCGCCCATTTGCTTTGGATATCCCGAACAGGGAATTGTAAAAAATATTTCCCGTGATGCTTTCTGACGGTGCTTTTTCCCAAATATGCCTGTTTATCTTTTTTAATCTTATCCGGATCTTCAATTGGAACAGGGGCCTTTGTATTTACCAGTTTGCCCTCTGTACTGTGAAGCAATTGACCGTTCGGAAGACAAATGGAAACCGCTGTGCCGAAATCTGCAAATGAGACAACATAAGAGTCTATGCGGGTGTCTGATTTCAAATAAAACGATTCTATCCGTTGTTTTGCCGTTGTCAGTTTTTCATTGATCTCTTTGAGTTGCTGCATGTTTTGTCCTGAATTGACAGAACGCTGAATATCCTGCCGGAGATCTTCTCCAACGACATGAAAGCTAAGTGCAGCAGATTCGGTATACAATCTATCCAGTGTTGCAAAATTAAACAGAGCATTAAATACCAGCGCGGTTAACAAAAGCGCTGCAGCGCTGAGAAATATCTTCAATCTTACAGAATCCAATACCTGATGTAATATCGACATGTTGGGTTTAGCGTGCAATGCATTTCCCCAGCTCATTAAATACTGTTCCGGATTATTTATACCTGTTTTGAGGGTCATAATTTGCCTGTCGTTAACAAAGATTTATGATTCTTTGAACTCAAACTCGCCTTCAAACAACATGACGGGATATCCATGAATCTGGCAGCCGTTTTCATCTTCCTTTACATGAATCTGGGCATCGGAATCATACAGCCTGCACCGATAGGGCAACACCGTATTTTTCTGGGACTGAATCAAATTCAAACGCCTGGAAATATAAGAGACTGCAAGCGCACCGGTCCCGCATGCCAGCGTTTCCCGGTTGATTCCTCTTTCAAAACACCGGTATTCTAGAGTGTTGGAACTGTTGTTCGATACCTGCCTTGCAAAATTAACATTCATACCTGCCGGAAAAATGTTTAGGTGCTTGCTGTTAATACTCGATCCTATCTGATCCACCAGCCATATACCGTAATTTATTCTTCTCTCAACATTTTTCCCTGACGGCGTATTATAAGGTGATGCGGCAAACAGAACCTGTTCAAACCTTTCGAGAACACCCTCCCTTCCCGGAAAAACAACCAGATGGGGCTCACCGGTAAACACCAGATAGGCCTTTAAAACCAGATTGGTTTTGTCGGAAAAAGGCTGCAAATCATGGGAGCGAAATGTGATGGCAATCTCATCCAGGGAATGGATTGCATCATCAGGAAGTTGTAACTCATGGGAGCGAAATGTGATTGTAAGGTCATCCAAGGAATGGATTACATCATCATACGGTTTCGACACCGGCGGCTTGAACATGTCGAGGGGTATTTTCCTGGGATGGCCGAGGTTGGCCCAACTGGTGTTGTCTCCGGATTCAGTGCCGATTGTCACTACTTTTGGGGTAGCAGTGGGTATTTCCGTTACGATTCTGATACGCTGCATATGATATCTGCGAAACAGATAGCCGGCAATGCACATTAACCCGTTACCGCAGGAAAGTGCCTCTGTTCCATCCGGCTCAAACATTCTGAAAACAAAATCCGCTTCAATGGATTCCGGTGTCTCGGACCAATACCTGCGGGCCTGGTTAATTTTAACGAAGACATCTTTGCTGCAGCGCTGTATCACAAGAAAATTGTCAGAACCAACTCCGAAATAGATGTTGGTAGCAAGGCCGGCAAAACGGACTTTTTCATTCTCAGAAAACACCTGCGTTTCTGTTTCATCGACAATGACAAAATTATTCCCATATGACGTATACTTTACAAAAGGTATTTTCCGGTTCATTCAATTACATCCTTTTCCCTTTATAAACTCACCTTTGAGCAGGTCGAATAGTATATTTGGCTCCTCGATGCCTAAGTGGTTAATAACTATCTATACATTAAGCATATCGGGATCTTTTCAGAGAACTTGAGTAATAATGAAGTAAAACTGAAAAAGATGACAAGATATTTCAAGACAGACGGAGTCAATCGTTGTTTTCTATTACCCATTTACCGTCATGTTTCTCAGCCATTTAATTCCTCAAAGAAAGCTTCTCGAACCTTCTCATATTCCGCTTCCAGCACCGGCAGCAGCGGGACAGCCTCTTCCACGGCGCCTGTTTCACCCAGGTTCTGCAATTCTTTACACAGTTCTATGAGCCTTTTCGCACCAAGGAACCCGTTGGCGGATAAGAGGCTGTGGGCAGCCGCTTTCATCGAAGCAGCATCACCCGAGGTTATGGCCTGGCAAAGTGTCTCCATGAGAACAGGGGTATTTTCCAGATAGCGCCGTATCATCTTCTGAAGCAGGCTGGGTTGCCCATCGCTCTTTATGGCTCTTAGACTCTCCCATGCCTGTCGATCAATGGATTCCAGTAGAAAGAGCCGATCGAGAAATCCCCCTTCCGACGCGTCCGGTCCCCCAAGCGTTCGATGACGGGATGAGAAGGCGCGCGCCGCATCCCGGTTTTCCGGCTCTTTCCGGGCAGCGTCCTGCCCGGTTTCGTCGGTTATGGACAAATCGGTCATCGATTTCAACGGCAGCCAGCGTTTCAGTACCGTCGACAACCCATCCAGGTTGAAAGGCTTGCTCAGATAATCATCCATCCCGGCAGCTAAGACAGCGCTCCCGGTCTCCCTGCATCGCGTGGGCAGTCAGCGCGATGATGGGAGTTCGGTGGATTCCTTGTCGTTGTAGAGGCAGATCCTTTGCATTCCTGCGCCTCTTTTTCCCGGATGATCCGAAGTGGCTGAATAGCCGTCCAGCACCGGCATCTGGCAATCCATGAGAACGAGGTCAAACGAAGTGATTGAGAGCGCATCGAGCGCTTCTTGCCCAGTGGACACCACTTCGACATGGCACCCAAGACTTATCAGCATCTCCCGCGCAACCTCCTGGTTTACCGCATTGTCCTCGGCAAGGAGTACCCGCGTCCCGTGAAAGGCCTGGGAGTTCCCGAAGTCATTATTTTCAGCGCCCTTCGAAGAGACTTCGACCGGTGCCGTCCGGGTTACCGAGGCAATGCAATTGTAGAGCTGGGACTGCCGTACCGGCTTCGTCAGATAGGCGGAAATGCCGTCCTTGCGCAGTGATTCCGAGTCACAGTCATCGCTGAGAGATGTCAGCATGACGATAGGCAGGGCGGCAATGGCGGGATCGGCCTGGATGGCCCGGGCCAGTTCAAGACCGTTCATCCCGGGCATCATCATGTCCAGTATCGCCAGCTCATAAGGGTCTCCCGCTGCGGTCTTCTCCCTGAGCATCTTCAGGGCATCCTGGGCATTTTCAGCGCACGCATTGCGCATGCCCCAGGACAGAACCTGCTGGTTCAGAATGTCGCGATTGGTCGCATTGTCATCGACAACCAGAACACGTGCATTCCGGAGGTCGGTATGGCGAGCCATTGCCGGCTGCTGCTGCTGTGCAGGGATCTTCATGCGCAGCGTGAAACGGAACGTGCTGCCGCTGCCTGGCGCGCTTATTACCGCGATTTCTCCGCCCATCATCTCGACCAGTTGTTTGCTGATGGCCAGACCGAGTCCCGTGCCGCCATATCTGCGTGTTGTGGTCCCATCTGCCTGTGAGAAAGCATCAAAGATATGCTCCTGAATTTCCGGCGCGATGCCTATCCCCGTATCACGGATTTCAAAGCGCAGGAGTCCATGATCGAAGGCGGTCACACGGACGAAAACTTCTCCGCGTTCCGTGAACTTGATGGCATTGCCGACAATGTTCGTCAGGATCTGGCGCAGTCGTCCGGAATCGCCTTGCAAGGCGCGGGGAACATCGTCGGAAATCTGGCACGCCAGTTCGATGCTCTTCTGATGGGCACTGTCTGCGAAAATTTGCATGACATCTTCAACGCACTCGCGCAGGTCAAAATCGATGCTCGCGAGTTCCAGTCTTGCCTGCCTCGATTTTTGAGTAATCCAGGATGTCATTCAGCACGTTCAGAAGCGATGTGCCGGATTGAAGCACCGTTTCAGCAAGATGGCGCTGTTTTTCATTGAGATCCGTGGCCAGCAGCAATTCGGCCATGCCGAGCACTCCGTTCATGGGCGTTCGAATTTCATGGCTCATGTTGGCCAGAAACTGGGATTTGGCCAGGTTTGCGGCCTGCGAAGCCTCCATGGCCACCCGCAGATCCGCCACGGTTCGGGTCAGCGTATCGTTTAACACCACCAGATCCTCGGTCCGATTTGCCATCTCCTGCTCCAGATTCTCGCCATGATGCCGAAGGGCCTGATCCCAGGCCTGAATCGTTTCAATCATGGCGTTAAAGCCGTCGATCAATTCGCCGATTTCATCGCGTATGGAAGCATTTCGAATGGAATTCATTGAACCATTTACTCCTGTATGGCGTTTGCCAGCTTCAATAATCGGGAGCTGATCTTGAGTCCTGCGTCTCTGGCCCCTTTCAGGTTGATTTCAAAACCCAGCTTGTCATCCCGTTGAATCAGGTTGATCATGACCTCTTCAATTTTCAATTTCGCCGACAGCGCGATTCTTGCCGGTCCGTTTGGCCTGGTACAGGGCCTTGTCCGCACGATCGATAAATGCATCCGCTGTGTCTTCTCTTCGAAGCTCGCTGACCCCGATGCTGACGGTAAAACTAATCCGTACATCCGGCATTTGCGGATCCGCAATGAACTGTTTGAGGGATAACAATCTGCAGAATGACTGTGCCTTATTCAAAGCTCCCCCGAGACTGATTCCCGAAAGGAGAATCGCAAACTCCTCGCCCCCGTAACGAACGATCGAATCGTCGCTTCGAAACATGGCTTTACATTCCTGAACAAAGCATTTCAGTACGCGATCCCCCACAATATGGCCGTAAGTGTCGTTGATCTGTTTAAAATTGTCCAGATCACACATCATCAGGGATGTCGGGCTACAGACGATCTTGTTTCTTTTTATCACCCATTTTATTCGCGTATTGAAGGCCTTTCGGTTATACGCCCCGGTCAGGGCGTCGATTAAAGAGGCGTCCTTTACCTCCTCAAGGCTGGCCCGCAGCACGGCAACCTCTTCGGACAGGGCTTCGATCCGCTGGTTGTCGCTGGCTCGCTTTTCCTGAATGATTTGATTCATCTCGGCAACTTCGGCTTTCAGGGCTTCCTTAATTTTTCGAATATCATCAAGCTGGGTGATGGCCACCATTTTTACGTTTTGATCACAGATGCGGGAATTGAAGCGCTGCGTATCACCGATCAGGTCGGTCATGCCGTTTCTCAGAAACTCGATAATGTTTTTGTACTCGGCTTCCTTCTCTCGAATATTCTCTTTTTGATGTCCGATAAAGCGAAAAATAAACGGTGTATGGTCCGATATGGCACGTTCCGCAACAGCGCCGGTTCCCTCTTCCAGAATGTCCGCTGTAATCCGGTCCAATCGGGCATTAAAGTCTTCCGCATCCATTTCTGTAATATTCATCGGAACTTCTTTAAGGAACGATATCATCGAAATGGAAACACGCTGCAGGGCCTGAACACGCTGGGCGCAAACATCCGAAAGTTGCTTCAGGGATTCAAAAGAAGTCCAGGAAAGCGCATTGGATTTAAATAGTTTCATCAATCAAGATTTCCTTATTGTCCGGTTAAGATGTTGCATCGGGGTTTTCGCAATGATGTTTTTCACTTCCGTCATAGGTTTTACGGCGATTGATTCTTTCGATTTCGGCAACGAGTTGATCCAGGCTGAAAGGCTTTTCTATAAAGCTGTCACATCGATTTTTCAGCGCTTCGATGACCAGGTTCGTCTCCGCATAGGCGGTCAATATCATGACCGGCAAGGTTGGGTGGCTTCTGCGAACCGCCTTCAGCAGATCGATCCCGTTCATCGCTGGCATGAGATAGTCCGTTGCGATCAGGTCGATACGGTGGCCCCCATGGTAGAGCAAGTCCAGGGCCTGTTGGGCGCTGAGTGCCTCAAAGGCCCTGTGCCCCATGCTTTCCAGTCCGATCCTGATGGACTCGGCCATCGCAGGTTCATCATCCACAACCAAAATGTTCATCTTATGCTCCTTTATAAGGCAAGATTCCCGGCCCGGACAGGCCGGAATTCCATCCGGACTGAATCTGGAATGTTTTTATTCACGACCCATTGGCTGCAAACACGTAAGGGATTCCAACCTGAAAATGCATCCCGAATCTATCATCGCCAACGATCGTTGCAGAATTATGATAGCAAAGAGTATGCCAAATAAGCCGGAAAATGGATGAATAATGAATTATGTGCTTTAACCCGGAGGGGTCTAAAGGCTATAGATGTGGGGTGTGAGGGTGCGTGCAGGCCATTTTGGAATAGCTATTGACAAAGACCCTTATGATTCCTCAATCCAGGTCGGTATGCCATTTTGGAACTGTTGTGGCGTTATGGCATGCCTATTCCATGCCGTAAGACAGCAGTTTGCGTCGGAGGGTGTTGAGCCCGATCTCCAGCAATCGTGCGGTCTGCAATTTGTTGCCGCCGGTGTATCGGTAGGCTTTGAGAATATGGTCCTTTTCCATGGCGGCCAGCGGAACAATAGACTCACTGGAAAACAGCGCTGCAGACCGATGGTTCGTTGATAACGCGGCAGTTACATAAGCGGGCAGGTGATGGACCGAGATGGGCTCCCCTCCGGCCAGGTTTGCCGCGTGCAGAACAATTGATTTCAGCTCTCTGACGTTTCCCGGATAGTCATACGCGCTGAGCAGTGTCCAGACCGGTTCTTCAAGGTCTCTGCCGCCGTGGCACTCACCATGCTCCCGCAAAAAGGCTTCCACCAAAATGGGGATGTCTGACTTTCTGTCTCTCAAAGGTGGCAAATCCAGCCAGGCGCCGCACAGACGGTAGAAGAGATCTTTGCGGAACAAGCCCTGAGCCTGCAGCTTGTCAAGCTCGACATTGGTTGCGGCAATAAAGCGAATATCCGCTCCCTGGGGCCTGCTGGTTCCCAGTTTGAAATACTCACCTTCCTGCAGCATCCGGAGCAGCTTTCCCTGCAGATCGAGAGGAAGGCTGCCGATTTCATCCAGAAACAGCGTACCCCCGGCAGTTGTCTCAATATAGCCTTTCCGGTCTTGGGAGGCGCCGGTAAAAGCCCCTTTGGTATGGCCGTAAAATTCTGATTCAAACAGGGTTGGACTCAGCGCAGACATGTTGATGGGAGTAAAGGTGCGGCCGGCCCTGGAGCTGGCCTTATGAATGGCTTTGGCCAGAAGTTCCTTGCCAGTGCCGGTTTCCCCCGTGATCAAAACGGGAACCTTGCTGGCCGCATGGAGTTCGGCTTCCTTCATGATCCGGAGCATTTTTTCCGACTGGGAGATTAAAGCGCCAAAGGCCCCGGGGTTTGCAAGATCGGGAAATTTCTTTTGCTTGCCTATCCTTTGAATTTCCAGAAAATTCTTTCTTTCCAGGGCCTTAAGAATCACTACATGGAGCTCTTCCATATCCAGCGGCTTAACCCGGTAGTCAAATGCCCCTTTTTTCAGGCAGCTTACCGCCAGGCTGACCTCATCGACAGCCGTCACCATAATGCATTCGGTGGTGGGGCTGCTGCTTCTGATGATGTCCAGCAACTCGATGCCGGTCATTGCTGGCATGGTCATATCGATGAGGGCAATATCCACCGGCTCTCCCTGCTGAAAGAGAACCGCTGCTTTCCGGGGATCTCTTTCAGCCCGGATGTTCCGGAATCCACTGACAAAGAGCCCCCTCTCGAGACTTTCCAGAAAATCCTGTTCGTCATCCACCAGCAAAATCCGGGATAGCATTTTAAATCAACCTTTCTATTAACGGGTTACGATGGCGTTGTCTTGAGCCTTACTTGAAAAACGCTTCCCTGGCCCGTTTGGCTCCGGACATCGATGCGCCCCCCCAATTCCGTCACCAACCGGTGGCTGATGGACATGCCTAGGCCGGTGCCCACGCCAACTGCTTTGGTGGTAAAGAAGGGGTCAAAGATCTTTTTTTGCGTATCGGCATCCATGCCGCAACCGTTATCGCTCACTTCCACAATCACCTCGCCATCCGGTTCAATTGGCCCGGTTATCGTCAGTCTTACCCATGAATCTTCTTTGTCCATCGCCTGGGCGGCATTGATCAGAATGTTCACCACAACCTGCTCTATCGCCAGCGGGTCAGTAACCAGGTCCGGGAGTCCTTCCGGAATATTCACCTCAAAAGTCTTAACGGTTTTTCTGATGCGCCCCAGGCAGATGGAGATTCCTTTTTCCACGACCTGCTTCAGATCAATCCGGCGCATTTCTCCCTTGCCCCGCTCGCGCACGAATTCTCGCAGGTTCCCGACAATCTGGTTAATCCGGGTGGAACCGTGCGCCATATTGTCCAGCAATTTAAAGCAATCTTCCCGGAAAACAGAATAGGGCCTGCCGAAAGCCTGCAACTCCGGATGTACCGAAACGTATTCATCCACGATGGGCAGCAGGAATTGAAGGTAGGAACGCAGAATGGGGATATTAAAGAAGATGAAATTATTGGGATTGTTGATCTCATGCGCGATCCCCGCGAGCAGCAGCCCCAGAGAAGCCAGTTTCTCATGCTGTATGAGCTGCCTGTCCATCATTCTGGCCTGCGTGATGTCAACGATGCGGACAATGGTCGCCTCGGGGGCTCCCGATTTATCCCATACCACGTCCACAACCACCTGCTCGATCCTGCCAGGGTCCATCCTCCCTTTGCGCTCGTAAGCCCCGGAAAAACCATGAATGTCCGAGAAAGATCGCTCGCATCCTTCACACGGATGTGACCTTCCATAGAATGCTTCAAAACAGAGTTTGCCGATTGTTTCCTGGAAGCCGGCCAACCCGAAATAGTCTTTGGCAGCCTTGTTCAGCCTTATTACCCTGAGCTTTGCATCCAGCATGATGAGTGGATCGGAAATCCCGTCGATGGCCATTGTGAGCGAGGCCTTGCTTTCGGACACTTGTTTTTCAGCCAGCCGACGTTCATCCATTTCCTGGCGCAAACGCTCGTTTGCCGAGAGCAGATCGGCAGTACGCTCCTGCACCCGACGCTCCAATTCGTCGTGGGCCTGTTGCAGGGCATCCTGGTGCTCCTTGAGCTGACGGTCAAGCGCGTGTTTGTAAAGAGCCATCTCGATGGTGACCGACAGTTCCCGCTGGGACACGGGCTTTAGCACGTAGCCGTATGGCGCGGCGGTCTTGGCCCGTTGGAGCAAAGGGTCCTGGGAGTGACCGGTCAGAAAAACGATGGGCAAATCGGCCACCGTGCGGATATGCCCGGCTGCGGTGATGCCGTCCATTTTTCCGGCCAGTTGGATGTCCATCAAGACCAGATCGGGCAAATCGGCAGCCGCGGCAGCGATCGCCGCCTCCCCCGTGGCTACCGGCCCCGTTACGCTGTAGCCCAGACCGACCAGCATCTCGTGCAATATTAAGGCGATAACCCCGTCGTCTTCAACCATCAGAACGGTTTTTTGTTCCATGAACTTACTTTCTAAGGTTTATTTTGGTTAGCACTTGCCGTACACACTGTCAATGTCATTTACGTGCCCATTTTCCTGGAAAGTGATAACAAATTTCCTCAGTGTTGTTACTGAGAGAGAATGACGGACAGTCAGACGCTTATGAGTTCCTGGGAACCTTGGTACAAAGGCACCATCCTTTATTCCAGAATCATTCCGGAGAAACCACGGCCCGCTCCCCCAGGTTTCCATACCGGTGATAATTGTCGCAGATGCTCTGTTCCTGTAAATACTGCAGAAGCTCGATCCTGCCTTCCATCAGAACCGGCATGCGGGAGATGTAAAATCCTTTTTCAGCCGCTGCAGCCAGAACCGCCGATGGCACCCGGTCCGGACGGGCATAGCGAATCCGCTGGATTTTTGAAAGCATTTGTATCAGGTCCCTGTCGGTCTGGCGAAGCACGCGGGCATCCTTAAGAAGGGCCTGGCCTTCTTTTGAGTCCAGAAACGCCGTGGCGGTATTGACAAGACCCGGCGGAATGCTGACAAGCAGCGAGCAGCCCGAAACCAGCACGGCCGCAATCCTGGCCAGGGTTTCAAAAAGCGAGTCATCGCCATGAATGCGGACCGCAACGGCGCCCACCGGAAGAAACCGGACAATGTTGTCCTGCCCCCTTAAATGAAAATAATCCTTTTCAACCCGGAAATCCTGCTGCGCCCGATACAGATAGCTCTGAATGGCCCGGATGGTTTTTGCCATATCGGCTTCAATGCCGGGGAAATGATTTCCGTCCAGCTTGATCCGCCATCTTTGGGAAAGGCGCAGGATTTCAGAGTCTTCCTGAATCGCGCCGATCGGCGGAAGGCCGGTTTCTTCAAAATTCATGAACTGACTCACATAATTGGGGCCTCCTGCCTTGATTCCCGATCCCAGCGCGGATTTTCTCATGCCGCCGAAAGGCTGGCGCAGCACAATGGCCCCGGTGGTTCCCCGGTTGATATAAAGGTTTCCCGCCTTGATCCGGCTTTTCCACAGCACCTGCTCCCGTTTATCAAGGCTTTCAATCCCGGAGGTCAGCCCGTAACCGGTCTGATTGACCAGTTCTATGGCCTCTTCCAGATTTTTTGCGCACATGACCCCGAGAACCGGCCCGAAAAACTCCGTCAGGTGAGTATGGCTTCCGGGTTTGACGCCCCATTTGATTCCGGGAGTCCACAGGTGCGGATTGGGCCCGACATTTTCGGGCTTCAGCGCCCAGACCTCGCCGGGTTCCAGCTTTGTGAGCGCGGATTTCAGATCTCCGGAAGGCGGATGGGTCAAGGGACCCATCCGGTTCTCAAATTCCCATGCAGAACCCACCGAAAAACTTCTGGCCGCATCCACAAGTTGTTTTTTGAAAACCGCATCTTCATAGACTTCTTTTTCAAGGATAAGAAGAGAGGTTGCCGAACATTTCTGTCCGCAGTGGCCGAATGCCGACTGAATGACGTTTTTGATGGCCTGATCCCGGTCGCTCATGGCCGTGACGATCGTGGCATTTTTCCCGCCGGTCTCGGCAGCCAGAAAGACATCGGGTCGCTCTTTCAAGATCCGCATCCCGGTATCGGTGCTGCCGGTCAGAATGATAAAATCCACATCCGGGTGGTGCGTCAGTTTGGCGCCGGTTGTCGATCCCGTACAGGGCAGAAACTGGAGAACGTTTTTGGATATCCCGGCTTTCCAGAAGCACTGGCAAAGCTCCCATGCCACCAGCACAGCGGCTGAAGCCGGCTTGAAAATGACGGTGTTGCCCGCGGACAGAGCGGCCAGAATTCCGCCGCAGGGAATGGCAACGGGAAAATTCCAGGGTGAAATCACCAGCCCCACGCCTTTGCCCGAGCTGCGGACATGGTGCATGTCACAAAACGCCTTTGCCGAGTGCGGGTAATATTCCGCAAAGTCGATGGCTTCGGAAACCTCGACGTCCCCTTCTGGAAACACCTTTCCCGTATTGGCGGCTGCCGCGCCGATCAGATCCGCCCTTGCCATGCGAAGCTCCCCGGCCACGCGGGACAGGATTTCATGACGTTCAGCCAGGGTCTTTTTCCGCCAGCCGTCGGGATCTGCCTTGGCAACCGAAACCGCCATCTCAATATCCTTGTCATCCGCCAAGGCATAGCGGGCAATCACGGGCTTTTCTCCGGATTCGCCAATCCGTGAAATATCCAGGCATTCCCCAAAAGACCTGTCCTTCTAGAATCTCACCGCCGCCGGCAACCACGGGAATGATGCGCGGGCCGCCGTCGGAAACCTTTTTCCACTTGTCGCGAATGGCTTTGGCCCAGATCCGGCTGGGTTCAAGCGCCCAGTCCGTGTCGGCCTCATTGGTGAATTCACCCGAATAAAAACTGCCTGCACCAAGTCTTTTTCCCGTAAATGTTTCCGTCAGGCGGTTCTGGGAACGCCTGGGTGCCTTGGGCGCCAGTTCCCGGTGGCGATAGGATTTGACAAACTGGTCTTTCAAAAAATCCCAGGCTTTTGAATCGGTTTTCAGGTTAAACGAATGCCGGAGAAAGTTTTCTTCCGCCGTATTCTCATCGAGTCTTCGAATCAGGTAGGCGATGGCGTTGATAAACTGATCCCGGGTTGCCACCGGCGCATACAGCAGCATGTCGCCGGTGGACTCCTGAATGGCCCGTCGCACATGGTCCGCCATGCCCTCGAGCATCTCAAAGCTCATGTTCGCGCTCACCCCGTTTTGTTTTGCCAGGTTGGCGGCATAGGCCAGCTCAAACAGGTTGTGCGAAGCGATTCCCAGATGAACGGCCTGTATGTTTTCCGGAATCATGCCATAGTCCACCATGCGCTTGTAGTTGGCATCCACATCCAGCTTGTTGTCGTAAGGCGCCAGCGGCCAGTTGTGCAGGCTGGACTCAACCAGCTCCATTTCCATGTTGGCGCCTTTAACGATCCGGATCTTGATGGGGGCGCCGCCGTCTGCCACCCGCTTTTTGGCCCATTCGGTCAGCGCGACCTGGATATCGCAGGAATCCGGCAGATAGGCCTGAAGGACAATTCCGGCGGCATGCATCTTGAACTCCGGTTCATCAAGGGTTTGTGTAAACGCCGCACGCGTGATGTCCAGATCCCGGTATTCTTCCATGTCCAGGTTCACGAATTTTGGCGTCCGGACTGCCGTTCTGGCGGATGAAACAGTTGCTTTGCGCAGTTCGGTAAAGACTGGACAGACGTTCCTTTAGAATTCCCACCGTATGTTCAAAAGCCAGGGAAGAAATCTGGGAATAGATGGTTGAAATCTTGACCGAGATATATTCGATTTCCGGATTCCGGAGATCTTCCAGATATGTTTTCAGGCGATCGGCTGCCTCTTCCTCACCAAGGACAGCTTCTCCGAGATGATTGAGATTCATGCGAACGCCTTCGGCGCTGCGCATCTGAAGGTGACGATGAAGCGGCCCGGCTTCTCCGGCAATGATGGAACGGCTGCTGTCCGAACGCATTTTTTCGATGATTCTGGGAACCGATATGGCAGGAACGTGCCTTCCAATGCCAAGGAAAAGGCGCATGAGAAGCTTTTCCGAAACCCTGAAGAACTTAGGAATGCCATGGGTCCGCATCAGATCGTTTATCTGGTCCGCCACACGGCCATAACTGCCGGAGCGAAATCCCTGATCCATCATTTTGGTCAGAATCACCTTGTCCATCGGGCTGTTTAACAGGCGCATCATCATTTCCTGAATAGCGCGTTCTTCCGGACTCAGGAGCTCATTGGCCCGTTTTTGCCAGAATTCGGCCAGAGCAATGGCTTCATGACAGAGCGTGTCGGTAATACAGGATTTCATGAGAGGGGTCCTCCGCTGTTATTCTGACTCCTGACTTCATTTTCGTGAATGCGGGCTGATGCCGCATAAAAAAAGGGCATTTCCCTCACATGTGAGAGAAATGCCCTTTCATAACGGTTAATTTGTTAAACTAAATTTTAACAACGTTCTTTGCAGCAGGCCCCCGGCTTCCTTTTTCGACATCAAACGTGACCCGATCACCCTCGGCTAAGGTTTTAAACCCTTCCATCATGATGGCTGAGTGATGGACAAATACGTCTCCGCCCTCTTCCTGCTCAATGAATCCAAACCCCTTCTTATCACTGAACCATTTCACTATTCCTTTTGCCAAAACACGACCTCCCTTAAAAAAATGTTTATTCGGGTCCCTGGATTTCAGATCGGGTTTCAGAACAGTGTTCTTGGACAGGAACCCATTCCAAGGGATCCCCTGAACCGAAATAAAAGCCGGGAAAATATATAATTAGTATAACTTAACCATTTATTGGCGGTCAAGAAAAAAACTATTGCGTTATTAATTTTTCTATTTTTGACGATTTTTCCAGGCCAGCGAGGTATGAATCCAGCTCTGCTTTGATTTTTTCCTGTTTTAAATACTGCAACAACTGGTCCTTGACATCCGCATACGGCATAATGCCTTCAGGTTTTAACTCGACCAGTTTAATGATATGATATCCAAACTGGGTCTCCACGATACCGCTGGTTTCTCCGGGCTTTAATGCCAGCGCCGCATCTTCAAAGGGCTTGACCATCTGTCCTTTTCCAAAATATCCCAGATCACCCCCTTTTTCCTTGCTGGGACAATCTGAAAGCTCCTTGGCCAGGGCAGCAAAATCTCCGCCTGCTTTAAGTTTTGCCTGAACGGATTCAATTTTCTTGAGTGCTTCGGCTTTTTTGGCCGGATCATCTTTGGGATCCACCGTTACAAGGATATGGCTGGCCTTTATCTGTTCCGGCTGTTTAAACGCCTCGGGATGCGTATCGTAATAGGCCTGGCCATCCTGTTCCGTAACACTGATTTTTTCAACCACCTGCTTGTCGATGAGGGTCTGAATCGCCAGATCTTCCTTGAGCTGACCCTTTATCTGCACCTCGGTAAGTTTCATTTTGGCAAGCATTTCCTTGAACTCGGCATCATCCTTGAAACGCTGCTTGATTTTGGAGAGCCTGTCATTCACATCTGCATCGGTGATGGCAATTTTTTGTTTTTTGCTCTCCTGGTTGAGCAGTTCCCGGTTAATGAGGTTGTTCAGCACATCCATTCGGATGGTCTTTAACTGCGCCTCATCCATGGGCGCGCCGGAGCGGGCCTTGCGCTGGATCACCCCTTCCATTCCCCGGTCCAGGTCCGACTGCACAATCGGCTGTTCCGTTCACGATTGCCACTTTTTTTGAAGATTCATTTGCCTGCGTTGCCGCTTTTTTATCCGTGGCAGCCTTATCGCCGGCTTTGGCCTTGGCGGCAGCCGGCTTCGCATCCGTTTTCTTTTCCTCGGACATTACCGGAAAAGCCATCCCCGCCTGTATCATCAGCGCAACAGCCGCAAGGGTTAATACGTGTTTACATCGTTTCATTTAATTATTCTCCTTCTGGATTGTAGTAAATAACTTCCTGTCAATCTATTTTTGCGATACCATCATTTTCTCTATGTGCCTCTGTGCCTTTGCCACTTTGTGCCTGAGTAGTTACCCTTTTTCAAACAAAACAGTATTATCGTGCCCCTTTACCCGTTTGTCAAGTTTTTGAATCATTGCGGCACCGGCCTGATCCTGTAAAAGAGAAAAACCATCAGGCCGGTGCCGCATCCCATGAGCAGAGCCCCCAGCGGAAATACGCTGCGGAGCTGGAGCACATCCATCATCCAGCCGGCCAGCAGCGACCCGGCCAGCATGCCCAGGCTGTGGGACATGGTCATCAGGGACATGACCGACCCCATGGCCCCGGCCCGCGTGCCTTTCATCACCGCCAGCGCCATCAGCGCCGGTGTGGATATGCCGCCGCCGATCCCAAAGGCGATATTTATCCAGAACATATCCCAGAATCCCCTGGACCACTGAAAGAAAAGCACGGCAACGCTGATGATGACCCCTCCAATTACCATCAGAAGGAATTTGGATACCCGGTCCGAAAGATATCCCAGCCGGCACATGCACAACACCGCTCACCAGCACACCCAGCGTAACCAGGATGCCGATGGAAGAGCTGCTCATGGAAAAATCCGAAGCCGCCATCACCGGAAGAAACCCCCAGATGATGCCGATACAGGCTGCATGGGCGAACCTGAACCCGAACAGGCCGATAATCTGGGAATCCTGCAGAAGAATTGTCCAGGCCACGGGTTTTGCCTGACTGCTGAGCACTTGTTCAGAGCGTGTGGGCGGCAGCATACAACAACTGAGCAAAAACCCGAGAAAAGTCAGGCCGCCCATGCATAGAAATGTGGCATTCAGGCCGAAACGATCACTGATGAAACCGCCCATCACCGGACCGAAACCCAGTCCGGCAAACATGGCCATAGTTAAAAAGCCCCATGACAAAGCCTTCCCGGCCTGCCGGGGTAATGTCACCGATATAGGCCTGGGTCACGGGCATGATCATGGCGGAAGCGATGCCCTGAATGAACCGGACAAAAATCAGGGCTTCCACACGGGTTGAATAGATGAATGCGATGGAGATGACCGCATATGCCAGAAGACCGGCGGCAATAAAGGGTTTTCGTCCTCTGATATCCGACTGCCTGCCGAAAAAGGGCAGAAAAAATGTCCTTGAAAGTGAGAATGATCCAAAAATCAATCCGATATAGACCCCACTGGAGCCAAGGTTGTGTGCATAAACCGGCAGCAGGGGAACCACAATGCCAACACCCAGAACCGCCCCGAAAATGGAAAAGAACAAAACGGCAAATATTTTTTTATCAGGCCGCTGCATCCTGCGTCAGTTATTTTGAATATTCGCAAGGACAGATTCCACCAACGCTTGAATTTCCTCAAGCCTGGACAGGGACTCGGCCTCGAACCGAAGCACGAGTGCCGGCTGGGTATTTGAGGCGCGAACCAGCCCCCACCCATCGCCGAAGAGAACCCGGACCCCATCAATATCAATCACATTATAGCGGTCTTTGAAATATGCCGTAATTTTTTTAACCACCTCAAATTTCAGGTTATCCGGACATTCCACGCGTATTTCCGGCGTGGTAAAGGTTTTGGGAACATCCGACAAAAGCGCCGAAAGCGGCTTGTCGGTTCTGGATAAAATTTCCAGCAGCCTGCAGGAGGCGTAAGTGGCGTCATCATACCCCAGATAACGATCGGCAAAAAACATGTGCCCGCTCATCTCTCCGGCCAGCTCTGCGCCTTCTTCCTTCATTTTCTTTTTGATCAGGGAATGACCGGTTTTCCACATGATGGGCCTGCCCCCGTTTTTTTCAATATCATCATACAGGGTCTGGGAGCATTTGACTTCGGAGATAAAGGTGGCGCCGGGTTTTCGGGAAAGGATTTCCCGTGAAAAGAGAATCATCAGCTTATCCCCATAGACGATATCGCCATTTTCATCCACCACCCCGATGCGGTCCCCGTCTCCGTCGTAGCCGATCCCCACATCCAGTTTTTTTTCCTTAACCAGGGAAATGAGATCCTTCATGTTCTTGAGCACCGTCGGATCCGCTTCGTGGTTGGGGAAAGTGCCGTCCATCTCGCAAAAAATATCGTGGACTTCAAGATTCATCGTCTTCATGATGGGAAGGGCAACGACACCTGCCGTACCATTTCCGGCATCCACGGCGATTCGAAGCCTTTTTTCAATGGTGATGTTCTCCTGCACAAATGCCTGATAGGCCGGAAGCACATTTGCGGAAGCAAGGCTGCCGCCGCCGGCGCTCACAAACGCCTTGTTCTCAATAATGCTTCGAATTTTCAGAATATCTTCGCCATGAATGGATCCGGAGCCCAGGCACATTTTAAACCCGTTGTACTCACCCGGATTGTGGCTGGCGGTAACCATGACGCCGCCTTCCTGCCCCAGGTGATGAATGGAAAAATAAAGGACCGGTGTCGGACAGATGCCGATGTCCGTAACCCGGCAGCCGGTGGAAATCAGCCCTTCAATGAGTCTGTCAAAGTAACAGTCCGAGGAAATCCGGCAATCTCTTCCGACGGTAATCCGCGAGCAGCTGTTCTGATTCAAGAACGTTCCGATTCCCTTTCCGATCAACACCACATCCGCTTCGGTCATATCTTTTCCCGCAATCCCGCGTATGTCGTATTCTCTGAACATCTCCGAATTCATGCACCGATCTCCTTTATTCATAAAGCAGGCTGAAGGTTTTAGGCTGAAGACTGAAGGCTTGTAATGACAGGATTTTCTTCAGTCTAAACAAACGTTTTGTTACTACCGATAATTCCGATAGTCAATGCCATACTGCTGGGATTTATAGGCAAATTTGCGCACGGTTGTTTTGACCAGTTGGGCGGCCACAGTGACATTTCCCCGTGTATTTTTCAAGCGCGTCGATGATCATCTCTTTTTCAAGGTTGGCAACGGCTTCCTCGATGGACATGGCAGGAAGTGTGCCGGATTCGGATCCGGTCTGAAGCGTCGGCGGCAGATGATAACTGTGAATGACCCCTGCATCGCAAAGCAGAACCGCCCGCTCAATGCAGTTTTCAAGCTCCCGGACATTGCCGGGCCAGTGATAATTCATCAGCATGTCGATGGCAGGCGTTGAAAACCTGCGGATATCCTTGACGTTTTCCTTGCTGTATTTTTCAAGGAAATAGTTTGCCAGAAGCAGGATATCGGTCTTACGCTCCCGGAGCGGGGGCAGATAGATGGGAAACACATTCAGGCGGTAATACAGATCTCCGCGAAAGGTTTCGTCTTCAATGGCCATCTCCAGATTCTTGTTGGTTGCCGTAATCACCCGGACATCCACCTTGATGGTCTGATGTCCGCCAACCCGTTCAAATTCTTTCTCCTGAAGGATCCGAAGCAGGCGGACCTGGACATCCAGACCCACCGCACCAATTTCATCCAGAAAAATGGTGCCTTTGTTGGCCATTTCAAACTTGCCCAATTTCTGTTTGATCGCGCCGGTAAAGGCTCCTTTTTCATGCCCGAAAAGCTCGCTTTCAATCAGGTTGGCGGGAAGCGCCGCACAATTGACTTTGACAAACGGGCTTTTTGCCCTCAGGCTGTTGTAGTGAACCGAGTTGGCCACCAGTTCTTTTCCGGTTCCGCTCTCTCCCCGGATCAGCACCGTGGCATTGCTTTTGGAAACCTGGGAAATCATCTGAAACACTTCCCGCATCCGGCTGCTGTTGCCGATAATGTTGGAAAAACTGAATTTGCTCTCCAGCTCGTTTCGAAGCCTGCGATTTTCTTCCCGCAGCTGTTCTTTCTCCAGATGGATGGTTTCCAGGTTGATGACATGCCGGGCGATCATGATGGCGATCACCGAAAGCAGTTTTTCCGCGTTTTTCAGCGAATAGGATTCATCGTACTGGTGGTCGACACTGAGCGCGCCGATGACCTGGTTGCCTTTTTTTATCGGAACGCAGATAAAGGAAATCTCCTGATCCAGTTTTCCCCGCCGGGCTTCGGTGCGATCCAGAAAATGCGGCTCCTGGCTGATTTTGGGAATGGTTACGGCGTGACCTGTCTGAATCACCTTTCCGGTAATCCCTTCCCCGAGTTTATACCTCACCCGTTCAACGGCTGTCCGGGAAATGCCGTGCGCCACTTCGATGGTGATTTCATTGGTCAGGGGATTTAAGAGCGTGATCGTGCCGCGGATCATGTTGATGGAGATGGACAGCGTATCCAGAACCTTGTAAAGAGATTTTTTCAGATCCAGATGCTCATTCAGCGTTTTGCTGATTTCATACAACAGGGTGACGTCTTCGATTCGTTTCATGGTTTCCGCGTGATGATGGGTGATGGATTCTGGAACTACTTTTCTCTGTTATGACAGATCATGGCCTGAAGATCATAATGGGTTAAAGGATAAAAAAGATACCATTGTTTTTCCATATGTCCGTTGATCATCGCATTCCAATTGCGGATCATCGAAAGGGATGGACTCCAGAACGGAATGCTCGATAACGATACAGGCCTGCGCAGCCATGGATGCGCTTTGCAGAAGATTATTCAGGGTGGGACCGATCAAGTTCCGGTTGTAGGGTGGATCCATGAAAACCAGATCGAATGGCGGCTGAACAAGCCGCAACAAATTCAGGTTTCTGGCAATATCCCATCTCTGAACACGGGCTTTTTTCTCCAGGGAAAAAGCCCGGATATTCTGCGATATCAGCGAGATCGCCTGAGAAGAGTCATCCACAAGCACCGCTGAGTCCGCCCCGCGGCTCAAGGCTTCAATGGCCATCGCACCGGTTCCGGCGAAAAGATCCAGCACGACGGCCTGCTGCGTTTTAAATGACAGAATGTTAAAAATCGTCTCCCTCAGACGGTCTGATGTGGGCCGGGTCTGTTTTCCCTCAAGGCGATGCAGTTTTCGGCCCTTCAGTTCACCTGCAATGATTCTCATCCGTCATCCCGCATCAGGCACTCAGTTTTTCCTTGACCTTTTCCTTCAGCCAGGCCACCCAGGGCCCTATGCCGTCTTCTGTTCGGGCGGACATCTCAAACACCGGAATCCCCGGATGAACCTGAAGGATATTCCGGACCGCTTCATCCCTGTCGTATTCCAGATACGGCAGAAGATCAATTTTGTTCAGAATGGCGACATCGCACACCCGGAACATCAAGGGATATTTAAGCGGCTTGTCCTCTCCCTCGGCAACGCTGAGGACCACGGCCTTGGCATCTTCTCCGATGTCAAATTCCGCCGGGCAGACCAGATTTCCCACATTTTCCACAATCAGAAGATCCGCATCCTCCAGGTCAAAGTCTTCCGCGGCCTTGGCAATCACATGGGCAGCCAGATGGCAGTCCCCGCCAAAGGCATCGGTATTGACCTGAACCACCGGGGCCCCGGTTTTGGCCAGCCGGTCGGCATCGTTGGTCGTGCTGACATCCCCGACAATGACAGCGGTGCGGACTTCCGGCATCAACCGGCTGATGGTTTTCACGAGCGTCGCGGTTTTTCCGGAACCCGGAGAACTCATGACATTCAGCACAAACACTTTTTTGTCCGCAAACAGTTTCCGGTTCTGCTCGGCCATGGTGTTATTGACGTCCAGAACCTTTCGTACAACTTTTATTTCCATAACGAATTTCCTTTTTCTGAAACAGACTTACAGCAACCTGCGCACTTCGCTGATCACTGCTCCCGCGATCTTCTTCAATCTCGATGGATGAAATGTCCAGTTCCTGGCCGGAGATCAGCTCGATCGTGCCGCTGCCGCACCCGGGGCAGGAAAATGCAGGCCCGTCAATGGTCCAGTGATTGTCGCAGGTCTTGCACCGTGGCTGTCACGGGTATCTCTTCAATATAAAGCGCAGCCCCGGCGATCGCAGAGTCTTTTGAGACAATATCAAAACAGAACCGCAGACTGTCCGGAACCACGGAAGACAGCTTGCCGATCTTCAGATAGACGCCCTTGACCTTGCTGTTTTTCAGATGCTCGGGAATGGAAGCCGCCGCAATCTCAACGATCTGCATGGCAATGCCCATTTCATGCATGGATATTCATCCTTTTGTATAAAAGCTCATAACTTTTACAAAATTGTTATTATACCCTTGATATCTTCTTTTGTAAACGGGGACATTAGCTACTTTCATAAAAAAAGGCAAGAAGCAAGAAAGGACTTACCCTCCCCTACTCCTTGCCTTCATTTTCATAACCGTTTGTTAAGCAGAAGGCTGAAAGCGTCGAGCAACGCCATTTTACCTTCAGTTGTTTGCCTTCAGCACAGGCAGTACTATTTGCCGAAAACGCTCGGCGCAGAGCTCTCCCAGGGTTCCCAGGTTTTCACACACGGTAATGCCACAGGCTTTCATGGCGGCGATTTTTCCCTGGCCCGTGCCGCTGCTGCCGCTGATGATGGCGCCGGCATGGCCCATGCGCCGTCCCGGAGGCGCGGTCAGCCCGGCGATAAAGCCGATCACCGGCTTGGTGACATGTTGCTTGATAAAGGCCGCCGCTTCTTCTTCGGCGGTGCCGCCGATTTCGCCGACCATGACGATGCCGGCTGTCTCGGAGTCTTTCTGGAAAGCGTCCAGGCAATCGATGAAATTGGTGCCGTTGACCGGATCCCCGCCGATGCCGATACAGGTGGTCTGACCGATTCCCTGTTGTGTCAGCTGATGGACCACTTCATAGGTCAGGGTCCCGGAGCGGGATACCACGCCGATCGGGCCACCGGGTTTATGAATCACGCCCGGCATGATGCCGATTTTGCACTCGCCCGGCGTTATGATGCCCGGGCAGTTGGGGCCGATGAGGCGGGACCGTTTTGCCTGCGAGAAAGTTTTTTACCCTCATCATGTCCATGACCGGTATGCCTTCGGTGATGGCGACAATCATCTCCACGCCCGCATCGGCGGCTTCCATGATGGCATCGGCCGCAAACGGCGGCGGCACAAAGATCATGCTGCAGTTGGCGCCGGTTGCCTTGACCGCGTCCTTGACCGTATTGAAACACCGGCATCTCATCCATTTTCTGCCCGCCCTTTCCCGGCGTGACGCCTGCCACGACCTTTGTGCCGTAGGCCATGCACTGACGGGTATGAAACTGCCCTTCCTTGCCGGTGATTCCCTGAACCAGAAGCCGGGTGTTTTTATTTACAAATATGCTCACGGTGTTTCCTCCTAACCCTTAACAATGGCGGCCACTTTTTGGGCTGCATCTTTTAGATCTACTGCGGTCGTCAAGTTCAGCCCCGACTCACTCAGTATGCGCCGGCCTTCTTCAACATTGGTGCCTTCCATGCGAACGACCACCGGAACGTAATGCCGGTTTTTTTGGCGGCCTCAACCACGCCTTCCGCCAGAATGTCGCAGCGAAGGATGCCGCCGAAAATATTGATGAGAATGCCCTTGACGTTTTTATCGCTCAACATGATCCGAAACCCGTTTTCAACCATCTCGGCATTGGCTCCGCCCCCGACATCCAGAAAATTGGCGGGCTGGCCCCGGCCTGCTTGATGATATCCATCGTGGCCATGGCAAGACCCGCGCCATTGACCATGTTGCCGACGTTTCCGTCCAGGGCGATATAATTGAGATTAAAATTGGAGGCATCCACCTCGAGCGGATTTTCCTCATCCAGATCCCGATATGCCAGAATGTCCTTGTGACGGAACAGGGCGCTGTCGTCAAAATTGACCTTTCCGTCCAGGGCGATCACGGCCTGATCCGCGGTGATGATCAAAGGATTGATTTCAACCAGAGAACAGTCATAACCGACGAACAAGGCATAAAGACGGCTTAACAGCGACGTAAAAGGTTTCATGGTTTCAGGCGCCAGGTTAAGTCCGTAGGCGACTTCCCGGCAGTGGTAGGCCTGAATACCAACCAGCGGGTTGATATAGACCTTGATGATCTTCTCCGGGGTTTGTTCCGCAACCGCTTCAATGTCCATCCCGCCGGCTTCGCTGGCAATAATGACGATTGTTGCAGTGGCCCGGTCCGGAATGATGCTTAAATAAAGCTCTTTTTGAATATTCAGCCCCTGTTCGACCAGAACCTTTTTCACCAGCCTGCCTTCAGGCCCGGTCTGATGGGTGATCAGGTTCATGCCGAGAATCTGGCCGGCAATGGTCGAAACCTCTTCCCGGGAGCCGGCCAGTTTGACCCCGCCGCCTTTTCCCCTGCCGCCGGCATGAATCTGAGCCTTGACCACAACCGGATATCCGCCGAGTTTTTCGGCAACAGCCTGGGCTTCCTCCACACTGAACGCCACGCTGCCTTCGGGTATGGGAATGCTGTATTTTTTGAAAAGTTCCTTGGCCTGATACTCGTGGATCTTCATCAGCGCTGCCTCCTCATAAAAAAACAGGGCCGGAATAAAACCCCAGCCCCTGGTTGTATCGATAAATGGGTAATGGGCGATGGGTTATAGGCAATGGGGAAAAACCCATCACCTATAACCTATCGCCTATAGCCTATCCGATTACGCACAGCACCGCGCCCTTGGGAACGGAATCGCTGCTCTTGAAATTGATGGCTTTGATGGTGCCATCCACGGGTGCTGCAAGGGCGTTTTCCATTTTCATGGCTTCCAGGATCACCACGGTTTCTCCTTTGCTGACCACATCGCCGACATTTTTATCAAATCTGACAATCATTCCCGGCATGGGCGCATTGATGGGTGTGCCGTCAATCGCGGCTGCAGCAGGTGAGGCGGCTGCTGCGGGTTTGGCCGGTGCTGCTGCCTCGGGTTTTGCCGCCGCTGGAGCCTGGGCCGGGGCCGCGGGAGCAACCGGCTTGGCAGGCTGAATGTAGCTGACAGCCGGGGCACCGCCAATCTCTTCAACCCCGACCTCAAAATACGTGTCATCCACAAAGACATTGAATTTTCTCAGGGCATCGCCTTTGGCAGGGGCTTCTTTTTCTATTTTTTCAACCAGTTTTCCGGCAATCGCCTTCTGGATCAACTCCTGCTTGGCCTTTGCCTGTTCAAGCGTGATGGGTTTGACATCATCTGGAACCGGCTCCTTGCCGTATTTCCATTGCAGGAAGCGTTTGCCGGTTACCGGATACAGGGCGTAAATCAATTCATCATCCAGATCCATTGCCAGGCCCTTGACGTCTTCCTGGGCTTTTTTCAGTTCCGGTTCGATCACTTCGGCCGGTCTGCAGGTAATGGGCTCTTCGCCTCTGGCATATCCTTTCAGCGCTTTTTTCTGAACCTCCGGATTAATGGGAATGGCGGTTTTTCCGTAAAGCCCGTAGCAAAGATCCTTGACCTGGCCGGTGATCATTTTGTAGCGCTCATTTTCATCGTCAAAGAGCACATTGTTCACGGTCTGAATCCCCACGATCTGACTGGTAGGGCGTTACCAGCGGAATCTGCCCCAGATCTTTTCGAACCCTGGGAAGCTCGGCATAGACCTGATCGATCTTGTCCAGGGCATCCATTTCCCGGAGCTGATTCACCAGATTGGAGAGCATGCCGCCAGGGGTCTGATGGAGCAGCACGTTGATATCGATGATCGAAAGCTTGGTGTCATCCAGAAGATGCCGGTATTTGGGACAGATTTCCTTTTCTAGGATTTCATTGATGGCGGCAAGGGCCTTGATGTCAAATCCGGTATCTCTGTTGGTGCCCAGAAGCGTCATGACCAGCGGCTCGATGGCCGGGTGGGATGTGCGGTAGGCATAAGGCGACATACAGGTATCGATGATGTCCGCACCGGCTTCAATCGCCTTTAAGTGGGACATGGACGACATGCCGGAGGTGAAGTGGCTGTGAAGGTTGATCGGGATTTTAACGGCTTTTTTAAGGGCTTTGATAATCGCGTATGCGTCATAAGGCGCAATCAGCCCTGCCATGTCTTTTAAACAGATGCTGTCCGCGCCCATGGCCTCAAGGGCTTTTCCCTTGTTCGACGTAATAGTCCAGATTGTAGACCTCGCCGCCGAGCCGGGGTTCGGTCATGGTATAGCAGATGCAGCCCTGAAAATGCTTGCCGCAGGATTTGATGACCGGAACAACGGTTTCAAAATTGCGGTAATCATTCAACGCGTCAAAGGTTCGGAAAACATCCATGCCGTTTGCAGCGGCTCTTTCCACAAACGGGCGGGCCACATCATCGGCATAATTGCGATATCCGACAAGGTTCTGTGCTCTTAACAGCATGGAAAACGGGGTTTTCTTGATATATCGCTTCAAGGTCCGGAGACGCTCCCAGGGATCTTCATTTAAAAACCGGTGCATGGTATCAAAGGTTGCGCCGCCCCAGGTTTCCATGGCCCAGAAGCCGATTTCATCCATCATTTCCGCTACGGGAATCATGTCCTCTGTTCTGCCCCGTGTGGCAAAAAGCGACTGGTGGCCATCCCGCAATGTCAGATCCATTATTTTAACCGGATTCTTGGCTTTGGGTCTGTCATTGCTGTAATTCATATCCGTCAGTTTTACTTGATCATGGTCACTCATGTTAAGGATCTCCTCAATTGATCATCGATATTTAATATATAGTTACATGATTCGTCAGTTCAGCCTATCCGGTTTTTTAGCGCAGCTTCCGATCCCTGAAACGTCCGCAGCTGCATCAGATTCCGCATACTCATCATATCCTGCCTGCCGCTGATGCCCCACAATGCCGGTGCAGTGGGTTTGGACGGCTCAACCAGGAGTTCGGCAGCCGGTTCAGCCATGGCCATGGGCCAGAGCGGCAGCCTCTTCCTGAGAGCGGATATATCCGAAAACCGCTGAAATGGCTGCAGCCATCTTTTGGGACTGCTGGGTACATGCTTTCATTGATTCCCCCTTATACCGGTATGTTGCCGTGTTTTTTCGGCGGCCGGGTTTCCCGCTTGCTGCACATGACTTCGAGCGCGTCAATCAGCCTTGGCCGGGTTTCGCTGGGAACAATCACCGCATCGATATAGCCTCTGGCGGCCGCGCAGTAGGGATTGGAAAAAAGATCGTCATATTCCTGAATTTTCTCCATGCGCTTGGCTTTCGGATCTGCTGCCGTGGTGATTTCCTTGCGGTGAATGATATTGGCGGCGCCTGCAGCGCCCATGACGGCAATCTGAGCAGCTCGGCCATGCAAAGGCCATATCCGCCCCCAGGTCTTTGGAACACATGGCCAGATAAGATCCGCCGTAGTCCTTGCGGGTAACCAGAAGCAGCTTGGGCACGGTGGCTTCCGAATAGCACCAGAGCAGTTTTGCGCCGTGACGGATAATGCCGCCCCATTCCTGATGGCTTCCGGGCAGATACCCCGGCACATCGGCAATGGTCAGGATGGGAATGTTGAAGGCATCGCAGAAACGGATAAACCGGGTGGCCTTGTCCGAGGCATTGATGTCGAGACAGCCTGCCATGACATTGGGCTGATTGGCGATGATGCCAAGGCTTCTGCCGTTTAAGCGTGGCAAATCCGATGAGGATATTGGGGGCGAAATATTCATGGGGTTCAAAAAAAACGCCGTTGTCCACGATGGACGCCGATAACCGCCTTCATGTCGTAAGACTGGTTGGGGCTGTCCGGGATGATGGCATCCAGGGCCGGGTCCACGCGGCGGGGGTCATCGCCCGTATTAACGATGGGCGGATCTTCCATGTTGTTGGACGGCAGATAAGAGAGCAGGGTCTTCATTTTGGCAATGGCGTCCTGATCGCTTTCACAGGCAAAGTGGGAGACGCCGCTTTTTTCATTATGGGCCATGGCGCCGCCAAGGTCTTCGAAGCTGATTTCTTCACCGGTAACGGATTTGATGACTTCCGGGCCGGTAATGAACATGTAGCTGGAGTTTTTAACCATGAAAATCCAGTCGGTCATGGCCGGAGAATACACGGCACCGCCCGCGGTTGTTCCCATAATGGCCGAAATCTGGGGAATGACGCCGGAGGCCAGGGCATTGCGGTAAAAAATCTGACCAAACCCGGAAAGCGCATCCACGCCTTCCTGGATTCTGGCCCCGCCCGAATCATTGATCCCGACAAAGGGCACGCCGGCTTTCATGGCCAGATCCATGACCTTGCAGATTTTTTTGGCGTGCATTTCCCCGAGGCTGCCGCCGCGTGATGTAAAATCCTGAGAAAATGCAAAAACCGGACGACCTTCCACCATACCGTGACCCGTAACCACCCCGTCGCTGGGAATTTCGATATTTTCCATGCCGAAATTGGTGCACCGGTGCGACACGAACATGTCAATTTCCCGGAACGTTCCGGAATCAAACAAAAGATCCAGTCGCTCCCTTGCGGTCAGCTTGCCTTTTTCCCGCTCTTTGGCGATGGCTTTTTCACCGCCCATTTTCAGGATCTTTTTTTCCCGCTCCTTCAGATCCTTGATTCTGTCGTCCACAATACCCATTGTCATATCCTTTCTTATCTCATTTGGATGTCTTTGAAAATCAATCCAGCTACTGTGCGTTGACTTCATCTTGTCATGGCAGCAAGTCGAAATGTAAAAAACAAAAAAGCCTGATCTGTAGCTATGAAGTAGCCATTCGCATTACGATTTGTCAAGAAAAAAAAGCAATTGGCAGGCCGCCGCCGTCGGCGACAACATCCCGTTTTCCACCTGCCGCGACAGTTGGGGCAGGTGCTGCTGAACTTTCGGGTGATGTTTAAACCGGTCCTTGAGTCCCTCTTCCACCAGAGACCACATCCAGGCCAGAGACTGAGTCCTGCGGTTCTGGTCCAGCTCGCAGCTTGCGGTCATGATATCCCGGTGTTTCAGGACAACGGCCCAGATCTCTTCGATGCCGGTCAGCTCCCTGGCGCTGCAGGTCAGCACCGGAGGCGACCAGTTGGGAGAGGCAGGCCTTAAGAGCTGAAGCGCAGTTTCATAGTCTTTTTGCGCCCTTGCGGCTTTTTCGATGTTATCCCCGTCCGCCTTGTTGATGGCAATGGCGTCTGCCAGCTCCAGAACCCCTTTTTTGATTCCCTGAAGTTCATCGCCGGCCCCTGCCAGCATCAGTACCAGAAAAAAATCCACCATCAATGATACGGTGGTTTCAGACTGGCCGACCCCGACGGTTTCGACAATGATTACATCAAAACCCGCAGCCTCGCAAACCAGCATGGTTTCCCGGGTTTTCCGGGCAACCCCGCCCAGGGTTCCGCCGGAAGGCGATGGCCGGATAAAGGCCCGGCTGTCCGCACAAAGCCGCTCCATTCGGGTTTTATCCGCCAGAATACTCCCGCCGCTTCGGGTGCTGCTGGGATCCACGGCCAGAACCGCCACACGATGCCCTTTTTCAACCAGCAGCATGCCAAGACTCTCGATAAAAGAGCTTTTCCCCACGCCCGGAACGCCCGTAATCCCCAGTCGCACCGCCTTTCCGGTATGCGGCAGGAGCCGGTCCAGAATGGCCTGGGCCAATGCCTGATGCTTTGAAAGCGAGCTTTCGATCAAGGTGATGGCTTTGGCCAGGATCCGGCGGTTCCCATTCAGAAGGCCGTTGACGCTGGCGTCTATCTCAACTGTCATCCGTTCTTTTTCTCCAGAACATTCAGCGTCTGATTGGCTGAATCCGTGATGGAGGTACCCGGACCAAACACACCGACCGCGCCCGCCGCGAACAGAAATTCATAGTCCGCCGGGGGAATGACGCCGCCAACCACGACCTTGATATCATCCGCGCCGCCTGCCTTCAAAGCGGCAATGAGCTGGGGAACCAGGGTTTTATGCCCGGCAGCCAGACTGGAGACGCCCACAAGATGCACATCGTTTTCAATGGCCATTTTCGCGGTTTCCTCGGGCGTCTGGAACATGGGGCTGATATCCACATCAAATCCCAGATCCGCATACGCGGTTGCCACCACCTTGACGCCGCGGTCATGGCCATCCTGTCCCATTTTGGTCAGCAGGATTCGCGGCCGCCTGCCTTCCTTGTCGGCAAAATCCTGGCAGCGTTTTCGAAGGGCATCAATAACAGCGGTGTTGTCTCCATATTCAGAAGCATAGACACCGGAAATACACTGGGTGGTGGCGACAAATCGACCAAAAACTTTTTCCATGGCATCAGATATCTCTCCAACGGTTGCCCTGGCCCGAATCGCCGATATGCTGGCCTCCAGAAGGTTGCCGTCACTTTCCGCGCAGCGCGTGATGTGATCCAGGGCTTTTTGAACAGCTTCCGCATTTCGTTTGGCTTTAAGTTCCTTGAGGCGTTCCACCTGCTCGATGCGAACCGAATCCGTGACTTCCCGGACATCTTCAAGGGGCTTTTCCTCGATTTTGTATTTGTTCACGCCAACGATCACATCCAGGCCCTGATCGATCCGGGCCTGCTTTCTGGCGGCCGATTCTTCAATGCGAAGCTTGGGCATTCCGGTTTCAATGGCCTTGGCCATGCCGCCCAGGACCTGAATTTCAGAGATGATCTTGCGGGCTTCGCAGATAATGCCGTCGGTCAGGGCTTCCACGTAATAGGAGCCCCCCAGCGGATCCACAACATGACAGACCTGGGATTCTTCCTGAACAATGATCTGGGTGTTTCGGGCAATTCGGGCCGAAAAATTGGTGGGAAGCCCCACGGCCTCGTCAAAGGAATTGGTGTGCAGGGACTGGGTTCCGCCAAGGGCAGCGGACATGCACTCCAGGGTGGTGCGGATAATGTTGTTGTAAGGATCCTGCTGCGTCAGACTCCATCCCGATGTCTGGCAGTGGGTTCTCAGCATGAGGGACTGGACATTTTTGGGGTTGAACGGCTTGATCAGCTCATGCCACAGAAACCTGGCAGCCCGCAGCATGGCGATATCCATGAAAAAATTCATGCCGATTCCAAAGAAAAAAGACAGTCTCGGGGCAAAGGTATCAATGTCCATCCCCGTTGCAAGCGCTGCCTTGACATATTCCAGCCCGTCCGCCAGGGTAAAGGCGGTCTGAAGCACCGAGTTGGCCCCAGCCTCCATCATGTGATATCCGCTGATGCTGACGGTATTGTACTTGGGCATATGTTTGGAGCAGTACCCGATAATATCCGATACGATCCGCATGGAAGGCGTCGGCGGATAGATGTAGGTGTTGCGGGTCAGATACTCTTTTAAAATATCGTTCTGGATGGTGCCGGTCAGTTTTTCCTGGGGCACGCCCTGCTCTTCGGCAGCCACGATATAACCGGCCAGAATCGGCAGAACCGCGCCGTTCATGGTCATGGATACGGACATCTCATCCAGGGGGATCTGATCAAAGAGAATCTTCATGTCTTCGACAGAATCCACGGCAACCCCGGCTTTTCCGATATCGCCGACAACCCGGGGATGATCCGAGTCGTATCCCCTGTGGGTGGCCAGATCAAATGCAACGGAAAGCCCTTTTTGTCCGGCCGCCAGGTTTTTCCGGTAAAATTCATTGGATTCCCTGGCAGTTGAAAATCCGGCATACTGACGGATGGTCCACGGCCTTCCGGCGTACATGGTGGCCATGGGACCCCGGACAAAGGGGGCCAGGCCCGGAAGGGTATTGACGTGTTCCATTCCTTCAAGGTCTTCAGCCGTATAAAGCGGTTTGACCCGAATCCCCTCCGGGGTCATCCAGTCCAGGGTATCCGGCGATTTGCCTTTAAGCAGTTTTGTGGCAAGGTCAGTCCATTTTTGTTTTTGCGGATGATCTGGCATGATGCGCTCCTTATAATGATGAAAAAAATACGCTTGCAGTTTTTATTGAGAAAGCTGTGAAGCTTAAGAAGCCGGCAAGCGCCCAGGTTCGGCTTTTCCCGGCTTAACTGATTTTCAAGTTCTTAATCGTCTCTTTGACACAGCTCAACCAGAATGCCGCTGGTGGCCTTGGGGTGAAGAAAAGCAATCTTTGCCCCGCCTGCACCGATTCTGGGTTTTTCATCAATGAGTTTGATGCCCTTGGCTTTTAATTCTTCCAGAGCAGCCTCAATGTTTTCAACGCGGAAGGCAACATGCTGAATTCCCTCTCCGCGTTTTTCAAGATATTTGGCAATGGGTCCGTCCGGTGCTGTGGATTCCAGAAGTTCAACCTCGCTTTCTCCCACCGGAAAAAACGCTGTGGTCACTTTCTGTTCCTGAACCGTTTCGGAACCGGCAAAAGAAAGTCCCAATACTTCAGTCCAGAAATTTTTTCGTTCATCGATGCTGCTGACGGCAATTCCGAGATGGTCGATTTTAAGAATTTTCATGGGTTGCTCCCTGGCAGTCCAAAGGTTCTTGGTTTAGTTAAGCATGGCATCCGATACCCTGCCTGATCATAAAAACCGGCAATTTGTTGCGATTGAATCAAGGAAAAATAAAAACAGATAAAATCGGGCAATTCCACATCAAGGCGCGGAGATTGCCCGCCATACCATTTCAAACAAAACATTGGCCTGGGCAATCATACTTTCTTTCTGACCACGCGAAACCCACATAAAAAAGGTCCGCTGTACAAAGCCCATCAAAAAATCCAGCAATACGCCGGCGCGGACATGGGGGTTTAATACCCCTTCTTTCTGGCCCTGACGCAAGACTTCAAGAAACAGATCCATCATTTTCTTTTGTTGAAAGGTTTTATCCGCCATCCATGTTTTCATGGGAAGGGTCATAAACAGTATTTTGGCCAGGCCTTGATTTCTTTCGTAATAATCAAGCTGAAGCCAGAAAACCTTTCTGAGTTTTTCCTTGAAATCTTCGATGCCCTGAAGGTGGTCGATAATCCTGTCCGTCAGCTTGCCCATCCACACATCCACAACAGCAAAAACCAGGCCTTCCTTGCTGCCGTAATAGCCGTAAATGGTGCTGAAGCTCACCCCTGCTTTTTTGGCAACCGTGCGGATATTGGCCTGATGAAAATCAGATTCGGAAAAAATCTCCAGTACTGCGGCTTCCAGCCGTTTCTGAATTTCAGGCTTAAAAACCTTGTTACCGTCTAAAGCGGCCTTATCATCGTTTTCCAAAATCATACCTTTTAAAAAGCTGATATAATAATATATTTTATATTATGCGTTGCGATTTGAACTCTTTATTTAAGAAATAAAAAATAATGTTCTGCTGAATAATTTTTTATAACAATTTGATATATTTGTATATTAAAATATAAATTCAAATATTTAAATATCAAAACGAAACATCGTTACTATTTTGATATATGAATGGATTTGTTCTGTCAAGAAAAAAAACAGGCTGAGGCCTGAAAGATGATATTAAACCATCAAAAATCTCATGCTTTCAGCCTGTCTTTCGATTCAGGGTTTGAAATGATCCATCACCCGCTTAAAACCGGGCAATGACTTGATAATGGTTTCATCCGATACGCAGAACGCAATTCTGAAATGCCCGGGTCCGCCAAAGCCGCTTCCGGGAACCACCAGTATCAGTTCCTTTTGCAGCGCTTTTACAAATTCAACATCATCGGCAATGGGCGTTCGCGGAAACAGATAAAATGTCCCGGGCGGCTTTACAAAATCATAACCACTTTCCGAAAGACCGCCACAGAGAAGTTCACGTTTTCTGGCATAAGCGGAAATATCCACGCTTAACCCCTGCATTTTGGCAATCACGCGCTGCATGAGGGCCGGCGCATTGACAAAGCCAAGGATACGGTTGGTCAGGGCCATGGCGCTCAGAAGTGCGTCCTTGTAGGTTGCCGCGGGATTTACGGCAATGAATCCGATCCTCTCTCCCGGAATTGAAATGTCCTTTGAATAGGAAGTGGTCATGATGCTTTCTGCATAACAGTCAAAAACGCTTGGAACCTTGGCCCCGTCATAAATGACTTTTCGATAAGGCTCATCCGACATCAGGTAAATGGTCCGGCCAAAGGTTTTTCCTTTTTGGGTCAGCACTTGCCCGAGCGCCACCAGGCTCTCTTTGGAATAGATCTGTCCGGTCGGGTTGTTGGGAGAATTGATCAGGACAGCCTTGGTCTTTGGTGTAATGGCGTCCGAAATGGCCTCGATATTCAGGGTGAAATCCGGATTAGTCGGAACTGTCTTTAAAATACCGCCATGATTGCCGACATAAAACCCATATTCCACGAAATGGGGCGTCGGCGTCAGAATCTCATCTCCCGGATCGACAATGGCTTTTAAAATGACATTCAACCCGCCCGCGGCGCCGCAGGTCATGATGATCTCGGCCGCAGAAATCGAAACGCCCTGCTCCAGACACAAATAATCCGCAACGGATTTGCGGACTTCCGGATAACCGGTATTGGGCATATAACCGTGACATCCCGGCGCTTCCTGGTCCAAAAGGGTTTTCAGGATGGTATTGAATGCTGCGGGCGGGTCCAGGTTGGGATTTCCCAGACTAAAATCAAATACATTTTCCGCACCGTGAATGGCCTTCAGGCGGGCGCCTTCTTCAAACATTTTGCGAATCCAGGAGGCTTTTGACATAATAACTTCAATATGCTTGGCTATGGTCATGATCGGTTTCCTTTTTATTTTGCCTGAACTACGGATTTGACTTCCGGAATTTCGTTTTTTAATGTCCGCTCGATTCCGTTTCGAAGCGTCATCTGGGACATGGGACAACCGGCGCAGGCCCCTTTCAGCCGGACGGTTACGACACCATCCACACAATCCACCAGCTCGACATCCCCGCCGTCCGCCTGAAGCATGGGCCTGATCTTGTCAATGACTTTCTGAACTTTTTCTTTCATGATTCCTCCTCGCTGCCTGGTCTCCGTTGTTCATAAAAATGCTTTCTGAAATCATCGAATGCATCCTTCAGGATAGCGTTTCGCATGCCTTTCATCAGAGTGATATAATAATGAATGTTATGAATGGTGTTAAGTCTGTACGAGAGAATTTCACGGGACATGTAAAGATGGCGCAGATAGGCTCTGGAAAAATGCCGGCATGTATAGCAGGCGCACGCCGCATCAATCGGCGCCGTATCGGTTCTGAAACGGGCATTGCTGATATTGAGCGTTCCCTGCGGCACAAACAGCTGTCCGTTTCTGGCATTTCGCGTCGGCATCACACAGTCAAACATGTCTGCCCCGCGGCTGACCAGTTCGACCAGGTTTTCCGGAGTTCCAACGCCCATGATATATTGCGGGGAAGAGCGCGGAAGATGGCCAAGGGTGATCTCGGCCATCTCCAGCATAACGTCCGCAGGCTCTCCAACGCTTAATCCGCCAATGGCATATCCGGGAAAATCCATTTCCACAAGGGCCTCTGCCGAAGCTCGGCGCAGTTCCGGGTACATTCCCCCCTGAACAATCCCGAACAGCGCCTGGGCTTCATCGGCCCGATCCTTCCAGGCGGTTTTGCAGCGCCTCGCCCAACGCGTGGTCAGATCCATGGCCTCGCCGGCCTCTTTTTGTGTTGAGGGATAGGCAATACACTGATCCAGGCACATGATGATATCGGCATTCAGGCAAAGCTGAATTTCAATGGCCTTCTCCGGGGTGAGCAAGTGCCTGGAACCGTCGATATGGGACTGGAAGTCCGCGCCTTCTTCGGTGATTTTCCGCAGCCTGGCCAGGGAAAAAACCTGAAATCCCCCGCTGTCGGTCAGGATGGGCTTTTCCCAGTGCATGAAGCGGTGAAGCCCCGAAAAAGCCTGAATGACATCGCATCCGGGTCTCAGGTATAAGTGGTAAGTGTTCCCCAGAATTATCTGGGCGCCGCAGGAAAGCAGTTCTTCGGGGGAAAGGGACTTTACGGTTGCAAGCGTTCCGACCGGCATGAAAACCGGGGTTTCGATATCTCCCCGGCGCGTATGGATGATTCCGGCCCTTGCCGGGGTCGTTGTTGATCTATATATTTCTTTAAATTCCAGATGAGCCCCCATTAATCAATCAGCATGGCATCCCCATAGCTGTAAAACCGGTAGCTATTTTCAATGGCAGCCTGGTAGGCATTCAGAATATTGTCCCGACCTGTAAAAGCGGATACCAGCATCAGCAGCGTCGATCGGGGCAGGTGAAAATTGGTGATCATGGCATCCACAGACCTTGAACCGGTAACCTGGATAAATAAACAGATTACAGTGCCCGGCACCTGCCATGACCCTGCTGTTTTCAGCTGCGGAGAATTCCAGCGTTCGAACGCTGGTGGTGCCGACAGCCACAATGCGGGCTCCGCCGGCCCGGGCATCGTTGATGACTTCGGCAGCTTGACGGGTAGATTGCATAAGTTTCGCTGTGCATCCGGTGGTCCCGAATATCCGACACCCTTACCGGTATAAACGTGCCATAACCCACGTGAAGGGTAATGGGGACCACCGCAATTCCCATGTTCTGCAACTGGGTCATCAGTTCCGCTGAAAAGTGAAACCCGGCCGTCGGCGCGGCAATCGCCCCTTTTTCAGACGCATAGATGGTCTGATAAGCAACATGATCCTCGTGGAACCCGTTCTCGGACTCCCGTCGGATATAAGGCGGAAGCGGCACTTTACCCACCCGATGCAACACCTGGTCAAAATCGTTTTCACAGACGAACCTGACCTCGTAACAATCCCCTGCCTGACTCAGCACCTCGGCGCGAAGGCCATGATCGAAAAATATCGTTGAGCCTGTCCGGGGTTTTTTCGAACTTTTAATCAGGCAGGTGCAGAAAAATTCGTCGGCTGTTTTGCGATCCGCCTGGCCATCCGCATACGTCAAAATCAGGACCTCGGCCTTGCCGCCGGTATCTTTGCGGCCCAATATTCTGCCGGGAATTACCTTTGTGTTGTTGACAACCAGCACATCGCCGGATCGCATCAAATTGGGCAAATCGCAAAATACCCGATGGGAAATATCACCGGACCCGCGATTCAGATGAAGCAGCCGCGAGCGGTCTCTCTGCTGACAAGGCTGCTGGGCAATACGGTCTTCGGGAAGTTCATAATCATAATCATCCAGCGTGTACATCGGCCTACCTCTTCCCCAGATACACCAGCAACAAGCCCGTGAACATGAGCACCAGGCCAAAGCGCCTGAGCCATCCATCCGGCATTTCCAGGATCTTGGATACCCAGGCTTTCATTTGTTCGAGGAAAGGCAAAATACGGCAAGCCTTCGATGATCATGACCATACCCAGAACGCAGAGAAAAAAATCCATCGGTCCATCAATCCATTTCAGTTCCCAGGGCGAAATCAACCCGGAACTTATCGTTTTTCTTCAAAAGGGACATCATGTCGGAGGTCTTGCGCAGCGACGCAAAAAAAATAGCCAGACAGCTCCCGGTTGCAATCTGGCTTTTGACCCCTTTCGAACAATCAGTCAATGGACATCAGAAATGTCCTCAGATTGCGCTTTCGGCTGTCCAAACCGATTTTTTTTCGAATCCGATCCCGGTGTGACTCAATGGTTCTTCGGGAAAGTCCCATTAATTCGGCAATTTCCTTGGAGGTAATCCCCATTCGGACCAGCTTGGCAATCTGCAATTCAGACTTGGTGAACTTATAATGACGGGATGTCAATTTCGGGGAAAACGGCGAGATGATATCCTTGACATTGGATTCAAGAATTGTCAGATAAATCCCCTGTTTTTCATCCAGTTCTGTTTCTCTCAGTTTTCTGATATATGGCGAGATCATTTCTTTTACGTTGAACAGCACTTTTTCTTCCAAATCCATCCTGTCCGAGTCTCGCTTTTTCAGAAGGGATTTCAGCGCTGTGTTCACTTCCTTAAGATTCTGGGTCTTGATTTTCAATTCGGCTTCCCGGTCTTTTAAGGACTTGACCAGTTGATTTTTTTTTGTAACATCACTGAAAAAAGAAAAAAGAAAAGAGCTCTGGCCCAAATCCAGAAAATTGGTGCTGAATTCCAGAGATATGACATGCTCCTTCCTTATGCAGGAACTGCGCTTCATACTGGTTTGACCCTTTTCGAACAGCCTTCCGGATATGGGGAGCAAGCCGGCGATGGTCTTCAGGCTCGAAATCATAAATCGACTTTCGCAGAAGTTCTTCGGGCAAATACCCCAGAATTGAAGCCGCGGATGGATTCGCCTCCTGGATAACGCCACTGGTATCGGTAATCCAGAACCCTTCCATTGCGGTTTGAAGAATCATTTCATTTCGCCGGGTCTGCTCAACCAGCGCCGCTTCGGTCTTTTTATGTTCCTGGATTTCCTCAAAGAGCTTAAAATTTGATTCGGTAAGCTCGGCGGTCCGCAGACGGACGCGATGCTCCAGCATTTGATTGGCTTCTTTAAGGAGTTTATCCACATCGTTTTTATGCAGCGCCAGTTCAATGGCGGATTTTATTTGATTTTCATTAAAAGGCTTCAGAATGTACCCGAGAGGGTCAGATAGCTTTGCCCGGGCAATGTGGGCTTCATCTGAATAAGCTGTTAGAAAAATGACCGGAATGTCCAGATCAGCCCGGATTTTTTCTGCAGCAGCAATGCCGTCCATCGGGCCGGGCATCACAATATCCATTATGATTAAATCCGGCTTCAGCGTCTTTGCCAGGCCAATCGCTTCTTCTCCGGAACCGGCGATATCGGGCACATCATATCCAATGGAAACCAGAAGCTCCTGCAACCGGGTGGCAATAATGACTTCATCATCTACGGGTAAAATTCTTTTCATGGCAGCTCTATTCACGGACGGAAGTAGTGGTTAATAAGAATTATTTGAGACAAACTCTGATTGAATCACTTCCAGCAGTTCTTCTCCAATTGCAATGCCCATGTCTATAAATTCAGGGCCATAAGCCTTTCCGGTCTGGGTGCGAAAGGTCTGCTTGATTTTTAAAAGCCCTTCCATTCCCTTGGGATAGCGGCTCAGAAATTCCGACAACGGCGGGTCAAAAAAAGACACCATGTCCCACACGGTATGCGTAAAATTATCCGGCCCCCATCGGAATTTATCGGCATCATAGAGGCAATCCGCCACCAGCCCCCCCTCAAGCGTGTTGATGCTGACCGGAGGCTGAAACGCCTCGTGGTTGCGAATGGCCTGGCAGATGTCTTCAATTTCATCCGGAGCATACGGATAGGCTCGAAGCGTTTTCCGGGCATACTCCGCCCCTTCAACGGCATGATGCTTCATCTTCCGTTTGACATCATGAAGGAGTCCCGCACTTTGCACAATGATGACGCGCTGCTCCGTATAGGCACTGGAATACCCGCAGCGGCCACCTTCGATCATCATCAGGACACCGGCATCAACGGTAACCTTAACAGCATGGTCAAGTCCATGCCCGAAATCGTCTTCCAGGTGCTCGGCGACAAATGCATGCAGGCTTCTCAAAACCGGGTTTGTACGAAAAAAACTTTTCGATATATCAAGCAGAGATGAAAAATCCCTGTAAAAAGCAGGCTGTGGAAACCGTGACACAATCTGGCGAGCCCGCTGGCGCATCCGGACATAAACGGGGGACATGGCTTTAGGCGTTTTTTCCATCAGAATCATGGCGGATGAGGGTTAGAACCAGGCATGAAAGCTGCATCGCTCAAAGACGACAAGGTTTTTGATTCGATTGCGGAGAAGTCCGGTGTCAGGGGGCTTCAGTCATTCCCTGACCGGTGCTGTCCGGGTCCTGCTTTTTTAACAAATCATCAGCTTTCAGATACGGAAAAAAAACCTTCGCAGACTTTCCACTTTCCACCTTCCTTGATGACATTGACGGTCTGGTCCAAGCGGCGTGGTTTTTCCGAGAAAGAACAATTTCCCCACATAAGCGTACAGCGGATTGATTCCTTTTTTCATGTTCCCGGTAATTCGAATTTCAGCACTGCTGGAATCCATTTTAAGGGTATGGGTTTTGACGTTATAAAGACTGTTTTTCATATAACTGACGTCAAATCCCCGTTCATTGGCCTGTTTTGCCGTGTCTTTGAATGTAGGCGGCCACCACATTGACTTCTTCATCCAGCGCCAGTTCGTCGCAGAGTCGGGTCGCCATTGCCGAATCAAGCTGATAATACATCCGCGCAAAATCGACCACAGCCTTGCTGGGCGTATCTCGCGTGTCCGCAAAAACGAAAACGACCTGAAAAAAGACTGCAAGAAGAAATACCGTTGTGAAAGCCGAGCGCTTGTTGTCCAGAGCCATGATGATCCTCCGCCTGATGATTCAGAAATAAATGAATTGACAAATTCGATTAAAGTTCTGAAAATGCGACTGTATCTGCATCGGGAAAATGGATGTCTATCCCCGTGTTGTTCTACCTTATACCTTATAGCAACAATTCGATTCTGATAGCATGGAATGTTCTCTGAAACAAGACTTTTTCAATAACTTCCTACTCTGGAAGACTTCTTTTAATGGAGCCCATCAAGCATTACCGACAACATTTCATTCGCCGGAATCTGATCCTGAGAGCCAACATCCTTCAAGCCGTTCGTCTTTTTTTTATACGGAACGATTATCTTGAAGTCGAAACTCCGGTTCGGATTCCCGCCCCGGCGCCTGAAATCCATATTGATGCTCAGGAAGCCGGAAGGTGGTTTCTGCACACCTCCCCGGAGCTCTGTATGAAACGGCTCCTTAGCGCCGGATACCCGCGAATATTTCAAATCTGCCGGTGTTTCCGCAAACAGGAAAGGGGCCGAATGCACCTGCCTGAATTCACCCTTCTGGAATGGTACACTGCCGGCCATACCTATCTGGAAATGATGATCCAGTGCGAAAAACTGATTCAGTTTGTTGCCGAAGCTGTCGGCCAATTCGTTTCCATTGATTATAAGGACCGGCGGATACTGCTGTCCTCGCCCTGGGACCGCATGACGGTATCCGAAGCCTTTGATCGGTTCTCACGGACTTCGATGAAAGAAGCTCTGGCGCAGAATCGCTTTGATGAAATCATGGCAATTGAGATTGAACCCTGCCTCGGATACGATCGCCCTGTTTTTCTCTATGATTATCCGGCTTCCTGCGGCGCCCTTGCCAGGCTGAAACCGGACAATCCCTCGGTTGCCGAGCGTTTTGAGCTCTATATCGCCGGCCTTGAGCTGTGCAATGCCTTCACGGAACTGACAGACCCGGTCGAGCAGCGAAAGCGCTTTGAAGAAGAAAGGCGGCTTCGCAGACATGCCGGAAAAATTGAATACCCCATGCCGGAAAGCTTTCTGAGCGCATTGGAAGATATGCCGGCAGCTTCCGGAAATGCGCTTGGAATGGATCGTCTCATTCTTCTTTTGACTGGTGCAAATTCAATTGATGATGTGGTGGCATTTATTCCTGAGGAGCTGGAATGAGTCAGGACTCCGCTTGGGCATTCAGAAAAAATCGTCGGAATTCTTCTATATGATCAGTGCCGCAGGAACAGCCGCTGATTCCACCCCGATGAATCCAGACACCCGTCCCTCGATAATCATTGACAAATATCTTTCCTGTGGTTAGTTTTAATCATTAGTTACTGTCAAAACAGTTTGTTCGATCTGCTCTTACGAGCGGATTTCATTTATTATACCTACAGGAGGTTGTTATGATCGAGGTTACCCCATCAGCTACGGAACAGATAGCTGAATATTTTAAAGGCAAGGAAGTCTCTCCCATCCGGATTTTTTTAAACGAAGGCGGGTGAGGCGGGCCAAGTATGGCAATGGCTCTGGATGAGTCAAAAGAAACAGATGATATTTTTGATATTGATGGCTTCAAGTATGTCGTGGATAAAGAATTCATGATAAAAGCCAAGCCTATCAAAGTGGATTTTCTGGTAAGCGGCTTCAAGGTGGATTGCGGAATCGATTTTTCCTCAGGCTGTTCCAGTTGCAGCACCACCGGTTCCTGCTGTTCAGATAAATAGACGTCACCGTCGAATTTGTAAATTAGAAGGGCAGACCGGTTTTATGACTTTATCATAAAACCGGTCTGCCTTTTTTAATTGCTGTCGCAGGGGTCGGCTCTGCCGCCCCCCTTTTTTCACGGACAGGACCTATGTCAGCGCGGATGTCTCCTGCAGAACGTTGATGTCCGGAAGTCTGAAGCAGAAGCGCATCCAGGCGCCCGGTTCTGATTCGGCCCAGATCCGGCCTCCGTGCTTGGCGATGATTTCCCGGGTTATGAACAGCCCCAGCCCCGAACCTCTGGAAGCATCTCCGCAAGGATCGAATCGAACAAATTTCTCAAAGATTCTCTCCAGTTGATCGACGGGCAGACCGCTGCCTCGGTTCCACACCTCCCCGCTCACCCCCGAATTATCATGGGAAATTTGAATCCGGATTTCCCCTTTTTCAGCACCGTATTTGACGGCATTGTCGAAAAGATTTCTAAAAACCGTCTTCAGCAGCGAGGAATCGGCAAAGATCGGCAATGCCTGTGGAAAGTCGGTGTGCAGCGCCATTTCCTTTCTGGAAAGGGTTGGCGCCATTTCCTGAATGATCGGATGGATCACGTCCTGAATCAGATCCATGGACTGCCGATTGACATGAAGCTCGGCACTTTCAATTCTGGCCAGGTCCAGGTACTTTCGAGCCATATCGACTGCCGCATGGACACTCCTGGAAATATTGCGCACCAGATCGGTTTGCTGCACGCTCAGCGCGCCTCCGACCTGAATTTCAAGGGCTCTGGCAGACGTGTATATCACCCCCAGAGTGTTTTTGAGCTCATGGGACACAAAACCCAGCATGTCCAGATAATTGGCGTTGAGGCGCTGCAGGGAGCAATTGGTCTGTTCCAGCGCGGCATTGGCCGTATTCAGCCGGTCTTCGCGATCCTTAAGACTGGCTGTCATCATGTTAAACGCCCGTGTCAAATCCCGAACCTCATCATTGCCGGGCGGCTCCGAAACTTTTAGATTCAGATGCCCTTCGGCGATCTTTCCGGCAGTGTCGGCCAGACGGGTCAGTGATCCGGTCAGCCTGCGGGCAAATATCAGGCTTACGGCAAACACCGCCAGGGCTACGCCGGCGGACAGCGCGGCATGGGCTTCCCAGAGGCTGTACTTGATGTCGTCGTAAGTTTTGGCCAGAATACCCACATAAAGGATTCCGATCACCCGGTTCTCAACATCCCGAATGGGGTCATAAGCCGTGACATACCAGTCGCTCACTACAAATGCTCTATCATACCAGGGCAAGGCGTTTTCAAGGACATTGTCATAAACCGTCTGACTGACACGGGTCCCGATAGCCCTGTGGCCGTTGGTCAGCATGACGTTTGTTGCTATCCGGGCATCCCACTGGAAAATGGTCACATTTCCGAGCTGAACGCCATTATAGGTCTGATCCTCGAATATAATGGAGCGGATCTTATCCACCAGGCTGTGATTCCGATTGAGCAGAACACCCGCATAAATAGCGCCCAGAGGTCTTCCGTTCGCATCCGCAACCGGCGCGGACGCCATGATGACCATGCCGGAGGATTCGCTGTTTTTGGCACGGATCTTGGCCTTCGGGGTGGGTTCAAAAACCATGAAGGCCCGTTCCTCAAGGTCGTGGCCTTCGTTTCTCAGCCTGTCCGCATCCAGTACGGCAAACCCCGCGCTGGACTGGCCTTTCAGGGCACGGGCGACAAAAGGATCGTTCGGCAGATAATCCCCGCGGACATAAGGTTGCCGGGTGCGGATCAGCACCCGGCCCTGATTGTCGGTCAGGGAAAGAAAGTCAAAGCCGCATTTTCTTCTAACGGATTCCAGGGAAGCTGTCATGGATTCGGGCTCCGTGGGACTGAACGCACTCAGCACCTGCGGATCACCGCCAAGCACCGTTGCAACCAGGCGCAGCCTGTCGAGCTCGTTTTCAATCACATTCCAGCCGGATCGCAAATTGAGGCTGACCCTGCGCTGTGCCTCATTCACCGTCGTGCGGTTGATCATCACGGCTCCAAGAAGCCCCCCCAGAATGCCGGAAAGACTGATGACCAGCGCAAAATTCAGAAAAACACGTTTGTACAGTTCCATCCGCATGAAGGCACTCCTTAAGGGCGGGTTTAGAAAAGGCCGATGAGCATACGGGTGGCTACCACCAGCAGCAGACCGGCGAACAGCCGCTTGAGCTTATCCACGGGAAGGCTGTGGGCCAGTCTGACCCCCAGCGGAGCGGTCAGCACGCTGGCGGCGGCAATGCCGGCAAGGGCCGGCAGATAGACATAACCCAGAGAATAGCCGGGAAGGCCGGTTGCGGACAAACCGTTATAGAAGTATCCGATTGCACCGGCCACAGCAATCGGAAAACCGATGGCCGCCGATGTGCCAATGGCCTCATGCAGTGAAATATTGCACCACACCATGAAGGGCACGGAGAGCGTGCCGCCACCGATCCCCACCAGGCTGGACACACCCCCGATCACATTTCCCACACCGAACATGCCGGCTCCGCCCGGAAGTTGCCGGCCGGGTTTTGGCTTTCGGCCCGAAAGCATCTGAACTGCCACGTAATAAAGGAATATCACGAAAAAACCTTTCAGAAAGCGCGTCGAAAGACTGGCGACCACACATGAGCCCAGAAATGTGCCAACGAATATGCCGATGACAATGCGCCTGACGACCTCCCATCTTACGGCGCCCCGCCGATGGTGGGACCAGAAACTGGAAACAGCCGTGAACATGATGCTGGCCATCGAGGTGCCCAGGGCCAGATGCATGATCACCTGATCCGGTATTCCCTGCCGGGAAAAACAAAACACCAGCATCGGAACGATCACCAAGCCCCCGCCAATGCCCAGAAGACCGGCCAGTATGCCGGCAGTAGCCCCTACTGCGATATACATTACCAAAATCGACGTCATTTTTCTTTCCTTATTCGTGGGGTTATAGCCCATAACCCGATATCTTTGTCCGGTGTTCTCCATTTGCGGTGCGCTGCAAAGAGACCTTTCATTTTTTGGGGATGATTCCAGCAGTGATTCATGGGCATGGTTTGTTTGAATTCCATTGAAAACGATTACAAGTTCATGTACTCCTGTAATGGATTGGTGATCTTCCTTTTTTTCGATTGATTTTTTGTAACTACTCAGGTTCAAAGGCACTGAGGCACAAAGTTTTCTTATCGTTTCTACATGTGCTTCTCGTGCCTTTGCCACTTTGTGCCTGAGTAGCTACGATGTTTTTAAGCAATCAGCAAAAAGGGATCAGTTTATTCAACCCTTATCCAAATATCAACAGTGAAAAGGCTAAATATTTTCTACCAAAAGGAGAATGGCTGTGAAGATTGATGACATTCGAAAAATTCTGATCATCGGCGCGGGGACAATGGGACAGCAGATCGCTTTCCAGTGTGCCATCAGCGGATATCAAGTGGTTCTCTACGATGTGGAACCCGCAATATTAGAAACCAGCCTGAAACGGATCGCCAAACTGGCCGGTTCATTCCGGAATTCCGGCAAATTGACTCCAGAGGAGGCCGAGGCTGCCCTAAAGCGCATTCGCTGTTCCATCCATCCCGAGGATGCGGCAAAGGATGTTGATTTTGTCAGTGAGTCGGTGCCCGAGGATCCCGGCCTGAAAGCCAGGGTTTTTTCACAGTTTAACCAGCTCTGCCCGGCACATGCCATTTTTACGACCAATACTTCGACGCTGATTCCCTCCATGTTTGCCGAAGCCACGGGCCGGCCGGACAGATTCGCCGCCTTTCATTTCCATGATATCCGGGTGACCAACATCGTTGACATCATGCCCCACGCCGGCACTTCAGCGAAAACACTGGCGCTGATTCAGTCATTTGCAGCAAGGATCGGTCAGGTTGCGATCCTGCTGAATAAAGAAAATTACGGGTATGTGTTTAACGCCATGCTCACCGAAGTTTTCAAGGCAGCGCAGACACTTGCCTCCGGAGGCGTGGCCGGGGTGGAGGATATCGATCGATCGTGGATGGGCATTATGCATACCCCGGTCGGACCTTTCGGAATGATGGACAGCATCGGTTTGGATACGGTCTGGAAAGTCACGGATTACTGGGCCAGAAAGCTCAAGGATCCTCAGACCCTTGCCAACGCCGCATTCATGAAAGGGTATGTGGATGCAGGACGACTGGGAACAAAATGTGGTCAGGGGTTCTACCGGTATCCGGGCCCGGCATACACTGATCCTCAATTTTCTAACTGGAAGTACGGAATCGGGAATCGCTTCCGACAGCGAAAAGCAGGCGACATGACGGATAATCTTGTATTTTATGCAGGCAGAAAAGCCTTTGAAATCATCCGCGAAGAAGGCCTCAGGCCGGACAGAATTTCGGTGGTTGCCGGGGCTGCCGGAGGTCCAAAATGGCTCGTTCTACGGCATCTGGACCGGGTGCTTTTTTCTGACTGGTTCAAGGGCAGGCAAAAGCCGCTGTTTCTGATCGGCTCGTCCATCGGCGCCTGGCGTTTTGCCGGCCAGTGCATGGCAGACCCCAAAACCGCCATCTCGGATTTTGAATCCGCTTATATCCATCAGGCCTACGCGGGAAAGCCGTCTTCGGAAGCCGTGTCCCGGGAAAGCGCCCGGATTCAGCAGGCGTTTCTGAAAAACAGTGGGCCGCGGGAAATTCTGGATCATCCTTTTTTAAGGCTCAATTTCATGGCCGTCCGCAGCAAAGGACCGGCTGCCAGCGACAAACGGCTTCTGCTTGCCGCCGTCTTGACGGTTTCGGCTCTGGGCAATCTTGTCAGCCGCTCTTTTTTGAAAGTTTTTTTTGAGCGGGTGCTATTCTACGATTCCCGGAGCATCCCCCCTTTTTTTCATATCACTGGATTTCCCATTCACCGGGTGCCGCTCACCCCCGAGAATCTGCCTGGAGCCCTTCTGGCATCAGGTTCCATTCCGCTGGTGATGTCCGGCGTAAAGGACATTTCCGGGTCCCCTTCCGGCGTCTACCGGGATGGCGGCGTAATCGACTATCATATGGACATTCCGCTTTCGAATGCGTCGGACGGAATTGCGCTGTTTCCCCACTACATGGAGCGAATCATTCCCGGATGGCTGGACAAAAAACTGCCCTGGCGAAAACCCGGTGCCCGGAATATGGCAAATGTTCTGGTAATGGCACCCTCTAAGCACTTTATCGACCGGCTTCCCTATCACAAGATTCCGGATCGAAACGATTTCTACAGATTTGAAGGCAGGGATTCATCGCGTTTTGCTTACTGGAACAGCGTGGCCAAGGCCAGTCAGGTCCTGGCCGATGAGTTTATGGAAGCAGTGCTGAGCGGGAATATTCGAAACAGGGTTCGTTTCTGGAATTCTGAATAAATATAATTTTATTTTCGATTTGCGTTCATTTTATTGAGCCATAAAAAATTGATTGACAAAACCCATTAAATGGCGATAAAGCAATGTTGATTTTTGACTGAGCGATCGTTCATTTTTTGTGATTCGGCGCTTTCATATCCTGCCTGAATATGACAAGCGCCTTATTTGCTCTGCATGAAATTTTTACAATTGACGATTGCCTTGCCAAAACATGCGAACGGATAGACGGGGAGACTGAATAACAACTGCGAACAGCACATAAACGGAATTTAGGAGACAAGGGCCACATGGATAATAAAAATGTTTTTTTTGATGTCTTAACGCCGGTTCATTTCATCAGACGGTCTGCCTTGATTTATCCGAACAAAACAGCCATTGCCTATAACGACAAGCGCTATACTTACAAGGAGTTCTACGCAAGGGTCAATCAACTGGCAAGCGCCTTGAAAAAAATCGGTATCGCCAAAGGGGACAAGGTCGCGTTTATCTGCCCCAATATTCCGCCCATGCTGGAAGCACACTTTGCCGTCCCCATGATCGGGGCGGTGCTGGTCAGCGTCAATATCCGCCTGGCATCTCAGGAAGTCTGCTACATCATCAATCATTCGGACGCCAAGGCCGTGTTTGCGGACAATGAATTCGCGGGCCTGGTATCCCCGGTCGTCAGTGAACTGAAGCAGGTAAAAACATTTGTGAATATCTGCGATATCAGCAGCGACAAACCGCTGCCGGGCATGGGATATGAGGAATTTTTAGCCACCGGCTCACCGGAGCCGATCGCCCCGGACGTCGATGACGAGTATCAGAACATCACCATCAACTACACGAGCGGCACCACCGGACTTCCCAAGGGCGTCATGTACCATCACCGGGGCGCTTATCTGAATGCCCTGGGAGAAATGCTGGAAATCGGATTTGATTCCACATCCGTCTATCTGTGGACCCTTCCCATGTTTCACTGTAACGGGTGGTGCTTCACCTGGGGCGTCACCGCCATGAGCGGAACCCATGTCTGCCTGCGCAAGGTGCTGCCTGAAGAAATCTACCCCACAATCAGCCGGGAAGGCGTCACGCATTTATGCGCAGCCCCGACGATTCTCATCGGCATGTCCACATATGCCACCGCAAACGGCATCAAACTCCAGAATCCCCTGCGCATCATGACCGCGGGCGCCCCGCCGGCCCCCACCATCATCCAGAACATGGAGTCTCTGGGCGCCATTATCACCCAGACATATGGATTGACCGAAGTGTACGGCCCCCACACGGTCTGCGCCTGGCATCAGGAATGGGCGGATCTTCCCGCTGAAGAGCAGGCCAAGCTCAAATCCCGCCAGGGGGTTCCGTACGTGGTTGCCATGTATGCGGATGTGGTTGATTCCGCCACCATGCAGCCGGTTCCGCGCGACGGCAAAACCATCGGCGAGATCGTGATGCGGGGAAACAACGTGATGATGGGCTACTACAACGACCCGAAGGCCACTGCCACGGCATTTGAGGGCGGCTGGTTTCACAGCGGGGATCTGGCGGTCATGCATCCGGACAACTACATCCAGATCATGGACCGCAAAAAAGACATCATCATCAGCGGCGGCGAAAACATCTCCACCGTTGAAGTGGAAAACGTGATTTACCGGCATCCGGATGTTCTGGAAGTCGCGGTGATTGCCGTTCCGGACGACAAATGGGGCGAGGTTGCCAAGGCATTTGTGGTCCCCAGAGCCGGAACCACTCCCAAAGCAGAGGACATCATCGCTTTCTGCAAAGAGAAAATGGCCAAGTTCAAAGCGCCCAAATCCGTGGAATTCGGGGAATTGCCAAAAACCGCCACCGGCAAAATCCAGAAGTTCAAGCTCCGGGAAAAAGAATGGCAGGGCCGGGAAAAGCGCGTGAATTAAAGCGGCGGTTCATAACCGCTCAAGGGAGCATTTTCCTCTGAACGGCTCAATGCGTTTCCCACATTGAGCCGTCCTAAAAATAAGGTGCAACGTTTCGTCGAAATGTCACCGGCAAGCAGTCCCCGAATGTCAGCTTCCCGGCGCTGCAGGCCCTGAAATTAAGTTTTCTTTAAAAATGAGATCACCGGACAGGCAGATGGCAGACGAACGTGCTTCCCTTCCCGAGGCAACTGCTGACGGAAATCGTGCCTTGGAGTTGATCCAGTATTTCCTTGACGATCACCAGACCCAATCCCGTCCCGTTCTCCGAAAAATTTTTGGCATTTTCCGCCCGGTAAAATTCTGAAAACAAATGCGGAAAATCATCTTCGGGAATACCGATGCCGGTATCCGTCACTTCCAGACGGATTCCGCCTTCCTCACCCCGGGCCAGGCAAACCGTCACTTTTCCGCCCGGCGGCGTATATTTCAAGGCATTTGAAATCAGATTGGCAAACAGATCGTCCAGCAGCTGGTTTGTGGCCATCACAGCGGGCAGGGCCTCGTCAATCCGGAAAAGAATGTCAATACTTCTTTCCCGGGCCTGAGACTCGAACAGAGCGGACAAGGCCCGCAGAACCTCAGGCGCCTGAACCGGATGCAGCGCATCGGGGTGCAGGGCGGTCCGCCGTATGCTCAGCCTGAGAAGGTCATTGACCTGACTGTCCAGTATTTCCAGGCGTTTTTCGCAGCGGATGACCATATCTTCCTGCTTGACATTCACTGCACCCAGATACCCTTTTTGCAGTATCTTGAGCATGCTGACAACCGCATGCAGGGGAGAGCGAAGCTGGTGAGCGGCCTTTTGCAAAAACCAGGTCCGGTTGAGCTGCGTGTTGAGTTTTTCGATTTCCAGAGCGGTCAGATCTGCCATCAGCATGAAAAACCGCACATCGCTTTCCGCAAAAGATGCGGCGGCATCGCTGTAAACGCAGAACACCCCGAAAACCCTTTTTTCAACGCGAAGGGGAAGGCAGATCAGGGATTCAATCCCCTCTTTTCGGATATCTTCGGGATATGCGAAATAATCCCGCTCCTCGATATGCCCGATGGTATAAACCGCGCCATTGATGATTTTTCGGTTGATCGGACTCTTTTGGATATCGATGCTCTCTTTGGATTGGAGGTAGTCTTGGCTGAGCCCGTAGGTTGAGACAAAACGGAGTTTTTTCTGCTGCTCATCCAGCAGTTTGATGGAGCATGCCTTTACCCCCATGATACCGGCAGCCTGGCGGGTAGCCGAATCCATCAAGGCCTTGGACTCCGAGCACATCCCCATTTCCTTGACCATTTCATAGAGGGCCGTCAGCTTGGTGTTGCTGGCATCCAACGCCCTGGAAAGCCTCAGCAGTTCCCTGCCCTTGGTTCTGAGACTCAGTTTGAGGGTTGTCACCAGAAATGACGTTATCAAAACCGCCGCAACCAGCGTCGAAAAGCGGACGATGCCGATGATCCCTTCGGCACCCGGCCCGTCACTGTGAGGCAAAATCACATTCTGATACCATAACGGGAAGGTCGGCGAAAGCGTTCCCTGCTGAAGCCATAAGAGCCCCCCCAGGGCGAGCGAGACAAGAACCCCATAAAGATAGCAGCTCACCGGCGGCAGCAGGATGCCCGCCAAAATGATATGGAAGATGATAAACAACGCCAGTGGGCTGTGAATGCCGCCCGAGAACCAAATCGCCAGGCAAAGGGCCAGAAGATCAAGCGAAATCTGAGCATGGGCGAACGCGTTGATTCTACGAAAATCCTGAACGCTAATGGCAGGCGGATCGGAGTCTAAATGCACTCCTTGAGATTTAAAAGGCGGAAGGCTTCTCCAGATAAGCAGAAACAGCAGGTTGTAGCAAAGAACACCTGCGAGAATCACCGTCAACGGCAGCGGAAGCCAATGCCGGAAAAAATAACCGGCCCCGCACCCGGCAAAGCCCAGGGCAACCACGGCCCACCGGAGCCGGATCAACCAGGGGAGGCGTTCGATCAGTTCCTTTCGGAAAAAAAACTGCTCTTTGACCAGCACATATCCCGGTTCCAAGGGTTGCCCTCCCCCAAGAAAGCAGACCTGCGGCCTTCGGGCCTTGGTCTTCAGCCTTCAGTCTTCGAAGTGAGAATCTTTTCAATAACGATCAGCAGGTCTTCGGGATCAATGGGCTTTTCGATAAAATGGGAGACAGGCCAGGATTCGCCAAGAATGTGCTGAAATTTCTCCGGGCCTTCTTCAGCCATTTTCTGGGGAAAGGACGTTGCCATGATGATGGGAATCTTCCGGTACTCAGGATGCCGTTTGAGTTTATAAGCCAGATCGAACCCATCGGTATCGGTTGACATCATCACATCCAGAATGACCAGATCCGGAACCTTGGCTTCAATTTTCTCGTATCCCTGCTTCCCGTTATAGGCCACGCGGACGCCATAATTGCGACTTTCCAGAATGATCCGCATGGACGCCACCAGATCTTTGTCATCGTCAATGACGAGAATGTCTGTTACGCCACCCATATGATATCCCCTTATGATGACTCCGTGATAATCTTTGTTATGGCGCGATCAAGCGATCCCGCACGAATTTCTTGAACGTTCGTCTGCTTTGTTGTGCCGCAGCCCATGTCGCACTGGTCTCCCAGAAAACAGTCGATGACACGGGCGACTTCACCGGCTGCCTGAATTGCATGATCCGCAGTGGCCTGAGTCAGGCCGTCGCCAAAGCCAAAATCATTACCCTGAATGGAAACCATCCAGGCTGGCGGGCAGCGGCCGTAGAGGATCTGAGTCAGGCCCAGCAAGGCGGCTGCCGTCAGACTGTGTGAAACACCTGCCATATCTGAAACCGGCTGAATGCGGCGCCAGGTCCTGACTCTGAATTGCGGCCTCATGGCAGCATCGATAAAAACAATGCCGCCCGCCGCCTGAAGGTCCTCGGCCAGTTCAGGCCCCAGCTGATGAAGTGACAGTATCCGGACGCCTTCAACTGCGCCATAACGCGGCATCAAATGCTCCGCCACATGGCGCCCGGCCCCATCGTCCCTGCGATGGCAATTGCCGTAGCCGATGATCCAGAGATTAACGGTTTGGGGCTTCTGCAAACGCTTCACTTGCTCACGCCTTCACCCACAACCCCATTTGCTCAGTCCCCCGAATCCCGCTGCAACTGATTCCGCAACCGGCCATCCGCGCCAAAAATCTGAAGATGCAGCGGCATCCGGCCCAGGGCATGGGTCGAGCAGGAAAGGCAGGGATCGTAGCACCGGATGGCGCCCTCGACGCGATTTAATATGCCTTCCCGGACATTGCCCTCTCGTATGTATTCTTTGGCGACCATGGCAACGGATTGGTTCATGGCCTGGTTGTTGTGGCCGGTGGCCACAATCAGGTTGACGTCTTTAACAGCGCCGTATTTATCCACCCGGTAATGATGAATGAGGGTTCCCCTGGGCGCCTCGATAACCCCGACGCCCTCTTCGTTTGAAACCGGAACGGTATTCTGGATGTCCGTACCCAGAACGGCGCTCGCCTGCAGAAGATTTTCAGCAGCTTCCAGGCAGTTCATCAGCTCGATCAATCGCGCATAATGATACAGCAGCGTGGATCCCGCAAGGCCGTTACGCGTCTTTTCCCGGTAAAGCAGCAGTTCCGCCTGGGCTTTGGGTGTGCTCATGGCGTCCGCCATCGTCACCCGGGCCAGGGGACCGACCCTGTAGCAGCCCTGGGGAAATCCCCTGTCCTTGACATAGGGAAACTTCAGATAGGACCAGCTTTCGACATGCTCGGCGATATGATTCAAATACGCTCCGGGCTCGACATCCCGCCGGCTGTCCGGTGTCCAATCCTGGATTCTCAGTTTGCCGTCATACATGTCCGGGCAGCCGGCATCGTCCACAAGACCGGTCAAAAGAGACGGGAAATTGGCAAAACGCTCGATTTCGGGGCGGTTTTTTTCCAGCCATTCCTTGATAAAGTCCAGGCCGGCGCAGCAGGTCTGATAAGCCTGCGCAAAACCTGTCAGCAAATGATCCCGGTCCTTTTCCATCAATCCGTTGATGACGCCGCCGGGAATGGCAAATGCCGGGTGAACGCTTTTTCCCCCGAGGGCCCGGATGATGTCCTGGCCGAATTTTCGCAGCTGAATGCCTTTTTTGGCCAGTTCCGGATATGCCCCGATCACCCCGACAACGTTGCGGAGTTCAGGGTCGGAATCCCAGCCCAGAAGCAGGTCCGGGCTGGCCAGATGAAAGAAATGCAGGGCATGGGACTGGATAAACTGCCCCATGTGGAGAAGCCGCCTGAGGATCACGGCGGTTTCCGGAATTGAAACGCCGAGAATGGCGTCGCAGGCCTTGGCCGAGGCCAGCTGATGACTGACCGGGCAGATTCCGCAGATCCGCTGGGTGATGACCGGCATTTCCTCAAAAGGCCGGCCCTGGCAAAACCGCTCATATCCCCGGAACTGGGTGACATGAAACTTGGCATCCGCCACATTGCCCTCTGAATCCAGTTGAATCACCACTTTGCCGTGGCCTTCAATGCGGGAGATCGGATTGATCGTTATCTTTCGATTTGCGCTCATGAAATCGGCCTCCTCAGTCAAAGTGCATCATGCTTGCAGGAAGGACAACCGGCATTCGCCCCTTTAAAATTTCCATCAGGCAATAGGCAATGGATTCCGGGGAAGGCGGACAGCCGGGGACATAAACGTCCACCGGGACAAGCCGGTTGACAGGAATCACCTGATCCAGAAGCGCCGGCAGTTCCTCATGGATCGGAAGAACCCCGTCCGTAGTGCTGGGAGTCTCCTGAAAGGCGTAGCGCATCAACTCCGGGACAGCAATGGCGTTTCGCAGGCAGTTGATTCCGCCAAAAACCGCGCAGTCTCCCCATGCCAGAAGAATTTTGCAATGCTCCCGCAGGCGGATGGCGATTTCCTCCTGCTCCACATTGCCGATTCCCCCTTCAATGATGCCAACGGTCAAAGGGCCAAAATCAAAGTCCTTGAAATCCGTTATCGGGCTTATGGTCAAATCGATGGCCGAGAACACATCCAGAAGTTTTTCGTCCAGATCCAGAAAGGACATGTGGCATCCTGCACATCCTTCCAGCCATACCGTAGCCACTTTGGGTTTTGTCATGAATACGCCTCCATCACATTCGCGATTGCATTTCACTGATAACCCTGGCGCTGATGTCTTTCCACCTGGCATAACTGGGATGAAAATCAGTGCGCTGCATCAAGGCCAGCAGGGTTTGCCAGGACTCGCTCACCCCTTTGGGCCGCCGATGGATCGCATACAGCGTGCGAATTTCCTGGCCGTCCAGGGAAGTATAGGTGCCGTCCTCCTCCAGGCCGATGGGCCTGGGTATCAAAACATGGGCTATCTCTTTGAGGGCTTCCGGGAAAAAGGGCGTGATGACTGCCAGAAAGTCCAGCCCCTTCAGCTGATCCAGGATGGATGCCCCTTCCAGATTCTCGTCATCCAGCAGCATCAAGCCGCGCTGCCACGCCCCGGCCCGCACATCAGCCGGTATGCCAAGCTTCAAGGCCCCGGCGCTGTTTCCGCAGGGTTTGAGAATGACAAGCCGCAGGGCGTTTTCAGGCAAAATACCTTTGATCAGCGACAGCATCATCAGGTTGCGCAGACAGTCATCCTTCGGCTGGTCAATCACCCCATTTCCGGCAATGACCATCGGGTTCCTGCTCTGAACAAATGCATCGACCGCCGCCATAAATGACAGACGAGAGGATTCTTCAAGTCCGGCTTGATTCAACAAGCTCTGGACATCCGCCGAAACAAGCTTCGAGAGAACGGGTTTCCATCCTGAAGACAGTTTCGGATGTTGACTTGCCTGCACCAGAAATGCCTGTACAATCAAGGATTCAGTTCCTGCAGCCACCGGCACATGATGCTCGCTCCAGGAGCTGAGCGCATCGCAGCTTCCCAGAACAGTCACCGTGCTTCTTTTTTCCAGAACCGCCCGACGGATCAGCCCGCCGATCAGCGGCTGGGTTTCAAAAGAGCCGGTCACCAGGATGTGATCCGCATCCAGAATTCGGCGCCAATTTGCCTCCTTAAAGGCCAGGAAATTTTTTGCCAGCTCTTTCCAGGCGCTTGCAACAATGCTGAGCGAGCGGCCATCCAGGGTGTCCAGGGTGTTCACGGCCCAGCCCTTTTGCATGAGATCCCGGAAGATCATGAGCTGTTCATTGGCGCACTGGCCGGAAATCAGGCCAAAGGCCCCGGTTCCGCCCTTCCCCGCGTTCATTTTGCTCTCCACCCGATCCATGGCCGTTTTCCAGTTGACCTCTTTCCAGGCCCCGTCCGCATCCCGCATCATCGGGTGAAGCAGACGCTTTCCGGGTGTTTTCAGGGGCTCAAATCGTCCTTTGACGCATAACTGCCCCCGCTCCGCCTTTGAGTCACCGGGTGTGATGATGCCATCGATCCGGACCAGTTGATTGTTTTCGACAAAGCTGTGCGTCTCACACATCAACCCGCACCGGGAGCAAAAATCGTGCATGGGTGTGCGAGCGGTTTTTTCATGTCCTTTGACCGAACGATGGGTGCGATACCGGTTGAAAATGGCGCCGGTGGGGCAAAGCTGCAGGCATACCCCGCAACTTAAACACGAAGATTCCCCCCGGCTGGCATTCATATCAAAAGCAATCTGGTTCTTGATCCCGCGGTTTTGAAAATTGAGGACATAGGCCCCGGCAATTTCGGCGCAGGCCCGGACGCATCTGCCGCAGAGCACGCAGCGATTATGGTCGATTGCCATATATTCACTTGTAATATCTACAGGATAAGAATCATAGGACTGCGGCACTGTGAGATGATCCATCTGGAGTTCGTAGGCCAGAGCCTGCAGCTCGCAGTCGCCGCTTTGAGAACAGAACATGCAGTAGTGATTGCGTTCGGCAAACAGAAACTCCAGAATGGTGCGCCGGGCCAATGTGATGGCTTCGTTACTGGTGACAACCGCCATCCCCTCGCGCACCGGCATGACGCAACTGGCAACCAGTTTGGGGCTGCCATCCACTTCCACCACGCACAGGCGGCAGCCGCCCCAGGCCGACAGCGCCGGATGATGACACAGGGTGGGAATCCGGATGCTGTTCTTGCGGGCGGCCTCCAGGATGGTCATGCCTTCCGGGACAGATAGATGGCAACCGTCAATGGTCACCGTTACCTGCTTTGGGCTGTTTTCCATGTCCGTTTTTCTCCTTTACAAAGTTTTATGCGCCAAATTGACTGTCATGACTAAAAACATAAAACTTAAAGACCATCCTTCAGATTGCACTGAAGACAGCGGCAGGCTTCCAGCAGGGCCGACTCGGGAACAAGTCCCAGTTCCACCTCTCGAAAATCGGTTTTGCGAAGAGCGGGATCGGCTTCGGGCATGGACACCCGGGGTATACTCCGGGTCTGCGCCTCCACCAGTCGCGGAATATGCACAATTTCCAGAGAAGGCTGTTCAAACGCCGGCTCCGCATTTTTTTCACGTATGGCGGCGTCAATTTCCTCGGCAGCCCTGTGGCCGTCTGAAATGGCGCCGATAACCGTATCCGGACCTCTTACCGCATCGCCCCCGGCAAAGATCATTGCCCCCATGGTCCGTGTCTTTTTCCCGGGCACGATTTCGATCAGCCCCCTGCGGCTGATCCCCGCGCCGATGCTGCGCATATCGTCCGTAAGATCCAGCTGCTGCCCGATGGCCAGAATGACATGATCGGTTTCCAGAATAAATAAATCATCGGTTGCGGGAACCGGCTTACGCCTGGCGCTGGCATCGAATTCACCCAGAATCATCCGCTGGCAGATAAGCTTTTTGAGCGGACCGTCCGTTTCCTCGAAACCAAGCGGCGCGCCCAGACAGCTAAGGTGAATGCCCTCTTCCTGGGCCGCCAGGATCTCATCCGCCTGGGCCGGCATGTCCGCCTTTTCACGGCGATAGAGAATCGTCACGTCTTCCGCACCCAGCCTTAAGGCGCAACGGGCCGCATCAAAGGCCGCATTGCCGCCGCCCACAACCACGACGCGCCGGCCGGTGCGGGGATGACGGTCAAGGTTATGGTCCCGAAGGTATTCGACGGCGCCGACCACCTGAACGCCCGCAATGGGCTTTAAATCGGCGGCCAGGCTTTTCTGGGCGCCGATGGCCAGATATACCGCCTGATACTGAGCGCCGATGTCCGTCCAGGAGATATCCCGCCCGATACAGGTGTTTCCCTGAAATTCAACGCCAAGATCGAAGATATCCTGAATTTCCCGGGCAAGCACTTCCCGCGGCAGGCGGTATGCCGGAATGGCCCATCGCAGCATGCCTCCGGCCTCGGGAAACTGATCAAAGACCCGGACCCGATAGCCCCTGAGAGCCAGATCCTTGGCCGCGGTCAGGCCCGATGGGCCGGCCCCGATAACCGCTATTTTTTCCCTGCGGACAACGGGTGCGGGGACAACCTTGGGCCTGGGCGCATGATCGGTGATATAGCGCTTCAAATATTTGATGCCAAGGGGTTCGTCTATCATGGATCGTCTGCATTTCAACTCGCAGTTGTGCTCACAGACCCGGCCGCAGATGCTGGGGAAAGGATTGGTCCTTAAAAGCACCTTGTAGGCATCTTCCAGCCTGCTGTCCCGGATCAGGGCCACGTAATCGGGAATTTCCATTCCGACCGGACAGGCATGCTGGCAGGGTGCGTCAAAAAGACTGGCGCACACCACGGCCGGACACCTTTTTTCCCGGATATGGGCCTCATATTCATGTCTGAAATAGCGAAGGGTCGAAAGCACCGGGTTGGAGGCGGTCTGCCCCAGGCCGCACAGGGCCGTATTTCGCATGATCTCCGCCCATTTTTCCAGGGTCTCGATGTCTCCGCTGCGGCCTTTGCCTTCGCAGATCCGGGTGAGGATTTCGAGCATCTTGCGGGTGCCGACCCTGCAGGGCGTGCATTTGCCGCAGGATTCATCGGCGCAGAAATCCATGAAGAACCGGGCCACATCCACCATGCACTTGTCCTGATCCATGACGATCATGCCCCCGGAGCCCATGATGGCGCCAAGCTGTGTCAGCGATTCATAATCCACCGGCGTATTCAGGTGCTGCCCGGGAACGCACCCGCCGGAAGGCCCGCCGAGCTGCACGGCCTTGAACTTCTTGCCATTGGGAATACCGCCGGCAATATCATACACGATATCGCCCAGTGCAACGCCGACAGGAACCTCCACCAGCCCGACGTTGTTCACGTCTCCGGTAACGGAAAATATCTTGGCTCCCTTGCTGCGCAGGGTTCCCATCTCCGCATACCAGGCTCCGCCGTTCAGGATGATCTGGGCGATGCTGCCCAGGGTTTCGACATTGTTCAGAACCGTTGGTTTTTTCCATAACCCCTGAACGGCCGGAAACGGAGGACGGGGGCGGGGCGCTCCCCGCTTGCCCTCGATGGAGGTCATGAGGGCCGTTTCCTCGCCGCAGACAAAAGCGCCGGCACCGCGATAAACATCCAGCTCCAAATCAAAGCCGGAACCAAGAATGTCTTTTCCCAGCAGGCCGTAATCATGGGCCTGTTCGATTGCGATGTTAAGTCGTTTTACGGCCAGCGGATATTCGGCCCGGCAGTAAATATGCCCCTGGTGGGCGCCGATAGCCCTGGCGGCAATGATCATGCCTTCCAGAACCGCGTGAGGATCGGATTCCAGGATCGAACGGTCCTTGTAAGATCCGGGATCACCTTCATCGGCATTGCAGAGAATGTATTTGACGGGTCCCGGCGAACGATTGGCGAACTCCCACTTGAGGCCGGTCGGAAACCCCGCGCCGCCCCTGCCGCGCAGGCCGGAAGTCTTGACTTCTTTAATGATCTGCTCGGGGCTCATCTCCAGCAGCGCCTTGCAGGCCCCGGAATAACCGCCTGTTCCGATATACTCTTCAATGCGCTCGGCGGCGATCCGGCCTTTGTTTTTTAACACCCGGGGCTGCTGCATGGAAAAGAAGGGAATGTCTTTCAATCGCGGGATGGAATTGCCGGAACCGGGATCATTGTACAGGAGGCGCTCCACGGGCCAGCCCTTCAGGACATGCTGATCCAGGATCTCGTCAATGTCGTCCGGGGTCAGGTGCTGATAAAAAATGCCGCCCGGATATACGACCATGATCGGGCCATGGGCGCAGAAACCGATGCATCCGGTTTCAACCGGCACGACTTTGTCCTGAAGCCGCCGGCTTTCAATGCCTTCGATCAGACGATGCTTGATCTCCAGGCTTTTGGAAGCACGGCAGCCGGAGCCGCCGCAGAACATCAGGTGACAGGGATATGCCGGTAGCCCGGCGGGAAGATCGTCCATGTAACGGACCGCCATGAAACGACCCATTTCCGATCGCAGTGTGTTCAGACTTTCCGGAGTCAGTCGATTCATCCGAGTTTTCCTTGGTTTCAAAAGGTTGATAAACTCGCAAAAAATCAGTGCCGGCGCCAACTGCTACCGAGGCGCGGCATCCAGTCCACGGGAAACATTTGCACCATGCAGCAGGCGATACCCTATTTGAATTCTTCCAGAATTTCCGGAATTCTCATGGGCTTGACCTGCGCAAAGATCTCTCCGTCTGCATCCACAACCGGCGCCAGCGCGCAGGCCCCGAGACACCGGACGGTCTCCAGCGAAAACCGCTGGTCCTCGGTTGTCGCGCCGGGTTCGATGTGAAGCAGATCAGAGAGCTTGTCCAGATTGTTTTTGCCCCCCCGGACATAGCAGGCCGTGCCCAGACAACAGCGCACGGTATGCCGTCCTCTTGGCGTTGTGGTAAAAAAGGAATAGAATGTCACCACCCCCCAGACTTCACTGAAGGGAATGACGAGTTTGAGAGAGATTTCTTTAAGGATGGATTTGGGAAGGTAGCCGAGAATTTCCTGAACTTCTTCAAGCACTGGAATCAGTGCGCCCGGCTTTGTACAGTTGCGAGTGATGACGGCGTCCACGGCAGCCCGCTGCTCGCAGGACATTTCCTCCGGGATTAGCGATTTGCCGTTCATTCCTAGTGGATTCAGCATGATCGGGACCTCCTTATTCTTTCTGTCGGATGGTTCCTATATCACATCTTTCTCCAAATGGAGGTTTCAGTCAATCACATCTGCTTCTTGAAATCAAGTTGTTTTTATAGCCTGTCAATATTGCCAAAATCCATTTGATGAATAAGATCAAATATGAAAGAATCTCATGAAAGCGGAAGCAATATGCATCGAACCAGCGGGCTTTGATTATCGTTTCGGCCGCTGTTCGACAGATTCCCCCTTAACTTCATTATATTAAACAGGAAAATGAAATTATAATTGTGAGGCATTATGGCAAGGCAGAAAAAAGCTGAAAAAAATATGGAAAAACCCGTCGAAAGAGTTTCCGAAAAAAAGGGCGTCTCTTACGGGATTGTTGCGCTGGCGTTTGCCGCAGGCATTCTGGCCGGTGTGTTGTTGACTCTTTATAAAACCGGGGGCAGTCCGCCTGCGGACCTTCATGACCATGCTGAACAAAAATCAGCTGCCGGCCTTTCGGATCAGATTGCCGGACTGGAGTTCAAAACATCCCAGAATCCCGGCGACATCGCTGGCTGGATACAACTGGGGAATTTGTACTTTGATTCAGACCTTCCGGAAAAAGCCATTGCTGCCTATGAAAAGGCATTGGCCCTGAACCCCAACAATGCCGATGTCTTGACGGATCAGGGTGTGATGTATCGTAAAAGCGGGAAATTCGACAAAGCAATTCAGAGTTTTGACAAGGCCGTCGGCGTTAACCCCAAGCATGAAATCGCACGGTTCAACAAAGGGATTGTGCTGATGCACGATTTGAACAATCCGAAAGGCGCCATTCAGGCATGGGAAGAACTCCTGGCAGTCAACCCGCTGGCCATGGCGCCAAACGGAATGTCCATAGATGAAATGTTAAAGAAAATGAAGCAGCAGTAACCCACAGCCATTGGATACCCGCCTGAAATCCCCCCTGTTTCCCCTTTTTTTTAAGGGGTGATCTTTACAGGCGCAACAGAATCCGAGCAATACACATGGACAGGCTATGGCCAGAAACAACCAGAAAAAGATTTTCGCAGACTGCATCAGCCCGAGAAAACGGATTCCTATTTTTTTTGCGATAGCGGTCTCTCTTATGGGCTTATTCTGCCTGCCATCATCAACCTGTTCCTTTGCCGCAGACAGCAATCCGGATGAACCGGAAAATGAAATATTCATCGCCCATCTGGAGCCGGACGACCGGGGCGGCAAAGCCTATAAACTTGTTTATCTGGTCAAGGTTCCGATCGATGTATACTGGAAGTTTAAAACGGATTTTGATAACCGTTTCCTGGTGACAAACAAATATATTCGCGAACACCATTTTATTTCGCGAAGCGACAATACGGCGATTACCGAGAATAAATACACCAACGCTCCGGATGTGTTTTTCAGATGGCGGACCTCCCTGTTTCCGGAGGCATATCGGATGGATTTTGTTCTCTTGAACCCGCAAGAATGCGAAGAAAATTTCCATTACGGGCGCATTCAGCTGGAGGCTGTAAAAGATGGCACCCGGGTGACCCAGACCGCGTATTTCGACTTTTGGGCTGTTTCGCTGTGGGCCTATAGCCCCTTCGGAGGGGGTATGCGGGATTTTCTTCTCTACACCGCGCGCTGGGAGCAGGAAATCGTTTTGCGGCTCAGACATCGCTATGCCGGTGAAGCGGGCAAATAGAAAGGATAACGGCAATGTTCAGATCGCGCTCGATGCTTCACCTTGCATCCATCCCTTGGCTTTTGGCTCTTTTACTGGCCGGTTGCGCAACACCTCTTACCCGGTCGACGCAAATCAGCGGCGGCGGGACGACGGAAAGTTGCGCGAGCTTTTTTGCATCGCTGGATCAACAGATTGCCCAAGCCGGCGTGATGGATGCCGGCGCTTTCCGTGTGAGAGATTACCCGTACTTGCGGGCGAATCGTTTTTTGGCCTCGTTCCGGGAAGAGGACATGGACGAAAAATCTTTTTCAGCCTGGGTGAGCCACATGCAGGTACTGGATCAGGAAGCTCGCGGATATGAAATCGCCAACCTGCCTCCGGCTGCCCTGCCGCCTGCAAACATCAACACGCTTAACGAAAATGTCGCCATCTGCGGCAACCTTCTAAAGACCGCGGATTTTCAGGGCTCAGGCCCCCGGATTGAGGAACTGCGGAAACAGGTTGACGTACCCGATGAGTACAGCTTGCTTCACCGGGCCTTGGGCTTTTATCCGCTGTTCAGTGTGTTTGTTTCAATGGGCGTGGACAGCTGGCATGCCGAAGCAAAAAAAACCTTCTCAGCCAGACCCCCGACAGATTGGTCAAGCATCTGTTACGTCCCGGAGAAATCCACTGAACTGCCGACAAGCCGCCAGCTCGCTCAGAAAACCAGGCGCGATGCTTTGGGCATACCAGAATACGCTCCCGAGGATTTGCAGACGCTTTTCCGGATATATGCCCCGGCATGGGAAGTTCAGACAACGGACGATCAAGACAAAATCGGTGCCCCGATCTGGAATCCGGATGGGGAGCTTGGCATCGATACCGGAAACCCCATTACCTATACGCTTCTTTCTTTTACACGTTTTGGAAAGGATATCCTGACCCAGCTGAATTACATCATCTGGTTTCCCTCCCGTCCCAAGGAAAACGCTCTGGATATTTATGGCGGGTTTCTGGATGGGATAAACTACCGCATCACTCTGGATAAAAACGGAGATCCGCTGCTTTATGAAACCATTCACAATTGCGGATGCTGGTATATGGCTTTTCCGGCAAAAAGGCTTCATGTCCGTGAAAAAATCGATTATGCGGAATCGCCGCTGATCCTTCAGACCCCTGAAGTAAATCCGGCGAGCGAGTTCATGACCGTCGCCTTGAAGAGCCGATCGCATGCTGTTCAGCATCTTTATCCGCTGCCACGTGAAACGCAATCAGCCGCTGCTGTCTATTCTCTGGCCGACTATGGACAGCTCCGCAGCCTTCCCCGTGATAAAGATGGGCGAGCCGGCATGTTCGATCAATACGGTGTGGGGATCGGGACCGAACGGCTGGAGCGCTTTATCCTCTGGCCAACGGGCGTTCTCTCCCCCGGCGCCATGCGGCAGTCTGGCCGTCAGGCAGTGGCTTTTGTGGGCACCCGCCATTTCGACGACCCATTCTTTCTGGAGAGAATTTTCATAAAAACAGACCGTTAAGAGAATCTTCTTCGGGAAAGCGGCTCTTTGAGCGCCACTGCTAAAGTTTTCCCGCCCATTCCCGGCCATGAGCATTGATCTAACTCTGGCAGATACTTGAATTTTTCACCACAGGTTATTTATACCATGGAAATTACCACAGCAAAAAGTGAAGAAATGGACGTTGTCAGAGCTCTGTTCAGAGAATATCAGCAGTGGCTTGGCATCGATCTTTGTTTTCAAAATTTCGAGAAAGAGCTTCATGAATTGCCAGGCTGCTATCAAGAACCTGAGGGGGCTATTTTCCTTGCAAAAGAAGAAGGGGAAATTGTTGGTTGTATTGCAATACGACCCAGAGCAGGCAAGGAAGCAGAGCTAAAGCGTTTGTACGTCATGCCCAAGGCTCAAGGAAAAGGTTTTGGAAAGCTGATGTTGGCGCATGCTTTGCAAATCGCTCATTCAATGGGTTATGAAAGCGTGGTTCTGGATACGTTGCCGATCATGAAGGCCGCCAAAGCGCTATACATTGGTTTTGGCTTCAAAAAAATTGAACCGTATTACAATAACCCCCTGGAAGGTGTTGAGTATTATCGGCGGGGGTGAAGCCATGGTTGCATTTTTCATCGTACGTCCTATTTTATGTGCCGAGATGACCTGTTATAACCGATTCAAGGAGCGTTTGTTAAGCGCACGAAAGGACATGAGAAAAAATGAAGATTGTATCCATTGCCGTCAGCAAGAAAAAAGGAACCCGCAAAACGCCGGTTCAAGAGGCGTTTTTAACGGAAGACCATGGCCTCCAGGGTGATGCGCATGCCGGAAAATGGCACCGTCAGGTCAGTTTTCTGGCATCCGAGAGCATCGAAACCGCCCGCAGCCAGGGACTTACCGTCACCTTCGGGGATTTTGCCGAAAACATCGCCACCACCGGAATCGACTGGGTAAAGCTTCCGCTTGGAACCCGGGTCCGATTGGGGGAAACGGCGTTGGTTGAAATTACACAAATCGGCAAGGAATGCCACAAAAAGTGCGCCATTTATTACCAGGCCGGTGATTGCATCATGCCGCGGGAAGGCGTGTTTGCCCGCGTGCTGAATCCGGGAAAAATCTGCTGCGGCGATGCCATCGAAGTCGTGGCGGACCCGTAAAAAAAATCCGGAATTTACTGACGTCTATTACAAAAAGGAGGTTCTCATGAGCAAATACCAAATCGCCGTAGTTGTTGGAAGCCTTCGCAAGGATTCGTTCAACCTTAAGCTGGCAAGCGCCATTGCCAAGTTGGCCCCATCGGAGTTCTCGTTCAAACAGGTGAAAATCGACGACTTGCCGCTTTACAATCAGGACGACGACGCCAACCCGGCCGAGTCCGTCAAACGGCTGAAGAACGAAATCAGGGGCGCCCAGGGCATTCTGTTCGTAACGCCGGAATACAACCGGTCGATTCCCGGCGTACTCAAGAACGCAATCGACCACGCCTCGCGGCCTTATGGCCAAAGCGCATGGGTGGGGAAGCCGGCCGGCGTATTGGGCGCTTCGATTGGTACCACCGGCACGGCCATGGCGCAACAGCATTTGCGAAATGTTCTGGCCTGTCTGGATGTTCCCACGCTTGGCCAACCCGAAGCATTCATCCATGTAAACGAGGGGTTGTTTGACGAGGCCGGCAACATCGGTGCAGGCAGCAAACAATTCCTGCAAAACTGGATGGACCAGTATGTTGCATGGGTGAAAAAACATGCTGTCTGATGCAGTAGTGGAGATTTGAAGTGGGCGCTTACATTCCCTGAAAAACCCGGCCATTCATTTTGCGTGCGCTCCGGCGGCCAATAAAAAAGGGCTGAATAAATTCAGCCCTAGAATATCTGATATGGAGGCGGCATCCGGATTTGAACCGGAGAATAACGATTTTGCAGACCGTTGCCTTACCACTTGGCTATGCCGCCAAAAAAAATGGAGCGGGAAACGGGATTTGAACCCGCGACTTCAACCTTGGCAAGGTTGCACTCTACCGCTGAGTTATTCCCGCTCAGAAGCACAAACTATCTAACTTTTTCCGCCTGCGATGTCAACCTCTTTTTTCAAATCTGTCGCTTATGGCTTGTCCAGAAACCGCTTAAAACGGAACCAGTAGTCCAGTCCTGACCAGACCGTATAGATAAGCGCTCCCCACAGAAAGAACATGCCGATGCCATGAAAGTTGATTCCAAAATAAGGATAATGAATCAGCAAGGGGATGATGGCGGCGATCTGAAAACCTGTCTTGTATTTACCCAGATTTGAGGCGGAAATATCCTCGTTGTTCTCGACCATCACACTCCGCAGCCCGGTAATGGCAATTTCCCGGCCGATGATGATGCAGATGACCCATCCGGGGATCCATCCATGGGAAACGATCATGATAAAGGCGGATGAGACCAGCAGCTTGTCGGCAAGGGGATCCATCATTTTCCCGAATTCCGAGGTCAACCCCCGGCTTCGCGCAAAAAACCCGTCGAAATAATCGGTGATGGCAGCCGCACTGAAAAGAATCGCCGCCACGAATGCGCTGAGTCGGTTGGGACACAGCATGAGCAGGATGATCCCCGGTACGGCGGCAACCCGGCACATGGTCAGAAAATTCGGGTGGCTCAGCAGTCCGCTTAGCTTATCGAGTTGAAGCCTGTTTATCCGCATGTCTTTGACTTGTTCCAGTCGTTTAAAAAGGATTGTATCCCCCTGTCGGTAAGGGGGTGGGAGGCAAATTTTGCCAGAACATTAAACGGAATGGTCGCAATGTCCGCACCCAGCATCGCGGATTCCAGCACATGAAGCGGGTTGCGAACGCTGGCCACAATCACCTGCGTATGGAACGTATAATTCTGATAAATCTGAACGATCTGCTCGATCAAGACCATACCATCCTGAGAAACATCATCCAGCCGCCCGATAAACGGGCTGACGTAGGTAGCACCTGCCTTGGCCGCCATCAGGGCCTGAAGCGGCGAAAAAACCAGAGTGACATTGGTGTCGATGCCTTCCTGGGAAAGAATGCGCGTGGCCTTGATGCCGTCAACCGTCATCGGCACCTTCACCACGATATTCCGGTGAATTTCGGCCAGATGTCGGGCCTCTTTCAGCATCCCCTCCATATCCAGACTGATCACTTCCGCGCTGATGGGGCCATCCACGATTTCGCAGATGTCTCGAATAATGGTTTCAAAATCCCGGCCTTCCTTGGCTATCAGGCTGGGGTTGGTGGTAACGCCATCCACCATGCCCATACTGTAGGCTTCTTTGATTTCATCGATATTTGCCGTATCAAGAAAAAATTTCAATGGACTGCTCCTTTTATGAATTGCTCAATTTTCAGGCCAGGGCCATCATGAAGACTTCTCCGGCCGCTCTTCAATGAAAATCGGCCTTGCCCGGCCTGTTATGAATTCGATATATACCGCTGACGGCATTCCGGACTGCAAAAGTATAGATCTTTGCCATTCTGACGTAAATGGACACCGCTTCTTTTGGGAAAATACACCTGGCAAACCGGGTCCTGAATCATGATATCGTCGATTTCGCCGGGCGGTTGATTTGTACCGGTCTGAGAAAATGTTATATGCCTTAATATCCAGGATTTCAAGAGTCGAAATCCGATATACCCGACGGCAATGAATACAATGATCTTAATCATGATAATTCAACGATCCCCTGTCCCGCATCTTCAAGGTTGTCCAGCAGTTGCTGAACCGTCTGTCTAAGGATGGGATGGCGCAAGCCTGGATCCATGTCGCATAACGGTTTTAGAACAAATCGCCTGAGGTGCATCCGCGGATGCGGAAGGGTCAACTCCGGATGGTCGATGACGGTTTCATCAAAAAAAATGACATCCATATCCAGAACCCTGGGGCCGAACCGGATGGCATCCTGAACCCTGCCCGCCTTTTTCTGGATGTCCTGCAATACGGATAAAAGTTCAAAAGGATCAAGGCAGGTTTCAATCTGCACCGCGCAATTCACAAACCAGTCCTGATCCAGATAATCAACCGGCTCTGTTCGATATTGCCTGGACTGATTCAGCAGCCGGGAATGCTCACATGAAGTCAGTGCCGCAATACCCCTCAGGCAGTTGTCCAGCTTCTGCCCCAGATTCGAACCCACGCCGACAAATGCCGTGTGCGAAAGCATGTTTAAAACCCTATGGATTTTATCCTGGCCACAGCTTCTTTCATCCGTTCGGTTCCAACGGTCAGAGCCATCCGGACATAGCCTTCGCCGGGGGCGCCAAAGCCGTTGCCCGGCGTTGCGACAATCCCGGACCGTATCAAAAGATGGGAGGCAAAGGATGTTGAAGAATACCCCTTGGGAACTTCAATCCACAGATAAAACGTTGCGCGGGGTTTTTCCACGGACAGACCGATTTCACGAAGGCCGTCCACCAGAATATCCCTGCGAAGCGTATACTCGCGGTTCATGCTCTCCACGCAGGACTGATCCCCTTCCAGGGCCGCAATGCCGGCAAACTGAACCGCCTGGAATGCGCCTGAATCAATATTGCTCTTGATCTGGCCCAGCGACTGGATCACTTCAGCTCTGCCCACGGCAAACCCGAGCCGCCAACCGGTCATGTTATAGGTTTTGGAAAGGGAATGAAATTCAACACCGACAGCCTTGGCGCCGTCCGTCTCCAGAAAACTGGGCGGACGATATCCGTCAAAAGCCATTTCCGAATAGGCGGCATCGTGACAGACGATGATGTTATGCTTTTCCGCAAAGCGCACCACATCCTTGAAAAATTCCATGGTTGCCACGGCGGATGTCGGATTGTTGGGGTAGTTGATAAACATCAGCTTGGCTTTGGCGGCAACCGAATCCGGGATGGCGGACAGATCCGGCAGGAACTGGTTGGATTTGAGAAGATCCATAAAATGTGTCCGGCCACCTGCAAACTGGATGCCGGTGTTATACACGGGATATCCCGGACTGGTTGCCAGCCCGATATCTCCCGGATTGATCAGGGCCAGAGGAATATTGGCAATCCCTTCCTTGGACCCGATCAGGGTAACGACTTCCGTTTCCGGCGAAAGTGCGACCTGAAAACGCTTCTGATACCATCTGGCGACCGCTTCGTTAAAAGCGCCCATGCCCGAGTAGGAAGGATAGCGGTGATTTGCAGGATCCCAGGCAGCCTTGTTCAGAGCCTCGATAATGTGGGCAGGGGTCGGCATATCCGGATCTCCAACCCCGAGATCAATAATATCCACGCCATTTTTACGGGCTTCTGATTTCTGGCGGTCAATTTCCTTGAACAGATAGGGAGGAAGGGCTTTCAGCCGGTCGGATTTTTCAATCGTAATCGTCATAATATTATCCTTGTTGCATGTGATGTCTTTGTAAACATTTATAATTATTTCAAACCCATATCACAGGCGATGAAAATACCCAACTACCGTCATTCCGGCAAAAGCCGGAATCCAGTGTTTTCGGATAGTTGATAAAAGACTGGACACCGGTTTTCACCGGTGTGACGACTTTTTGCGAGATCATCAAAATTATTTTGGCCGTCAAATGGGAAGCTTTTTCTAATAATTCCAAGCTTCATCATTAAGCTCCGCCCGGTAAATCACGCGGGCGTCTCCTTCCAGATAAACATCGGAGTATGTGTCCTGATGATGGTTGAAATAAATCCGCAGATGCCCGCCGCTTCGCGTCAACAGGGTCACCGGAGAAGGCAGCGCGAATTTTCGGGCCGTAATCAGCGCGCTGGCAACGCATCCGGTTCCACAGGCGAGGGTTTCATCTTCAACGCCGCGCTCGTAGGTGCGAACCGCAACAATTTTATCAGGCCTAACCGCAACGAAATTGGCATTGGTTCCCGCAGGGGCGAAATCCGGATGAAAGCGGATTTCTTTTCCCATTTCCCTCACAGGTGTTTCATCAATATTGTCCATGACCATCACAACATGGGGAACGCCGGTATTGACGCTGCTGATCAAAAACTTCCCGTCTTGCAGATGAAGCGGATAATCCAGTTTCAGGTTCAAGGGGTCTGTCATCCGGATCTTGACCAGCCCCGTTTCGGAAACCGATGCGGACACGACCCCTGCAAGGGTTTCAAAAGCCATATCCGGACCGGTAATGCCATTCAGACAAGCAAATCGGGCCACGCACCTGGCGCCGTTTCCACACATTTCAGCAAGGCTGCCATCTGAATTGTAAAACCGCCATTTAAAGTCCACGGTGTCCGAATCCTCAATCAGGATGATGCCGTCGGCGCCCACCGACATCTTCCTGCGGCATACGCCCACAATGAATGACTGGAGCTCTTTTTCCGCAATCACCGGGCTGCGGTTGTCGATGATGATAAAATCATTGCCGCAGCCGCTCATCTTGTAAAAATGTATTGGGTCCATCGTTTACCTTATTTATAAGAACTCAGGCACAGACTCCCCGGCAATCAGATCGGCATAGGTTTCCCGATCCTTGATAACCGCAAACTGATCCCCTTTGACCATGACCTCGGCGGCCCTGAGCCTGGAGCAATAATTGGACGACATCACAAACCCGTAAGCGCCCGCACTCATCAATGCCAGCAGATCACCGCTTTGAACAGGGGCCATTTGCCGATCCTGCGCCAGAAAATCTCCGGTTTCGCAGATGGGGCCGACAATGTCCGCGGTAAAGGGCTCGCCCTTTGTCCGAACCACCGGCAGGGCCTCGTGGTAGGCATTATACAGAATGGGCCGCATCAGATCATTCATGCCTGCATCGGCAATGACGAATTCCTTGACAAGCCCTTTTTTCCGATACAGCACCTGAGTGACCAGGATGCCTGCGTTTCCCACAATCACCCGGCCGGGCTCCAGAATAAGTTGGATTTTCATATCGCCAAGGACATGGGCAATTGCCCGGGCGTACTCTGCCGGCTGAGGCGGGGATTCTTCCCGGTAGGTGATTCCCAGCCCGCCGCCCATGTCCAGATACCGGATGTGAATTCCCTTGGTTTCGAGCCTCTGAATCAGGCTCTTGAGGTTTTTCAGCGCATCTTCGAAGGGCTGGATTTCGGTAATCTGGGAGCCGATGTGGCAGTCGATTCCCACAACCGAAATATGGGACATCCGGCTGGCTCTTTGATAGGCAGAAAGCGCACTTTCGGTGTCGATCCCGAATTTGTTTTTCTTCAGGCCGGTTGAAATATAGGGGTGGGTCTTGGGATCCACATCCGGGTTCACCCGAATGGAAACAGCTGCCTTTTTGTGTAAAGCGGCGGCCCGAAGCTGGATCAGCTCCAGTTCCTCCAGAGATTCGATATTGAACATCAGAATGCCGGTTTCAAGGGCAAAATCAATTTCATCCACCCGCTTGCCCACACCTGAATACACAATATGATCGGCAGAAAACCCGGCCTCCAGACCCCGGTAAAGCTCACCTCCCGACACAATATCCAGCCCGCTTCCCAGATTCGCCAGAAGTTTGAGGACGGCCATGCTGGTATTGGCCTTGGCCGAAAAACACACCAGCCGGTCAAGCCCTTCAAACGCATCGTTAAACGCCTTGAAATGCCGGGTCAGCGTTGCGTGACTGTAAAGATAAAACGGCGTCCCCACCTGCCGGGCAATGGCCTGAATCGGGACATCCTCACAATACATTTCGTTGTTATGATATTGAAAATAATGCATGTTTACTCCCCTTGCGCCACAACCACATTCGAATCCTTGCTGTTAAGCCCCGTTGAAAAACAGACAACCTTATACCGGTAACGGGTGCCTTTTTCAAGCGTATCCCGATATGTCATGACGGATGCCCCGTCCTGGCCTTCCAGGAAGGGAATATCTGCTACCCGAGTAAACAGAAACGGACAATTGCTGCAGTTTTCGGAAACCGATTCCGACGCGCGAAACACGCCGAACCCGGTTACTGGCTCGGACCCGGAAAGGGATTTCGAAAAAGACCAGGTCAGCTCGACCTGATTCCCTTTCAACTGAACGCGAAGATCTGTAACCGGTTGCGGCGGAACCTGCCGGGGCGCGGACGGCATTTCTTTTCTGCCGCAACCAAGGATGCTCAGGCATAGCAGCATTGCCGCAATCATGAGCTTTATCGAAAGCCGGCCGGCTGGTATCTTCCCCGTGATCATGGGCACACGGCCTCCGACAGGCGCAGCCTGGCCGCATGAATGGCTGCCTTGACATTCTCCTGCGCCGTCCCCCCGAATGACGTCCGGCGATTGATCATCGCTTCCGGCGTCAGGATACCGAATATATCTTCTGCGATCAGCGTCGAGAAGGACTTCATCTCCTCAAGCGTCAGCTCATGAAGCTCTTTTTTCCGGCTGGATGCATATCCCACGGCCTTTCCCACGCAACTGTGCGATTCGCGGAAAGTCATTCCCTTGGTAACCAGATAATCCGCCAGATCCGTTGCGTTTAAAAACCCCGTTGTGGTTGCCTGATACAGAATTTCCCTGTTGATCTTAAGCCTTGGCAGCATGGCCGTGTAAATCTCGATGCAGGCTTTTAGGGTATCCACGGCATCAAACACAGCCGGTTTATCTTCCTGCATATCCCGATTGTAAGCAAGGGGAAGAGACTTCATGAGGGTGAGAAGCGCAAACAGATCGCCGAAAACCCTTCCGGTTTTTCCGCGGACCAGCTCCGGCACATCCGGGTTTTTTTTCTGCGGCATGATGCTGCTGCCGGTTGAAAATGCATCCGGAAGCCCGATAAAGCCGAACTCGGCGGAAGACCACAGAATCATCTCCTCGGAAAGCCTGCTGAAATGAACCATGGCAATGCTGGCGCAGGAAAGAAATTCCAGCATGAAATCCCTGTCCGAAACCGAATCGATGCTGTTGGCCGAAACCTCCGGAAACTGAAGCAGACGGGCCGTGTACTCCCGGTCAATCGGGTATGTGGTTCCGGCAAGGGCGGCGCTTCCCAGAGGCAGTACATTTATCCGCTTTAAACCATCGCAGAAACGTGCCCGATCTCGTGAAAACATCTCGAAATAAGCCATCAGATGATGCGACAGCAGAACCGGCTGTGCCCGCTGGAGATGGGTATACCCGGGCATGATCACCTCCAGGTTCTCCGCTGCCAGAGACACGATCACCGTATTCAAGGCATCCAGAAGCCGGATGATGTTGCGGGTTTCCTCCCGCAGATACATTCGGGAATCCAACGCCACCTGGTCATTTCGGCTTCTGGCCGTATGCAGCTTCTGCGCAACCTTGCCGACTTCCTGAAAGAGCCGGGTTTCAATGTGCATGTGGATATCTTCCAGGCCATGATCAAACAGGAATTTGCCCCGCTGGATTTCCCGCTTGATGGCGCCAAGCCCTTCGATCAGCTTTTCGGCCTCTTCGTGCGTAATGATGGAAGCATGGGCCAGCATCTGGCAGTGGGCGATGCTGCCATCGATATCATATGCGTACAGCCGCTTATCCACATCAATTGACGAGGTAAAGAGCTCAACGCTTCTATCGGTTTTTTCCGCAAATCTTCCTTCCCAGGGCTTTTCGATCATGGATTTCCTCTTTGAAACTAATTACTTGTTGAGCATATTCTGGATTCTTAACCTGAGCGCATTAAGCCGGATAAATCCTTCCGCGTCTTTCTGCCGATACACCGAATCATCTTCAAAAGTTGCAAAATCCATACTGTACAAAGACCGTTCCGATTTTCTTCCCAGAACCCGGCAGTTGCCCTTATACAGTTCAAGGCGCACCACGCCGCAGACATTCTTCTGCGTATCGTCGACAAGGTTCTGCAGCAGGCGCATTTCCGGAGAAAACCAGAATCCATAATACACCATTTCCGCATATTTGGGAATCAGGGAATCCCGCAGATGCATGACTTCCCGATCGAGGGTAATGGATTCCATGGCCATATGGGCGGCCCTTAAAATGGTTCCGCCCGGCGTTTCATATACGCCGCGGGATTTCATGCCCACAAACCGGTTTTCAACGATATCCGCACGGCCGATGCCGTTGCGGCCGCCCAGCCGGTTCAACTCCCGAAACAGGGCCGCCGGAGACAGGACCTGACCATTTACGGCCACCGGATTTCCCTGATCAAAGGTAATCTCAATAAATTCATGCACATCCGGCGCATCCTTGGGAGATACCGACATCGTGTAGATATCGTCGGGCGGCGCGGCCCAGGGATCTTCCAGAATGCCGCCTTCATAGCTGATATGCAGCAGGTTCGCGTCCGAGCTGTAGGGCTTTGAAGGGGTTGTGGGAACCTTGATGCCATGCTGACTGGCAAATTCCATCAGAGCGGTCCGGGAAGTCAGCCGCCATTCCCGCCAGGGAGCAATGATACGGATGTGCGGATCCATCGCAAAATAGGTCAACTCGAAGCGCACCTGGTCATTGCCTTTTCCGGTTGCCCCGTGACTGACGGCGTCCGCGGCTTCAATTTTGGCGATTTCCATCTGTCTTTTGGCGATCAGCGGTCTTGCCAGGGAGGTTCCGAGAAGATACTGGCCTTCATAGATGGCATTTGCCCGAAACGCCGGAAACACATAATCCGTTATAAAGGTTTCAGACAGATCTTCCACATAAGCTTTGGAAGCACCCGTGTTAAACGCATTTTCCCGGATCTGGTCCAGGTCTTCGTCCTGGCCGATGTTTGCGGAAAATGTCACCACTTCGCAGTGATAGGTTTCAATGAGCCATTTTAAGATGACCGATGTATCCAGGCCGCCCGAATAGGCCAGCACGACTTTTTTTATCTGATCAGACATGGTGGTTCTCCTTATCCATTTCCCAGGGCACCGCCCTGGATCTACTTAAGCCATTTCTATGGGTTTGTCATAAGCGCTTCAAGCAGGGCTTTGATCATGTGCATTTTGTTTTCAGACTGATCCCAGATCACCGGAAGGGGGTTATCCATCAGCTCCTCGCTGATTTCCTCGCCCCGGTGCGCCGGCAGGCAGTGCATGACAATGGCATCTTTTCGCGCATGACGGACAAGTTCCCGGTTTACCTGGAAGGCCTTGAATACCTTTTTTCGTGAAATATGCTCGCTTTCCTGACCCATGCTGGCCCACACATCGGTATAGATCACATCGGCCTCATGCACTGCCTCGATGGGATCGGAAATCACGCGAATGCTTCCGGTGCCGATATCCAGCGCTCGCTTGAAAATGGCGGTATTCGGATAATATCCTTCGGGACAGGCCAGGACAAGCTTCAGCCCCAGAATGGCCGCGGCATTGATCCAGGAATGGGACACATTGTTACCGTCCCCGACCCAGGCAATCTTGATCCCCTCATACCCGCCCTTGTATTCGATGATGGTCATCAGATCGCTGAGCACCTGAGTCGGATGGTAAAAATCCGTCAGCGCATTGATGACCGGAATCGTTGCATAGGCTGCAAAGCCTTCCAGAAGGTCCTGAGAAAACGTCCGGATTGCAAGGCCATCCAGATAACGGGAAAGCACTCTGGCCGTGTCCATGACCGGTTCATCCCGGGAAATCTGGGTATCTTTGGAGCTGATAAAAATCGGGGTCCCGCCCATTTGAATCATGGCGGTCTCAAATGAAACCCGCGTTCGCGTAGAGGGTTTATCAAATATCAGCCCCAGCGATTTACCGGAAAGCAGTGTCTCCCGGACTCCTTTTTTTCGCCGTTCCTTCAACTCAATGGCTCTTTTAAACAGGATGTCGCAATCTGATTTCGTCAGATCCAGCAGTGTCAGCAAGTCTTTCTTCAATATTCCACCTATGATTTTTACAAAATTTCATCCAGGCAATGGATAAGCTGATCAATTTCCGCCTTCTGAACAATCAGCGGCGGGACAAACCGCAGGGTATTGCCCTGAACACAATTGATCACAAATCCTTTTTCCATGCAGGCCTGAACCAGCGGAAGGCCGTCGGTATTCAGTTCCATTCCCAGCAGCAATCCCAGTCCGCGGACATCCACAACAGAATCATGCCGGCTTTTTAATTCCAGCAACCGCTCCTTAAAATACTGTCCCACTTCGGCGCAATGCCCGATGATGTTCTCCTGGTCAAGGGTTTTCAGAACGCAGAGAGATGCCGCAGTTACCAGAGGCGTTCCGCCGAACGTCGAGGCGTGGGATCCGGGAACAAACGCTGCGGCCACAAATTCTTTTGCCAGCATGGCCCCGATGGGAAGGCCATTGCCAAGCGCTTTGGCAAGCGTCATGATATCAGGCTCAACCCCGAAATGCTCGTAAGCAAAAAGCTTTCCGGTTCGACCGATTCCGGTTTGAATTTCGTCAAAAATCAAGAGCGTTCCGGTTTCATCGCAAAGCCTTCGAATATTTTGAAGATATTCCGGATCAGCACTGCGGATGCCGCCTTCTCCCTGAATCGGCTCCAGCAGAATCGCGCAGGTCGATGCGCCGATTTTCTCCCGGACGGCCTTGATGTCGTTAAACGGGACAAAGTCAAAGCCTTCGAGAATGGGTGAAAACCCCTCCTTGATTTTATCCTGTCCGGTCGCGGAAAGGGTTCCCAGGGTTCTGCCATGAAAGGACTGGATCATGGAAATAATCCGGTACCGGTCCGTCTCGCCTTTGTCCTTGAAATGTTTTCGGGCCAGCTTGATGGCGGCCTCGTTGGCTTCCGCCCCGCTGTTGCAGAAAAAAACCCTGTCGGCAAAGCTGTGATCGACCAGCCAGGCTGCCAGTTCGGTCTGCGGCATCGTATAATAGAGATTGGATACATGGACCAGGGTCTTGGCCTGTTCGCAGATTGCCTTTGCAATCGCCGGATGGGCATGGCCGAGATTACACACCGCAATGCCAGCGACAAAATCCAGATAAGACCGGCCTTCGGTATCCCACAGGGTGCAGCCGCTCCCCCTTGAAAACACGACCGGTATCCGCTTGTAGGTTGCGGCCATCACCCGGTCTGCCTGTGCCATCCATTTGGCCGTATCCATTCCCGCCTGGTCGTCTGTCATAATGTAACCTCTGTTCCGATTCCTTTGTCTGTAAAGAGTTCCAGCAGCAGCGCATGTCGCCGGGTTCCGTTGATGATATGCACTTTCTGCACCCCTCGCACAACCGCCTCCAGGGCATATTCCACCTTGGGAATCATGCCGCCGGAAATGGTTTTTTCCTGAATCATGCGATTGGCAGTTTCCGCGTTCAGCGAGGATATGAGGGCGCCTGAAGCATCCAGAATCCCGTCCACGTCGGTCAGCAGAATAAGTCGGCCGGCGGTCAGCGCCCTGGCCACATGACTGGCCACCAGATCCGCGTTGATGTTGTAGGTTTCACCTTCAACCCCGGCACCAACCGGGGCGATCACCGGAATAAACCCGTGCTCGGTCAGGGTATGAATAATTGCCGGGTTGATCTGCGTCACCTGCCCCACCAGGCCGGGATCAATGATTTCCGGCGGACTGTTTTCATCCGGCTGATAGACGATGTGAAGTTTTTCAGCCGTGATCAGCCCGCCGTCCTTGCCGCTCAAGCCCACTGCCTTGCCGCCATGCTGGTTGATCTGGGCCACAATGGCCTTGTTCACCTTTCCGCCGAGGACCATTTCCACCACATCCATCGTGGGCTCATCGGTCAGCCTCATGCCGCGGACAAATTGCGGACAGATGCCCATTCGGTTCAACACCTGGTTGATCTGCGGCCCGCCGCCATGAACGATGACCGGATTCAGGCCGATAAATTTCAGCAGCGTAATATCCTGAGCAAAATCCGCTTTGAGCTGCTCGTCCACCATGGCATGGCCGCCATATTTGACCACCAGGGTCATTCCGGAAAACCGGCGGATGTAGGGCAGGGATTCAACCAGGATGTCTGCGACATTCGGGGTCATGAAAACTCCTTATATCTTAATCACTCAGGTCTTCAGACTGAAAGTCTTTGATGGATAAAAACACCTTCTTTACCACTACAGCTTCAGTCTTCAGCCTATAATATATACCGGCTCAGGTCCTCATTGCTCTTGATGGCTTTCAGCTTGGAATCCACGCGATCGCCGTCGATGACTATCTTTTTTTCCAACAGGTCCGGCGCATCGAAGAGAATGTCATCCAGAAGGAACTCCATCAAGGTGTGAAGGCGTCTGGCCCCGATGTTTTCGGTCAGGTTATTGACTTCTTCCGCAATTGCGGCAATGCGTTCGATGGCGCTGGTTTCAAATATCACTTCGATGCCTTCGGTTTTCAGCAACTCCGCGTACTGAAGGATCAGGGCATTCTGAGGTTCGGTCAGAATTCTGAAAAAATCCTGCCGGTTCAGAGAGTCCAGTTCCACCCGAATGGGAAAACGGCCCTGAAGCTCGGGAATCAGATCCGAAGGCTTGATGGTATGAAATGCGCCGGATGCGATAAACAGAATATGGTCGGTTTTTACCGGACCGTACTTGGTGGTAACGGTAGAGCCTTCCACAATTGGCAGCAAATCCCGCTGCACCCCTTCCCGGGAGACATCCGGACCGTGACCACCGCTTTTCCCGACGACTTTGTCAATTTCGTCCAGGAAAATGATCCCGGACTGTTCCACTTTTTCCCTGGCATGCCGGATCACCTTGTCCATATCGATCAGGTTCTGGGCTTCTTCCTGAGAAAGGATATCCATGGCTTCGGGAACCTTGATTTTTCTTCGCCGCGTATTCTTTGGCAAAAGCCCGCCCAGCATATCCTTGAAATTAATGCCCATTTCTTCCATGCCGACATTGGAGAAAATTTCCACGGTAGGCATGGATCTGTCGGGAACATCCAGATCCACATAACGGCTGTCCAGTTTCCCGGCACGCAGCATGCCGCGAAGTTTTTCGCGGGTTGAAAACGATTCATCCAGACCCGTGGTCACCACCTCGAGCTGCGTCTCCTTGACGGTTTCCCCCTGCTGAAGCCTTGGCTTTGGGGGCAGCAGCAAATCCAGCATTCTTTCTTCGGCGATGGTCCTGGCTTTGGGTTTGATATCCTCCTGTTCCCGGGACTTCAGCAGGTTGACGGTCAGCTCCAGCAGATCCCGAATCATGGATTCAACATCCCGGCCCACATAACCGACTTCGGTAAACTTGGAGGCTTCTACCTTATAAAACGGAGAATCCGTCAGTTTTGAAAGCCGGCGGGCGATTTCAGTTTTTCCAACGCCGGTGGGTCCGATCAGGATAATGTTTTTCGGCGCGATTTCATCGCGAAGATCTTCCGGAACCTGCTGCCTGCGCCAGCGGTTTCTCAGGGCAATGGCCACCGAGCGCTTGGCACGATGCTGCCCGACAATGTATTTGTCCAGTTCTATAACAATTTCTGAAGGTTTCAGGGAATTCATGAGTTATCGCCGGTTATCCTGTAAGAAGTCGTAAATCGGAATAATTACGCATGCATCATAATTCTTCAATGGTGATGTCCGTATTGGTGTAAACACAAAGAGAGGCTGCAATGGCCATGGATATTTCGACGATTTCCCGGGGTTCGAGGGGCGAATGCCTCACCAGCGCCGTGGCTGCAGCCTGAACGATCACACCTCCGGAGCCGATGCCGACAACGCCTTCATCCGGCTCAATAATATCCCCATTTCCGGACAGCAGAAAAGTCCGATTTTCATCAACGGCAATCATCATGGCCTCAAGCCGCCTCAGATATTTATCGGTTCGCCACTCTCTGGCAAGTTCAACCGCGGCCCGGGTGAGGTTGCCGTTGTACCGTTCCAGCTTGCTTTCAAGCCGCTCTGAAAGATGCAGTGCATCCGCCGTTGCTCCGGCAAACCCCACGATGATCTTTTCGTTATAGATCCGTCTGACTTTTTTGGCCTTATGCTTGACAATCGTGGCATTAAGCGTCACCTGGCCATCGCCGGCAACAATCACCTTTTCCTTGTGTCGAAGCGCCAGTATGGTTGTTCCGTGAAATACCAATTGGGTCACCTCACTTTCTGGGATGGGCCTTATCATAGGTTTCCATCAGCTTATCCATGCTGACATGGGTATACTTCTGGGTGGTGGACAGCCGTTTATGCCCCAGAAGCTCCTGCACAATCCTTAAATCCGCGCCGGAATCCAGCAGATGTGTGGCAAAGCTGTGCCGCATGGCATGGGGGAACACCGGTATGGAAAGGCTGCATTTCAGCGCCCACTTATCCAGAATACGGGCAACCGACCGGGATGTCAGCCGGCCGCCACGAAGATTCAGAAACAAAGGCCCGTTTTCATGAAATCCAATGCCGGCCTGATGTTCCAGACACTCCCGGTAGGCTTTCAGTGCCGCCAGCGCCTTTTTCCCAACCGGAGTGATCCGCTGCCTGTTTCCCTTTCCACGGACCCGAATCACAGACTGGTCAAAATCCACATCATGGACATTCATGGCCGTCAACTCGGAGACGCGAAGCCCTGCCGAATACAGCATTTCCAGAATCGCGCGATCTCTCTGGCCGGAAAGCGACTCTGCGGCAACCGAATCCAGAAGCCTGAACATCTCGTCGATGGGAAGAAATACCGGAATTGGGCTTTCGGTTCGGGGATTCGGAATCATCTCTGCCGGACTTGCATCCAGTAAGCCCTGTCTGACGAGAAACCTGAAAAACGACCGGATGGCTGAAAGCTTTCTGCCAATGGACGTCTTTGTGTTCGTTTTAAAAAGATAACCGATATGCCGTCGAATCGCCAGTGCATCCAGGAGTTCAATGGGGACATCCTGAAGATCCTTTTCCAGAAACACCGCGCTGAGAGAAACAAATTCCTCAAGATCGTGGCCATACGCCCGGCAGGTATTGGCCGAATACCCTTTTTCAGAAGAAAGGGCTTCGATGAAATGCCGGACCAGCGAAATTACCGGACTCAATTCACAGGGTTTCCTCTTTCCAGTCGATCAGTGAGTGGATATCCTTCCAGGAACCGACTTCATGAAACGGATGGTCTTTGCGATTCCAGGGCTGCCTGAAAACGACCGGCTCGACGCCGGCATCCTTTAACTGGAAACACGTCTCCAGCCGGTCCTCGACAAAATACGCAACCCGATGCTCCCGCAGAATCTCCGCTTTGGCGTCAAAAGATCCCGTAGGTATCACCTTTATCGCCCCGGCATTCAGCGGCAGAATACTTTGAAACCAGTCCAGGATCGGACCGGTATAAGGCCGGGCCGTCACAAACAGAATCGGGCTGCTGAATTTCTCAAGCCGGGTTAATACTTCCACGGCGCCTGCCATCGGCTTCAGCGGAACCGAATAACTGCCATCCTGTATCCGTTGAATGATCGTTTCGATCAGCTCCGCATCCATTTCAAGGCAGTCCTTCAGCATATAACAGGTGATGTCCTCATAACGAAGATGCTGAACCTGATAGTCTTTTCTGGCAATGTCGAGAAACAGCGTCATGGTATCTGCCAGAACGCCGTCAAAATCAAATGCAATGGAATCCGGATCAATCATCATGCCTCAATCCATGCGTAAAGCCGCAAAGCCCGCAAAAGACGCAACGCATTTTCCTGGGGCACTTGCGTCTTTGCGAAAAAATTATAGTTCCCGGCCGGCTTAGACTTTTCGGGTCTGTTTTTTCAGGCGGTTGATTTTTTTCTTAACAATCCTTGCCATCCGAAGATTGTCTTCACTCGCGGCAGTTGCCTGAACCACCTTGAGTTCACGCATTTTTTTCTTGATCTCTCGAACCGTTGAATTGGATTTTCCGGAAACTTTGTCCACAATTCCACGGGCTTTTTTGATTTCAGTGATGAGCTCCGGCTTGTTCATTCCATATACACCCGTCAGATCCGTGGATTCTTTGGCCAGATCTCTAAGCTCTTTTACCGTCATTTTATCAAGAGGTTTTTCCTTTTCGGCCTTCTTTTTGCTGCCTCCCATAACAACTCGTTCTCCTTTCCCAAGTTAAAAGCACAAGCGGAGGCAATCTTCTTTTGCCTCCGCATCATAAAATTTCCTTAATAATCTATTTTATTGAATACTGTCAAACGGTTTTAGTATCTTATCCAGATGAACCGGTCCTGAAATCAGTTTTTGATCCAGCATGATCTGCTCGGTCTGCTTCCAGGCGGGAATATCAATGCGTCCGATGACACTCTCCGGCCCCGGCTTGATGAGGCCTCGCGTGGCCGTCAGCTGCCTGCGGATGATCTCCTCCGGTGTGTCTCGATCAAACTGAAGGAGCACCGAAACCGCCTTATCGTAGTTTTCCGGCGCCATAGCATCCTGCCAGCCCTCGATCAGCGCCTTTCGAAATTTATTCACGATGTCCGGCTGATCACTGAACATCTTTTGGGTTGTAACCACGGAATTGGCCACAAATTGGACCCCGAATGCATGTGGATTGAAAAAGCTGACCCTCTCTCCGACCTTCTCCAGCTTGTCCTGAATTATAATGCCCTGGGCATTGACATAGACCGGCCACAAATCAACCTTTCCTTCATAAAACGGCGTGTAATCGTAGCGCACACTGTACAAATTAACCGATGCTTCGCTGATACCGAATTTGACCAGAAGGGTCCGCATAATGGTTTCATCGTTTCCGCCAAAGGTGACTCCCAGGGTTTTACCCCTGAAAAAAGAGCTTATGGCCGCCGGGCTTTCAATGCTCGGCATATCAGTTCGATACACCCATTGCAGCGGATTCACCTGAAAGAGCTGAGCAATCACGACAATCGGAGATCCCTTTGCCACCGCCCGAATGACCTGGTCTCCCGAGGCTACGCCAAACTGAGCATACCCCAGTTCAAGCTCCTTGATGGCGTCACGTTCAGGACCGCCTTCCTTTATCGTAACCTTAATGCCGCGCCGGTCAAAAGCCCCATGCACATCCGCATAGAGATCTCCCACGACACTGGTGTTAAAAAGCCACTTCAGACGGTAGACCACCGGTGTCAAGTCCCCGCAATCTCCGGCTCGCCCAAGCAGAAACAGCAAGACACCTGCCCAAACGATTGTCTTGATATATTTCATCTTAGATTCCTGCTCTATGCCTGGCACTTCTTCTGAATCAGGTTTCCCGCCCATTCCAGAGCGGTGAGATAAAGTGATGTACTGATGCCGATCAGAAACAGGGCTGTCAGAATTTTCGACAGATCGCTCTGATATAGCGCGGTTCGGATACTGTACCCGATGCCGGCGTCCGCCGCAATGAATTCCGCAACGATGGTTCCCACCATCGCCATTGTCGCACTGCCGGCCATGACGGTTGTCAGCTTGTTGATGTTTTCATGGGCCCGAATCCTGACCTCAAGCCGCCAGTTCATCCTTTTCGTTGCAACATAAAAATGCTCAATGCTGTCCACCGGTTCGGATAGAATCCCGATTACTGACAGCAGCAGGGGGAAATAACAGATCATCACCGCAATCAGCAGCCGGGTGATCAGGCCGTCCCCCAGAAGAATAAAGATAATGGGAGCTACCGCCACAATAGGATATGCCTGAATGTTATAGGCAGCCGCCTTGATCAGGGATCCGATCCACGAATTCCGGCGCCCGACAATTCCCACCAGAAAAGCCAGAATGATCGAAATGATATGGCCGACAACAGCAATCCACAGTGTATCCAGGACATTTAAAACGTATCGTGCAAAAACAGCTTTGCAAGTCTGCCAGATTTCGACAGGGCCCGGAATCACATAATCCGAGAGGTTCAGAAGATATTTTACCAGAAGCAGCGACAGGAGCCCCAGAAAATAGACCAGAACGAACTGCTGAATGCGCCTATGTAGCATGAACGATCTCCAGCATGGTCTGCTCCAGTTCCTTCATCACAAAATTATTTTCGCGCATCAGGTTTCGCCCGGAAATCACATGGGTTTGCGGATGCTTATGGGTGCTTCTCAGCACGATAATCTGAGCGCAGTATTTAGCAATTTCCATCATGTTGTGGGAAATATATAAAAAACATTTTTCCGGATAAAGGGTTTTAAGGGCAATGATGATGCGGCCGCGGGTGGCTTCATCCACATTGGCCAGACTTTCATCCATGATCAGCATATCAAATTCCTGAAGGAGATATCGGATCAGATTGGCCCGGTTTTTCTGGCCCAGGGACAACTGGCTGAATCTGGCGTTCATCACGGATTCAATTCCGAAGGCATCCACCAGCTCATTCAGCCTGTCCCGGCCCGAAGCCGGCGTGGTGGATGCCATCAACTCCCCGATACTGGCCCACCCCGGAAACCGTTCCATATTGTGGGTATAAAGGACTTCGGAAATCCGGCGGGACTGGATCTGGCCCGAATACCCGGTCAATTCCCGGGCGATCATTCGCGCAAGGGTTGTCTTTCCCAGACCGGACTGGCCAAACAGGGCATGGAACCCCGGCCCTGTCAGCCGGCAGCTCAGATGATCAAATACGCGGGTATCGGTTTGGGGATATTGATAGGAAATGTCCTGACATTCAATCTGCATAGCCTTCCGATGCGGATTCCTCCATATAAAGTGAACGATACGATTCCGGCCGTCTGTTCGGAAGAAAATACCGCATCCGGTGATTCCGCACAAAAGCCAGATCTTCGGCTTTCAGATCGATCAGCAGCAAGCTTTCATTTCCGCCGATGTCTTTTTTCAGGAGACGGCCATCCGGCCCCAGGGCCATGGCGATTCCGGGAAAATGCAGCCCCTGGCCATTGTCCCCGGTCTGGTTACAGGCCAGGACAAAAATGCCGTTGTCATAGGCCCGGGCCGGCAAGTGCCGCATCCAGGAAGCATATTTTTCCTCCGGGGTTCCGCGTGGAGAGGCATGCGGGAAAAAAATTACATCCGCCCCTTTTACGGCCATCAGGGTTGACAGTTCCGGGAAGTGGGCATCATAACATAACTGGACTCCGCACAACACCCCTTTGATCGGAAATACCGGAACCAGGCCGGCCGGTGAAAATATCCCCTGCTCGGGCGGGGGAATATGCAGTTTTCGATAAACACCGAGCCGGCCGTCCGGAGTCGCCAGCATGTGGCTGGCATAGAGGCCTGCCCCGTCTGTTTCGGCCATTCCGGCAAGAATGGCGATATTTTCCCCTTTTGCCAGGGCCGTCAGCCTGTCGCTTGTCGGACCCGGTATCCGTTCGGGTTTCAGGATACCGGCGGACTGAACGCCGTACCCGGAAATATTCATTTCCGGAAAGCACACCACATCGGCACCCGCCGCTTTGGCCATGCATACCCACGTCGCAGTCCGATCCAGATTATCACGGACCTGCCCGACCGAAGACTGAAAAATGATGAGCGCAACACGGATATCATTCATTGTGACAACTCAGGTGACGGAAGGCGGAATAGCATCTGACGCCTCTCAAATATCAAACTGCGCCTTGATCTTAAATACGTTCGTTGCCGGAAGGTTTAAAATATCGGTAATACCGGTTTTTTGAGATATGGCTTTCAAATTTTCTTCGATTTCAGTCATGGAAGGCGCAATAAAAGTAAACCAGATATTGAACGCGTCATCCCGCTGATAATTGTGGGTCACACCGGGAAACTGATTCACAAGTCTGGCAAAAGCGTCAATTTTATCTTCCGGAACTTTTGCAGCACAAAGCGTGCTGACAAAACCCAGCTTTCCGGGCACGAAATTGCCGCCGATTCTGCGAATGATGCCGGAATTTTTCAGCCGGGTTACGCTTTCGATAACCACCGCTTCCGTCAACCCCAGTTCTTCCGCAATTGCCAGAAAGGGCCTCGGCGTGATCGGAAAATCAGACTGTATGCGGTTCAGGATTTCCTTATCCGTTTCGTCAAATTGGGACATATAAAATGAGCCTCCAGCGTAAAAGCCATCCGGTAAAAAAACGTTCAGGGATCGATCAGACGGCGCAAGGCGCGCCTTCTGATCGTGCAATTTATGAATTGAACAGATGAACATGCACCTTACGGCTGCGGGGACCGTCGAATTCGCAGAAAAATATTCCCTGCCAGGTACCCAGCACCAGCCGGTTATGCTCAATCGCCACCAGTTTCGATACGCCAACCAGCGTCGATTTGACATGCGCCGCCGAATTTCCCTCCATATGGCGATATCCGGCTTCCCGCGGAATCAGCGCGTTCAGCATCATCAGAATATCGGATTTGACGCTGGGATCCGCGCTTTCATTGATGGTAATGCCTGCCGTGGTATGGGGAACAAACAGCATGCAATACCCCTTGTTCAGGGTTCCGGCGGAAGTGAGCACCTGTTGAATTCTTTCGGTGATATCGATGAATTCATCTCGTGACCGGGATGTCAGACTGATAATTTCCATGATTGTTCCTGAATTCTTACATGAAATCATTCCATAACCGCTTGCTCATTATCACATTTCTAAAACAATCCGATAAAAAATTCAAATTCTTATTTTTTTAATACATATCCCAGCCACGGTTCTTTGCTCCCGATTGCGGATACGTTTCTGAAAAACGTCATCATTTCCAGGTTCAGGCCTGCAAATATTTCTCCGAGAACTGCGTCGTTCCAAAGATAAAACGTTCTGCCGTCCGCACAGTGAATTTTGCCATCTCCTTCCTTCATCGTCAGCAGTACCACACAGGGAGATGAGAACCCGGAGAGGATTTTTTGAATCGTGGAAAAAAAACGTTCATGGGGAATATGAACCAGCGACCCGACCAGCATGACAGCATTCCATGACCCCGGCGAAAAATCAAATGTCTCCAGATCCCCTTCAATCACCGGACACCCGCTTTGGTTTCGGGCAAGTTTTGCCAGCGAAGCGGAACGCTCAAATCCGGTGGGTTCAAATCCATGCTGTTTCAGCCAGAGCAAATCCCGTCCAGAACCGCAGCCGATATCCAGGATTCGCGGTTGCGTGGGCAGATGCTGAACAAATGGGGATAAAAAAATGGACGGATCTGCTGCAAAGGTCTTATTGTGGTAATCGCTGGCGTGGATTTCATAATAATCGCTCTGGGGCATTTCAGCATCTTTCGACGTAAGATTTCACAATAGCCGCCTGGCGCGAGATCCGGAACAGGATCAACCCTGATCATCTTTTGCCAGTTCCATAATTCGAACGCCGTAGGCTTCCTTGAGGGCCTGAAGAAAATCAGGGTCAATGGGGCCTTTCCACGTAATAACCTCTGAAAAACGTTTTGGTATGTGGAGGGTCCCCGGATCAAAACCTGTTTTCACGCGGGTCTGCCATCGAAGCTTCTGGATATGGCGTGAGACCAGCCCGATGTTATCCGCCAGCCCATCATATCCCACGCAGTGGAGACATTCGGAAAGCAGCGCGTCGCTGTAGACGCTGCGAGCAAACAGACAGGCCACCATGGCGGTGAGAAACGCCCTGTCCTGTTCGTCTTTTACAAGAAACGCGACGGCATTCTCCACGTTCCTGTCTTTTGCCTTCTGGTCGTAGGCATAGCCTCCGGTATCCAGGTGTGAATGCCTCAGGCCGAGCGCCTGGGAAACGAAGAAAACTTCTCCGGTGGCATATCCGGCCATCTCCTGGCCGAGCACGCAGGCAAAATCTGCTCCGCCGTAGTGCCCGGCCGCTTTCAGGGTTCCCTGTCCCAGTATCCGGTAAAAATCGTTTGATCCGGCTCCAAGATTGAAGATGGCCTGCCTGAAGGCATCTGCATCTCCCATTTTCAGAGGCAAGAGGGTCTCTTTAACACTGATGATCCCTTTTTCAAAGGCTTCCGTGGCCCATGCCAGGGCCACGCCTGCGGACATGACATCGAGCCCCGTTTTTTCGCAGGCGTCGATGAGGGTCAGAACCTTGAAGGTTTGATCCACGCCGAGCATGGACCCGGCTGCAAATACCGGTTCGTGGTCATATGAAACCTGGCGATAGAGGTACTGGTTCTCGGCCGCGTATTTTTCTCTTACAAAACCGATGTGAATACAGCCCACCGGACATCCCGAACAGGCCGCGTTTCGAAGCAGCGTCTCGTCGGCAAATCGCTCCCCGGTAATGCCGCTGATGTCCGGTTCATGGGTCTGCTGCAGGTTTCGGCACGGCAGGGCTTTCAGCTCGTTCAGCATGGCGACGTTGATGGCCGTACCGAAATTATGGTATTTGCTCATCATGTCCGTCCGGGTCACCCGCCGGTGGACATCCTGGAAGAGTTCGGGGTATTTCCGGTTCTCCGGCAGCAGAAAAGCGGCGTCCCCCTGAATGACGATGCCCTTTAAGTTCTTGACTCCCATGGCGCCGCCGCCGCCCAGGCGGCCGAAATGGCGGTAAGTGTCGACGTTGATGCAGGCCATGGGCAACCCGCGCTCCCCGGCTTGACCTATTCGAAGGATGCTTCTATGGCCGGACCCCGCGAACATGCGGCGCAGGTATTTGCCCGTGGCAAAGACATCCATGCCCCACAGATAGGGAACCGGCCTTATCTCAAGGTGACGCGATCCAAGGGAAAGACAGGACGGAGTTGCAGCCCTTGCCGGTGATCACCAGGGCATCCAGATCGGCAAATCTCAGGGCAAGGGCGCTGCGGCCTCCCGCGTGGCTCTCGGCATACTGGTCATGGTAGGGGGACTTGAAGGCGCAGACAGTCTTGCTCATGAGGGGGAAGTAGCCGGTAAGGGGCCCCACCGCAAAGATCAGCGGCTGCTGCGGGTCGTCCCAGGGGCGCTGCGGATGGCCATAGGCGTTGAACAGCATTGCGGCAAGCCCGCTGCCGCCGGCCACGGTATTCCTGCCATCGACTTTCACCACCCTGCCCCGGCCGTCGGCCAGATCGACGACGAGCGTTCTGAAATAGTCCCGTATCATTTCGCGGCCTCCATCGGGGGCTGCTCCTCCTCCGGCGACGGCTCGATTTCCAGCAGCTCCAGGCAGTCATGCGGGCAGAAGGATACGCAGCGGCCGCAGTGAATGCAGACATAAGGCTCACCGCCAGGTTCGAGATGGATCGCATCCACGGGACAGGCTTTTTCACATTCACCACATCGGATGCAAAGGGCTTTCTTCACAACGACCCCTCCGCCCCTGCGATGGGAGTAGGCCCCCGTGGGACAGGCCATGGCACAGGGAGCGGGTCGGCACGCCAGACAGGTCCTGGCCTCAAAACCCGTGGAGAGCCCTCCCGAGGAGCGGATGCGGATCCCTGCCGTATCCCAGGAAAGGCGCCTGTGCACCAGACGTGCGCAGGCCAGGGAACAGGAATGGCAACCGATGCATCGTTCCATTCTCGGTGCAGTAAGAATCTTCATGATGAACCCCTCATGCACTGGCGTGCAACAGTTCGATCCGATGGGTCATGGGAGGCCTCGGGACCTTTTTAAGAAGAGATGGCGATAATGACAAGAAATGCTGTACTATTGGCTTTGCGTAACATCTGTCCTGGTTGGTGTCAAGAACAGTTTCGTTCCACGCATTCGTTGACGGGCGGAAGGGTAGGGGCTGAACTGCGGGAGGTCGAAAAAAAGGTCCTGCAATTGCTTGCAGGACCTTTAAAAAAAGTGAAGGCCGTATTTACCTTCAAAAAATCCTTCAAAAAATAAGGATTAGACGCAGCCGGTCGGTTTCGGAAGGCCGGCCATTTTACAGGCTCCCTTGCCGGGACCTGACGGAAACAGCTCGTAAATGTGTTTCAGTTTGAAGCCGGTAACCTTTGAAAGTACGCGAACCATCGGGGCGATCCCGTTCTTTTCATAATACTCTCTCAGCATGGAGATAACCTGGCGGTGTTCGTCGTTCAGTTCGTCGATACCTTCTTCTTTTTTCACAAACTGCACCCAGCCTTCTGACCAGTTTGTATATGAATCAATAAAACCATCTTCATCAACCACAAACGTTGATCCCTGAAATTCGATTTCTGGCATTTACATTCCTCCTTGGTTTTTAATAATTGATATTATGGCATTCTGCCTGCAATCTTAATAAATAAGTTATATTAACTATAGCATCGACCGGATATTGTCAATATGTAAATAGAAAATGCGCTGTTTTCAGACGGAGAACCGACGCAAATTCCAACTATCAAAAGCCTTCGGACCGAAATCTTTCATACATTAATATTCCTTGGGCATGGTCGTCAACTGCGCCAGCGTAAACACCGGTCCGTCCTTGCAGACGAATTCTTTTCCCACGTTGCACCGCCCGCACATGCCGATGCCGCACTTCATCCGGTTTTCCAGCGACATGATGATGTGATCGTGCGCATAACCCATCTTGTCCAGGACCGGCTGGGTAAACTTGATCATGATGGGCGGCCCGCAGATAATGGCATAGGTGTCGCTGCCTGCCTCGGGAGCCTTTTGTTCGGTGATGGTCGGCACGAATCCGACATTGTATTTCCAGCTCGGATCATTTGCCGCATCCACCGTAATGTGCATGTGAATATCATCGCGGCGTTCCCAGGCGGCCAGTTCGTCCCGGTACAGCAGCATGCCGGGCGATCTGGCCCCGTAGATGACATTGATGTCCTTGAACTTGGAGCGGTTTGCCGGATCCAGCATGTACACGATGGAGGACCTCAGGGTGGTAAAGGCGAATCCGCCGCCGATGATCACCACGTTCTTTCCTTCCATGGTCTCCCAGGGATAGGAATTGCCGAGCGGTCCCCGAAGTCCCATGATGTCACCGACCTTCATGGCATGAAGAAAAGTGGATACCAGGCCCACCTTGTTCACGGTGAATTTCACAAACCCTTTTTCAGTCGGAGAAGAGGCGATTCCGATGGGGATCTCCCCCTTTCCGGTAACCGAAAGCTCTGCAAACTGTCCGGCTTTGTAGGAGAATTTTTCTTCATCCTTTGGATCGAGAAAGACAAATTTGAATGTCTTTAAATTCTTGTCTTCGGTTTCGGTAATGATTTCATCAATACGAACCGGATAAGGCAAATACGGATTTTGCACAGTACACCCCCTTTTCTGGCTAAGCCGGGCAGACGCAGGCTGCGGGATCATAATCATTCATCTGGTTGCAGACCTTGCGAATATCAATGTTAACCGGACAGAGGCGGATGCACCGACCGCAACCCACGCACTGGATTCCGTTATCGTACTTGTCCACATAGTATTTCAGCTTGTGCATAAACCGCTGCCTGACCCGCTGCACTTTTGCGCCCCGGGGGTTATGCCCGGTACCGTGAATGGTAAAGAGCGGAAACATGCAGCTGTCCCAGTTCCGAAGCCGGACGCCCGAGTTTCCCCGGTTTTCGTCCTGGATATCGAAACACCAGCAGGTGGGGCAGGAATAGGTGCAGGTGCCGCAGTTGATGCAGGAAAAAGCGGTATCTTCCCAGAACGGCGCATCATAGATCTGCGTGGTTTCCTTGGCCCTGAGGTTCTCCGTTGAAACCCGGGAGCCGATCTTGGATTCAGCCGCCTGCTTCAGGGCTTCTATTTTGCCGGCATCGTCGGCCTGCGTTTTCCATCCGGCGGCGGCCAGAAATGCATTGCCTTTATCCGTCAGGGATTTTGCCAGATAACGATCGCCACCGTCCACCAGCAGCACATCCAGGCCGGCCTCATGAAAGGGACCGCATCCGGCGGATGTACAAAAGCAGGTAGCGCAGGGATCATTGCAGGCAAACCCCACAAATGTCATGGCGTTGTAGGCATTCAGCCAGTAGGGGTCCTGATACTGGGGGGCATCGAAATTGCGCTTTACCAGCAGAAACGCCGATGCATCGCAGGGCCGGATACCGACCAGGGCCTTGGGGCCTGACGTCTTTATGCAACTTCTTTTAAAATGTGATGATCCGGCCGGCTTTCATCCAGGGTATAAGAAAACATCGGCTCTGTCTGCGGCTGAACCAGAAATTTCGGAGAAAGCCGGGTGTTGGAGAAAGCCATGTCCGGTTTTTCATTCTTGCCAAGGGCCTTAAAACTGTGCCACTCTTTTTCTTTTACAGGGCCGAACACCTGATAAGACGATTTCGCCTTTTCAATGCCGGCATCCCAATCTTTTTTGTCGATGGTGAAAACTTTCATGGTAACAGACCTTATTTATTTAATAAAATCGTTGGGGTCATTCGGTTTGTACGTATCCAGCGGTGGACGCTCATCCAGGGTCATGCCAGCTTCCCATCCGAACATGTCAAACACGTCCTTGTTGAGTTTGCTGGTAAACTGCCGAACCTTGATGCCCACCGGACAGGCCCGCTCACAGGCGCCGCAATCCGTACACCTGCCGGCGCAGTGGTAGGCCCTTAAAAAATGAAAGGTGCGGATATCAACGGGGTCCTGACTTTTACCCACCCACTGGGGCCGGGATTCATCCACGAAACACGTCGGACAGTAGCACAGCGGGCAGGCATTGCGGCAGGCGTAGCAGCGCACGCAGGGAGAAAGCAGCTCTTCAAAATACTGCCATTTTTCCTGGGGCGTCATGGCTTCCACCCGCGCTGACATCGGCATAGCGATCCACGTCCGTCTGCTCTGTCACCAATTCGCCCACCAGTTCATCAAAGAGCACGGGGTTTCGGTGAATGCAGGTTGCGCAGTTTTCCTGAAGCACTTCACTTTTCTTCAGGCTTTTTTCGCTTCCCTGGAATTTGATTTTCAGGGTATCGCCGTCTTCCGCGACATCCAGAATGCCGTCTCCGAACAGGGAGGCGATTTTTCGCTTATCCACCATCCCCTGGCAGGGAACGCCGATAATATGCAGCTTTTCCCGCTTGATCTTGTTCTCAATGATATGGGTTACGATGTTACGGGAATCGCATCCTTTGGCCACAACCGCAATTTTTTCCTTCCGATCGGTCAGATAATTTGCCAGGTTGATGCCGCAGTTGCTGTCCCACACCAGTTGATGGACATCTTCGGGCCGACGGATAAAACAGGGTTCATTCATCATCGGCAGGGTTCCTTTTCGAAACCCGATGACCATATCAACGCTTCCTTCCTTCAGAAGCCTATGCGCGGCTTCTTTGATCTTATCTTGGTATCCGGACATGTTAAGCTACCTTAACTGCTTGTTTTTTATATGTTGTATTTGGACCCAGGGCTTTTACGGATGCTGTAACGGTCTTGACCACCTCGACAAACTTGGTGGATTCCGCTGAGCTGATCCAGGAAAACTGCAGTCGCCCCGGTTCAATTCCCATGTGTTCCATTAAATTCATAAACAGTCCAAATTTTCTCCGGGCATAATAATTACCTTCCAGGTAATGGCATTCGCCGGGATGTCAGCCGGATACCCAGACCGCATCGGCCCCTTCACTCAGGGCAGAGAGGAAAAATTTGGGACTCATCCGGCCCGTGCAGGGAATCCGGATCACCCGGATATTGGGCGGATATTCCATCCGGCCAACCCCGGCAAGATCCGCCGCCCCGTAACTGCACCAGTTGCACAGAAAACTGACGATTTTGGGTTCAAACTCGGTCATTATCTCAACTCCTTTGCCTCAAGCGCCGGCCACATTAAAGGATGCAATCCTTTCGTCAGCTGCCGGCAATTCAGGTCCATAGATTAAACAGCTTCATTCAGCGCAAATATCTGCGCAAATATCTGATCGTTGTCAAAGCCTTTCAGCCGTATGGCCCCGGAGCGGCAGGATGCCACACAAAGCCCGCAGCCCTTGCAGAGCACCGGATTGATCTGGGCCTTTCCCGGATTAAATCGGGCGGCTTCCTCGATAAAGGACGGCGCGGAATACGGACATATCGACACGCACACCCCGCAGGAACTGCAGGTTGTCGGAACGACCTCTGCAATCGTGCCGCTGGTTTGAATGATTTCGCGAGCCAGAAGGGTCACGGCACGCGAGGCAGCCGCCTTCCCCTGGACGATGGATTCATCTATGGGCTTGGGATAATGGGCCATGCCGCATAAAAATACGCCGTCTGTTGCAAACTCCGAAGGACCCAGTTTGGCATGTCGTTCCACAAAAAAACCATCGGCGTTCAGCGGAACCTTAAAGAAATTGGCCAGCTTCTCATCCCGGTTCGGGACAATCGCCGTGGCCAGAGTGATCAGATCGGTTTCCAGTTCAATCGGACGGCCAAGGATGTGATCCTTCACCCGAACCATCAACCGGCCGTTATCCACCGCCACCTGTGGTTTGTCATCCACGGAAAAGCGAATGAAAATAACCCCGTTTTCCCTTGCCTCTTTGTAGAGATACTCCCGCTCGCCGTAAGTCCGGATATCCCGGTATAATACATAGACATTCATATCCGGGTTCCGGTGTTTCAGCTCCAGAGCGTTCTCAACCGAATGGGTGCAGCAGACCCGGGAGCAATAGGGGCGATCCGGTTCTCTGGAACCCACACACTGGATAAACACGGCAGAGTTCAGCGTTTTGAGCAATGGATCGTCATTCATGAACTTGCGGTCCAGCTCCAGGCTGGTCAATATTCGGGCATCCTTGCCATACGCATACTCGGAAGGCACCAGGGGAGTGGCGCCGGTGGCGATCACTGCAACGCCATGCTCCAGAACATCTTCTTTTCCATTGGCGCTCAGGGTGCTTTTAAAGCTTCCCACAAATCCGTCTACCTGAATCAAGTCCGATTCCAGATGAACATGAATTCGTTCATTTTTCTGAATGTCCTGAATCAATTCAGACAGTTTTTCCTGAACATTCTCGCCTTTGGCCGTATGGTAAAGATTTAGGGCCTGACCGCCCAACTGGCTGCTTTTTTCAACCAGATGGGTTTCATAGCCCTGCTGCGCCAGACTTTGGGCAGCAGCCATTCCGGAGATACCGCCGCCGATGACCAGTGCAGAAGGCTTGATCTGAAGGTCGGATTCCTTGAGCGGAAGGGTCAGGGCGACTTTGGCCACCGCTGAACGCACCAGATCCTTGGCCTTTTGGGTGGCTTTTTCAGGAGTTGTTTTATGAACCCAGGAGTCGTGATTCCGGATATTGGCCATTTCAAACAGATACTTGTTCAGACCGGCGTTGATCAGGGTTTCCTGGAACAGGGGTTCATGGGTTTTGGGGGTGCAGGCCGCCACAACGATCCGGTTCAGATTTTTCTGTTTGATGATGCTGACCAGATTGTCCTGTGTGTCCTGGGAACAGGAATAGAGGTTATCGGTTGCAAACTCCACAAAGGGCAGTGTCGCCGCATACTCCGCAACTGATGGAACATTGACGACGCCGGCAATGTTGATGCCGCATCTACAGACAAATACGCCGATACGGGGCCGCTCGCCGGCAACATTGATTTCCGGAACAATTTCCTTTGCCTGGGTAAGGGTATTTCTTGCCAGGCTCAGATTTTCTCCCGCCACTGCCGCAGCAGCGCTGGCGTCGATAACCGATTGCGGAATGTCCTTGGGCCCCTGGAAGGCGCCGCACAAATAGATGCCTTCTCTTGAAGTGCTCACCGGCTCAAATGAAGTGGTCTGACAGAAATTGCCCGCGGTCAGATCGATGTCCAGTTGTTTGGCCAGGCTGACAACTTCCGGGCTTATTTCCATTCCCACGGACAGCACGATCTGATCAAAGACTTCCGTCACCGTCTCGCCGCTTTCGGAAACATAGCGGATGCTCAAATCATCGGTTCCCACAACCGGATCAATGGTATGCACCCGGCTGCGGATGAACCGAACCCCGTGTTTGTCCTTGGCCGTGTTGTAAAAGCGCTCGAATTCCTTGCCGTGGGTACGCATGTCCATGTAAAATATCGCGCAGTCCAGATCGCTTCCCGCATGCTCCTTGGCGATCACGGCTTCCTTGATGGCATACATGCAGCAGACCGACGAACAGTAGGCATGATCACATTTGTTCATGTCCCGGGAACCCACGCACTGGAACCATGCGATTTTTTTAGGCTCTTTATGATCCGAAAGGCGAACCAGATGTCCGGATGTGGGACCTGAAGCCGATAGAATCCGTTCCATTTCCATGGCGGTAATGACATTGGGATGTTTGGCGTATCCATAGGCGTCAAATTTGGACGGGTCAAAGGGCTGATATCCGGGCGCCAGGATGATGGAGCCGACATTTAACTCCACCACCTCATCCTGCATGGTGTAATCAATGGCATTGACCCCGCAGAATTCCGAACAGACCTGACATCCGCCAGTTTTGAAATGCATGCAGACCGACCGGTCGATGACCGGTGTGTTGGGAACGGCCTGGGCATAGGGGACGTAAACCGGTTTTCGGCCCTTGAGCCCCATATCGTATTCCGATGGAATGGGCTTGAAGGTCTGGGTGCTGACATTCTCCCGGATTTTTTCCAGCGTGATGTGCCCGGTGGGGCAGACCGAGGCGCATGCGCCGCAGGACATGCAGACATCCGTCTGAATATGGAACGGCGTATCCACCTTCATATCCACGCCGCGACCGGTCAGGCTGATCGCGCTGCTTCCCATGCGGGTGCAGATCCGCGTGCAGAGACCGCAAAGGATACAGGTATCCTGCTTCTTTTTTGAACCGGGTTTCCGAAATGCCGTATTTTTTCCCCAGTTCCTTGATAACCGGTACATCCGGACACCGGGCCATCAGCAATTCCACGATCAGTTTGCGGCCCTGGTGCACATCTTCGGTATCGGTTTTAACCTCCATGCCTTCCCATATGGGATAATTGCAGGAGGTCACAAAACGGGTTCTTCGTCCGTCAAAAAGCTCCACCGTGCAGAGCCGGCACATCCCGGCCGGCTCCAGGGCTTTATGATGGCAAAGGGTTGGAATATCGACCCCGTATTTCTGGGCAACCTGAAGGATATACTGCCCTTCCTCTCCCTGAACTTTTTTACCATTGAGTTTGAATGTGATCATCAATCGGTTCCCTTATATTTATCGAATCACAATTGCGCCAAATTTACAGGCTTCATAACAGATGCCGCATTTGATGCACTTGGTCTGATCAAGTTGATGGGTCTTCTTTTTATCTCCGGTAATCGCTTCCTGCGGACATTTGCGGGCGCATGTCTGGCACCCGGTACAGGCTTCAGCATCAATCTCATAATGAAAGAGCGGCTTGCACACCCCTGCGGGGCATTTCTTGTCCCGGATATGGGCTTCATATTCATCCCGAAAATACAGAATCGTGGTCAAGACCGGATTGGGCGCGGATGTCCCCAGACCGCAAAGCGAAAACTTCTGGATCATACTGCCCAGCTCTTCCAGCATTTCGATGTCGCCTTCCTTGCCGTTTCCCTCGCAGATGCTGGTCAGGATCTCGAGCATCTGCTTGATGCCTTCCCGGCAGGGATTGCACTGGCCGCAGGATTCTTCCTTAAGAAAATCCAGAAAATACCGGGCCACATCCACCATGCAGGTGTCCTGATCCATGACGATCATGCCGCCGGAACCCATGATGGAGCCGACCTTGGACAACTCGTCGAAATCGACTCCCAGATCGAGAAATCTCTCCGGAATGCAGCCTCCGGAAGGACCTCCGGTCTGGACCGCTTTGAATTTCTTTTTTTTGGGAATGCCGCCGCCGATATCGAAAATGATGGTTCGAAGGCTGGTTCCCATGGGAACTTCCACAAGACCCGTGTTGACCACCTTGCCGACCAGGGAGAAGATTTTGGTTCCCTTGCTGTGTTTGGTGCCGATCGCCGCATACCAGTCCGCGCCCTTGTTGATGATGATCGGCACATTGGCCCAGGTTTCCACGTTGTTGAGGTTGGACGGGCCGTCTCTTGAACCCTTTTGCAACCGTGTGAACATATTTTGCGCGGGGTCTGCCCGGGCTGCCTTCCAGAGATGCCATCAATGCCGTGGACTCGCCGCAGACAAATGCGCCGCCGCCCCGGCTGATATGAATGTCAAAATCAAAGCCGGAGCCCAGAATGTTCTTACCGAGCAAACCCGTATTCCCGGGCCTTGTCCAGGGCGATTGTCAGATTGGTGACTGCCAGCGGATATTCGTGCCGGACATAGACGTAGCCTTCATGGGAGCCGATGGCAATGGCGCCAACGATCATTCCCTCGATGACGCTGTGAGGATTTCCCTCCAGCAGGCTTCGGTCCATATACGCGCCCGGATCGCCTTCATCCGCGTTGCAGATCACATATCGCGTGCCGTGATGTTTCCGGCAGGTATCCCACTTGATGCCTGTCGGAAAGCCGCCGCCGCCCCGTCCCCGAAGTCCGGATTTCTTGATCTCGGCAATGATCTTCTCCGGCTTCATGTCAAAAAGGGATTTGGCCATGGCGCTGTAACCGTCAACTGCAATATAATCGTCAATGCTGGTCGGATCGATGAGTCCGTTGTTGCCGAAGATGATGCGCTGCTGAAGTTTATAAAACGGGATGTCGTGCTCGAGGGTGATTTTGGCCTTTGATGCCGGATCCTTGAAAATAAGGGAGGGAACCAGTTCGTTGTTTTTTATGGTTTTTTCCACAATTTCAGACACGTGTTCCGGTTTTACCTGGGGATAGAAGATGCCTTGCGGATGAATGACCATGATCGGCCCTTTTTCGCAAAAACCGTGACATCCGGTCAGCTTGACCTCAACATCTTTTGTCAGATTCTGCCGGGTCAACTCTTCCATCAGTGCCTGATGAACTTTTGCAGTACCATAGGCGCCGCATCCAGATCCCGCACAAAGTGAAATCAGTTTCTTTTTGCCATGGGACTGAGCGGACTTGAGTTTGTCCTGAAATTTATCCAGGGATTCCCGATTCGATAAAATTGCCATGATATCTAATAACCTCCGTTACGCCGTGCCGTTAAGAGGCATGTTTTTATAATCGTCGATGACTTTTTCCGCGGCTGTTCGGTCAAGACCGCCATAGGTTTCCTTATTAACCGTAATGACGGGACCGGATGCACAGCAACCGATGCATCGGACTGCATTCAGCGTAAAGAGTCTGTCCGCAGTGGTCTGGCCTTCCTGAATACCCAGTTTCTGCTGCAAGGTTTCGGTGATTTTTTCCGCACCCCGAACATGGCATGCGGTACCCGTGCATACACTGACGATGTACTTGCCTCTTGGCTCAAGACTGATGGTCTTATAAAATGTAGCCACACTATAGACCAGGCTTTTTTTAACGCCGAGCCGCTCAACCAGAATCGGTATGATCGCGGGGGGCACATGGCTGTAAATGTCGCTGATGTCCTGCATGATCATCAGCAGGGCTTCTTTGTTCCCATGATAATGGGTAATGATGTCATCGATTTTTTTAAAATCAATTTGAATGGTAGGTTCCATGAGACTGAAATCCTTTGGATCAAATTATCGTATCCGATAATGTCATTAATGATAAGCTGTTGATGGACACGGAACTATGCGGCTGATGGGATGTTCGCGACTGTCTGACATACCACCGGACAGTTTTCCACACAGGCGCCGCAGCCCGTACACAGATCCATTTTGATGCTGCGGGCGCGTTTTCGAACCTTGACTTTGAAATTGCCAGGAACGCCCTCAACAGACTCCAAATCCGCATACGTGATTAATTCGATGTTCAGATGCCGGCCGACCTCGACCAGTACGGGGGAGATAATTCACATGGCGCAGTCATTGGTCGGGAAAGTCTTGTCCAGCTGTGACATGACCCCGCCAATGGATGGGGATTTTTCAAGAAGATACACATAATAGCCTGAATTGGCCAGATCCAGCGCGGATTGCATTCCGGCAATGCCGCCACCGACAACCAATACAGACCCGATAACAGGGTTTCCGTTCGACATGATTCGCTTCTCCTATGCTTTGCATTATTAAAACGTCAGCGACGTTTGGTTTCATGAAATTGAAGCAAAGTGTTTAACTAACCTCAGAAAATTTTCTTGTCAACAGATTTTCCGCAGGGAAAAGATGGAAAAAGAAAGGTTCATCATCGAGGAATGATAGAGGAAATTGAAATATTTGGGGATTTTCAAGAAAAAGCAAAGGGATATGGCGTTCTGGCTGTCGACAGGATTTCCAGCGGCCGAAGCGCCATGACCTGCAGGTTACCAGTGAAGTACGAAAAAAACCAAAAGGGGATGTTCAAAATGCAATCGGCTGAAATGACAGTTTCAGCCGATTGCAAAAAATGGATTTATGCAGCAAGTCTGGCCGCATCATCTGCGGCGCCCCGAATTTCATCCGGCGTAAACGGTTTGGCCAGATAGCCAACGGCTCCCATTCTGGCGGTTTCCACAGCTGTTTCTATGCTGGCATAGCCGGTAATGATAACGACCATTGCCTCCGGCCTGCGCTCACGAATGCTTTGAAGCAGCTCCAGCCCTTTCACGCCTGGCATTTTCAAATCAAGCATGATCACCGGATAGCTTCTTTCATTAATTTTTTCAAGGGCCTCTTCCCGGCTGATCGCCTGGTCCACACGATAGCCTTTTTTCTCGAGGATTTTTCGAATATTGTTGTTCACGGCCACTTCGTCATCGATGACCAGAGCGCTGCGCTTGGCGCCGGACGGACGCTTGATTTTCGATTCCTGCTGCGCCGCCGTCAGGGCTGCCGCATGCTTTTTGATTTCTTCATAGGAATAGACCGCACGTTCACCGGCCTCCAAATGCATGGCATATTCCGCTCCGACTGCGGCCGCCACCTCATCGAACACAAACGGCATATCCACACCGATGAGACGGGACACATCCGCAGCATCTTGTTTTCCGGCTGCGGCCTTTTTCTGGCTTTTTTTCTGGGGGCACAGGCTGGTTTTGTTTCCGGCCTTGCAGGTAGCTCCCAGCTTTTTGAAAATATCGCAGACCATCTCGCCCACTTCGCAGTAGTGTTCAATATTTTCAGATATTTTCACCTCAACAATCGGCATATCCGACGGCCCCAGGGTGTTGACATAGTCATCACCGGTGGCTTTGGCCACTTCGCTGCGGTCAAACGGCATATCCACATCGATATCCCCGGAGGCTTTGCCCATCATTCGGGCCACATTTTCCTTCAGCTCCTGATATGAGACAAAAGATACCCCTTCTGAACCCAGGTGGGCGACATATTCCGGTCCGGTTACAGAAACCACCTCATCATAATTGAACGGCATATCGATGCCGATCCATTTGGACCGATCCGGTGCTTCCGCCATTTTTTTGGAACCGGCTGACTTTTTGGCTGTTTTCTGAGGGCACAGATGGGACTTGTTTCCGACCTTGCAGGTTGCGCCCAATTTCTTGAAAATATCACATACCATATCACCGACCGCGCAGAAATTTTCCAGATTGTCCGGGATTTTCACCTCGACCACCGGCATATCCGACCTGCCAAGGGTCTTGACATAATCTTCCCCGGTGTATTTGGCGACTTCATCGCCGTCAAACGGCATATCGATATCGATGACGTTGATCACCTCGACTTCCTTTTCAGAGGTTTTGGCCTGCACCAGCTCGCCGTTCATGGCTTTTTGAACGACGGTTCGCAGTTCATCCGGTGTAAACGGCTTGGACACATAATCCAGCGCCCCCAGACGGATGGCCTTTAACGCGGTATCGGTGGACGCATACGCGGTCATCATCAGTGCCCGGGTCTTCGGCCACTCGTTTTTAACCTGTTTGAGAAGTTCCAGACCGTTCATTCCGGGCATGACAATATCTGAAATCATCAAGTCAAACGATTCGGTTTTCATCCGCTCCAGCGCTTCCGCAGCACTGAGTGCACAGATCACCTCATAATTGTTTTTGGACAGAATTTTCTCGACGTTCTGGCAGATTCCCTTTTCATCATCGACGACCATGATTCTCTCTATCGTATTCATATCGTATCCTCCTGGAAGAGTGGTTGTTGGCAAGTAATTGACTACCCTATAAATGCACGTCTTGTGCCAAGATTATTAACAACTTGATATTATGAATATTTTATTTAATGTCACGGAACATCCATGCCCGGTATCTGTATGATCTTTGTATTCATTTTTGGGTGATCAGCTACCTGACAGAACTGCGCCATCCCGCGATTTTCAATTAAATTTGCATAATTACAGTGTGTTATAAGCTGGATGGATAGCGACAGGATAAAAGTATAGAATAATTATACAGTGTATGACATAGATGAGGAGTCAGGAGACAAGTGTTTGGGGGTATGGATTGGAGATTGGGGGATACAGGTCAGCCGGGGGGCATCCGAAGACGTTAATTGCGGGTAATACCATGTTTTTTCATCATATTTTGAAAATTGGTCCGCTGAAAGCCGGTTTGCCGCGCAGCCTGCGTGACATTCCAGTTGTTCTGTTCCAAAGCATGGGTCAGGAATTTTTTTTCCAGTTCGCTGACTGCGGCAATTCGAATGTCTTTTTTAGCCTGCTTCAGCGCTTCGTTGGTTTGGGGAATCGATTCCGGCATGGCCGGTTCGGCAAGCGCATTATCACGCAGAAATAGATCCGCTGAGGTAATCAGTTTTTTTTCACAGTGAATCACAGATCGTTCAATCACATTTCTGAGCTGGCGGACATTTCCCGGCCAGTCAAAGACCATTAGCCGATTGCCTGCATCATCGTCAAACCCGGTAATGGCTTTATTCATTCTGCGACAGAACTGATTCAGAAAATGATAGGCGATCGGCAGGATATCGGGTTTTCTGTCCCGAAGCGGCGGAATTAAAATGGGATAGACGAAAATCCGATAATAAAAATCCTGACGAAACGTTCCGGCTGCAACCATGTTCTGAAGGTCCTGGTTGGTGGCAAAAATCAGCCGGACATTTACCTTTTGCAGGGTTGTCCCTCCCAGTGGATAAAACTCCTGACTTTCCAGAAAGCGCAGCAGCATGCCCTGAACATCAAGACTGATGTTGCTGATTTCATCCAGGAAAACGGTTCCCTGATGGGCAAGCCTGAAAATCCCGCTCTTTTCCCGGTGGGCTCCGGTAAATGCGCCCTTGACATGACCGAAGAGCTCAGATGCCAGAAGATTGTCGGAGAGTGTTCCACAGTCCACCGCAAAAAACACCTCATCCTTACGGTTGCTATTGGCGTGAACCGCACGGGCGACCAGCTCCTTTCCGGTGCCGCTTTCGCCGTATACGAGCACGGTGGCGTCGGTCGGGGCAACTTTTCGAATCATGGACACGACCTTCTGAATCTGAGGACTGTTTCCAATCAGTTGATGGGCAATGGGCCGAGCGGCCTCTTCTGAATTTTTCAATCGGTGATTCTGGCGGCTTGTCATGCGGTCTGTGATGGCCTGAAGCACGACCGCACGAAGTTCATGGGGCGTAAAGGGCTTGGGCAGGTAGTCAAACGCACCGATTTTCATGACCTCTACAGCGGAAGACACCGACGCATAGCCTGTCATGACAATCACCCGAATATCCGGATCTTTTTCTGCGACACGGCGAAGCACTTCCATGCCGCCCATACGGCTCATTTTTAAATCGGTCACCACCACATCGAAGGGTTCGGCTTCAATCAGGGCCAACGCGTCATGACCGTTCAGCGCAATCGATACCTCGCAGTCCATCTTGGAAAGAATTTTCTCACAGTTTCTGCAGATATTGACCTCATCATCCACAATAAGAATACGCGGTGCATCATCAGGCATTGGCGATATCCTGGCGGAAAGGCAACTTGATGGTGAATGTGCTCCCCTGCCCCGACTGGCTGCTGACGGTTATCGCCCCGCCGTGCTGAGCAATAATCCCACAGGTAATAGCCAGGCCCAGACCGGTGCCGCTTTCCTTGGTGGTATAAAAAGGATCAAAAATCTTATCCAGTTCTTCTGCAGGAATGCCCTTGCCGGTATCCCGGATTTCAATTTCCGCAAAGTTGAGATCCGCGCCGGTCCGCGCGATTACCGTCACCTTTCCGCCGGAATCGGTTGATTCAATGCCATTCAGTATCAGATTGATAAAGGCCTGCTGAAGCTGGCCTTTATCAATCTGAACGCTTTCCATGCCTGCGGCGCAGTCGCTTTCCACCACCACGTCTTTAAACGCCGCTTGTTTTCGGGTCAGGAGAACAACTTCATCAATCAATTCCTTGAGGTTATGCTCTTTTTTAAGCGGCTTGCCCTGCCTGGCAAAATCAAGAAGCGCGGTAACGATTTTCCGGCATCGAAGGGTTTCGCTGGCAATGACCCCGAGTTCCTTATATATCGGATTTTCCTGCTCAAGGTCTTCTTGAATCAACAGCGCTGTCGTCAAAATAGTGGTCAGCGGGTTGTTGATTTCATGCGCCACGCCTGCGGCCAATCGGCCGATTGACGCCAGCTTGCTCTGCTGAAGCAGACTCTTCTGATTGTTGATTTCATGGGTGATATCTCGGGACAGTTCAATTGCGCCCGTTGCCAGACCATTTTCAAAAATGGGATAGCAGGAAATGGAGTAGTATATTTCCCGGTTTTGATTGTCCAGGTGAACATGGGTGGTCTGAGATGGCTTTTTGGTGTTAAAGCACTGAATCAGAGGACAGGGGTGATCCTCTCCGGAACACGGGCTGTTCTGGTGATGGGTGATTTCATAACAGAACCGGCCGATTACCGCGTCCCGCGTAACGCCGAGCTTGTTGAGCATGGGAGCGTTGATATCCATAATCCGATAATCGGCGCCAATCACCAGAACATCCTCATTAACCAGCTCGTTGATCACCATTTCCTGCATGGCTTTGTTTTCAGCATATTCCTGCAATCGCCGTCTGACAAAGATCTTCTTGGTCGCTCGAGCAATTGCCTGATCCAATGCTTCCCGCCTGAAGGGTTTGGTGACAAAATCCGTTGCATCGTACTGAAAACTCTTTACGGCCAGATCCATGTCTCCATGTCCGGTAATGATGATGACTTCAGTATCGGGAATTTCATCCTTCATCTGCTTCAAAAGCTCAAGACCGTTGGTGTCGGGCAACATCACATCCATCAGCACGATCATGGGGTTGATATCCCGGAAAACGGTCATAGCGTCCCTGCCGCAAGTCGCGGTATAAACGATATGCCCCATGCCTTCCAGACGCATTCCCAACGCCTGGGAAAAGTCTTTATCATCATCAACCAGCAGTATTGAATTTTCCATGGAGTAAGCCCTTTATGAAAAGAGAATGCGATGGCTTCGCATCTCTCATGACAAGTGGGTTACACGCCCCCGTGCATGAAAATGGATATGTATAACTATCTGAGGGCGGGGCAATGGTATGTTCTGATTTTTCATGTTTTTCACCACAGAAGAGACCCTGCCATTTCTTCTGAAAAGATACAATAATTATCTTATGGAAATACTGATTTTGCTGTCAAACAAATTGACGCACCGGATGGTTTTGTTCCCGCGTCATTGATATGCATTATTAAATAGCGGCGTGAAATGTTTTTTGAATTGACCAATGGATGAAGATTCCATATGATTATAAGTTATTGAAGGCGATTAAAATTTCTCTTCAACAGGAGTCTTTTTTCAACTGTATGAAAGTTTCCAAAAAGAAAAATAATCCGACCCCGCTTACGCCGACCGAAGCCATTCTTGAAAGCATTTCGGATGGTGTTTTCACGGTGGACCGGGAGTGGCGCATTACCTCGTTTAACCGGGCGGCCGAGAAGATCACCAAAACTTCACGCAGCGAGGCCATCGGCCGGTTCTGCTCGGAAGTGTTCCGTTCCAGCATGTGCGAAGTCGAATGCGCGCTGCGGCGGACCCTGAAAAACCGCAAAGCGATCATCGGCCAGTCCGGTTACATCATCGACGCGGAAGGAACCCGCATTCCGGTCAGCGTTTCCACCGCAGTCCTTCGGGACGGACAGGGGCAGATCATGGGCGGGGCAGAGACCTTCCGGGACCTGAGCGAAGTCGAGGCCCTGCGCCAGGAACTGGAGGGGCGCTTTCACGTCGGGGACCTGGCAAGCCGCAGCCCCCTGATGCAGAAGGTATTCGATGTCCTTCCCGCCATTGCCGCCAGCCCAAGTACGGTGCTGATTCTCGGGGAGACCGGAACCGGCAAGGAACTGGTGGCAAAGACAATTCACGCACTGAGTCCTCAAAGCAAAAAACCTTTTATTGCCGTCAATTGCGGCGCTTTGCCGGATACCCTTCTGGAGTCCGAACTCTTCGGATATAAGGCCGGGGCCTTTACCGGCGCGGGAAAGGACAAGCCGGGTCGTTTTGCGATGGCCAAAAACGGAACCCTTTTTCTGGATGAAATCGGTGAAGTGAGCCAGGCGTTTCAGGTGCGCCTCCTGCGGGTGCTCCAGGACCGGACTTACGAGCCCCTGGGTGCGACCCAATCCGAAACCACCAGTGCAAGGATCATTGTTGCGACCAACAAGGACCTGACCGAACAGGTGCGCCGGCATGCATTCCGCGAGGATTTGTATTATCGCGTGAATGTCATCCGCGTTGAACTGCCGCCGCTTCGCCGGCGAAAAGAAGACATCCCGCTTCTGGTGGAGCAATTTATCGCCCGGTTCAACCGGCTTCAGCAAAAAAACACCCAGGGGATTGCCCCCGAAGCGCTTTCCCTGCTCATGGCCCATGACTGGCCGGGAAACATCAGAGAGCTGGAAAACGCAATCGAACGCGCCTTTATCCTTTGCAACCAGGGAGTCATTACCATCGAACATCTGCCGGAAGAACTGTCGGGACGTTACACGACACAGATATGTCATGCCGACATGCAGACATCCAGGGATCTGATGGAGACCCAGGCCATTCAAAATGCGCTGGAGCAAACAGGATTTAACCGCCTGGCCGCGGCCCGATCGCTCGGTATCCACAAGAGCACCCTGTTCCGAAAAATGAAGCGGCTGGGTCTTTCCCTGCCGCAACGGGATGGGCGGACCCGCATCCCGGATTAACAGATCAGTGATACCGGATACGGATAATACTTGCAACAAGAGGTGATGTTGTCCGTATTTTCATATGCGATATCGATTTTGCCTGTATTTCATCGCATCCTGTCCTCCATCAAAGATATTTGTCTTACATCTCCAGATAGCGGGTCAGGTCTTCCCATATTTTGTTGACCGATACCGCTCCTTCAGAATGGGGATCATATTCGATTATCGTTTTACCCTGAACCATTGCCTTTGTAAAGACCGGATCAAACGGTATCCGGTTCAAGACGGCGATGTTTTTTTCTTTCGCATAGGCTTCAATGGCCTGTCCCATCTCGGGGTTGAGGTCATACTTGTTGACGCAGACCATGGCCGGAACCCTGAAAAAGGCGGCAAGCTCCGCCACCCGCTCCATGTCGTGCTTGCCCGAAACGGTTGGTTCGGTGACGATGAGCGCTGCCGTGGCCCCGCCAAGCGAGGCGATTACCGGGCAGCCGATACCCGGAGGGCCGTCCGTCAGCAGCAGATCCAGGTTTTTCTTTTCGGCAAGCAATTTGCCCTGCTGCCGGACAAGGCTGACAAGCTTGCCCGAATTTTCCTCGGCGATGCCCAGTCTTGCGTGCGCCATGGGTCCGAACCGCGTATCGGAAAGAAACCACTCGCCGCAGGTGTCCAAAGGAAAATCGATAGCCTTTTCCGGGCAGAAATAGTAACAGACTCCGCACCCTTCGCAGGCTATGGGGTCCACGATAAACTCTTCGCTGATGGCGTTCCATTTGCACAATTCCCGGCACAGGCCGCATTGGGTGCACGGATCGGCATTGATTACCGCCGAATGGCCGGACTCAAAATCATGGCGCTCGACAATCCGGGGGTCCATAATGAGATGAAGGTCCGCTGCGTCCACATCCGCATCACAAAGCACCATCCCTTTTGCCAGGGAAGCAAAAGCGGCAAGCAGGCTTGTTTTACCGGTTCCGCCTTTTCCGCTGATAACGATCAATTCTTTCATAAGACGTCTCTTTTCCTTGATTCTAGGGAGTTATTCCGAGTCGGTGTTTGAGAAATAATTTCTTCAATCCGGTGGTGCAGGTTCAGGAATTTCTCTTTCCACTCGGGCATAACTTCCACGAGCATTTCGCCCCGCGAATAGGCCTCGGCGATTTTGCGATCAAACGGGATTTCCATTAAAATGGGCATTTTCTGGCCTTTTGCATACTCCCGGACGCGATCATCGCCCATGTCCGAACGGTTGATAACCAGGCCGCAGGGAATGTCGAGAATTTTCACGGCCCCTGCGGCAAGCTTTAGGTCGTGCAGGCCAAAAGGTGTGGGCTCGGTTACCAGTAGAACAAAATCCGCCCCTTTCATGGCGGCGATGACAGGGCATGAAGTTCCGGGAGGGGCATCGATAATGGTCAACGCATCGGGCCTGGCGTATTCCCGGACTTGCCGGATCAGCGGGGGGGACATGGCCTCGCCAACCCGCAGTTTCCCATGAACAAATTCCAGCCCGTTCCGGCCGCCCCGTTCGATGACGCCGATTTCACGGTCCGTCTCCGTGATGGCCTTTTCCGGACAGACGGCCATACACCCGCCGCAACTATGACACAGTTCATGGAAAGGCAGCACGGTTTTGCTCATGACCACAATCGCCTTGAACTGGCAGATATCCCGGCACTTGCCGCAAAGGGTGCATTTGTCCATATCCACTTCGGGAACCGGGGTGTTTATGGTCCTGGTTTCATGAATTTCCGGTCTGATAAAGAGGTGGGCATTTGGCTCCTCCACATCGCAGTCAAAAAGCTGAACATCCCCCCCAAGAGAAACGGCCAGATTCGTGGCAATTGTTGTCTTGCCCGTACCGCCTTTTCCGCTCGCTATACTGATAATCATCATAACTCCTTGTGTTGATATATGGATACCTGGCTGTAAAGCCCGAACATTCAATCGGTGTGAAGGTTCCCTAAGCAAAAATATTTTCCGGCTTATACGGATGGGCGCCTTCCACGACTTCCACCCCGGCCTTGGCCTTGATTTTGTTGATCAGTGTTTCTTTATAGGGGCAATGGTCTGTGATGCAGGGCCCGATATGAACCTTGGTCACTTTTTCCTGCATCGGCTGATTCCATAATTTTACCTGCGCCAGGCGCGTAACGATCGTTGCGCCTGGACAGTCTCCGCAGTTGAGAAGACCGATCATTTCGGCATCCTGACCGGCATAGCGCTGAAACGCGCCTTCACGGCGATTGAATCCCACCATGCAACGTGAACAACCGATACAGACATCATCCATTGCTTTTTTACAGCCGACAATCAAGATTTTTTCCATGTAAAATCTCCTTTTTTCCCCCGACCCAAAAGAATCATGATGAACTTGTAATCGAGAATCTATTTTTACGGTAATGTCTGTTTGTTTTATTTATCCGGAGTGTCTTGTTTGTCAGTCCCCTGACCACGGCCCATGCCTCTGCCGCCACCGGATCCCGAACCACCCCCGCCGCCGCCTTTAGACCCTTTTCGACAACCAGGGCCTTTCCCTTTTCCGCCTCCCTGTCCTGCTCCCTGTCCTGATTGCGACCCCTGGTTCTTTGGGCCGGTTCCGTCTCTATTTGGCATAATATATCCTCCTTTTGTCCGTGGGCAACGTTTGCACCAACAGTATGATTGTGGTCCAACCTTTATGGCTTCGCAAAAAGTTTAATATCTGCGTTGCGTTTCATCCTTCGTCATTGCGACGTACTTATCAGTACGGCAGACGAAACGCCGGAAAATTTCCGGTTTGTGAAATGACAGCACTCAAATAGCTGCTGTCCTGTTATTATGAAGCATTTATCATGCCAGAATCGAATATAGTTATAATATCTTGGATTTTATTGATATATGCATATATCGAAAATCGACATGCGATATATCGTCGCAATTTTGCAACGATGCCGGAACAACCGGTTTTGATATTGCGACTCCAATCGACTCGAAATAAACCCCACATTGTTTTGCCTGCCTTGTCCTGCAACTGCTTGCACCATCGGGCTTGCCTGTAACATAACAGTCGCATTAACGCTACCTATACAACCTGAAAGAGTAGCGGTATAGCTACTGATTCTGCTATTTCAGCCCTTGCGGTCATATCACCGTTATCTCATTGAATATCATCTGGTTATTTTTATATTTCAGTTTTTTGATCATTTGGCTCTATATTTGCATTTCCCTTCACAGACGCATAACCTCAGGTGGATACAGATGAAAGCGGCTTTTGCAGTTTGGAATAATCGAATCGCCCCGGTATTTGATGTGGCCAGAGAGATCCGGCTGGTTGAGGCCGAATCCGGGCGTATCATCCGTGAAAGGGATGAAAAACTGCTCGCGGATTCGGGTCCTGAAAAAGGACGCCGACTGATTGAGCTCGGTGTTGATACGCTGGTTTGCGGGGCAATTTCCCGGCTCATGCTATCCCAGATTGCGGCTTATGATATTCGCGTGGTCTCTTTCGTCGCCGGAGACATCGGCGAAGTCATGCAGGCATGGCTCTCCGGCGATTTTATAAAAGAGGCATTCACCATGCCGGGATGCCGCAGGGGGAAAGGGCGGTTATCCAAAACAGATTCATTGGAAAAAAATGAACATCGGTTGCAAAGACATGGCGGTTGCATGAATCCGCGTGGCGGCCAAGACGTCAATCTCGCGGCAAACACCGCTTTCAGACACAAAAAGGAGCATGTTATGGTAAAAATTGCAGTCAGTTGCGAAGAACCTGGCCTGGATTCACAGGTTGATCCCCGGTTTGGCCGTGCCGCCGGATTTTGTATTGTCGATCCGGACACCCTTGAATTCAAGTATGTCGATAACGGATCTTCACAGGCCATGGCCCAGGGAGCCGGCATTCAGGCCGCTGAAACAGTTTTCCGATCCGGAGCCAACGTGGTTCTGACCGGAGCTGTCGGTCCCAAGGCATTTCGGGCGCTGTCCGCCGCAGGCATTCAGGTCGGCCAGAATCTGGAGAATATGTCGGTCCGGCAGGCCATTGAAAAATTCAAGGCAGGCGAGGTTGACATGGCCTCAAAGCCCAACAGTATGGGGCATGGTGCTTAGAAAATGCTTTGACTGAATCGAACAAATCTATTTGATAAGAAGACGTTCATTATTGCATGCAGGCCGCTCGGACCTGGAAATAAAGACAACCGAAACATAATAAAGGAGAATAAATTTTGAATACTTTAATCGCTATCCCTTCCTCAGCACCGGGTGGACTTGACGCCCCGCTTGGCGCCCATTTTGGTCATTGTGACCTCTATACGCTGGTAACCGTGGAAGATAACTCAGTCAAAAAAGTGGATGTGATCCCCAATGTTCCGCATCAACAGGGTGGGTGCATGGCGCCTGTCCGATATCTGGCCGATAAAGGTGCTGCCAAACTGATCGCAGGCGGCATGGGGTTTCGTCCGCTCATGGGGTTTGGCCAGGTGGGAATTGAGGTTTATTTCGGCGGAAACTTTCTGACTGTTGGAAATGCCGTTCAGGCGCTGCTTGAGGGCAAGCTTCCGCAATTTTCTCAGGAACATACCTGCGGCGGCGGCGGAGCGCAATAACAGAGAGGCTCGATGATGGCAATAGAGAATGAGCTTTCTGAACCTGGGCACACGGATCATCCGCCCCATCTTCTCGATGAGCGGTTTTACGTGCATGCCAATCAACCCCGGAATATGGGGGGCATACCCGAAGCAGAAGGAAAGGCAACCGGGGTAGGTGTCTGCGGGGATTCCATTGAAATTTACCTGTCGATTCAAAATCAGGCGATCGTAAATATTGGTCAGATTCCCCATGGCTGTATCTATACGGTGGCCTGCGGCAGCGCAGTGAGCCAACTGGTCAGCGGTAAAAGCCTGGAAGATGCTTTATGCGTGTCTCCCGAGGCTGTGGCGGCGGAACTGGGCGGCTTGCCCGAAGACCACATGCACTGCGCAGCCCTGGCGGTGAATACGCTGGGCGAAGCCATCGACGACTATTACCGTCAAGCATGGGGAAGTCGCGAAAAATCCGTTCAATAGTCAGTTCAGAATCCCGACAACATACAGGCGGGAAGTCGGAATTTTCCGATTTCCCGCCATTATTCAGGAGATATACCGATGCCGATTTATGATATCATGTGCCAGTCATGCGGCAAAAACAGCGAAGTGCTGGCAATCAGCAGCAATGATCCTCTGACCTGCCCGGGTTGCGGAAGCGCTCTGACAACCCGGCTGATGTCCACCACAAGCTCTCTGTCCGGCCGGAACGCTAAAGATTTACCGGGGCCAAAAGATACGGCCTGTTGCGGGAGCACCCCTTCTCAGGCGCATTGCGCCGGCCCTGGTTCCTGCTGCGGCAAAACGCGATGATCACAGGTCCGGCAGAAGTCTGTAAAGCAAACTTTCCTTGGAGAAATGATGAAAAAAATATTGATTGTTACCCAACAGGCCGATAAGTTTTCCCGACTGGCAAAGGGTCTGGTCGCTGAAACAACAAATCAGGTCATATGGGCGAATTCCTTAGCAGCCGCACGATCCGCCGCATTCGGTTTGATGGATCTGATCATTATCGATGAAAGCCTGGACGAGCGATCGGGTCTGAGTATCGCTATAAAATTGATTCGCGTCAACGCTCTGGCCCAGATTGCCCTGGTAAGCGATCTTTCGCAGGAAGAATTTCATGAAGCCGCTGAAGGCTTGGGATTATTGGCCAAGATACCATCGAATCCCGACGAAAAAACCGCCGAACAGTTACTGAATGCTTTGGCAGCGTTGTCATGATTCCCTTTTTCTCAATTATAAAACGCGGCGAAAGGGAGCTCTGTTTTTCTACACTTTATCCTGTTTTTAGCCTATATCCTCCCGTCGTTTCTTGATATTTCATCTATTCCACTGTTATTGACTCAAATGATCATCTTTAAAGTCTTTAAGTTGATGTCCGACAACCCGAAACCGTTTGATGCATTAGAAAGGAGGAGCCGATGGCAGAAGAGATCAAAATAGGCTGTGCCCGACCGACCGGCGGGCTAGTGGGTGACCCTGCGAAACCGAAACAAGAATCCTTATCCAAAACTATCGAAAAGGAGGACCGTAAAATGATTCAGGTCGGAAGAAAAGCGCCGGACTTCACAGCACCAGGCTACCAAAATGGAAAATTCGTTTCCGTTAAACTTTCAGAATATCTGGGAAAATGGGTCGTACTCTGTTTCTATCCCGGTGATTTTACGTTTGTCTGAGCCACGGAGATTTCGGCAGTTGCCGAAAAACATGCAGAATTTGAAAAACTGGGCGTTCAAGTATTGTCCATGAGCATCGACAGCGTATTTGTGCACAAAATGTGGGATGATCATGAACTGTCCAAAATGGTCGATGGCGGCGTCCCGTTTCCCATGCTGTCGGATGCCGGCGGAAAAGTGGGGACGGCCTTCGGCGTATATGACGATAACGCCGGAGTGGAAACCCGCGGCCGCTTTATCATCGATCCGGACGGCGTCGTCCAAGGTTTCGAGGTGCTGACCCCGCCGGTTGGGCGAAACGTCGGGGAAAGCCTGCGCCAGATTCAGGCATTTCAGCTGGTCAGAGAGAGCAAGGGCGCACAGGCCACGCCGTCAGGCTGGCGTCCCGGCAAGCTCGTGCTGAATCCCGGACCGGATCTGGTTGGCAATGTCTGGAAAGTGTGGAAAACAAACATGGCTTTTGATTGATCGTGAACGCGGCGGATCAATGTCATTGGCTCAAAGAGAATCCCTCATGCCAATGACATTGTGCGGCAGTAAATATTGACCATGGACCGGTGGATATACTCGGCAGAAAAATGGAGACAGGAATATGTATTTCAAACAGATCACTGTTGAAGGCATGGGTTGTCTTTCTTACCTTATCGGCTGTCCTCAGGCCAAAGTCGCCTGTGTCGTGGATCCCAAACGGGATGTGCAGGACTACATCAATCTGGCCCGTGACAATGGCATGAAAATTACGCATATTTTTGAAACCCATGTTCACGCCGATCACGTCAGCGGCAACCAGGAGTTGCATTCCCGAACAGGCGCCAAAATCTGTTTTATGGAAAACTCTCCGGTTGCCTTTGATCATATCGAACTCAAAGAAGGGCAGAAAATATCTTTCGGCAATGCCGTGCTTGAATTTCTGAAAACGCCGGGACATACGCCGCATGCCATGTCAATCCTGGTCACGGATACGCTCCGCAGCAAGGATCCCTGGCTGGTGCTGACCGGGGACTGCCTCTTTGTCGGAGACATCGGCCGTCCGGATCTGGCGGGAGAAGAGCTTCTTGATGAACAGACGCGCAACCTGTACAACTCCCTTTATCACAAATTGGGCAAAATGCCGGCCAATCTGGAAATCTTCCCCGCGCATGGGGAAGGCTCTCTCTGCGGCAAGGGGATGAGCTCCAAATCCAGTTCAACCATTGGGTTTGAGAAGATCAACAATCCGGTTTTGAACCTCACGGCCGAAACTTTTCAAAAACAGATGAAGCAAAACTTTCCGGAGCGGCCCAAGAGCTTCTCCCATATTATCCAAACGAACAAGAACGGAGCCCAGCTTCTGGATCGATGCCCAATCACCCGGGACATGAGCCCGTTGCAGGTCAAGGAGCAAATCGATCGCGGCGCGCTGGTTCTGGATACCCGGGATACGGCCGCCTTCGGCGGGGTTCATATTCCGGGTTCCATCAACATCGGCTTTGCCAGGCAGACCGCCAACTGGATCGGAATGGTCATCGATCCGGGCGCTGAGCTTATTTTGATTGTTTCGGACGAAGAAGCCTATGCGAACATGACCGTGCATCTTCACAGAATCGGTTACGATAATATCATCGGCTATCTTTATGGCGGCATGGCGGCGTGGCAGGAAGCCGGATACCCGATTCATCAGCTCTGGCAGATTTCAACGGAAAAACTGAATAACAAACTTGAAACCGGAAAGTTCGATTATTTATTTGATGTGCGAACGCCGTCGGAATGGTCAACCGGCCATATCCGGCAGGCAAGCCATCTGCCGCTGACAGCCCTGCTTAATAACGCACCGGAAATCCCCAAAGACAAGGAAATTATCGTTACCTGCGGCATCGGATACCGGGGAAATATTGCGGCAAGTTTTCTGCAGAACCTGGGCTTTCAACATGTACATAGCCTGGCGGGCGGCATGAAAGCGTGGACAAACAGCGGACAACCCATAACAGTATAGTATATTAAATCCCATCCATTACCGAGGGCCATCGGCAGTTCGAACCGGTGGCATGCGGCACGGTGTCTTCAGGCAAAACAGGCTGCCCCGGGATCCTTTCGAATTTCTGGGCAGCCTGCTTTGATAGAAGGGAATGTTTATTGGGGATTGTATCCCATGGGAAGCTTCTTGAACCTCCCGCCAGTGATGATGGGATCGTCCTTGTAGCCCAGGGCTTTGAAGTCGATGTAATCCGTCGTGCCGATCAGGTGGCTGACGTCCCGGCCCTTGGAAACCATGAAGCTGAAGTCGGTCCCCTTGTGGGCGATTTTTTTGAAGTCCACGTCCCGTTTGTCCTGATGGCAGCGGTTACAGGTACGTTCGCCTTTCAGGCTCTCGTGGCATTGCACGCAGGACAGCGCCATATCGGCCGGCATGACCTCGTGCTCGATGCCCCAGAACATACGGGTTTCGATCCACTTGTACTTACCACTGTAGGACAGATGGGCCGCCTGCATGCCGGTGGCGTTGGCTTTCTGCCAGTCCAGGTTTTTCCAGTAGGCCGTTGTGTCCTCCTTGTTTTTTGGGAACAGGTGCGGCAAGATCAGATAGCGGTATTCAAGATCGACCGACATGGTTCCCTGCATGATTTTGAACGGTGCGATCTTGGAGCCGGGATCCTTGATAGAGCCCACGGGTTCTGTGATGTTGACGTAAGGCGCGTCGATGTCGATCTTATCCCCCAAAAGCACGCGTTTCATGGACCCATTGTACCAGGTGTAGACCGGCTTGGCCGATTCCTTCCAGGTGAACTCGCCCTTCATCCAGTTATAATCATCCATGCCGTACTTGTCCTTCTGTGGCTTGCGGTTCTTGTCACCGGCTTTGGACCAGTCCCAGGAAACGACCGTCGGTTTGCATTTGGCGTACACCGGCGAGTGGCAGGTGTTGCAGGCGATAGTTTCGCTGTGTTTGTTCAGGTGCGTGATCCAGCAGACTGTCACAGGAGTGCGGATGCTTGCCGTGGCAGTCCTCGCAACTGAAGCCGCCTTCGGTGACGGGCACCGAGGTGCTGCGGCCGGCGATTTTGTGGTTTCGGGTGCGGTGGCATTCCGAACACTGGAAGTCGTAGCCGCCCATGTGGATGTCACAACTCCGCTCGGGGTCGAGGAGCTGGCGGGACATGTCCGCGTGTTTGACGGCCTCGCCGCCGCCGCCGTTAAAATGGCAGTCGCCGCAGGTCTTGCGGCTGGTACGGCCGACGCTTTTGGCCACCTTCACCAGATCCACCTTGGGGTCGGGCATGCCGGCATCGGTCGGCGTTTTAATGTAGGTGCCGGTCCTGTCATGGCAGACCAAGCAGTCGATTTTGGTCATATCGGTAAAATCAAAGGTTTCGTCTCTCCATCCATATCCTGCGTGGCAGCTTGTGCAACGAGCCTCGTTGCTGTGAATGCTCACTCAGAAATTGTTCACGGCGGTTGTGGCCTTGCCGTGCTCGACGTGTTTGCTGCGATTCAGGGTGTAGGGAGACGGCCCTTTCCACAGCCAGTGGGCTGTTTTGAGCATGTCTTCGCCGGCAGCCTTGTGGCAGCGCAGGCATTCCTGGGTCACCTCGGTCGGCTGCGGCTTGTCCGAGAGCTTCACCAGCTCCTTGTGGTCAGGCACGTTCTTGTTGTGACAGCCCAGGCAGTCGGTCGGGCCTTTCTGCATCTTCTGATGGCAGCCCGTGCACTGCTGGTGAAAGGCGGCCTTCAGGCCGAGGCGCTCGGGCTGATCCTGTGCGGAAAGCTCCTGATGGCAGGCCGAACAGCGTGTGGTTTCCTTGGCATTGGCATCCAGGGGCCGGCGATGATGGCAAAGCGCGCAGTCTTTGAGCTGGGCAGCGTGCTTGTTATGTTTGAAGCGCACCGGCCCGTAGAGGTCCTCACCTTTTTTGATGATGGGGCTGTCGAGCAGATAATAGCTGTTGGCAGAGTCCTTGATTCCCAGGTCCATCTCCCGCAGCCGCATCTGCCGGCACAACTGACACTCGTCCATGACAGCTTCGACAAATGGGACAATCTCCTGGGCTCGCTTCTTGGCGGCTTCCTGGTCCGGGGCAATCCATGCCGGGTCGGGTTGGTGGGCCGGCGCGGCACCTTCTGCAGCCGCGATCGCCTCCGGGGGCGATGGGTTGCCGGATAGAAACCCGACCACTCCACCGATCACCGCGAGCGCTGCCAGCATGGCTATGGCACCTGACAGCCGCTTGATCCTGTTTTTCATGCGGACACCTCCTGTCTGGATCATGGGGTCACCTCCTGTCCGGGTCTGTTCAGGACCGGTAAATACGTTATGAAAAAGCGGTAGAGAAACATCAGCCCGGCGATGAATCCGACGGTGATCAGCACTTCCGTGATTGACGGGAAGTAATTGTTTTCACTGATCGGCGGGCGGTAGCCGACAACGAACACGTTGATCCGGTTGAGCAGCACCCCGCCGACGATCAGCGTGCAGGCGGTGAACAGCCAGCGGCGCGAGCGGCGCACGACTGGCGAAAGCAGCATGATCCAGGGCACGATCACGCCAAGAATCATCTCCACCAGAAAGGAATTGGTCTGAGCCGTACCGTCCAGCAGATAGACGTAGGTTTTGCGGATCACCATGTCTCCCAGCTTCAACGCCAGGTAGGTTCCCAGCAAAAAGACGGTGATGCGCATCAAGTGCGAGAGGAGAGGCATTTCCGGGTCGAGTTTCAGCGACGTAGTGGCGAGCGTGGTTTCGAACACCACCATGGGGTAGCCGATGGCGATGGCCGAACTCAGAAACAACAGCGGCAGGATGGGCGTGTACCAGAGCGGGTGCAGTTTGGTGGGCGCGATCAGCATCAATGACCCGAGGCTTGACTGGTGCATGCAGGAAAGCACGACCCCGGCGATGATGAAGAACCACATCAGCCTGGAAAGGACCTTATCGGCCAGACCGAGCAGGGTTTCCGCCGCATTATTGAGGGCTGAGAGCGGCCCGGGCAGGTTCACCCGCCCCTTGAAGCGTTCCACCACGATTGGGATGAATTCGATGTAAAGAACGTTCACGTAGAACATCACGCACATGGCCACTTCAAACAGGACCGAATGGGGATTCCAGTATACTATCGGCTTCCAGATGGCCCAGGATCGACCGATGTCCACGATCAAACCCAGAACAACGAAAGTGTACCCCAGCATGGCGGTCAGCAGGGCCGGCCGGATGACGGGCTCGAAATAGTGCTTGCCGAGAATGTGCGCCAGAAAGGCCGTGGTGAAACCTCCGGCTGCCAGCGCCACGCCAGAGGCGACATCGACGCCGATCCAGATCCCCCAGGGTCGTGCGTTGCTCAGGTTGGACACATAGCCGATGCCGCCGATGAACCGTGCCAGCACGGCCAGGGCACCGGCACCCATGAAAAACGCCAGCACGAGCACGCCGGGGGTCCAGAACGGCGCCCGGATCGGATTGGGGTGAGCAATCATGGTTGACCTCCTTTGTGATGATGGTCATGTCCGCCCTTGTCGCGGAAAGCAAACATGATGCCGCCCAGCATGCCGAAGAGCACGATCGGCGACCAGAGGTAGCTGAACAGGGAGCTTTGGACCGTCTCTGCAAGCTGGTTCAGCGGCCGGTTGGGTACGTTGATAAATCCGACCCGGTCGAAGGGCACGCCGGAAATATACAGCCAGGAGGTGCCGCCGGCCTCGTTCTCGCCGTAGATGTGATTGACGTATCTGCCGGGGTCGCTCTCGATCCGTTTTTTTGCGAGCTTGAGCAAGGTGTTGCGGCGGCCGAAGGTGATGGCCTCCACCGGGCAGATGGCGGCGCAGCCTGGCGGCTTGCCTTCCTTTTCGACCCGATCGTAGCAGAAGGTGCACTTCATCACGCGCGGGGTGATCGGGTTGTGGTACTCATAGGCCGGAATTTCAAACGGGCAGGCTACCATGCAGTAGCGGCAGCCGATGCACTTGGTCACATCATAGTGGACGGCGCCGTTTTCCTTCTTGGTCAGGGCCCCCACGATGCACGCCGAAGCACAGGCGGGATCCTGGCAGTGCATGCACTGGACTTTCGTAAAGGTGGGAACAAGCTGGTCGCGCTGGTCGCGCCGGCCCGGGTAGTAGCGGTTGATCACCGTGTAAGTGCGCTCATCCGGCCGGCGCTTTTTATCCAGAACCGTCAGATCGTCGAAGGGCTGTGCCGGCTGAGACAGGCTGTTTACCATCTGACAGCCCTGTTCGCATTTGCGGCAGCCGATGCAGCGGGTCAGATCAACCAGGCAACCCAGTGGATCCGCCGGAGCGTGTGATTGCCAAGCTTCAGCGGGTCTGGCGACAGCGGCAACGCTTGCTCCCGCAACCCCCGCTATCTTGAAAAATCCCCGTCGGCTCAATTCCATGTAGGCCCTCCTTTCATTTCCATGTAAGTCCCCCCTTGTTAAGGCTGTTCATGTGCTGCCATTTGAACAGGGCTGCACACCCTCTGTTGGTTTGACATCAGTCGGACGTTGTTAAGGCCGCAAGTAGCTATCCGACGATATGCAGGATGGATACCGACATCAGCAGCAAAAGCTTCCAGCAGGGGTCCGGGGCAGGCGCTGCCTCTGGCGTCAACGGTGTTGGATATTTTATTTTCGCTTAAGTTGATCTTGTTCACCGGCGTTCCACCTATTTATGTTTTTGAATGATTACGTGCCAACCGGTTTCCGAACCGGAGTATCTGTCGTCGGCCAGCACCCGAACGGGAAAACAATGCAGCAACCGGAGCAGGTTCCCATGGAAATCCGAATCCTCAATACGGATCTCAACGGTGTCGTTGACTTTCATCGTCCGGCACAACTGAGAAATATTCAGCAATGCGATGGGCTCAAAAGCGTTTCTCAGATCAATTACCTGTGCCGGCCTGTCCAAGGTGATGTCCTTCCGTGGTCTGTTTGAAAGTTAATGGAGCAAAAGGAGTGCCAGTTGACAGGCCATCCAAAAAACAAGCCTGCGATCTATTGCCGGTCAAGCATTAAGGCTAAGATAAAGGAGGGGGCATGTGGGAAAAAGGCGCTTCCCATCTCGGGCAGACGGCCGGGATTGCCAGGAAAGGCCGTTAATAAATTAACGATATGTTTAAACACATGTTTAAATATTAACGGTTATTTCAAATTTCCCGACACATATCGTCTGAGCCGTCAAGCATCTTTCTTTGTGCCTCTGTGCCTTTGCCACTTTGTGCCTGAGTAGTTACGATTCAGGAACGGCCGGCCGGACAGTTGATCGGACGAAGAAATTGTTATTGACTTAACACGCTGAAATTCATACAGAGATACTACCATTTACGATGATGCCTTTTGACACGATGACCATCCATTTGACCAAAGGCTGCCATGATATGTAAAGCATCCACAAGGTTCCACAACCGATCTTCCAGGTTCTGGATGCCGCACCCAACCATCCCATGCCTGTCGGCCCCTTCGTCAACGAGGACAGGAGATTCGTCAATTCCATTCATCAGGAAGAGCGGGAAACATCCTCTTGTCGGCTTGAAGGCAAGTGGGATAAACCAAACACGTAGGCGTACGACCAGGATGTCGCCATCTATTGAATATCAAAAACACAGCACCTGATCTTTCTTAAATCGAAAAATACTGATTTTTACGAATAACATTGCTGAAAGAGTGATACCCGGATCTGCATAATTACTTGTTGTAAATTTTATCGACAGAGCATTAACGTCATAGCGAAAGCGCATGGACCCGGAAAGCGAATATGCACAAAAAACATCGGTCTGACAAATCTCGACATAAGAAGTGTCGGCGGAGGAAATGAAAGAAAGGTAACTCCTTCGACCTCATCAGCTTTGTAACAATACCAATGCGAGGAGGAACAGAAAATGCGATTTGATCACGTACTGGCTCGGATGTGTTTTGTATGGCAGCCCCGCTGCCTGATAATTCTTGTGGTACTGTTGGGGGCTCTGGTGCAGGAACCGAGCCATAGTATGGCGGAAGGGGCTGATACCGTGCAGTTCCTCCGTAAATGGGGTGGTGAGGGCGACGCTGAGTACCTCGGGCAGTTCAACCATCCCTATGCCATTGCCGTGGCCGCCGACGGTTCAATCTACGTTGCGGATACCTACAACAACCGCATCCAGCAGTTCCAGGCCGACGGCACCTTTATTCGCAAATGGGGCAGTTTGCGGGCGGCACGGTTTATCAGGCTTTCCTGAGCGCGTTGAGTTTCCACCTCTGGAACAGTCCTGTCAGCGGGAAAATCGTAAAGACCCGCCTGATTGACGGCTCCTATTATGCCGAAGCACTGTCTGAAGGGTTTGATCCGGCGGGGCCCAATAATTCCCAGGGCTACATTACCCAGGTGGCTTCCAGGGCATTGATTTTCATTGAAGCCGATAACCCGGATATCGGCTTGATGTGCATCATGTTTGTCGGCATGGCCGAAGTGTCATCCAACGAAATAACCGTCCAGGAAGGGCAGCATGTGAAAAAAGGGGATCAACTGGGAATGTTCCACTTTGGCGGATCCACACACTGCCTGATCTTCAGGCCGAGCGTCAACGTGAAATTCGACCTGCACGGACAATCCCCCGGACTTAATTCCACAAACATTCCGGTCAGGGCTCGAATCGCAACCGTCGTTAAATAACCATACCGACCCGAGATCACATCTGGCCGGCGTTACGCTGCACGCCACACCAGCAGGTGAGAAATGCGTTAGTTTTTAAGCACCCTTTGTGAATTGTGAAAAATTTGTTATTATGGGTGTATAAATAATTTTCTTGGAGGTGTATCATGTCGGATCTGTTGAAACGCATTGAAAATGAAGCCCTTGGCCTTTCCACACAAGAACGAGCTTTTTTAGCTGACCGACTTCTAAGCTCTCTCGGTGGAGATGCCTTTTCTGAAATAGATACAGCTTGGATAGCTGAGGCTGAACGACGCTACGAGGAGTACAAACAAGGAAAGCGTCCCGGGGTCTCTGCAAGCTCTGTATTTGCCGATGCTGAGCGGATCATAAAATGAATTCTGTCATTTTTGACCCTGAGGCTAAGCTTGAATTTTTGGCAGCCGTCCGATATTATGAGGATTGTCAAAAAGGCTTAGGAAATCGATTTCGCCTCATCATAGAATCTGCCGTTCAATAAATTTCTGAGACACCATTCATGTATCGAGTATTGCGGGCTCCATTCAGGCGATATCTGGTGCCTAAATTTCCCTATTCAATCATCTATTCGATTGAGCCTGATCATATTAGAATCATTGCTGTCGCACACAATAAACGCAAACCCGGATCTTGGTCAGAGCATGCATATAACTCCATTTAACTTTCTGTAATTCAACGTAAAAGCCAACAAGTCAGTGCACTGTATTATTACTCTGTTGCGCTTATAAAAACCAGTGAATTCAATCAATGAACCCTCTTGCCAGGCCCAATATTTCCCAGGGCTACATTACTCAGGTGGCTTCCAGGGCATTGATCTTCTTGTGGAATTCGGAATTCGGGGGGAATTCGGGGGACATCTTACTGAATTCCAACAATTAAATGCACCAGATAAACGGGTGATTTTTGCGTTGGCCTGCCGTCGTTTCACAATAACAGAGGCGTGCGATTTAAAATCATTGAAAGGAGGCTTTCTCAATGAACAAACCATATCAAGCGATTCCGGATATTGAGGTTCTTCCCGCATTTTTCCCGGTTCCCGGAGCGGGATTCCTTTCGGTCAATGCTTTTGTCATCAAGGCCGGGGAACCCGTCCTGGTGGATACGGGAATGGGAATAGACGGCGAGGCGTTCATGCAGGCGCTCAAGTCGGTCATCGATCCGCGTGATTTGAAGTGGGTGTGGCTCACACACGATGATGCGGATCATACCGGCAACCTTCAAAAGGTGCTTGAGGCGGCTCCCAACGCGCGGCTGGTAGCTTACTCCTTGGCTGTGCTGAGGATGAGCTCGGCTTGGCCGGTACCCTTGGATCGGGTTTACTGGCTGAATCCGGGAGAAAGCATTCGTGTGGGGGATCGTAATCTGACTGCCGTAAGACCGCCCCTGTTCGATAATCCGACTACCATCGGTGTCTATGATGACAAATCGGAGGCTTTCTTTTCTGCCGATTGCTTCGGAGCCATCATCCCGTCACCGGTGCAACATATCGATGATGTCGCCGAGGGGGATATCGCTCAAGGCATGGCCGGCTGGGCCAGTTTGGACAACCCGTGGGTTCATATGGTCAAGCCGAACGAATTCAGTCAAGTGCTGGATGGAATTCGGCAGATGGCCCCGAAGAAGATCTTTTCGGTGCACCTGCCACCGGCAACCGGAAAGACCGAACAATTTCTGAAGTTGCTTGCGACGATTCCATCTTCACCCCCCGCTGTTGCCCCCAACCAGACGGCACTGGAGCAGATAATAGCCCGGAAGAAGGGCGAGAGATGATGCAGGATCAAGCGCTGAACCGTTACTGGAAAACCGTGGTGGATACGATTCAGGATGGGGTCATGATCGTGGACGTGAGTGGCGCCATCGTTTCGGCCAATCATGCCCTGACTCAGATTACCGGATATGATCAGAATGAGCTTATCGGACGGCCCTGTTCGGTTCTGAACTGCAGCAGTTGTAATACCGTGCTGGAACCCACCGGTCATCACTGGTGTCTGCTGTTTCGCACCGGCTGTTTGAAAATGCGGAAAAGCACCCTGGTCCGTAAAGACGGAAGTCTGGTTCATATCATGAAAAACGCTTCGGTCCTTCAGGATGAAAATGGCCAGGTGATCGGGGCTGTGGAAACCATCACCGATATCACGGAGTTGATGGAAAAAGACAATCAGATCGAGGCATTTCGCCGGGAGCTGCAATCCGAGGACAGTTTTCAGGAGATGGTCGGCGTATCGGCGTCCATGCGCCGTACATTCGATCTGATTGCCAATGTGGCGGCATCCGATGCACCGGCGCTCATCCTGGGTGAAAGCGGCACCGGGAAAGAATTGGCCGCCCGGGCGATTCATCTGAATTCGGCCCGGAAAGACCGCCCGTATGTCCAGGTGAACTGCGCAGCCCTCAACGAATCTGTTCTGGAAAGCGAATTGTTCGGTCATGTCAAGGGGGCCTTTACCGGCGCATACCAGAACCGGGAAGGTCGGTTCGAGGCAGCCAACGGGGGGGATATTTTTCTGGACGAAATCGGCGATCTGCCCCTTTCGACACAGGTCAAGCTGCTTCGGGTGCTGGAAGAAAAAGTGATCGAGCGGGTTGGGGATAACCGCTCCATACCGGTTGATGTTCGGGTGATTACAGCCACCAACCGAAATCTCAAACAGCTGGTTGAAGCCGGTTCCTTCAGAAGTGATTTTTACTATCGCATCAATGTGCTGCCGATTGTGCTGCCCCCGCTTCGGGAACGCGTCGAGGATATTCCGCTGCTGGCCGAAATGTTTTTCAGACGGATTCAACTGAAAAACGATAAACCCATCCGGGGAATTTCGCCGGAGGCCATGCAGGTTCTGGTCCGATACCCCTGGCAGGGAAACGTCCGGGAGCTCAAAAGCGCATTTGAATATGCATTTGTCACCTGCATGGACAGTCGGATCGATGTTCAGCACCTGCCGCCGGACATGATTCCGGCCAAGGCTCAGCCCCCGGTTGCACCCCCTGCGGATATCAGCCTGGATGAGCGGAAAAAACGGGAACTGATTCAGGCACTGGATCAGGCAAACGGCAACCAGTCCCTTGCCGGACGTATTTTGGGAATTTCGCGGGTCACGGTATGGAATCGCATGCACCGCTATGGACTCCGGTGACACCCGAGCGCGCAGAACACACCTCAGTTATTCTCCATCCACCTTGAGTGCTTATTTTTGAACGCCCCTGCCCCTGTGCCACGAAAACACCGGCTTCAAGCGTAGTCTCAGGCGATAGCGCCACTACAATTGAAACCATGATAGGCAAAGGGATAGGCGGTGCAGAAAGGGAACCATCATTCTGGATTTGAGTTGCAATAACGAGACTCTATTTCTTTTATGCAGATCAATGAATTTGAAATATCTACGCATATTATCATAAAAACAAAGTGTTGTAATCCGATCGCCTCGTTTTAACGATCTGGCATGAATCGTGCTGAAAATAAAATCAGCACCCGTGGCTATTTCTCACGAAGCAGCGTGCTTCTGTGTCGTGCGGTGGCATTGGAGGATGCTATGATCAGAGAACAGGATAAATGAAAGGAAACAGGAATGGAATCCAATGTTATTATTGTCGGAGGCGGGCCTGCTGGCGTCATAACCGCACTGACAGCCAAAAGCGTAAACCCGGAAAAATCCGTATGTGTTATCAAGGAGATCGGAGATGGCGTGATCCCCTGCGCCATTCCCTACATGATGAACACCCTGGCTGATCCGAAACAAAACGCGATGGGCGATCTGCCGCTTAAAAATGCGGGGATACAGGTTGTTGTGGGAAAGGCTGTCTCCCTGGACAAAGCCGCGCACACCGTTACCCTGGCGTCGGGCGAATCGCTCTCCTATGAGCGGCTTGTCCTGGCGACCGGCACGGATGCGGTGATGCCCCCCATCGCCGGCGTGGATAAAAAAGGGGTTTTTATCATTCGAAAGAGCATGTCCGCAATGATCGCGCTTCGAGAAGAAGTGGAAAAGGCCCAAAAAATTGTCATCATCGGCGGGGGATTCATCGGCGCTGAGTTTGCCGACGAACTTTCCAAAATTCCCGGAAAGGAAATTCATGTCATTGAGATCATGCCAAAGCTCTTATACACTGCGTTCGATGATGAATTCTGCGATGAAGTGTTTCAGGTTCTTGATTCAGCGGGTATCCGGGTGCATCTGAGCAGTCGCGTCGTCTCCATTGACGGTCAGGAGAAGGCAGGGTCCGTGACCCTGGAAGGCGGCGAGAAGATTTCCGCAGACATGGTGCTGGTCAGCATCGGGGCAAGGCCTTCCATTGATTTGGCGAAAACGGCGGGCCTGCGCATCACAGACAAAGGATCCATCTGGGTGGACGACTACATGAGGACCAGTGCCGACGAAGTCTTTGCAGTGGGAGACTGCGCGCTGAAAAGGGATTTTTTTACGAGAAGAGAAGTCCCTGTGTGGCTGGCGTCAACCGCAACCGCAGAGGCCCGCAATGCCGGAACAAATCTTTACGGTATCCGGGTTATGAATCAGATACAGGGAACAATCAGCGCTTTTTCCACGAAGATCGGCAACATCTGCCTTGCCAGTACCGGGATGACCTTTCGAACGTGCCTGAAGGAAGGGTTTCGCAATGTTACCGCAACTTGCGAAGCCCCTGACCGGCATCCTGGAACGCTGCCCGATGCGCACAAGCTCAAAGTAAAGCTTGTCTTTGCGGACAGGTCGGGAATCCTCCTGGGAGGGCAGATATCCGGCGGCCCCTCTGCCGGGGAATTGATCAACATGGTCGCACTGGCAATCCAGAAGAAAGTAACCGTGCGTGAACTGGACATGATGCAAATAGCAACGCACCCGATGCTGACATCGGCTCCCACTGTTCATCCACTGGTAAACGCAGCCCATCAGGCGCTGGCAAAAATGAGGGCTTCCCACAAGTGATACGGCCCGGCGGATATTGTCTGAACGGAAAGTCCGTTCAGACAATATCCGAAATAAATCTTCTCAGATAGAAGACATGCCCGTCGTATTTGGTTTCCGCAAGATCCCCCCGGGCTATCAGCCGGTCAACCACCTCCCAGGAAGCACCTGCCTGAGACAGCATCGCCCGGACAGCCTCTTCCCGCATCGGGTGAACAGCGGTGATGCTCAGGATGTCTTTTTCGATATCGCCGGTAAAAGCAAATGCGTCTCCTTCATAGCCGATCAGATATTCCACCTGCTTTACTTTGTCGGCCAGGAGTTGATATATCCGGTTGAGGGCCGCTTCGTCCGGGCCGCGGACCTGTTTCTGCGCCGGAGGACGGGTGGGAATGCTCAGATATGCCTGATGATGGCTGCAAGACATGGAGAAAACCGGCGACCGCCTTCATGCAGTCATCGTTGTCGTTAAGCCCCTTGATGAGCATTGTTTCCGTTACCAGCTTGCCGGCAAAAGCCTTGGCGAAGGCAAGCATCCCATCCAGAATCCGGGACAGCTTTAAGGCTTTGTGCGGCCGATTGATCTGCCGCCAGATCGCTTCCTGAACCGCATCAATCTTCAGAGAAACCCAATCGGCCTTGCCGAGTTCTTCTCTAACGTCATCACGCCACAGAAGCGTACTGTTTGTGATCACGCCGACAGGGACATCCAGCGCCTTCAAGAGCATGATCACCTTGCCCAGGTTTATATCCATGGTGGGCTCCCCGTCCGGCACAAAGGTAAGGTAGTCGACGCGTTCCGATGCCTCTTTGGCTTTTGCCAACCGGCTCTGGACATCCCGGAAAATATCTTCGGGTTCATAGAAAAAACGGCGATCACTCTGCATCTCGATGGTTTGTCCCACCTGGCAGTAAACGCAGGAATACGTGCATATCTTGGCTGGAATGTTGTTGATTCCCAAACTCTTTCCCAGACGACGCGAGGGAACGGGGCCAAACGAGTATCGGACGTCATTTGCTTTCATGATTCTTCCTCTTCAGCCCGTGTTGCCGGCACTGGAAATTGCCAGAATGTGCGTGTCAATCGGCACCCCGGCAAGGGCTGCGATTACGGGGCACTTCGCCATAAACAGAAAAATGTTATTGCCAGGCGTATCACTGAGCGTCTCAAAATTGCCTTGTCCCTTGGCAAGGATCAGGTCAGCCTCGGTGAAACGCAGCTTGAACTCCTGACTGCAATCGTCAAGCAGCGTGCCCGGAGCATCCGAGCCGTTGTCTACCTTGCATTTGAGGTGTTCGATATCTTTTTCAAGGCTTATCGCCTCCACATGTCCTTCGGGATAGCCGGAAGCGGCGTCGAGTCACTTTTCCCCGGCTATTGAGATTTGACTCAGAACTGATATATCATCCCTGCAGCTCCGGACGAAACCCGTTCCCCAAAGGCATCACGAAGCAGAGCAACGGCGGATTCGCCAGTGCAGTGACAAGGAGCAACCATCTCCAGTTCAAGAAACCGCAATGCAGCTATGGTCTGGTCCAGACGTGCACGGCTGGCGTTGAGCAGGTGAAAACCACCGATGACGGCTCGGATCCTAAGACCATTGTTCAGACGTCGAACATGGTTCAGGGTATTCACCAACCCCGCATGGGAGCAGCCGACACAAACGATAAGCCCATCGTCCTCCCGGATCCAAAGGGCAAGATCATCGTCAATCGGATCGGTGCGTCTTGCCTCTGGATCGAGGTAGAACGGACCGCCGGTGTCTCGTAGGCTGTCTCACGCGGGACAGGACCGGTAATGCCGATCTTCCCGGAAAGCAGCATCGGTTGTTGCACCCAGTTGAGACATTGCGAAGGCAACCTGTCCAGGGCCGCCAAGGACTTGAGCGTTAGTTTCCAGCGCGTTTCCTTGCCCGGTATCGAAAAGGATGTTCTTACCTCCGGTCTCGATCCATAACGACAGACCATGCTCGGCGATGAGTTTGTCACCAGCCTGATTGTCAACCAGTATTGTAATCTTCACGCCGGCGGATGTCATTGAAACGCCTGGCGTTGCATGAATTTGGCCTCAGCCCAAGCCATGACATGCTTATCAACCATGATCTCAGCCTTGAGGCGATACAAAGGCGGATAAGAAGACAGCACCCAGGCTTGGATTTCCAGGGTAGACTTGCATACGACAGGCTGAACAAACCGAACGTGCAGGTCCCCGGTGACCGCCTGAACTCCCTGATGAAAGAGGCAATGCGTCATCGCCGAGTCCAACAACGCGGCAATGACACCTCCGTGAAGAAGGCCATCATACCCCTGGAGTTCTGGTTCTACCTTGAATTGCGTCTTAACGACGCCGTCTCCTCCAGCCAGGAAGGACAGATTCAGCGATCTTGGGTTCATGCCTCCGCATACCAGACACCGCGAATGGCCATTTTGAGCGCTTATAGTCATTGCATCCTTAGTGGTTACAGCCATATGAGTTTTCTTTCACTCAATTGTAGGCCGCCATGATCTCCGGCGTCTCATGTAGCAGCGGCCTGGCAAGTTCCGCCATTTGACTCTCTTTCCAGAAAGGCAGTTTTCCATGAACATCCATATATTTCTGGGGAATGGGATGGGTACCGACGACTACCGGCAGTCCGTAGGCTGTTTCAATGAAGGTCTTGAATTGCAGGATGCTCGGGCACGGTGGATATCCGACCACCAAACCGGTTGCCAGGTGAATGGCATCGGCGCCGTTTTTCTTGAATTCGGCCGGGACATACTCGATGTTTCCTCCCGGGCAACCGCCGCAGGTCGAGTACCCGACAATTTCCACCGGTTCGTCGGCAGGATAGATTGAAAATGCGCCGCGGCGCTCCCGCAGGGCACGAAAACACTTGCCCCCGCCGCAATCCTTGTAGCGGGCACAGATGATGATACCTATTTTCTTCATTTTAATACTCCTTTGAATCCTTGCCGCTCAATTCAATAATGGGTTGAATGATTTCCTGCATGATAACAGCCGTGGGGGATGCGGCATATTGGCGGACAAATGCCTGACCGTTGTCGCAGGCTTCCGCGATGTTCGGGTCCATGGGGATGGCCCCGAGAAATCTTACGCCCATGTCCTCGGCCATGCGCCGTCCACCGCCCGATCGGAGAATCTGGGTGACTTCACCGCACTTGGGGCAGACAAAGCCGCTCATGTTTTCCACCACGCCGAGCACCGGCAGGTGCATTTGCCTGCAAAATGTGATGGATTTGCGCACGTCCACGGCGGCCACCTTCTGGGGGGTGGTTACCACTACCGCTCCGTCCAGTGTACCGATCAATTGGCAGACCGAAAGGGGTTCATCGCCGGTACCGGGGGGAGAATCGATAATGAGATAATCCAGGTCGCCCCAGACCACGTCTCTGAGGAACTGCTTGATCACGCCCATTTTGAGTGGTCCGCGCCAGATGACGGCATCATCCGGACTCTCCAGCAAAAAACCAAGGGACATGACTTTGAGCCCGTCCAAATCGATGGGAAACATGCCATCCTTGCATCCATCCGGCTTCCTGCCTTCCAATCCCAGCATGGTCGGAATGCTCGGGCCGTGTATATCCACATCCAGCAGCCCCACGCGCTTTCCCGCCATCATCAGCGCCGTGGCGATATTCACAGCCACGGTGCTTTTGCCCACGCCGCCCTTGCCGGACAACACGACGATTTTGTGGCGGATGCGGCAAAGCCGCGACTGCAGCTTACGCCGTTCCTCGAATTCCTCCGGGCTCTCATCATTCTTGCGCTGGGATGCCGAGCAATCTTTTTTATCACATGTTTTACAAGACGACTGGGCGCTTTGTTCTTTTTGCATTGCGGTTACAACCTCCTCAAAGACTGAATTTTTCGAAATGTAACAAAATCATTAAACTTCCACAGTGTCTCAGGCCAAATTGTATGTCCATGAGAATAGTTAACTTAAGCAAAAGCCGTGCCCGAGAGATTTTCTTTGGGATAATCCGCTTGTATCCGATTGAAATATTGATTTATCGTCAGGAAATACGGATCAACCGCATGGACGGCAAAACCTGCGAACTGAACAAGTAGTATCGCATAAATGCGACACTATATTTTTTTCAGCTCCATAAATGAGACTCTGTTTTGTCTCCCCTCCAGGTGTCCATTCTGCCGGTATTGACTTAACTTTTTGTAAAAATTACGCTTATGATAACCGACATCGGTTTTTTCCCGAAAGGCACACGCTTTGCAATGAAGATGATTGTAGCATTGAAAACATCTTCAACACAGGAGGCAAAAATATGAAAATAGGTATCTCATCCAACGGTTCAACACTCGACGACCTGGTGGAGGCACGTTTTGGTCGGTGCCCGTATTTTATTTTCGTGAATCCCGACACCCTGGAATTTGAATCTGTTCCGAATCCCAATATGGCACTGGCCGGAGGCGCCGGTCCGCAGTCTGCACAGTTGATGGCCGAAAAAGGGGTATCGGCGGTATTGACCGGCAACTGCGGCCCCAACGCATTTCAAACCTTCGGTGCTGCGGGTATTCAGGTGATTACAGGGGTCAGCGGCCGGGTACGCGAGGCTGTGGAGAAATTCAAATCCGGTCAATTGAGCCAAACTGCAGCGCCAACCGCCCGAAGCCATTTTCGGACAAATCGCGGCATGGGGGGCGGCATGGGAGCTGGTGCGGGCTTAGGGGGTGGACGGGGCATGGGAGGCGGCCGGGGTGGCGGTCGGGGCATGGGCGGTTGCGGAGGCAGCCGTTGGTCCTCTGGTATGGCGGGCCGGAATTCAGCATCTTCCAAGGCATCGCAAACCGAAGCTGAAACCAGGAAAAAGAAATCAAAACGCCTGAAGCAAACCGTGCTGGACTTGCGCAGACAACTCTCAGACATTGAAGGCAGGCTTGACGACTTGACTGACAACAAAAGCGGGAATCTTTACGTGCAGGGGAGTAAATCAGCATGAACGATCGGATAGATGATTTTATCAGTGGACTCCAGGAACGAATTTTCGAGGAGACCCGTGCGGCCTACGGCGAGGTCGGTTTTCAACGGTGGCGCAATCCCTTATATCGGGGCGCCATGGATGATGCGGATGGGCATGGTTGCCTGACCGGTACGTGTGGCGACACCATGCAGATTTTTCTGAAAATTGAAAAAGAAAAAGTCAAAACGGCCTCATTTTTAACCGATGGATGTGGATCCAGTGCGGTGTGTGGATCACTGGCGGCAGAACTGTCTCTTGGCAAAACACCGGATGAATTGATGGATTTCTCCGGCGAAAGCATACTGGACGTTCTGGGGGTTTTCCCCGAAGAGGACAAACATTGTGCTTTTCTGGCTGCGGAAACGGTTCAAGATGCCGTTGGCGATTATTTAAAAAAGCTGGTCAAGCAAACGGAACAATAAAAATTCAGTTCTGTTCAAAAATTCTACCAAAAGCCCGGATTAAACGATGTTATCCTTGCCAACCGACCCCAGGCCAATGTCCGGCCCAAATACGTTGAACTGATATCCATTTAAAATACATTGCCCCGTCGGGTCCTTTGGCATGGTCGAAATAGGGGTTAGAGAAGCCATGGGCATCGGCTGCCTCGACGGGTTCATGCATTGGCATCCCGGTTACGCCAGTTTTTTTCCTGCGCCCGGTCCGGGTGCGATTCCGTAGATTTCTTCGATTTTGAAAATGACGGCCCCCTTGGATTTCAGGGGAAATCCGGCCTTGTTGCTCATTTCCTCGATCCACTGGGCTGTTTCTTCAATCTTTTACCCGTGGTTTCGATGGTGACCGTGCCCTTCAGCTGGTATCCTTCCCGGCCTTCCCAATATGTGAGTGCAATATGGGGGTTGGCTGTCATGTTGGCCAGGGTTTTGTTGAAGAATTGGTCGGAGATGAGGATGGTCTCGTCATCGAGGATTTTTTTTGCTCCCACGGGAACCGCGTTGGGAATGCCGTCATGCTTGCCGTGGAAAGCACCACGGGGCGGACCTTGTCAAAGAGCTCTTTCATGCGTTCTGTCATTTTGGCCATGTTCGTTCCTTTCTTGTGAAATGTTATTTATACCGCGCTATCAAAGCGGCTTTCTGGCATCAACAATCAATGATATGGATTCGATATTTCCGCCCTGATTCCGATGGTCCAGGAGCAGGGAACGGTAAATGGGGCCATCCTTCAAAGACCACTGATGGTAGTGAAACCGCCCGTTTTCGTCGCAATATTCAAGCAAATCGACATCAAACCCGGACTGGGTGAAGATATCGGCAAACAATTTATAATCATAGACGATTTTGTGATCCGCCGCAGGGTGTTCGCTGGGGCCGGGGCCGCCGACTTGCGCTGTTTTCTGATATAAGGGGTTGCGGAAATTCACATCCGGCACCGCACACCGCAAATGTCCGCCCGGCTTTAACCATTTGTAACACAGCCTGGCAGCATCGCGGCCCTGCGCTTCTGTCAGATGCTCCCACACATGTTCACACAAACGCGTCCGCCGGTCGGGCAACGGAAAATGACTGCCCACTCTTTCGGTTTCAGAAGATCCAGCTCTTCCTTCTGGGGGGGATTCCAGCCGGGCCAGCGTTGCAGGCCGGCGCCAATGATGATGTATAAGGGTTCCAGGGATGGAATCGACTGAAAATCTATCATGGACTGTCGTTTTTCCTGCGGATGAACCGGCAAACAGACATGGCATGGCGTTCCGGCCGTCCCAATTCTATCTTTTTTTCAAGCCTATCACAGATGACTTGTTCTTCCAATATCATTAAATATTTTCGCTGAAAACTTCCGGATCGGTTGCTTTCAGCAGTCCGATGCCGCCCTGGACATTCCGGGTATGGAAGTTGCCGTGAAAGCGCAGCAATCGCTGGGCTTCATACGAACGGGCGCCGGAACCACAAATAAGATTCAGCTCCGCGTTTGCCGGGATTTCATCCAGGCGGCCTGCAAGTTCTTCCTGGGGAATATTCAGCCATTGGTCCGGGTATTTTTTTAAAAATGCAGCGGCATTCTCCCTGCTTCGCAGATCCAGAACCTTGCCATTGCCATTGCCCTTTATAAGGTTTTGAAGAAACGTCTCCATATCGATGGGATCCTGATATCCGGCCAGAATATTATCCAATGAATTGGCGGCCGCATTGACAATGTCCATGGCGGCTGCGTAAGGCGGCGCATACGCCACCTCAAGATTGGAGATGGTATCGATGGTGGCGTTAAAACCCATTGCCGCAGCCACCGCATCCACCCGTGCCTTGACCGCATCGCCCTGCTGTCCCATGGCCTCAATGCCCAGGATTCTCCGGGACCGATCCGCAATGAGTTTTAAATACATGGGTTGTTGCGTGGGAAAAAATGGGCACGATCCGCCTGTACCACTATGGTTTGCACCGGGTCAAAGTCTTCTGCCGCCTGACTGAAAGTTAAGCCGGCCCGGGCAACGCCAAGATTCGAACACTTTCAGGCAAAAGGTGCCGACGGTTCCCCTGAACCGATCCGCGCCGCCCATTACATTGGTTCCGATAATCCGCCCCTGGCGGTTGGCCAAAGACCCCAACGGCATATGCACCTTCCGGCCGCTGATCAAGTGCGTCAGCTCCACGAATCGCCGCCGGCATAAATGTCCGGGTCAGCCGTTTGCATCCATTCATCCACAACGATGCCGCCTCGCCCTCCGATTGCAAGACCCGCATCTTTTGCCAATTGCGTATTGGGGCGGACCCCCACCGCCAGAATAACCAGATTGCAGGCAATCCACCCGGCATCGGTCTCTACGGCCTGAACTCCGGTTTCAGGACTACCGATGATCCGAAGCACGCTTTCGGAAAGACGGATGTCCACGTCTTTCTCTTCCATATGGTTTTTAATGATTTGAGACATATCCCTGCTGAACGCCTGCGGCAACAACTGCTCCATTTTTTCCCACCAGGGTGGTCTTTACATCCCACAGATCGGTCAGCGCTTCAGCCATTTCCAGCCCGATGGCTCCGCCGCCGATGACCACGGCCCGGTCGATTCCGCCTCCCGCGAGCCTGGACTTGATCAATTGGGCATGGTGTAAATTGGACACCACGGACACACCCGGCAAATTGATCCCCGGCAGGGAGGGATAACCGGCATGCCGCCGGTGGCAATCACCAGTTTATCATAAGGCAGATCCGATTCCGAATTGTCGAAAATGCTTAAATGCAAAGCATTCCGGCCTTTCGATCAATAAACAAAACTTCAGTTTGCGTCTGAACGTCTACCCCTTTGGCATTTTTAAAAAAATTGCAATCCCGCAGCACATTGGCGCTGGTCATGCAGAGTCCTTCAATTTCCTGCACATCCCCGCCCACATAATACGGAATTCCGCAGCCTCCGTACGAAATGAGGCTGTCCGGTCGACAACCGTTACCTCGGCGTTATAATCCAGTCGTTTAACTCTTGCAGCCACTTTGGGACCCAAAGCCACCGCACCGATAATCACCACGCGTTTTCCCATTTTTCAACCTCTTAAAATATCGCCGATATCGACAAAACCAATGCCAGACGGCTTTGCAAACAAAGGGGCCGGGCGCCTGTTGTCACTAAAACGCCCCGGTCGCCTTCCCTGTGAACACTCGTTAACCGTTTAATCCGCAAGTAGAAATTAATGGCAGAAAGGTCATCCGGTCAGAATCGGCAGAAAAACGGAAAATATACTGCCTTCCCCTTCCTGACTTTCGATTTTGATGCGACCCTGGTGGAATTCCAGAATGCTTTTGACAATGGCCAGGCCCAGGCCCGTGCCGTTGATGTAGCGGGTTTTTTCATTTTTTACCCTGTAAAACCGCTGAAAGATCCGGTGCTGATCTTCAGTGCCGATCCCCATGCCGGTATCCTTTACCCGAATACACGGATAGTCGTTTAGAATGGATGCTGCAATCGTGACCTGTCCGCCGCCGGGGCTGTACTTGATCGCGTTGGTGATCAGGTTGGACAGCACTTCTTCCATGTTCCGGCGGTTCGCCAGTACAGGCGGCAGCGTTTCCGGAACATCGACAAGCATCTCGATGGATGCGGAGGCTGCCAAAGGGAGGTGAAAGGTCAACCTGATCTCGGATAACGTCAGCGATACAACACAGGTTCGCGCTCCAGGGTGATCAGGCCGGACTCGATCCGCGCCAGGTCGAGCAACTCGGTCGTCATGTGGGCAAGATTGTCAATTTTCTTGAAAGCCCGGGTCAGATGTCACGCTGCTTCTCTGTCAGCTCTCGGCCAACCCGTCCAGAATGACCTGTATCTGCATCAGTACGGAATTCATCGGACTTCGAATCTCATGACTCACCATGGACACAAATTCCGATTTCATCCTGTCCACTTCTTAAGCGCAGTGATATCGTGCAGCACGGTAATGACGTAATTTCTGCCGGTGCGATCCCGAAATGGGGCGCACCGGACATTCAGGATCATTTCTTGGCCTGGGCAGAATCATTGACCAAAATTTCTTCAGTTAATTCATTTGCTTCGGAAACACTCGTGGCAAGCGCTTCTTGAATCATTTCCCGAATCCGGGGAACATTTATAAAATCGTCCATCCCGCTGCCGATCATCGATTCAGCCGCGCAACCGATCATCCGCAAAAACGCGGGATTGGCAGAGCCACCCGATGCTCGTGATTGGTGCACATCACGCCGTCCGAAATCCGGTTTACCAGGGTTCGAAGCCTGGAGCGGGTATCTGCAATATCGCGCAGGGTTCGGGTATAATCGATGGCCTTGGCAATGGTGACCCGAAGGTGCTCCGGAGTGAACGGCTTGGGGATAAAATCAAATGCCCCTTTTTTCATGGCTTCAACTGAGTGCTCCAGCGTCGCGTATCCGGTGATTACGATGACCACGGTATCCGGATGCCGGGCCTTCACCTGGGCCATCACATCAAATCCGGACAGCTCGGGTATCATCAGGTCCAGCAGAATGATGTCATAATGATGGTCGCGTATTAATTCAAGCCCTTTTGCGCCGGTAGCGGCCGCGCAAACCTCGTAGCCGCAGTCTTCCAGAACGATCCGGCATGCATCCCGAATCCGCACCTCATCATCCACAACCAGGATTCTGGGTGTATAATTTATTTGAATCGCTGCTTCTGTTGCCATTCCAATCCTTATGCCTTAATCTTTCTATCCGATCGACTCCATACATCTCATTGAATCGTGGTCCAGCGGCAACTCCATCAGAAATGTAGTTCTCCCGGGGCCGGTTTCTTTGATGACGATGTCGCCGTTGTTGTCTTTGACAATGCCATAGGCGGTGCTGAGTCCCAGACCGGTTCCTTTACCAAGCTCTTTGGTAGTAAAAAACGGATCAAATATCCGGGATCGATTTCCTTCCGGAATGCCGCATCCGGTATCCGTCACCTCCAGGCATGCTCTTTCCTGATCGGCGCTTCGATAGGTTTTCAACGTCAGAATGCCGCTTCGCCCCATGGCGTCAATGGCGTTCATGACCAGATTGATGACAACCTGGCTCATTTTGTTCCGGTCCGCCCGCACCAGCATCCATTCATCCGACAATTCTTTTCGAGTGCTGATGTTCATGAACAGGCTTTGATCCCGAATCAGACGAAGGCTTTCTTCGACCAGGGAATTCATCGAAAAATGATCCCGCGACATGCTGGATTGTCTGCTGTAGGCCAATAAATTCTTAACGATATCCCGGCACCGTTCCGCATCCTCCAGAATACATGTCAGTTTGGACTGAAGCGGGTGATCTTCTTCCATTTTTTCCTTCATCAGATTGCCGTACATAAGGATTCCGGTTAGGGGATTGTTGATTTCATGGGCAACCCCGGCGGCCAGCCTGCCAAGAGAGGCCATTTTTTCGGATTGATCCAACTGGGACCGGGCATCCTGAAGTTTTTTCTTCACAGCCAGCTGCTCGCGAATATCGTTATAAATTCCCATGGTTGCGGCTTCAACATTATCTCCTTCATAAATGATGGCGCCAGTCATTTCCACTGGGATATCCTCTCCCCTGGCCGTCCGGATGTTGACCCGGGTCACCGGAAGTTTTCCCCGCCCCCCGTAATCGTCATCCCGCAGTTGCTTCATTATTTCCTTGGCCACGCCCCGTGGATACAGATCAGTGACGCTGAAACTTCCGGCATTCTTGACGTCATAGCCGAACAATTCCTCGGCAGCCTGGTTCATCAGCAGAATGCGCCCCGTCCGGTCCGCAGCCACAATCGCACTGGTTGAGCTCTGAACGACCCGGTTAAGAAACTCCCGGATGTCATGGATAATATTTTCCAGGGCCTTGGTCCGGGTGACATCCCGGATCGACTCCACCACATAAATGACATTTCCCGCATCATCCAGAATGGGTGAAAACACCCGATCCTCCCAATACATGCTCCCGTCTTGCTGCCGAATCTGTTTCAAAACAGAGTGCCCCACCCCCTCGGCGATTGTTTTGTCCAGGGGCAGGTTTCGCGGTTGCAGGAAAGGTCCGGATCATCGAATAATGTATTAAAGACTTCCCGGCAGGATTTTCCAACAACTTGTGATTGGGAAATATTGTATTTTTCCAAAGCTTCTGATTGACAGACACAACAGTACCGTTTCTGTCAATTATCAGGGTGGGAAAGGACAGCGAGTCAAAGACCCGCGGTCGCCAGTCAATTTCTTGTGTCAGATTCGAATTCATGAGTTTGATGGCGCTGTAACGGTTTCAGGAATACTGAATGCACCTTTGAGGGCATTCCGGGCCGCACATGCCATTCCTTTAGGCGTAATCATATAAATCGATGCCCCGGCGCAGACAACCGCCAGGAGCGGCACACCATGTTCCGCCAGAGCTGACACGGCAGCGCAGGCAATGCCATAGCGGTCGCCATAATGGGGGCCTTGAAAGTAAACCAGTTCCACCGGGTTGTCAACCCGAAGCCCCGAGAAGACCCCGTCGAAAGCAGCAAGATTCATGTCCATGGATTGCGTCGATGGCACTGCTTTCCCCGCCCCATCAATCTTTTCAATTCTCTCGCCTTTTCCCGGGGGATGATCCAGAAGAAGATTCAGGCGCAGGCCGGATGAGGATGCCGGTCTTGAAAAAATCAGGATCAGCGAGCCACCGAACCCGGATGCGATGTCCGACAGACAGGCGCCCCCATCGCTTAATCGATCAAACGGCAGATCCATAGAGATCAAACACAGCCCTGTGCGCTCGAC
>CAVPHN010000004.1:0-343288 GCA_963704205.1 uncultured delta proteobacterium
GCATCCCCAGAAAAATCGGCGCCATCATCGAACAGGCTCTCACCTATGCCATGTTCGACCAGAAACGAACCGTCACCGCAGAAATGGTACTGAAAGTCAAAAAACTCGAGGGATGACAATCACGCCGGTGGGAATAAACCCTCGTTTCCACCGGCCATCAAGGATGCACCATGTGCTTTTCTCAGCCCGAAATTACGGATATCGTTATCCTCTTCAGACTCAGCCTCTATAACCAGGCAAAGCCTTGCAGCGCAACAGCCATCCGTTATGAAATGCAAGCGGCCAGAATCACGCCACTGCCATCAATTGCCTCCATCCATCGCATCCTGGTCCGAGAAAATATCACACATCGCCGTACCGGATTCTATCCAGGTGAACATGAAAACTATCTTTGAAAAACTGTACCGCTTTTTCAACGGAAACTGGCAACTGGCCGTGCTCGATCTCAAAAAAGGACTCTGGCGGATTGATCCCCATATCGACAAAATACCATACCTCAAGGCACATAACGCCAAAGGCAGGCATATCTTCATGCAGCCCCTCGACCAACACCATTATCTGTTGGTGGACGACCTCGACTGGGTAACCGTCAAACGCCAACACCAATTCCCGGACAACACCTGGAAACCCGGTCGTATGGTGCTTGAAACCTCTGCCCGGAACTTCCAGGTCTGGATCCGTTCCAAAAATCCGCTATCCCTTGAGCAAAAACGCTCCCTGCTCAAAATGCTTCAAAGTGATCCAGGCGCTGACCCCAACAACCGCTTCGGACGATGCCCGGGCTTTAGAAACCGGAAAGACCGCTATCAATCTTCTGATGGAAAATATCCCCTATGCAAACTGATCTGGATTGATTGGCTATCCGCAGCTCATATCCCAGAGCACTTCCTGCAAAACATCAGCAAATCTCCATCAGCCTTTTCCCATCCCCCAAGGGGGGGCGTGTGTCTTCAAACCCCTCCATCCCGTTGCCTGTATCAACGCATAGGCGAATCCGAAACCGACTTCGCCTATGCACTTGCCCTTATCAGAAAAGGCTATCCGGATCATATGATCCGATCCCTCATCATTGAACAGAGAACTGCCTGGCACAACCATCTGGGTGAGCTCAGAAAAATGGCCTACATCAATAGAACCATCGCCAAAGCTCGAATCATCATCAGTCAAACCTGATTATCGCCGCCTTTTAATACAGACAATATCATGTCCCGATCAATAAACAACCCTCAGAAGGTATGCTCCAACACCCAATGGTCATATCAGCATGGTAAAATCCAGTTAAATCCGAAAAATCCTTCCGGTGATACCTTCTGAAAATGGCGCCTTTTCAGTCAAAATAACACCTTAATTTATTGTCAAAATAATGTTGTAATCAACACCAACGAAATCAAGATGGCTGCTCCTCTGCTTGATGCCATTGATATTAAGGCAAGGATATTACCGCAGATGCCCTGTTAACCCAGAAAGATTTTGCCGACTACCTTGTCCGTATACGACATGCGCATTATCCTTCACCGTCAAAAAAAACGCGGCCCACACGTCTTTCGACGTTATATCAGTTTTTTCTTTTTCATGATCGCAAAGAGCCCGATTTGACCATTTGTGACCCTCCAGACCATGGCCGGATCGAGACCCGCAAAATCTGGATTACCTCTGAGCTGAATAGCTACCTTAATTTCCCACATGTCGGACAGGCTTTTGCCATTGAGCGAGAGTCCATTGAGAAAAAAACGGGTAAATACTCTAAAGAGGTTGCCTACGGTATTACCAGTCGAACGCCGGAGCAAGCCGACGCCCAGCGTGTTCTAAACACGAATCGTCTCCATTGGAGCATCGAGAGCTGTCACTACATCATCGACTGGAACTATGATGAAGACCGCAGCCGGATAAGCATCGGCTACGGTCCTGAAAACATGACGCGCTTTCGGCGCTTCGCCGTAGGCGTTATCAAATCCAAAGGCGTACGGAGCGTCGCTCAGAAAATGCGTCAACTTACTCGAAACACCCGAATGGTCTTTGACTATTTGCGGATGACAAAAAACTCATGTGCCACCAGTCCTGCTTTTCAAGTGTAGACAAAATTACCGTGGGGTTATCATTGACATTATTGCCTGATTGGCCTATAAGTAAAGAATAATTTGCGCCCGTAGCTCAGCTGGATAGAGTACCGGACTACGAATCCGTCGGTCGAACGTTCGAATCGTTTCGGGCGCGCCAACAATAACAAGGACTTACAGCTAAATGTTGTAAGTCCTTTTTTTTGAGAATCCAAAGTGTCACAACTCTGTCACAACTTTTTATCATATGGTAAACAATTATCCAAATCGGAACACATGAAAAAAATACTTCCACCCCCGCCCTGCCTTCCAAAATAACCCTCGAATGCCCCTTGTACACTTCAAAGTACTGAATATATCTGTCCACTAGGGTTTTCAAGATCATCAATTTTTCGGGAACGTCCCTGCACATCCAAACCACGTCATTTGGAATAGTTGTTGGCCGTAAATTCATCCTTGCATCCTGGCTTTTTTTGAATCGTTCGCTTTCCTTGGGAGCCACTGCCGAGGTAGACATTCAGCCTTCACAGAAATATTCTGTTCTGAAGCGGCCTTAATCACCTGTACCACATTATCATTGAGCGACAAATTGCGGGCATGGGCTTCATGTGCGATATTTCGATGGAGTTCTTGACCAATTCTCACATTAAACTTACCACTAAAGGGCTTGTTGACATCGATGTTACCGCAAACAGTTGCTCATTGAAACTGTTATTGTTATTCAGTCTCATTTCAGTATTATTTACTTATTTATTTATGTACGTCCCCACCTCGTTGATGCAATCTACTCAAACACAGACAAACCGATTTTTTGCGCAACTTCAGAATATTTATCAAAACAACAATACAACCAATCACATCTGAAAACTATAACGACTATATTTAAGTGTACTTTATAACTTCCTCTTTTTATTGTATCGGTATCGGCCGAAAAGTCTTTTATTCTGGTTTTAACGCCAATCACCCGCGTATCTTTTTTGGCGCCGGTTGGTTCAGCAGTGATTCGTCTTCCTCCTTCAATGATAGAGCTTCCTTTTTTCTGGAACGCTTTTCCATTTGAATCACCGCCCTTAAAGAAGCAAGGTTTGTTTCGATTGCAGATATCTTGGCAGAATCGCCGGATTTGTATATTGCCAGCAAATTTGCTTGCATCGTTGCAAGTCTGAGGTCTAACGGCTGCTGAGGGGCGGCCTTGGAATCATTCTGCCCCCCTGAATCGATCTGGATCAGCGAGCGGTAATCCACGCCCAGTCTGTTGCATATGGCTATACGTGCTTCCTCAGATGTCCCCTTATTGCCTGTCAATATATTTGATAGCCGATATCTTGTAATCCCCAGGAGCTCTGCAAAGGCAGACTGATTTTCCATCCAGTTGTCCGCCATCCACTTGACAAGAAATTTTCTAAAATTTTCTTTATTGTCCATCTCGAACCCATACACGAAAAAAAGTTATCTTTGAGAATTATTTTCTTGATTTATTGTGTTCTTATAGAATACAGGTAAACCATGAAAATTAATTACACAAAAATTGCTGAAACTGCCGGTGTCTCGAAGCAAGCTCTCTCAAATATTCTGAACGGACGGAGGCGTCCCTCCTGGGGCACCGCTAAACGCCTTGCCTTTGTAACAAAAACCAACCCTGTTCTTTGGCTGGAAGGCACCCCAGTTGAAATCAAAAAAGCCATCGATCTTTTTAAAAAACATCCGTCAAAAGCCCTATCTGCGATGAAATCCAAAAAAACAACAGGAGCCATCTTATGCAATGTTCTGAGTGTGTGTTTGGGTTTGGAGGTGGAGAAATGAAGACGAATAATCCTCTCAACATCAAGATTGACGATCGGCTGCTAAGGATTGTCAATACCGCAACAATTTCCCTGGACTGTTCGCTGTCTGAACTGGTCCGCGCCTGCCTGGAAATTGGAATCCCTGTGATTACAACTCATCCCGATCTGGTTAAATTATTGCCCCTAAAAGCATCCAGGTCAATAAAACTGGAGTAAGAGAATGGTTTTACCAAACCTGTCAAGAAAAGGAACCGCAAAAAATGGCAAAACAACCGGTTCTGCCCCAGACTTACGTCGAAAAAAGGGATGCGCTGATTGACAGCGCTGTGCGGATCGCAAATGAAAAACACCCGAAAGAAAATTTTGACGGGGGAAACTATAACGATGCATGGAACCAAACGTATCACAAAGCAATGAATCGGCTTGCTTATGAAGCGGGACTGGTCGGTTTCCTATGATTTGAAAAATCGGTCAACCAGGCTGTACGAAAATATTACAGGAGGATTACGACCGATGGTTAGATCCGACGGATGCCCCGGAAGAAAATGACGGCCAAGAACAGGAATGGGATGAAGTCGATGCAACACCCATCCGTAACAACAGTGCTGTCACTGTTCAATGATTTCTCAGGGGTACGTCCAGACGTTCTGGCAACTGCGGCAGAGCGCGGGAGCCGGGTCCATGCGGCATGTGCTGCCCATGCCCGGGGGTTGTGGGCGGATTGTTTTCTGCGGCCGGAAGACAAGGGTTTTTTTAAGAGTTTCCTTGGATGGGCGGAACAGGCCGTTACAGAGTTCAAGGCCGTCGAAATCGAACTGGCCAACGACAGACTCGGCTATACCGGACACCCGGATGCAATCGTAAGACTGTGTGGGGAAAGCGGGTTGACAGTTATCGATTACAAAACGCCTATGAGCATTTCCCGTTCGTGGCACCCCCAGATTGCAGCCTATGCAAAACTTGCGAAAGAGCAAAATTATGATGTCCGGCGAGGACTGGCTGTTCGTCTGCGAAAAAACGGCGGGCGAGCAATAACAACAGAGATTGATATCGACGGGGAACCCTGGGCGGCATTTCTGAATGCGCTCGGGGCATATCGGTACTTTAAAACAGGGAGGTAGAAAAATGGATTTTATGGCAGCAGTGAAAGAGGCTGAGGAAGCTCCGGCGGCTGTAAATGTTCTGCCGCCAGTGATTGGTATCAATGATGCCGGACAGGCATGCCGGGTACTGAAACAGATGTACCTTCCGGAAATCGAACGGATGAAAGCCCAGGCCATGTCTCATGTCGTAACGGACGAATCCAGCCAGAATGCGGCCATCACAATGGCCGGACAGGCGAAAAAACTGTCAACCGCGATTGAGAAAAAGCGCAAAGAGATCATCGAGGCGCCAGGGGATTTCGTGAAAACCATCAACAGTTTTGTAAAGGTTTTCCGGGATTCCTTAGATGAAATTGACAGGAAATTAAAGGCCGGCATACAGGCCCACATGACCAAGATGCTGATGGAACAGCGCGAGGCACAGGAACGTGCACGGATCGAAGCTGATAAAATTCAGCGAGAACTGGATGCACGGGCAGCGGCACTGAACGCCCAGCGGGAAGTCGAGGCTCGGAAAGCCGCTGAAAAGGGAGAACCGGCCGCACCGGTGGAACCCGAAGTAATCGCCCCGGTTGTGGTCGCACCGGTTGTACCTGTCCAGAAGGTGTTTCGCTCGGAAACCGGGTCTTCCGTGCATCTCCGGAAAGATTGGGTGTGGGATGTTTTGGACATCAGTCTGATTCCTGGAAAATATCTTATGGTTGATAAGGTATCCGTGAACCAGGCCATTAAAAGCGGGATCAGAGAAATTACGGGAATTCGAATCTATGAAACTGAATCGGCTATCATCAAAGCATAAAGGAGATTGAATTATGGAATCAAATTTACCAGCAGTACAAAACCGATCTTTCGGGATAACCCCAAGAGGAATCGACGAAGCCATTCGACTTGCAAATATTATGTCGTGTTCTGGTTTAATGCCAAAATCAATAAGTAGCCCCGAGGCGGTGTTCGTGGCCATGCAAATGGGCGCTGAACTCGGTTTATCACCAATGGCATCCGTGCAGAACATCGCGGTCATAAACGGACGGCCCGGCATTTATGGAGACGCGGCGCTTTCAGTTGTACGGGCTTCTGGACAGTTGGAGGAATTCAAGGAATGGTCGGAAGGAGAGCGTAAAAAGCCGGATTGGATGTTCTGTTGTCGAATTAAGCGTAAGGGCTTCGAGCCTTCAATAGGTGTTTTTACTTGGGCTGAAGCCTGCGAGGCAGGATACGATAAGGCTGACTCACTGTCCCCCTGGAAAAAATGGACAAATCGGATGATGCAATTTAAGGCAAGGAATTTCGTGATGCGGGATCAGTTCACGGATTATTTAAAGGGGATACGGACCATCGAAGAAAATATCGATGCGATCGATCTTGAAGCAACAATGAACAGCGAAGGGCGCGAACAATACCAGGCAATGCCTGCGGGACAGTCCGAAATGACCGGAAACGGGAGCATCAACGAAAACGGCTTTGATATGCTTGTCGCTGAACAGTACCCGGATGGGGAGCCAAAAATCCATGAATTTGTTGCCCTGACTGCTAAAGCCAACAACGCTAGCGTCGAAGACCTCAAAAGCCGGGCAGTCGGAAATTGGAGTGAATTTATCAAAGCGTTTGAGACCTGGGTGTCGAAACAAGCCTCGGCAAAAAAAGAACCGGCGAATGAAAAAGAAATCCCGGCTGCCCAGGAAACAACGGCGCCGGATCCGGCAAGCATAGCTGGCCACCAGGGCCCCCCGAGTGATGCCGCGGTATGGAATGATTTCCGGACCCGGTACATAAACCTGAAAGGCCCCGGTTTTTCAACTTTTGTTTTCCAGAACATTGATTTATTCCGGCATTGCCCGAAAGACCTGCAGATGGAAGCCATTGAAAAGTGGGTAAAATTGTACCCGAATCAGCCCTGGCCGCTTTCGGGCCCACAAGCGCCTGCACCGGAAACACCGGCGCCAGAAAAAAGCGCAAGCTGCTGTGCCTCCCCTGAGCTACACCCCCCAGTATAAAAACCTGATGACCCGAAAGGCTGAGTTCCCCAACGAGTATGCTGCGGCAAAAAAAGAACTCGGTTTTATACCGAGCACGGTTGAGGACTGCGAAAAAATACTGACTCGCATGATGGAAATGGTTGAAGCTCAAATAGACAAAGATTCCGGGATCCCTGATGGTTCGGAACCTGATGGATATGAAAAGTTTTAACGGCTAACCTGACTGGATGCCTCCCCGTTGGTGATCCGGTCCGTCAGCGGCATAGAAAAAGATTCTGTCGCAATCCAGTTCCAGTCGGGTCTTAATCATTTCTGGGAAACAGAATCAAGGCCGGGGCTATCGAAACCAGGTGGAATCTGGAAGGACGTGACATTGCTACGCAAGGAAAATCAAATGACAGAATCACAAGAGAAAATCCGAACTGAACTGGAAAAAGCTCTGGCGGGAAGGCCCTATCTTTTCCGCACTGATAAAACACGGCAGGCGCTTGACGGTAATTCGGTGGGTGTCATGGCCAATTTTGATTCCGCTGGAACAGGACCAAAGGGCGCCTTTTTTATTGGCCGGAAAATCGCCTATCCAACAGCCGAATATATTGAATGGGTATGCTCCAGGATCAACCAGAAGCCGGTCAAGCGGAAAGTTTTAGACATATGACATTATGAAATAGAGGTGATCACTATGACAAAATATGAATTTATCGCAAAAGTTGCAAAACAGGCCGGGTGCTACCAGGAAACCGCCAACAATGTTTTATTTGCCATGAAAAAAGTAATTGATGCGCAATTGATTGAAGCGTCAAAAGCAAGGCTGCCGCTATTTGGGAATTTCACTATCAGGAAACGAAGGGCCAGAAGGGTTTATAACCCGCAAACAAAGGAAAAAACCATGTCTCAAGAAAAGGTTTATATCCATTTCAAACCGTTTGATGCTTTCTAACCCGTAAAGGGGGAAAAATGGAAACTGATCCAAAACTTAACGCATGGATCGGTATCGATCCAGGCGGAACGGGTGCGTATGCAATTTTGCGCGAAAACGGCAACTTTGATATTGAGGATTGGGAAGATGAGTTTGTTTTTGCAAACACCATTGCAGACTGGAAAGAGCTTTACAATATCGCCATTGCCGTGGTGGAAGCGCAACATTCGATGCCGAAGCAGGGCGTATCAAGTGTTTTTAAATTCGGTGCCAATTACGGTTTAATCAGAGGCGTTTTAGCCGCACTCAAAGTATCTACCGAGCTTGTCCCCCCTCAAACCTGGCAACGTGCCATACTTCACAATGCAGATGGACCCGATACCAAGATAAAGTCACTGGTTTCCGCACGAAGGCATTTCCCAAATCTTCAATTGAAAAAGTCTCAACACGGCCGCAGTGATGCAATTCTCATGGCGTTGTTTGCCAAGCGCCGATTTCCTTAAATTGCGACGGGGATTAGCGATATGGCGCGGATCAGGACGATAAAGCCGGAGTTTTTCAGGCATTTAGAACTTTTTCAGACGGAAATTGAGACCGGGCTTCCTTTGCGTGTGGCATATGCCGGCCTATGGACAGTTGCTGACCGCGAGGGGCGGTTTCGATGGCAACCGGATGTTTTAAAATTGGATGTTCTGCCTTTTGACAATTTGGATTTTTCACGCGTGCTTGACGCGTTAATGACGCGTGGCTTTATCGTGCGTTACGAAGTTTGCGGCAAGTCATACGGGCTTATACCGACCTTCACGGAACATCAAATCATCAACAACAGGGAACGAGGCAGCTTTTTACCTTCACCTCCTAAACCTATTGATATTTATGACGATCGACATGTGCATGACGCGTGCGCCACGCGTGAACCACGCCACCTTAATCCTGCACAAGGGGAAAGGGAACTGGAAAAGGAACAGGAAAGGGAAAAGGAAGGGGAAAGGGAACAAGGAACTTTTTGCGCAGAGCCGAAAAAAATCGGCTCTGCGCTCTGCAAAAAACCTGCGGTAATTTCAATCCCGCTTATCTGTAAAAAAAACGAACCTCAAATTGAATTCGACATCTACCAGCCAATGATCGACGATTGGGCGGAATCTTATCCGGCAGTCAATGTAACCCAGGAACTCCATAATATCCGGCAATGGAATATAGCCAACCCGACGCGCAGAAAAACGAAATCCGGAATTTTACGACATATCAACACCTGGTTGGCCGATAAGCAGAACAAAGGCGGAACGGTTCGCAAGGAAGGCATCGACGGTAAGTTTAAGGCCATCGTTTCAACGGGGGACCCGAGGCTTGATGTATCGATAACAAACGCGGCAAATTTCGTGAAACGAAGAATGGAGCGGGCAAGTAATGAAAAATAAAGATGTTATAGAGTTTGCAAAGGTAACAACGGCTGTCATGGCAAATTTCAAGGCGGTGGCCACAGAACCATTACTTGATATGTGGTTTGACATGGCCTTTGAGGACAAGATAACCATCGAGCAATGGAAAGACGCCGCCCGGAAGATTATCCGGGGAAGAAAGTACACAAGCCAGCCGACCTATGCGGATTTTCACGAAACAGTTTTTGGATCACCAGTGACGGAAACAGACCGGGCCTGCGAACAGGTTACGGTTGTCATGAAACAGATCCGGGAACTTGGTTCATACAGAACCCCCTGTTTTGATGACCCCGTTACCAAATCCCTGATGGTTTCCCGGTGGTCCTGGCAGTCCGTGTGTTCAATGACCGAGACGGAACTGAAGTGGTGGGCAAAAGAATTCATTGAGGCTTATCAAACGATGGATCGGGACAAAAAACGGGCGCAGATTGGTTGCATCGGCACAGAGGAACGAAAGCTAAAATTGCTGGCCGGCGGGATCGGCGGTTAAAAGAGGAATCGCACATGGAATGGATTTGCCAGTGACAAATAAAGCACAAATAAAATTCAGGAAAATTAAACTGAAAACCGTGCCGGACGGTTTTGGGAGTGTTACCGATTTGGCAAGGCGCCTTGGCGTCACGAAATCTCGCATATCGCAACTAAACAGGAGAGGCGCCCTCGGGGACGCAATTACCAAGGTCAATGACAGGCGATACTTGATCAACATCGAGCTTGCCGTCGAAAATCTCCGGAAATACTCTGACCCGGAAACGCGCGGTCTTAGAAACAAGATTTCCATAGAGTCATCAAATCCCCCACCAGAACAGATGACAGATGACAGAGGGCAGAAGACTGAAGACAGAGAACAGACGACAGATGGCAGAGAGCAGAGGACAGAAACAGCAAAAACCATTGATTTTACAAACATGTCCTTCAGTTCGGCTCGGACGTTAAAAGAACAGTACAACGCCGAAATGAAAAAACTGGATTATGAGGAACGGGCAGGAAAACTCCTGCTGGATGAAGATGTCCGGAAAGGTGCCTTTGAAATGTACCGGAAAACCCGCGACAGTCTGATCAATATCATTGACAGGATAAGCGCCCAGCTTGCAGCCGAAAAAAATGAGGCGAATGTACGGATCATCCTGGAAAACGAAATACGAAACACTTTGAGCCATATCCGGGGAAAGTTCGATGATTGACGGTCGTATTTTATATATCAAAGCCGCCTGCGCCGGACTTGAACTGGACCCGGTTATTACGGTTGATGAATGGGCCGATGCGAAACGGGTTTTAAATACCGTCGCTTCCCGAGAAGCGGGAAACTACCGCACAAAGCGCACGCCATATCTAAGGGAGATCATGCAGGCGATTTCCGTTATTGAAAGCGATGTAACCGATATCGTTGTCATGAAAGCAACACAGATTGGCGGATCTGAAGTGGCGAACAATTTTGTCGGTTATATTATCGACTGTGCACCCGGCCCGATACTTTATATGCTGCCTACTGTCGAGCTGGCGGAACGCCACAGCCGGAACCGTATCGCCCCCATGATCGAAAGCATCCCCTCGATCGCTGCAAAGGTCCACCCGACAAAAAGCCGAACCGGCGGCAACACCGTACTGGCAAAAAACTTTGTCGGCGGCGCACTGTACATGGCCGGCAGCAACTCCGGCGCGGCTTTCCGAAATATCTCCATCCGATATCTGATTCTGGATGATATCGACGGTTTTGAACCGGATATCGGCGGCGAAGGAAGCCCGGTGAGCCTGGCCGAACGCCGGACCGATACTTACTCCAGCCGGAAAAAAATCTTAAAGATCAGCACGCCGACGCAAAAAGGCGCATCCTTGATCGAAAAAGAATTCCAGAAATCCGACCAGCGGTATTATCACGTGCCCTGCCCTTTCTGTGAGACCCTGCAAATACTTATTTTTTCGATAAACAACGAAGAGCACGGACTGCACTACACAGAGGAAAACGGCGAGGTAAAAGATGTCTGGTACACCTGCATGAGCTGCCGTGAAAAAATCAACGAGCATTACAAAAGCAAGATGCTGAAAAAAGGTAAATGGATTCCACTCCAGACAAACCGGACAAAACGCGGATATCACATCAGCGGCCTGTTGTCGCCTCTGGGCTTTGTTTCCTGGCGCCAGATCGCCCAGGAATACGTTGACGCAAAAAAAGACCCCATGGCCATGAAGGTCTGGGTAAATACCCGCCTCGGCGAACCTTATGAAGTTGCCGGGGAACAACCGGAATGGGAAAACCTCCGGCTGAGGTGTGAACCCTATCAGCCGATGAATCCGCCACCAGGTGTCGTGTTCATAACATTTGGCATTGATGTGCAGGAAAACAGGATTGTCGTTATCATTCGAGGCTGGGGAGTCGGTGAAGAATCCTGGCTTGTCTGGCATGGAGAAATCTACGGAGACTGGGAAACGCAGCTTGACGAGTTGATCGCTTTCAACTTCACGCGAGATGGTGTCAGCATCCCTGTTGTCGGTGTCGCCATTGATTCAGGCTACAAAACACAACAGGTTTATAACTATTGCCGAAAAAAAGACAGCCGGATAATCGCTGTAAAAGGTGAGCGCGCACGTAACAAACCCGTGCTTGGCAAACCGACTGAACAGGACCTGAACTGGAAAGGAAAACACATACCAAAAGGGGTAAAGCTATGGCCGGTCGGAACCGATACCGCAAAATCCACCCTTTACGGAAGGCTGAAAACCAACACGATGCCGGGACCCGGTTGTTACCACTGGTATGAATCCGTCACGGATGAATATTTTATGCAGCTTACCGCTGAAAAAATGGAAACACACATTAAAGGCGGTTTCCCATATCTGGAATGGGTGAAAACGAGGGATCGAAACGATGCACTTGATGCAGAAATTTACGCATATGCCGCTGCGATCCGTGCCGGGCTCCTATGGCTCGGAAATCCCAAGCGGCCCACAGCCATCCAGACACCCAATAAAAAGAAACCTAAAATTTCAATTATAAGTACTTTTCTGGAAAGACAAAAAGGGACCGTGTCATGACATCCGGGAAATTCGTCCATATCCACAAGGCAGCGCAAGAATTGTGCTGCACCGAACGCCATATATACGACATGATAAAAAGCGGAAAGCTAAAAGCCATCATGCTTGGCCCCCGCGGCTTGCGCGTCCTGAAATGTTCTATTGATAAATACATCAAAAAAAACATATACAAGGCGAAAAAACGTAAATGTTAAATCGGCTTGTCGTTATTTCCCGCAAAAAAAACAAACAAGAACGTAACCTCATCAGCAATTTAACAAATTCCACAAATAAAGCCACGCAACAAAAGCCCCTTCTACCGCAACAATGCAGCAAACAGCTTAAAATATATTAGAATAATAGGTAGTTGAATTGTATATACAACATGATAGGGTTAAAACTGTAACTATGGGACAGATTTTTTTCTGAAAATCGGAATTTAAAAGAAGCGTCCAGAATTGGGAGAGGAAGGTCTGGGTAAAACGTTTCCGCTTAGGGCGAAGCCCGGCTTCGCCCCTGCAGGCCGCAAGTGCCTGCAATATAAACAAGCGCGTTTCACTACACAACAGTATAAAAGCGGCACCCTGGAGAGGATGCCGCTGAAAACTGACAAGAAACCGGACTATGCAACCACCGGCTCTTCTTCATAGCAAACGGCCGGATCGCGCCCGATATACTTTTTCTTGAAAGAAACCAGCCCGGTGCCGGCCCGAAACACGCCTGCGAGCTCGTGGTGATAGACATGATACGCATACGACACGCACGCCCCCTTGCCGTTATAAAAATAAATATCGTATGCCTTGTGAGCGTTTTGCGTGACATGAATCATGGTAACGCCATTGACTGCGCATACATCGATTTGCAGGGCGTTGTGGCTGCTGAGGATATTGTGAGCCCCAACTTTTTCGAGCGCCTGCACGCCGCCCAGGGCAAGAAAAATTTCCGTGGGAACATCGGGATAAAAACGGACATACCCGGCCGGCAAAGAATCGGGAAAAAAAGATAGCTGCATAAGGCACCTCCTGAAAATATATGTGAAAAATGGAAGCGTTGAGAAACCGCCCCCGGCAAACACCGGGAGCACGGCGAGCATTACGGCTGCGGAGCAGGTGCAGCCGAACAGACAGACCGGAACAGATCCGACAGATCGGCGAGCAGGACATTCTCGACACGCTGAACAACCGAGTTCCGGGAGCCGGAAACCTTGCGGAACTCGACGGAACAATGGCCGTTGTAGCAGGATACAAAGATAAAATTGGCATTGTTGCAGCCTTCGAAAAATAACGACAGAGAAGAAGATGACGCATGCGAATAGCGGGCCTTGAGGCACTTGATAAGCGCCTGGCCCCCGAGTGCTTGAAAGATTTGGTGAGCAACGGAACCATGACCCAGGTAAAGCAACGGATTTGTAGTTGCGCCATCGGAGCGAATATCGAACGGCGGAAGCTTGACACAGGGAACGCGCGGCGAATGAACGGACGGCATACAAAAATTGAGCGACATAAGACCCCCCTATGGTGAAAAGTTGCGCCTGGCCGACACGCCCAGGCACTATAATAAAATGCAAGCTGCATGCCAATTTATGCCATGATATAAGTATTTTATTGCAATAAATACAGATAATTATAATAATTAAATATTACAAAACAAGCAATTAAGCCATTGTACAAGATAATGAACGATATACCCAAAATGGGTTCATTTTTATGAACTATACAATAAATACAGTATGTTATGAGTTTATTTATATGTACCGGAACCCCTGGCGCACGGGCGCCTGAACCCGAACAGACACCCTGCCCGGACAGCCTGGACCCCGGCCGCCGGATGCCGACTGGAACTGGGACCGATACCTGGCCGCCGACACCGGCAAACCGGCAGGAGCACACCCAAAGTTGGCCGCCGCACCAGCCAAAAACCTTTTTTGACTAAGGATGTTTTATTTGAACCGAAAAAACATTCATCACGAAATATGGGAGGAAAAGATTCAATATGAATTTTGAGCGCTTAGAGTTTTGAGGTTTTGAAAAAATAACGGCGAATCCATTGTCGAGTTGTCGATAAAAAGGGGGCTGTTATTTTTTTGAAACCGAAAAAGAGCCAAGCGATAGCGCGGCAGGTTGGAACACAGGATGAACGATACAACACTCCGGTCTCAAATTGACTTTTTATCCTTTTAGCAAGTGTTGGGGAATTGCATAAATTTCCAGATGGGAAACCCGGCGGCCGCTAGATTTGGTGCAGGGAATCACGGAAAGTGACCGGCCGCCCCACAACGGACTTGCAAGGAGCAGACATCCTAACCCCTTTCCTTGCCCGCCGCAGGCGCGTTGTTGAATCCCGATAGGTCCAGTGGCGCGCCCCGTGCTTTTTTTGCATGAGGCGTGACACCAACTCTTTACGTTCCGCAGCATCCGGACCTCTCCCCGTCGCTTTTTATTCAATCCTTTGTTAGTAAAACTTGCCGACTGCTCCGGCCGTGGCATGTTCCCTCAGCGTGTTGATTGCGCATTGCCGTGCCGGAAAACAGTAGTTTGTCCAGGCAACTCTGTCCGTCCCCCGGCACCGATGACCGGCTGTTTGGTGATCGGTGCCGCACTCCCCACATCCGGGCTCTCCACGTTCCGGCTTTTTCGTCCCATGCGATGGATACCGAGGCTTTTCGCGAGGTTTCCGGAGCACGCTCTCCACGTTCAAATCTTTTATCCTGCTTTTAACAGTGGGGTGGTGGGCGGGCATTATCAATAATGCTTTTATCCTTTTACTGACAGAAACCGATAGCAGATCGTGGCCTGCTCACTCTGTTCCCGGCGGCGCGGCCGTTGCGCGCTTTTTTGCAAGGGCCGTGCCGCGAGCTCCTCACGTTCAGACGGCGGGCTTTTCTCTCGGCGTTTTTCCAGTGCCTCGATTTTCTGCACAGCCAGCGCGCTCCCGGTTTTTTGGGAGCGCGCTGGCCCGTGGCATCCGAGGTTTTTTTTCGTGGCGTCTCACCTAAAGGTCGCTTGAGTACCGCTCCCGGCTTTTTGGGAGCGGTACTCCGGCACCTAACCCCGCACACGGCTTTTTTGGGGCACACCACCAGCTGTCCGCTTTTTTGCACCGCCAGAGCGCTCCCCGGCTTTTTGGGGGAGCGCTCTGGCCCTCGGGCCTGTCGGCTTTTTTTGTGGCGGATCTCGATAGTGGCCTTGAGGCCCGTCACGCAGGCCCTTGCGGAGTGACGGGCCGAACTGCACGGCCGAAGCGCTCCCGGGCTTTTTTCGGGAGCGCTTCGGCCCCCTGGGCATGCGGCTTTTTTTTCTTGGCGTTTCACAGGTCGTCGCCTAGGCGCTCCCCGGTTTTTAGGGGAGCGCCGATCAGCACGGACTGTGGCGTCCCTCATTTTTTTAAACGTACCGAAAGGTCACTTGCCTACCGCTCCCGGTTTTTCGGGAGCGGTAGGCCTGCACCTTACTTGGCACGCGGTTTTTTTCTGCGTCGCATACATCCTTACGTGGACTTGCAGCCCGGTCACGTAGGCCCTTGCGGAGTGACCGGGCTGCACTGCACCATACGTCCAGGGTGCTCCCGTTTTTATCAAATGGGCTAAGCGGTTGTCGGGGCGGGTGCGGAGGCAGCATTTTTCAGCCGCGGAGCGTCCGCCCCGGCTGCCGCGTCATCCGCCGTCTCCCAGCACCCGAACCTATACCCGTCGCTTTTTATTCATTCCTTTGTTAGTAAAACGTGCCGATAGCCCTACCGCTCGCGTACCGCCATAACGTCCAGACAGTTCCTTGCCGTGCCCGGATGAAAGTAGTTCGTCGCGTTTCACCACCTGTCCCCCGGCACCGATGACCGGCTGTTTGGTGATCGGTGCCGCACTCCCGCACGTCCAGATTCCCCGTACCGGCTTTTTCGTCCCATGCTGCCGGTTGCCGCGTCTTTTCGCGCGGTATCCGGCGGCACGCTCCTTACGTCCAAAGCTTTCCCGCTTTTTTTTGCAGTTGCTTTTGCAGTTGCTTTTGCAGTTGCTGTTACCTGCGTCGCGTTATCCTCCCTCTCCCCATGCGACGGATACCGAGGCTTTTCGCGAGGTTTCCGGAGCACGTTCCCCACGTCCCGAGTTTCCCCGGTTTTTTGGGCCGTCACTGCGTCGGGTACCGCGGCTTTTTGCGGTTCCCGAAAGCACGCTCAGCACGTGGGGTGGTGGGCGGGTATTATCGAATAATGCCTTTATCCTTTTCTGATGGAGCGAAGCGACTCCACCGGCAGAAAGGTTGTGCGGAGCGAGCAAGAGGACGCATAAGGCCCTGGGGCAAGGAGACATAATGCGTGTTATGTCTAGCGAAGTGAGGGGAGGTTTTTGGCGGGAGGGTGCTGTTTTTTGCACCCAGCATGACAAAAAGCCACGGCTGATAAGGCGCTCTTATCAGCCGTGCCGAACGCAGCGACTTGCCCCAGGGACTTATGCGGCCGGGCACACAAAAGAAGGGAATCAAACTGACTTTTTATCCGACAGCAGATCGTGGCCCTGCTCACCCTGTTCCCGGCGGCGCGGCCGTTGCGCGCTTTTCTGCAAGGGCCGCGCCGCGTGCCCCTCACGTCCAGACAGCGGGCTTTTCACTCGGCGTTCCCCGGTGTTTCGATTTTCTGCACAGCCAGTGCGCTCCCGGCTTTTTGGGAGCGCACTGGCCCGTGGCGTCCGAGGCTTTTTTCTTGGCGTCTTACCGTAAGGTCACTTGAGTACCGCTCCCGGTTTTTTGGGAGCGGTACTCCTACACTGAATGTGCAAGCTCGTCTTTTCCCTGGCGTCTCTCGGTAGCGGACTTGAGGCCCGTCACGTAGGCCCTTGCGGAGTGACGGGCCGAACTGCTCAGCCGAAGCGCTCCCCGGCAGTTTGGGGAGCGCTTCGGCCGTGACGCTGCGGCTGTTTTTTTTCGTGGCCCTGCACCAAAGGTCCACTTGAGTACCGCTCCCGGCTTTTTGGGAGCGGTACTCCGTTGCTGAACGTGGCCCTTGCGGCTGTTGTTTTTTTGGTCACGGCACAAAAGGTCGATTGCCTACCGCTCACGTAGGCTCTTGCGGAGTGAGCGGTAGGCCTGCACCTTACGCCCGCACGTGTTTTTTTTCGTGGCGCACGCAACCATACGTGGACTTGAGGCCGGTCACGACCAGTTGGGAGTGACCGGCCGAATCGCACTTCATATGGCACTGTTCCGGTCCTTGTTTTTTTTCGTGGCATCCCCCGATAGTGGACTTGCAGCCCGCTCACGTAGGCCCTTGCGGAGTGAGCGGGCTGCACTGCACCACACGTCCAGGGTGGGCTTTTGCTTTTATCAAATAGGTTCAGCGGCTGTCGGGGCGGGTGCGGAGGCAGCATTTTCAGCGCGGAGCATCCGCCCCGGCTGCCGCGTCATCCACGGAGCGCGGGGCAGGCAAAGCCAATACAACTTTGCCTGTCCCGCGCGACCCCTCAAAGGGGTGGTGGTCGGGCATTGTCAAAAATGACGGAGCACGGCCGCAGAGCAGCCAATACAACTGCGGCGTGGCCGCGCGACTCCTTCAGCGTTTTGAATGAACGCATTGCACCCAATTTCGTCGAGGTGCGGCCGGGCAGTTTTTTGTCCGGACGCGCCGGTCAACTCCGTCAGAACGCCCTACGGCTTTTGCTTTTTCGTCCAGACTGAAAGGTCGATTGCTAGGCGCTCCCCGGTTTTTTGGGGAGCGCCGGTCATCACCACACGTGGCCCTGTGGCTTTTGTTTTTCCGTGGCGCTTCCCGTCAGTGGCCAAGCAAGCCAGTCACGTAGGCTTTTGCGGAGTGACTGGCTTGCTCAGCACTTCACGTCCAGTCTTGCCGCTGGGCGCTTTTCTCCCAGCGGAAGGCAGTCCTGTGGCTTTTCCTGTGGCGCCTTCCCGTCAGTGGCCTTGCTACCCGGTCACGACCGCTGTTTGGGAGTGACCGGGTTGCTCTGAACCGCATGTGGCGTCCAATCTTGCCGCCTGGCGCCTTTTCTCCAGGCGGAAGGCAGTTCAGCAATCACGTCGAGCGCGGGCACTCAGATCCGGATCACCATGTCGTTGACCCGCGAGCGTTAGGGGGGCTGGAGGGAAGTCTCCGGCGGCTTTTTGCCGGAGACCGGAGCGAAGCGGAGCCGGAAGACACCCGACGGCGTCAGCCGGAACGCCCATCACATTTTACTGTATAGCAACTACCAATACCACCAATACCAATACCAATACCACAGCCAATGCCAACCACCAGTACCAGTACCACACCTACGCGGGGGCGCTAGCGGCGAAACGAAACAAGACATACAGCCACAGCACGAGCGCTTTTGCTTTTGCTTTTGCTTTTGCTTTTCCGGGGCGCATCACCCAAAGAGGTTGGCGGCGCGACCCTTGCGTGCTTTTCTGCAAGGGGCGTGACGCCACACTTCACACCAGGGGCATCACCATCAAATATCAAATGCCCTTATCCGCTTTTTGACGGAGCCGAAGGCGACACCGCAAGCAGATAGTGGGCGCGGCAATGCAAGGGCCAGCGGCGCGACCCTTGCGTGCTTTTCTGCAAGGGGCGTGACGCCTTCGCATCACGTCCGACATCCAGGCGCACACCCGACGTTCAAGCACATCACGCCAAGCTCACCATCAAACTGACCCGACCGCCAGCAGATATACGCAACAAAACCAAGCGGCGCGACCCTTGCGGTTTCTTGCAAGGGGCGTGACGCCTTCACATCACGTCCGGCTTCCGGCCTCCTGGGCGCTTCAACCTCAGTGTGCTTCAATGCGCTTCATGTCCGGGTTGTCACCATCAAACTGACTTTTCGTCCGCCAGCAGAAATGACGCACAGCACCGCAAGGCCCAGGCGGCGCGACCCTTGCGTCTTTTTCTTTTTGCAAGGGGCGTGACGCCGGTTACGTCACATCGATCAGCGTTCACGGGGGCGCTTTCACCTGTTTCGTCATCATGTACCGTTTTCGCGGTTCGTCACCCTGCTTCGTCATCACGTTTTGCCGTCAAGCCAATGCATTCTGACCCGCCGTCAAGCTTCGTCGTCAGACTTCGTCTTTTATGCACTTTTTTCCTCCTTCACCTTCAATAATCATCAAATATCCTCAATTTTGGAGGCTTTTTTGTGCTTTTTTCACTGTTTTTATGCTTTTTTTATGCCCTTTTTTTGCCTTTTCTGTGCCTTTTTAGTCGTATTTTGATGTCATTTTATAGAAAAATGGGTCCTTCCTATCTATGGGATCAATTACGGGTGCCCTACTTGTATCACTCCCCCAGCTAACCCCCCAAATCCATTATCAACAAGCCTTCGCGCCTTATTCACCCCTTCCCTTTCACCTATCGATCAGAAGCCTTACCACGTCGCCCGTACCGACTTATGCGGGGTTTTCTGCGCATGTGCCTTGTTGGAGTATTTCCCTGTTTTTTTCTGCAAATTAAGCGAACCCTGCGAATATTGCGAATGGTGTCCGCTGTCCCGACTTGCGCTACAGAAAAAATCCTTCATTATTATCGCCATGGCACAGACACTTGAAGAATTGAATGCATTACTGACGACTGTAGATGAAGCCATTGCAAAGTTGATGTCCGGGGAGCGCGTTATCCGCATTTCCCACGGCGATCGTATGGCTGAGTATGGTCAAGCCAAGCTCGGGGATTTACAGGACTACAAGTCCAGTCTCATTGCGGAGATAAACGCCTTGAACAGCAGAGCCGCGGCATTTCCGGATCTCAACGAGCAAGGGGGTTTAATGGCCTATCTGAAGATACTTGGATAGCGCTCGGCCGCAAGATACGCGCATATACCGCTTTTGAGGGTGCCGGGGACTGGGCGCCGGCTGTCGAACTGGGGCACATCGACTGCCGGGCCGAACAGCACGCTATTTTCATCGCTCGGGAATCTTACGTTCCCGGTCCCGCGAGCTGTCGCGGAATGATCCCCAGATATACGGTGCCCTTGATTGCCTGGTGTCCAATATTGTCGGGATGGGGATTTCCCCCCGCTGGCAGCTTTCCGACTCCAAACTCAAAAAGAGCGCTGCAGCAACTCTGGTCGGACTGGACCCAGGAAGCGGACGCAGATGGGCTGCTTGATTTTTACGGACTACAGGCGCTTATGCGCGGGTCGATCATCGAATCCGGAGAGGTTTTCATTCGGTTCTGTCCGAAACGCACTGGAAGCGGGCTTATGGTACCGCTGCAACTTCAAGTTCTTGAATCGGATCATCTGGATCAAACCTATAACACGATTGCCCCCAACGGCAATGAAATTCGCATGGGTATCGAGTTCGATAAGACAGGTCAACGCAAGGCGTACTGGATGTTCCGGGAGCATCCCGGCGAGACTTTCATGACAATTGCGAACCAGTTTGACCGGGTACGGATACCGGCTTCTGAGATACTTCACGCATTCCAGCCGCTTCGCCCCGGGCAGCAGCGCGGGCGGCCGTGGCTGGCTTCCCTGATACTGACCATGCACGAGCTGAACCAGTTCAATGACGCCGAACTGGTGCGCAAAAAAACGGCGGCCATGTTCGGCGGGTTTATCACGCAGCCTTCGGAAGAAGGAAACATGCCCCCGCTCTTTGGAAACGAGGGGGATGCGGATGAAACCGGATCACCAGTTATCCAGATGGAGCCGGGCACGTTTCCATCACTTCCTCCCGGATACAATGTCACGTTTTCGGAGCCGGCGGATGTCGGCGGCAATTATGACTCTTTTGTCAAGCATCAGGAGCAGCGGGCAGCACGGGGGATTGGCGGGCTGACTTATGAAAAGTTTACCGGGGATCTGTCCGGGGTGACGTATTCCTCTATCCGGGCCGGAAACCTGGAATTTCAACGGCAATGCAAGCAGTTTATCTTCAATGTCATGGCATATCAGATATGCAGGCCGGTTGCCAGATACTGGCTTTCTCAGGTTGAGCTGTCGAATGCCATGCTCTTGCCGGGATATGCAAAAGACCCGAAATCTTACATGCGGATCAAATGGACGATTGACGGCTGGCCGTGGGTTGACCCGCTGAAGGACTTGAAGGCGTCCACCGGTCTTGTCCGGTCCGGGTTTTCTTCCCGGACACAGGAAGTGGCTGAGCGGGGATTGGACGTTGAAGCGCTTGAGGAAGAAATTCAGGCGGATAATGAGCGGGCGGATGCGGCCGGCCTTGTGTTTGATTCGGACGCAAGGAACCCGACGGGAGAAACAGGAGGAAATGACAGTGGAAATACCGACCAGACTGTTTAACACGGCCTTGATGGTGGCGCCGCAAGCAGTTGATGAAATACTTTCTGCAAAAACGGCGGGTATCAAGTCAACGGACGTGCCTTCCTACGCAAGGAACCGGCTGACTGCAAGAGCGCCGACAAATTACAGGCATTCGCCTTTTTGGGAAATGAGATTGTGTTTGCGGATGCGGGTTACGCGATCATTGACGGCGTTGCCCTGATCGAGATTTCGGGCGGGCTGACTTATCGCGCGTACAGTTGGTGGACCACTTCATATCTGGATATCCGCGATAGTTTCCGGGCAGCAATGGCTGATGAGCGAGTAAACAGCGTGTCTGTTTCTTATCGATTCCCCGGGTGGTGAAGTCGCGGGCCTTTTTGATCTGGTGGATGAAATCTACCACGCAAGGGGAACCAAGCCCATCATTGCCATTGCTGATGAAGCGGCTTTTTCTGCTGCTTACGCGATTGCTTCTGCGGCCGACGAAGTTTACCTGCCCGCAACGGCTCAGGTCGGTTCAATCGGTGTTATCGCCATACACGTTGACCAAAGCGGTTTCGATAAGAATCTCGGGAGTTAAATACACGCCCATTTATGCCGGAGACCGGAAAAATGATTTCAACCGACACGAACCGCTGAAAACCGAAGGCAAGGAAGTGCTCCAGGCCCACGTCAACAAGCTTTACGACATGCTCACTGCGGTCGTAGCGCGAAACAGACATATGACACAGGCGGCCGTGATTGCCACACAGGCCGGCATTTACATGGGTGTAGACGCTGTTAAGGCCGGCCTGGCGGACGGCGTTCTGTCGGTAAGGGATGTCATGACAAGAATGAGTTCAAGCAAAGGAGATATGGTTATGAATTTGAACGAAGTGAAGGATTTCATTACCCAGGCATTGGCGGAAAGCATGTTAGAAGTGAAAACGATGCTTGCGGAGCAAGTCCAGCGCCTGGAAGGGATCGAGGCGCGCTGATAAAAGAATTGCTTCCAGCGACTGAACCGCGACCCGCGGCGCCTGCACGCCACGACTGCGGATGGGGATCGTGGAAATGTGCGACGTCGCGGGAATGCCGGAACTTGCAGGCACCATGATCCGTGACGGGCTGACGCTCGATGAGGCGAAAAGCGCCATTCTGGACGCCAAAGCCAAGGCAGCGGCACAAAGCGCCTATTAGTATCCACTGTCGGGCCACTGGCACTGGCGAAGATCAATCCGCTTCTGGCTGATGCGAAAAAGCGAGCTGAAAAAGAAGATGAAGGTAACACATAAAACACATGGAAACGTTTAATAAGGGAGAACGAACATGCCGACTGTATTGACTGAAGGGAATTACCTCAACGATCTGCTTAAATGGGAAATGGAAAACAAGCACTCCCGCGAGCAGGTCACTGTATTGGCCGGACAGGACCTTGTGATGGGGTCTGTTATCGGAAAGATCAAAACCGGGGCTGTGCCCGCTACCGGAACTGCCGGAACCAACACCGGAACCGGCACCTGCGGTTCCGTGACCGGTGGCGCCAGAACCAAAGCCGGCGTTTATACCCTGCGATGCGTCGGGGTGGCTGCCAATGGCGGCATTTTTTCGGTCCGAGATCCGGATGGCGAAGCACTGCCGGATGCCGTGATGGGCGCCTATACCAATGCGGCGATCAATTTCACCCTTACCGATGGCGCCACGGACTTTGCCCTCGGAGATTCTTTCACCATTACGGTACCGGCTGGTTCCGGGAAAGTCAAAGAGCTCAATCTTACCGGGACTGATGGGTCTGAAGATGCCTACGGTATCATGATTGCCGGGGTTGATACAACGAACCCCAGCGCCGACAAAGAGGCTGTTGCAATTGTCCGGGATGCCCAGATCGTTGCCGATTATCTGACCTGGCCGGCAGGCGCTACGGAAGACCAGAAGGCTGCCGCACTGGTCCAATTGGCAGAATGCGGGGATTGTCACCAGAACGGATGTTTAACGACACAGGAGCAAGGGGCATGGGCAAAAGGCACATGGGTCTATGTGGGAATGGATCATAAGTGCCATGTCATTACCTGTGAAGTCCTGCATCACTTCATGAACCTATACCCAGAAAAATTAAGGAGTACGAATATGTTACTTAACCCTTTCGATACAGATGCCTTCAACATGGTTTCGCTGACGCAGGCAATCAATATCCTTCCGAACAATTACGGCAGGCTGAGAGAACTGGACCTTTTCCCCGACAAGGGGATAACCACCCGCGTGGCACTGGTAGAGGAGCTAAACGGGGTGCTTAACCTGTTGTCAACGCAGCCTGTCGGTGCGCCCGAACAGCAGAACCGAATGGGCAAAAGGAAAGTCCGGGCGTTCAGCGTGCCCCATATCCCCTTGAGCGATGTGATCCTGGCTTCCGAGTTTGAAGCTGTCCGTGAGTTCGGCACGGAGAACCAGGCCCAGACTTTGGCCGGTGTCATCAACAGCCACATGCAATCGGCCAAAAACAAGTATGCGATTACCCTGGAGCACTTGCGGATGGGGGCGATGAAAGGGATCATTCTGGATGCCGATGGGTCCCTTCTGTACAACCTCTACACCGAATTCGGGATCACACAGAATTTCGTTGATTTTGACTTATCAACGCCCACAACCGATGTCCGGGCCAAATGCATGGAAGTTCTTCGTCTTATTGAAGACAATCTGCTCGGTGAAGTCATGACACAGCCGCGAGCGCTTGTTTCCGCAGACTTTTTTGATGCGCTGACCGGGCATGCGAACGTCAAGGCCACTTTCGACAACACCGCCCTGGCCGTACAGATCATTGGCGGAGACATTCGAAAGGGGTTTTCCTATGGCGGGATTATTTTTGAAGAATACCGCGGCACGGCCACGGATGCCACCGGAGCCACCCGAAAATTCATCAATGACGGTGAAGGGCATTGTTTCCCCCAGGGAACGATGGACACCTTTAAAACCATTTATGCACCGGCCGATTTTCTGGAAACCGTAAACACCATCGGGATACCGCTTTACGCAAAACAGGATGTCCGGCAGTACAATCGCGGCCTCAATTTACACATGCAGTCCAACCCGCTGCCGATGTGTTTTCGGCCGGGGGTGCTGGTCAAACTGGTGGCTTAAAATAATGAGGCTATAGGCTGTAGGCTATTAGGCTATTAGCCTATCAGCCTACAGCTTTTAATATGACTGACTTCGACACACTACAAAACAGACTCTGGGCTGATGTGCTCGCCAAACTCGGGGGAGTAGATGCCGTATTTACCCCTTTGACCGGCGAGCCGTCACGCTTCAAGGTGCTGTTTACCGAATCGATGCAGTTACAGCCTTCCGGTATGTCCCAAACCTGGGTGCAGGTTACCCATATCGGGTATTCACTCGCAGACCTGCCCCGGGAAGCAGTTGTCGGTGAGACTTTCACGATAGACGGTACCGACTACCGCGTCAGCGCTGTGTCGGAAAATGACGGATACGTCATAAAGGTGGTTGTCAATGAGCAGTAGCATTTCCGTGACGATTGATCCCATTTCTTTTGGCGATGCACTGGCGACAATGCAGATATTGAAATCGCTCCTGCCTGCGACTGCGGTCACCACGATCACGGCATGTGCTGAACAGACAAAAGATCAAGTCGTTTATGAGACCGTCAAGGTGCTGAACATCGATGATGCCCGCGTGAGTTCAGAAATCAAGGTTGAGCATTCTTCGCAAACCACGCTCAAGGATTACAAGGCCTCGGTCATTTCGAAAGGCAAGCCGATTGAACTGGCAGCTTTTTCAGAAGATGCCTCGGCCTGGAGCTGGAAAAAACCCACGCCGGTTCATGCAAAGATTTACAGGCAGGGCGCAACCCATGAATTCAGACACGTTTTTGTTTCGAAAGGCCGCATCTTCGGCCGCAAGAAAAACCAGGGCGGCGAAGCCGACACCGGCCAGGTTTACGCATGGATGAAGTACGTTGCCAAAGCGCAAGACTACAGATACCCCATTGAACGCCTGCAAACCGTGCGGGTGCAGGATATCCAGGACAAGCCGCAACTTATCGACCCTGTAACGGAAGACGGCGCGGAAGCCGTTATAACAGACTACAAAAAAGCTGTAGAAGAGGTGTTTGCCAATGTCGGGTAACTGAACAGGCACAAAGGGGCAGAGGGGCAGAGGCACAAAGACAAATGGGTATGGCGGCTCTGCTCTTCAGAGCCTTTGGTGCTAGGCTATGAACGTGAGGATTTAGAATGTCTGACACAAAGCGCGAACGGATAATCAAGGCCATCGAGACACGTATGGCAACCATTACGATAGCCAATGGTTACAACACGGAAATCGGGAAGAATGTTTTCCGTGCGATACCAAAGATCGACCCTTCCCAATTACCGGCATGTGACATCTTTCCGCTTACCGAAACAACGGAAAGAATCGGCGGCGGCAACTATCTGTGCACCATGGCGCTGAACATCGTGGCTATCGCCAAAACCGAATCGCAGAATCCGTCAGTTTTGTCTGAACAAATCCTCGGCGACATCAGAATGGCCTTAGCTGGTTTGTCGTTTTCATCAGATGCCGAAGACATATCTTACGCATCCGGCGGCACGAACGATTATTCGAATAAGGACACTGTTTCGATAACGGTCAATTTCATAATCAAATATTTTTCGAAAATAAATGACCCTTACACATAAAAAAAGGTGACGAGTGACAGGTGACAGGAAAAAAAACCTGCACCCTGCACCCTTTCTTTAAGGAGAAAACATGACAACCGCCGAAAACTCAGTTTTATATTACGAAGCCGGACAAACCTACGTGCCCATGAGCGAACTGGCTGATTCGGGGGATCATAAGACATTCAACTCCAATACAGAATGCTGGTCTGATGAAGCAGGTTTTTCGCCTGTTATCAAGCCGGACGGTGTACTGACCGGCCTGGTAGTAACTCCGGCGGCTTCCGAGTCAAACGACCTGGTTGATGTATCGGCCGGAACCCTGAACCTGGCAGGCGTCGTAACCACCCTGTCAGCAAGCGCAGACAAAGCCTGCCTGCGCGGTTCAGGCGCAGATATCTGCCGGATCAATTCCATCACCATTACTTCAGCCGGGGCCGTTGCGGTTGTAAGCGGCGTTGCCCATACAGCTTTTTCAGAAGTACGCGGCGCGACTGGCGGCCCCCCATACATCCCGGCCGGCAGCGTCGAGATTGCCCAGGTGCGCTTTTCATCCATTACAGCGGCGCCTGTTGCCGGCAGCCAAATAATGGCCGTACCGAACCGCCACCGCGAAATGGCAAATTACCCGTCAATTGTCCGGATCAATCTTTTCCGCGAACAGGATACGCTGATCGGTGTTGCCGGTGTCGATTTCAGCACGGCCCTGATGCGCAACCATACCGGAGATGGTCACCAAAAAAGTTTATGCCCAGTATTACGAGCCGGACTTCACGGAAGTCTTGAATGCAACGGACTTTCAACCGGCAATAATTACCATGACAACTTCTTCTCAGCCTGTTTACGGCGGCGCCATCGGGGAAGTCAGTTCCGCATTGAAAAACGGCAAATTCAAAACCTTTCTGGAAAACGGTATTTCGGACCCGATCTTGAAAAAAGAGGGAAAGAAGATCTGGTTCAAGTATTTAGCTGACAGGCTTAAACCCGAGAATTTCATCCTTACGCAAGGTTATCTCGGGATCACCCCGAATTATCCGGCACGAAGCAGCATCACTGCGGACTGCACCATAAATGCGTTAGATCCCGGCAAGAGAATTACCGGATAAAAATAAGGTATCAGGGACAGGGGGCAGAGAACTGACCCTGACCCTAATACCGCACCCTGTACCCTAATTAAAGGAGAAAGACCATGAGAAAATCTTTATTTGCCTGTGTGCTGATTGCCTTGCTGTTTGTACTGACCAGTTTTGCCGCGGCCGGGGATATAAAAACGGATATCGCCGGTTACACCTACACCTGCACCATAGCCGGAACCGATTACGAAATCTTTTTTGCTCAAGGCCCTTTTGGCCCTGGCCCCTGCGGAACAGCGACTCTGACGGCTGACGGGAAGCTGTTTAATACGTACAGCTTTTACACCCAAGGTAATCTTGTCATCATCGAAAAACTGGCGAATTTTTATTACACGGACTGGAAACTGATCTGGATTCAAGGAGAATTGCTGACCCTGTACAGCACCGGCACCATGGAATGAACTATCCGGCGGAAAGGAGTGTTTTGAAATGCCCTTTAAAGCAAAAGAGTTCAAGAAGGCCAAGTTTGCCTACCGGACCGAAGCCGTTTCTTTGCCGGATTTAAAAGACTGGTTCGACGGGCCGCCTGAATGGATCGTAAAAGGCCTGAGCGGCAATGAACTGGCTCACTGCAAGGAAATGGCTGCCCGAAACAGAAAGACCATCAAGACGCTTCTTGAATCTCTTGTAAAAGAGCAATCGGAAGATGTTGTTGAAGCCGTGAAACACTTGACGGGTACAGATGGCACGGTACCGATGGATATTGCCCTGCGGGCCGAGCTTCTGGTTGCGGGCAGCGTGGACCCGCCATGTGATATCACCCTGGCGCTCAAACTGAACATGACGTACCCGATTGAATTTCAGCAACTGACCAAAAGAATAGAAACCCTGACCGGGATGGGTTACGAGCCGGGAAAATCGAAGCCCTCTGGAATCGAACCGACACCAGAACCCTGATGAACCTTTGTGCGTCCAGGGGGCGTTTCTTGTTCGAAGTAAGACCCGATCTTGTTCCCGCAAGGTTTTTTAACGGACGCAGAAATGTACTTGTGGGGCCTCTACTACATGGAAAAACGCAGGAGAACAGCGTGGCCGATCTTGAAAAGACAGTCCAGATTATCTTTGAAGCCATCGATAACATGACGGACCCCATTGGCGAAATGGGCGAAGCCCTTAGCGGTTTCGGCGGCAAGGCCGGCGATGCCACTGAAAAAGCCGACAGCCTGGGCAATGCCATAGATACGATACCTGCCGAAGTGGAACTGGATATCACCCTTGAGGACAATGCAAGCGACGGTATCAATGAAATCCACCTTGGCATTGACGGTGTGCCAGACGAAAAAGAAATTGATTTTGACTGTGATTCCTCTGCTATCGGGGAAGTCAATGACCTGATCGACAGCATACCTTCCGAACATGAATTTGACTTTTATTTCAGCGGGGACCCTAGCCGGTGAGATATCGGACATCGGCGGAGCGATCGGCGACCTGCCGGATTCGGCTCAGTTCGACCTCGAAATAAACATAGATGATTACAGCAATGTCTTTGATGATTTCACGACAGAGATCGATACTTCACATGCAGGAGATCGACGCCTTGTTCGAAGATCACCCCGGGCAGCTTACGCAATTTGAAGCCGAAGCCTGGCGCACGGCAATTGACGAAGACATGGAGCTGAAAAACAAAGAATTCGAAGCCCAGAAAAAACTGATCGATCAACAGCTTGAATTGCTGGAGATGCGAAAAGAATTATTCGAATCCGGTACGGCGCTTATCAACATCGATACGACCGGCCTGGAACCGATACTTGAAGATTTATTGATGAGCCTCTGCGAAAAGCTCCAGGTGCGTATCAGCGAAAGCTTACCGGCCTTCCTGGTGGGGATAGGATAACGGCATGCTGATATCATTTTCTTCCATAGACTCCGGAGACTTTATCTTACTCGACATGACCGTGGCGCCACCAAGGGAAGGAAGCCGACGGCTTACCCGGACCGCAACCCTTGACGGCGGCGCAGTCATCACCGATGGAGGCGTAACGCATGCAGACAGGAGCTTTGATTTTACAACGACTCAGGTACAGGAAGTTATTCGGGAGGCCCTATGGGCGATGTTTCAGGGTCAAGACCTGGTGCATTTATCTTGTCCGGAGGGTGTGTTCTCGGGGTACCTGCAAAAGGTAAGGATTACGGCTTCAGATGTGTCTTTAAGCTTTATGGTTTACGAAAAATTGACGTAACTACACAGGTATTCAGGAGTCAGGAGTCAGAATTCAGGAGATGGAAAAATGGCAATCGTTGTAACGGTCCCCAACCACTACAAGTACCTGCTCAAAACAAAGCAGATAGATGAATCGAGCGATACCTACAAGATCATCTTGATGAACACGACGTTTGCTTTTGATAAAGATTCGCACGCAGAGCTTGCGGATGTGACGGCGGATCAACTGGCAACCGGCAACGGTTATACCCAGAACAGCAAGGTCTTGACCGGGGTTTCGATCACAGAAAACGATACCACGGACAAAGCAGAAACAAGATGGTCAAATGTTTCCTGGACAGCTTCCGGCGGATCCATCGGGCCATCCGGCGCGGCGATTATTTACAATGATTCGGTTGCGAGTGACCCCATTGCCTGCTGCATTGATTACGGGATCGATAAAACGGCGGAAGACGGTACCGGACTGATCATCGAGACGCCGGGACTGGACATCGGATAAGGGCTATAAGCCATGACGATATTTCATATAGACCCGGTAGGCGGGAATGATACCAACGATGGTTCCACCTGGGCGCTGGCCTGGAAAACGATCACTTCCGGCGCAACTGCGCCAAGGATTGCCCCAGGGGATATCATCAAGGTTGCAAAATCCCCGAATCCAACCAGTATCGGCAACGCAACGTGGAATAACCTGTCCAAAACCGTAACCCTTCCCTCGGCTTTGACCGCAAATGTTGATCTATGTGCTACGGCCTGGACGCCGACTGCAAATGTAACCGCAACGACAAACACCTCGAATTACAAAATAGGCACTTGCTCTGTGTCACTTTCGATTGCCGCGGCTTTCACTACCGGAAAAGTGGGATACAAGGCACTCGGGAGCGCTGTCGATTTTTCGGCATATCAACAGCTTTCTTTCTGGCTTCTTGCAAGTACGGTGTTAGCGGCCAATGTATTAAAGCTGTGCCTTTGTTCCGATACGACCGGGGACGTGATTGTTGACGAGTTTATTATACCGGCAACCGATGTTTCTTCATATAAGCTTCCCTGCACCATAAACAAAGGATCTGCGCTCGGGTCTTCCATCCAGTCCGTGGCCCTTTATGCCATCGTGGACCCTGCAACAGTAATCGTCCTGCTTAGTAATATCATCGCCTGCAAGGCGAGCAGTGCAGCCGATTCTTTGAGCCTGACAAGCCTGATATCAAAGAACCCGGCAGCCAGCGGCGGAGACGAGGGCTGGTACCCGATACAGTCCATCAACGGCACAACGGTCATGCTGGACAACGGGCCGGCAATAAACGCAAATACGGGGCGCGGGTATTACGGAACGACCGAAACCGTAACGACATACAAGCGGGAATGTTTCAGGGTTTTATCCACTGTCTGTACCATCCAGGATTCCGGAACACCAGGAAGCCTGATCGAGTTCCAGGGCGGATATGATCCGTCCACCGGGAACCAGAACGGCGAAACCTATTTTGACGTGGGTACAGGCAGGGGCAACGGAATTGATTTTTCGAACAAAAACTATGTCCTGATCAACAGAATAAACATGGTTCGAGCAATGCGGGGCGTGTGTCTTCTTACCGCATCTTATTGTGAAGTGACTGCCCACAGCCTGTGCGGCAATGACAGCGCCGGGCTTTACCTTTCCGGGGCGAGTTTCTGCAAGGTTGATGTAAAAAACATCAACAACACCACGGGGTCAGGTGTTTCGTACGCGGGAACAAATAACATCTGCAACGAAATAACCATAGGCAATGCGAACAATAACACCAGTAACGGCATAGCGGCTGCTGCGGCCTACGTGAACAAAATCACGGCAGAGAACGTCTGCAACAACGGATCTTCAAATGTTTCAATCAATGCGAATGCGATCCGGAACACGTTTAAAATCACGAATGTCAAAAACTCGGGGGCCAATGGATTTTCTATCGACTCATCCCCTGCCCTGGATAATAAAATCATCGGAACAACCACCGCATCAAACGCCAGCGGGGCCGTGTCCGCATTTTCACCCGGTACCCAGTTTTTCAGGGGCTGCACCTTTGGAGAAGCCATCAAGGTTGCAAATCAAACGGCCTGGCTGAATGGCAGGATCTGCCTGAGCGCCCATGACGGATCTCCGGACAACAACTACGTTTACACGGATGGCGGAATCATAAAGTCTCAAACATCGGTCAGACATACTGCGCCCGGGATTGCATGGCAAATGTCGCCGACATCGGCAAACAGAAGCGCCTACTATCCCCTTTTCATGTCGCTGGCAAAAATTGCCGTTGCTGCAGGCAGCCAGGTGACAGTTACCTGCTGGTTCCGGAGATCCGACACCGGAATCACCGGAAAGCTTGTTTGCCGCGGCGGGCAGATTGCCGGGGTCAGTGCGGACGTATCCGCCGCGATGACTGCGGCGGCGGATACCTGGGAGCAGCTTTCAATCAATTTTACCCCGACGGAAGCGGGCGTGGTGGAGATCGAAGCATGGGCCTACGGTGGAACGACCTACAGCGTTTTTGTCGATGACATTGATTGCAGCCAGACATAACGAAGGCAAGACCATGAAAAACAGAACCTGGATCCAGATTTTTTTATTTGTCGTTTCGGTGCATCTGGCGTGGGACGCCAACACGGAACCAACGGTAAGCGGGTACAAGCTTTACTACGGCAAGGCTACCCGAACCTACAGCGTTGTCGTCGATGTCGGCAAAGTAACGGACTACGTGCTGACAGGGGTTTCGGAAACCAGTCCCATATTTTTTGCTGTAACGGCTTACGACATAAGCCGCAACGAAAGCGCATACTCAGTGGAACTGGAATGCGCGGTTATCAAAGAGGAAGTCACCGGGACCGGAAAGGCAACCATCACCAATACAGTAACAGGATGGACGTCGTCTTTCACCAAACAGCTTTTCGTTATTGAGAAAAACAGAAGCAGGACGCTGACAATAACGGTAACGCCGGAAGACCAAAGCAATTTTGTTTCCACGGTTCGGGATAACGGAAATTTATTGACGCCCACTGCCCCGAAAATAACGATCGAGAACATCACCGGGGATCATCTGCTGAATTTTGACGTAAAGAAACTATATGCCCCGCAAGGCGCAATGGTGAAATAAAACGATATGGCACTGCCGACTTTCAACGACCTGAAAGGCCTTGACGTTTCGTTCAACGGGGAGCCGTTCTGCAATATTGCAACAGGAACCGGCACCCTTGACGGCCTGGATACGGCTTATGAGGGGGAACCGTTTTCCGGAACCAAAGCCCCCAGCGGTGGCGGAAATGTCGTGATTCAACCGGACCCGGGCCTTGCGACAGCAAGCGGGGTTATTACCGGGATCAGCGTCGTTTTACCGGCTGGGCCGGGGGCGATTACAGCAACTGCTGACTGCGGGGATATCAAGATCATACCCGGTGACATAAAGCCTGATCCTGGAATGGTGACGGCGACCGGATTGATTGCCGGAATCAAGCAGATAATTCCTGCAACCGCTGGCCAGGCTGACGCGGCAGGCGTGTGCGGCGGCGTTGTGAATGCAGCGGTTATCACTGCGGCGCCGGGCCAAACAACCGCTACGGGGGCCATAGCGGGGCTCAGCAGCATAATCAGCGCACCACCGGCACAAATAGTCTGTAGCGCGGATATATCCGGCCTGCTCTGCGTTTTGACGGCAGTACCTGCACTCGGGTTTGTTACCGGCGGCGTTAGCGCGGCGTCAAGTGCCTTTCGCTAACCAGCGGCGTAAAGCGACGGTATGCGTGCAGGATTGAATGTGATGGTTTTGCCGATATCATTGTACCGGTCTCGGCCTTCTCGTCACGGCAGCGGCGCGGATACCCGTCTTACTCGGAAATAACGATACCCGGGCTGCATCGTTTTGCTGAAGTTGCCCTGCGCTAGCTGAAGGATATTTTGTTGTTTCGGTGATTCTGACAAAAGACGGCGAAGATTTGTTGATGGTGGATATTTTTAATGCCCCAATCGACAAGATGACCATCACGGGCAACCAGTCTTTGCAGCACATGGTGTTATCCGGCACCCGGCCTGCAGAAGAAAACAAGGGGCCACAAACAGCACCTTTGCAAGGTGTCATTTACCGGAGACAGTCTTATGGCGAACTGTCGTTAAGAACCAAGGTTACGGATCTGTACCTGAAACCCGGCGATACGGTTACTTACGATGGAGACAGCTTTATTGCAAGAACCGTCACCCATACCTTTTCTTCAGCAGGGGCTTTTATGGAAGTGAGGGAGTCCGATTCATGAACGCAACAACTGTGATCTGCAAGATGACAAAGACCGGTTTTGCAGACCTTATGATCCCGATAAGTTCTTTCCAGGTATTCAAGCGGCGCGATGGATCGTTAGGGTTGCAGGTTACAACCCGAAGATTTGACTTATCGGGGGCAATTGCAGCCAGGTCAAAAGGCTATATCGTACTGACTGCAAAAATCAACGGGGCACTGGAAGAGGTCGGCACAGCCAAAGTAACCCGGATACGGCTTGACGAAGGGCCGATGAATAAATCGATCACCATCCAGGCAACGGCCGAGGCTTAACATGGGAAAAGGCGAAATCATATCCGGTGGCGACAGCGGCCTGTACCAGGTGAGGCTGAACTACTACCGCGCGACACTTGAAGAAAGACTTGACCAGCTTGATTTGAAAATCATCGAGCAGGAAGAAAGAATCGTCGAATTGCTTATAGCGCGAACCCATTGACCTTGATGAACTGGGCAGGGCCAGACTGCAACTGGCCGCGCTTGAGAGTGAAAAAGAGATTTTCGAGATGCTTCCGGAAGATCCGGAAATGTCCGCGTGGTGTGCGGATCTGACGGAAGACCTGTCCGGGAAGTCGGAACAATCGAAATCGGCGGACAGCTTGAAACCGGCAAGGTGCTTATCCGCCCAGGTTATGACGGCAGGGCGGACTTTGACGCCGGGCCGAGACGGCCAGCTTATGCACGTTATGATCATGAGCCCTGCACAGGCGGTGCTTAATTTTATTCAGATGCCCGGCTGGCAAAAGTGGATGCCGACATACCGGGCCGGAGAAATTACGGCAATCGACGACGACACATGCAGCGTATCAATTGATACCGTATTATCCTGCCATCAAGGACTTGACGTGACCGGAGAAACTGAACTGACCGATGTACCGATTGAATACATGAACTGCAACGGCGCTGCCTTTGAGGTTGGAGACAGGGTGATCGTGGAGTACCGGAACCGATCGGCCGAGAATGAAGAAACACCTGTATGTCATCGGGTTTGAGTCTGAACCAAAGCCCTGTGAATGCTATGTCCGGATAAAAATAAACGGGACCACCCCGACAAAAATCAAGACGGTTTATCTTGTCGAGCAGGAATCCGGGAAGGTGCACACGGCAAGCAGCCATGCGCCGAGCAGTCCACCCTCCCCTTTGTACGCATACGACGTGTGCGGGCCGTTCTCCGGCGTGGTTTTCCCGGCAAAGCTTTACCTGTCGAAAACCGGTGGCGGTGGTGACGTGATGTTTGAATTCTGGTGCGAGTGTACGGACGGGACGCCGGATCATAAACATATCGGGTCAAGCATTTACCCGGGCGAGTACCCGCACGGAAGTTATCTTTATGGCGGAATCCGGGGCCATGAGTCGATCCCGCATTCACGGGAGATCATTGCAAAAAAGATCGAACGTGCCCAATACGCAACCCCGTTGACAGCGGTACCGACACTGACCACGGTGCACAATTTTGCAAACATGAAGGTTTTGATGATCGCGCTTTATCAAAAGCTGGACCAAGACGGCTGCGGTGACCTGATACCAGTTACGGATAAAATGTATTATCCCCAGGTATGGCAAGGGTTTTACCCGCAAGTTCCCGGCGGAGCATACCCCCCAGATGCCGGGTGCCCGAACTGGGGAGTGTGGCACCAATGCGAATCCGGATATTTTGGTGAAGAGTTCGGCGACCCGATTTATGACGATTTTGCTGCACAATACACGGCCGGCGCCCTGGTGCCCAACAATGCAGTTGCCATTTTTACGGATGCAGACGGACTGAGTCCGGCACACACAACGTGGGAATGGAAGATTCAGAATTTTTACCCATACCCGGAACCCGACTTTGTCCCAAGATACGAAGACGGGGCCTTCTGGAGGGTATCGGCTGTGGATACGCCGACTGACAGGATATAAAAAGGGGGGAAAGGTAACAGCCATGGAAAGCTGGATTCAAACCGCAATATCTTTGGGGACTTTTACCGTCATAAATCTTTCTGCCACGGCGTATCTTATTGGAAAGATCGTGCAAACCGTCAAGGATCACGAGGAACAGATTCAAGATTTAAGATCGGAATCCGTTAAGCTCAAAGACAGGATGAGCCCGGTAAGCAGTGATGACAGACTGATCACATATAAAGAATGTGCAGCAAAGCAGGCCGCTATCGTAGCGGGGCTTGCGGAGATAAAAAGCATGCTGAACAGCGCCGATCAACGCCATGAAGACCGGATGTCCAGAATTGAGTCAAGAAGGGATGAGCTTGTAGCACTTGGTTTTTAACCTGACTGGAAAATTTGAAGGGTTGAAAGGAGGGCCAAGAGATGGAGGACATTGATGGATTTTAAAACACTGACACAAGAAGCAACGGAAAAGGTTTTTCTCGCCCTTGTGGTCTGGCGCGAGGCTCGCGGGGAAACCTACGAAGGAAAGGCGGCGGTGGCATCAAGTATCATGAACCGCGTGATCAGACCCTCATGGTGGGGCCGAGACCTGCTCTCGGTTATTTTTAAGAAGTGGCAGTATTCATCGCTGACGGACCCGAAGGACAGGCAGCTTACGACATGGCCGCAAAAGAACGCGCCAGACTGGATTGAGTGCTTGCAGGTTGCAAGCAATGCCGTTGACGGCATCTTGAAAAACCCGGTCCCGGGAGCAGATGGTTATTACGATATATCCATACCACCTCCCAAATGGGCAACGCCGGAAACTTTTGTCAAGCAGATCGGGAATTTAAGGTTTTACAATCTGGACCATGACATTGAGAAAGGAGGTTAACTGCCCAGGGGCAAAGGGGCAAAGGCACGAGAGGCACAAAGAGCTCAGACGATAAGTTTAGAGGAACCTGAATCGTTACATAGGGGGAAAAAGGATGAAAAAATTGAAAACATTTATTCTGGGGATTTTTCTTTTATTGGCATCAGCTTCGCTGGTGGCAGCGGCACCCTTTCTGATCTCGGACCCGGTACCATCGGCCGTCGGTGCATCGTTTGAGATTCAAGAAAAAAGCGGCGCCGTTATTGCCGTTAAAGCCAGCCAGGCGGACGGGTCAATCCGTTATGACCTGCAAAGCCTTGCGGTCGGAAACTATGACTGGCAGATCCGATACGTGGTTGATAACGGGGTGTGGGGTAAGGCGTATTCCGCCTTTGTCCCTTTCGTCTTCAAGAGACCTGGAAGTGCAATCGACTCTATAAAGGGGTTGCGACTTGCTACGGAGTAATCACAAGGGCTTTCTGGAAGGATTGTGACTAAGCTGCCGGACACTGGGGTGCGGCGGTTTCGGGCCAGGCTTGCAGAACGGAATAGATCCGGCAGCCGTGTCATGGTGCGGCGCAAAGGGCATCCTGCAGATCATGCCGGCGACGTTTGCGGAAATCAAAAAGTATTACTGCCCATGGATTACGAACGTTGAGGACCCCGAACAGAATATTGAAGCCGGTATTTATTACGATCGGAAATTATACCGGATGTGGTCAAACCCCCGGCCGGAATTAGACCGGCTGGCGTTTATGTTCGCGTCATACAATGCAGGGGCCGGGAATATCTTGAAAGCCCAAAAACTGTGTACTGTTGAACCGAACCTGTGGGCAAGCATCGCGGCGGTAGCAAAATATGTACCTGGCTGGAAAAGCAGCGAAACGCTTGGCTATGTGGCAAAAATAATGACCTTGATGTCAAACAGAAGAGGCAAGCACATGAATATTTTACTGGTGGTCCCGCATTACCCGGATTCGTTCTGGACCTTTAAAACGATACTGCCTTATGTCGGCAAAAAGGCGGCATGTCCGCCGCTTGGCATGCTTACGGTTTCGGCAATGCTTCCGAAAGACGTGGAACAAAAAGCTCGTCAACCTGAATATTGAACCGCTTCGGATATACGACATCCTCTGGGCCGATTACGTTTTTATCAGCGCCATGTATATTCAAAAAAAGTCCGTGGATGAGATAATCAACCTCTGTTTAAAGTACAATATCAAGATGGTTGCCGGCGGGCCGCTGTTTACACAGGAATATGAAAGCTACCCGCAAATTGACCATTTTGTTCTGAACGAAGCAGAAATTACGCTGCCGCTGATTTTTAAGCGATTTGAGAACCGGCCGGAAACTCAAAAAAGTTTATAAGACCAGAGCATTCGCGGATCTTTCACTGACACCAGCGCCGGACTATAGCCTGTTGCCACTGAAAGATTATGTTTTCACGAGCATCCAGGTTTCCCGCGGCTGCCCGTTTTCCTGCGAGTTCTGCGAGATATCCGTTTTACAGGGCCGCAAGCATCGAATGAAAAGTATCCGAAAGGTAATTAAAGAACTTGAAAGCGCTTTATGAAATGAACTGGCGCGGGCATGTGCTTATTGTGGATGATAATTTTATCGGAAACAAAAGTGAGCTTAGAAAGAAACTGCTTCCTGTCATGAAAAAATGGATGGAAAAAGCACGGGTACCCTTTTACCTTCAACACGCAAGCATCCCTTAACCTGGCCGATGATGACGAATTGATGACGCTGATGGTTGAAACCGGCTTCAGCTCGGTTTTTATCGGGATTGAGACCCCTGAAGAAAAATCGCTGAAGGAATGTAACAAGATACAAAACACAAACCGGGATATGGTTCAAAGTGTCCATAAAATGCAAAACGCCGGTTTGCAGGTTTCGGCCGGACTGATCGTCGGTTTTGACAGCGACACGGAAGCCACTTTTCAGCGGCAGATCGACTTTATTCAGGAAAGCGGGATTGTCACGGCCATGATCGGCCTGCTGAACGCCCCCAAAAAAACGCCGCTCTACAGGCGGTATGAAGCGGAAAACAGGATCATTGCCGAGGCCTCCGGAAACAACACGGACCTGACCCTGAATTATATCCCCGTGATGGACGCCGAAGTGCTGGTGGCGGGTTACCAGAGAATCCTGAGAGAAATATACTCGCCTGGCCCTTATTACAAGAGAATCAAGCAGTTTTTGCGCAACTACAACCCAAACCCGAAACTTACCGGCGGAAATAGGCATTGTTGCATTTGTTACTTTTCTTAAATCCCTTTACGCGCTTGGCATGCGCGACCCGGGTTGGTGGCGTTACTGGGCGCTGCTGCTGTGGACACTTTTTACACGGCCGCATCTTCTGTCGGACGCCGTATCGTTTTCACTTTATGGCCTGCACTTTCGGAAATTATTCGGAATACGGTAACGATGGGAGCCCGGACTTATGAAAATTGAACTGTATCATCTGTATCGGCGCTTCAGCCTTATCAACCTGGCTTATCCTATCGTGCTGGATACCCTGAAAGCCTGGGCGGAATCGGCAGGATGGCAGGCACGCGCCTTCGTCTGCAAGGAATCACGCGGTTGATATTGCAAAAAGCGCATACGTCGTGGGCTTCAGCGTTTACACGCAAACAGCAAACGCTACTTACCGGGTTGCCGAAAAGCTGCGGGCTGCAGGAAAAATCGTTATTCTTGGTGGCCCCCATTTTCGGGGCCCCCAGACTTTCGCGGAAGCTATTCCTTACTGCGACGTTCTTGTCAGCAGCACCTGCGAGCAGCAGTGGAAAACAATACTCGGCGCCATCAGCAACGGAAAGATCGTGCCCAACATGCAGCGGCCTGTCCTGGTAATCGACAAAGAGAAAAGATTCAAATACTCGAGTTTACCTTGCCAATCAAACAGCGACAAGAAATGGTTTCAGTTTCCGTGCATCCCCACTTCACTGGGCTGCCCTTATGCCTGCGAATTTTGCAGCCCTTACATGCCCGGCGAATATGTGATGAGAGACGTTGAGACGATTTATAACGAAGTGGCACACGCAAACGGCCGTTATATGTGGCTGTGTGACGCCACGTTCGGCCTGAACAAGCGGCACACCAAAGAACTGATGAAAGCCATAGCCCCGCTGAAAAAACGTATCTGCGTTGAAACAACCATAGCCAGAGTGCAAGACCTGGAACTGATCCCGCACCTGGCACACGGCGGCGTGAGGTGGATCACGCTCGGGGTGGAGACGCCTACCGCGAAACTGAAAAAACAAGGAACGGGCAACATGGTTGCCAACTTGAGGAATATCATCCGATGCGCGCATGATAACGGGATCGTCGTTCAGGGCAACTTCATGTGCGGGCTTGACAGTGACGGACCTGATGTCTTCGATCGGATTTATGACTGTTATCAGAAATCGAGGATCGATTCCGCCATGGTGAATATCCTGGTGCCTTACCCAAACACCGTGCTTGGAAAACGCATGGTTGCCGAAGGCAGAATAACCGATACCAACTGGGAGCATTACGATAACCGGCACGTCGTTTACCTGCCAAAGCAAATGACCGCGGAACAGCTTGTAAACGGTTACATTCAGTTGACGCACAATATTTACAACGTCAAGCAGGTGATGCTTGACAGCCTGGCCGTCCTGAAAAACAAAGGCGCCTGGTCCGCCATCGCCATAGGCCACAAATTGAGTTTTCTTATACGACCATTTAAGAAAAGAAAGGGCATTACGCTCCGGAGTTAAAGCGCAGGAACAAAGTGGCAAAGGCACAGAGGCACAAAGTGAGATGGTTAACAGCTCACCTGAGTAGATACAATTCAGTAAAGGGGAACCGGATTTATGGGCGGATTTGCCAGTACATTAAAGATTGAAGACATCGGAACGTGTGGCGGAAAAACTGTTTACCGTCTGGAGGAACCCCTTGTTTATTTCGACGGCGAACGGATCATAACCGTCCCGGAAGGATTTGAAACGGACCTGGCTTCGGTACCACGGGTGCCGATTGCCTATGTGGCTTGGGGGGATCGCGCACACCGGGAAGCCGTCCTGCATGATTACCTATACAGCATCGGAGCCGTACCGGACCTGCCCAGGGAGGATTGCGACGAGCTGTTCCGGCAGGCAATGATTTCACGGGGCAACCCGTGGTGGATATATCAACCGATGTACTGGGGGGTCAGACTGGGCGGCTGGACGGGTTATAAAAAGCTGCCTGTGTTCTACCGGTACCCAGTAAGGACACAAATATGAGCTGTTACAATTTTTTGCATCTGATAACTATCACAGAAGGCGGCACGTTCGATCAGCAATACCAGTGGTCTTCCGGCAATCCTTTGACGCCGGTTGATTTAACCGGTTACACGAGTTTGACGGAATTCCGGTTGAAGATGTCCGATGCGGCACCTTTAATCGCGCTGCCTCACAAGGAAGACCCCTGGGAGCCGGATTGTAACACCGGGCTTTATCTGAATGAAGACCCTGCCAGCGGGATTTACCGGATGTATATCAATGATGACGACACCTGGGGGCTTTGTGCTGCTCACAAGGATTTGATCGGGGTCTATAATCTGTTTTTGTACTCTCCGGAAGGGGAAGCGGTACTGCGGCAATTCGGGCCAGTGAATTTGCTTGCTTCCGGTGCAAGGAAACCTGTGCCATGACAAACGTTTTTGTTGCAGAAGATCAAGTCGTCCAGGTTGTTCAGGAATCTGACCAGGTGGTAATTGTTGTTCCGGATCCCAATGTCGTGCAGGCATTTGTTTCTCCGGTGCAACAGATCCAACGGGTTGAAACCGGTCCGGTTCAAATACTCCAGGTGCTGACTCCCGAACCGGTAATAAACCAGATTGCCCTTATCGAATCCGGACCACAGGGAAAGCCCGGCATGGATAGCGCGGATCTGTCGATTACGGCAGCCGTGGCCATCGGCGGGCAGCGGGTTATCGCAACGGATGACCAGGGGATGGCGGTTTATGCGGACAACTTGTCCCGGTATAAAACGGTTATCGGTATATCAACCGGGGCGGCTATCCAGGGCGCAACGGTAACCGTAAAACCATTTGGAAGGCTTGAAGATTCAAGCTGGAACTGGAACCCTGAAAAGGGACTGTTTTTAGGAATAAACGGCTTGATCGTGCAGGATGTTCCCGAAACCGGCGCAATTGTACCGCTCGGGCATGTGGCAGGTGCGGACGCAATATTTATAACAATCAGTGAATTTATCGAAAGGTAGGGTGCTATGGCGGGAAATCTATATTTGACTGTTTTAAATGGAATCAAAACCCTGGTGGCGGCACTGCAAACAAGCGCCGGCGCAGGGGATGCCGGAAAACTGGTTGCGCTCGATTCAACCGGAAAAATATCAGATACCATGATGCCGGTCGGTATCGGGGCGGAAACATCAGTTATCACAGCAACTGAAGCACTCGGCGCCGGTGACTTTGTGAACATTTATGGGTCAACAGGTGCAAAATGCCGGAAAGCGGATGCAACAACGGCAGGCAAAGAGGCGCACGGGTTTGTTTTGGCGGCTGTAGAAAGCGCAGGGCCAGCCACCGTTTACGGTATATCGCAAATGAATAACCAGTTGAGCGGGCTGACACCCGGGGAAATGTACTGGCTTTCAACGACCGCGGGCCAGGGTGTGGCGACTACTCCCCCATCGGCTTCCGGAAACGTCGTGCAAAGGCTCGGGAAGGCGGTATCCGCAACTGAAATTATTTTTTCCCCGGATGATCCGGTCCAGATTCCTTAAAAAAACGGTGCGAGATGGCGAATCGAAGACCACTGGTAATAATTGACGGCTTAAAACAGGGGATCGGTCGCAGGCGACTACCTGGATATCGCGACCGGACAAACTTACAATGTCGACGGTGAGCCCCACACCCACGCGGTTGATGAGGAATCATTCACAATCAACCGGACAGACGGCGAAATAAGCTCCCTGGCGTTTGAAGGCGGCAAAACCATAACCATCAACCGGGTTGCGGGTGAAATAGTATCTGTTTATGACGGCACATACACGAAAACAATTGTAAGAGAAAATGGCGAAATAACACAGATAATCGTCACGTAGGGAGAACAAAAATGCCCAAATCAACCAGTGTCTGCAACAGTATTTTAGCGCTTATCTATAATGCCACACCCTGGGCCAATATTGCCGATAACGCGGCTTCATCGCCAATAACAAACATACACATGGCGCTGGCAACTGACAGTTACGGGCCTGCATCAACGCTGGCCACAAATGAGGCGGCATACACGAACTATGAACGGCAAGTTATCCCAAGATCAACTGCGGGATGGGAAGAACCCTCCGGGGGGGTAACACGAAACCAGGCAGGCGTCGAATATCCGCAATGCGGCGCAGCAGGGGCCACGATCAAGAGCGCGGCAACCGGAAAGGCTGCCGGTGCCGGTGTTATTTTTCATTACGGGGACCTGAACAGCCAGATTCTGGTAAGCAATCAGATTCAACCTCGTTTTCCTGCTGGGGCAATTACGATAACGGAGACTTGAGATATGAAGATTGCAGAAAAGTATTTCCGCCGCTTTATGAATGCTCTGTCTGTGGTTAGCCTGTCACGGTGTACTCCGGTGGACGGGGGAGAACCGGAAAAGATTTTTAAATGCAGCCATACCAATGCCATTATCTGGGCGAACCGCAAGGTAACACTGATCGGAAAAGGTGATTTGACGCAAAGCCAAAAGACAAAGGTCAAGGTCCGGCTGACTATCCGGCAATTTTATCATACCTTACCGGAAGATCCATTTGAAAACGCAAGCGGAAATCGAAAAAGCGCATGACCAGGGACGGGTTCTTTTCCGGTCTTTCAACAAGAATGTCACGGTCAACACAGCGGCCGGTTTTGCCCAGGATCTGTCCGGCTTGCCGGGCAACCCGATAGCGCAGTATTTTTTGGGAGCCCCCGGCGAGGCGACAGTGATGTCACACTCCACGGTAAACAAGGGCCTGGATCACGGACCATCAATCGCCGGATACCGAAAATTTATCACACATCGTCGATCTGATGACGGTGACGGCGGCGCTGGCGCCATCGACATTGAGGCTCTGCGATTACCTGCTGTGTTATCCTTACATCGGGATGGAAACAGGGCTGCAGGAACTGGTGAATGTGCAGACTTGCCCCCGATACGCGGCAAGAGAAGGGGTCTTTATTGCCATGATCATCCAGTTCCCTTACATCGGCGGTGCGACAGTGCAGCTGGGTTACACCAATCAGGACGGCGTAGCCGGCCGGTTGACCCCGATTGTAAAACTGAACAGCAGTGTGACAGCCGGCGCTATTGCCACATCGGCGCCGACACTTGCGGGCGTCTGCGGAGACTTTATCCCGCTCCAGGGCGGAGATTACGGGGTGCAGAAAGTGGATACCGTTGAATTTTTCACGGAAGATGTCGGCATTGTCTGCATCTGCCTGATGAAACCGCTTGTGAGCCTGCCGATTTACGAGATAACAGCGCCATGTCAATATGATCTCTGGAATCATTTCGGCATGCTGCCGGAAATCCGAAACGATGCCTACTTGAATTTTATCTTAAAACCTGCGGCGACGGGAACCGGCGCCATCACCAATACGATACACGGCAATCTGACAACTATCTGGGAAGAAATATAGGGGACGGCGACTATGGGCGGGTTCGTATCCAAAGACGATGAAATCAGCAAAATGTCCAACTCGGGGAACGTGTTCTCGACGTTTCTATCCAAACAAACCAATCCAACAGCGGCGGCTGTTGCACAGGAATGGCATACGATGTTCCGCGGCGGCGGGTACCCGCAAGCCGACGCGATTTTCGATACCGGAACAAGCCTGGTTTTCCAGTCGCTGTGCGACCAGACCGCAAATGCCGGATGTATTGCCCATGGCGGCAATATCGGTCCAAACGGTGACGGGTTCAAGGTGCTGACAGCAGGGCTTGCGGTGACGGCCGCTGCAACCGTCGTACCGGCAACGGCCATGCTGGTGGATGTGCTGGGCTGGATACGGGTGACGCCGGTCACCGTAACCACGGCACAGAACACGATATGGGGAGAGCCGTTTACGGCATCTGATGCAAGCGGGCTTTTGCTGACCTATGCCCAGGACTGGCAGAATTTCAGCAAGGTGCGGTTTACAACGACCGGAACGCTGCCGACCGGGTTGGAACCGGACACCGACTACTGGCTTGTTCGTCAGTCCGCCACAACGGCAAAAGTTGCCACCACATTTGCCAATGCGATTGCCGGAACAGTTGTGCCGTACACAGACGGCGGGTCCGGAACCCATACATTGAAATGCGTACTTCCCAGATCAACGGACGGGGCAAAGGTCAATGCGATTTTCTTCAACCCGCAGGCAACACCGCTCGGCGCCGGAACCCCTGGCCTTTCTCTGGGATACACCAATGCGGCCGGCATCGGATTCACGGGCAACACCATCAACGCCGTCTCTTCCGATCGGTAAGACTGCTGCGACAAACAGCCTTATTCTGCATTCCGGAGCAACCGGAGCGGGCAAGTACGGGCCTTTTGTGCCGCTCCAGGCGGCGGACACCGGTATCCGGTCGATTGAAACCATCCGCAACAATGCCACTTACACATCCGGCATGTACACGGTTGCGCTGGTGCGGCGGCTGGCAATCATCCCCGTTCAGGTACTGGGACAAGCCGTTATGGTGGATTTTACCAGCAATATGTACCCGACTTACCCGCGGATCGATGACGGAGCGGCGCTTTACTGGCTGCTGAAATCCGGTGTTGCAACTCCTGCCAACGCCGCCATTGATTTTGACCTGAATTTCGGGTGGTCATAATGGGGATTCTTGGCAGCAACTTCAGATTGAACCTCGGGGTTCACCGGCCTATCGGGGATGTGATGAGCCGGACACCGGGGGTGTTTGCGCGGTATAGCGCGCACTGCAATACCAGGAGCCAGGACGGAAAAACAACCGTACTGGCAACAGAGGCGATACCGCGAGGCGGATACCCCCCAGCGGCTTTTTACCCTCCCCAGGCAGCAGGGGACATGAGCTTTGGCATGTCCGGCAAAGGCGCACTTACAGCGAGTTTGTACGCCTCAAGATCCATGACGATTGACCTGACCGGCGCCGGAACGCTTGAAGCGGATGCCGGGCTTGTGGTTTCGATGCTTCTGGCATTGGCCGGAAGCGGCGGGCTTTCAGCGACCATTGTCGGGCAAACAGACATGAGCATTGACCTTACCGGAGGCGGCGGGCTTGCCGCAACGATAGAGGGCATCGCTGACATGATAATTGACCTGATGGGTGCCGGGTCCCTCGAAGCGACAATTTCAGCCTATGGCAACATGGCTATCGATATCGTTGTGACCGGCACCGGGCTTTCCACGGCCAATGTGGGACAGGCTGTGTGGGATGCAATACTTAACGGCGAGATAACGGCAAAGGATGCGCTGCTTGCTGCCGGTTCCGCCGGAGATCCCTGGATAACCGAACTACCCGGAAATTACACGGGCAGCTCTGCCGGCGCCCTGATGAAGAAAATTGAAAAAATCATCAAGGATAACCAGGCACTGATACTGGCCAAAAAATGACATCGGGTTATGACGTTATTTGACCTGGCGCATCGGGGAACCATAATTTGAACCTTGATATCCCGTGAACCTGGTTTCATGATCAGCGTTTCTCTCGCTCCAATTTATTTCTACCGATTCACCCTCTCCTTCAGTTCCTTCCCTGCTTTGAAAGAACGGCAATTTCTTGGGTTTGATTGGCACTTTCTCCCCAGTCTTTGGATTCCGGCCGACATAGTCCTTGTATTTCTTGACATAAAAACTGCATAGACCCCGGATCTCCACCCGATCCCCCCTGGCAAGGACATCCGCCATATTCTCGAAAAAGAGGTCTACGACTGTTGCCGCTTCAGCTTTTGATAAATCTTACTCATCCATTTGCAGAGGCGGCCTGATGTGCTCTCGATACAAAGCGGCTTAGAGCTAAATTCCCCCCCTCAGGCGACCTATTTACCAGTGGGAATATTTTCAATTTCGCCTCCGCATTCGCGGCACAGCATAAAATCCTCATATCCTATCTTATCTCTCCAGTAATTCAGGAATAAATTTACAGTGTGCTTATTTAGTGCCATCGAGAATGCTTTATGGCACTTGTCACATTTTGTCCACGAATCATATGCTCCTGATCTTCTCAGTTCCTCGATGCCTTCATTAAGGTGTGCGCGACCTTTGAAGCCCCACGGCTTCAATCCATATTGCTCGAATACGATTACAGAATACACTGAGATGGTCCGCTATAGAATGTATCCCACCTTCCATTTGAGCGAATAGCAATAGCCCGGCTCCACAAAGTGCGTCATTTTCTGCCTTCGTAAAAAAACATGGATTTATTCCTCGAGGCTAGCAATTTTGAGATTGATCGGCATAAAATTCAAATTTCTGGTCTCCTGGCCGTCCAATTTAATAAGGCTAGTACTGGATAAAATCAGCATTGTCCGGTTAGGTTTTTGCGTGTAGGTCTTCGCCCGATTTCTCTCGGGTATGGGCTGGCTCAGAAGCCATAAACCCTGTGTGGCGCAGCTCATTTTTGATTTGATTGCGCAGTTGTCTGACCCTTGCGATGGAAACTCTTTCATTGAAATGTTTATGGCAATAAATGGCCAGCAGAAGATAGGTAATCAATCCTGCAAGTATTTGGACCATCAGACCGTATTTTGTTCTGGCAATCAGGTGATAGACTCTGAGATGACGTTTCCACCAGCCAAAGAATGTTTCGATGTCCCAGCGGAGCTTATATGCCTCGGCAACTTGCTCGGCGGACAAGTCAAAGCGATCTGTCGCTATCCAGTAATTTACCTGTCCGATGCGGTAACCGACAACGCGAAGCGGTTTTTCGCTCTGATTAACACCGGGTGTACCAAGAAGGACGATAGCATCGTAAAAGATAATGCTATGCTCTGGAACAGGATTCGGTTGGATAATGGTTTTGACGGTATTTGCCTTTATGCGGCATAGATAGTGTTTGCCTTCAGCCTGCAACTCATCAAAGGTTTTATGGCACTGATAACCGCGATCCATAATGCCGGTCTGGCCAGGTGAAAGTATCTGGCTGACAAAGGGGCGTTCCCCTGCCTTGCCATTGGTCAGAGATAGCTTGTAGGGGATGCCCTTGTTGACATCAAATCCGAAATGGACTTTGGCTTTTTTTGAACCGCTTCTATAATCGGCCCAGTGCATTGAGAGAACTGCCTGTATCAGGGTGCCATCGATGGCAACAAGATTTCCCAGGTCAGTATGTGAAGAAGGTAAAAAAGCAGATGCCTGAACTTGAAGCTGTTCGTAGATGTATCGGAGCTGTTCCAGCCCTCTGGAATTGATGGCTTCAAAGAAGGTGCTTTTTTTAATCCCTTTTGAACCCGAAACGAAATCGCGGGCGAAATCATCTTCGTCAATACACTGAATCAGGTGGCACCCTGAAGTATGTTCTTCAAGGTGGAAATAGACCAGTGCATTAAGCTGTTGTTCGAAGCTGAGTTCCAAGGGCTTATTGCCTCGTGCCAATAACAGGGGGATTCCACCCGGTATGGCATGAATCGGAGTGAGCAAGTCACATAAAGAAGGGGTGAAGAATTTTTTCTCGTGAGGGTAGAAAGTTTTTGGCATTTTCATAACTCCTTATTATTGTTAGAGATTATGAAAAATCGGCCAAAAAATTATTTTTTACTGCATGTCAAGAGAAAAATTGGTACCAACGCATATTTTTTAAAATATTTTGATCCCCTTCAAGCTATAGAAATTAAGGTGCGCCCGGTGGAAATTGTTGCCAGCAAGCAATTTTCAAGCCAGACAACGCTTGAAAAATACTGAATTATTCACATGTCCCCTGCCATCAATATCACGGAATCTGACATTGACGGGGATTTTGAATACGTTTTCCATGATCGATTCCTCAAATTTACTGCGCGATCCCCAAATTGCCTGAAGAGAACTCCGGCTCACCTACCCCGAGTCGACACGGACACAATATGTCAGCGGGAAGTCTGCTGTCAATCGGTTTGTCCGTTACAGGGATTGATTTTACTCTTTGAACCTGATAACTGGCTCATGCAATTAATGGAAACAAATGCATGACAACTAATCGTTACGGAGGATGTTATATGAGAACGCTGAAGGATAAATTGTCACATCTGACCTATCTTCAGGCCACAAAACTTCTCGGCACTCAGGGAAAAGAATTGCTGATGGCGGGCGGGAAATTCGATATCGATGTTTTCGAACAGGTGGCACTCGACAACGAGAGTTTTCAATTGAACCTTGAAGGCACGATCGTTGATATTCGGCTGGACCCGCTGAAGCATCAGCGAATCCGGATGACTTGCAGCGCTTGCCCTGTGATCTGCGAGCATCAGGGCGCGGCCCTTTCGTTGATTCTGGAGGAGAAGATGGCTTTGGGGTTGGCAGCGCCCCCACCCGAGAGAGTTCCCGTTGAGAGCCTGAGCGAAGCCGAGCTGATCGATCAGGCCATCTCCGATCGAAAAGAACGGGCGCTAAAGGAAAAGATGCGATTGGTGTCCATGAATCTGCCTGAATTGTGGACCGATTACGTCGTCACCAGTCAAGTTTCCGGAAAAAGCTACCGGATTGCGCTACGCGGCTGGAAACCCGGCGAATCCTATTGCTCATGTCCGGATTTTCGCAAAAATACACTCGGCACCTGCAAGCACATTCTCTTTGCCCTGGAAAGCGTTCGAAAAAAATTCAACAAACAGATCCGGGAGACCCCTGCTGAAATCAAGGATATCTGTTTTTACCTTCAGTATGGAGAAGAAACGCAACTGAAAATGTTGATGCCGGAAACCCTCGATCCCGTCGTTTCGAAACATCTGTTGCCGCTGAAAGGAAAACCCATTGAAAACATGAAGGACTTGATCAGCCGCATCCGTCATGTCGAAAATGAAGGGATTTCGGTCATTATCTATCCGGATGCCGAAGAGTATATCAACCGGAGGCTGTTTCAGGACCGGATGGCCGATGAGGTCGCCGGCATCCGCAAGGATCCGGCAAATCACCCGCTGCGAAAGACCCTTTTAAAAACCGAATTGCTTCCGTATCAGTTGGATGGCATTGCTTTTGCCGCTGGGGCCGGCCGCGCGGTTCTGGCCGACGACATGGGGCTTGGAAAAACCATCCAGGGGATCGGGCTTGCCGAATTTCTATCCCGTCACGCCTCGGTTTCCAAGGTGCTGATCATTTGCCCGGCATCCTTGAAGGCCCAGTGGCGCATTGAGATCAAGCGATTCAGCCATCGCAGTTCCTGCCTCATCCTGGGGGCAGTGAAGGACCGGCAGGCCCAGTACGAGAACGACAGCTTTTTTACGGTCTGCAATTACGAGCAGGTGCTGCGGGATTTTTTATCCATAGAAAAGGTGCCTTGGGATCTTATCATACTGGATGAGGGACAGCGGATCAAAAATTGGGAAGCCAAGACGAGCCGGGTGATAAAGGCATTGCGATCTCCGTTCGCCCTGGTGCTCTCCGGCACGCCGCTTGAAAACCGGATCGATGATCTTTTCTCGGTCGTGGAATTTATTGATGACCGGCGTCTGGGGCCGGCGTTTAAATTTTTCAACCGGCACCGGATGGTCGATGAAAAGGGAAAACTCCTGGGATACAAGAATCTTGACGATCTGCGCGAACGGTTAAAACCCATTCTGCTGCGTCGCACCCGGGCCTCGGTCATCAAGGATCTGCCGCCCCGGACCACTCAGGTGATCCGCATCACGCCGACCGACGAGCAGCTCGGCGTGGAAAGCGCCCATCGCAGGATCATTCAAATCATCCTCCAAAAGAAATTCATTTCAGAGATGGATCTCCTGAGGCTTCAAAAGGCTCTTTTAATGTGCCGGTTATGCGCCAACAGTACATTCCTGGTGGATAAACAAGCGCCGGGTTACTCGAGCAAGCTAAAGGAGCTTGATTTGCTTCTGGAGCAGCTATCTGACGAGGAGGATCGCAAGATCGTTCTTTTCTCCGAATGGACGGGGATGCTCGACATGATCGAGCCGTTGCTGGAAGCCCGAAAGCTGAACTACGTCCGATTGGACGGCTCCGTACCGCAGAAGATGCGCCAGGGCCTGGTGCAGCAGTTTCAGGGGAATCCCGACTGCAAGCTTTTTATCACCACCAATGCCGGATCAACGGGATTGAATCTTCAGGCCGCCAACACCGTTATCAATGTCGATCTACCCTGGAATCCGGCCGTATTGGAGCAGCGCATCGGCCGCGCCCATCGCATGGGCCAGAAGCGTCCGGTGCAGGTGTTTTTGCTGGTGACAGTGGATACGCTGGAGGAAAGTTTGCTCACGACCCTCTCGACCAAGCATGAACTCGCGCTGGCGGTACTCGATCCGGAAGCGGATATCACCCAGGTCAACATGACAACGGGCATGGAGGAGCTCAAACGCAGGCTGGAGGTCCTGCTGGGGGCCAAACCCGAGGCTGCCGAAGACGAGAGCATGAAGGCCCAGGTGGAAAGGCAGGCCGCACTCCTGGCGAAAAAAGAGAAAATGGCGGCCGCAGGCGGTCAATTGGTGGGCGCGGCATTTGCCTTTATCGGCGAGATGTTCTCAAGCAGTGATGAAACCGAAAAAATCGTCTCCCTTACCGAAGCCTTCAGATCCAAGCTAAATGAATGCATGGAAAAAAATGACGACGGCAGCCTCAGCATGACGATCCGCATGCCGGATGACACCTTTGTCCAGAAAATGGCAAGGTCCCTTGCACAGATGGTCGCGGCCGGACAATAGCCGGAGTTGCGGACTGGAAAATGAGGGAAACGTTCAACAATATCCTTCAGCGACAAATCACCCTTTAAACGCACAGTTCATTCCCGTCCATCTTAGAGTTCATTTGCTGTCACGTTTTCTGCATCGGTCTCTCTTGGTGGATAATGGGCCAGGCATGCCCTGGAATTTTATGTCGCTTTGCCATTGCCATCGGTGTTCCGAAACGCCCGATAGAACAGATATTCTATCTCATATAAGGGTCTCTGATTAAAAGAAGATACGTGATTTTTTTCTCATAAATCTTTAATCTTGGGCCGTTAAAATCTTTTCCAGAAGATCTTTAAACGTCTCTACCGGCTGAGCGCCGACAATTTTGTGTCTGTCATTGATAATATAGGTCGGCACGCCCGTCAGCTGGATCTTCAGGCCTTCTTTCCTTGCCGCATCCAACCGGGATTGATAGCGGTGATCCTTCAGGGCATGCATCAGATCGATGGCATCGAGTCCACATTTGGTGGCCAGATCACAAAGTTTCTCCGCGTCTCCGATATCCATGGCTCTGGTAAAATATGCGTGGAATACGTGTTCGTGAAATTGTGCATGTTTCCCCATATCGCGGGCATATTCGCTGGCTTCCAGAGAAAGTCGCGAGTTTGAAAGGACGGAGAGATCCCCGAAAACAATTCCAAACGCTTCACCACGCCGGCGCAGGTTGTCGAACATTCGGGAAACATCGTGTCCCTTGAACCTTTCAGATAGCAGGACCCCTTCGGGAGGCGTTTCCGGGTGAAGTTCATAACTGATCCAGGTTTCGTGGATATCGTAAGTCTGCTTGAGCCTGTCGACAATGCCCTTGCCGATGTAGCAGAAGGGTCAGATATAATCGGAGAATATCTTTATCTCTATTGGCATTTTTAGCTGCCTTCCCTTGTTCAGCCTTCAGTTGTTTTTGTGTCAAGCAGAGCGGCGAGTAAGCGCAAAGTCCGCGTCGGCCCGGTTGGCGCCTGGCCATCGGGCCATCCGTATTTTTCCTGCTCTATGAAACAGCCTTCGTCTGGGGCCATCCTGTTCAACGACTGATGCCTCCGATCCTGATTATAATACTCAAAGCAACTTCTCAAGCCTTTTCGTAATTCGAGGCCATTCTCAAACGAATGAACTTGAACCATCCTAGTTTCTCAAAAGGCAATTGCTTTTGAAAGAGGTTCGGTATATAAATTTTATATTATAGAAAAATATCCTCCGGCAGTCAGGTATAATTCAGAGCATGGGGCGCGACAAAAAAAGGAAAACTGACGATGCGGAAAGTCAAAACTGCAATTATCGGCTGTGGAAAAGTCAGCGACCTGCACGCGGGAGCGCTGACAAAAACGCCCGAATCACAGTTTGTAGCGGTGTACAGTCGCGATCAGGAAAAAGCGCAGAGATATGGCGAGAAGTACGGCGTTCAAGGGTTCAGCGATATTCAGGAGATGATCGTTTCCGCCGGTGTCGAGGCGGTGATTATCTGCACGCCGCACCCGGCACATCGAAGCGCAGCAGTCACTGCCGCTGAAGCCGGAGCGCATGTTCTTGTGGAAAAACCGCTGGCATCAAGTCTGCAGGATTGCGACGATATGCTGGCCGCGGCAAAGAAAGCCAAGGTAAAGATCGGCACCGTGTGCCAGCGCCGTTTTTATGCCCCGGTTCAGCGCGTCCGCCAGGCAATTGATGCAGGGAAAATTGGAATACCCGCTCTGGGTACGGTATTGATGCTCGGCTGGCGCGACCGGGATTACTATGAGAGCGACCCATGGCGCGGCCAGTGGCAGGCGGAAGGCGGCGGTGTCCTGGTCAATCAGGCCCCGCACCAGCTGGATCTGCTGCAGTGGTTCATGGGCCCGATCGTCGAGCTCTTCGGCGTCTGGTCAAATATCAATCATCCCTATATCGAAGTGGAGGATACGGCGGTTGCGATTGTTCGCTTCCAGAGCGGCGCGCTCGGCAACATCGTGGTGAGCAATTCGCAAAAGCCCGGCATTTACGGCAAGGTTCATGTTCATGGGCAGAACGGCGCATCGGTCGGTGTGCAAACCGACGGCGGCGCCATGTTTATCGCCGGAAGATCGTCGATTCTCGAACCGCCGGTGAATGATATCTGGACGGTAGCGGGTGAAGAAAACATGCTGGATCAGTGGAAAACAGAGGACAGCGCGCTCTTTTTCGGCTCTGCCCAATGCGATGGATCACTACTTTCATCTGCAAATTGGTGACTTTCTGCGGGCCATTATGGATGATCGTGAGCCGCTTGTTACCGGAGAAGACGGCCGAAAAACGGTGGAAATTTTTACGGCGATCTATCGCTCCCAGAAAACAAATGCCCCGGTTAAATTCCCGCTTAAGCCGGAGGCAGCCGATCTCGACTACAGCACCTATGCATCGGTACCGTTACAAAATAATTCCAGTTTTAAGGACATAAACCGTGAAAGCGCTCGTTCTGAAGGCATACAACACGTTTTCTTTTGAAGACGTTCCGCTGCCGGAAATCGGGCCCCAGGACGTTCTGATCCGGGTGAAAGCCTGCGGCATCTGCGGCAGCGATGTGCATGGCATGGACGGCAGCACCGGTCGAAGGATTCCACCGATCATCATGGGGCATGAAGCTTCCGGGCTGATCGAGCAGATCGGCAGCGGCGTCACTGAATGGAAAGCCGGGGAACGCGTAACCTTTGATTCGACGGTAGTGACCCGGCAGGATTTTTATTCGCAGAAAGGGGCATTCAACCTGAGTGATTTTCGCAAGGTCCTGGGTGTTTCCTGCGGCGAATATCGCCAGCACGGTGCTTTTGCAGAGTATGTGGCTGTGCCGCAGTCGGTACTCTATCGATTGCCCGATGGGTTAAGCTTCGAGCAGGCCGCAATGACGGAGCCTGTTTCAGTGGCGTTCCATGCAGTAAATCTCATACCAGGCCAGATTAACGACAGCGCAGTCGTCGTCGGCTGCGGCATGATCGGCCTGTTTGTCATTCAGGCGCTGCGCATTAAAGGTTGCGGCAGAATCATCGCCATTGACCTTGACCGGTCACGTCTTGACATGGCTTTGAAGTTGGGCGCTGATTTTGCGATAAAGTCAGATGAGGCCGAGGCGATCGAGAAGGTCATGAATCTCACTCACGGCCGCGGGGCCGACATGGCGTTTGAAGTTGTCGGGATCATGCCGACGGTAAACCTGGCGATTCATGCGGTGCGAAAGGGCGGCAAGGTCGGCCTGGTCGGCAATCTTTCGTCCAAAGTCGAATTGCCGCTGCAGGCCGTTGTGACGCGGCAGCTCACGCTCTACGGCTCTTGTGCTTCCGCAGGCGAATATCCGGCGTGTCTCGACATGATTGCAAGCGGGCGGGTAAAGGTTGACGAGATGATGTCTGCGGTCGTGCCGTTATCGGAGGCGGCGTCATGGTTTGACCGGCTGCACAAAGGCGAGCCGGGACTCATGAAGGTCATCGTCAAACCTTAGGATGCGTTTGGTTTCTCATAATCGATTCAGCAAAAAAGGTCTGTGACATGGCCAGTGTGATCTTGAAAAACATTGTAAAGCGATTTGGCGCTGTTACGGCGGTCGACGATCTTTCGATCCAGATCCAGGACCGCGAGTTCGCGGTGCTGGTCGGCTCCTCCGGATGCGGAAAGACCACGGCGCTTCGGATGATTGCCGGCCTCGAAACAGCGACTTCCGGAGAGATATACATCGGCGATACATGCGTAAACGGCATGGCACCCAAAGACCGGGACATTGCCATGGTCTTTCAGAACTATGCCCTCTATCCCCACATGAACGTCCGGGACAACATGGGCTTCGGCCTCAAGATCCGGAAGATGAGCAAAAAAGAGATCGACACCCGGGTAGAGGAGGCCGCGGACATCCTCGGCATCCAGGCGCTTCTGGAGAGGAAACCCAAAGAGCTCTCCGGAGGTCAACGGCAGCGCGTGGCGGTAGGAAGGGCCATCGTCCGTAAGCCCAAAGTCTTTCTCTTCGATGAACCCCTCTCCAATCTCGACGCCAAGCTGCGGGTAGCGATGCGGGCCGAAATCAGCAAACTCCATCGCCGCCTGGGGGCCACCATCATATACGTCACCCATGATCAGGTGGAGGCCATGACCATGGCCGACAGGATCTTCATCATGCACAACGGCGCCTTGCAGCAGACCGGCGCACCGATGGAGGTGTATGGGAAACCGGCCAACCGCTTTGTCGCCGGCTTTATCGGATCTCCGGCGATGAACTTCATCGAGGCGAAGGTGGCCCTGGAAGATGGCGCCGTGTTCATTGATGCTGCCGGCTTCCGGGTCCGGGCACCTGAGACGTTTTTTTCCCGGCTCCAGCCCTATATCGGCCGACCGGTCATCTTCGGTGTGCGTCCGGAAGACATGTCTTTGCATGACGCTGCGACGGGCAACGGCAACGGAAACACCATTACGGCGCATGCGGATGTGGTCGAAACCCTGGGATCGGAGATTTTTGTCTATCTTACCTGCGAGGATCAATCCATCGTTGCCCGCATGGAGGTGCCGGATTGCCCGCCGACCGTTGGACAGCTTCTTGAGGTGGATTTGAAGATGTCAAAAACCCATATTTTCGATACGGAAACGTCACGGGCAATTGTGTGAAAACCGGGAAAACCCGAAGGATGGATCTTCGCTCAGCCGGTGATGTGGTTATTTTTTGGTTTAATTTTTATTGTATTCGTGGGGCGGAAATGTGCCGCTTCAGATAAATGCGGCTTTTTCATGAGGTCGCTTGAGCAGTTCTCACATAATTGACGGAGGGTATATGAGAAAATTACTGGTTGCTACACTGGTTGTACTGTCTTTGCTCTGTTTATCGATCAACGCCATGGCCCAGACAAAAGAAATTCGTGTGCTTTTGGCAAACCATCCTTACGGTGATCTTCTGAAGTCGGCCATTCCCGAATTTGAAAGCGCCACCGGAATCAAGGTTAATGCCGAGAGTCTGCAGGAGGGACAACTCACGACGAAACTGACGACCGAGTTTGCAACAAAATCATCATCCGTCGATGTCTTCATGACCCGCCCGCTTCAGGAAGGCAAGATGTTCTACAAAAACGGATGGTACGAACCGCTCCCCGGATTTGACTTTTCCGATTACCCCAAGAACGTCATGAGCGTTGCCTCCTTCGGTCCAAAATCCTACCTTGTTCCACTGGTAACCGAATGGCAGGTTCTTTATTACCGGAAAGACGTTCTCAAGGAAGCCGGACTCAAGGTTCCTGAAAACTTTATAGATCTAGAAGCCGCAGCAAAGAAAATCAATTCGGATAACCTTGCAGGATTCGCATCCCGAGGCAAGGGTGCCGCCGCAGTTACCCAGTTGTCCAGCTACGTCTACAATTATGGCGGGCTTTACCTCGACAATGGTGTTGCCGTTTTTGATTCAAAACCCGCAATCGATGCTATCCGTTTTTACGGCAAGATTCTCGGCACCTACGGTCCCAAAGGCGTCACTTCAATGTCGTGGGAAAACATCATGCCGCTGTTCCAGGCCGGCAAGGTCGCCATGTGGACGGATGCATCCGTGTTTTATGGTCAGGTCGTCGACCCTGCCAAGACTCAGGTAGCAGCAGAGAATGTCGGGATTGCCAATTTTCCGGCCGGGCCAAAAATGAATTCTCCTTTCATCGTGACTTCATGGGGCATCGCCATTGCAAAACAATCAAAGAACAAGGAACTTGCGATGAAATTCCTTGAGTGGGCCACAAGCAAAGAGCTTGCAGCCAAAGGAATGCTCGCCAACATCACCATGGCCCGCTCGTCGGTTTGGGAAGACAAGGCGATTCTTGCCAAAGTCAATCCCGGTCTTGTTGAAACGCGTGCCTATGCAGCCAAGAACGGCAATCCGCTTGACCGTCCCTACATGAGTGCCGTTGGTGAAGCCCGTGACTTGATAGGCGAGCTGGTTATTGAATCAATCAATACCAAGGGCGAATCGGCCAACCTTGAAAAAATGGCAAAAGAGAAAGTCGCCAAAGTGAATGAGATTCTTCAGGATACCGGCGAATACGGCAAGTAATCTTTAAGGCTTTGTAACTACTCAGGTATACAGAATTCAGGCGTCAGAATTCAGAATGGCCCGCATCTAACATTCTGGCTCCTGGATTCTGACTCCTGAATACCTGAGTCGATGCAAGGATTTTTTATATCAAAGGCTCCCTATGATTCAGCCGAGTTTTACAGAACGGAATCTGCGGATATTGTTTCCGCTGCCTGCGATCATCTTTGTCGCCATGCTGATGGTGTTTCCCGTTCTATATACCCTTTTCCTGAGTTTTACGAACTGGAATCTGACTTCCGGCTCTCCCCTTTCTTTTGTCGGATTTAAGAGTTATGTCCGGGTGCTGACGGAACCCCGTTTTTTACATGCATTGACCAGGACTTTTTATTTTACAATTTTTGCGGTGGCAATTGAAAGTGTGCTCGGTGTTGCAATCGCCATCATTCTCAACCGGGCATTTGTCGGAAAGAGTCTGGCAAAGCTTCTTCTCCTTCTGCCGCTTGTCGCAACACCTGTTGCTGTCGGAATTGTTTTCAATCTCTTCTTCGATCCGACAACCGGTCTTGCCAATTTCATACTTAAGTCAGCCGGATTGCCGCAGGGCCTGTGGATATCGAGCGCGGCATCGGTACTGCCTTCACTGATCATCGTCGATGTCTGGCAGTGGACACCCATGATCACGCTTATTGTTCTTGCAGGTCTTGCGGGTCTCTCAAACGAGCCTTTTGAAGCGGCGCACGTGGACGGGGCAAGTGAATGGCAGATACTGAGATATGTCACGATTCCCATGCTCATGCCGGTCATTTTGACCGCAATGATCCTCCGGTTGATCGACGCACTTAAAACCTTCGACATCATTTTCGCCATGACGGGAGGTGGCCCCGGCTATGCGTCAGAGACACTGAATATCATGGGATACAAATACAGCTTCGAATATTTCCGCATGGGACAAGCTTCAGTCATTCTTGTTGTTCTGTTCATTGTTGTTTTTGGATGCAGTCTGGGAATCATGAAATTGCGCGAATCTTCGGAAATTTGAGGAGTCCCCGATGAACAAGAAACGCATATCAGACATACTTTTTTACCTCATCGTTATCGGGATTGCGCTCATCGTGTTGTTCCCGTTTCTCTGGATGCTTTCATCATCCTTTAAAACACAGGTCGATATTATTTCCTGGCCTCCGAAATTGTTTTTTGCACCGACGCTTCAGAATTATCAGAAAGTTTTCGAAGAGCAGGATTTTCTGAAATACTTTTTCAACTCGACAATCGTCGGTGTTGTTTCCGTCGGATTATCTCTGGTACTGGGGCTGCCGGCGGCGTATTCAATTGCGCGGTACACGCAAAAGAAACTCGCGGTCTTTATTCTTCTGGCGCGTCTCATGCCGGGAATTTCCTTTCTTGTACCCTGGTACATTGTTTTTTCACGATTGAATCTCATGGACAGCTATATTGCGCTGATCCTGAGCCATATGCTTATCGCGCTGCCGATCGTGGTATGGATCATGACCACCTATTTCAACACCATTCCCTGCGAGATGGAGGAGTCGGCGATGGTGGACGGGGCAACCCGTCAATATGCCTTTTTTGCCATTATTCTGCCGCTGTCAGGACCGGGCATTATTACCGCAACAACCCTGTCGTTCATTTTCTCCTGGAACAATTTCATGTTTTCCCAGGTTCTCAGTATGGAAAAAACCAAGACGCTCCCCATCGCGGTCTATAACTTCGTTTCCTATGCGGAAGTTGATTGGGGCGGCGTGATGGCGGCTGCCGTTGCGATCATGACTCCGGCAATTATCTTGACCATGATTTTCCAAAAATATGTCGTCAAAGGTCTGACGATGGGTGCGGTGAAAGGGTAGGTGGTGAGGAAACGGCGGCCTTCAAGAGACCTTCGCATCAGGTCCCGTTCGGCTTTTGCCTTTCTGAGCCGCTCTTTCAATATCTCATGATTCTGAGCCGGAGCAGCCAAAAGCTCTTTTTCAAGCTTTTCCACTTCCCGAATGATTCGATACAAATCTTGTGCGATCAATCTCACAGACATAAGGGGAAACGCTCCTGAAGGGTTATTTTACCGCAACCGAATCCTTGATATGTCCCCGGCGCAACATGTGAGGTGCTTTCGGCTGTGCCGTCAATTTTTGATTCATACGCCAGTCTGATCTCATTTCGTTCTTGCATATCATTTCCCTTTGATGTACGCAACGAGATATTTTCCAGCTATATTGATCTTTTATCGTTGGGCTATGCGGTTTACGGAGTGGATCCCCCTGCCCTTTCTCTTGCAGTAGAAATACCAGTCAATCATGTTATCTTTCGGAATAACATGTAAGTCCGGATGATACAGAAAGAGAACTTCTCGTTGAGATAAAAATAATGCATAAACCAATAGAAAACTGTTATTGGGTGGTTCCGGGCATGTTTCTCGCTGGAGAATATCCCAGAGACATGGACGAGGAATCCTCACGGATGAAAATCAATGCCTTGATCCATTCGGGGATAACGGTCTTTATTGACTTGACCGATAAAAATGACAATCTGCTGCCATATTCGTATTTGCTTGAAACGGCCACCCACCTGCGATTTCCAATACGGGATGTTTCAATACCGGATTCTACAGATGTAACGATAGCGATTCTTGACACGATTGACCACCACATCGGGCAAGGAGGGATGGTATATCTCCATTGCTGGGGCGGAATCGGGCGAACCGGCATGATTGTCGGATGCTGGCTGGCACGGCATGGCTTCCAAGGAGAAGCCGCCCTTGCCCGATTACATGAACTTTGGAAACAGTGTCCCAAGTCAATCTATCGGAAGTCGCCTGAAACAAAGGAACAGGAACAGTACATCATGGGATGGAAGGAAGCGCGATGATTTCAGTACAAATGCGCTACCAGGGATGCCTGTCTCGGGCTGGCCGTAGGCGACGCCCTGGGAACAACCCTGGAGTTCAAGCCACCGGGCAGCTTTACGCCCATCACCGACATGATCGGCGGCGGCCCCTTCAGGCTCAAGCCCGGCCAATGGACCGATGATACCTCCATGGCCCTGTGCCTGGCGGAAAGCCTCATCGAATGCCGGGGATTCGACCCGGCTGACCAGATGAAACGCTATGTCCGCTGGTGGCAGGAAGGTTACTTGAGCAGCACGGGAACTTGCTTTGATATCGGCAATACGATCAGGGCGGCTCTCTCAGCCTTCATTGAAACCGGAAATCCATTCAGCGGCCCAACCGATTTTTACAGCGCCGGAAACGGTTCCCTCATGCGCTTGGCCCCTGTGCCCCTGTTCTTTGCCGGAGATCCCCGCAAGGCCATCGAAAAATCAGGCGAAAGCTCCCGGACAACCCACGGCGCAAGCGCCGCCATCGACGCCTGCCGGTATTTCGCCGCCTTGATTCTCGGGGCAATAGACGGCAAGACCAAGGAAACCCTCCTGTCCGATCATTATACGCCAATTCCCGGTTACTGGCAGAAACACCCCCTTGTTCCGGAAATAGCCGAAATTGCCGCCGGATCCTTCAAACGGAAAAACCCGCCGGACATCCGGGGAACAGGGCTATGTCGTCCCATCCCTGGAGGCCGCCCTCTGGGCTTTCCATCACGGCGAATCTTTTGAACAAGGATGCCTGATGGCCGTCAATCTGGGTGATGATGCGGATACGACTGGGGCGATCTACGGGCAACTGGCCGGGGCGTTTTATGGGGTCGAGGGCATTCCTTCATTGTGGAGGGATCGAATCGTTAAAAAAGACATCATCCTTGAAATAGCGGGGAGATTGATCTCATAATATCCATTCGGCACCCTTATCCTTCTCTTCTTGAATTTTCATGGAATAACTGCCTTTCCAACCCTATTTACCGGTCCCTGATCCATGGACTTTTCTCCCGGTTGCCATTCCGGAAATACCGTTCCAGCGCAAACATAACCCGATCCTTCACCATCTGGCGGAAATCAATATTATTCCAATGTGAATTCATTTCCGGCTTCAAGCGAAAAATACCCGTGCTTTTATCAAGAATGAAAAAATCATTTTGGGTGTTACTGAGAAAATTCAGCGGCATGGCTTTAAGTTTGCTGATCACCTTCGTGACGGGAAATTGTTTTGGATTCGGATTCTTGGCCAGATCTTCGTAATCGACGATTCTGTCCGGATGATCGAGGAAATAAGAAAGAAAACCGTGAGCGATATCTTCAATCGGCCATTCGGTTCCGGGCAAATCCAGCAGGGTGAGCAGGACCACCATTTTATATGACTTTACCGGATTCAGATCGGTTTCAATATAGGATAAGAATCTTTCGCCCGTCGTATTCAAAATTTGTTTTTCATCATCCGGTAGAACACCTTCGCAAAACTGCTTTGCCTTGAGCCAGCTTCCGAACTGCCGGATAAAAATATATGGGTCGATATCGTGCGGGTTTGCCAGAAAATCCATCAGACTGGGAGATATATCATCGAGATCTTCCAGAATCTCCAGATAAAGCATTTTGAGACGGTCTTCCACACTCAGCTCACTGCGGAGCACCCGGCGGATTTCAGCGTCCCAGATGCGCCGAACATCCGTATCTGCGCTAAGAAAACAGGGGTTGGGCAGCCTTTCCCACAGACTTGAACCAACTGCGGTTTTACGGAACTCCACAAACTGCTCGATAGAAGTAAAGCCCGTCAATGCCAGGGGTGCGACATGCGCTTTCCTGAAATTTCCCACAAAATCAAGAGCCACCGCAAAATCTTTACCCGGCCACAGTCGAAGTGCTCTGCCCAATTGTTGTAAAAACACGGTAAATGACTGGGTCGGCCGGAGAAACAGAACATGGGTCAAATCAGGAATATCAACGCCTTCATTGAAAATATCCACACAGCAGATGACCTTCAGCTCATCTTTTTCGTTCTGAAGTTTGGAAATGACCTGACGCCGTTCCTCCTCTGGCGTTCACCTGTCAACGCAATGGATTCAATGCCGTGATTGTCTTTCAGTTTTCGAGCCGTGTAGCAGGCGTGGGCAATGGATGAACAGAATGCCAGCGCCTTGATTTTGCCGGAGGCAGGAAGGTATTTGAGCAGGTTGCGGGTAATGATTTCGGTTCGGGTATCATTTTCAAGCGCCCGATCCAGTTCCGCTTCATCGTAACGGCTTCCCCGCCAGGTAATCTGGCTGTAGTCGGTCTTGTCATAAACGGCATAATACTGGAACGGCGTCAGCCAACCCTTGTCAACGGCTTCCATCAAGCGAATTTCACAGGCAATGTTGTAGTCGCACAGGGCCAGCACATCCCTGCCGTCCATACGCTCCGGAGTGGCCGTAAGACCCAGGAGAAATGCAGGCCTGAAATAATTGAGAATTTTCTGGTAGCTTGATGCTTCACTGTGATGGAACTCATCGATGACGATATAATCGAAGTGCTCTGGAGAAAATTTCTCAAGATGGTTTTCTCTGCTTAAGGTCTGGATCATGGCGAATACGGAATCGTCCGTCTCAGTAAGCCCGATGCCGCCGCCCATAATGATCCCGAAATCATGGTCCACCATGATTCTGGCAAAACTTTCCTTGGCGTTGAAAAGGATGTTTTCCCTGTGTGCGATAAACAGAACACGCCGGCAACCACTCTGTCTGAAATCAAAAGCCGCCAGAAATGTTTTTCCAACGCCGGTTGCTGCAATTGCCGCAGCTTTGGAAATTCCATATCCACGCATTCTGGCAAGGTTATCAAGCACTTCTTTTTGTGCTGCATTGGGCGAAACCGGCTTGACGGGTCTTACCCCATAACCTTTCTGTTTTTCAAACAAACCGGTACCGGACCCAGGCTGACTATGTCTGCGATCCATTTCAGAAAACTGAAATCGTTTCCGATAACCTTCCAGGAAATTCTGAGACACTTCCACTGCGGATGTGCTCCAGTAAAACTCAAACTGCTCAGCCGCCGATTCAAATGGGGAAACCCCTTCAAACTGGCAAATTGACTTCTCCGGATGAAAAGTAATTCCACTCGACATTTCGGGTAAAGCCTGCTTCTGTAAAATTGGAGGATCCGATCAGAATGGAACCGTTACCGACGGCATGGCGGAAAAGAAAGGTTTTGACATGAAATGCCGGAGGATTCTGATCAAAAGGAATGTCCGGTGGGTGAAAAACCCTGAGATCGGAATCCGGAAGAAACGTTTTCAAATGGGCAAAATATTCCGGGCGAACGATATTGCCCATCGTTGACAGGAGTATCCGAAGTGAGCCATCTTGCTTCAGAAAATTTTCCAGATCCGCCATCAACAGATTGGTAATTCCCGGCGAGTAAAAAGCTGATGCTATCCAAACTGTTTTACTCTGGGCGAATTCACCCCGGATGAGATCAATCAGGCGTTTTTGCTGATTGGGATTAAAAATCAGAACCGGATGTGATTGAATGTCCGGAGCAAAAAAATCGCTTTCACCGACGCGTTCCAGGAAAATTTTCTCGTTAAATCCGCCCCTCTCAAGCTCCCGGCTGTGACGCATTTCCAAGAGATCATTCAGCGAAAATCCATATTCCTGAAGAGCAGCCAGGAGAATTTCTAATACATCAGCGGATTCTTTTAATATGCCATTTGAATTGCCACCTTTCCATTCTGAGTATAATTCATAAGTCTCTTCAAGGAGTTTGGCGGCAACAGCATCTTTAAACTCCACCTGCCCCAGAATGCGGGTTTGTGGTGTTTTACCATGACTGCGGATGATTTCTGGAATTCGATCCCGAACCAGTTTCTGGTAAATCATGGAATCATTCATTGCGTACTTTCAGATAGGAGATAGTTGATGCCTGCAAGTATAAAAATTGTACAATGCCATCTTGAACATTGAATTCCACTTTGCAGTTTTGCCTTGGACACTCGCCAGGGACTCAATATAAAGCTCAGAGCAATAGATAGTCTTCATCTACCGTAAGGTGGAAGAGATGTCAAACCGGATGTGATCACCAAACTCTGTGATGACACTTCGTTTGGATTCCTTGATCATCAGGCCCTTTTTATCCACAGAAGCCTGATTCAGGAGCTTCATCCGGTTTTGCGTATTTATGTCGGGTGCGCCGAGGTTCTGTACGGGGATCTCAAAGACGTTGATATCGTCAAGATACACAAGCAATCCGGCAAAGTCTCTCTGCAGAAATATGATGATTTTGAAGGCAAGGCCTTACCCGAACTGCAGGAGAGAATCAAAGTGAATCTGAGGCGGCAGGTCATTGAAGTGTTCGATCATTGCTCAACCGAGCGGCAGCAAGTGCTTTACTTTAAAGAACGCTATGTTTCCAAAGACCGTCCTGAACGGGAAAAATGGGAAGCGTTCAGCAACTGGCTGGAAGAGCTTGGGTCTGGATCTTGAAACCGGATACGGCTACAAACAGGAGCTGCTTGATTTTTTGGAGAGCAGAGGCCTGACTGACGAGCTTGATGAAATGGGAAGAATCATTGCAGGTCAACGAACGAGAATGATGGCTCTGTGCGTGGCACATCATTTGAGAGGACCTGTGAACATAATCGAACTTGGACCCTTTTTATCGATCAAACTCTTTACCGCAACGATCACAAACTCTTTTTTCATCTATGATTTTATATATTTTGCTTCCGCAGAAAGGACATGGTTTCACTGCCGGAGTTGATTCAGGTTCTTTTTCTGGATAGAAATGATCTCTGAAGAATTTGTAATCCTTTGCAATTTTGTCCATAAACACACTCCAATCAAGCAAAGTCAGAAATGACTTTCTGAGACGGGAATCAGGTCCTCCGAACTTCAAATTATTCCCGGCTTTCGGAAGAGCACTATGCCACCGGATGCCAACAGTATATTAATTTTCCCGTTTTTCAAGTACTCCCGGGAGCGCTCCAGATGCTACGGAATGTCCGCCCCTCGGCAAGAGAGGCCGCGATGGGTTCGAGGAACGCCTCGACGGCTGCGACGACATCCTCAAAGGACTCCGATGCGTCGGACAGCTTGGCCTTCCGGATGAACCCCTGCCATTACAAAAGCGCCTCGAGATAGGGGCGGATGATTTTTGTCACCCGGCAAATCGCCGCATACCGCATGAGGTCATCCACCTTGACGCGCTTGCGTTCGCGGTAGAAGCGAATCGCCTCCACCGCCGTATCAAGGCCAACTTTATTGCGGAATTTGAAGCAGTCGGCAAGCGTCTTCTCCGGACTATAGATTCGCGCGATTACGCCGTCGAGTTTATGGGTCTCCACGCCCTCCGTATAGGCATGACCGGTGAACCGGTAGGTCTTGATAGGCGGGTGATTCAGGCGGGGTTCCTCCGCGCCGCGCGGCAGCGCCACGTGAACCGCATGAGGTATCTGGGTGGTGATTTCGTGAAACGCCAGTGCGGAGATCAGGCAGATCACGCCGCCTGGGACACGGGTTGCGACGGTCACCAAATCGGGATTGCCAAGCGGCGAGCTGTCGGCAAGACGATATACGCCGCGGCTCACCATCTCCAGCACGCCGGAGTCCCGCATGGTGTAGAGCGTGCCGGGGTGGATGCCCGAACGAAGCGCCTGAGCCGTGCGGAGGATTCTGCCGTGGTTCTTGAAGACGGCAACCGCCCTGTCGAAACGGGAATCCTGGCTGTTCGTGTCTTTGGCCATAATGATAGAATTACCTTCACTTATTTGTTTATGTTGGTAATATTATCAATGAACCGTTATGTCAAGAGACGTTTTACCCAGGTCAACTGGATACCCACCGATGGATATAACTGCGATTGTTTCCTGAGCCAAAACCCTGTCTTGCCGGATTTCACCTCCACCGGCACGAGCCGGTCATTGATGACCATCAAATAATCCACCTCTGAATTAAGATGTAATTGTAATACAAATAGATCTAAATACATCGCTGGATATAAAACGCTAGTATTTGAGGATTGGTGTATCCATCGGTTTCGAGGGTCTTTTAATTGGCATTACAGGCGCCACACTTGCCGCTATATATTCACATACCGGGCAATTCTGTGCCCAGATTCATGATTTCCACATAGCGGACATAGCTGAAAATCCGGTTCCGTTTTTGTGCCGTGTGTTCCCGAACAATTCCCAGGCGCTCCAGATGGCTCAAACATTTGTTGACGGTTGCCGGGGTGATGCCCGTTTTTTGCACCAGCCAGCCGGATGTGGCTATGGGGTGCTCCAGAAGCGCCCGATAGACCTTAAGTGCCGACAGCCCGGCCCGGCCCAGTTCACTGATTCTGGCGGCATCTTCTTTGGAAAGCGCGATCAATTGCCGGGCTGTTTCCATGGCCTGATTCGCGGTAACAATGACCGCATCGGCAAAAAAATCGAGCCAGGCCTCCCAGTCTCCGGTTCGGCGGATGCTGTTCAGCAGCTCGTAGTAGATTTTCCGGTGCGTCTTGAAATAGAGGCTTAAATACAGCATCGGCTTTTGCAATGTCTTCTGATCGCACAAAAGAAGAGTAATCAGAAGTCTTCCCAGGCGGCCGTTACCGTCCAGAAACGGATGGATGCTCTCAAACTGCACATGACTCAAGGCCGCTTTCAGCAAAACCGGTGTGGGTTCCGGCTGATCATGCATGAACATCTCCAGCCTGCCCATGCAATCGAGCACCTGTTCCGCGGGTGGCGGCACATAAGCGGCATTACCGGGCCGTGTGCCACCTATCCAGTTCTGGCTGTGCCGGAACTCCCCCGGCGACTGCCTGCTGCCGAGCCCCTTTGAAAGCAATATTTCATGAATTTCCCGGATCAGACGCAGAGACAGCGGAAACCCTTCGGCCAAACGCGCCAGGCCATGGTTAAGAGCCGCCACATAGCTGCTGACCTCCTGGACATCCTGCAAGGGAACGCCCGGCTCCTGGTCCAGCTCAAACATTAACAGATCTGAAATCGATGACTGCGTGCCTTCAATCATGGAAGACAGAACGGCCTCTTTACGAACGTACATATAGAGAAACAGCGATGCATCCGGCAGCAGGGTGGAGACGCTGTCCAGCCGTCCCAAGGCCAGATTCGCCTGGTCGAACTTGCTGCGCAATTCCGGCGTCCAATCAATGGGCGGCTGCGGCGGCAATGGCGCAGGCACAAAGGCTTTTACCTTCTCGCCCACCGTAGATATCACCTCGTAATGTCCTTGAAGATTCCGCTTCATGCCCTATGAACCGATCCTATAATAAGAAATTATTTTATTTTAGTTTAATACAATATCATAAAATATAAAAGCGAGCAAGTGATGGCTGATTGAAATTTCAGAAAAGGATTTAAAGGTTCTCCCCCGCGTGGTGCAGGGGAATTTGGAAACAGCCTCCACAATTTGGACCAGATGTTAAGCGAACTGAACAAAATCAAAAAAGCCATGATCCAGGCAAAAACCGGAATGGATCTGGCTGCATAGCAGGAGAGGCATCTTTTCATGTTCCAGCAGCCGGAAAAATTATCACCGATGTGCTGATTGAAAGATATGGGATTCAGGAGCCTTATCAGCTCAAAAAGGTAGTGGTCACGGAATCTTGGTAACCTAGTAGGTTACCAATTAAAAATCAAAAGGGGTTACGACTTTCGTCATAACCCCTTGATTTGTTTGGTAGGCACGATTGGGTTTGAACCAACGACCCCTACCGTGTCAGGGTAACTATTATTTAATAAAACATTTAATCACCCTGAACTATTCAGGGCTTCGGCCTTATCCGTGGTACAAGGAAAGACAATCTTTGAAACGTCATTTTCTATAAAATAAGCGGCCGCTTTATACTCCCAGATAATCCCTCAATTTGCGAACTGCCTTTTTATGCTTTGAGGGATTCATTCGACCGATATTCAAGAGTTTCCACTTGACAGCGGGCAGGTTCTCAACGCCTTCAATTCCGATCAGTTCCCACTGAGGCATCCCTTCTTTGATGGAAACAATGAATTGTTTCTCCTGAGTGGTCAGTTCGCCTGCGATCGTGGAAACCAGTTCTTCCCTGGTCTTTTCCAGGTCTTCGCAGGTGACGGCTTCCAGAGTCATGCCTTGAAATTCGGTTTCAAAGACAGGCCGGATATCTCCAAACCCCGGATTGAGAACCTCTATCATGGGCCGGTCATGGCTTACCAGGTAAACGATAAACGCCTTTCGCATGGCAGCGCTGAAGTTTCCATATTTAAGAAGCATCCTGATATCGAAGAGATCCCGCGGGTGCTGACGATCCAGGGCAGCACAGATTTTTCCTGCGTATAATTCATCTTCCGATAGAATCTGACATTCCACGGAAATCTCAAAGTGATCGCCGGCTTTCGGGGAGAGGACTCTTCTTTCAGGCGGATATACGGAACCTCGTATGACCAGATTCGGCTCGATCTTAACCATCGTCTCCTGTCGTTGAACAAACAAGCCGCTTAAAAAATCGGTCCCTTTGATTTTCTTGAAAAAGACTTTCGTTCCGGGTATCCTGCTCGCGATGTCCTTAGATATGCGGACAAGCGTGGCGCTTATATCACGAAGGGCTAAATCCCTTTCGCCAATGGGAAGATACACGAGATCAATATCGACGGAGATACGGGGAAGATCCCTGACAAAGAAATTGATAGCCGTCCCGCCTTTCAGGGCGAAGTCGGCTTCTCTGTCAATTAACGGAATGATCCGCAGGAGCAATTCTGCTTGTTTGAAGTATACGGAATCGATCATGCTGGTATTCCTTCACGATCAACGGGAACGGTTATCTGGTATTTCGTGTCAAACCGGCCATTTGGTATGATCATCCGCTTGCCTTTCCCAAGATCGATTTTCGATAAATCCAGCTTCGACAACCAGGTGTGTTCCTGCCTTTCCGCCATATAAAGAAACAGCCTTTTCACCTTTACAGAGCGGCATACCGTCAACAACCCCTGAACAACATCCGGCCGAAGGGTGACCAGGTTTTCCATGATCAACCGGGCTTCGTCGAATCCGACTTCTTTGGGCATCAGATGAAGCATTTCCATGGCTGCCCGCTCCGGCGCCGATATTCTGATCGAAAAATCACGATCTTTGAAATCGGTAAATCCCTCGCGGCTATCCGCGGGGAAGAGATTTGTTCGCGTCACAACAAATTTAACGCCGAAACGATCTTCCGTGAACCAGGACGGCAATATCAGTCTTCGTGAACCGTACAGAAAAACCCTGTTCTGCTTCGCAGGCAGGTAATGGGCATATCCTTTCAGTTCAAGGGCTGATTTTCCGCCGACATGGACAGGGAGTGCAAGCTGCGTCTGAAGTGTATAAAGAGCGCCCGGCCAGTCCACCCTATCACCGGAGCGTATGTATGCGCCGCGGCCAAACGGCTCCAGCCAGCCGCTGTTTTTATATTTTACGAGCAGATCACGACCGAAACCTGAAGCAACCAGATAGGAAACGGCACCGGGGGTGCCGGTAATCCACTGATTGATAAGGCGGTTTATTTTTGTCTTGGTTTCAGTACCCATAGTCATCAAATAGCCATAATTTCAAACTATAGTCAAGGGAAAGTTTAAATATGGTTGTTTTTATTGACCTGAAGTCGTCATTTATGAATATTTTTGAACGAATAGAAATGGAAGGAAGCACGTGACCGGTGCATTTTGCTTTTGAAAAACTTTGGTGGTGAAGAAAAATCAGTTTTTTGGTTCTAATCGCCTGTTTTTTTCCATGCGAGCATGCAAGACACGGACAATTTCAACACCATCCGCTATCTCTCGATAATAGATGACATAGTTATGAAATTGTTTTACGGGGAAGAACCTCAAACCTTTTAACTTGGCCCGCTGTGTCCAATATACAGTTCCAACCTCCGGCATGGCTGCGAGGGTTTCAAAGGTTTTTTCAGCAGCCTGATAAGTCCGGTCAGCCGCTTCGGGGTTATCCCGCGCAATATAAACCCATATGTTTATCAAATCGTCTTCCGCCGCGGACGTTATCAGGATTTTGGGCATTTATCTGCCTTGCTCTTTGTGAAGCAATGCCGCTGCCTTCTTCTTTAGAGCCGGCATGTCAAGCGGAGTCGCTTTGCCGCTTTCAATCCCTTCCATCAAGAGCCGATCAATTTCTTCGTGATCATGCCTTATGAGGTCGCGCAAATAATCGCTGGCACTTTGATACTCTCCTGTGTTGACGCGGGCTTCAATAAATGCCCGCAGCTCATCGGGCATTGATACATTCAGAGTTGCCATGGTGAGGCCTCCTTATTGCTTGGGTTCAGTCTCAATATAACACACATGGCAAACTTTGCCAACAAAAAGCGGTGTTGATTCCTTGCCCGTCATCCCTTTCATCCTTAAATGATTCACCAGTCCTGGCACGATTTTTCTTGTCTTTTTTTTGTGTATTGTCGAACGGAACGGCATCATTTCCTTAACTGGACGACATCATCATCCGGTACCGACTGTATTGCGGTCTCCATAGACTTGACGGCTTTTCGCAGCGTGTTCGGCGATAAGTGGCTGTACCTTTCCGTCATTGCTATTGACTTGTGGCCCATCAGTTCGCGTACTGTGAACAAGTCCGCACCGTCGGTAACCAGCCATGAAGCAAAGGAATGGCGGCAGGTATGAAAAACCACTTTCAGCCTTGAATCATCAACAGAATCATTCAATTTTAATGCTTTGACGGCTTTCATAAAGGTGTCGGGTACCTGGCTCATCCGCTCATTTTTCCCGGTGTTCTGGAAAACAAAATCTCTGGCCTTGCCCGGTTCCATTTCAAGAAACATTTCCTTGACTGCTTCAGTCATGAAGGCTACTCGCGTTTGTCCGTTTTTCGGATTTCGGATTAAAATCGTGTCATCCTGAAAATTCAAGTCCTGCCATGTCAACCCGGCGATTTCCCCGAAACGTAATCCGCAATGCAGGCTTAAAAGCGTTATGCGGTATGTCAAGACAGAATGAATCTTGATTTCATCAAGTAGCCTTTGCGCCTCATTATGTGTCAAGAATCTCATCCGACGGTTATCGGCTGTCGGTTTTTTTACCTTGCTTACTGGATTATCCCCATGAAAATGATCCTGTTTCCGGCCATAGTTGAAAACCTGCCTGCAAATGGCAAGACAATAATGAATTGATCGTGCTGAAAGGCCCCCCCAATCTTTCCGCTTGCTGCCGGCCTTCATGTTTGACTTGATCCGCTCAAAATGTATCGGTGCAATGTCAAGCAACCGTAAGTTTCCAATTACAGGCTGAATCCAGTTTATAAAAAGCCGCTGTTCCTCTTTCCATGACTTTTTCCCGTCAGCCTGCTGTTGTTTCAAGTAAATTTCAAACAGACTGGAAAACGTCATGCTTTCTTTTTCAAACTGTTCGGCCTTGATCCGCTCGGCTTCTTTGCGCGCCTGTTCAAGCTCGCGTTTTTCCTGTAGGGTAACTGGCCCGGTTCCCTGCTTCTGATTATTTTTCAGCTCAGAAAGAAGCAAAAAAGCCTTTTTGGGTGTATTGCCTTCTGAAGCTCGCCCGATCACCTCTTGACAATTTTTGCCATTGAATCGAAAACGGATCGAAATAGCCAAATCCTTTAAAATGCCGTGTTTAGCGTTTTGCATTTCCCGAACATAGACGCCCGAATAGTCCGTTTTTTCCCATTTCATAAGGCTTCCCCCCGTAAAAAAGTGTCACAAACCTGTCACAAATTTTCGTTCAACGCAAGGTGATTTTAAGTGATAAAACGTGAAGGGAAAATAGCAGTTATTTGTAATAATGTCAAGAGTTTCGATATGATTTATGATGGTAGGTGAAAATGGGTGAAAATGGCTTTTGACAGACTCTTAATCAGTAGGTTGTTGGTTCGATTCCAACACGGCCCACCATAAAAACAATAGGTTACAGTTAATCGCTGTAACCTTTTTTTATCCCGGATCACGCCCGGAGAATAATAAATCATAGGATCCCCGGCAAAGGGTAGAAAACCATTTTCTTGAAAGCGTTGAAATGGTTAACTCTTGATATTTGTATGAGAGAATTCAACCAACCAATTTCAATTTAGGCTTCGATGGTCGGCCCTTCAAGCAGTCCGAACCGCTCGATCAACGATACCCATGAGGGCAGCGCCATCATAGCCGCTCAATCCGTCAATACATGTAAAATCACCACGTCCAATTTTAAATTCCGCGCCGTTCAGGTTTGGGTTATATAAGATTTCATACTCAATCGCTGTCCTTGCTGCCGCTTCCTGCTTTTTCGATGTCGAATATTTGAGGCTGATTTTTATCATAAATCCTCCCTTTCATGCGCCCTCAATCCATTAAGTGTAATGAAGGCTCGCTGTAGTGCCGCCACACGGGTTTATGTTCCAAATGTTTTATTATACCTTGTTCCTGAAAAATAGCCCCCTTTATTTTTCCGGAGGTGTCAATCCGTACTGAGCGGAAAGCGCCACTTCGATCTTCCGGCTGGCGCCGCCTTCAATCCGTAACCATCCATCATCCATCAGTCAGTGCCGGTTATGAACCCCAAACACTTGGCCACGGGTCAGGACACTTTCTATTCCATGATGCAGAAATGAAATAACCAGCACCCCAGACGAGGAAGGATAGGATTTAGCAGTTCGACGCTCTGTAGTCGCGACTTCGGGCCTATGGCGCTTGGTTTTAGCCGCTCCCCGCCCAGAGCAGCCTATCTGGAAATGCGTCAATTCGTTTGACAGGCATGACAGCTTTATCATAGGGTATTTTCAGTTATATGTTGGAATTGCGGCTTTCAGATTGCAAATTATTACGACTGCCGGAGGGGCAGCATAATCAATGGTACCATTCGTATACTTCAAGATGGCCGGACTCAAGGATATATGGCAAGAAAGCGCAACTTGAAAAAAACAACATGCCCCATGTGATGATATTATAGCAATCCGCCCTTGAGGAATTAGAACAACCAGATTCGGAGTAATATCGGAGGTGAGCTAATAATGATCGGCAAGGACAACTGTACTGTTGAGGTTGGCAACCTGCGCAGACAGGCCGAAAAGATCGCCCGTGAAAAAGCGGCACAGTCGCCTGAAAACATAGAGGCCCTCTCGACCGACGAAATTCGGCAGATACTCCATGAACTTCGGGTGCATCAGATTGAACTGGAGATGCAGAATGAGGAGCTGCGCTTGGCACAGGTGGAACTGGACGCCGCCCGGGCACGCTATTTCAACCTTTACGACCTGGCGCCGGTGAGTTATTGCACATTATCGGAAAAGGGACTGATCCTTGAAGGCAACCTTACTGCCGCCAATCTGCTGGGCGTGGTCCGAAGCGCGCTGATCAAGCAGCCGATTACCCGGTTCATTTGCAAAGAAGACCAGGACTTCTACTACCTGCACCGCAAGCAGCTTTTTGAGACGAGGGAAACGCAGACATGTGAACTGCGTATGATGAAGCAGGATGGAACAACATTCTGGGCGCACCTGGAAGCAACTGCCGCCCAGAATGCCGACAGTGTGACCGTATGTCGCGTCATGATTAGCGATATTTCCAAGCGAAAACGGATCGAGGCGTTGCTCCTGGAAAGCGAAAAGCGATTCAGCACTCTGGCTGCACTGGCGCCGGTGGGCATATACCTGTGCAATTCCAAAGGTTACTGTCAATATGTCAACCCGCGCTGGTGTGAAATGACCGGTCTGAGCTTGGAGGAAGCCTTGGGCAACGGCTGGGCTAAAGGGCTGCACCCCGATGACAGGGAATCCGTCTTTTCGAACTGGCGGCAGATGGTGGCATCCGAAAGCCAATGGGGGTTTGAATACCGTTTCCAGACCCCTGCAGGCAAAGTTACATGGGTACATGGATTGGCCGCCCCTCAGCGCGATGCTCTGGGAAACATTGTCGCCTATGTCGGCATCTGTACCGACATCACCGAGCGCAAACAGGCGGATGCTTTGTTGGAAGAGAGCGAAGCCCGCTACAGGCAACTGTTTGAAAAGGCGCCTGCCGGTATCTATGAAGTTGATTTGACCACGGGCCGAATGCTATCAGTCAATGATAGCATGTGTGAATATACCGGATATACCAAGGATGAATTACTGACTATGAATACGCTTGATCTTTTGACCGAGGAGAGTCAAAAAATATTCATAGAAAGAATGGCAGGCTATGCTGCCGGAAAACCGGTGACAGCAAATCTTGAATTCAAAGCCAGGAGCAAGAGTGGCCGTGAATTCTGGATTTCCATCAATCCCAAATATTTCTACAAGGAAGGTATTCCGGTTCGGGCTTCTGTGGTCGCGCAAGACATCACAGAGCGCAAACAGGCGGAGGAGAAACTTCGCAGATATGAGCATATCGTTTCGAACACTCAGGACACGCTGCTGCTGTTAGACAAGAACTTTACTTACCTTTCCGCCAACACGGCTTTTCTGAGGGAATTAGGTAAGACATCGGACGAAGTGATTGGCAGGACACAGTCGGATGTGTTTGGTGAAGCGTTTTTCAATACGGTCATCAGGCCGAGGGCTGAGCGCTGCCTGGCTGGAGAGAACATCCGCTACCAGGAATGGGTTGAATATCCGGCAGCCGGGCGGAAATACATGGACATCGCCTACTCCCCTTACTTTGGGCCAGACGGAGAGATCAATGGGTTTGTCACCACAGCCCGTGACATCACGGAGCAGGAAAACCTGAAGGCACAGCTTATCCAGGCCCAGAAAATGGAATCAGTGGGACGACTTGCAGGCGGGGTCGCCCATGATTTCAACAATATGCTAAACGTGATCATCGGGTTTGCGGAAATAGCCATGGAAAAGGTGGCGCCCGAGGATTCGCTTCAGGCGGACCTGGCGGAAATTGTATCTGCTGGCAGACGTTCCGTTGAAATCACCCGGCAGTTGCTGACGTTTGCCAGAAAACAGGCCATTTCCCCGGAAAGGATCGATCTGAATGAAACTCTGGAGAGCATGCTAAAAATGCTTCGCAGACTGATCGGCGAGAATATCGACCTGGTCTTCTCGCCCGGATCAGATTTGTGGCCGGTTCTGCTGGACCCATCCCAGGTGGACCAGCTTCTGGCGAACCTGAGCGTCAACGCACGGGACGCCATTGCCGATGTGGGCAAGATCGCTATCGAAACAAAGAATGTCAACATAGACAAGGCTTTCTGTGCGGATCACTGCGGGAATTGTACCAGGCAACTTCGTGCTGCTGGCTGTAAGCGATACCGGCTGCGGCATGGACCCGGAAACCGGGGATAAGATTTTTGAACCGTTTTTCACCACAAAGGACATCGGCAAGGGAACCGGCCTGGGACTTGCCACGGTGTATGGCATCGTCAAGCAGAACAACGGGTTCATTTATGTCGACAGCGAACCAGGCCAGGGTACGACATTCAGAATCTATCTGCCACGGTGTCAAGAAACCAAGACGGAAACCCCGGAAATCACCGCGCCGGAAATTTCGATCTGTCAGGGCGAAACCATTCTGGTCGTAGAGGATGAAGCGCAGGTTCTGGCGATTGCCAGAACGATACTGGAAAATGCAGGCTATACGGTGCTGACCGCGGATACGCCAAATAAGGCAATCCGCCTGGCAGGGCAGCATACTGGCCTGATTCATCTGCTGCTCACCGATGTCATCATGCCCGGAATGAACGGCAGGGATCTTGCCGCCCGGCTTCAGGAAATCCTGCCGGAGATGAAATGCCTGTTCATGTCCGGCTACACGGCTGACGTCATTTCCAACCACGGAGTCTTGGAACCGGGCGCCCACTTCATCCAGAAACCGTTTTCGAGCAGGAACCTGGCTGCAAAGGTCAGAGAGTTGTTGGATGAGCCAAAAGGATAGACTTTTGATTATGTTATCCAAAACTTGAGAATTCAATACCAGAAAAAGTTTTGCATACTATCAGTATGTTGACGGGTAGACGCAGAGCACAGAACAATTTATAGATGATAAAACACAACATAATTTGCGTGAGACCGCCGTTAGTAAGCTCAATCGAACTTAATCTCCTTTATTGAGTTATTCTCCTTATTATCAATATAGTTATACTTGTGGCGGAATTCTTCTGTCAGTTTGGAGTTTGCCTTACGCTCGGGTGCCTGAATGTCAAACGGATATCCATCCAGCTTGGGTTCGATCCTGTCCAGATCCAGGCCAAATTTCTTCAGAATAGTCGGGGCCACATCCTCGCGGGTTCCCTCGCTCCGGACAACTGTCGGGTCATTAGTACCGGCGAAGACGAAAGGGGCATAAAGGTGGGTTTTTTTATCTTTGTCGAATCCGTGATCGGCAATGATGTAAATCAGGGTCTTCTCGTAGAGCCCCAGTGCCTTCAGTTTGTTTATGATGACCCCGGAATATCTGTCATCAAGTTTGAAGCCTGCGGTATATTCTTTTGAATTCTCGCCGAAATGGTGTCCGAGGTGATCAGGCTGGGCAAAGTGAACGAAAAAAAAGAATCTGTGATCCTTGCGCTTTTCCAGTTCAGCGACGGCCCGCTCAGCCACTTTTTCATTCTCTTCCAGCCCGTTGACCCATACATCTATATGCTTGCTGGCGTGATACCAGGGCTTGCCGGGGATCTCGACCATCCGCTGGCCATCCTTTTCGACGATCCGACCACCTTCCTGGTATACCGCGAGTTCGGGATCAGTCTTGGCTTTGGAGTATATTTTCTTAATCTCATCCAGCCGTTTTGAAAACTGCCGGGTCCATTCATCGAAGGTACTGCGGTATGGTGCATCGTTATCGACATGATACTTTTTGCCAATGATCGCTATCGTATCAATATTATCCGGGCCGAAGAATTTTTTCAGCCGCTCAAAGACCGTATATCCTTCTGGGATTGGCTCGTAACGACCATTATTGTATACTCCGGTCTTTTCAGGAACGTAACCGGTCAAAAGCTGCGTCCAGCCAGCTTTGGTATCTGTGGCGCCGGTGACAACGTCAATATCCAGTAGCTTACCTTCCTTAACAAGGGCTGCCAGGTTAGGTAGTTCCCCTTTTTCAAGAAGTTCCTTGGTGCGGCTGCGTTCAGCCGCATCCCAACCGATCACAACGATATTCTTTGTTTCCGTCCTAAATGCCTGAACATTGGCTGGCAGGATCAGTAACAGAATTATCATGGCCAGAATCAACGACTTTACAATGCTGTTATTCATCGAACACTCTCTTGTTACACCAAACAGTCTGCAGACCAAAAAAATGGAAAGGATACACGCTCTAGGAGTGAAGATAACGTATTTCCCCTGAAAAATCCAGCGCCGATAATTTTTGACCAACTCAATGTAATATTAGGCCAATGAACCAGAAAAATGTAAGCCCAGACATTGGAAGCCGGGATTAATTATTTTGTCAGTAAATATGTTGGGTTTAGGAACTACCGATGCAGACAAAAGATTGTTCGGAAGCGTAATTCAGTCATAGCATCTGTCGGGAACGAGAAAGAAACATTACACGGATATGGACCTTTTTGACGAATATATCGACTCAACGATATGTTATCCTATGGTCGAGTATTCTGAGACACGTTTTCTAAAGGACACCAGAAATATTCATGAATAAAAATCTGGAAAAAATACTTCCTGATAATGCAAGTATGGTTGATATTTCAAATATAGTTTTAGATATTTCGGGAGGGTCACCTACACAAAACAGCGATGAGGCCAAAAAATTCTCTTTCTCTTGTAAGCGTTTCCGGGATATAATCGGGAAATCATACTGAAACAAGCCGTTGAATCGGTATTGCTCCATATTTTTCCAGAGACAAAAAACATCATACCGGAATCTTGATACAGAAGAAACAGGGCTCATATGGACCCGGCGACCCCTTTTCACGAGGAGACACCCATGATTACAGTAATTGTTGAATTCAAACTCCCCCAGCCGATTTCAATAACCCAGGCCAGGGACATCTTTTTAAGCACGGCACCCAAATACCAGGGCATGCCCGGATTAATTCGCAAATACTACTTTCTTGCCCCGGACGGGGATAGAGCCGGTGGCATCTATCTATGGCAGTCGCGCGAAGCTGCAGAGCGTCTGTATAACGAGGAATGGAAAGCGTTTGTGCTCGGCAAATACGGCTCCGCCCCCACGTTGACTTATCTAGAAACTCCAGTTGTTGTGGACAACGTGTTGAATGAAATCACCTCGATCCCATAGGTCACGCACGGATCTGCAAGGAGAAGTGATGGTAAGGGAAAACCAGTGTCACCCGGAAAGCCAAGGCACAGATCAGCACCCGCTTGAAATCAATCATCTCAAGCGTCGGGAGATTCAAGCACCGATAGCCGCATGTCTCATCAGAGGATTTGCCACGGTGATGGGCCACGACAAGGCCCTGGAAACAGCTACCGCAGCAGTTCAGGCTGATGCAGTGAAGGCCGGCAAGATAATGGCCGAGAAGTACGGCGGCAACGCCATAAAAGAGTTGAGCTGCATCGTAAGAGAAGTATGGGCCGAAGACGATGCCATGTCAATCCGCGTTCTGGAAGAGACGGAGCTGACTCTCAGTTTCGATGTTACCCGCTGCCGCTATGCCGAGTTGTATGAAAAAGCCCAGATGAAGGAACTTGGCTTTTGCCTTTCCTGCTGTCGGGATGAGCCCTTCACCAAGGGGTTCAATCCTCGAATGAAATTGGTGCGGACACAGACCATTATGCAAGATGCCTCTTTTTGCGACTTTCGATTTGTCCTGGAGCCGTGAGCCGCCCGACCCATAACGTCAGATCCGACCCCGACGGCGTGACTATCGAAAAAAGCTGAACTTCCACTTCCGACCAGAACCCAAAAAACAACGCTTTCATATATCACTCAATTTATAAAATTACCCAGGCCACAGGAGAATCGACAAATGAACAAATGGATGAAATATTTTATCATTTCAGCTTTTTTTGTTGCAATGCCTTCCTATGCATTTGCCATGAATGAATTCGAGCGTTTTCTTCCAATGCTGATGTCCTTTCTGTTTATTATTGTGATGTTTCTGATTTTCCGGGAAGTCGTGTGCTGGTATTGGAAAATCAACATAAGAATTGAGTTGCTTACTGAAATAAGAGAACTGCTGAAAAATCAGGCCAAGGCATAAGCAATCAAGTCAGCCGCTTTCAATAAGTTGTGAATCCTTATGCGCACACGGATTTACAATCAAAATTTCAAATGAGATCAATGTGTCTCCAGCAGAGAACCCCATGGCTAAACTTGGTGTCGTGACCTGTCAGATATTGGAACTGGAGTTCGCTTATGTTCTGTCAAATGACCCCGACGTTTCGGAAATCTGGGTCGTTTATGACGAATTTTCCAAAGAACTGACAAGGGAACTGGAAAATCTCACCAGAAAACCGGTGCATCGGGTGGCGGTCGCCGAAGAATTTGAAAACAAAGAAACGACAGGGCTTGCCGTGCTGGTACAGGTTTTGGAAGTGGGGCTTCATTCCAACATACCCGGCTTAACGCGCGGCGTGACGACTGCGGTTGAAAAAATAGCTCCTTTTGTGGACGCCGTGCTTCTGGGATATGGACTATGCGGGAACGCGCTGAATAATACGGATGATATTTTCAAAGAGATTCCCGTGCCGGTGATGCTCCCCATGGAAAAGGAACACCCCGTAGATGACTGCATCGGACTGATCATTGGAGGCAGGGAAAATTACTATGCGGAACAATGCCGGTGCGCGGGTACGATGTTCATGAATTCCGGGTTTTCACGACACTGGAAAAAAATCATGTCTGTGAACATCCCGGAAAAGTTACTCCCTAAAAAAGACAAGATACTGAACCGCCTGATGAGAGACTACAAGCGCAGCCTTATTTTATCCACCCCTGTTTTGGGGGAATCCGAAATCAGAGAGAACATCCGGGAATTCAACGAAAGATATGATTTGAAAACCGATATCCGTCCCGGAACCCTCACGCTTTTAGAGAATGCCTGGGAAGATGTGAAAAAAGTGAAAGTGAAGTTGTAATGGTTCGCTTAATCGTGCTTGGAATGCTGGCTGCTTTTTTTTTCAGCAGCACGTTTGTCTTAAACAGAGCAATGAGTCTGGAAGGCGGTCATTGGGTATGGTCTGCAAGTTTGCGCTTCGGTTACATGCTTGTGCTACTGAGTGCTTGTCTCTTCTTCACAAAAGGTGCAAAACAACTTTCAGAAATCAAGGGGGTTTTTCTTCAACACTGGCTTTTTTGGGTAATGGCGGGGAGTATCGGATTCGGCGTGTTCTACTCTCTTATTTGCTTCAGCGCATCCTATGCAGCCGGGTGGATCGTCGCAACCACATGGCAGACGACCATCCTGGCCACTCCCGTCGTTCTCATGGTCCTTGGCAAGCGCGTTCCGACAAAGGGGGTGCTGCTCACCAGCCTTATCTTCGCGGGTATTGTGTTGGTGAACATTGAACATGCGGCCTCGGCCACGACTAAAGAAGTGCTGTTTGGCGTTTTACCCGTTCTGATCGCCGCATTCGCTTACCCGATCGGCAATCAGATGGTATGGGAAGCAAGACAGGGAGGGAATGGAATCATTCCGCACATCAGCCATCCTGTGATGGAAGACGGCTTCGCCCGCGTGTTGCTTCTGACCCTTGGGTCGATTCCTTTCTGGATAGTGCTGGTTCTTCTTGCTTCTCCCCCGCCGCCATCCCCGGGGCAGTTAATCAACACTGCGATGGTGGCATTGTTTTCCGGAGTCATCGCAACAACCCTGTTTCTTCATGCCAGACACCTTTGCGTACATCCTCACGAAATTGCCGCTGTCGACGCCACACAATCGTTGGAGGTGGTTTTCTCGCTCATTGGGGAAATCCTTCTTTTGCAGGGTGTTTTCCCAAGTTCCATCGGAGTGACCGGAATTGCGCTTACAATCATAGGATTGGCGGCCTATACACGTCTGCAATCCGCATCTTAGGAGATAGGCTCTTTGTCAGTTGCTTCAATATCAACAGGAGGTTTTCAGTGGAAAAATATGCCAATGTTTCCGGGGACTGGATCAAAGATCTGATTCAGGATTTCATCGCCGTTTCACCCCACAACACCATGCAAACAGAAAAAGGAGACCCTGCCTGGGACACTGCGCTGGTGGGATTTGCCTCCGGTGCCGATCAGCTCTGGCAGCAGTATAAGGAGTACATCGGGGCTTTCCATTGGACCCCGTGGGAAGTCTTTAATCAGCACTGCCCGGAGGAACGCGCGGGAGCCGAGGAGTTGAGCGTCATTTCATGGGTCTTGCCCCAGCGGGAGATGGTCCGCAAGTCGAACCGCCGGGCCAGGACGTATCCATCCGAGGAATGGGCCAGGATCAGGGTTTATGGAGAGGCGTTCAACGTGGCCTTGCGTCACCACGTGGTCCAGAGCCTGAAAGATGCCGGCCATGCGGCAATCGCTCCGATGCTGGTTCCCAACTGGACCATCGTCAAGTCGCAGCGGTTTTCCTACGCATCTTCCTGGTCCGAACGCCATGCGGCGCATGCCGCAGGCCTAGGCACGTTCGGTCTCTGTGACGGGCTTATTACCGCAAAGGGCAAGGCCATGCGGGCGGGCTCGGTAGTGGCCAGGATAAAAATACAGCCCACGCCGCGCCCCTATGCCGACCACCGGGCCTATTGCCTTTTTTTCGCCGACGGAACTTGCGGCAAATGCATTGACCGATGCCCGGTCCGTGCGATTACCGAGGCCGGTCATGACAAGGAAAAATGCAGGCAGCACCTGGCCCGCTCCAGAGAGTATGTGGAAAAGACCTACAAGTTCGTGGGCTATGGTTGCGGGTTGTGCCAGGTGGGCGTGCCTTGCGAGGCAGGCATACCGGTCAAGGCCGCCCGGGAGGCCCTGGAGCGCGGCGAGTTGCCGCCACCGCCGCCGCCCCTGGCCTGAGAAAAAACACGAGAACCTGCGGTGAGCCTGATTCTATCGTTTTTACGGTTGCCTGAACAGTCTTGCCGCATTTTCCCCGCAGATCGCATGGATTTGCGCCTCCGGCAGTCCGGATTTTTTCATTTCATCCACGTACCGCGTGGGCTTGAGCAGGGGAAAATCGCTGCCCAGAAGGATTTTGTCCTGTCCGAAAGCCGCTACGGCGACCGGATAAATGGCAGAATCATAAAGAAACGGTGAAGCCGCAGTATCCACATAGACATTTTTAAGGGCTTCCTTGACTTCCTTTTTCAGCAAATGGTAAAAAGGCAGCCCTCCCCCCCAGTGCGCAAGAATGATCACATTTTGTGGAAAGCGCCGCACCATCCGGTAAATCTCGGAAAGCGTCATGGGTGCTTTGCCGGGATACACGTGGCCGATCGGCTCATTGGTATGGATCAATACGGGAATGCGATTTTCCGCACAGAGGGTCATGATCGGAGAAAGCGCACTTAACACCGGCTCGTCGATTCCCGACTGATAAAATGCCAGCTCTCCAACACCTTTCAGCCCCCCCTGAATGCATCGGTCAACCTCTTTTGCCGCAGCCGGATGCATGCGGATTCAGGCAGCAGAATCCGATCAACCGGTCCGGATGCGCCTGAACCATTTCCAGGATGTAATCGTTTTGAAACTGCGCGGTTTCAAAACGGTTCCAGGGAAACCCGAACACCACGGATTTGTCGATGCCCTGCGCGTCCATGCTGGAAATCAATTCAGAGGCGCCCACCAGTCTGGATTTGGGGGAATCGTACAGCAGCCTGAACTCGGGCTCGCCCGGAAAATATTTTTCCCGATGCTCGCAGATGTCTTTTGGGAAAATATGGGTGTGAATATCGATAATCATGGCATCCTCAAATCAGCAGTTTCGCCTTTTCAACAGCACTGGTGGCATTGGGTGCAAAACCGTCCGCGCCTATCCGCAGGGCGAAATCGGCTGTAACCGGCGCGCCGCCGACCAGGATCTTGACCTTTTCCCGCAGCCCGGCGTCAATTACCGCCTGAACCACCTCCGCCATTCTCGGCATGGTGGTGGTCAACAGCGCGGACAGCCCCAGAAAAGAGGCCTGGTGATCCGAAAGCGCCTGCACAAATGTCTCGGACTTCACGTCCGCGCCCAGATCAACCACTTTATATCCGGCGCCTTCAAACAGCATGGCCACGAGATTTTTCCCGATATCGTGAAGATCGCCCTGAACGGTTCCGATCACCAGCGTGCCTGCGGTGGGAACGCCACTTTCAATGAGCAGCGGCCTTAAAATGGCCATGGCGCCGTGCATGGCCTTGGCGCTTCGCAGCACTTCCGGAATGAACATTTCGCAGGCCTTGAACCTCTGGCCCACAACATCCATTCCCGGCAACAGCGCCTTTTCCAGGATGTCCTGGGCAGCGCACCCTTCATCAACAGCCTGCTGGGTAAGGATTTTTACCGCTTCGATGTTTCCGGCAATCAACAACTCCGAAATCTGTGAATCATTTATATCCATTAACCTGTCTCCTGAGTGATCAATCAAAATTTCTAAACCTCTAATTTGTGTTTGATGTTTTGTCAACAGACATACCAGGGAAACAATTCGGTTGATACGCCTTGACAATGATAGTATTATCAAAAAACAAGGCATACAGCCAGAGATGAGAATTGTTTTCTCAATATATAACCCAAAGGATACGAAATGAAAATTGCATTCCCAACCCAACAGAATTTCGGCCTGCAAAGCCCTTTATTTAACCATTTTGGATCTGCTGTTTTTTTTATTGTCGCGGATACGGAGTCAGACAGTTTTGAAACCGTGATAAATCCGGACAGGGATCATGTTCATGGACAGTGCCAGCCCCTGAAGGCGCTGAACGGAAAGCCCGTCGACGCCATTGTGGTCAGCGGCATCGGCAAAGGCGCGCTTCAAAAACTGGTGGCCGCAAAGATCAAGGTATACCGGGGTGTCGAGGGCAGTGTTTCGGAAAACCTTAAACGGATCAAATCCGGGAAACTGATTGATTTCAGCATGGATCTGACCTGTTCCGGACACGGCCCCGATGGCGAGTGCAGTCATTAAATGCAGTTCCAGTTCCTACCAGCAGGAGCAGCATGAGGCCATTTCTCTGGCTGCAACGCATCTGGATGCCCTCGCACCGGATCAGATAGAAGCCCTGAAAACCGCATCCCGTGAATACCTGATGTTCCGGGATGATGTGGATGCCTTTCTGAATACTTATTTTGCATCAATCTGTACGCAAAAATGCTTTCAAAGCAGCCTCAGCGCCTGCTGTTCCCGGGAAGGCATCATTACGTTTTTTGCGGATATCGTTATAAACGCATTGTTTTCCGCTCCGGATGAAAGAAAGCACGTGTTGACGGTCCTGAAAAAACCAAATACCGGCCCAAAATGTATTTATCTGGGCCCCCAGGGTTGCCTGTGGCGGATCAAGCCCATTGTCTGCCAGATGTTTCTCTGCGATGCGGCAAAGGTGCAGGTTTTTTCGGACCATCCTTTGGCGGAACCCGCCTGGAATGTTCTGAAAAACCGTGAAAAACAGTTTACCTGGCCGGACAAAAAAATTCTTTTCGATGATCTGGAAGCGTTCTTCATAAGCGCCGGACATGCTTCTTCCCTGATGTACCTGCATAACAGCCCCGGCCTGCTGCGGGTCAAGAAACGGGCCGGGCTGTAGGCCCTTCACAAACCCATGCCGAATTCAAAACCGCTTCTGATAACGATCGGAAAGGACATCCGGCTTGAAGAGATACCAGATCCTCTCGACAGGTTCCTGAGCAGCCAACTGGAAATTCCCAATCCCAAATGGCTGGAAAACGACCGCATGGGACGGTGGAACTGGCAAACCCCCAAGACGCTCTGCTTTTATACCCGGACCCCTGACGGCGGCATGAGCCTGCCTCGCGGAACCATGGGACATCTGATCCGCCGCTGTAAAAAAGACGGCATTGAATATCGGATTAACGATCACCGGCGATCCCTTCCGCTTCTTGATTTTTCCTTTACAGGAATACTGAAACCGTTTCAAAAAGCCGCGGTCGAAGCCCTGATGACGAAGCATTTCGGCACCTTGGCCGCGCCGACCGGAAGCGGTAAAACCGTCATGGCCATGGCCATGATCGCCGAGCGGCGCCAACCGGCCCTGATCATTGTACACACACAGGATCTGGCCGATCAATGGGTCAAGCGCATCGAATCGTTTTTGAATATTCCGGAAGCAGACGTCGGACGGATCGGCGGCGGAAAAAAATCGACCGGCACGCACATCACCGTAGCGCTGGTTCAATCGCTGTATAAATGCGCCGGAGAAGTCGCACCCCATATCGGGTTTCTGATTGTCGATGAATGCCACCGGTGCCCCAGCCGGACATTTACCGAGACCGTATCGCTGTTTGATTCAAAATACATGATGGGACTGTCCGCAACGCCCTGGCGCAGGGATAATCTATCAAAATTGATTTTCTGGCATCTGGGAGATGTCCAGTATACGATCGACAAAAATGAGCTGGTTGATTCCGGCGATATTCTGCCTGCACAGATTTTGGTTCGCCCCACCGAGTTCAAGGCTCATCACGACCCGACAAAAGCTTACAGTAAAATGCTGGCGGAGTTGACGGCGGATGATCCGCGAAACCGCCTGATTGCCTCGGACGTTGCCATCGAGGCAAATAAAACAGACGGCATCTGCCTGGTATTATCGGACAGAAAGCAGCACTGCGAAACCCTGAGGGCCATCCTGACCTTCCGCTATAAAATCGCTGCTGAAGTGCTGACCGGGGATGTGGATGCCGGCAAGAGGATGCAGATCCTGAAAGAGATGGCAGAGGGGAACATCAAAGTCCTGATCGCAACCGGACAGCTCCTTGGCGAAGGATTTGACTGCCCGAATTTGTCTTCCCTTTTTCTGACAACCCCCATCCGCTTCAGCGGCAGGGTCCTGCAATATATCGGCAGGGTGCTTCGTCCGTCGCCCGGAAAAATGCAGGCCCGGATCTTTGATTATGTGGACGTTCATGTCGGGGTCCTTCAATCAGCGGCAGACGCCAGGCAGAAAGTATACCATGGTGAAAGCGGATGATGCCCGGCTGTCAATCGACTGTTCAGTACGATTTAAAAAATGCCATGCCGGACGATTTCCCCATCGGTCAGGTAAATGACTTCCTCGGCGATATTGGTGGCATGATCGGCGATCCGCTCGATATGACGCGAGATCAGGAACATGTTGGTCAGAGTCCCCACGTTCTCCGGAGCCTCAAGGATGGATGCCTTCAGCTCCTCATAGGCATGCCGCACATAGGCATCCACATCGTCGTCCAGAAGACAGACCTTGAACGCCGCATCCGTATCCAGCTTTACCAGGGCATCCAGGCTCATTTTGAGCATGTTTCTGGCCTTCTCCGCCATCACCGCATAATCAAAGATGAACTTACAGCATTTGTCCTTGGAGATGGTTTTGATACGATAGGCGATATTGACGGTTTCATCGGCGATTCTCTCAAGATCGTTGTTGATCTTGATAACACCCACGATAAAGCGAAGATCCACGGCCACCGGCTGGTGCAGTGCCAGCACCTTGAGGCATTCTTCCTCGATCTCCACTTCCATTTCATCGATTTCATAATCCATGTTGACGATCTGCTCGGCGATGTCGGCATCCCGGCTTTCAATGCTTTTGATGGCCAGCCGCACCCGGTCTTCCACCAGAGCGCCCAGACTTAAAATACTTTTTTTGATTTTTTCAAGTTCCCTTTGAAGATGTTTTGCCATGATGCCCTCAGATCAGCCGAAACGGCCGGTAATGTAGTCTTCCGTTTGTTTGAGGCGGGGACGGGTAAAAAGCGTATCGGTTTCGTCCATTTCGATAAGTTTTCCGATGTAAAAAAAAGCTGTCATATCCGATACTCTGGCAGCCTGTTGCATGCTGTGCGTGACAATGATGATCGTATAATTTTTCTTGAGCTCGCCGATCAAGTCCTCGATTTTCTGCGTGGCTATCGGATCCAGGGCCGATGCGGGTTCATCCATCAAGAGGATCTCAGGCTCAACCGCAAGTGCCCTTGCAATACACAGCCGCTGCTGCTGGCCGCCGGAAAGCCCCAGGGCCGATTCATGCAGCCTGTCCTTGATTTCGTCCCAGAGCGCGGCTCGTTTAAGGCTTTCCTCAACCCGGCCTTCGATAAAGGCTTTGTCTTTTACCCCGTTGACCTTCAGGCCGTACGCCACGTTTTCAAAAATGCTTTTGGGAAAGGGGTTGGGTTTTTGGAATACCATGCCTACCCGTCGCCGCAGCATGACCACATCCACGGAAGGGTCATTGATGTTGAAATCATCCAGGGTGATCTCCCCTTCCACGCGGCTGATGGGAATCAAATCATTCATCCGGTTCAGACATCGCAGAAATGTGCTTTTCCCGCAGCCCGAAGGCCCGATCAGCGCGGTTACCTGAGACGATTTTATATCCAGTGAAATATCATAAAGCGCCTGAGCCTTGCCATAAAAAAAATTCAGATGCCGGGCGCGGATCTTTATATTTTCGATCATTCTTCCCTCTTTATTTTATCTTTTTTCGAAGCCTGGATCGCCAGACGATCGCCACAAGATTCATCCCCAGCACCATGGCGATCAGAACCAGCGATGTGCCGTACTGCAGCGGACGGGTGGCCTCAATGTTTGTTCCGGCTGTCGCCAGAACATAGATATGATACGGCAGCGCCATGATCTTGCTGAATGGCGAAGTGGGCAGCACCGGGGTGAAAAACACCGCTGCCGTGAACATGATCGGCGCTGTTTCTCCGGCGGCCCGGCTCAATCCCAGAATCGCGCCCGTAAGAATTCCCGGAAGGGCGGCCGGAAGCACCACCCGGTAAATGGTCTGCCATCGTGTGGCGCCAAGGGCCAGAGAAGCTTCCCGGTATGTATTTGGCACAGATTTCAGCGCTTCCTCGGTTGAACCGATAATGACCGGCAGTGTCATGGCTGCCAGGGTCAACACCCCGGCCAGAATGCTGACGCCCATCTTCAGCCAGATCACGAAAAAAGCCAGACCGAACAGACCGAAAACAACGGAGGGCACGCCGGCAAGGTTGCTGATGCCGAGGCGGATCAGGCGAAGCACTCGCCCGGGGCGGGCGTATTCATTGAGATAAATGGCGGATGCAACGCCGATGGGAAGTGCAACGACAATCGCCCCAAGTCCCAGACAGAGCGTTCCTACAATGCAGGGCAGAATGCCGCCTTTTGTCATGGAATCCGTCGGCATCTGCGTCAAAAACCCCCAGGTAACGGCCTTCCAACCGTTCCAGACGACAAAAAAAACGATCACAAACAAACCGATTCCGTTGATGAGAGCCGCCATTCGGAAAAGCATGAACAAAAACCGCTGAATGCGCTTGCGGCGACCGTGAACCCGTTCAAAGGAGGATTCCAGGATATTTTTATTCTTCACCATATGATCCATCAAAGTGATGCTTCTCCTGTCTGCCGGTATTTATGCGCGATTTGGTCCGCAATGATATTAAATATTAGGGTGAACAAAAACAGGACAATGCCGGTTGCAAAGAGCGCGTAATAATGATCCCCGCGAAACGAGGCCTCCGCCATTTCCGCTGCGATGCTGGCCGGCATGGGCCGTACCGGATCCATCAGCGATAAGGGAATCATGGCTGCCCCCCCGGCCACCATCAGAACCACCATGGTCTCGCCGATGGCTCTGGACATCCCCAGGATGACTGCCGTGCTGATGCCCGAGATCGAAGCCGGCAGGATGACCCGGAGCAGGGTTTCCCAGTGTGTGGCTCCCAAGGCCAGGGAGCCTTCTTTCAACGCCACGGGCACGCTGTAAATGGCGTCCTCGGAAAGGCTGCATATCGTGGGAACGGACATGAAGGAAAGCATGAGGGCTGCATTAAAAAGGTTCAGTCCCGTTGCAATCCCGAAGGTGTTCTGAAGAAACGGCGCCACCACAACCATGCCGAAAAACCCTATCACCACGGAAGGAAGGGCTGCCAGAAGCTCTACAATGGGCTTAACGATTTCGGCCACGCGTTTATGGGCCAGTTCAGCCAGATAAACGGCCGTCATCACGCCCAGCGGGATGGAGATCAGGGCAGAAACCAGCGTCACGGCAATGGAAGCTATAATCAGCGGGAAAATACCGAAATCCGGCGGGCTCGAAGTGGGATACCAGAATTGGCCGAATACAAAGTCGGACAAGGAAATTTTCTTGAAAATCGGCAGTCCTTCCATGAATAAAAAAACCATGATCGAGAACAGAACGGCGACGGATGCCAGTGCCACAATGAAAAAGAAGATGCGCACCGATCGGTCTGTTCTTTGGCGAGCTATTGTCATGGCGTTTCCCTTAACGGAACAAACCCTTCAGCCTCAACCAGCTTTTGGCCTTTGTCGCTGATCACGTAATCCAGGAAATTTTTTACATCTCCTGCAGGCTGAGCCTGCGTGTACATATAAAGCGGTCTGCTGATGGGAAATGTCTTGTTCAGCGTGGTTTCCTTGGAGCCGACGATGCCGTTGACGGAAAGCGACTTCACACTCTTGTCTAAATATCCAAAACCGATATAGCCGATGGCGTTCGGATTTTTTGAAACTGTCTGAACAATGGTACCGTTTGATGCCTGAAGCAACGCCCTGGGGGAAACCCGTTCTTTTTTCATGACTTTTTCTTCCCAGACCTCATAGGTTCCAGAAGACGTATCCCGTGAGATTATCACAATGGGTCTGTCTGCCCCGCCGATTTGTTTCCAGTTCCTGACTTCTCCTTTATAAATGGACTTCAACTGGTCCAGGGTGATGTTATTAAGCGGATTTTCAGGATGAACGGCCGGTACGATACAGTCATGGGCAACAATGAACTCAGTGGGACTGGCGCCTTTTGCCTTTGCCCGAGCGGCTTCTTCAGGCATGATTGTTCGGGATGAATTGGCAATGTCAGTGGTTTTGTCGATCAAGGCCTTGATCCCGTTTCCTGAGCCGCCGCCGGAAATGGAAATCGCCACATCCGGATGCTCTTTCATGTAGGCTTCGGCGATTTTATGCGCTATCGGCAGTACTGTTGTCGATCCATTGATGGATATGTTTCCGGCAAATGCCAGGCCTGCCGAGCATACCATCGCCAAGGACATGATACCGGCAATCCACGTCTTTTTTTTCATTTTTCCCTCCATACTTGTTACGTGTTCATTCTCATTTGATCGGCTCATATTTAATTCCCAGTTTCGATTGCGGAAAACGATAAATCCGATTTGCAGCGAAGTATAAGGGAGATTTGTTAGAAAATGATTAGGATTTGATGAAATAATTGTGAGGAATATGGACAACGAATTCACTCCCTTCCCCCGGAGCGCTATCTACAGTAATCCCTCCGCCGTGGGCGTTTACGATATGCTTGACAATCGCAAGTCCCAGGCCGGTCCCTCCCAGTTTCCGGCTTCGGGATGGGTCCGCGCGGTAAAAACGCTCAAAGAGCCGGGGAAGATGTTCCGGAGCCACTCCAATGCCATGGTCCTGAAACGAAACGGCAACTCCGGCATCCGTTTTTTTGGCCACAATTTCAATGCTGCCGCCCGGCCCGCTGTATTTGACGGCGTTATCCAGAAGATTCACAAAAGCCTGCTCGATCAGCGCTGCATTCAGATTTATCGAAAGCGTCTCTTCGCAGAACAGCATGATCTGTATCGCTTTTTCATCGGCCATGGCCTGGCAGAGCTGACGGGCGGATTGGAGAATCGGCAGCAGATGTCGATTCTCCAGAAGTATTTCATTCTTGTCCGCTTTCTGTTCGATAAGGGACAGTTTCATCAAATCGTCTATGATGGCATTCAGGCGATTGGTGTGTTTTTCGATGATCTCCAGGAACTTGGCCGCTTCTTCCGGGCGATTCAGCGCGCCGGTCTTCAGCGTTTCCACAAAGCCTTTAATGGCAGTCAGCGGCGTTTTGATTTCATGCGAAACATTGGCGGCAAAATCCTTTCGCATGTTTTCAAGGCGCCTTAACCGGGTCACATCGTTTAAAACAATCAAAATCCCGATGCGCTCCCCTCTGGCATTTTTCAGCGTGCTGCTGCGCGCCTCCAAAACCGTCTCACCGCTGATGTAAAAAAACAGATCTTCCTCGCAAGTCGTTTCATCCCGCAGCGCCAGTCCGACAAAGCGGTGGAAATCCGGGTTGCGGATGGCTTCCTGAACGCTCCGGTTGATCAGCTCCGATGGCTTGCGGAAAAACATCCGGGCCGCGGTATGATTGATGCTGATGATCGTCTCTTTCAGATCAAGGGCCATGACCCCTTCGATCATGCTGGCAAGAACCGCTTCAAGCTCGTTTTTCTGGCCGATGATCGTCTGCATGCGCTCATCCAGGCTTGCCGCCATGGCGTTCATGGTCCTTGCCAGAAGCTGCGTCTCTGAAGAAGCAAAGACCGGCAGCCGGTAAGACAGCTGTCCCTTTGCAAAATTTTCGGCGCCTTCACGGATTTTCTCAAGCGGCCGGCTGACGCGCCGTGAAAACAGAAGGCTTGCGCCCGTTGCCAGCAAAGCTACCACCAGAACTCCAAACGATGTGCGTTGATGAATTTTCTCAAGCTGCCTGTCGATCGCGCTGATGCTCATCGAAGCCCGCAGAACCCCGATGCGCTTTTCACCTTCTATCAACGGCACCGCCAGGTACATCATGGGCTCCCGAAGGGTATCGCTGTAACGGGTAAAAACGCCGGTTTCCCCGGACATCGCCTTCACAAACTCCGGACGGTCAGAATGATTCTCCATGGTTTTAGGATCGGCTTCCGAATCCCCCAGAACTTTTCCCAAAGGCAGTATTACCGTAATCCGCGTGTCGGCGAATATTCCCGCCCGTTTGCAAAGCAAATCGATGTTTTTCCAATCTTCGGCCATGAGGTAAGCCGTCATCTGATCTTTCAGGAGATTGGCCCTGGCCCCGAGATTGGAGGACGTCTGGTCCATGAAAAACCGGCGCATCGAAAAGTCGGCGTACCAGCTTGCCGCCAGAAGCGGAATCAGCACGATCATCAGAAACGGCGGATACAGTTTCCAGAAAAGGGGAAAGCGTTTTTTCATGGATTTTCCTTGAACCGGTAACCCACGCTGCGCACGGTTTCGATGTAGTGCCCGAAAAAAGGCCCCAGCTTTTTTCGAAGCCCGACGATCTGAACATCCACACTGCGCTCGGTCACCGGATAATTGTCCCCCCGGACCGCATCCACGATCTGGGAACGGGTAAACACCCAGCCCGGACGTCTGCACAGCATCACCAGGATCTGAAATTCCGTAAAGGAAAGCTCGACCGGTTCTCCGAGGACTTCCACCCTGCGTCGTTTCGGATCAATCAGACATCGCCCCGGCAAAGGATGTCATTATCAGACAGCTCGCTTTTACGCCGAAGTATCGCGCTGATCCGTGCAATCAGTATTTTGGGACTGAATGGCTTGGTGACATAGTCATCGGCCAGCGCAAGTCCGGAGACGATATCGGCCTCTTCGCTTTTGGCGGTCAGCATGATAATGGGAAGGTTTTGGGTTTTTGGATCGGCCTTTAGCATTCCGGCAACATCGATCCCGTTGATTCCCGGAAGCATGATATCCAGAACCACCAGATCAAACGGCTCGGAGCGGATCAGCCGGATAGCGTCTTCTCCTGATCCGGCACAACTGACACGATAGCCTTCCGCCATCAGATTATATCGGACCAGCTCTGCAATATCTTCCTCATCTTCTACAACCAGAATTCGTGATGTGTCCATGGTTCGCTTCCACGCCAAAATCGGCGGCAGCCACAAGATGCATGCCGGATATTCTTGTTCGGCCTCCTGTATGTTTCATAGAGTAAGACTATGCTGGACGTTCAATCTTCTGATAGTTCGACTTGGGTTTATTGCAAATAACACATGGCATATCAGGTACCTTGTCAATGGTAGAGCCACACACCGTGCAAACATGAAAATCAAAATTCAGCCCTTCAATTTTACCACTCACAGATGAAAAAAACATTCCTGAGTATCTGTTGATTTCTTTTACTTTTTTTTCATGCTGTTTATGAGACTTCCATGAGTACATGCAGTTAACAATGGCCTCTTCATATGATTCAATTTCCAGTTTTAGTATAAAATCAGGGTACGTTGTTTTTATCTTTTTCAATTCATTCTGGGCAGCTTTTTGCAGGTTTGATTTCGTGTCACGCACCTCGACCCCAAGTTGAATAGGCTTTGCTTCATGCCCCAATGTAGCCAATATCCGATTGTAATTGTCTGCATGAATTTTTTCAGAGAAGGAAAAGGAGTAGAACAGATAAGCGATGTTCGGGTATTTTTCGCTTACAGCTTTTGACGTGTATCCAAGGTAGTTCTTATAGGCAATCATTTCGGTTCTGAATGCCTCCTGCATGACTGCTATGGTGCAGGGGTAGGTGATCGTTGATTTGTTGCCTTCACTTTGGGCTGCGAAGGCTGACAATCGGGATATGAAGGGGGAGGAAGCAGAAAGATACAAAAAATGTCTTCTTGAAATCTCAGTCATATACCCAACCCTCCTATCGGCTGTGGCCCCTTAAAACGAAGAACCCGCGAAGTGGCTTCCCAAAAAACTGGCTTATTGCAAAAAACTGAAGCTGGGAATCATTTTTTCGCTTCGTATGTCGGCGCATTCGGAGGTGATTTCCCCTTAAGCACCTGATGATAATATTGATAAGTAATAGGTAGGCCTTTTTTCAGGACTTCACTGCTTACAACATTGCCGATAAAAACCGTATGACTTCCAAGATCGACCTGGTCAATAACCTCTACTTCCAAGACTGACAGTGCATGCTCGGTGATCATAGGACAACCGGTAATCCCTTCTTTGAAAGCCACTTTGGCCAATTTGTCAATATCCCTTCCCGACTTAAAGCCGAATGGACCAAGGAAAGTCATGGGGGTGGATTCCTCTAAAACCGATGCGGAAAACACCTTGCTTTTCAGAATGAGTTCATGGGTAAAATTATTTTTATTAATGATGGCCGCCACTCTCGGCGGCTCAGAGGTTACCTGTATCAACGTGTTAATCACTTGCCCATTCAACCGACCTTCATCCCTGGAGGCCACAATATACAAGCCATAACTTAAGTCACGGAAAACGCTGCGGTTTATCTTTTGATCCATAGGACATAGCCTCCTCGTGTTTTAGTATTTATTCAATAAAATTGAGCCTTTCAAATCCTTATTTTTCATTAAATGCATCGTTTGTTGGACGAGGGTTATGGTTTTTCAAAATTTATCGTGAAAGAGATCCGATTACCAAAAAAATCTTTCTCTGCAAAACCGACTGAACCGGCCGTACGGATCACGCTTGCACGGCTCTGAAAATGCGGATCAGCGATGACTTCGGTCACAGACAGTATACCCTCTGGTTTCAGGCTGTCAAATATCTCTGCCATCGCGGCCTTTCGATCGGGTATCTCTCCAAGCACCGTGACCAGCAATACCCGGTCATATTGATTGTGCCCCGGTTTTTCGCCGCCAGCTCCCCCTTGCATGAATTGAATGTTGCCGATATTTTCAGCCATCGCTTTTGCCCGCACCCGCTGCAGCATGCCAGGCTGAATGTCAAAGGCGGTCACTTCGCCGTCAGGGCCGATTTGTTTCGCAACAGGAATGGTCAACCGCCCCGGGCCGCAGCCGAAGTCCAATACTTTCATCCCGGGCGAAAGCGCCAGATGTTGAACAATTGCGTGAGCGCCATAATTTCTAAAGAAAGGATTATCCAATTCGACCAGCCAACTTAACCATGTCGGACAGGGAATGGATGACCGAAGGGAAGAAAATCGCCAGATAACCGCAATCAGACCAAGAAGGACAATGACGCCAATGGTGATGTAGAAAAATGATAACATATTCATGCCTTAGACAATAAATCAAAAGAGCCGTTTCCCTCAACAACAAAGCCTACCAATACCATCGGCATCGGATATATAAAAGCCGTCCGCACAGTCAATTTTGATTTTTTTCATAGATTTTTCTTCGTGTTATTTGATTGCAAAACGATGATAACGGCCGTACTTACCGTCTGATGCGGAGCGGCAGCTGAGTACCATGTTTAACTTTCCGTTGATAGATCTCCGGATCATTGATTTCCATAAACCTGTCAGGTTGTCGCAAAGCGACGAAACCTTTTTGTTCATACAGCCTGTGAGCATCCAAAGTGGCAAGTAACCACCGGCGCAAACCTTGAAGCTCAGGATGGCCGAGGATACACGAAATCAACCACTTCCCAAGGCCACTCCCTCTGTAAGCTGGGAGCACAAAGACATCGCCGAGGTAAGCAAATGTAGCACGGTCAGTGACTGCACGCCCAAAGCCGACTTGCTTTGAGTTATGGAACAGGCCGAAACAAAGTGAATTGTTCACAGCCTTTTCCACGATTGACCTTGGGATGTTCTTCGCCCAATACGACTCGCAAAGGAAATTATGGATGGTTTCAATGTCCAGATCTTCCCGATTGTCCGTGATGGCGAAATCACCCTGTTTCCATTTCATGGTTCAATGTCTTTCCGGCGTATAACAGCCAAGCTGAACAACACCGCTTATTGGCGTCGGATGGAGCGCCTTTTGGGCTGCCTTGATCACGTACCTATCCTGTGCCCTGTAAATCGCGCATTAGGCCGGTAAAAGAGCAACCCCATTGCCGCCAGAGCCGCGAACGATGCTCCGGCAATAAACGTGGCCGGGGCGCCGAAAGCGCTCCATAATGATCCTGCAATGACGCTTGCCATCAAGAGCGCAACGCCGCTTACCAGATTAAAAACCCCGAAGGCCGTGCCGCGAAGCTCAGCGGGTGCAGTATCGGCAACAAGTTTCGAGAGCAACCCCTGGGTGAACGCCATGTGCAGGCCCCAGAATCCCGCACCAATGAATGCGATCCAGGGCGACGCAGCTACCGCCAACACGACATCAGCGGCGACAAGTACCCAAAGTCCAAACAATAGAAGCGTTCGCGGCGAAAGCCGGTCGGCCGCCACGCCCGCTGGATACGCAAATAAGGAATAGGCAATATTCATGACAATCATGATCGCGGGCACGTAGCCGATAGCAAGCCCGACGTCCTGGGCACGGAGAATCAAAAACGCCTCGCTGAAACGCGCCAGGGTAAAGACTGCCCCGAGCATGACGACAAGCCAGTACCGAAAGGGCAGGCGTCTGGCATCTGCCAACGTCAGGTGATTTCCGGGACAAGCGGCCTGTTCCGGGGACTCGGGTTCGCGCAGCGCAACGATCAGCAGAATCACCGCAAGGAACGCCGGTATGACCGCTACCCACAACACGGCTTTGATGTCGTTCTCAAGCCAGATCATGAATGCGACCGCGAGCAGCGGACCGACAAAGGCCCCGAACGAATCAAGCGACTGGCGCAGGCCGTAGGCCGCTCCCCGAAGCTGCGGCGGTGCGATATCGGCGATCAGCGCGTCACGCGGCGCACCGCGAATGCCTTTACCGATGCGATCGACAAAGCGTGCTCCGAACACCCACCCAATCGTTGTCGCAAGCGGAAATACAGGTTTGGTCAGGGCGCCCAGTGCGTACCCGACCACAGCCAGAAGCTTTCGTTTCCCGAAGTAATCGCTGATCGCACCCGAAAACACCTTCGTGATCGCAGCGGCTCCCTCGGCAACGCCTTCGACAATCCCGATCGTGACCATGGATGCACCGAGCGCCGTGGCCATGAATAACGGCAAGAGGCTGTGAACAAGCTCGGATGAGATGTCCATGAACATGGAGACAAATCCAAGCACCCAGATGCCTCTCGGCAACTTGCGATCGATGCCCTTTGTGAAATATTGCGATTCAGGTTTACTTGGTTGTGATGAGGTCATAAGTGCTCCTACGCTATCCAACGTAAAGCCAAGCTGCGCCGCCGTGGACTATCCGAAGCTGAACGGACGTTCCCGGCGTCGGATTGCGTGCATTGTTAAAGCGCGCGCTTCGCATCCGGGGCGATGGTTAGTACAATAGCTGGTCAGACGTTGATCTTAAACCCTATATCAATTTCACTTGCAGGATGTCCACCCCGGATACCCCAATTCTCAAGCGGAGGTTCATTAAGCACTATCAAAACATCATCGCCATGAATTTCTATCCTTTGAAGCCGGGATACGATTTCTAGATAAAGAGCTTTTTTAGCCTGGAGTGATCGTCCGGGAAAAATTGTCATTTCTACAGTAACAAAATTGGCTGTCTTGCCTGGCGGGTATTCAAAATTGTCCGGCTGAATTTCAACAATTCGTTGGTTTCGGTCATAATCTGGAATTTTGAACGCTGCTACTAAGGAATCATGCACTGCATCCAAAATCAACTTTTTTTGTTCTCTTGTCTTCCCTTGAATTATTGTTACCGTAACCAATGGCATCTCAATTCTCCCTTCATGCACCAACGGATAGTTCACTTGCAGGGAACCCAATGCGAACTTGTTTTTAAGAAACGTTGAAAGCTGAGGCCCGAATGGAAAAAACCGCCCCGAGTTCCCGGTCAGCATGAAACGACAGGTTAGCCTGTGCTTATTTATTTGTGGGACGCCATGTATTCGGTAGCTGCTTGGGCTAAAATACCGGAACGGGTTTCTCCATGCTTTTTAGCAAAATAATCTAATGAATTCAACAATCTTTCAGGCATGGTGATATTGACCCTTTTTGATTTAAGGGATAATTTGCTCAAATCCACATCAACGAGTGCCCATATGCCGTCTTTAAAATCAGGGTTTTCTTTGTGATTTTCAATGTTTGCAGAAACTGGGATGGGCTCGGAGTCGATCAAAATGCCTTCAATATGGCACTCAGCAGCTTCCTGAGCATTTATTAAAGCCGCTTCAATTGTTTCCCCTGCGGAAAAACAACCCGGCAAATCAGGAAACGTAACGCCATAATCGGAATTTTCATCTTTGTGGATTACAACAGGATATTTCATATTTCACCTCCATTGCCAACCCGCCTGACGGTAAATATTTCGAAGTGTGCCGACAGGGAGATCTTTCTTTGGATGGGGAACCGTAACTTTGCCTGGTTTTTCCGGATGTTTGAATTGGTGATGGTCCCCTTTCGTATGATGGAGAATCCACCCATCCTTCTTCAACCGTTGTATTATTTCCCCACTTTTCATTATGTGTACTATACACACTAACAGGTTGGTTGTCAATGAAGATAGCTGGTCTCTTGGCGAACGCAAAATTGAGGGGCGCGCGTCCGGTGCATCCTACGAAGACCGCAAGTTATGCGCATCCCCTCCAATGTCGTGTTCAGCGGTCTCTTATTTCTTCAGCGATTCCTCTAAAATAGTTTTTCGGCCCTGGAGTATGCTCAACTTCTTTTGAAGTTCTGATATCTCTTTCTTTACCCTGCGGAGTTCCGATTTTGCATTAACCTGATTCAAGTAGTCGTTACCCAGCTCATCGGCGATATATTTTTCAAGTTGACTCCGCAAAATTCGGAGATACGGGTTCCCCCATATTACCCCCTCACGATATTCAAGGCAGCCTGCCTTGATTCCGTTGACAATGAATTCCCGGCTCACGCCATATTCTTCCTTGGCGGTTACCTCGCTGAGAGTTGCTCCCTTTTTATTCCACTCGCCATACGCTGCCATATTTAGCCTCAATCCATGCACCGAACACGGTGCTAAGGGGCCGGGAAATGATTTCCAAAGGGCTATTTCACAGCCAAAAAATAATTTAAACAGAAACCGGGCAAAAAACCACAGCTTTTACCAGCCCCGCTTCAGCAATTTGATCACCCTGGTTTATAATCGAACTTACGGTTTTCATCCTTGAGCCGTAAATATAAATTCATAAGCGCCTTATATCCCGGATCATTTTTGTCTGGATAATCTTGTTTATCTTCAAGAGCCCCCTCGATTACTTCAAGAAGGCAATCAAAATCCCAACTGAAAAGATGGTACAGGGGGGGGTGAGCCCAGCATAAAATTGATTTATATTTGTCATGATTCTGGGCGCAACGCTGAAATCAGCCGCGATTGAAACGAGTCGGCTGATTTGAGTTGTAATGCTTCAAGCTGCTTCCACACATGGGAGCCCAAACCCGGCTGATTGTGCTTGATGAAGTACGTTCCGAGAACTGTGTTTTCGTCATCTTTCGCTACATAAACTGCGGTTGGCACCTCAATCCACACTTTGTGTGCTTCGGCCTCCGAAATCTCCGGCGAAAAGGCATAGGTTTCACCCAAGCGGAATACGGGCTCAATGAGCCTCCAAACCAATGGCCAATCGATTTTCTTAAACGGATATATAGTGATCATGCTGATTGGTCTTGTCCTGAAACATTAGGCGGATGAGCCGCGAGCATCGCAAGTCTGAGAGAGTGAGACACTTTCAGTCCATTTGCTGTCCCGTTCAAGGCACCATCAATCCTCTCAGAGATTGGTCAGCCATTTGTCTGTGAGCAGCCACAAAACCTTCGTGCGTGGAAAAATCCAATAACCCCCATCCCCGAACGAAGTTATAACTCATTTTTTGTATCATCGGAGGTGTCTGCATGAGTGTGTGCTTCAAATTGCGAAACATCGGCAAGTCTTCCAAGCCAGAATTCTGAACTGATAACCTTATATTTCAATTCTTGATCAGAGTGTGAAACATCTATTAATACCCATAATATACCTTTGGACTCTTCAAACATATCCCCAGCAATCTGTTCAGCATATAGGCGGTTTAAAATTTCACCCGCATCCAATCCGCAGGATAAAAGTCTGACAAGTGCTGCATGAGGTGATTTTTCAAAAACATTAAAACCGTCTTTGTTCTGTGAAGTGATGTTGACTGTAAATTCAACACCCGTTGGTTGCGAAAAAATGCCGTTGAATGCTTCCCTTAATAGCCCATAGGCATCAAAGAGTCTTTTATGAAACAGATAATCAGAAGACTCTTCCCACAAACGAGTCTCAGACATTTGATGGCTTAGTTGGTCAATTTTTCCTTCAGTGATTTCTTCTTTGAAAAGATATGTTAATACAAATTTCGCAGCCTCATCAGGTTCAAAATCGTTTAAGGACATCAGGCACATCTCTTTAAGTTCGGCTGGGTTCATGGCGTCAAATCCATCATCTAAACCCATTAAAGACAGCAGTGCCTTGTAATCATCCGCACTCCAGGCATTTTTAATCTCAGAAATCTTTTGAAAAGACACTATTTCAACACTGAATTTTTCTTGCATCGCGAACTCCTATTAATATTATCTTGAATAGATGAGAAATCTTTATCTAATGCGCAGACAAAGCGGGAAACAAGAAATTCACCTCTATTCTATGCCTATAACAGATTGCTGGCCAGTTCGGACAGCTCCGAGCGTTCTCCTTTTTCCAGATTGATATGGGCGTAGAGTTTTTGTCCGTGCATTTTTTCAATCAGGTAACTGAGCCCGTTGGACTGCGTGTTCAGATAGGGGTGATCGATCTGAAAAATATCGCCTGTCAAAACGATTTTCGTATTCTCTCCGGCCCGGGTAATGATCGTTTTGACTTCATGGGGGGTCAGGTTCTGGGCCTCGTCAACGATAAAGTATATGTTCACCAGGCTGCGTCCGCGAATGTAAGCCAGGGCGGATATGACCAGTTTGTTTTCCAGCAGCAGTTTGTTGACGTCATCCCGCGAGGATTCGGATTTGCCGAAATGCGCCTTGATGACGCTTAAATTATCAAACAAGGGCTGCATGTACGGGTCGAGCTTGGACTGGATATCCCCCGGAAGAAAGCCGATATCCTTGTTGCTGAGCGGCACGATCGGTCTTGCCAGAAAAATCTGGCGGTAATTCTTTTTGCGTTGCAATGCTGCGGCCAGCGCAAGGAGGGTTTTCCCGGTGCCGGCTTTTCCGCTGAGCGTAACCAGTTGAATATTGTTGTTGGTCAGGGCATCCAGGGCAAAGGTCTGCTCCGCATTGCGGGGAGTGATGCCGAAAGCCGGATTTTTATCGATGCGACGGATTTTCAGGCTGGAAGAATCATACATTGCCAGCGCGGATTTGTTGCTGTTTCTGAGGATGAAATACTCGTTGGCCACGGGTTCTTTTTCCAGAGGCAGCTCCGAGGGGTCCAGTTCAAACGGGGTTTCATACAGTTTATTCAGAACGATTCCCGGGATATTTTCGATAAGGCGCGTTCCGGTGTAAAGCGTTGAGATGTCTTTTATCTGATCGCTTTTATAATCCTGGGCCACCAGTCCGATGGCTTTTGCCTTTATCCGCAGGTTGACGTCCTTGGTGACAAGGATGACCTGAAGGGACGGGTTTTCTTTGGCGATGTTGTAGGCGATGTTGAGGACGTGATGGTCGGGCCTGGATTCTGAAAAGCTTAAAACGAGATCTTCATGGAATTTCCTGTCCAGCTTGACGGTGATTTTCCCCAGACCCGGTCCGATCGGCACGCCGCCGTTGAACAGATTTTCGCCGCACAGCAGATCCAGCGTGCGGACAAATTCACGGGCATGAAAGTTCAGTATTTCACTGCCTTTTTTAAACTGATCGAGTTCTTCCAGAACCGTTACGGGAATGACGACATTGTTCTCTCCAAATTGATAAATACAGGCGCTGTCGTGAAGAATGACGTTGGTGTCGAGAATGAACGTGGTTTTCTTTTTTCGTGGCATCGGGTAACCTGTGATATGAGGAAAAATGAAAACGGATGGATATCCGTATCAGATCGGATAGTTTAAATCAATTCCATATTTATTAATCCCGAAAACCAAAAAAGAGACATCTTCGAAGATCCGCAGCACAAAAGCCTTGTTGATTATTATCGGAATCGGCTGTATCAAAACGGTTATCCGGATGATGAATAAACATATTGCAGGTTTCATAAACGCAAGAAAACGAACAAGAGGTTTTCAAAATGGCTTCACATGAATGGAAAACACACAATTCAGATGGCCGCAATCGGGTGCTCGTCACCAAAGACCTGCCCGGAGACCGGTGGCTCCAGTTATTGGTCCGGGCCGACTGCAGGGTTGAGATATGCATGTCAACCGATGTGCTGAGCATTGCGGAAATCAAGGCAGCCATCGGCAGCCGTTGCGATGCGGTTATCGGGCAGTTGACAGAAGACTGGGGCGATACGCTGTTTGCGGCGCTTAAAGCCGCCGGCGGCCGTGCTTACAGCAATTATGCGGTGGGGTACAACAACGTGGATGTGGATGCTGCGACCCGGCACGGCATTGCGGTCGGCAACACGCCGGGAGTGCTGACCGAGACCACGGCCGAAATGGCCCTGGCGCTGACCTTTGCCGCGGCACGGCGCACCGGCGAATCCGAAAGGTTTCTGCGCGCCGGAAACTATCGGGGCTGGCTGCCTGCCCTGTTTCTGGGCAAGCTTCTTTACGGGCGAACCGTCGGCATCGTGGGCGCGGGACGCATCGGCGCGGCCTATGCCCGCATGATGGTCGAAGGCCACAAGATGCACCTGTTATATTATGATCTTGCCCCCAATAACGATCTGGAAGCCTTTATCAAGGATTATGCCGGATTTTTAAAAGCCCGCGGCGAACCGCCCGTAAGCTGCAGCAGATCGGATACGCTGGAAGATCTGCTGAAAACGTCCGACTGCGTCAGCCTTCACACGGTGCTGGACGAATCGACCCGCCACATGATCAATGCCGAACGCCTGTCCCAGATGAAACCGGGTGCCATCCTGATCAACACGAGCCGAGGTCCGATTATTGATGAAGCGGCCCTGGTTGCCCACTGCCGCACGCACCCCGATTTCAGGGCCGGACTGGATGTATTTGAAGATGAACCCGGCCTGAAACCCGGCCTGAATGAACTGGAAAATGTTGTCCTCGTTCCCCACATCGGATCGGCCACTTCCTGGACCCGGGAGGGAATGGCCATTCTTGCCGCCGCCAACGTGGCGGGAATTCTGATGGGTAATCCGGTCTGGCTGCAACCGGACATCTCTGCTTTTTTGAAAGAGAATCCGCCTTTGGCCGCACCGAGCATCATCAACGCGCCGGCCTTGAATCCAACGGGCTGAAGTTCAGCGGAAAACGTGATCGGCCAGCTCCCGCCGCAGCTCCTGGGAATGGGATTCGATTTTCGAGATGATATCGGCCGCACCTTCGGTGGCCGCCAGCTGCGGCTCGAGCGCCTTGTGAAACGCCTTCTCAGCAACGCTCAACCTGTTCAGGGTCAGCAGATAATTGCTCCGGCTGCTGTAAGCCGCCCGAACCAGCGACTCGAAGCTTTCGCCTTCAGCAGCCAGCAGGTCCAGGTAGTAGTCGACCAGAGCCTTCACCCAGGCCGCATAGGGTTTATGGAGCGGCTCAGAGAGGCTGGATTTTCGGACCACATCACTGATATCCGGCTCGCCCCCGGTTGCAGCGGCATTGTGAGCGATATCCAGCGCCCGCCGGCGGGTGATCATGAACTCTTCGCTGAACTTCAGGCGCTTGCCCTTATAGCTCTGCATGCGGTAAATGAAGTGAAGCAAGAGTATCGGGATCAGCACCATCCAGATGCTGACCTTCGGCTTTTCCAGAACTGAAGCCCCTACCGCATTGGCAAAGGCCGTTTCGCGCTGAAGAATGATTTCCTTTTTATCAGACAGTTCCTTCATGGCTATCCGTGTGGCAGGATGGGAAAAGGGTATTTGAGACTCTCCCCTTGTATATCGAAAAACGAAAGGCAGGTCAAGGTTTGCGGCCCGGCATGAAATCCAGGCTGTCGCGAATGCGTTCCGAGCCTTCGGCCGGCTCCTCAAAGTCTGTGTAGTAAATCGCGGTGGCCCTCAGGTTGCGCTCGTCAATCACATCGGCCATGCGGCGCGCGCCGGGGATCAGTTGCGCCAGGGATCCGATTCCAAAAATGAACCCCAGAATCAGGGCGATCCCGATGATCAGTTTCAAGTATGGATTGAGCCCTGCCCGGGAAGCCGAAGCCCCGCAGGCAGGGAATGGTGTGCATGTTTCCTTGGCGGTCATATCGTCAGATCCCTGCAGTGACTTCCGGGAAAACAATGTAGAACATGAGGTAAGCCACTACCAGCGTCAAAATGAGCTGAAAGCTCTGGCCGAACACGTATAGCGTTATGGGCTTGCCGCCCTTGAAGTACGGCCCGAACTCCTTGAAATTGGTCTCAAGCCCGATGCAGGTAAAGGCCAGCGCGAAGAACCACTCGCGGGCGATCCGGGTGAATCCCCTCAATACCCCGTGGTCGATCATGACCGTGCTCATGTCCTTTCCCACACTCTGGTCGATGACGGAGAAGATGATCGATGCGAGGATGAACCCGATAACAAATTTGGGAAAGCGGTGCCAGATTTCCCACCAGCTTACACTGGAACCCTCCTTGCAATCCACCTTGGCACACCAGTAAACGGCGACACCGAAGGCCGTGACCCCGATCAGAACGTTCTGAATCATCTTGATGGTGGCCGCAACATAAAGCGCCTTCTCTCCATAGAACGCGCCGGCTGCCGCCACGGCGCCCGTCGAGTCGATGGTGCTGCCCATCCAGGCGCCTGCAAGGATCTCCGGCAGTCCGACCAGTTTGGCGAAGGCGGGCTGGGCCACCATGCATATCGCCGTGAAGACCATGGAGAGTCCGATGGCCAGCGTCAGCTCCTCCTTCTTGGCCCTGCAGGCGGCAGCCGTGGCGATGGCCGCAGAAACACCGCAGACCGACATGTCCGCCGAAATGGTGATGTTCAGCGTCTTGGAGGGCATTTTTATAAATCTCTGGCCGACCCAGTAGGTCAGAATCAGGGTGATCGGCGTGCAGATCCAGGCAACGAAAATGCCCGGTTTACCGATGGCCAGGATTTTGTTGAAAAGGATTTCAGCGCCGAGAAGAACCAAACCCGTCTTAATGAAGAACTCGGTGGCAACAGCGGGCTTCACCCACTTGGGTGTTCCGATGGTGTTGCTGATGAGAAGGCCGAAGACGATGGCCCAGAGCGGGAAGCCGAACCCCCAGTGCTTCATCAGTGCCTGTGTCTCTGCCATGTAAGCGAGCACGGCAAGAAAGAAAACGACAAAGAATCCCAAGAAAAACTTTCCGAAGGACTGGCCCATGATGGCCTTGCCGATCCCGAAAAAAGCACCCAGGATGATACACAGCCCGATAGAGATAGGGAACCCGGTTATACGGCTTGACGGAGGACTTGGACTTGGCACTTGATGCCTTGCCTTTGGCATCCTGCCAGAGCTTGATTTCCTTGATCGCCGTATCGTTCAGCGCGGCATCTTTGAACAAGGCCACTGCAGCGGCAGCCTGGGCAATTTTTGCCCTGGCAAGGGTTTCATCTTCCAGCCCCTTGGCCTTTTCAAACGCTGCCTTGCCGGAAGCATTCATGGCATCGGCGGTTTCCTTGCTCCGGTAAAGCGCATCCACAGGATTGGTTTTCCAGTCGCCGGGGGAGGCAAGGAAACTGGAAATGGTCCTGGCAAAGTCCTGATTGGTCGCGCGGATTCCGCGTTTGGACGCGGAAGCGTTGTGCCACTCGATCGTTTTAAACGGCGCCTTTGCAGCCTCTTCTTTCAGGACGGCATTGTACTTCGTCAGGTTCTCATTCATTTTTTCCGGGGGATTGGGCAGGAAAATGAACAGTCCCGCAATGAGCAGAAAAAAACCCATCCAGATGGCCATCCAGTCTTCCTTGGTGTAAAGATCCCTGAAAGAGGTCTTGCCGCTGTCAATAACGACATAATCAGGTTCTTTTTCCGGTTTTACTGTGTCTGCACTCATGCTTTTCTCCTTTTAAATATGAATCATCTAAAAAACACTTCAAGTAGATTGTATGACAATTTGTTTCCCATCATAACAATCCGCCAAATAGTGACTATAATTTACAAGCAAAAAGCGTGCTGGTAATTTCCAAACCGATATATTGATTTAAGGACTCGGAATAATATAATAATAAAAATAATTGTGTTTGTCACATTTCAGAAACAGTTGTATCATTTTATTACATCGTGTAAAGTTTTACAATGACATTCGGGTGCGCCATCAGAACAAACCGTCCACCAAAATTGACATCACATATGGGGACCATACTTCCCGATACATCCTGGAATGCGCTGCTGCGGCCGTGGATATCCAACCGATATTTTGATCCGCCTGTTTTGCACGTGTTTGATCCCGGTTCGACGGATTTCAGCCTGACCAATGCCTGGTGGCTGTGCGAGCTTTCCCGGCTGATATACCGGCAGGATCCGGACGAGGCCGGCTCGGATGCCCTGCCCCCCACCCGGTCGGAAATATTGCATAGGGTCGGATTAAAAGAAATAGCGTCATTTTGCCAAGGAACCAACTACTGCGCCCTTGTCAGGCAGGATACCGGCGGCTTTGATCCGTTCGCTGTCCTGGTGTTCCGGGGTACCCGGGGATTCAAGAGCTGGCCGTCCAATCTGAACTCAATGCAGACATCCTGGCCTGGCGGCGGCAAGGTTCACGGCGGTTATAAAACCGGCTTCGACGGTCTCTGGCAAAAAATCAAACCTGTGATTTCAAAGATTGACCTTCCCCTGTTTTTTACCGGGCACAGCCTGGGCGGCGCCCTGGCCGTGCTGGCTGCTTCCATGCGCCCGGAGTCCGTGGTTTACACGTTCGGTGCGCCCAAAACAGGGAATGCCGCTTTTGCATCTTCCCTTAAATCCACCCGTATTTACCGGGTTGAGAATGATCATGACCTTATCCCCACCATGCCGCTGTTCTCTATCCATTCCGATTTTCACCACGCCGGGGTTCAGATCTGTTTAAAGGATGATCTCCCCACCGGCCCCAGATCCGGCAGCAACCGCAGGTTCATGGATCCGCCGGAATTTCTTTCCGAGCATGCGCCGGTCAATTACACGATCCGTCTGGAAAACGTGATGACCAAGAATTCCGGATCACCTACCAGCGAACCATCGGCGGGGGCAGGAACAACAAACCATAAAATATCATTTGACAGAACATGAGAGTGTATCCTAATCTATAGCAAATTTGAATAACAGCCATGACTGTTAGGGGTGCCCGGACAAAGCGAACATCGGGCTGAGAACATACCCTTGAACTTGACCTGGATAATGCCAGCGTAAGGAAACATGAAGAATTTCGCTAAAGCAGGTGAAACGTTTCTTACGCGTTCACCTGCTTTTTTTGTTTTGAAAGAGAGAACCCATGAGTACGATCATAGAAGCGCTGCAAAAAGGAAATGTTCCGCCGCATATTCCGCTGCTTTCGGAAGCCGAAAGCATCCATCCGCCACAATTTATCCAGAGTATCATCAAGGGGCATGTCGTTGTTCCGCGAAACAACCGGCATGGGGCCTTGACTCCGGTTGCCATCGGCAGGGACACCCGCGTGAAAATCAATGCCAATATCGGCACGTCTCCGGCGAGCTGCGATTTTGAAAATGAAATTCATAAGCTTAAGGCTGCGATCTCTGCCGGCGCGGATGCGGTCATGGATTTATCCATTGCCGGGAACAGCTCCGCTTTCAGAAAACGCATCATCGATGAATTCGATATCACCCTGGGGACGGTTCCGATCTACGACGCCATGATCGGACTGGACAGCACGGACAAGCTGAACTTTTCGCATTTTTTGCAGATCGTGGAAAAACAGGCAGCGGAAGGCGTTGATTTCATGACCATTCACGCCGGACTATTGAGCAAGCATCTGCCTTTGATTGAAAAGCGGGTTCTTGGCGTGGTCAGCCGCGGCGGCGCCATCATGGCGCAATGGATGAAGCATCAGAAAAAGGAAAGCTTCCTGTATGCGCATTTTGATGAAATCCTTGCAGTGGCAAATGCCTATGATATCACCCTGTCCATTGGCGACGGGCTGCGGCCCGGCTGTACGCATGATGCCAACGATGCGGCGCAGTTCGGAGAGCTTGAAATCATCGGAGAGCTTGTTCAGCGATGCCGGTCGGCAAGCGTCCAGGTGATGGTTGAAGGGCCTGGGCATGTCCCCTTGAATCTGATAGAAGAAAATGTCAAAAGGGAAAAGGCGATCTGCGACGGCGCGCCGTTTTACGTGCTGGGTCCGCTGACCATCGACTATGCCGCCGGGTACGATCATATCGCGGGGGCCATCGGCGGCGCCCTGGCGGGGATGTTCGGCGCGGACTTCCTCTGCTATGTTACGCCCGCCGAGCATTTGCGCCTGCCGACACTTGAGGATGTCCACGAAGGCGTCATCGCATCCAAAATCGCTGCTGCAGCTGCGGATCTTGCCAGAAAACGGCCCGATGCGATATCCAGGAATCTGGAGATGTCAAAGGCAAGACGGCGTTTTGACTGGGATACTCAGCAGGAGCTGTCCATCGATCCAGATAAATTCAGCCGCTACCTCGAAAAAGTCGGAACACAATCCCCGGGCGCCAAAAGTGATCTGCCATGCACCATGTGCGGAGAATGGTGCGCCATGAAACGTCTTTAGTTAAAGGAATTTTCACATGAAGATAACTGCACAATCCGTCTGGTCCGATGTACTCGCAATTCGGCACCAGGCGCCGCTGGTTCATAACATTACCAATTATGTGGCGATGAACACGAGCGCCAACGCCCTTCTTGCGATCGGCGCATCTCCGGTGATGGCGCATGCCGAACAGGAAGTCGCCGACATGATCGGGATTGCCATGGCGCTGGTGATCAACATCGGAACACTGAGCGAACAATGGATTCAATCCATGAAAAAAGCCATGCTTCAGGCAAAAAGCTGCGGCGTGCCGATCGTCCTGGACCCGGTGGGCGCAGGCGCAACCCCGTACCGCACGGAAACAGTGTTAGAGCTTCTCTCGATAGCCCCCGTTGCCATCATCCGGGGGAATGCTTCCGAGATCATGGCCATCGTACGCTGCGGCTCAAGGACAAAAGGGGTCGACAGCCTTGCGGCTTCGGAATCCGCCGTATCTGCCGCACGGGAGCTAAACAGGGCGCATGGTTCGGTGGTCTGCATCACAGGTGAGACCGACTATATCGTTTCCGGCGATGTTGTCATGCAGGTAAAAAACGGGCATGCCATGATGCCGAGGGTCACGGGCCTGGGTTGCACTGCTTCCGCGCTCTGCGGCGCCTTTCTCGGCGTGAATACTTCTGCTTTTGCAGCTGCTGCTCACGCAATGGCGGTTATGGGAATCGCCGGCGAAATGGCTGCGCAGCAGGCAAAAGGACCGGGGAGCCTTCAACTGCATTTTCTCGATATGCTCTATTCACTAACGGAATCAGACATCGTCACGCGGATAAAGCTGGGGCCATGAACATCTCAGGAGTCTATCTGGTCACGGACCGGGCTTCTCTGTCCGGAAAATCCCTGGAAGACGTCGTTCTCCAGGCCGTAAAAGGCGGCGCAGCAATGGTTCAGCTCCGGGAAAAAAATATATCAACCCGCATTTTTATCGAAGAAGCCCGGCGAATCCGGAAAATTCTGGCGCCATATCGCGTTCCCTTGATCATTAATGACCGCGTGGATGTGGCCCTTGCCGCCGGGGCCGACGGGGTTCATATCGGGCAGGAAGACATGCCGTATCCGCTTGCCAGGAAGCTGATGGGGCCAGGGGCCATTATCGGTTTGTCGGTGGAAACACCGGATCAGGTTGAAGCTGCGGAAGCTCTGGACGTCGCCTATTTGGGCGTCAGCGCGATATTTGCCACACCGACAAAAACCGACACCCGGCATCATTGGGGAATCGACGGGCTTCGGAAAGTCAGGGCCATGTCCCGTCACCCCCTGGTTGCGATCGGGGGCATCAACGCAGCAAATGCTGCCGAGGTCATGCAGGCAGGGGCAGACAGCCTTGCTGTTGTTTCCGCTATTTGTTCCGCGACCGACCCTCAAAAAGCCGCGGAAAATCTCCAGCGGATCATCCTCGGAATCCGGCATGAAAACCAGGCCCGGATCTCCCCGGACCCCAAGCGCGGCCAAAGCGCATGCGCGAAAGGAAGGGCCATGAAGTATTACAGGCTTTTGACCATTGCCGGCTCCGATAGCAGCGGCGGCGCGGGAATTCAGGCGGATTTGAAGACATTTTCCGCCCTGGGATGCTACGGCATGTCCGTAATCTGCGCCCTGACCGCTCAAAACACCCGTGCAGTGACCGGCATCTATCCGGTTTCGCCGGAATTCATTTCGCTTCAGATTGATGCCATCATGGAAGACATCGGCGTTGATGCCGTAAAAATCGGCATGCTGCATTCCCCGGAAGTGATTGATGCAGTTACGGAACGGCTTAAATACTATAAAACGCCGAATATTGTCGTTGACCCGGTAATGGTTTCAACCGGCGGAGACAAACTGCTTCAGGATGATGCCGTGGACGCCTTGAAAACCATTCTTTTTCCCATCGCAACCGTAATCACGCCCAATTTGCCGGAGGCCGCCATGCTGCTGAACCAGCCGATTGAGGCCCTGCTCGGGGCCGAGCGCGCTCAGCTTGAAACCGTCTGCAAAAATCTATCCGCATTCGGGCCGCAAGCGGTTGTCCTGAAAGGCGGGCATGGGAAGTCCCATCGGATTCTGGACCTGCTCTACACGGCAACCGATGATCGACTGAAACAGTTTGAAACAACAAGAATCGATACCCGCAATACCCACGGAACCGGCTGCACGCTATCCGCTGCAATTGCCGCCCATCTGGCAAAAGGGCATCCGCTCGAGGATGCCCTTTTGCACGCAAAAATCTATATCACCGACGCGCTGAAGGCCGGCGCGGCCTATCAACTTGGAAACGGGCACGGACCTGTCCATCATTTTCACGGATATTGGCTATAAAAACAATTCTATTTCTTCTTATGTCACCTTGACACGGACACCGGATGCCCCGCACGAACCAAGCCAAGCAAGCAGGATGTGTTCTGTCTGGGAACGCGCAGGCCTTCCTGCCTATGTCACGGGATGAAAGACGATCTTGCTTGCAGATCAGCATGACACGCCTGCGCGCAAGTGCAATGATATCTGCTATTGAAAGCGGGAGCAATTTTTGATAGGAGTCACCCATGGAAGTTTATAGAATTCGATGCATGATACCTTTGACCGGATTGATGAAAACAGTCTTTTCTGTAAAACAGTTTTTCAGATAATCCATACAGGGTATCGGAAATATACCAACATCACAGGGGAGGATGCGTTATGCTAAAAATCAAGATTCTGATTGTCGATGATGAAGAAGATTTCCGGGACACACTGGTAAACCGTTTGATCAAGAGAGAAATAGACGCATCCGGTGCCGAAAGCGGAGAAAAGGCCCTGGAACTGGTGCGCAAGTTCGATTATGACGTTATCATCCTTGATATCCGCATGCCCGGAATGGATGGAATTGAAACCCTGCGGCAGGTGAAAAGCATCAAGCCGCTTGTCGAGGTCATTCTGCTGACCGGGCATGCAACAATCGAATCCGGCGTCGAGGGGATGAAACTGGGAGCGTTCGACTATGTGATAAAGCCGGCCGATCTCGATTCCCTGATGGAAAAAATCAATCTGGCCCATGAAAAAAAAGCACTTCATGACAAGAAGATTTACGAGGCCACCATTCGCGACATTACCAAGTCCAAATTTATATGACACCCATCGTTCAGGATTATTTGGATCTTGAGAGCCGGCTTTGTACAAGAAACTGATTGAAAATATTGCGCTGCCCATTTTGATCCTGGATGAAAGCGGACGAATTCTCTTTGCCAACCGGGGGGTGAGAACCTTGACCGGTTATGGGCCGGCAGAGCTCCAGGATATATTTTTCCGGGAATTGTGCGCTTCTTATGAACAGAACCGCTTTATCTTTTCCTATCTTTCAAAGATTGACGATCTGATGGAACTGGAGATAGATCTGAGAATCAAAAGCGGCCAGTGCCTGATGACCAGTGTCATTTTTTCGCCTTTCGAGCATAATGACGCGCGGCTGTTAATGCTGGTGCTTCGGGATGTCACGATCCGGCGGATACAGGAAAATCAGCTGCGCGAAACCAAGGAGCGGTACAGCAATCTTCTGGAGGAACGAAACCGGCTTGAGGGTCAACTTGCCCGATCCGCCAAACTGGCCTGCATGGGGGAGCTGTCTGCCGGAATCGCTCATGAAATCAACAATCCACTGGGAATTATTCTCGGGTTTGCACAGGACATTCTGGATGACATATCAGTGGACAATCCCGCTTATGAGTCGGTAAAAATCATTGAAAAGGAGACGACCCGATGTGTCGATGTGGTGAAAAAGCTTCTGGATCTGTCGCGACTGAAGCCGCCGCAGACAACCGATGTGGATCTTTCAAATGTTGTTGAAGAAACCGTTTCTCTGCTGATCCAGAGATTTCGGAAAAACAGAATTCAGACAGATCTCGATCTGGAAAAAAACCTGCCGCTCATTCAGGTGGATCCCCTGCAGATACAACAGACGCTGTTGAATGTCATGATCAATTCCATACAATCCATGCCGATGGGAGGTGAGCTGTCCGTTCAGATCCGAATGGTGAAGGCAGCCCATCTTAATCGCGAAAAATTATTTGTTCAAATCAAAATCGCCGATACGGGTCAGGGAATTCCGGAAGATGTTCTTAGCCGTGTCTTTGATCCGTTTTTTTCCACAAAGGGCAGCAAGGGAACCGGACTGGGATTGGCGGTCTGTCAGCGTATCATCGAAGATCACTTCGGGAAAATGGAAATTGAAAGCGAGGAAGGCGTCGGCACGACCTGCTTTATCCGCCTGCCTTATCATGCGTAGCACCTGAGGAACAATCCGGTTATGGCAATTCGAATCCTGGTCGTAGACGACGAAGAAAACATGGTCAAGCTGCTTCAGAAGGTGCTGATCAAGAAAGGGTACGAGGTTCAAACGGCATCCAGCGGGAGCGAGGCGATACGGATCCTTCGGGACCAGATGTTTGATTTGATCATATCCGATCTGGTCATGCCGGTTTTGAACGGAATCCACCTGATACAGGAAGCCAAGGCGCAACATCCGGATACCCAGTTTATTCTGATTACCGCTCACGGCAGTATCGGATCAGCAGTAGAAGCCATCAAAGCAGGCGCATTCGATTATCTGACCAAGCCTTTTCAAAAAGATGAACTTCTTCTGGCGGTTCAAAAAGCGCTGAAATACGCAGAACTCCAACAGGAGATTCGAAAACTCCGGGCCGAACTGAAAGTCCGCAATGATTTTCGGAGTATTGTTTATCAAAGCAAATCCATGGAGTCTGTTTTTACCCTTGTCGATAAAATTGCGGACAGCCAGGCGTCGGTTCTTATTCTGGGCGAAAGCGGCACCGGAAAAGAGCTGATCGCACGCTCCATACACGACAGAAGCAGCCGAAAAAAAGGACTTTTTGTAGCGGTCGACTGTAGCGTCCTTTCCGAGCAGCTCCTGCAGAGCGAGCTTTTCGGGCATGTCAAGGGGGCCTTTACCGGTGCGGTAAAGGATAAGAAAGGGCTTTTTCTGGCTGCGGATGGCGGCACCCTGTTTCTGGATGAAATCGGAAACATTTCTCATGCCATGCAGCGGAACCTGCTTCGGGTGCTTCAGGAAAGAGAGATCAAGCCGGTTGGAAGCGCAAGCTGCACCCAGGTGGATGTGCGGGTGCTGGCGGCCACCAACGAGGACATGGAAGCCGCCATGAAAGATGGAAGAATACGCCGGGATTTGTATTACCGCCTTGCCGTCGTGACCATCCAGATCCCGCCGCTTCGCATGCGTACCGAGGATATCGTGCCCCTGGCCTATCATTTTATGCACAAGTATGCCGCAGCCTACCAGAAAAATCTGACGCATCTGACGTCGGGCGCCTTGCAGGCCATAACGGAAAATCCCTGGCCCGGCAATGTCAGAGAACTGGAAAATGTAATGGAAAGGGCGGTCCTTCTGAGCACCCCCCCCCATATTGACGAGTCGAATCTGTCCTTTCCGATTCCAATTGATGACAGTTCACCGGATATCCGTCACCGGAAATCTGCCCATACTTACAAAGAAACGATTCGCGAGCATGCACGTGACTGCGAAAAACAGGCATTGATCGATGCGCTGAAAATCACGAACGGCAATAAAAGCAAGGCTGCCAAACTCCTTGGAATCGGCCGCACCTCCCTGTATCAAAAAATGAAGGCACTGGAACTGGAATAATCCATGTGTTCACAATCTGTTCAATTCCAGGAACAGTGTTCAGAAAATTGAACAACATTCGATCTCCAATCATACCGCAACCGAGCCTCCCCCTTCAAGAGACGCAGGACATTTTGTAACCTCCGAGCGCTGATATCCGACTTTCGCACCCTGTCCCCTTCTTTGCATCCCGTTTGGCATGGTCCCTGCTATAGCTTTAAACCTGGAGTCAAACCTGGCGTTCAAACCTGGAGTCAAAACAAGCATCATCACAACCGATCACATTGAAGCAAAATTCAATATAAGTTCAAAGGGGAGGGCAATTATGCTGGATACGCGAGTACATGAATTAATGGTTCCACTTTCCGATTATGCCACGGTGGATGAAACTGCCACGATGTTCGAGGCAGTTCTGTCTCTGGAGCTGTCGCGTGAAAAGTTTGATCCGAAAAAACTCAGCCATAGAGCGATTCTGGTAATCGACAGCAATAAGCGCGTTGTGGGAAAAATCGGCTATCAGGATTTTCTCCAGGGCCTTGAACCCAAATACAAAGAGATCGAGGAATTGCTGGAGACCATGAATAAAGGACTTGGATCAAAATATCACATCGGCGCTCCTTTTACGCCGGACATGTTGAAATCACAGATTCAGAAACACGCTCTGTGGCAGAAACCGCTCAACGACCTCTGCGGCAAAGCGGCAAGTTCTCATGTCAAGGATTTCATGCATGTTCCCAAAGATACCGACTTTATTGATGGCGATGCCACGCTGGATCAGGCGACCCACCAGTTCGTCCTGACCGGGGTTCAATCCCTGCTGGTGAAAACAGGCGACGATGTCACGGGTATTCTTCGGCTCAGCGATGTTGTCGAAACAATATTCGGCCTGATTAAAACCTGCAGGATTTAAGGCGGTATCCAGTTTAATGACATGCATATCGAATACTCGTCGAATACTTCGCATTCGGCTGCTCAGGGACCTGGTCCCTGAATACGGCAGGATGATCCTATCGCAACAATTTTGTCATGTGAGGTGAATCGAATGGTTACAATGGTGAAAATGAGAATCATGCTTGTGGATGATGAAGAGCGCTTTCTTCAGACCATGCAGAAAATGCTCATCAACAACGGATATGACGCGATGACCGCTACAAGCGGCGAAGACTGCCTTAAACAACTTGAGCAGAAGCTGGTGCATGTCGTGATTCTGGATGTGAAAATGCCCGGCATGGGAGGCGTGGAAACCCTGAAAAAAATCAAACAGCTATACCCCAGGGTGGAGGTGATCATGCTCACGGGACATGCCACTGCGGCATCGGCTGTGGAGGGCCTGAAATCAGGCGCAACCGATTATCTGACCAAGCCGGCGAGCGTTGATGAGATTATTGCCAAGGCAGAAGAGGCTTTCCGAAAACATCTTGCCCTTGAAGATAAAATCCGGCTGGCTGAAGCACTGAAACAATCCCATGTCTGAGCCGGGCAACAGGACGTTTTGAAAAAGATTGAAACAGAGATCCATGCATCAAGATGAATACAGGTTATTAAGATGTCATCATTGAGGTTCAACAATACAGTGAATCAACACCCATCAAAATAATTTAACTTGGAGTATAATTTATGACTGAAGTCGAATCCATCGATAAACCGGCAAGCACGCAGTCAATCATTACACATGTGGCAATAGCTCTGGCACTGGGTATTGGAATCATGATGCTGCCCAGCCCCGACAATCTTCCACCAGCAGGTCAAAGACTGCTGGGGCTTCTGGTAACCGTGGTATATCTCTGGGTCAGCGAGGCGGTTCCCATCGGCGCCACGGCGCTCCTGGCCGCTGCAAGCATGATTCTTCTGAAAATCCAGCCTGCGCAGGCCGCATGGGCGCCATTTGCCAGCCCGGCGGTCATGTTTGTGCTGATGGTCATCATGTTCGGCGTGGTTCTGAACGAGGTGGGGCTGGCCAACCGGCTCATGTTCTATCTTTTAAAATTTGCAGGTACCAAGATCAAGCGGCTGAGTCTGATTCTGGCAATCGGCTGCACCATGACCTCAACAGTTTTTCACGACGCGACCATTACCGTCATCATGGTCTTTGCCTTTGTGCCGGTGTTTATCAGCATGGGGCTGAAACCGGGTCAGGGGCATAAACTGCCCAAGTTTTTCATGCTCCTCATCCCCCTTGCCGCTTCCGCCGGAGGCTTCGGCACCCTGCTGGGAGGCGGCCGGTGCCCCCTTGCCGTTGAAATTCTTCAGAAATTCAGCGGGGGAAAAATCTCCATCGGCTTTCTGGAATTTATCGTCATCAATTTTCCGCTCTCCATTCTGACTGCCGTGCTCACATGGGCGATCGTGTGGATATTTGTCAGACCCGAGGAAAAGGAGCTTGCAGGGGTTGCGCTTGAGGATCCAGGCCCCATGAGCAGAGCGGAAACCGGTGTTTTCGTGATATTTGTCATCACATTCACAATCTGGTTCATGGGCGATTGGACCGGATGGCACTACAGCGTGCCGGCTGCATTTGCCATTCTGGCGTTCTGCGGCTCCGGGATGGGTAAGCTTCAGAACCATATGCGACAAGTTTCCCTGGGAATCCTGGATTGTCTTTGGTGCGGGGGTTTCCCTGGGCAACACCATGCTCGACAGCGGCGCGGGGCGTTATCTGGCGGAAGTCTTCCTGCCCCTTCTGAGCGGCAAACCCATGTTCGTCGTATATTACGGCATGGGTTTTTTCGGATCCTTTCTCTCCAGCATGATGTCCAACTCCGCTGCCGTGGCCCTGATGCTGCCCATTATGCTGCCCATGTCCGAGATGATGCAGTTGTCTCCTAAAGTCGTGACCATGATCGCACCGATAAGCACATCGTTCATCATGCTGGTCATCGGATGCCCTCCCACCATTATTGCATACAGCACCGGATATTTTACCCAGACGGAGTTTATCAAGATCGCCGTGCTCTGGGCGATGACTCCTTCTGTTGGGATGCGTTCTGAGTATGCTGGTCTACTGGCCGCTGATCGGTTTTATTTAAATAGTTTGAACATGCCCCCCGTCTCTCGCCCTGACAATTGTACACACGGGGCGCCACTGCCGGGGGGCTCACGCATGCGTTGACTGTGTTTTTGCCCATGATTTCTTATATTTTCTGTTTAAAACAAGGTTAAGATCTTTCTCTCCGGATACCTGTTCATCATGTCCATTTCACATCTCACATTCATACTCTTCCGCAAAAAGCAGGGCCTCCCATATCACCGAGCATGAACGAAAAAAGGTAGAAAATTTTGAATAAATCGTCATCAACATCCTATAGCAGCTTACGACAGTACATCATCATTCTTCTGTGTGTTTCCGCGGCCATTCCGCTGATATTTATCGGAGGGGGGATATATTACGAGTATCGAAAGTCCATGACCGACAAAATCACAAGCCAGCTCACCGCAACTGTTCTGCATCACAAGGAATCCATAGAAAAATTTCTTCATGAAACCAGTTCCGCCATGAAAGTGGTTGTGGAGCTCGAATCGTTTGAGCGGATTTCTCAACAACATGTCCTGCAATCCATTTTTGATACCCTGCAGCGGGAATATGACCATGCATTCGAGGACATGGGTGTCATTGACAACAAGGGAGACCACGTGGTCTATGTCGGGCCCTATGACCTGCAGAACCGCAATTACAGCTCCTCCATCTGGTTTAAAGAGGCCATGGAAAAACGGATATACATCAGTGATGTGTTTCTGGGGTTTCGGCAGGTGCCGCATTTTATCATCGCTGTCAGGCATGGCGAGGGAGCGGATGTGCGGATTCTTCGGACCACAATTAATGCCGCCAAATTCGATGATCTGGTTGAAAATGTCCGTCTGGGTCCCAAATGCAAGTCATTTATCATCAATCGGGACGGTCTGTATCAGACTCGGGCGCGATCCGGCAACAATGAGGTGGAAACCATGGATCCCGAATTTCTGGACAACTCCCACTTCGACGGTGTCAGGCTGTGGGAAGTCGACCGGAAGGGAGTTGGCCTGATTCGGGCTAAAACATGGATGAAAGACAATACCTGGATGCTGATCGTTCAACTGGAAGTGGATGAAGCATTTGCAGAGCTTTATGCGACACGGAACATCGCCATTGTGGTCTTTGTTTTAGGCGCTGTTCTGGTCGGGATTGCCACATTTTTTTCCACGGAACTGCTGGTCAAAAAAATTATAAAAGCGAACCAGGAAAGGGATTTGCTGAACGAGCAGCTCATTCAGTCTCAGAAACTGGCTTCCATCGGAGAGTTTTCCGCTGGAATCGCCCATGAAATCAACAATCCCCTGGCCGTTATTTATGTCGAAACCGAACTGGTGCAGACCCTCCTGAAAGAAGAAGATGACACGTCCGTCGCAGAGATCGTCGATATAAAGGATTCATTGAATGAAATCAAGATCCAGGTCAACCGGTGCAAGGAAATTACGCACAAACTGCTCAATTTTGCCCGAAAAATGGATTCCGAACTCAAAGAAGTGGATATGCATACCCTGATCGATGATGTTGTGAGCATGCGGGAGCGCGACGCCTCATTTATGAATATCGCCATTGCCAGAGAGTATCAGAAAGACCTTCCCCTGATTTACAGTGATCCTTCCCTGCTGCGGCAGGTTATGCTGAATCTGATCAACAATGCCATCGACGCACTGGTAAAAGGCGGAGAAATCGCTATTGGGACCCGATTGGAAACGGTAAAAACCGCCCCTCAGAAAAATGACGGGCAATCGGACCTGGTTGTCATCTTTGTTCGGGATACGGGCATGGGGATACCGGAAGAAAATTTGAAGAAGATCTTTGATCCGTTTTTTACCACCAAGCCTCCGGGAAAAGGAACCGGCCTGGGGCTTTCGATCTGTCACGGCATCATTCAGAAACTGGGGGGAAACATATCGGTAGCCAGTCAGGTGGGCAAAGGAACGACTTTTACCATCAAGTTACCGATGGCAGACAGGAAAGGAGTGATCTGATCATGCCAAAGCCAAGGATACTCATCGTTGATGATGAAGAAAGATTCCGTACCACGCTGGGAAAAGTCCTGAGAGGAAAAGAGCTGGAAGTCGATACGGTCGGAAGCGGGACGGAAGCCCTGGATGAGATCAAAATAAAATTGTATGATGTCATCATTCTCGACGTCAAGATGCCCGGGCTGAACGGCATCGAAACATTGAAAGAGATTAAAAAATTCAATCCCGGAATCGAGGTGATTCTTCTGACCGGACATGCATCCGAGGATTCCGCCATCGACGGCATGCGGCTGGGTGCCTATGATTATGTCATGAAGCCCTGTGAAATCGAGGAGTTGATGGAGGAAATCGATGGCGCATATAAGGTCAAGTTGTTGCGTGAAGATCGGCTCCAAAAGGCGGAATCAAGAAAGCTGAACAGCAGCAGCCGCGGTTCAGCCTGAAAACCGCCATGCCGCAGCATCCCGGATATCTCCCGCCGGAGTCAGCAGCACTGGTTTGCTGGATTGAAACGAAATGCCGCCGCGCGTCTGACCCCTCAGATGCTCTCCCTATCACAAAATTTTGGGCACACAGGCTGGATTGGCATTTGAATCCCGAATAAAGGCCTGACGAATTTTTTCACTGCGAACGCATTTCTTTTCATATGCATGCTGAATTTTTTCAAAAATGTCATCAAATTTTGCAGGTTTAAGCATATAATCATAAGCGCCCAGCTTCATCCCCTCTATACCAGATTCGACTGTCCCGTGACCCGTCAGCAGAACCACCTCGATCAGGGGCTTTATTTTTTTGATTTCGCGCAATACGGCAATCCCATCGATCCCGGGCATACGAATGTCCAACATAACGACATCATAAGTGAATTTATTGATGAGCTTCAGCGCTTTTTCTCCGTTCTCGGCGCCGCTTGCATCAATGTTTCGTTTTAATAAACGGCTGACCATGGTCTGACGGAAATCCCCTTCATCATCAACAACCAAAACCCTCATTGTCCCCATGATACGACCTCTCAAATGTGTGATCTTCTCTTTCCATATTAACGGCTATTTAAGCTGTTCCATTATATGCAAAAAGCAGGCCCACGCTGTCATCTACATGACATTTCATCGCTGCACACCAGCAGGATATGGAGATCGCAGACGTTGGTATTGGTCGGGCCGGTTTTATAGAGGCCCCCTGTCTTTTCAAAGAAATGATACGAATCATTATTCCGCAGATGCCCGGAAATGGATACATTCCGGCTTATTGCCCGGTCCACCAGACTTGAACAGGCAAATGCGCCGGCGGCGTCCGTCGGGCCATCGTTTCCGTCCGTTGAGGCTGACAGAAAATGAATTCCCCGGTACTCGGACGGCCTGCGTTCCATCTCGGCCAGCAGGGCAAGCGCCATCTCCTGGTTTCGTCCGCCCTTGCCACAGCCCCGCAGGGTGACCACGGGCTCCCCTCCGGAAATGACACAGGCGGGTTTTTTTGCAAACATGTCGGCTGCTTTTACGTCCAGGGCAATCCCTCCGATGAATTTGGCGACCTCCCTGGCCTCTCCGGTGATGCGGGAGGTCAGAAGGGCCGTATTGTAGCCCAATTGACTGGCTTTTTCTCCCGCGGCCATGATGGCTGTGCGGTTTGTACCGATCAGGAGATTGGACGCACGAAGCGCTGCTTCGGCCCCTTTTTTCAAGGTCTCCGGAATCATTCCCTCCTTTCCAAGCCGCAGTGTCTCCAGGACGGATTTCGGAACCTTTTCGGAAATTCCATATTTATCGATGATGGCAAGGGCGTCGTCAAACGTGGTCGGGTCGATCGTGGTCAGTCCCGAGGCAATGCTGCTCAACTCGTCGCCCACCACATCCGAAAGGATAAAATTCAGGTTTCTGGCAGGCGCTAAATGCTGAAGCAATCGTCCGCCCTTCACACCCGACAGGTGCTTTCTGACGCAGTTGATTTCTTCGATGTCCGCACCGCAGGACAGCAATGCTGTTGTGGTCTGCTGCTTGTCGGCAAGGCTAAGGTCAACACGAAACCCTGCCCCCCGGCACTGCAGCGGCAGCGGCAGCAGGGCAGAACCTCCGCCGGATATCAGCGTGATCACCAGCGTTTTGTCATCGGCCTTATCTGCCAGGGCAAGGATGGCTTTTGCCGCGACCACCCCGTTTTCATCGGGAACCGGGTGGCCGGCCTCCAGCGTTTCTATGATATCCAGGGGTTCCGTGTGTTCGTATTTCACGACAATCACCCCTTGATGAATACGATTTCCCAGTATCTGCTCGAAGGCTTTCGCCATTCTGGCAGCGGCCTTTCCGGCACCGATCACAAAGACCTGCCTGAATGCATCCAGATCAACTTCAAGGTGCTGCGTCTCCATACTGACCAGAAGCCTTGAGCCAGTCAATCGGACATGCTCGATAATCATCCTGAAGGGATCCACCCGGTTGAGCCCGGCCTGGAAGATTTCCTTCAGGTGGTCGATCGGAACCGTGTTTTCCATAACAGTCTGTCCGTTTCCAGCAGGACGGCTGACTGAAGTTGGTTCTCGAAACATTCATCTCTTGCAGAAAAACTCGCTGTCAATAATCTATCGGATTATCTAATGCGTCCTCTGTTTCCGGCAGCATAGTCCCGGCTGATACCGGCAGGGAAAATACCGCTGAATCTTGCGGAGAAAGGCAATGCCACCCTGCACTTCATCGAGAGAGCCGACCAGCAGATAAACAGTGCGTCGATACCATACCCCAGCTTCCATGTAAGCGTCGGTGTCCCAGAGATTGATTTTCCGGGTTTTGTCCGAGGCGGATTCCTGGCCTTCAAAATTATACCAACTCACATAAGCGGGGGAGGGTGTAAAAATACCGATTGCATGGTTAAGATCCGCACTTGAGGTAATGATTGCGCCTTCTTCGATGGATCGGATCACGTATTCACGGTGGGGCGGCATTGGAATCTCCTCTAACCCTCCTTGGACCGTATCCACAAAAAATCTGTTCTGAAACATCCAGATTCAAATAGGCAGTAACCCATTCCCTGAGATAATTCGTGGATTCCGCTGGTTTATACCCCACGGTGTAGCGGATTATTTTGTAAACCGGATGCGATGATGAATCTAGCGCGTCTGTCAAATTCCCCGCCATAGAGAACCGGATTGCTTGCGCCGCCGCCATAACTTCTCGGGTCCCATTGAAGGGGAAGAGAGCGGGTATAAAGACTCCTTTTTGTCGCCCGCATCTCGGCAACGGGGCTGCCATGGAACATCCTGTCCCCCGCCTCTGTCGGCCCGAACTCAATATCTCCGAGTCCAGGCTTGAAAAGCGCGGTCTGAATTTCTCTTCCGCAATCATTATGATTCACAAATTGTTTGCCGTTCCACCAGAGTTCATAGATCACGCCTCCCCAGGACAGGTCGGCGTTGACCGTGACTCCATTATAAGCGATCTGCGACAGAACGGGATTGTGCTTCTTTCCCTCACCGTCCTTTTCTCCAAATCTTGGATACCCGTAACCGAGAATTCCATCTTCAGTATAGCCGTCATGGGTTTCACCGTAGAAGGCAGTAAGATGATCAATCGGATCATCTTTCACCATGCTTTTTATGGGGACCATGGCGTCATCCGCAGCATGCGAAAGGGTATCCCAAAAGGGCCTCAGGTTGATAACCCGGCACATCCGCAAAATTTGACGCCATATGGTCCATATCCGGCCCCACTGAAAGGAGCCTGAAAAGGGGTATGGTGTTTTCGCCGGGATTCGCATTCACGTAGTAAAGGATTCCTTCATTCACCGTGCCTTGAGGCAGGTCTTCCTTTCCACCTTTTACGGACGTCATATGGTCCCCGCCAGGACCGAAAGACGGCATCCAGTAACGGATCAGGGCGTAAGAATCACGTTCAGGCCGGGCATGTTCTCAATCGCAGTCGAAGAAAGGGCTATAAAATAGCGATTCCTCGGGCAGGCTCTGAATATCTTCTTGATCACCTGAACGGGCAGGTTTGTGGCCCGGCGGGATGATATCCTCATATGCCAGCGCATTGAAGGAAAAAAACAAGCAGAGCAAAACACATATCAAACCGAAACACTTCGGAGGCATCCGGAGAGATGAAAACCGCCCGGGGTCTTGTCTGAATAAATCGATCGCATTTTCTTCATAGGTTGTCCTCTCTTTCCCCGAAAAATTATGGGTTGTCCAGTCTGTCATGGCGAAAAGGAAACTTGATATGAAAAATAATTTCATTTGGATCCTGTTTCCTGTAATACTGACCCTCTGATCAAGGCGTGAGTGGTATGCATAACGTCGCTGATATTTATAATACTATAAGCAAATCGCACTTACGAGTCAAGAAACCACGGAACATCATTCTTTCTATTGACATTGTCGCCTGTTTCTGTTTCTTATAACCATATGATATGGTTATAAAACACGGCGACAGGAGCAACTCTGATATTTAAAACTGTAACGCCGTTAAGGAACAAACAGATCCAGAAACCGAAAATGAAAGAAAATGCATGACACCTCAGGAATTTGAATTACAGGAAAAAAACCGAAATCAGTCGCAGATGCTTGCAAACAAGGTGAAGAAACGATTCAAACACCTTCACAAGCGTTATGCCGGACTAAACATCGAAGTTTTCAGGCTTTATGATTGGGACATTCCGGAAATACGCGCTGCCGTCGACTGGTATGCCGGGCATCTGGTCATTGCCGAATACACGAGAAAGCAGTCTACTCCCGAATGGCTGCCGATGATGGGAACAGCTGTGGCCGAAGCGTTGAATGTTCCATCTGAAAAGGTTCATCTGAAAAAAAGATTCATGGGGGCTCAGGAAGGAAGCAGATATGAACGGCTCGACTACACGGATCAGAAGATCATTGTTTCCGAAAGAGATCTTTTGTTTTATGTAAATCTTTGTGATTACGTGGACACCGGTCTTTTTTCAGACCACAGAAATACACGGCAACTGGTCAGAGAAATGGCCGAGGGCAGGGATTTTCTGAACCTTTACTGCTACACCGGATCATTCTCCTGCTGTGCGGCTAAGGGGCGCGCGGCAAGTTCGGTTTCCGTGGACAGATCGGAAACCGCGATTCGATGGGCCAGGGAGAACATGGATCTCAACGGGATTTGCAGTGATAAAAACACGCTGGTTCAAGCCGATACATTTGATTTTCTCAAGAAAGCAAAACGCGAGCATCGCGCATTCGATCTTGCGGTCGTGGATCCGCCGTCTTTTTCAACAAGCAGGGAAAAAACACATGATTTTGACATATCCGCGGATCATCCCATGCTCCTTACTGCCGTGGTTTCACTGATGAGAGCGGGCGCCACGATTTTCTTTTCGACAAATCATCAGAATTTTGAGCCGCGCCTGGATCACCTCGAAATTGCAGATGCAAAGGAAATTACTTCCATCACCATTCCAGAAGACTACGCCAGCAAAAAGAAGACAATCCACCGCTGCTGGCGGATTACGGTTTAAGTTTTCAATAGCGCGGAAATAAGGGGAATTAGAGAGAATGGTTTTTCTGCAGCATTTTTCAGGCAGGGCGTCGCATCACACTATGGATTTCTCCAAAGTCCAAAGACAGGACGGCGGCGGCGATGGAATCCGTCTCGCCCAGGGTCAGCACCTCTGCCTCTCCCACTGTCGCGCCGTGTGAATTCAGAATATCAAGCTGCTCACCAGTCGTCAGGCCCTGTCTTTTTCCCAGGGAAAAAGCGATCTGGACGCCATCCTGCACCCGCTTGACCATGTAAACCTCAGCCCGTCCGGCATCTGCCAATGCCTTTTCGAGGCGGGTTGAAACAACAAAATTAAAAAGCAGAATAATTCCAAGCCCTGGAAAAAGAATTGATGCGGCCCATCCGGCTGTAATGCCGTAATAGCGCTCGAGATATGGACCATGACTTTTTCTCAGGCTCAGTGCGTCCGGATAAACCCTGGCCAGAAAGACCAGGGCCGGATTGATCTGAGCATCTCCGGCATCCCGGACCTTGATCACATACTCTCCCGGCAAGGCATTTGCGGAAACCCGTACCTTTCCCCGCCACATCGTATTGCCCAGCCAGAAACCGGAAAAAACTTCGGTGAATTCGAGGACCACTTCGGGTGAGTCTGTTTCCGCAACAAGGTCTTCCCTTTTTTCCGACTTCTCCGGCATGCCGCCGGTCAGGTCGTATTGCCCATCAACCCGGGTGTAAAAGACGTTGAATTCATATATAAATCTGGAGATCAAGGAGTCCAGAAGGACGATGACGATCAAGATACAAAAGACAGCCCCGACTCTGCCTGCCGTCTTTCGAAGGACACATAAATATTCAGGGGTCATGCAGCAACGCCTGCGGATTTGGTCTTTAGCCGGCGAAGAAAAAACAGCGCAGTTAAAACGGTCGGCAACAGAAGGCTGAAAAAGGTTTTTACGAAGGTTGGCGTAAAAGCCTCCGGCGCCAGGTTGGCATAATACATTGCAATGCACAATTCAATCAGAAGCAGCACATCCAGGGTGATGACGACAAGCTTCTGTCTGAGGTTCAATCCGTCAACAACCGGGGCATCCATTTGGGCATCGCTGTTTAACACTTTAATCATTTCCCGACTCCTTCAGATACAAAATGATCCGGACGGGATTTGGCCCCGTCCGGTTTGTATGAGATGCTCTATTTCTTGAAAATGTCCGTCTTGCTGATATTCATGAACCGTAAAGCCTTTCCCGGTTCTTTAAAATAAATCCGGACCTCATCCCCGGAATCCCAGGTATAATCCGGCAGCGAAAAATACTCGGCCGGCACGCTGATCGTAACAAGCAGCTTCTGACGCGAGGAATAGATGGTGATCTGTTTCTTGTCTTTGTCCACCATCGGAAAAATTTTGGGCTTTTCAGTTGCGCTATCATAGACCAGCGGATGGCTTCGATCAATATTTTCCTGCTCGTCAACGGAGATATAGTCAATGGTTTTGAAATTCTGGGCGGCCTTGTCAAAGATGACAATCTGCTTTTTCTTGGTGTCCAGTTTCATGCGATAGCCGGCCTTGGGTTCTGCGCCCATTTCCTGGGGATCGACTGGCTTCAAATAAGTTACCGGCGGCAGAAAGCTGTAATCGGGATTCTTGGCGTCGTGCTTGACATCCCGAATGATGGTGACAATCCCCTTTTCCTTGTCAAATTCGATCGCCCTGCCCTGATCCACCGTGCCAAACTCCGAGCACCCGAAAAGAAATATCGGCAAAAGGATTGCGGTCATCATTGTCCATAATATTTTTCTGATCATATATCGACTCCTTGAATAGTATTTAGATTTGATTTTCTGCAATTCAAGCGTTTGCCTTTTTCGCGGCGATTTCTGCCTTGGCGCCTTTGATAAATGCCATAATGATATATAGCGAAAGGGCGGCAACCAGACCCAGAATCAGCGCAGTGGCCGAGTTGTCCATCAGTGTGGCATAAGTCGGATACCATTTGCCGAAGAACTTCAGAAGAATGGAAAGCGCGCAGCCGACGACTGCCAGACCAAAGGCAACACGGATACCATAGCCTTTGATGTACTTGGTGGCCACGGAGCCGATCTGAGCGCCGATAGCCGCACCGACCAGCATGATGATGGCCGCCACAAGTTCGGTTCTTCCCTTGAACGTATACGAAGCGGCACCGTAAAGGCCTGATATCGCAACCTCAAAAAGGTCGGTTCCCACCGCAACGTGTGTGGGGCAGCCGAGCAGATAGATCAGGGCCGGCATGCGGATGAGGCCGCCGCCGATTCCCAGAATCCCGGCCAGCCATCCGGTCAGAAAGCTCACGCCAATCGGCAACCAGGCGGAACAATAGATCCCCGCAACTTGCAAATTCACCATGGGCGGGATTTTCAGCTTATGGAAAGTCTTATGCCATTCAATACCGGTGCTCAGGGCATCGACTTCTTTTCCGGCCTTGACAGCATCACGATCCTTCTTCATTTTCTTTGCCACGTCGGCAAAAACCGTCCATGCGATCAAAACCAGCAGCACCAGATAAATATATCGGACCACTTTCTCCACATTGCCCAGGCGCTCCATCCACATGACCATCTGTGCGCCGATCTCGAACCCGCCGACAGTACCTATGATCATGATCACGCCGAGTTTGTAATCGACATTGCCGAACTTGCCGTGTCTCATGGTGGAAATCAGAGACTTTCCGGCCATGTGCGCAATGTCCGTGCCGATGGCAAACGCCATGGGAAACCCGAGAATATTCAGACCGGGGGTAACCATCCACGCCCCGCCCATGCCAAAAAACCCGCCGATTACGCCAACGCCGACACCGAGAATGATCAGACCCGGCCAGAATATCTTAACGCCTGCTATGGGCATCAATACATATAACCAATCCATGCTATCCCCTCCTTAAACCGTTAAAATATAATATCAATGTTCGGCCAGTTCTCTGTGCTCCAGGTCCAGACCCAAAAATTTCATAAAAAAATCGGCAACCGTTCCGAAAACAACACCAATGATCGGAATCAGGACGACTGTGACCACGGTGAAATAGAAGTGGCTTTCGTTGTAAAGATTGGCCCACCAGGCCTCCCATGCCGGCAACCCGCGGGTGTCGGCCACAATGACCATGATGTCGAGCTTGCCCGCTCCTGCGGCCATCGCCAGAGCCGGCAGCAACAGCATTAAACTGGTTGCGCTTATAACAAGCGATGCCATGCGCGAGTGAATCTTTTTAAAATGCTTCCTCATGGGTGTTTTCCTCCTTTTAAATGGTTGAGTAAAACCTTTCGATTGTATTCCTGTTGCTTTCCCAATTGCGCAATTTGTTTTCACCGACTTAGTAGCAACATTCGTACCACGGCATATTGCATATCCTGCAATATGGCTGCTTATGATTTTAACATACTAATAATATGTGATACTGTTTAATTTCGATTTACTTGCTTCCAGTGGGGATATCGTCGAAATTTGAAAATAGCGCTTGTTTTTTGCGCAATCACTGTTTAATATATTGCACGATATAAGGGTTGCCTGCGATCTTGAAATGATTGTTTTGCACTAAAATCAGGGGGAGCCGATGCGTTTGATTTTCAGGGAATCCGATATCTCAAGATATTCCCTTTTTTCTGAAAATTTTTACAGATGGAGCATTCGGAAAAAACTTCTTACGGCCATTCTGCCCCCTGTGATCTTCATCATTCTCGTCACCGGATTTGTTTCCAACTGGTTTTCCTCCAGATTCCTGAACATGGCCCTGGAACGATCCTCCCGCCTGCAATGCCTTGCCCAGGTTCATGAAATCGAGAGTTTACTGGAAAGATGCCGGATCGATCTGATCACCCTGTCGCAGCAACCTGCCACCAAAGATGGCTTGAAGAAGTTTCTGGCTATTCACAAACAGAACGGGGGGGATTTCTATCGCGAGCTCGCCTATATCGGAGCCGACACCGTCAGACGGCATTTTCTTCTGAACGTCGGCCCCTCTGTCCTGGAGCTTCGTCCGGATCAGCTTTCCGAGATCAAACCCAATCCCCTGGTTATCTTTGAGCGCATTCGGACACTGACCTCCGGCCAGTGTTATATCTCGGATATCTCGGAATCATTTTATCCGCTGCCTCTGGATCAAATCGGTCATACCCTTACCACGGTTGTCCTGCGGATGGCTGTTCCCTGCCCGGGTCCTGAAGGCCAGCCCGAGGGTTTTATAATTCTGGGTCTGGATGTCCATCATCTGAGAAACATCCTGTCTCTGTTCAATTCCTCCCAGTCGCCCCTTCATGTATATCCCCGTACCCCCGAACTCCGCTACGCCTACGTCTTCGATCGACAAGGCTGGATGCTGTTTCAATCGGAAAGCTTTGAGGCCAAAGGCCCTGTGCTTTCAACCTCAAAAATCCGCTCCGGTTTGACTGGAACCATCGGCAAGCCGGGCCTTGATACCGCGTTCCGGCCTGATCCGGGACATGAATCCTTCTGGAAAATGGTTGTTGATGTTCAGACCGGTAATCGCGGGGTCATATCAATCGACGAAAAAGGGAATCAGACCCATTCCCTTACCGACAATTATTATTTGTCCTATGCACCCATACGGTTCCAGTCCGATACCAAATCCGGCAAGGAAACGATTCTGGGCCTGGCTTATCTGGACAGGACACGGCTGACCCTGGCGGCCCAGATACGGCAATACGACATCTTGTTTATCCTTACGATTCTGACCGTCATCGTTATCACGGCTATCATCTACGCGGTCAATCGCAGAATAACCAGACCCATACTGGATCTGGCAACGTCGGTCTCCGGAATCGACCCTTCAAAGCCTCTTGAGGAAATTCAAACCCCTGATTTAGATCAGGAAACGACTTTGTTGAAAAACGCGATCAACACCATGATCACAACGATGGCCAAACAGCTCGCGGAAATCAAGCGAAAGGACAGACACATACATAACGCGGGTCAACGCGTGAAGATCAGGCTGAACGAAGAAACACCTTCTGCCGGAGTGGCATCCTCCCCCCCGGCGCTATTCAATGCTCTCGTTGGATACAGCCCCATGCTCGAATCGCTGAAATCCGAAATCCTTAAAGCGGCAAGCATTTCCGCGGACGTGTTGATCACCGGAGAAACCGGAACCGGAAAGCAATTGACATCGGAAGCCATTCACCATAACAGTTCAAGGCGAAATGAGCCGTTCATTACCATCAATTGCGGTGCGCTTGATGAAAATCTTCTTCTGGACGCTCTTTTCGGTCATATCAGCGGCGCTTTTTCCGATGCCAAAACAGATCGAAAGGGCGCATTTCTAGCTGCTAATAAAGGAACGCTCTTCCTGGATGAAATCGGTAACGCCTCGTCAAAAGTTCAGCAGGCACTGCTAAGAGCGCTTTCAGCACAAAAAGTCAAACACCTGGGGTCAGACACGGAAATCGATATTGACGTGCGGCTGATATCCGCAACAAACGAAGATCTGAAATCCTTGATTGATCGCGGTCTTTTTCGTGAAGATCTTTATTATCGTCTGAAAGTCATCTCCATCACCACACCTCCCCTTCGGGAACGCAAGGAGGATATTCCGGCCCTGGTCGATTGCTTCATTAAGGAAGCGTCGAGCAGAATGGATAAAGAGGGGATCGGGCTGAGCCGGGGCGCACTGGAGCGCCTTACAAATTACAATTGGCCGGGCAATGTCCGGGAGCTTAAAAACTGCATTACCCGGGCAGTGGCCATGGTGGAATCGGATGTGATTCAAACCGAAGACATTCGGCTCGAAGAGGCTTTCGAGGATATACCCATAATCATGCAGGAGCCGCCCCCTTCTTTGTCAAGAGTTAAGGGTCGCAGCCGTTTACAAGAACCCTATCATGCCAATATAGCGGACTTGAGCAAGAGACAGCAAAAAGCCTTTCCCGCAATTCTTCAAAAAGGCGAAATTACCCGCCAGGAATACCAGCAACTGATCGGCGCGGACCTGCCGACCCGCACGGCCCAATACGATCTTGCAGGATTTGGTCAAAAAAGGGTTGCTGATAAAATCCGGAAACGGTCCCGCAACACGATATTATCCCGCAACTTTCAGCTGAATTGTGCGCAACGGTCACGCAATGATGCGCCGGAACAATCGGTAAGCACCTGCATCAAAGCTATTTAAAGAATTTCTCTATCATTCAATTGACTGAACCGACCATGTCTCACATTATAGACGCATACAACCTACCCACCCAAAACAGCATGGCGTCCAGAAATGATCGCCAAGGCACCATTTTATTGCTGAAAACAACAGCGGCAACAATGATTGCCATCCACAGAGCAATAACGATAACCGCACCAATTACGACACTGTTTTTTTTCTCAGGCAATACAACGCCTGCCTTTGCACGGCATTCTTGCATAACTTCAGCAGGAATCATCTTCACGGCCAGCATAATACCCAAAGGCAAAAGGATCAGATCATCTAAATATCCCAATATCGGAATGAAATCCGGGATCAGGTCAATGGGGCTGACGGCATATGCCACCACCAGGGCCGCCACGATTTTGGCCTTCAAAGGAACACGATTATCCCGGTAGGCCAGTAAAAGGGCGTGAACCTCCGTCTTCAACTCGTGGACGCGTGCTTTCCATCGTTCCATCCAGCCGGATCTGCTTGTCATTATTTCCGCTGTAACCAAATGATCATTCAACGGCCGATCATGTCCATCAGCCGTTGTGGCCCTGATCGCCTGGAAACCATCCTTATTATCCCAGGCATCCTCAATCTTGGCCACCAGCTCTTCAATTTGACAAGGTTTAGTCAGGTAGTCGTAGGCACCCAGTTTGACAGCCTCCAATCCCGAATCGATGGATCCGTGACCGGTGAGTATCAGTGTTTGGGTAAAAAGCCCCAGCTTCTTGATCTCTTTCAGGGTGGAAAGTCCATCCATACCCGGCATTTTTAGATCCAGCACGACCACATCAAAAGCCTCTTTTTCAAGGGCCAGGATTGCCTCTGCCCCGCCATTGACCGAGATGGACCGATACCCTCTGGCATTCAACAGGCGATTCATGTTTTTTGTGAAAATCACCTCGTCATCCACCAACAGTATTTTTGATCGCATCATCGCCACCTCCTTTCAACAGGCGCGTTTGTCACCAGACAGAATCATCGATTCGGAGCGCCATGGTCATCACGGTCAGTTCACGCAGCCTGTTTCATTTGGTTTTCATGGTCATTCAAGGCCATTTGGACTTTAGATGACCGCAGCGGCAGCCGGATGGTAAAATCGGTTCCCTGGTTGAGTATGCTCTTGACCTGAATCTGCCCCCCCAATCGCATGATGATGCTGTAGCAGATAGATAGACCCAGCCCCGTGCCTTTTCCTATGGGCTTGGTGGTAGAGAAGGGATCGAACACTTTGGACAGGTTATCCTCCGATATACCGCAACCGGTGTCCGACACAACGATCTCAACATAGCCTTTGGATTCCAAAAACGTGGAGCTGATTGCCACTGAACCTTGCTGCTGTTTACTCTCGTGGGCATCGATGGCATTGGTGATCAAATTCAAAAAAACCTGCTGGAGCTGGGTGGGATCCGAAAGAATCGGCGGCACATCCGGAGACAGGCGCACGAAAAAAATGATGCCGGAAGATTTCGCATCTTGTTCCATCAGATCGACAACCTCCCTGATGAAGGTATTAATGTCCACCAAATCGATGATGGACTGCGTTCTTCTGGAAAACCTCAGCAGGTTATGGGTGATGCGTGTGCATCGTTTGATCTGTGTATCGATTTGATTCATGGAGTTATCCAACTGCTCAATGAAGTCCGGATTAATGCCGTTGGCATTCTTGGAGGCATCCAAAAGAATCTCGCGTTCAGTTGAAATAATCGACAGGGGATTGTTGATTTCATGGGCCACACCCACGGAAAGCTCGCCGATGGAGGCCATTTTACTGGTCTGAATGAGTTGAAGGTTCAGTATCTCGGCCTCAGCGTCCCTGCGTTTAACCAGGTTCAGCATGTGGCGGGTCACCAGGGCCGTGACCAGCAGGATGGTGGCAGCACTGATATGAAGAAAAGCCAGAACTGTGAGGTTGGCACGATTCTCAGCACCGAAAGCCTCGTCAATATTCTGTCGGACCACCAACATCCATTGTGGCATCTCCAGCCAGGCGGTGCTCACGATCTGCCGATCCGGCTGTCCGCCATTGGAACCGGCTTCAGCGGCCTCCTGCCGCAACCGGATGCCGGGGTGGGCTTCGCCCATCGGCATTGAAGCGCTTTCCATGATACGGCCGCTGTATCGGGGAGTGGTCTGATAAATACCCTTCCCGTTGACAAGAAACACCTCTCCGGTCCTGCCGATCATGACATTTTCCACCAGTGCACGAAATGCCTCCGCATCCATGGTGGCCCTCAGGATATAGTGCCCCTGATCGTCACCCCCTCTGACCGCGATGACGAAATGTGGCTCCCGGCGAAACCCCATGAACATGTCACTGATGAACAGCCCCTTCTCCATGACCATCTTGAACCAATGGGCTTCTCGATAGTTTTTATTCAGCAGGTCGTAGGGGCCTACATAGGCCAGATGTTTACCCTCGGCGTCGATGACCCCAAGATCCGTCAGATTCCAGTGCTCCTGATTGATCATGTCGAAAATAATTCTCAGTCGCCCGGGTCGGCGGAAGTCCTCCCGACTGTGGGTCATGGCAATAAGCTTAAGCTTTGAACTTTGTTCTTTCAAATACAGTTCGATGATTTTGCGGTGGTGTTGCATTTCGTTTCGGAACGACGTCATGGCTCGGGTTTCGGCAAAACGTTTGTAATGGATGCTGATACCCCATCCCACAAGCAGTAACGGTACAACGGAACATACCAGCGTCAGCAGGATAATCCGTCTGGAAAGCCTCCGATACCGGTCTATACGATCGACATCGGAAACGACGGATAGTGAATTTTCCGAAAAAATCGATGGTAAGTTTGGCATATTAGATCCTTCCACAACTCGTAAAAAAGAATTAACCTTGTTTCTTTATTGATAGATCATTGGTAGATCAAAGAACATGCCAAAATAATTATTTCCGGAAAATTTATATCTTGTATTATATCAGATAATTAAATTTTATCTTTGTAATCATTCAATCCGCACGCCGATAGATGTGTCTACCGTTCGGTGACAGGGGTGTCACTCAGCCGGGATTCCAGCACGGAGGATTCGTGCAGATGTCGGGGATATTGTTGCCGGCGAATCTCAGACAAGGTGGGGCCAGAAAGCCTTTTGAACCTCAATTACCTTGGAAACGTTGGATGGGATAAAATGGAAAAATTGATTCCAGGAAACTGATCGCTCGCTTTCGTAAATATCGGGTTTGCACAGTTGCTGGAGAAACTTAAGGCCGCATTCTTCAATGCCTTTAACGCTGTAGCCGCCTTCGAGGACAAAAGCGATGCGACCCAGGCATTCCCTGTCGGCCATCTGGATTAACAAGGCGGTGAGTCTTCCGTAGCCTTCCGGAGTTACCTTCATTCCTCCCAACCGGTCATGCAGATACAGATCAAACCCCAGCGACACCAAAATGAACTCGGGTTTGAACCAATGGGCAAGGGGGTCGATGATCCGTTGGGTCACGGTAGCGAAGTCACTGTCACCGGCGCCTTTGTCCATGGGGATGTTTACGGTAAAGCCTTTCCCTTTCCCACGGCCGATCTCTCCGAAGTTTCCCGTTCCCGGATAAGCCGGAAAACAATGGGTCGAGACAAACAACACCGAATCGTCATCATAAAAAACGGCTTGGGTGCCGTTGCCGTGGTGGGCATCCAGATCGACAATCATGATGCGGTCCACGCCGTGAATCTTTTGAAGGTAACGTGCGGCCAGGGCAACATTATTGATAAGACAGAAGCCCATAGCCCGATCCGGCTCGGCGTGGTGCCCGGGAGGACGCACGGCGGCAATGCCCCTGTTGGCCCGACCGTCACAAATACCGTCCATCAGCCGAAAGACCCCGCCCACAGCCAGACAGGCCACCTCCCAGGAGTGAGCAGTGGTCTGGGTGTCCATATCCAGCGTGACCAGCCGCCGGCCCGACGTCTTCTCCAGGCGGTCCAAATATTCGGCCGTATGCACCCACAGCAGTTGCTGTCGATCGGCCGGCTCGATCGTCAGGGAATGCCATCGTCCGGCGATGCTGGGGTGGCTGAGGGCTTTATTGAACGCATCAAAGCGCTTGGGGCTTTCCAGGTGAAACACCTTTTCCAGATGCAAAGCAAATCGCGGATCATTTACGACCAGTACCGTCGTTTGTGAATCGGGTGTTTCACCGGCGATGCTTACCCTGCCCGTCCGGGTGGCAAGATCGATGAGGGCCGTGCCCTCGGGGACCCGGTGCCGGTATTTCAGCAGCAGGGCCAGGGCAGTGGTCGCCGGATATGGCTGGTGCCGTGACATGAGACAGCGTTTAATGAACCTCAATGCGGACTCCCGATTCCTGACTCGGGAAACAACACTGTGCAGCCTCTTGATCGATGCGCTGATGAGCGCTTCCAGTCCGGGTTTGAGTCGGCCCTCCGGCGACCTGGCATCGTCAGCCATGTCAGCAATTGCAGTCAGCAGGTATCCACCGGGTGTTTCCAGAACAAACCGACAAGATCGCTGTTCCCTGAAACCGCAGTCCATGTAAAACTTACGGGCGCCCAATTCCCCGTCCAAAAAAACATGGCGTGCATCTGGATGGAACGTATTCCACAGCATCCAGACGCCCGCCAACAAAAAAGTACCCACCCCTTTCGGCGGGGTGTCGATGTCGTGGTGTTGCGGCATTCGCCGGGCGATATACTTTATTTCGATGCGCGTGTTCACCGGGTGCCGATGCATCTGGAGCTTGACCAGACCCAGAATCTGCTGCTGGGAGATGCACGCGTAGATCCACGGCAAAGTTTCGTCGGACCAACTCCTCAGAAGGAACCGGACGTCGAAGAATTCGAACCGCTGTCCGGCCACCTGCAGCAGCATTTCCCGAGACAGATGCAGCGGCATGAATCGGGCCGGCTGGCCCCCGCTCAGGTGCCCGGAAAAATAAGGCCCGCAGGATTTGGAATCAGGCATCCGGAACAGTACATCCAGATCTGCCGGCAACGCCGGCAGTCGATGCAGTTCATGGTCCACCACCAGTTCCGCACCGGCCCGGCGGATTTCGCCGGCCAGTTTTCGCACATTTCCGGATACCCAACTCGCAGCCCTGACCTGCTTTTCCCGAAGCTCCCCCAGTTTGAAAACCAGTGATTGTTCCAGGGCCGCAATGCCATCCGCCACAAAGGCGGTCTTGGGGATATCCACCCGTTCGCCTTCGAAATAGTAGTTGAATCCCCAGCCACCGGAACTGTGTGCATGGCTGTCCTCGGCGGCCGGGACGCTGATCCTTGTGGCTTCGAAAAGTTCCCGCAGCCCGTAGCCGGATTCCCGGTCAACGGCGGATATGGCATCAATGGCCATTTTCAGATGTTCGCGCTTGATCATGGCCCGCTGGTTGGATGTGGATCTTTGTCTTCAGATTGAAGTCCCAGATATTTTTGGGGCAGAACCATCCTGAAGGCTGCACCGCGGCCATAAGACTTGTCCAGAATCAATGACCCCCCCAGAGCTTGGAGAATATCTCTTGCCACGGAAAGCCCCAGGCCGGTGCCGTCGGGCTTGGTTGTGTAAAGGGGTTCAAAAATCATCTCACGATCCTTCTCCGGAATGCCGGGACCGCTGTCAGTAATGGTGACCGTCACCGCTCGCTCTCGACTTTCTACTGCCACTGCGATATGAATTTCTCCATGTTTATCAACGGCGTACACGGCATTGAGCAGAATATTCTGAAACGCATGGCGAAGTTTGCTCCGGTCGGTTCTGATCTCAGGCAACTTCTTGTCGACAGCCCACGTTACCCGAATGCATCTCAGCGTGAGTTCCTTTTTAAACCACATCACCAACTCTTCCATCACGCTCACTATGTTCACATCGGTGATCATGGGAGCATCAGAACGCATGCTGGACAGAAATTGTTCAAGCGTCTCCTGGGCAGAGCTGGCCGATTCCCTGATCTGCTTGAGGTCCTCATCAACCTGCGGTGAGGTAACGCCGGCCAGATGATTTTGCATCCATTGCGACGCCACCGTGATACTGCCCAGACGGTCCTTAATTTCCTGAAGCAGACCAATCCCAAGTTCCATGGTAGAGATCATGAAACTGCTCCGGTGAAGCTGGCGGTTCAGATGCTCGATCTTCTGTCGCTTGGCCTCCAGACGGCCGACCAGCATGTTGGCGGTCAGCAGGATGAAAAAAACGATAACGATACCACCAATAATCAGCGCCCATAGCGAGAGGGATCGCATCTCCAGGGCCGGGGAAAACACCTCGTTGATATCATATCGCGCCACCAGCACCCATGGAGCTACTGAAAGCCAGGTGGTAATGACAATTTCGCCGTTCTCTTTATGAATGCGGGTTCCGTTGAACGGCTCCTGTATCCCGAGGCCGGAGTGGGTCATCAGTCGCCTGCCCGTCCGTGATTGGGTTTGATAGCTACCGTCACGGGCAATCAGAAAAACGTCCGTCTTTTTGAACGCTTTCCAACCCGATGTCAGTTGCTGTTGAAGCGTATCCGTATCGATACTGGCACGGATGACCAGGGTTGCAGGGTCACGATCCCTTCGGACAGCGATACTGACGTGGGGAATTTGTCGATATCCAAGCTCCTGGTTGCTGATGCACACCCCCGCATCAATGGCCATCCGAAACCACGGGCGGTCACCGTAATTGCGGGTCTCCCTGAAATTGGCTCCGTTATAAGCAAGCTGATTTCCGTTACGGTCGAATACTCCTAAGTCAAGAATCCAGGGGAACTCCCGGGTCAGATCCCGGGTGTATTCGCCAAAATGTTCCTGATCTGTAAGAATGATGGCGGGTGTTCTGGCCACCCATTTAAGCTCCAGAATCCGATCACTCAAAAACCGGTCGAGATGATGCTGGCACATCTCCACGTCCCGGACAAGCATCTCGACAGTTCTGGATTTGAAGATCGACACCGAATATAGAGAAAAGGTGCCTCCGATGACCACTAACGGGATAAATGCCGATCCCATGAGCGCCACAAGAACCCGATACCACAGCCGCCGGAAATGCGGGTAATCATTTTTCATGAAATCTCATTCCTCAAACCGTTCATCGGTCGCGCTTTCTGCACCATCCAGATAAACCAGAACGTCCCTGAGCCGGATCACCCCAAGCACCCGCCGGCCTTCGCCGATAACGGGCAGTGTCCGGATTCCTCTTTTTATCATGATTTCCGCCACCTGCTTCAGCGGCATGACGGGTTCAACCGAGAAGGTATCCCGTAGCATCACCTCACCGACCTTCAGATCCGGCAGCCACTGTGGATTGGCGGAAAGTTCTCCCCAGGTGATCATTTTGAGTCTCATAAACCGGGCAGCGCTGTCAACAATATCCTGTTTGCTAAGGTGGCCGGCCAGACGGTCATTTTTATCCACAATAAACAGGGTCTCTCCAGCCATCCTGGGAAGGCGATGGTTGAGGATCGAAAATGCCTCCAAAAGAGGGGCTGTATCCTCGATACGCCGGAAAGCATCCAGGATCAGCTCCCCGGCCAGGGATCGGGGCCACAGGATAAGTCGTCGCCGGATCTGTCCGACAGTGCAGGCCAGGTTCAACTTCGCTTCCAGATCTTCAATACCGCATGGCTTCATCAGATAGTCGAAAGCACCGTAACGGATGGCCTCGATGCCCGTTTCCAGAGTAGCGTGACCCGTGAGCATGATGACCGCCGGCGCCGCCTTTATTTTCTGTATCTGGCCAAGAGCCGTCATACCGTCCATCACCGGCATATTGATATCCAGCACCACCGCATCGAAGCTCTGGTCTTCGATCAACGCCAGCGCCTGTCTGCCGTCCTGGGCCGTGGTCACCTGAAAGTTTCGCTTACCAAGAAGCCTGGACAACTGAGCAACAAACTGATCCTCATCATCCACCAGAAGCACCCGCCGGATCTGCGGGTGCTGTTCCGCAAAAGCATCTTCCATGGCTAAAGCCTCTCCGCGGCTAAATATTTTCCACCTGCGGGCAGTGCCGGTATGTCCTCAGGCTTCCAGAACCCCGGAGAAAACCAGCGGTGGACAATACAACCCGTCAACTGTCTCCTGATTCAGGACATCGATTGTGGAATACGCAAAAGGCCGGAAGTCTTGACGACGCAAAGTTCACCTCCGATCCAAGTCAAATGCGGGGATCCGAGTATGGCCGGCGCATATTTCGAACTGGCACCTGGTTTGCAATATTATTACCCAGAGTCGGAGCAAACTGTATCCGGATTCACACAAATCGGGAACGGTGCGCGGGCCGCGTTCGAAAGCCGACAGAAAAACCCGCTATCATCTGAGAAGTCACGTATGCACCCACGAACAATGAACAGTGTCAGAGAGATCCTTCTTCCCTTTACCGGGGAACTGCCCCTGGAACCGTCCGTGCATCTCAATGACCAGATCACCGCAGCCATAGAGATCATGGTCAAGCACAACCTTCAACTCATACCGGTAATCTGGAACACGCGCCCGGTAGGTCAGGTGCGCCTCACGGATGCATTTGCCAGTGTTGGCATCCGGATTTCCTGAATGACCGGCCCGAAGCGTTTCCGAGGCAGCTTTTCCGACCAGGTGCGGCAGGTACTGCTGTTTAATCCATGTCCGGCTCCGAAATCTCATCATCGGGCAGATCCTTGTAGTCGTCCGTCTGAATGCCCGCTTCCTTCATGAGACGGTGCAGGTACTGACGCTGGATGCCCGCCTTTTGCGCGGCCCGGCTTACATTGCCGTCATTGCCCCGGAGGAGTTGATCGATATATTGCCGGTGAAAGATGGCGATCATTTGATCTTTGGCATCCTTGAAGGGCAACTGACCCAGGGATGGCGGGAAAGTGCCGAGTTCATCAGCGCGTTCCCGGTCCAGGAACAGATCCCCGGTCATCAATGATTCTGTCCGGCAGAAAATCACACCGCGCTCAATGATGTTTTCCAGTTCCCGGACATTTCCCGGATAGTCCAGGGTCATGAGGCGCTGCATGGCCTGCGGACATATCTCCGTAATGCGCTTGCCGTTGATACCGGCGTATTTCTTCAGAAAATGGTAGCTGAGCAGGGGGATGTCCCCGCGCCGCTCTGCCAGTGTCGGCAGCTCGAAATTAATGACATTGAGACGGTAGTAGAGATCTTCCCGAAACCGTCCACGAGCGATCTCCTGCTTGAGGATGCGGTTAGTGGCGGCAATAAAGCGGATGTCGGCCTTGCGGGTGACATTTCCGCCCACGGGCCGATACTCGCCTTCCTGGAGCAGGCGAAGCATCTTGGTCTGGAGAATGAGACTCAGATCTCCGATCTCGTCAAGAAACAGGGTGCCACCATGGGCATCTTCCACCAGGCCGGGCTTGTCTTTCCATGCCCCGGTAAAAGCCCCTTTCACATGGCCAAACAGCTCGCTTTCCAGCACATTTTCCGGAATTGCAGTGCAGTTGATGGTGACAAAACGCTTGTCCTTCTGACGGCTGTGGGCATGCAGCGCCTTGGCCACCAGCTCTTTTCCCGTTCCGCTGGGCCCGGTAATCAGGACTGTTCCCTGGGTAGGGGCCACCTGGCGGATTCGGCTGAAAAGGTCACGTATCACCGGAGTGACACCCAGTAGCGAGGCGAATCCGTTCTGTTTGTTCAGCGCCTCCCGCAAGGCCCGGTTTTCCCGGGTGACGGACTGAAAACTGATGACATTTTCGATAGTCACCAGTATCCGCTCCCGGCGGAAGGGTTTGCTGATGAAGTCAAAGGCACCCTTGCGGGTAGCCTCAACGGCCGTATCGATGGTGCCGAAGGCGGTCATGACAACCACCGCCAGAGTTGGGTCCAGGATCTTTATGCTCTCCAGCAGCCGAATTCCGTCCATTTTCGGCATTTTCAAGTCCGTTATCACCATATCATACACATCGTTTTTCAGCAGTTCAAGGGCTTCCAGCGGATCGGCGGTGGTTTTAACCTTGTGCTCGGTCTCTTCGGTAATGATGCGCTCCAGCAGCAGCAGCATGTCCCGTTCATCGTCCACTACCAGTATGTGGCCTTTCATAGATCCTCCTGCAAACACTGCGGCAGCTTCACGATGAACGTGGTGCCGCTCCTGTCACCGCTCCGTTCTGCGACCCGACTTTCACAGTGAATAGAACCGCCGAAACTGTTGATGATTCCGTAACTGACAAAAAGCCCCAGCCCAGTGCCTTCCCCTTCGGGTTTGGTCGTAAAAAACGGCTCGTAAATATGATCCAGATCAGACTCGGAGATCCCGCTGCCGGTGTCCGATACCTTTGCCACGACGCGTCGGGACGCTTTATCGAAGGAGGCGCTGATGGTCAGCACTCCCCCCTGAGGCATGGCGCCCACGGCGTTGTTCATCAGGTTGAGAAAGACCTGTTGCAACTGGCGGCTGTCTCCCCGGACCGGAGGCATCCGCCGGCCAATCTCGGTCTTCACCGAGACATTCTGAAGCTCGATGCTGTGCCGGGCCACCTTGATGATCTCCTCCAGGCACTTGTCAAGATCCGTGAATTCCTCCGACACCTTGTTGTACCTGGCGAAGCTGAGTAGATTTTCCACAATGTCCTTACAGTGCAGGCCCTGCCTCTCGATGATCTTCAGGTCATCATGAGCCTGGCTCCCCGACGGCTGCTTGCGGAGCAGCAGATCGCAAAAACCTAAAATAACACCCAGCGGGTTGTTGATCTCGTGAGCCACACCGGCAGCCAGTGTGCCCAATGCCGCCAGCTTCTCGGTGGTCACCAGATGACGCTGAAGGTTTTTATTTTCCGTGATGTCCCGGGCGATGCAAAGCACCGCATTGATTTCCCCTGCTTCATTTTTCAACGGCATGTAATTGGCGTTGAGCCACACCGGCGGGTCCACAGACCGGATTTCGATCTCCTCACGAACACTGCGCCGGGTGGCGTAAACCTGTTGGATGGCCTTGATGTTGCGCCGGGCCACGCCATCAGTGAGCAGATCAGCCAGTGGGCGGTCCATGAGGTGCTCCGCATCCCTTCCGAAGAAATTGGCTGTGTAGCTGTTCACGGACTTCAGCCGGGCCGATTCATCCAGGGTGAAGATCAAATCCTCGGCGCTTTCGATAAGCAGGCGATATTTCTCTTCTGACCGTTTCAATGCCCGGGTACGGACGTCAACCAGCTTCTCCAGCCCCCGTGAGAAGCGGATCTCGAACAGGTACAAGGCTGCGGCCGCAGCCACCACCACCAAAATCACCATCCCCTGGAGCACGAACAGCCAGCGATGGATCTGTTTCACGGCGCTGGAAATCTCATGGGTCGGCGCCACCACCGCAACACTCCAGAACTGCCGGGGCGTTTTGGAGATATGGATGGGACAGAAGGAGATAAGCTTGGAGATCTTTCCAGTGAAGCCTCGATGCCATACCGACTGGTAGGTGCCGATGCCTTCCATGCCCTGGAGCATTTTCTCTTTCTGTATCCGATCGATCTCGATAAAACTCTGATCCGGATACGTTTCGCTTCTGGCCGCAAAAGCGCTCCGGCCCACGTAGTCTATGAAAGGGTGATACAGAAATCGCCCTTGGTCGTCGATGATCCATGTATACCCGCTAACACCGGAGCGAACATCCTTGAGCAGGGGCGTGAGAAACCAGGATAGGTTGATTCGGAACAGTAAAAAATATCCGCTTTCCGAACCAATTGGGGTGATCATGGAGATAAAGACACCGGCACCGTTCATCTGGGGCCGGCTCACGCCGACTTCTCCCGGTCCAGGCAGCAGTTCCTTAGCCAGGGGGGGCACGAGAACCGGAGACTTCTGAAATGGCTCGCCACCGGAAAACACCCACATGGCATCCGAAGAGCAATCCCAGATAAGGATCTCTACGACCCCGGCAGTGGATAGCTGTTTGAGCTCCGGCTGCAAAATGGCCTGCCAGGCAGTCGTATCCGATACCGGTGCCGCACCCTCCATGCCAGCAATTGCCAGCAGTTCCAGCTCCAGCGTGTCGAGGGATTTTTCCACCAGTTTCTGAATAATACGGGCAACGGTGAGCTGCTCCTGGCTGAACTGGTTGCTCACCAGCCTCTCCATCTGCCGAATGAACCGGATATGTATGGCGAAGGCCGTCAACAGGACCAGCAGCGGCAACGGTCACGATGACCCAGCCGATCCGCTTCTGGCGTTTTTTGATTAAAACGTCTTCCATAGTGGCTTTAGTATAAGCAAAGCTTATGCCACGGTAAAAATGGGCAGGGCGACCGATAAAGCCGTTACTGACAATCGCTTCGGCGGGTCCGGGTTTTTGCCGGCCCCTGTTTTCGCCACCGTCTGTCAGTCAGCTTTTCTTACACCGTGTAAACGCCAATGGGTTGACGCCGGACTGAAAACAGGAACGCATCATCGCCGCGGAATATTCTTTTAACGAGTATCAGATACAAAAAATGGCGATGAGCACGAAGGCCAGACAGGCCATCCACACGGTGTTGCCCATCGACCCTTTTTTTATCGGATGGAAATGTGCATCGGCTCGCCGATGACCGCAGGGACAGACATATTCCACAACACGCTGCCCTGAGCGTTTGGAATCGCGCCGGGTGCGTTTGACCGGAGCGCCGCATAGTCCGTCACCACCTTTTTCCGTGGCTTTGCAGGTCATGCGGGCGCCGGCAAGGGCGCTGGAGAGGTTGAAAATCCAGTTCCAGGATACGGCGAAGATCAGAATCGAGATCAGCACCATGATCACATGTCGCTGGGTTACCCCCAGACCGGACAGGGTGGCCCCCATGTTGGCAGGCGTCAGCGGCCCCTCCACCGTTCCGAAAAGTCCCAGATAGTAAAGACCGAAACTGATCGCCATCACGATCATGGTCAGGCCGAAGCTGTGCAGCCGGTTGCGGCCAAAACCCCGCTGTAATTGATCATTTCCTGTAAACATCACCGGATTCATATTCTGCTCGCTCATTGCCTGGCCTCTCTTTTCTGTCTTCTGTTGGTTTGAGTCAAATTCAGCCCGGGCCCATTATAAGGACCCGGGTTTATTACAACACGGCATCATCACATAGCCAGATGTTTCATGACAGCTGGTATCGTCTTGTAGAAGGAATAGGCAGTCAGACACAGGCAGTAGGCCGGCACCACGAACTGCCAAATCTTTTCCGGGAACACGCGGGTCATGTAGGGGGCCGCCACGGCCGAGAACATGGTGGCCAGCATAAAGCTAGGCAGCAGGATGTAGTCGATGGTCGTTCCACTTCCCAGAAGAACCAGCCAGGTCACCACCGACAGTGTACTCACCGTACCCTCGCATAAGGCTGTTACAGCCATCATGCTTTTTACCGGTACGCCGGCCATCAGTCCACCGATGGTTACCACAGGCCCGTAGCCGCCGCCGCCCACACCCTTGTTGAATCCGGCCAGGGCCGCCCAAAACACCATTTTCCCGGGCTTGTAGGGACGCTCCTTCTGTGCATGGAGCAGCGAAGCCACGCCCATCCCGAGCAACAGGACCGCCACGTATAACTGGATCCATACTTTTCCAATATTGAATATCTTGTAGACACCCACCACGGACAAGGTATTAAAAAGGACACCGGTTCCGGCGATGATGATCGAAAGTTTAATGGTTTCACTCATGGGTGAAAACTTCCACTCCACATTCTCAAACTCCCGATGCAGGAAAGTCCCCACCAGGCCGGCCGCACCCTGCTGGATCATGACAACGGGCACGATCTGCTTGGGATCAAACCCCATTACCAGCAGCAGGGGCGTCAACGCGGTGCCGAAGCCCATGCCGGCCGATGCATCCATGAATTCGAAGAAAGCTGCGATCAACACGACGCTCCAGATGATGGACCATTGATTTCCTGTAAGTCCGTTGTCCACTACAAATTTGGACTGCATGCGCACGGTCGCTTCGAAGGGATTGCCGGCCAACCAGATACCCACGAGAAAAAGGCCAAAAAAAACGACGACGCCCCAGACCATTGCCTTGAGCATCCCGGCCTCCGGGATCAATCGCTCCCAGATGGTCCCTTTTGTTGCCTCGACATTCGCTGCAATTTCCCACCCCTTCACTTTTTCTGTTTTTACATTTTCCATACTGTCCTCCTTGTTTATGAAATGAATGCTAATGAATCGTCAGGGGCCTCGCCCCCCCGGAGATGAAAACAATCTTTATTATGAACAAGAAAATACCGCTTTGTGCTTTTTTGTCTTTGAGATAGGTTATTACAATCGGCGTGCCAAGGAGAGCAGAAATATAATAAAAGTTTATCTTAGCGTTATAATTGCATATTAAATATAAAATCATACATCTTCACCAGATGGCGTTTTTCAATGAATACTGCCAGTGGACAATTTTCTTCGGGGATGTCTTTCCTGTGTAGACATGAGACATATCGGTCGCGATCATCGTTTCGCTCAAAACGATATTGATGGCTTCGAAAAAGTCCACCTGCTTCGTTGCGCGGCTTCCTCAGTCATTGTGGCGTTTCCATAAGTACGGCAGGCGGAAGGCCGGTCCTCAGGGGTAGCGTGCCTCGAATCTGGAGTTTTTTACTTTGCCATCCCGGTTTTGACTTTTTGGGGGTTCATCAATATTACTGTGAACATACAGATATATTTTTTTCGCACGCCAACTCACAGGTCAAAGGGAACTGGCTGTGAGGTTTATTGGATGTTATCCGCGCGTTGAAATTGATTGTGGACGGTATGGGAGAAGTGAAGTTGAACCCGCCCTTCCGGGGGCACCGGCTGGGCGGGTTCAGAAAGGAAGATGACAGAATCCGGTAAAAGTCTGCATCCAGTAAGAAGGGACGTTTAAGGTACCATTATTTCTGATCGATGCGCGCTGTAACCGGATTGAGGTTGGCCATATCCACCGCAGCATGCCGGTGCGTGGGCGGACCAGCTTCCTTTGATGGAGAATCCATTTGCCCAAGGCGATGACACCGATGGTGAAGAAAACCATTACCGCGTATTCTGCGATTTTGGACGGATGCAGCAAATTGTGAGCGTACGGGTCGGTGATCATCATCTCACCGCCCACCTTGCCCAGAACACCTGAGCCGATGTAAAGAATGATCGGGTACCGATCCATGATTTTGGCAAGTAACGAACTCATGAAAACCACAAAAGGAATGCTCAGCATCAAACCGAACATCAGCAGGAAGAAGTTGCCGTGGGAAGCACCGCCGACGGCCAGCATATTGTCGATACCCATGCTCATGTCCGCCACGATAATGATCCACAATGCCTGCCAGATGTTCCCGGCCTCCTTGACGCCCTCCTCTTCGGCGCCATCCACCAGCAGCTTGACCGCGATCCACAGTATTACGGCGCCACCCGCCAGCTTGACAAACGGAATGGTCAGTAGTTTGGCAACAAAGAAAGTACAGACCACCCGGACAACGACCGCACCGCCGGCACCCAGGGCGATTCCCCAGGTGCGCTGACGACCCTCGAGCTTTTTAACCGCCATGGCGATAACCACCGCATTATCGCCGGCCAACACCAGATCGATGATCACGATACTGAGCAAAGCCGAAACAAACTGCGCATTGAGGTGAATTTCACCCAAAAATCCTAAATCCATTTGGTACCTCCCTGTGTTTATTATTCATATTGCATAGTCGGTTGCATGATAAGGTAGATAGCAATGGGCGTGCCTGTTTTTTCATTTATCAGATATTTTTATTTTACTTTTAAATCAAAGTGTTATAAATTTGAATGATCCGTTGATCGGAATCAATTGACCAACGCTGTAAACTCTATGGAGACGATGGTGAAACAGGCAGGTGACAACAGGATGGAGATTCAAACGAATACTGGAAGTACTCGACTACCGTGCCGTCCTTGTTTTTCCTTTTTGTCGTTTTAGACGGAACCCAAGTATGACGTTCTCGACCAATTGACACCCGCCTCGGATATCTATAAATAGCAATAAATATCCTTTTTCATGCACAGGGACGAACAACCCGTTGATCATGAGCATTATTGACAAAGAGGCGCTATGCTGCTTGGCAAAATAAAATCATTGTTTCAACCAAGGCGGAAAACAAAACTTTCCCGAGATGACGTTCAGGCCATTTTTCGTACCAAGTATATCAATTTTAAGATTCTGCTGGACTCGAATTCCGAGTTGTTAAAAATTATTTCAGAAATCGAGGAGAAACTGCACGGCGAAACCGTATTCGGCATGTCGTTTATCCGCTCGCAGACGCTGCGCGCCCTATTTCATGCCGGAAGAATGATCCGCAGCTTTGAAAGCCTATCCGGCCGATCTGCTGCCAAGCTGTCGACTGTCCTGGATCAGATTCATCAAGAAATCCAGAAAGAACAGGAAATTCAGCCCGCATCGAAAATCCCCGAATACATTTTACCTTATGATCAAATTACAAAGGAAATGACGGAGTCAGTCGGAGGCAAAAGCGCGAACCTGGGGGAAATCCTGAACAGTGTCCATCTGCCCATTCCCAGAGGATTTGCGATCACTACGACGGCTTTTGAAGGATTTCTCCAGTCAAAAGACCTGATTGAGGAAATTAGAAAAAGAAAAATGGAACTGGATATTGTCGCCCCGGAAACCATTGTCAGCGTCAGCGAAAGCATTCAGGAACTGCTGATTCATGCAGATCTTCCGGAAGACATCGAAACCGCGATTCTGGATGCCTACCATCAGGTATTCGATCCCGACAAAATGCTGACTGAGCCCGTTCTTGTCGCCCTGCGAAGCAGCGCAATCGGCGAAGACAGCGAGATGTCCTTTGCCGGGCAATATCTTACCGTCCTGAATGTACCTGAAAACAACATTATTCTGGAGTACAAACGCATTATCGCAAGCCTGTTTACGGCAAGAGCCATAACATATCGTCAGCACATGGGCATTCCGTTTGAAGACGCCGCCATGAGCGTGGCATGCCTGGAAATGGTTTCCGCCAGCGTCAGCGGCGTCATGTACAGCAGCCATCCCTTCAACGTTGATGAAAACAACATCATTATTCAAACTGTCTGGGGATTGGGGCCTTATGTGGTGGACGGCATCATCACACCGGATTCTTATTCGCTTTCTAAGAGTGACCCGCCTCAAATTCTGGAAATGGAGGCCGCCTGCAAATCCGTTAAACTGGTCTCCGGAAAGCAGGGATATCTTGCAGAGGAGTCTGTCGATGCAACCCTCCGGAATCAGCCCTGCCTGACCCGGGAACAGGCCGTTCAGCTTGCGTCCTATGCCATCCGGCTTGAAGACCATTTTCAGTGCCCGCAGGATATCGAATGGGCCATAGATACCGAAGGACAGATTCGGATTCTTCAGACCCGGACACTGAGAAGAAACCAGGTAAATACTGAAGGTGGCTCGGCTCATTCCGAACCCTTGCCCGGCTTTTCCGTAATTCTGGAAGGCGGGAGTGTCGCCAGCCCGGGAGTGGGCTATGGCCCGGCTTACCATGTTCGTTCCGAAGCCGACTTGATGGCGTTTCCGGATGGCGGGATATTGATTGCTTCCTACTCATATCCCCAGTACGTTCTGGTGATGCAAAAAGCGCAGGCACTGGTAACCGATTTTGGAAGCATTACGGGCCACATGGCCTCTCTTGCCCGGGAATTCAAGGTACCGGCGCTTTTAAACACCAAAACAGCCACAACAGCCATTGGGCAGGACGAAATGATTACCGTGGACGCTTATTCCGGAAGGGTATACCAGGGGAAAGTGGATATACTGCTTGAAAAGAGGATTGAAAAAAAATGGTTCATGAAGGATACGCCGGTGCATAATCTGCTGCGAAAGCGAGCCGATCTGATTCTCCCGCTCAACCTGATCGATCCGAAATCTCCCCGGTTTATACCCGACAATTGTAAAACCATTCATGATATCATGCGGTATATCCATGAAAAATCGTATGGCGAAGTATTTCAAATCAGCGATATCGCCACGGATCGCGGCAGCATGTCCGTTCGCCTGAAGGTCGCTCTTCCGCTGGATCTGTACGTCATCGATCTGGGCAAAGGCATGTCAGAGGATGCATTTCAGGCATCTACTGTTACCGTGGATCAAATCACCTCGGCCCCCTTTAACGCCCTGCTCCGGGGAATGCTTCGAAAGGATCTGAAAGCGATGGAACCCCGGCCCATTGAGCTGAAAGGACTTTTTTCCGTAATGAGCCAGCAGATGCTCGCTCCCCCAAACCAGCGTTACGAGCGGTTCGGAGACAAAAGCTACGCCATTATTTCGGATAAATACCTTAACTTCAGCTCGCGAGTGGGATATCATTACAGCATCCTGGACACTTACTGCGATCAGACGCCGACAAAAAATTACATTAACTTCCAGTTCAAAGGAGGTGCTGCCGATGATGTACGCAAGAATCGGCGCGTACGTTCCATTGAAAAAATACTGGGGGCACTGGGTTTTCTGGTCGAATCGCAAGGGGACAGGGTAAGGGCAAGATTTGCCAAAGAACAGCCTGAAGTTATTGAAGAAAAACTGGATTACTTAGGTCGCCTGCTGCTTTTTACGCGGCAGATGGATATGCTGATGACAACTGAAGCAAGCGTGAACCACCTTGCGGAATGTTTTTTACAGGGAAACTACAGCCTGGAAACCAAAGGGTGATGCGATCACCTTGAACCTTGACGGCTTCGTAAAAGCTTATCTGCGTTAAGACGCTATCTTTTTACGTTTTTACCTTCCCGTTCCGTTTGCCGCTCGTGAGCCAGGGTGATCCTATCCATCAACTCCTCGATGCCGCAGGGCTTCATCAGATAATCATTTACGCCAAAGTCCATGATTTCAACGGCAGTATCCAGAAACACATGGCCCGATAAAACGATGACCTCAGCCTTGCATCCCAGTTCCCGCATTCGCCGGAGAACATCCACACCGCCCATTCCCGGCATTTTTATGTCCAGAAGTACCACGTCGATATTCCGGGTTTGCAGAAACTCCAGGGCTTCTTCGCCCCGGCCGACACCAAAAGCCTGAATGCCTCTGGCCTGAAGCCGTCTAACCAAAACGGACCGAAAGCCATCTTCATCATCCACAATCAACACGGTAGGCATTTCAGACATGCAAAATCCTTATATCCGTATCCGCTGTAAGGATAATTCCCATCACTTATTCGACGTAAACCTTCTGTCCCGGAAATATTAAACTTCCCGACGATAAATTGTTTATGCTTAAAAACCGATCAACCGGCATATTGTGGCCGGTGGCGATGGAGAAGGCATTTTCGCCTTTCTTTACCATATACTTCTTCAAGCCGTTTTCGGCACCAGCGGTTTTGGTCGGCTCCGGAATGGTAAGACTCTGGCCGATGCCGATATTAAAGGATGTAAGTTTATTGACTTCCTGAATTTTTTTCGTTGTTACCCCATAGCGGTTGGCAATATTGTAAAGTGAATCGCCGCTTTTGACCACATAAGTGACCACGGCCGGTTCGGACTTCTTGGCCATAGCGGGTTTTGCAGGGGCAGGACTTGCCTTGGCAGGAGGGGACGGCGCTTCGGGGGAACCAGCAGAACCATGCCGGATTTGATTTTTGCAGATTTTTTTAATTTATTGGCCTGAATAATGTTTTGTTGACTCGTTTGATACTTTTTGGCCAAAGATGCCAGCGTTTCACCGCGCTTGACCTTATGGGAAGCCATCTTCTCCGATGGGAGCCTTGTCCTGCTCAGCGGCTTCCGCCGGCAGACCATTGGTTTCGGGAACATCGTCCAGCTGGGATAACAAAATGTCCGATGAACCCTGCGGAATTTTAAACGGGTAATTGTCGCCGGGAATGATGCCGTATCGCAATTCAGGATTCAGCCGTTTAAGGGTGGATTCCAATATTCCGGTCATACCGGCAATGTTTTTGATATGAAGCTGACGGGAGACCGGAACGGTTTCAAATTCCAGCGGCGATTCCGGCTGGATATCCGTCAGGCCATAGTGCTTCAGGTTTTGCACGATATGAAGGGTTGCCTGAAACCGGGGGACATAGCGGGCGGTCTCGCGGGGCAGTTTTTCATAAAGATCCCAGAAATTATCCAGGTAATTGATGCTCTGCGTGTTAATGGTCCGCAGTACCCGGCCTTCCCCGCAGTTATAGGCAGCCAGAACCGTTTCCCAGTCGCCGAAAAGATGGTGAAGTTCCTTCAAATAAGAAATAGCCGCTTTTGTGGATTTATAGGGATCCAGCCGTTCATCCACATATTTGTCCCGGGAAAGCCCGAATCGATACCCGGTTGAAGGAATAAACTGCCATAACCCCAAGGCCCTGGCCGGCGACAATGCCTTGACGTTATAGCCGCTTTCTATCAGAGGCAGCCACGCCAGTTCAAGCGGAAGACCTTCCTTGGCCAGTTCGCCCTCAATGTATTTCCGGTAACGGCCAGAACGCTGATAGGCGTTGATGAAAAAATCTTTTTCGCCACCCTTGGTCAAAGACTCGATTTCCGCCTTCACGTAATCGTTCATGACCATGGGAATCGCATTGAGGCTGCCTTTTGCAACGACATTTCGTGACCCGTATATGTCCTGAATCCGGCGGGTAATCAGATACCGGAGGTCTTCTTTCTGCTGAATGAGCCGGGGCCGGTTAAACGTGTCCACCTTGATAATCAGGGCATAAGCCTGATCCAGCGATGAAAGGGCATTTTCAAGCTGGCCTTTCTGCCAGTAATTCTGAGCCAGCCGGCAGAAGTCCAGGGCTTCATCCAGAATGTTCTGATTTTTGATTCCGAAATTGATGCGATCGCCGTGTTTGTCGTCGTTTTCAGCAACGTCATCGTCCATGTCGTCCAGCTCTGCGTCTTCGGATATGCGGTAAGAGGCGGGGGAACGGCGGCCGGAAGCCGCGTCTTTTCCGGAATCACGTGCGATTTTGGTTGAATCAGGGCCTGCTGCTCCCGGTTGCGGCGAAGAAAGCCCCTGAGTCTGATGCGCGCATCCGTTCAGCCAAATCAGGAGAATCCCGATAACCAGAATTGTAATATGTCTGTATGTTTTCAAATGTTGTTCCTCATGTCATATTCATGTTGAAAAATCAGATTCTAATACGTATGGTTAACAGCAATTTCAAGAAAAACTAAATCGTTTACCCATATCGAATTACAAAATCCTTTGGCCCGTGTCAAGGTTTATCCTCCGGAGGATGCTCTGGAGACACTGAGGAAAGCGCTTATGTGGAAGCCCGTTAGTCTGAGAACCCGAGTCTACGCCATCTTGTCCACGCTCATTTTCATTACGTTCATGGGCAGCATGATTACGGTGTGGTATACATTACGGATGGAAGAGGTTTTGGTATCCATTACAAAAAAGCATCTACAGACTTTTCAGGCAGCTGAATCCCTGGAAGTCGCGCTTATAAACCAGAAAGGCTTCGTGTCCTATTTTTTTATGGACGGCGATCCGGACTGGCTTCGCAAGCTTGGGGAACACCGGCAGATTTTCAAAGAAAGGATGAACGCCGCCAGACAACTGGCGGACACCGAAATCCAGATGGAGGCAATCGACCGGATTGACCATGAATACAGCGCCTACATATCCGCCAAAGACCGTGTCATCACGTATTATAAAGACGGTGACAAAGAAAACGGATTCAAACTGCACAAAGAAGTTCGCTATCAGTTTTTTTCCATTCTGGAGTTATGTGAACGGTACAAAGAAATGCAGGTAGATCAGATTCACAAACGCTCGCAAGACGGCCATGCTCAGGCCTCAAAACTGAGGCATATTGTCGCATTGGTATCCATCCTTGTTGCAATGTTATCTATCATATTGACATTGTTTTTTATAAACCATATCCTGGCACCGCTTCGCAAGCTTGCCGGGGAAGCCAGCCGCATGGGAACATCTGGCGCCTCACAGAATGAAATATTATCTCTCAGCCACAGCATCCACGATCTGATCGAAGATGTGGATCAGACCCATATCGAACTTCAAAAAAGCCGCGAAACCCTGCTTCAGGCGGAAAAAATGACGCTTGTTGGAAAGCTGGCTGCCGGAATGGCGCACAGCATTCGAAATCCATTCACCTCTGTGAAAATGCGCATGTTTTCTCTGGGACGGACACTGAAACTGACAGAGACGCAACAAGAGGATCTGGATGTGATTTCTCAGGAAATTCGGCATATTGACGCCATTATTCAGAATTTTCTGGAATTTTCCCGCCCACCGAAGCTTAAAATGCAGCAGGTCAGCCCTTCGGCTATCGTTGACCTGGTAATTCAGCTCCTGGAGCACCGCCTGATTTCTTATGATGTCCGCATTGAAGTCATTCGAAAAAGCCCGTTGCCGCCGATTCCGGCAGACCCGGAACAGCTTAAGGAAGTCCTGGTAAACCTTGTGGTCAATGCCTGTGAAGCAATGAAAAAAGGGGGGCAGATCGTCATTTCTGAAGAAGAAACCATTGAAAGACCAGCCGGGAAAATGGTGGTGATTCGCGTCAGCGACAATGGGCCGGGAATCCCCGGACATCTGACAGGCAAGGTCCTTCAGCCTTTTTTTACGACAAAAGAGGAAGGTACGGGACTTGGACTCAGTATCGCATCCCGAATTATCGCAGAACACGGCGGCAGACTGAATCTGACATCTGCTGAAGGAACGGGTGCCACATTTACGATCACGCTTCCGGTGAGGGACTGAGCCTTGAGCAGAATACTGATTATTGACGATGACGACCAGTTGCGGAAAAGTTTTCATAAGCTGTTGCTTCAGGAAGGCTACAGCATCGACAGCGCGGCCTCCGGTGAGGCGGGCATCACGATGATTCGTCAAAGCCCCCCGGACCTGGTCATACTGGATATGCGACTTCCGGGAATGAACGGGTTTGAAACCTTCAAGGTGATACATGAGATTGAACCGAAACTGCCGACCATCATCATGACAGCTTACGGAACCACGGAAACCGCCATTGAAGCCACCAAGATGGGTGCTTTTGACTATATCCTGAAGCCGTTTGACATACCGGACATGCTCACTGTCATTGGCCAGGCCATCGAAGCCGGTCGATTCATGCGCTCTCCCGTTGACATGAACGGCGCACCGGATATGGCAAACCGGGAGGCCATTATCGGCCGAAGCGCCCCCATGCAGGAAGTGTACAAAGCCATCGGACGCGTTGCACCGACAGATGCGACGGTTTTGATCCGGGGAGAATCCGGAACCGGAAAGGAGCTGGTGGCACGGGCAACCTATCAGCACAGCCTGCGGGCAAACAAGCCGTTTCTGGTGATCAACTGCGTGGCCATTCCCGACAGCCTGCTGGAAAGCGAATTATTCGGTTATGAAAAAGGGGCCTTTACCGGCGCCAATCATCGCAGGGTCGGCAAACTGGAGCAGGCCAGCGGCGGAACCGTTTTTCTGGACGAAATCGGCGACATGCCGTTCAGCCTTCAATCCAAAATGCTGCGGCTGCTGCAGGAAAGAAGTATTGAACGGCTTGGGGGCCGCGAGACCATTCCGGTGGATGTCCGAATCATTGCCGCCACCAACCGGAATCTGGAAACCGCTATCGAGGCCGGCCGGTTTCGGGAAGATCTCTATTACCGGCTGAATGTTGTCACCATCTGGCTTCCTTCTTTAAAAGAACGCTCCGGCGATATCCCTTTGCTTTGCGAATATTTTCTCTCGAGATTTTTCAAGGAACTGGGCGTGGACTGTCCGGGAATTACACCGGAAGCAGCGCTGCTTCTTGCCAGCTATCCCTGGCCGGGAAACGTCAGGGAACTGGCCAATACCATTCAGAAAACCGTGATCTTCAACCGGGGGACACCGCTCAGCGCCGATGACATTTCACACGCCGTCAGCGAGAAATCTCCGGCAACTGAAGACAGCGATGAAAAACACGATCTGCTGCTCCGGCGCGTGCTTCATCATGCCTTGATGACCAGCACCGGTGAAAATATTTTTGACACAATCATGGATCAGGTTGCCGGTATTGTTATCAGTGAAGCCCTGAACCTCAGCGCCGGCAATCGCTCCCGCGCAGCCAAACTCCTGGGACTTTCCAGGCCAACCCTGCATTCAAAAATAGAAAAATACGCCCTGAAATTTGAGACCTCCGTAAAATAAGCCGGCAGGGAATCAAAACTATCCATGGGTTTTTATTTTTTTCAAAGCAGTGAAGATTCCGGCAATCGCATGACAAATAATGTCCCTGTCCCCAGAGTGGATTTTACCAGAATGTCTCCGTGATGCTTTTCAACGATTTTTTTGGTTGTCATCAGACCGATGCCGGTTCCTTTGCTGCCCTTGGTGCTGAAAAAACTCTGAAAGAGCTTTCGGCGGGTATCTTCATCCATTCCGCACCCGTTATCTTCCACCTGATATTCAACCCCCCATCCGGCTACCTGAAGGGTCCGAAGGATGACTGTTTCCGGGACTGTCCGGCATGGATTTTTCCGCGCAGGCATCTATGGCGTTTGCAACCAGATTGTTCAGGCACTGGTGAATGGCGTCCGGATCCAGGCAGATGGATTGGAGCGAGGTTGAGAAAAAAGCATCAAGCCGAACACCGGATGCTTCAGCCAGCGGCGTCATCAAGTCGACAATCTCCTTTGCAGGCTGATTGGGGTCGCAAATCCGGCAATGGATTTCAGATGACTTTCCATAATTGAGCAGATCCATCGAGAGATTGGCGATTTTTTCAACATTTCCCTTGACCATTGTCCATCCCTGGTAAAGATACTGATCATTATGAAGCTCGATCCCTTTTTCCAGGACAAATGCCCCTCCTTTCAGCCCGCCGGCAATATTCTTTATTGAATGTGAAATCCCGGCAATGGCCTCGCCGACGGCTGCCAGCCTTTCGGCTTCTATCAGCTTCTGCGTTTTTTCCCGAACCAGAAGTTCCAGATTTTCGGTATAGTCTCTGATCTGTTTTCGAATCGCAATACGATCCTGAGCCCGTTTCAGAGCGACCTCAAGGGCCTCGTCACTGATGGGTTTGGTTACAAAATCCGTGGCCTCGTATTTCAGGCTCCTGACAGCCAGATCCATGTCCCCATGCCCGGTCATCATGATCACTTCGACATCCGGATTTTCACGCTTTACGGCCTGAAGCAGTTCGATGCCGCCCATGCCCGGCATTTTGATATCCGTCAGAATGATGGAAGGATGGGTGCTGCGAAACAATTCAAGGGCCTGCTCACCGGTTTCCGCGGGAAGAACGACGTATCCCATATCCGAGAGGGCAATGCCCAGAACAACGCGAATTCCCGCCTCATCATCGACAATCATTACGGTGCGATTCATTTTACCTGCCTCATTGTGAGCAGAATGTCGTAAAACGGGTTCTCGTTATCGATAAACCAAGGTTCACGGTTGATGGGTCCGGTGCTCTGGGAAAGGAAAGAATAAAGGTTGATCCCCCGTCTTCGTTGTTAACAGCCCGAATATCTCCCTGGCATTCCCTGATAAAGCTGTAGCTGATGGACAGACCCAGGCCCGTGCCTTTTCCCACTTTTTTTGTGGTAAAAAACGGCTCAAATATTTTTTCCAGCTTGAACGGAGGAATTCCGATGCCGGTATCGCTGACAGTTATCGTAACACGATTGTCATCGACAGCGGTTTTCAAGGTGATTTGCCCCATATCCTTGGCGAACTGGAGAGGCTCGCATTTTTCTTCAATGGCATCCCGTGCATTCAGGAGAAGGTTGATAAATACCTGTTCCAAACGACCGGCGTCTGCCAGAATCGGCGGAATATCCTGATGAAGATCCCATGCCACAACAATTCCCCTGACCTTGAGCTGCTGGCTGAATATTTCAAATGCACTTCTCAGAACGTCGTTTACCTGGACTTTCCCCAGGGTCATTTCGGATTTGCGGCCAAAAAGCCGCATATGGTTGATGATTCTCGTGGCCCGATCCACATGACTGTCAATTTCCTGGGACAATGTATAGAGAATTTCTTCCTTGATGGGTTCTTTGCGTTTTATTTTTTTCATAAAAAAGCTGCTGGCGGTTTTGATGACCGAAAGCGGCTGATTCAGCTCATGCGCCACGCCCGTTGCCATCTCCCCCAGGGTTGCCATCTTGCTGGCCTGAATGATCTGCTGTTCTGCCTCAAGCCGTTTGGTATCATCGCCGGTAGTCACCAGCAGAACTTTTTCCCCGCGATATTTCGAAAAAGAAATCCGGATATTCACAAAAAGGGTTTTGCCCGTTTTATGGATATGCTTGACGCGGTTCAAGACGGATGATGTCTGAATTTTGAACGCATAATATTCTCTTTCTTCTTCAGAAAACAATTCCAGAAACGATTTTGACATGATTTCATTTTTGACATATCCATACACGGACTTGACGCTCTGGTTGCAGTCAAGTATCGTTAACGTATCTATATTCACAACAAAAACTGGATTTGGAATATTGTTAAAAACAGCGTAATACTGTTTTTCGGATTCAGCCAGTTTTTCCTCCAGTTGCTTTCTTTGGGAAATATCAATGCACATTTCCATTGCGGCGACAATATTCCCGTTATCATCCCAGATGGGTGATGTCCGGACAATCCAGTAGGTCCGGGTCCCATCCTTGTTCACCCCGGCTTCTTCACTGTAATGCGAAAGACCGTCTTCAAACGTCTGTTCCACCGGACATATCTTGCATTTTTCGATGCGTCCCTTATAGGCCGAATAACAATAATCGCCGGGTTTGGGATCAAAGCGCTCTGAAAATTCCCGATTGTACCGCACCAGCCTGTAGTCCCTGTTCTGCACCGAAATCATACAGGGAGCCTGTTCAAAAAGGATTTTATACTCATTTCGCTGTTTGCTCAATTCGCTTCGTTTTTCGCTGATTTTTTTTCCCATTTTCTGAAACGCGATTGCCAACTGACCCAGTTCGTCCTTCGATTTGATATCGATTCTAGCCTGATATAGTCCCCCGGCAATCATCTGCGTTCCTTCAATAAGCTTTTGAATCGGCAATTTAATGAATTTTACGATAAAAATAAAAATGACCGCGGAGGTTACGGTAAAAATAAAACCGGCCAGGGCAATGACCCCTTTTTCGAAAAACACGATTTCATCATCGGTTTCCTGCCATCGAAACAACCACATCCAGGGCACCCAGAATCATTTTGTCCTGGGGATGAACATGGCAGGTATCGGTCGCGCAACTGGCTTCGTTTCGAATGGGGGTAATCACGCCGATTTTGCGGTAACCCTTTGGATCGTTAAAAATTCTTATCCGTTCAGACAGATCAAGATTGGCCAGCGGCGGCTCTGTTTTATGGCAGATAAAACATGCTTCGGCCTTGATATTGGTTTTGTTCTCCAACCTCTTCCGCTGAATTTGAAAATTTGATTTCCCCTTCCTTGTTAAAAATGCGGATATGCTCAATCGTTTTCAGCTTTCCGATGTTCTGGATGCTCTGGCTGATGTTGTCCCTGGCATTCAGCAACATGGCATAGTGGGTTCCCAGCTTGATGGTTTCACTCAACCGCTCTGTCCATATCACAATGTCTTTCTCCGCCTTATCTTTCTGGTATTTGATGTTAAAATACGCCCATGTGGAAAAACTGACAAACAAGGTCAGGCCCATCATGAAAATCAGCCGATAAGACAGGCTTTGACGAAAACTTTTGAAATGTTCCAGCATGGTTTTCCACCTGTTGTAACGCGTTGATGCCAGAAGATCTTTTGGCTTAGAAAGTCCAATTGTGACATTTTCGAGTTCATCATATCTCATTCATTCTGTAAATGCTTTTTTCAATGCCCCGTCAGGCGCCACAACCCGGGATCATTCAAGACAAGGCTCAGAAAAGAACGACTACCCGACAATGCACTTTCATTCAAACCGCCTTGACATTCTTGGGAATGGGGCATAAATTGTCAACAAATTATTTTTTTCTGTAATTGATGATTGTCCTGTTACGTTTATTGGAGAATAACCTTATGAAATTATTTGCTTATGTCAAGTGGTTTTTGATGATATGCCTTCTGGCCCTGCCCATTGCATCCGGCGCCGAGGACAAGGCAGGTGAGAATCTTTCGTATGCCTTGCCGGAAACACAGTTTACCTTTCAACCGGTTGTCGAAGGCACGGAAGTTGTCCATGATTTTACCATCCAGAATAAAGGAACCGATATTTTATCCATTCTCAACGTCAAAACCGGCTGAGGATGCACGGCCGTCTCGTATACGAGACAAATCCCCGTCGGCGGCGAGGGAAAGATTACCATCAAAGTGGATACCAACGGATATGGCGGAACCTTACTGAAAAAAAGCATAACGGTGGAGACCAGCGCTGCAAAACAGCCCAATGTGACGATTGAGATCGCCGGCAATGTCGAGAAATTTGCCAACATCACGCCAAACAAACTGATTCTGCGCGGAAACGCGGGCGAACCCATCATCGGGTCTGTAACCGTTTCACCCGACCCCAAGTATCCGTTCAAGGTCTTAGAAACCAAGTCGAAAAATGGAACCGATATTCAGGCCAGAACCGAAGAAAAACAGGAAAACAACGTAATGACCTATATTGTTACTGTCGAGAACCTGAAAAAAGATCCCGGACGCTATTACGATGTCATTACGCTAAAGACCAACAGCCCGATCAAGCCGGAAATTCAGCTCAGCGTTTATGGACAGGTCCTTGAAGCCATCAAGAAAACACAGTAACAGGCTGTCAATGAAACGCATTCGGGTAGTCGCCTTTGACTGCGACGGGGTCATGTTCGACACCGAAACCGTCAACAAAGCGTATTACAACCAGATTCTGCAGCATGTGAACAAACCGGCTCTGACGCCCGAGCAGTTCGCCTTTGTTCACATGCATACCACGGATGAGGCCATTTCCTATCTTTTCCCGGATAAGGCCCAAGCCGCTCGAAGCCAATGCCTATCGCAAGCAAATGTCTTATCTTCCGTTTCTGGACAAAATGGAAATCGAGCCGTATCTTAAACCCCTGCTTCACAGGCTGCGGCCTGCATACCCAACGGCGATTGCAACCAACCGCACCAACACCATTCAAACGGTGCTGGAGGTTCACGGCCTGGCAGATCTCTTTGACCTGGTGGTCAGCGCCTGGGATGTTGACCATCCCAAACCGCATCCAGACCCCTTGAACAAAATCCTGCGGCATTTTGCTATTGAACCGGATCAACTGCTCTATATCGGCGATTCCGAACTGGATCAGCTTGCCGCGGAAGCAGCCGGCGCCATTCTGGTTGCGTATAAAAACCCTTCTCTGCGATCCGGTTTCCACATTACCAGCCTCAAGGAGATGGAACAAATCCTTGAGCTGTAAGGAAGTGTTCATGCGCGCAGTCATTATCGCCAACGGCATTATCGGCGGCTTTTGCCCCGTCATTTTCCCCGAAGATATCATCATCGCCGTTGATGGGGGCTTTCGCCACTGCCTGGAACTGAAACTGCGGCCCCATTCCCTCATCGGGGATATGGATTCTCTGTCCCCTGAAGAAATCGATGCAGTCACCCGGTCCGGAATCTCGATTTCCCGTTATCCGGCGCGCAAAGACCACACCGATATGGAGCTGGCCCTGCATTATGCCAGAAGCCTGGGCGCTGACGATATCGTGCTGCTGGGAGCCCTGGGCGCCAGATGGGACATGACCATCGCCAATGTCATGCTTCTGGCCGCACCGGAACTTGCCGGGTGCCGGGTTCGAATTCTGGATGGCATGCAGGAAATCTCTCTGGTTCAGGGAGGGGAAACGCGGCGTTTTGAAGGCAACGCCGGCGACCTGCTTTCCCTGATTCCCTTGAGAGCGGATGCCAAAAATGTCCGCACTGCCGGCCTGGAGTATCCGCTGAGCGGAGAAACCCTTTATTTCAGCGCAACACGGGGGATCAGCAACGTATTTCGTGATCAGACGGCAACCGTGTTCCTGGAAAATGGGCTTTTGCTCTGCGTGGTTCAGCATTTTGCCGAAGGCTCACGGGAACCGAAGAGATCCGTCGTTGAAAAAACGCCATGAAAGGAAAGATTAAAGTGATGCACATTCGCCAGATGATCAGGGACAATGCCGGCTCGGTTCTGAAAGAGGCACTATGACCCAACGTCTCACGATCGAGAAGGCTCACCAACTGACCGTCCGCGCTTTATGCGCCCATAACACCTCGGCCGAAAATGCCGAAGCGGTGGCCCGTGCTCTGGTATCAGCCGAGGCCGACGGCCTGTCGAGCCACGGCCTGTCCCGATTGCCATCTTACTGTCAGCAGGCGGCCAGCGGAAAGGTGGCTGGACATGCTACGCCCTGTGCGAGCTTGGTTGCCACTGCGGCTCTGCGCGTGGACGCTGGCCATGGATTTGCCTACCCGGCCCTGGAGCTGGCTGTCGGCAAGCTGGCCGACCTCGCCTGCCGAATCGGCATCGGCGTGGCCGCGGTGACCCGTTCGCACCATTGCGGAGCAGCTGGTTATCATGTAGAGGCGCTGGCACGCCACAACCTTGTAGGGATCATGTTCGCCAACACACCCAAAGCCATTTCTCCGTGGGGCGGACGGCATGCCCTCCTGGGCACCAACCCGATTGCCTTTGCCGCCCCCCGTCGGGCGGCCAGCCCGCTGGTCATCGATCTTTCGCTGAGCAAGGTGGCCCGTGGCAAGATCATGGTGGCCGACCAGAAGGGCGAAACCATCCCGGAAGGCTGGGCATTGGATGCCGACGGCCGTCCCACCACGGATCGCCAAAGCTGCTCTGGCCGGCACCATGCTGCCCATGGGAGAAGCCAAGGGATCAGCCTTGGTATTAATGGTGGAGATCCTGGCCGCGGCCCTAACGGCGTCTCATTTTGGTTTTGAAGCGGGCTCGTTCTTCACGGCCGAAGGGCCGCCGCCCGGCGTGGGCCAGCTGCTGGTGGCCCTGGCGCCCGGGCCGTTGTCGGCCCAGGGCTTTGAAGATCGACTTGAAGTGCTGCTAACGGCCGTCCTGGATCAGGATCACACCCGGTTGCCTGGCGACCGGCGACTGCGTGCCCGGCGCCGCGCCCTGACCGATGGGCTGTCCTTAGACGATCAGCTTCTGGCAACGATCCGCGCGCTTGCCGCGGGGGCGGGGTCGACTGGTTTATAGCGAACACCCGTCGTTTTCCTTCAAACGCTACTTGAGAAAATCTTCGGAACGGATGCCGAGTTTCTTGATGCGGTATTGGAGCGTGGAGCGGGGCAGGCCCAGGAGTTTAGCGGCGCCCTGCTCGCCCCCGAGAACACCGCGGGTTCTGGCAAGCGCTTTTATGATGTGCTGCCGTTCGCTGTCCCTCAAGCTGGACATTTCACCTGAAACCCTCAGCCCTTGCGGCCGCGTGGATTCGAGGATCTTGTCGACATCATCGGCCGAAATCCGGTCTCCCGCACGAAGGATGACCAGCCGCTTGACAAGATTCTTCAGCTCCCGTACGTTTCCCGGCCATGGGTAGCCGCAGAGCCGATCCAGGGTGTCGTGGCTGTAACTCGGTTCCGGGCGGTTCATCTCCCGGGCCTGAATCATGGTCAGCTTCTTCATCAGCAGGGGGATATCTTCTTTTCTTTCCCTCAGCGGCGGGACGTGAAGCGAAACAATGTTCAGCCGGTAAAACAAATCCGCCCGGAACGTTCCGGCCCGGATGCACTCCTGGAGATCCCTGTTGGTGGCGGCAATGACCCGGCAGTCGATCTGCACGGAACGGCTGTCGCCCACACGCTCGAACTGGCCGTCCTGAAGGATTTGCAGCATTTTGGCCTGCAGGCTGATAGGCAGTTCGGCGATTTCATCCAGAAAAATGGTGCCGCGATGGGCCAGTTCGAAGCGCCCGAGGCGCTTGTCGTTTGCCCCGGTAAAAGCGCCTTTGGCGTGGCCGAAGAGTTCGCTTTCAAACAGCGACGAAGCCAGTGCCGGGCAGTTGGTCTTTACGAACAGATGGTTGCGGCGCGGGCTCAGTTTGTGGATGCAGTGAGCCAGGTAGTCCTTGCCCGTGCCGGTCTCACCCGTGATCAGCACGGTGGCATCGCTGTCGGCCGACTGCTGGATGGTTTGCATGATGCCTGCCATGGCGGCCGAGGCGTAGAAAAACTCGTCCTGCTGGTAGTCGTCACCGCTCTGCAGCAGGAAATCCTTCTCGCGCTCCAGGCTCTTGTTAAGCGTCTCCAGTTCGGTGTAGGCGAGCATGTTGTCTACGGCGATCGCCACCTGCCGGGATACGTCCGTCAACACTTCTGTGAGCTCCGAGATGTGCTCGGGCGCGCTGCGGAAGGAAAAGTGGATTGATCCCAGTATCCGGTTGCGCACCAGCATGGGAAACGCCATGGTGGCATTGAGGCCGGCCTCGACCAGTGCCCCGATGGAAGACAGGTCCGTGTAACGCCGCAGGTCATCGATGATGGTCGGCTGCCGGGACTGAACCACCATACGGGCAATGGCGCCGTCGGCAAGCGGCCGGCTGGGCTGCGCAAGGCCCCCGCCTGGCTGGACGCCGTTGGCGGCGGCAAAATAGCTGAGGGACAGGGTCTTGGCATCGTAGAGATTGATCGCCATGCGATCGAATGCAAAATGCTTGCGGAGCTCCTCGGCCAGGGCCTGAAAAAGGTCTTCGCGGTTGGTCCGGGTGACCACGGCATTGTTGATCTTAAGCAGCATTTTATAACGGGTTTCGGCATTCCAGTGCATGTCGCACCTCCTCAAGACGCGTACTATTCTATTTCGGGCATTGCTGCCCAAAAGTCAAGTTAAATTCCGGCACTGCGCCAAATATTGGGCACATATTTTCGGCACACGATTTCATTAGAAATTTATATCTCATGATTTTAGATAAATACATTTAATTATGATGTGGCACTTATTTTGCTTTTGATCTTCAACATAATGTTTTTGGCAGGCAGCAGGCAGGAGATAGCTCTGAATACCTCTGACCGATAACGCGCCCAAAACCATTGTCTGGAAGCCTGAAGCTGAAACGCAACACTCTAAAAGGACCCTGGTAATGGTCGAGCTTAAATATGGCAGCGGTAAGATCATGGTCACCCTCCCCGACAAGGCGGTCGTCTCAATTCTGGAACCGCAGCGGATGCCCGTGCTCGCTTCCGTGGTGGCTTCCCTGGATTCGGCACTTAACGCGCCGCTCGGCTGCCCCGCCCTGGAAACTATCATTGAAAATCGACGTCCCCGGTCGGTGGCCATCGCTGTCCCGGATGAAACGCGCTTTGCTCCTTTACGTGAAATCCTGCCCCCGCTCCTAAGTCGCATTGAAGCCAGGCTGCCGGGACCCTTGGCCGAGTCCGTCACGCTTGTTATCGGCCGAGGCTTGCACCCGCATGCGGATGCGGCCGCAACCGAACGAATCCTTCCGGCGGAAATCACCGCCGGCTGCCGGGTGGTAGCCCACGATGCCCGCACCGCCGCCATGGTCGACTACGGTACAACGACGCGCGGCACCCCGGTACGCATCAACGCATCCTACGCAGCGGCCGATCTCAAAATGGTGATCGGTCAGGTTGACCCCCATCAGTTCGCGGGGTTCACAGGCGGCGCCAAGGGGGTGGTCATCGGATGCGCCTCTCCGGAGACCATCGAGAAGAATTACAGCCTCATGTCCCAGCCCAACGCCCATGTCGGACAACTCAAGGGCAACCCGGTGCGCGAAGACCTGACCGAAGCCGGAGAGATGGTCGGAATCGACCTGGCCGTCAACTTCGTACTGGATGCGGACAAGAATATGGTTCATCTGGCTGCGGGAATTCCCTCACGCGTCCTTGAGTCCTGTGCGGATGTCTGCGCCAGGGTTTACGGCGTGGCTATCGGCAAAAAATTTGACATCGTGGTGGCCTCCTGCGGGGGCCACCCCAAAGACATCTGCCTGTATCAGGCGCAGAAGGGGTTGAACCTGGCCTCTCAGGCATTGAAGCCGGGTGGCCACATCCTGCTGCTGGCCGCCTCTCCCCAGGGGGTGGGCGACGATATTTATTTTGACTATATTTCGCAGTTTACCTCGCCGGAGGAAGTGATCCGGGACTTCAAGTCGAGCGGCTTCCGCATGGGGGCTCACAAGGCGTATCTCTTCGGCCGCACGCTGGTAAACTACAATGTGGCGGTGTTCTCGGACATTGACCCCGGCATTCTCAGAAAGTGCCACCTGCGGGCGGCAGACCCGGCGTCCATTTTAGACGAGTGGGTGTCTTCCTTTGAGGGCTCGCCGCAACTGGCGGTTATCCCCAACGCCAACACAACTTTTTTTATTGAGGGAGTGTTTTCAACAAAGCCACCAACAAACAAACAACAAGGAGATAATACATGAGCCAATTGTTCGGATTCATCGGCGTCGGACAGATGGGCGGGGCACTCGCCCGCAATCTGATCCGTGCCCAGAAAAACGTTTTAGTGTATGATCTGAACCCGGAAGCTGTCAAGCAGACCCTGGCATCCGGAACCACCGGCAGACCAGCGGCCGGCATCAACGAAATCGGGGCAGCCGATGTTGTGTTCACCAGCCTTCCGCTGCCGCAACATCTCGAGTCGGTCATGCTGGGCGACAAAGGCCTTCTTGCCGAAATGCAAAAAGGCGCCACCTATATCGACGTCAGCACCATTGACCCGGGCACCGCCCGAAAGCTCTCCGACGCAGCTGAAGCCCGAGGTATTCACTTTCTCGAATGCCCCCTCGGGAAAACGCCGGCCCACGCTGAAAAAGCCGAGGAACCCATCTTCGTCGGCGGCAAGAAGGCTGTTTACGAAAAGATGCTGGACACCCTGCAGATCGTCGGCAAACCCGTCTACTATCTCGGCGAGGTAGAAGCCTCCTGTGCCGTCAAGCTGATCAGCAATCTCATCGGCATGACCAACCTGGCCGTCATGGCCGAAGGCATCCGCATCGGTGAAAAGGCAGGCATCGAGCCGAAGTTTCTGCTCGAGCTTCTGAACGACACCGGCGCCAAGAGCTTCCAGATGGATGTGCGCGGACCGTGGATTGCCGGCGGGGATTTCAACAGCCGGTTCGGCCTGGACCTGGCGTTGAAGGACGTCCGCCTGGGCTGCGAAATGGCCGCGGCATGGGGCAACGATGCCAAAACCATGCAGGTTGCGCTGGATTATCTGAAGAAAGGCAGCGCGGCCGGTCACGGCAAAGAGGACTGCAACGCGATGTACAAGATCATCAAGTAGTTTTTTCACGGGGAGCCGAATTCGCTCGAACGTTTGCTTGACAGAGTATAATTCGGCTCCCGAAAGACGGACGCTGCCTGGTTTAAAACACCACCTGTGTGGGCACGCGGAATCAGGTAAGATACTAAAACACTACAATTGGAGGTACGGTTATGCCTTTCGGTTACAATGGAAAAATCCTTCATGTCGATCTGACGAAACAGGAATGTCGGGTCGAAGAACCCAGTGAAAAGTGGTACCGCACCTATATGGGCGGTTCGGCGTTCGCCTCATACTTTCTCCTTAAATTGCTCAAACCCGGCATCGATCCGTTCTCCGCCGAGAACGTGCTGGTGTTTGCCTGCAGCGTGGTGACCGGTGCGCCCATATCCGGCTGGAACCGGTATACCGTGTCCGCCAAGTCACCGCTGACGCACGCCTTTGGGGAGTCCGAGGCCGGCGGCTTCTTTGGCCCCGAGCTCAAGTTTGCAGGCTTCGACGCCGTTGTCATCCAGGGCCGGGCTGAAAAGCCCGTCTATCTCTTCATCAAGGATGGGGAAGTCCAGTTCCGGGACGCAAAGAACGTCTGGGGTCTGGATAATTTCGAAACCATGCAGCGCATCCAGCAGGAAGTCGGAGACAAGCGGGTACGGGTGGCGTCCATCGGCCAGGCCGGCGAACGCCTGATCCGTTTTGCCAATATCAGCAACGACGTCGAGCACTTCAACGGCCGCACCGGCATGGGCGCGGTCATGGGCTCCAAGAACCTGAAAGCCGTCGCCGTACGCGGCTCCCGGCGGACGGAATTGGCCGAGCCGGACAAAGTCAAGGAAATCGTGCGCTGGCACAATGCCCGCATCAAGACCCATCCGCCCAACGTGGGACTGACCAATTTCGGAACACCGAGTCTGGTCAAGGGACTGAACGCCGGCGGAATCCTGCCCACCCGCAACTTCCGCGAAGGCGTCTTTGAAGGGGCCGACAAGCTCAACGCCGATGCCTATGCATCCATCCTGCACTCATCCGGCACCTGCTGGTCCTGCGCGGTAAAGTGCAAGCGCCGAGTGGCCCTGGATGATCCCAAATACCCCCTCGACCCCAGATGGGGCGGCCCGGAATATGAGACCCTTGCCGCGTTCGGTTCGATGATCGGCAACGACAACCTGCCGTCCGTGGGGCGGGCCAATCAACTCTGCAACCTCTACGGCATGGACACCGTGTCCATGGGCAACGTCACCGCCTTTGCCATGGAATGCTTTGAAAACGGCATTCTGACGGAAAAGGACACCGGCGGCAAAAACGCTGAACTTCGGGGATGCCGATGCCATGCTCTGGCTCATTGAAGAAGTCGTCAACCGCCGCGGGTTGGGTGATATTCTGTCCGAAGGGGTGAAAACAGCATCCGAGCGAATCGGTCGCGGTTCCGAGAAATTCGCGTTCACGATAAAGGGAAGCGACCTTCCTTTTCACGACGGCCGCGGCAAAAGCGGCATGGCCTTGGGCTATGCCCTGTCGTCGACCGGTGCAGACCACATCGAAACACCCCATGACGTGGCTTTCCAGGGCGACGGCGTGGCCAAACTGTTTGCGATAGGCCTGCTGGACCCGGTCGATCCCCTGGAGACCGACACGGCAAAGCTTCGTTTTTTTGCTCTGGGCCAGAAAGCCTGGGGCATAAACAACCTGCTGAGCATCTGCAATTTCACGTCGGTACCCATTCACGCCATGACTTTTCATAACCTGGTTGAGGGGGTGCGGGCCGTGACCGGCTGGGACACCAGTCTTTACGAAATCATGCTGGCCGTGGAACGATCCATGGTCATGTCACGGATTTTCAACCTGCGGGAGGGCTTCGGACCGGAAGACGACCGGGTGATCCGCCGCTGGCACGAAGAGATGCCGGACGGTCCGCTGAAGGGCAAAAAGCTCGACGAAAATGAATTTCCGCCGCTTGATCGATGTTTATTACGAACTGTCCGGCTGGGATACCCTCGGCCGGCCGACCTTCGGCAAACTGATCGAACTGAATCTGGAATGGCTGCACAAAGAAATACCCCGATGACGATGCAGGTGAGGGTGAATCTTTACTCCATCCTTCGCCACGGAAGGTTCGCCGAGGCCGACGTTGAATTAACAGAGGGCGCCTTGGTGGCTGACCTGCTGAACAAACTGGAACTGTCGCTGCAGGATGTGGGCATCGTCATGGTGAACGCTCGCAGCGGCACGTTTCAACAAAAACTGAAGCCAGGCGACAGAATAACGCTTATTCCGCACATCGGCGGCGGATGAGGCGGGTTTCACGAAATGCATTGCCAGCCGAAAACCCGATGTTGATGTGGAAAGGAATCAGAACCAATAAACGGCCTTGGGCCTCGCCTTTGGAAAGGAGGATGACGCCGCGAATCCGAGATGACATACAAACAACACGGCAACGGCTTCTTCAGGGTTCCATTCGCTGCCGCCCAGCAGCGAATGGAACCCTAATTTAAACGACACAAGGAAAGGATAAATAACCATGAAACGATTCTCTGTAAGTTTTGTAATCCTCTGCACGATGATCTGTGTTTCTTTAACACTGGGGCTCTCCGGTACATTTGCCCAAGACAAAAAACCCCTGGTCCGTGTCAGCGGCCAACCCACGATGCACGGCATGCCCACCTGGGCGGTTATGGAGCAAGGCAGAAAAGACCTGCCCATTGACCTCAAATACATGATGTTTCCGTCCGGCGCCCCCCAGATCGAGGCCATGGCAGCCAATGAATGGGATGTCGGAGCCACTGGCACCGTGCCCATGATGCTTGCAAGCATCCGCTATGGGGCGATGATGATCGGCATATCCAACAACGAGTCTGAAACCAACGACCTGTGGGTCCGGCCGGACTCACCGCTCCTTAAGACCAAGGGCGCCAATCCGAAATACCCGGACATCTTCGGCACCGCCGACGACTGGAAGGGCAAGAAAATCCTTTGCACGACCGTCTCTACCGGCCACTACGCGCTGTCCTCATCGCTGAAAGCCCTGGGGCTCAAGGATAACGAAGTTCAGATCATCCAAATCGAGCAAGGTCAGGCTGTGGCTGCTTTTGCCTCCGGCCAGGGCGACATCCTTCAGATGTGGGCCCCATTCAGCTACCTGGCCGAATCACGCGGCTGGAAAAAAGTCTCCTCCGGAGCCCGGGCCGGTGTCATGATTCCAGGCGCCATCATTGTTCGCAAGGAGTATGCTGAAAAAAATCCCGAGCAGGTCGTGCAGTGGCTTGAACTCTACATGCAGATGATCGGAAAAATGAAAACCGATCCCAATTGGGGCACGGATCAGCTTTTCAAATATTTCAACGAATACGCCGGCGTGGAATTGTCCAAGGATTTCGTGGCCAAGGAATTCCAGCTGCGGCCGCTGTACACCCCGGATGAGCAGGTGCCGTTGCTCGCCAATCCCGAAAAGACCAAGGCATGGATGACTGCCATCGCCCAGTTTTTCGTCGACCAGGGCCGCATCACCAAGGAAGAAATGGATAAATACGTTAAGAACAATTGCTTCATAGAGCCCAAGTTCATGGAAGCAGTCGCTGCAAAGTGGAAGAAATAGTTCCCAGTTGTTTTTGCGCCATGCCGATGGCCAAAACTTAACCGTTGTTGCCGGGAGGCGCCAGTCTTTCTTCCGGCAATAACTTCACCCATAAAGGTCGATACGCTCATGGAAAACTTATGCAAACAAGCGCTGGTGCCGCGCCAGCCGACGCCGACTGTGCTGAAGCTGAAAGCGGCTGCGGCGGACAACACGATTTCCTTCATCAGCTTCTTTGTCTTTCTCGTTGTCTGGGAGCTGATCTGTCGGCTGGGCATCATCGGCCCCTACCAGCTGGTGCCACCCAGCCAGCTCGTGACCACGTTTATCATGAAACTGACAAATGTCAACCCCGACGGAGCCACCTTGCTCCAGCACACCCAAACGAGCCTGCTCCTGGCCCTGACCGGTTTTGGTGCAGCCGTTGTCATCGGGGTACCGCTGGGCCTGTTCATGGGATGGTACAAGGCGCTGGATATCATGGTGACTCCCGTATTCGACGCCATCAGGCCCATCCCGCCCATCGCATGGATACCGCTGGCCATCATCTGGCTCGGCATCGGCTTGACCGCCAAAGCCTTTATCATCTTTCTGGCTGCATTTGTGCCATGCGTCATCAATTCTTACACCGGGATCAAGCTCACCAACCCGGTTCTCATCCGCGTGGCTGAAATCTACGGGGCATCCAGATGGGAAACTTTCTACAAGATCGGCGATACCATCAGCCGTCCCCATGGTGTTCACCGGCCTCAAGCTCTCCCTGAATGCGTCCTGGACCACCTTGGTGGCAGCTGAACTGCTGGCCGCCTCCGAGGGCCTGGGCTACCTGATTCAGATGGGTCGACGGCTGTCCCGGCCGGATATCATCATCATCGGCATGCTGACCATCGGCCTGACCGGGGCCTTGATGTCCTATAGCCTGAACCGGATTGAGGCACGCTTTGCCTCGTCAAAGAGGGTCAACCTATGAACCAATCAAATTTATATAAGATCCTATCCAAACTCTTTCTGCCTGTCCTGTCGGCAGCTATATGCCTGTTCATCTGGGAGGTCCTGCACCTGATCATCGGAGGCGAATTTTTGCCCTCCCCCTACCAGGTCTTCATGGAAGCCAAGCGGATGTTTTCGGTCAAGATCGGCGGAAACACCGTGTGGATGCACATTTACTACAGCCTGCGCCGGGTTGTCATCGCCTATCTGCTGGGAGCCGCCACCGGCCTTCCCCTGGGCATGTACATGGGCTGGAACCGTACGTTCGACAAGATCGTCAAGCCGGTCTTCGAAATCCTGCGGCCAATCCCCCCGATCGCTTGGATCCCCATCGCTATCATCTGGCTGGGCATCGGTGAAGCACCGAAAATTTTCATTTGTTATGTCGGAGCGTTCGTAATCTTTGTCCTTAACTCCTACACCGGCATGCGCTACACAGACCCGCTGCTGATTGCCGCGGCCCGCACTTATGGTGCAACCCGCCGCCAGCAGCTGTTCAACGTGGCCATACCTGCCAGCATGCCCTCGGTGTTCGCAGGGGTGCAGAACGCGCTCAGCATGTCTTGGATGTGCGTACTGGCGGCCGAACTGGTGGGCGCCCGTGAAGGCGTGGGTTTCCTGATCATCCAAGGCATGGACATGTACAAGCCGGCCATGATCATGGTTGGCATGATCATTATCGGCATTATCGGTGCATCGCTTGCAATAATTCTTAGAAAATTCGAAAGGCTGGTTTGCCCATGGCGCAGAGACTTACTAACATAAAAATCGAGTGCCGCAACATCTCCAAGGCGTTCACTACAGAGCATCACACCATCAACGTGCTGGATGATGTCTCGGTGAAAGTTCAGGAAAACGAATTCCTGGTTGTGCTGGGGCCGGGCCAGTGCGGCAAGACAACGCTCCTGAACTGCATGGCCGGAATCATCATGCCCGACGAGGGGCAGGTCCTGATGGACGACCGGGAGGTGAGCGGGCCCGGCCCTGACAGGGGGCTCGTTTTCCAGCAGTATGCCCTTTTCCCCTGGAAGACGGTCATGGACAATGTTTCATTCGGCCTTTACATCAAAGGCATGGAAAAGACAAAACGCAATGAAATTGCCCAGAAATACATCAACCTCGTCGGCCTGCAGGGATTCGAAAAATCCTATCCCCACCAGCTTTCCGGCGGCATGAAACAGCGCGTCGGAATTGCCCGGGCCTGGGCGAACAGCCCCGATGTGCTGCTGATGGACGAGCCTTTCGGCGCACTGGATGCGCAGACCCGCTACGTCATGGAGATGGAAACCCTGTCGATCTGGGAAAAGGAAAAGCGCACCGTAATATTCGTCACCAGCAACGTCGAGGAGGCCATCTATCTTGGCGACCGCGTCATCGTCATGTCCTGCATGCCAGGCCATATCAAGTCGGAATATCCGATCGACATCCCCAAGCCCCGGGAGTACACCGATCCGAGGTTTCTGGAGATTCGCAGGAAGATATCCGAAGACACAGAACTTTCCCTATAGGAGGCTTGCATCGGAAATGACAACCAAGGAAGAGTACGCCCGTGGCAAAAAGGTCAAGGTCAACGTCACCGACCTGACCAAGAAATATGACGAGCTCCTGGTTCTGGATGACATCAATTTTGAAATATATGATGGCGAAATGCTGTGCATCGTGGGCCCCACCGGATGCGGCAAGACCACATTTCTCAACACGCTGGCCCGCTTCATCCCGGCCACCAAGGGCGATATCCTGGTCGACGGGGTGCCGTCCGACCCCCGGCGCCACAACATCGCCTTCGTCTTTCAGGAGATCTCCAGCATTCCCTGGCTGAGCGTGGAGGACAACATCCGCTTCGGACTCAAAATCAAGAACCTTCCCGCCGACGAAATCGAGCGCAGGGTTGAAAGCATGCTCGATCTGGTGGGCCTGAAGGCGTTTCGCAAGAATTTCCCCAAGGAGCTTTCTTCGAGCATGGAGCAGCGGGTGGTCATCGCCCGAAACTTCGCCCTGAACCCGGACCTGCTGCTGATGGACGAGCCCTACGGCCAGCTGGACATCAAACTGCGCTACTACCTTGAGGACGAGCTGATCCGGATCTGGAGCGAGCTGAAGAGCACGGTGCTGTTCGTCACCCACAACATCGAGGAAGCCGTCTACCTGGGCCAGCGCATCCTGGTACTGTCGAACAAACCGGCCAAAATCAAGGAAGAGATCATCGTCGATTTGCCCCGGCCGCGCAAGTTCGACGACCCGGAGTTCGTCAAGATCCGGGAGCGCGTCACTGAGTCCATCCGGTGGTGGTAGTCATGAGCTTTCTTGATGATCTGTTCAGTCTGAAAGGCAAGGTTGCCCTGGTCACCGGCGCCAGCTCCGGCATCGGCCGGGCCATGGCCCTGGCGCTGGCCCGGGCGGGCGCTGCTGTTGTCCATGTAGCCCGGGGCGAAGATGAACTGAAGGCGGCAGTCGCCGATGTCATCGCCGGCGGTGGCCGGGCAGCCTATGTCGCCGGCGATTTGAGCCGTATCAATGCCCTATCCGACATTGCCGCAGCCTCCCGCGTTTTTTTCGGCCCCCCCGACATTCTGGTCAACGCTGCCGGGATCAATCCCCGCAAGCCATGGCAGGAGGTCACAGAAGAAGTTTGGCGCAAAACCCTGGAGCTGAACCTGGGCACGCCTTTTTTCCTGGCCAAGCTGTTGATCCCTGACATGCAGAAGAGGTGTTGGGGCCGGATTATCAATATTGCTTCTCTACAGTCGGTGCGCGCATTTCCCAACGGGCTTCCCTACGGCGCCTCAAAAGGAGGCGTGATCCAATTGACCCGCTCCATGGCGGAGTCGTGGTCGGGCAACGAGAGCGGGATCACCTGCAACGCCATCGGCCCGGGGTTCATCAAGACCGGGTTGACGGCTCCGCTTTTCCAGGATGAAAAACTCATCAGCGACCTGGCGCGTCAGACCATGATCGGCCGCAACGGCATCTTGGATGATCTCAACGGCCTGACCGTCTTTCTGGCCTCGCCGGCCTCCGGGTATATCACCGGGCAGACCCTGTTTCTGGATGGCGGCTGGTCGGCCAAGTGAACTGTTGTGAATTGAATCCGCGCGTGAACCCTTGTAGCTCTGGCTTTTCTGCCCAAAAGTCAAGACAAAGTCCGGCACAGTGCCAATTATTGGGCACAAACTTTCGGCATACGGCTTTTTTAATATTTTTATATATTATGATTTCAGATGATTAACTTTGAATGCGGGATTGGCATTTATCTTGCTTCAGTTATTTAAATATTGATCCGGCAGATAGCAGGCAGGAGACCGTGCTGTACATCTCTTACAGATAGCAGGCCCGAAACCATTGCGTGGAAGTTAAAAAACCTCTAAACAAACAATTTCCCGCCACCTACCCTTCAACCCTCAGGGAGATGATAACGCAACTGGCCGGCGCTATTTTGATAGAGATATTCGTTATATATTGAGAACACAATGAGATGAAAGGAGAGTACAATGATTGATTTTTTATCACACGAGAAGGGTGATTTGGTTGGTGTCGCGACTGTAGACATCAAGTCAGGTCAGACGGCAAAAGGCGTCTACATGGACTCGCAGGAGCCTGTAGAGGTCAAGGCAGCAATGGACATTCCGCTTGGGCACAAAATCGCGCTTGCAGACATGAAGGTTGGAGACACTGTTTTGAAATACGGAACCGACATTGGCAAGGTCGTTGCCCCCATCCGCAAGGGCGAGCATGTCCATATCCATAATCTGAAGACAAAGAGGTGGTAACTATGAATACAAATGAGTTTCTCGGATATCGCCGAGAAAACGGCCGCGTAGGTGTACGAAATCATGTAATAATCCTGCCCCTCGATGACCTTTCAAACGCGTCATGCGAAGCGGTGGCCAACAACATCAAAGGAACGATGGCCATCCCGCATCCCTACGGCAGGCTGCAGTTTGGCGCAGACCTCGATCTTCATTTCAGCACACTGATTGGAACCGGCTGCAACCCGAACGTTGCGGCGGTTGTTGTAATCGGCATTGAAGACGTATGGACGAACCGTATCGTTGAAGGCATTGCGAAAACCGGCAAGCCGGTAGTGGGCTTTGGCATTGAGAAGCACGGCCAGCATAACACCATCATGCGGGCGTCCAAGGCGGCACAGGAATATGTGCAGTGGGCATCGGAAAAACAGCGTGAGGTATGCCAGATTCAGGAGCTCTGGGTCTCCACCAAGTGCGGTGAATCCGATACCACATCAGGCATCGCGTCCAATCCGACCGTCGGCAATGTATTTGACAAGCTGTATGCCAAGGGCTGCACCCTGGCGTTCGGCGAAACAACGGAAATAACGGGCGGAGAACACCTGGTTGCAGCACGGTGCCGTGACCAGAAGGTTCGCGACGGCTTCATGTTCATGTTCAACCGCTACCAGGACCTGGTCAACCGCTTCAAGACTTCGGATCTCTCCGACTCACAGCCGACAAAGGGGAACATTGCGGGCGGTCTGACCACCATTGAAGAAAAGGCCCTCGGCAATATTCAGAAGATCGGCAAGAAATGTATTGTTGACGGCATTCTGGACAAGGCTGAAGCCCCGACGGGTCCTGGCCTGTGGTTTATGGATTCATCCTCGGCTGCGGCTGAAATGGTAACGCTGGTTGCCGCTGCCGGCTATGCAGTGCATCTCTTCCCGACGGGACAGGGCAATATCATCGGCAACCCGATTCTGCCCGTTATCAAACTGAGTGCGAATCCCAATACCGTACGCACGATGACCGAGCATATCGACGTCGATGTATCAGGGCTTCTGCAGAATGAACTTACGCTGGATCAGGCTGGCGACATGCTGCTTGAATACATGATCCGTACTGCCAACGGCAGACGTACCTGTGCCGAGGCTCTCGGACATAACGAGTTTGTTTTGACGCGCCTCTACGAGAGCGCTTAGCACGCTGCAATAAAGTTCAAAACAGCGGGCGACCGTGCTTCTCCACAGGAGACTGCTCCTCCATCTTGTGAGGACAGGCCGCCCGTTTTCATTTACGCAGGAACGTGACATTATTATCCAGGAGGTGACCGGGTGAAGCGTAATGATCTTATCGGAGGCTTTTTTTTTCTGGGAGTAGGCGTTTTTTTTGCCGTATATTCCCGGCGTCTCGATATCGGAACAATGGCAGAACCGGGGCCGGGTTTCCTGCCGTTTTGGGCCGGCGTCTTGCTTTGGATCATGTCCACCGTTCTTTTGGGCAAGGCATTCTTCATGAAATTTGAAGCGGGAGAACCGTTCTTTCCCGAGCATGATTCATGGAAGCGGGTCGCCATGATCGTTTTATCTCTTGTTGTTTACAACCTTCTTCTGCAGCCCCTCGGCTTTATCCTCGTGACGTTTCTTTTCGTCGGGTTCCTTGTCAAATTCATTTTCCCCCAGACATGGTTCAGGTCTGTTGTAACTGCTGCGCTTTCGACCGCCGGGGCGCAGTTCATCTTCGTCAACTTGCTCGAAATTCAATTTCCCCAAGGGACTGTTGGGCTTCTAACTGCGGAGATTTATTAAATGGATGTTATTAACCACTTGATTCAAGGCGCAGGTGTTGCGTTTCAGCCCATGAATCTCATGTTCTGCTTCATCGGGGTTCTCATGGGAACCCTTGTCGGGGTGCTGCCCGGACTGGGGCCAACCGCCGCTATCGCACTGTTGTTGCCGGTGAGTTTCCACATTCCGCCTGTCGCTACGATTATCATGCTGTCAGGTATTTATTACGGGGCAATGTACGGCGGCTCAACAACTTCAATTCTCGTCAATATGCCCGGTGAAGCGGCTTCGGTTATCACTTGTCTTGACGGCTATCAGATGGCCAAACAGGGACGGGCGGGCCCTGCGCTTGGCATTTCAGCTTTCGGATCCTTTATTGCCGGCACGTTAGGCATTGTCGGCATAGTGCTTCTGGCGCCTCCCATGGCGGAGTTTGCGCTCGCCTTCGGTCCGCCTGAATATTTTTCGATGCTGCTGATGGGTATTGTCATCATCATTTACATGTCGTCCGGTACGATTCTAAAAGATTTTATGACCGCCGTGTTTGGTCTGCTGCTCGGCACCATCGGCATGGACACCATCGCAGGAACGCAGCGGCTTACGTTCGGAGTTCTTGAGCTAGCCGACGGAATCGGCTTTATCCCGGCGGTGATGGGGCTCTTCGGCATTTCAGAAATCCTGATGAACGTGGAACGGATTATCCCAACAACGCTTGTTACGGAAAAGGTGAAGAACCTTTTCCCGAATCTTCAGGACTGGAAAGACGCCATTATGCCGATATTGCGCGGAAGCGGGCTCGGTTTTCTGATCGGCGTGCTGCCGGGCCCTGCGCCGGTTATTTCCACCTACGCATCCTATGCATTGGAGAAGAAACTTTCAAAAACCCCTGAAAGATTCGGGACCGGCTTCATCGCCGGAGTCGCGGGTCCGGAGGCTGCGAACAATGCGGCCTCCAGCGGCGCCATGATTCCGCTCTTTACGCTCGGTATTCCGGCAAATTCGGTTATTGCTGTTCTTCTCGGTGCATTCATGGTACATGGGTTGCAGCCGGGACCCATGTTCATTTCAAAATATCCGGATATTTTCTGGGGAACGATTATAAGCATGTATCTCGGCAATGCCATGCTGCTCGTACTGAATCTGCCTTTAATCCCCATTTGGATAAAGGTTTTGAAAATTCCCTATTCTATTTTGTTCCCGCTCATCCTTATCTTCTGCCTCATCGGCGTCTACAGCCTGAACTTCAGTCAGGTCGAAATAGGCCTGATGATCGGATTCGGAGTTCTTGGATACCTGATGCGAAAGTTCAAGTTCGAGATGGCGCCGCTCATTCTCGCCCTTGTGCTTGGACCGATGATGGAAAGCAATCTCCGCCTCTCGCTGCTGATCAATCAGGGGGATGCGAGCGTTTTTTTAACAAAACCGATTTCCGCGACATTCATGGCTGTGTCTGCCCTGCTGATCATGTCGACCATGATTCCGTCGATCCGCAACAGAAGGTCAAAGCTCAAGGAAAAGATCGGCGATGATGATGTATGAAACGTTAGGAGTTCTTAATAACCGCACCTTTAAAGAGAAAGGAGTCGCAATGAAAAGAAAACATTTTGTCAGCATCATCCTGTCAGTTGTTCTTGTTTTTTCAGTAACCGCAGTCCAGGCAGCAGGCGAAACGTATCCGGCAAAAGAAATCTCGTACATCATCGCATTCAATCCCGGGGGCGAGTCGGATATCGAATTCCGGGCTCATGCAACCGTTTTTTGAAAAGGCGCTCGGCGTCCGTTTTGTTCCGGATTATAAGCCGGCTGCCGGTGGTGCGCTCGCATGGCAGACACTGGCGAATGCAAAGGCGGATGGATATACGCTTGCGGGCTTCAATTCGCCGCATGTTATCACGCAGCCGCTTACGATGGAGGATGTTCAGTACAAGACAGAGGATTTCACATATCTTACGATGATTGAGAACACCCCGGCAACGCTCGTTGTGAAGAAAGGGTTTCCGGCAAAGACGCTGACAGAATTTATCGACTATGCAAAGAAAAATCCCGGGGAAAATAACGATATCCGCCGTCGGAAAATTTTCCGGGCCACATCTGAATGTGCTCCAGTTCATGAAACTGGCCGGAATTCAACTGACGTATATCCCGCTGCAGGGGACCGGACAGGTAAAACCGCAAATCATGGGTGGACATGTCGATGCGGCGTTTACAAACTCACCGGCTGCAGTTGAAATGCAAGGAAGCGGGGTAGAAATTCTTGCGGTCGGCACGGAACAGCGGATGAAACAATTGCCGGATGTTCCCACATTCGCTGAAATGGGGTACAAGATTTATCCGCGTATTGACCGTGGCATAATTGCGCCGAAGAATCTTCCGGAGGATATCAAACAGAAGCTTGACAAAGCTTTCTATGCAGTTGTTACCGACAAGGAAGTCCAGGCCAAATTAACAGAAGCAGGCTTTGTGCCGAACCCCATGAACATGGCGCAGGCAACGAAATATATGCAGGAGCAGACGGAGCTGATAAAACAGCTTCTGGCTGAAGAAAAATTGATGAAGCTGAAGTAAGGAAGCGATTATTTGCAGGATTTCTGAACGGTAATCCTGCAAAGATTCTATGATAAGGACAAACTATAGCGATGAAACAGTTGGCGCTTGCAAAAATACGGCAGCATTTTCCAAGGCCGCGCATCGATAATGTTGCCGCTGTGATTGAGCAGCAGATGCAAAGATTTGCATCCGGCGTGCATCCGGGCATGAGCGTTGCAATTACGGCCGGGAGCAGGGGAATCACGGGCATCCAGTCTGTTTTGAAAACAGTTGTCGATTCTCTGCACGCCATGGGAGCGCATCCGTTTATTGTAGCAGCCATGGGAAGCCATGGCGGAGGCACTGTTGAGGGGCAGACACAAGTTCTGCATCACCTTGGCATTGATGAATCCACTGTCGGAGCGCCACTGAGGATAACATCCGAGGCTGTGCCCGTGGGAGTGACTCCGGGCGGACATACTTTGTACGTCGACAAGGAGGCTTTCCAGGCGGATGCAATATTTGCGGTGAACAGGGTCAAGCCGCATACGGCGTTTCAGGATAAACTGGCCAGCGGCCTCTTCAAGATGCTCACCGTCGGCCTGGGAAAGGTTCCAGGAGCTACGCAGGTTCATAAAACGAGTTCATCCGGCATGTATTCCTCAATTGTTGAAATGGGACGCCTGGCTCTTGAGAAATTGCCGATTCTCGGGGGACTTGCCATCGTCGAAAACGGGTATGAGGAAACGGCGCGGATTGAGGCTTTACTGCCGGCGGAAATGGAGGAAGGCGAAAAGAATCTTCTTCAGTACGCCGCCGGCCTGCTTCCGCGCCTTCCTGTTCAGCAGCTTGATGTATTGATCATTGAGGAAATGGGGAAGAACTTCAGCGGCACCGGCATGGATACGAACGTCATCGGCCGATGGAAAGCCACGGGCATTCCCGAGCCTGAATGGCCCAAAATCAAGAGAATCGTTGTCCTGCGATTATCCGAAGAATCCCACGGCAACGCAAACGGACTTGGTCTGGCGGACGTCACGACGCGGAAGCTGGTTGAAGCTATTGACTGGAATGCAACGCTCATGAACGTCCGGACAACCGGTTTTTGGGATCGGGCATTCTGTCCGCCATTTCCCGGGAGCGACCAGGATGCAATACGATGGGCACTCAAAGGAATGAAAGTTACTGAAGAGCAGACGGTTTCGGTGGCAAGAATTCGCAACACGCTCCATCTTGAAGATATCTGGGTGAATGAGGCCGCCTTTGCATCGATGGATAGGCATGAGCGGGTGAGCGAATATATCCCCTTGTCATTCGATGAGAGCGGGAATCTGCTGCCCGGACGCGGATAACGGACAGATACATTGTTTTAATAAAGCATCTCCGAGAGTTTGAGCCAGAAAAAGAATGTAACCATGGAAAGCAGTGTGCTGACCGAGACCGTAGCCACGGCAAAGTCCATATCGCCGTTTAGTTCATGGGCCATCACCACGGTAGTGGTCGCATGTCGGCGCGGCCAGAAGGATCAGCCCGGGCAGATAGTCCTGGGGGGATAGCCCCAGAAACCGGAAGCCCAAAAACCCCAGACCTGGAAGGACAATCAGCTTTACGACGCTTGCAGACAAAACCGAGGCAATTCGAAACCGGGCCAGGTCGAATGTCAACGAGGCCCCGATGATCAGCAGGGCCATGGGAAGCGCCAGCCCGCTGATGATTTCAAGCGTCTGGTCCATAACCTTTGGAATGGCAATCCCCGAAAGAGACACGACAATCCCGGCAATTGAGGACAGGATAACGGGATTGCTCAGTATTATTACAAAGGCAAGGCTTGCCTTTCCCTTGATTTCTGCATTATCCGAGTAGTATTGCAGGATGAATATGGCCAGAAGATTCTGAAGAATCATTACGAATCCCGCAATAATGCTGGCCCGGACCAGGCCCTCGTTTCCCATTGCATAAAAGGCGATTGCAAGCGCAATATATCCGATATTGCCGTGAAATGTACTTTGAACGAATGTTCCCCGCTGCCCTCTGCGCGCCACCCGAAAAAAGCCGGCAGCAAACCATGCCAGGCCGAATGCGGCCAGAATGGCTGTCAGCGTGGCCAGAACCACGCGGATGTCAAACTGGGTGGTGAGCGAGGCCCTGGCAATGGCGCGGAAGATCATGGCCGGAATTGCCAGATAATAGACCAGCCGGTTACCGGCGCCTAAAAACGACTCAGGAATAAATCCTTTTCGATGGAAACCCCAGCCCAGCAGAATGACAAAAAAAATGGGAAGGATCGTGGAAAGAATCGTCATGGGTGTCTGATCATGAGAAATTAATTGCCGGGCTCAGTATGAATTGACTTTTTTTCAGCTTGATCATACTTATAGTACAACATATATTCAGCGCAATATCAACATCCCTGATCATCTTGAATCGGAGCAACGCATGAAAATATTTCATCGTGTGGATCAAACCATCGGTTTAACGCCACTTGTCCGCCTCAACCGCATCTGCAAGGGTATTGACGCGGAAATTATCGCGAAACTGGAATTTTTCAATCCGCTTGGCAGCGTCAAAGACAGAATTGCCGCCGGCATGATCGAAGCTGCAGAAAAAGAAGGGCTGATTCAGCCCGATACGCGGATTGTGGAGCCGACCAGCGGCAATACCGGCATTGCCCTTGCCTTTATCTGCGCGGCAAAAGGATACCGGCTTTCCCTTACCATGCCGGAGACCATGAGCATCGAGCGCAGAAAGCTTCTGACGCATCTGGGGGCAGAGCTGATTCTGACACCGGGTGCAAAAGGCATGAAAGGCGCCATTGAAACCGCTCATGGACATTGTTGCAACCGACAGTCATGCCTATATGCCCAATCAGTTTGAAAATCCCGCAAACCCCAAAGCCCACCTTGAAACAACAGGCCCCGAGATCTGGAACGATACGGACGGACAGGCGGACATCCTGGTGGCCGGCGTGGGAACCGGCGGCACACTTACCGGCGTTTCTCAGTTCATCAAACCCCGAAATCCTTTATTCCGGTCCATTGCCGTTGAGCCGGCGGACTCTCCGGTTCTGGCCGGAGGAAAGCCTGGGCCGCATAAAATTCAGGGCATCGGCGCAGGATTTATCCCCGGCGTGCTGGATCGCTCGCTCATAGACGAGGTGATTCCGGTAACCAATGACCAGGCATTTGAAACAGCCCGGAACCTTGCACGGCTGGAAGGACTTCTTTGCGGCATTTCATCCGGCGCCGCTGTCTGGGCTGCCATGGAAGTGGCCAAACGCTATGGATTCGAAAGGCAAAAAGATCGTTGTCATCCTTGCCAGCACCGGCGAACGGTATATCAGCACCGAATTGTTTCAGCCTTGATCTTCGAGAAAGTCCAATATCTGCAAAACCATCAGATTTTAATCGAGAGGATCAATATGGGTACGAATAATGTTGTTTTTCTGGAAGTCATCGAATGGTTCGACGAAACCGGCAGGGAGCTGGTCCACCGCATTCCGGAAAGCGGTTCCGGTGAAATCAAGTTCGGCGCACAGCTGACGGTCCGGGAAAGCCAGGCTGCGGTTTTTTTCTATCAGGGCAAGGCCGTCGCCGCCTTTGGGCCGGGCCGCCATACCCTGAAAACCCTGAATATTCCGATACTGACCAAAATCCTCGCCACTCCCTGGGCAATGACCAGCCCCCTTCGTGCCGAGGTGTATTTTGTCAATCTGAAAACGTTCACCAATCTCAAATGGGGAACCCGGGACCCCGTGGCCTTCAAGGATTCTCAGCTCGGACTCATTCGGCTTGCGGGCCTTTGGGGTTTTTAATCTGCAGGTCGTCAAGCCCGGCCTTTTCATCAATTCCCTGGTCGGTACCCAGGGAATTCTCGGCACGGAAGCAATCGAAGACTATCTCAATCAGGTGATTGTATCCCGCCTGAACGATTATCTGGGCGAAACCCTGGATACCCTTTTGAATCTTCCCGCCATATATGACGAGATGTCTGAAGCCCTGTCCGAGCGTCTCAAAAATGATTTTTCCCGTTTCGGCCTTTCGCTTAACCAGCTTTTCATCAACGCCATCACCCCCCCGCAGGAAGTCCAGCAGGCCATTGACGATAGAAGCCGCATGGGGGTCATACAGGATATGAATAAACTCATGCAGATGAAAACGGCCATGGCCATTGAAAAAGCCGCGGAAAACGAAAGCGCAGCCGGCGCAGGCATGGGGACCGGGCTCGGATTCATGATGCCCGGGATCATGGCACCTTACATCTCAGGGGCAATACAGCCGCAGCAACAAGGCGCTTTGACAGGAGGCGGGGGCTGCGTGTCCAAAATGCCAGAACGCCGTGCCCGCGGATGCCAGATTCTGTCCGCAATGCGGCCTTTCGCTGCAAACCCCGATCCCCTGCATGCAATGCGGAAAGCCGCTCACTGCCGGAGACAGATTCTGCCCTGAATGCGGCCGTTCAACGACCGAGAAAAAATAGCCGGAGCAGCCCATCAACCTTCTTATCGACTATCAATGCCATCAGTGCGGGGCACCGGCTGTGCTGAAGGAAACCGACAGGCTCTTTACGTGCCCGTACTGCCGGGTCAAATCCTGTTTGCTTCCCAAAGGGGTTTTTCGATATGTGCTTCCGCATGTTGCCGCTCCCGGAAAGGAAATTGTTTTTTTCCCTTACTGGCGATACAGGGGAACACGGTTCTGCTGCACCGAAAACGAGATCCGGCATCAATTTGTCGATGTCACCCATCAGGCCGTTGAATCTTCGTATTTTCCGGCTTCCATGGGGTTAAGAACTCAGGCCATGAGACTGGCTTTTGTTTCGCCCCTTACCCAGGGGCGGTTTCTGGCGCCGGCTTTATCCCTCCAGGACATCCTCATGCGCCAGGAAGCCCGTTTTAAAACGGAAATGGCCGGCCGGAAAGTGTATCACCAGTCTCATGTCGGCGAAGTCCTCAGCTTGATCTATGCCCCGTTTTATATCGACACGCAGGTGGTCGACGCCATTTTGAACCGTCCGGTTTCAGGCCCGCTGCCGGATTTTTTCATGAACACACTGCCGGCGTCCGACCCGCCGGACTGGCAAATGCAGTTTCGTCTCCGCCCTGTGCCCTTCGTGCGGATGGAACCTGTCCGGAGAACGCAATGCCGTTGTCCTTACGTGCACCAACTGCAATTCGGCTTGGCAAGCGCTCGGAAGCAGCCTGAAACCGGTTCCCGCCTGCTTTCTTCCAGATGACGAAGCCGATCTTTTCCTGCCGTTCTGGCGAATCAAAGCCGATGTTTCCGGCATTCCCCTGTCTTCCTATGCAGATCTGGTTCATCTGGCCAATCTGCCGCGGGTGATGCAGAAGGGATGGGACCGGCTTGAGTTTCGTTTCTGGTCCCTGGCATTCAAGCTGAGCCCAAAAGAATTTTTGTCGCTTTCCATTCGAATGAACTTGACGCAGCCTCAGGAGGAACTTAAATCCGGAAATCCGCCGGGAGCACTTTATCCAGCCACGCTTTCGGTCACCGAAGCCGCTGATACCCTGAAAACCAGCCTGGCAGGCATGATGAAACCGGCTGAAACCGGATTTACAAAACTGCCGCAGATTCTCATCAAGGCGCTACGGTTTACCCTGGTTTATCTTCCCTTTCGAAGCGGGCATCACGAATGGCTTCAGCCGCGCTACAGCATCGCCATCAACAAAAACATGCTGTCCCTGACGGATCATTAAAAAAACGAGGTATGACCATGATGGAAGATTCGACCAGGCCAGACAATCCCGCAGCCGTATCCACGGGGATACGGTATCTGGATGAACTGCTGGGCGGGCTTTTTATCGGCGACAATGTTATCTGGTATGACGATGCCGGAAGCCTTGCCGGCGCATTCTGCCACAATTTCCTGCAGTCTTCTCAGAACCTGAAAAAGGACTTGATCTATGTCAGTTTCGACCGGTCCCCAAAGAACCTTCTCGACAAACTGGGGCCACTGGCAGCCAGTGACCGGCTGATTCTGATCGACTGCTTTACCTATGGCAAGGGGGCGGGCTCGGATATTTTTCTGAAATTCTACGAGGATCAGGGCCCGCCATGGCCGTGCCGGATTGTGTGCGTGGAAGATCCCAAGAATACGCACAACGTCATGGAGATTTTTTACAATGTCCATGCCAGACTAAAGGGCGATGTCCGGTTCATCTTTGAAAGCCTGACAGGCATGCAGGAATTGTGGCAGGGCGAAGATCAGATTCTGAATTTTTATGCCCACTCCTGCCCCAGACTTTATGAACTGAATACCGTGGCTTACTGGCTGATTGAAAAACGCGCGCATTCCTCCCGGCTGAGGGCTCAGATCAACCAGATCGCACAGGTGGTGATCGATCTTTCGGTGAAGCGCGGCAAAACCGCATTAACCCTGATAAAGGCTGAAAAACGACACCTGCCCTCGCCCAACGTCCCCTACGACTACTGGGCAAAGGATATGCATGATATCCTTTGAGGCGGAAGCGCATCCGGTCAGCAGAATTGATGTGGGAAGCCGGCTGAAGGAATTGCGCACCCTGCAGGGGTTGTCTCAGAGCGATCTGGCCAGACAGGTCGGCGTGACGGCCAGCACCATCTCCCAGGTGGAAGGCAATCTGATCTACCCGTCGCTTCCGGCGCTGCTGAAGCTTGCCGAAGTGCTGAACGTTGAAGTGGGTCAGCTCTTTCAGGAATCCAGGGTGATCGGCAGAAAAATCCATTTTACGGCCGGGGATGCCAGCCGAGGTAAGATCTCCGGGTTTTCCTCAGGCCCAGCTTGCGGGAAAACGGCTGATTCCCCTGAAAATGGATGCCGATGCCGAACCTTATCTGATTGATTTTCCAGCTGGTTTCAGTCTCCAGTCCCATTTTTTTACCCATAAGGGCCAGGAAATCGGCTATCTGCTCTCCGGAGAGCTACGCCTGACCGTAAATTCAACAGAACACACCATCAGGCCCGGAGAGCTCATCTTCCTGACCTCTGAAACGCCCGGCCAGTGGGTCAATCCCGGCCAGGAAACAGCCCGCCTGCTCTGGTTCAACATCAGACAAATGAAACAATAGCTCAGGTGTTTCGGCTGAGGGCTGTTTGCTATTCGTTGCCCAGGCATATTGTAATGTTGTTCCACTGATCTTTTTTGACCCAAGCTGTATTTTTCCTGAAACAGGTTGTCTGTAAGCAGGCGTTTACCCCCGGCTTTTCGCTGCAGATATTTTTGAAAATCTCCGGGCCCGCCATTGTACATGGCATACAGGGCACTGGCCAGCGTATCGGGATCCAGCTTGCCGGCCTGTTTATTGGGCAGCGCATACCGGGTGAAATACTGTTCCAGGATTTCGCAGCCGGCCCGGACATTGTACCGGATATTCCAGCGAAGGTGTTTTAAATCATACAGGCCCCGCCAGACGCGCTCGTTGATCTGCATCATGCCCACGGATGATTTGTTGTAGGAAAGCAGATAGGTGATTTTGCCTTTTTTTTCCAGAAACTGGCGAAAACAGCTCTCCTGCCATCCTGTAGCGGATACGACATTCAAAAACATCGGGTGATAGGCGCCTGGAATCGTGTTTTTTTTCATCGTCTCGTCGACAGCATCCTTGAGCATGGCCCTTGATGTGATCCAGCCGCTCCTCTTGATTGGCCGGCGACAGCACCCATTGACGGATTGCGGCAATTTCTGCCTCTTGAATGCTCTCTTGTGCCCAGCAGGGTTTTATGAAAAAGGACAGGACAGCCTGTCCCATGGACTCTCTTTTTTCCAGATCGGGAAGGATCGTTTCGTCGATTTCGGGCGACTCCGTTCCAATGGAATCAGCGTCAAAGGCCGGACCTGCCACAATGATCGGCGCTCCCATGCCCAGAATGTCCCGCAGGGCCGGATCAACGTCGCTCTGGTACAGCAACTCGATGACAGTGCCCTGTTCATCCAGAAGCTTTGCCAGGCGGATGAGGCCGTTTCGGCTGATTTCAAACCCGAATGACGGACCCAGCTGATCCAGGCCGGAGAGAGCGTCTGCGGCCGTAAAAAACGATAGATACCCTAAAAGCCCCCTGGATGGCTCGTTTCCCAGATGGTTTCGAAATATCGGCGAAAGCTGCTGCCATGCCGTGACAAACTGTTCCCGGACAAAATCCCTTTTGGAGGAAGTCTTTTCGGAAAGCTCCTGCACAAACCGGTGGCGGGTATCCAGAAGCGTGGTGAAAATGATTCGGCGTTCATCCGCGGACAGGGTTTTTTTAGACAGGGATTGATAAATCTGAACCAGAAACGCATCCCAGGCTTCCCAGGTGCTGACAAATGAAGCCAGTTCTTCTTCAGAAATGGTTTCCGGAACACTCGGGCCTGTTTCATTCTCGATTTTTTCCGCTTCTGCCGAAAGTTCAACGATCAAGGCATCCTGTTGCGTTTCGATTTTTCCGGGCCGCAGGCTGTTCAGCATCTGCTCTGCCCGATCCGCAGCCTCTTCATCGAAGAGGGGAAGCAGAAAAGTTTTCAGATCGGATACCGGCAGGGCCAGATTGACCGAAATGCGATTCAGATAGTCAAAAACCTGGGTTTCGATGATCCGCCAGATCACATCCGGCAGTTTCGTCGGGTCATGGTGGGTATTCAAAAGCTCCGAATCCTGACTCTCGAAAGAAAGGACCCAGGTTTTCCGGTCGATTCTGGGCGTCTGGAACAACACCAGATATCCTTCCCAGACAACGGGCAGCCGGCATTTTCCCGCAAATTCCTTTCCGGCATTCACCTTAAGCCGAGTCTCGAATTGAAACACTGCGTTTTTTACAAAAAAACGGGGCTCCGAAATGGTGATTTTCCGGCAGGGATCGGATGCATCTTCCAGAACCGCGCGCTGCCCGGGTGATGTGAATGCGGACTGAATAACCAGGGCGCTCAGCAGCTTATAGTCAATTCGCAGCGGAAAAGAAACCCTGTCTGCTCTTGCTGTCTGCGGCGCTGCAATCATCAGGCATACAACGACGAGCATCCACAGCCGCCATCGGGAAGTGCCCCGAGGGCTTCCTTGATTGCTGTTTTCCGAATCGTACCTGAAAATCACTGATTCTACGCCCATGTTCACAAACCTTTTACCGTGAAAATATTTTGCCAAAAAAAACTCCCTATTCCCGCATTCGGGATAGGGAGTCACAAGCAGTCGAATAACGCCTCATGCCTGAAGTTCCGCCTGTGATTGCACGGCTGCTTCGGGTTTTTAGCTTCTGATGGTCAAACGGCTACCATCCCCAGGTCAGATAATCGTGAATGGAGTCGGCGGCCTTTCTGCCGGCGCCCATCGCCAGAATAACGGTGGCAGACCCCGTGACGATGTCGCCTCCCGCCCAGACCCCTTTTTTGGTGGTCTTTCCGGTTTCGGGATCAGCGGTGATGTATCCCCACTTGTTGAGCGCAAGATCCGCGGTCGTCTGGGTCAGCAGCGGGTTGGCGCCGGCACCGACGGCAACGATCACCAGATCGCAATCCATCATAAACTCCGAGCCCTTTACCGGAATCGGTCGCCTTCTGCCGGATGCATCCGGCTCGCCCAGCTCCATCTTGAGGCATTCCATGCCGGTCAGCCGGCCTTTTTCATCACCGACAAAACGGGTGGGCGCGGTCAGGAGAAAGAATTCAATGCCTTCTTCGTCCGCATGATGAATTTCGGCCTTTCTGGCAGGCATCTCGTCGCGGGACCGGCGATAAACGATGCGCACGCTGTCTGCGCCCAGGCGCATGGCGGTTCGCGCGGAGTCCATGGCAACGTTTCCGGCGCCCAGAACCACGACGTTTTTGCCCAGGGGAATCGGGGTGTCCACCTCCGGATACAGGTAGGCCTTCATGAGGTTGGCCCGTGTAAGATATTCATTGGCGGAAAGGATGCCGATCAGGTTTTCGCCCGGTATGTTCATGAATTTGGGAAGGCCGGCACCCACGCCCAGATAAACCGCATCGTAGCCTTCTTCAAAAAGCTCATCCAGGGATACGGTTCTTCCCACCACCTGGTTGCATTCCACTTTGGCGCCGAGTTTTTCCAGAAACGCCACTTCGGAAAAAACGATTTCCTTGGGAAGCCTGAATTCCGGAATGCCGTAAACCAGAACGCCGCCCGGCTTGTGAAACGCTTCCAGAACCGTCACCTCATGGCCTTTGCGGACCAGATCTCCCGCCACAGTCAGGCCCGATGGTCCGGATCCCACGACCGCGATTTTCTTGCCGGTCGGCTTCTCCCTGGGCGGAAGCTCGCCGGTGCCGTGCATGCGCTCGTAATCCGCTACAAACCGTTCCAGGTTTCCAATGGCAACCGCATCCCCTTTTTTGCCCACGATACAGAGTCCTTCGCACTGAATCTCCTGGGGGCATACCCGGCCGCAGACAGCCGGAAGGCTGTTTTTGGCCCACAAATTGCGGATGGCGCCGGTCATATCCCCTTTGGTAATCAGATTGATGAATCCGGGGATGTCCACACCCACCGGGCATCCTTCGACGCATCCTGGTTTTTTGCACTGAAGACATCTGCTGGCCTCTGTCATGGCCTGTTCCATGGTGTAGCCCGTGGGAACTTCCTGAAAATTCCGTCTTCTGATTTCCGGTTTCTGCTCCGGCATGGCCTGCCGGGGAATCGTTTTTTTTGGTTCTGCTTTTTCCGCCATAATATCCTCCAAGGAAATACCCTGATTTCCATGATCCTAGGTTAGAGATCAATTATCAACACTGAATACAAACCGGTCTTCTTTTCATCCGACAAATGCTCCCGGTCGTCGCGTTTTCAGTCTCGAATCGTCTTCGATAATTATGCCTGCTGAAGGGTGCAATAATCATTATAGCACTTTTTTTCATCTTCGCAGTAAGCCTGAAGCCTTCGCATCAACTCATCGAAATCCACCTTGTGTCCGTCAAATTCAGGTCCGTCCACGCAGGCGAATTTCGTTTCCCCGCCAACCGAAACCCGGCATCCGCCGCACATACCGGTTCCATCCACCATAATCGGATTCAGGCTGACCATGGTCGGCGCATTAAAGTCCTTGGTGATTTTGGATACAAACTTCATCATGGGAACCGGCCCGATAGCGACCACCAGCTTGACATCCTCTTTTTCCAGAACCTGTTTGAGCACCTCGGTCACAAACCCGTGATGTCCGTATGAACCATCGTCCGTACACACATGAAGCGTGTCGGAGGCCGCCTTCATCTCTTCTTCCAGAATGAGAATGTCCTTGCTTCGGGCACCGATGATGCTGATGACATTATTTCCGATTTCCTTAAGTCCCCGCGTTATGGGGTGAAGGACGGCGATTCCCGTTCCACCGCCCACACAGACCACGGTTCCCAGCTTTTCAAGATGGGTGGGCTTGCCAAGCGGGCCGATGACATCCTGATAGCCTTCTCCGACTTTCAAGGATTTAAATAAGGCCGTGCTTTTCCCAACCACCATGTAAATGATGGTGATGGTCCCTTTTTCCGGGTTTGTATCGGCCATTGTCAGCGGAATGCGCTCGCCGGCTTCATTGGCCTTCAGAATCACGAACTGGCCGGGTTTTGCTTTTTTGGCAATCAGGGGCGCCTCGATTTCATTGAGGACGATGGTTCCGCCTGCCATTTCCTTGCGATTAACAATTTTAAACATTACAAACCTCCAGAGATTCAGATGGTGATGAATTAAGCAGCACGAGCTGGCTGCAGATATCCTGAGATGAAACGGTCAATTGCGTATAAAGGGGATTAACAGCCCGGCAGACTTCCGCCAGGGCTTTTTCCGGGGTGTTGTTGGTTTCGCTTAAATGGGCCAGGATGACATGCTGAAGCTGATGGTGCTGAATTTCCTCAAGAAGAATCCGGGAATCCTGGTTGGAAAGATGACCGGTTCTGCCATTGACCCGCTGTTTTAAATGCCAGGGATACGGACCGTTGATCAGCATTTCCGGATCATGGTTGGCTTCAAGAATCAGCAGATCACACGATTGCAGATGGTGCCTGACCATTGCCGTTGCGATTCCCAGATCGGTTGCGATTCCGATTTTTTTTTGATTCAGCGCGATCGTAAAACCCGCCGGATCCGCCGCATCATGGGAAATTGAGAATGGATGGATATTTAACGTATTGATATTAAAAGATGCGCCGCAATCAAATGCGATGGCTTTCTTGAGGTTTTTTAACCGAGGGCGAAGCTGCTGCCGTTTTTGCGCTGATATACACGGGAAGGCCGTAGCGCCGGGAAAGGACGCCCACGCCGCGGATGTGATCCTCATGTTCATGAGAGACCACAATGGCATCCAGGGATTCGGGGCTGAGATCCCTGGATTTCAGCCGCCGTTCGATTTCGATTCCGGAGAGCCCGGCATCCACAAGAATGGCGGTGCGGCCATCCGAAACGTAAATGGAATTCCCCTTGCTGCCGCTGGCCAGCATGCACAGGGAAATGCCGGAATCTTTGTGACGCGGGCAGCTTTGATGAAAACACCGGTTTGTCAGCATACCAGGGCCAGCGCTATCGAAATATTCCCGAGTTTTCTGTGAATATCGGTTCCCATGATTGTCTTGCAAAAATAAAAAAACCGGTTCCGACGGCCAGGATGCCTTTTATTCCGGCACTCATGAACGCGGGCGAAATTATTTCAGCCTCCGCTGCGATGACATCTTGTCCCGCAGCAAACCGATTAAAATTGAATCTGCTAATTATCTATGCACAACAGCCCATTTTGTCAAGGATAAGTTCAAGCTCACAGAAAAACTTGAACTTATCTGCACAGGCAAATGTCTTTTGACTGCCATGTCCGCGTGGGCAGAACAAGCATGATCAGTTGATTAACAGGTGGCAAACGATACTTGCTGCATACCCCAATGCAATAACCGGCAACCACTTTAAATGGGCGCCGAACGTATACGTTCCTCTCGCCATACCCATCAAAGCAACGCCTGCGGCAGAACCGATAGACAAAAGACTGCCGCCTGTTCCTGTTGTCAGTGTAACCAGGAGCCACTGGGTTACAGACATGTCCGGGTCCATTCTAAGTACGGAAAACATCACCGGGATATTATCCACAATTGCGGAGATAACCCCGATAAGCACATTGGCCGAAGAAAAACCAAGGTTTGAATACATATAACTGGAGAGAAGATGCAGATATCCAAATTGTGAAAGCCCTCCGACGCAAAGGATAACCCCGTAAAAAAACAAAAGCGTATCCCACTCCGCCCTTGATACTCTTTCCATGATATCAAACTGCCGGGCTTTTTTATGGAGTTCGCTCACATCTTCAATCACCTCCACAGCACCCAGGATCTCTCCATTTTGATCCGTGATGGGGGCTGCCGTGAACGAAAGCCATTTGCCATCAGCAGAAATGGAGGGAAAAAAATCAGCTGCATCAAAGGACGATTTTACAAGGTCGTTTATTTTGTATTTTCCCGCATAGAACTTGCCAACCAGGACATCCGGGACACTGTCTATGACAAGATCGCATAAAGAGGGCCGCTTTTCAGGATAAAATGGTTTCCACTGATCCGTTGTACCGATACGATCTATTGCCTTGACGCCGGTAAGCTCCTCCATGGCTTTATTCCAATGCGTAATCCGATGTTCCCTGTCAATCATGAAAGCCGGAAGGATATTGTCAGGAAGCATTTTTCCTACTTGTTCTAGGGTTTTCCCCATGAATCGATGCAGGGGATGATGTGATTTTCCCAGACTCCTTGCACCCAGGACATAATCGTAACGGTTTGCCCGACCTTCTTTACGTTTCACATGATTGCTGAAAAGACCAAGATATGCGAGTCCAAGCATCATGCCGGCTGCCGGCGGAAGATTCAAGAAATTATGGAAACAGACCGCCGTAATAATGGTGAGAAGAAATAGTAATATGATGATTTTTGCACCATATTTCATACTCACATCTTCAATATCAGGTTTTGGTTTTTTGTTGCCGGGTATGGCAAAATTCATGAAGATGGCCGGCACAAGCCAGTTAACAAGAGATGGCAGAAACAGGGCAAAAAATTGAAAAAAACTCACCTTGCCTTTTTGCCAGACCATAAGGGTGGTAATATCTCCAAAGGGTGAAAAAGCACCGCCGGCATTTGCGGCAATCACAATACTAATACAGCATAGTGCTATATATTTTCGATCATCACCCCCCACTGCCATGACGATACTGCCCATCAGCAACGCTGTCGTAAGATTATCCGCAAACGGGGAAATAAAAAAGGCCAGAATACCGGTGCTCCAGAAAACCGCACGCAATGAAAAACCTTTATTGATTAAAAAAGTTCGTATACTCTGGAACACATTCCGCTCTTCAAGGGAGTTGATATAGGTCATTGCTGAAAGCAGAAAAAGAAAAAGCTCGCCATATTCCTGCAGGCAGTATTTGATTGCTTCATGCGCCGTATGCATATCCCCTGCTTGTTTGTATGCCACGGCAACTAAAATCCAGATAAGACCTGCTGCCAGCATAACGGGTTTGCTTTTTCTCAAATGGATATAATTTTCTAAAGGGACCAATGAATATGCCAGTAAAAAAATGAGTATCCCGAGATACCCATAAGCCGAACCCGCCATATCAGCGACCATTCCCCCATTATCATTCCCACCAAATGCCAAAGATGTGGTAAAAATGAGCACCAACAAAAGGCTATGCATAAAAACTTTCATGTTCCCCCTTAAAATATTAAAAAGTGGAAAAAGATCTCGAAACAAAACGGCAGTAAATCCATGCAATGGTGGGGGCTTCGACAAATTCTGATTACGGTTGTTTTTGCGCCATCAGTATTTTAAGGTCGTAATCCCCGGTGAGAAAAGCCTCCTTGATCAGATCGATTGAATTTTCACTGGTCATCGCGGCATCCATCTGCCGGAAAAATTGAAAGAGACTTCCGATCATTTCCAGATGACCGGCGCGGGCTGCGTAATTGAGATAATTATCGGAAATGGCATCCCTTAAAGGGAGGGGAATCTGAGTTTTTTCGATTTTTTCGCGAAGCGCGCTGCTGATTTTTGCTGCATCTTTGGGTTCGGAAAGAAGCTCCATGTGTCTGTCCTGAACCCACGAGCGTATACCGCTTTCCTCCATAGCGGAGATATCGGCAATGGCGCGCATGACTTTTCGTTGGGTGAAAGCGGGGTCAATATAACCCCGGCCCAGGATTTTATGCGCCATATCGGAGGTTGTTTCGAGAAAACTGTTATTTGCGGAGATAAGCTTTCGAAATTCGGTGTGATATTTCTTCAGTCTGGCCACCTGAACGGCCGAGTCCACATTTGAACTCCTGCGAAGGCCGATGGCTTCAAGAAAAAAAAGAAGACCATCCCGGATGCCGGCAATTGCTCGATTTGTCTTTTGAACCGCGTGCCCTGATTTGTCGGGTGGTTTTACATCTTCCATTGGCCCGCCTTCCTTTTAACGGGTGCATCACGGGTGAAGGCGGAGGCACCCTTCCCCTGCAGCGGCGGTTTCGATGAGTTCGACCAGTTTCAGGATCGGGTAAGGTTTTAACAGATAGGCAAAAGCGCCGCTTTTAAGCGTGTCTTCTTCATCCGGCAAGGAGAAATGACCGGTCAGAAGAATCACCCGGGTCGGCAGAGACAGGCGGCTGACTTCCGAGAGCACATGGATACCGTTCATTCCAGGCATCTTGCCATCGAGAACCACCACATCGAAATTCCCCTGGATGATCCGCGCCAGACCGGAAAGCCCGTCTGATGAGACTTCGACATCGAAGTCCCGGCGGGAGAGAACCCTGCTCAGACTGGTCGTGAAATCAACTTCATCGTCAACAAGCAACACCTTGATACTTTTCATTTTTATCTCATTTTCTCCCGGAGGTACCTGACCATTTTGCGGCCGCTTTTTTTGCGAAGCGCGTGGATCAGGATCGGTTCCGATGCCGGATCAAGTATCTCCACCTGCACCCATCGGGTGGGAAGCAGGAGGCCATGCAATATTCCCAATATCCCCAACCACACCATGAAAGGACCGGTTATGGAAATCGTGTCGATTGTATTATTCTACAATTTCATTGTATTAAAAATATTACACGCATTTTAATAAAAAAGGCCGGCTAATCAACCATATCGTGCCACCCCGAAGGGTGTTAATTCCCGCAAGCAGCGGTTTATGTTAAATCCTGAAGCAGCTTCCATACTGAAAAAGTCCTGCTGTTCTGTCCGATCATCCGCAGGTGATCCCTTGGAGCCCTCGGTCTTCAGACCCTGTGGTTGTTGCTTTAATTTTATATAGAGCAAAACATATGCCATGCCTCTGCATCCATGGCAATATTCGTCATCAGCCGCAATTCCGGCGCCTGTGTTTACAGCGCTAATTAATTATTATCAGTATGTTACGCTCTGATTTGTGAGGATTTTTTCTGGGCAATAAACTGCGGGGCTTTTCCGGTTACCGGGAAGTGAAATGCTATTCGATGGCGTCGATGACAGAATTATTTACAACATGCAAAGAAGAATTTTCGATCGCCGAAAGGGACTCGGGAGATAACGGATTTTCCGCTTTTACATAGGTTTCAACCTTGAGCCGGTATTTTTCGATTTTGGCCTGGATGGTCGGTCTGGAAAGCCCCAGGAGATTGGCGGCGATGCTTTTGTTGCCGCCTGCGATTTCGAGCGCCGCCTTGATAACGGTGCCGGAGAAACGGTCATTCAAATAGTCAAAAACGTTCTCGTGTTTTTTTGAAAAAAGAACCCTGCGGATCCATTGCTGCGTAGTCTCTTCGGGATACCTTTCGCTGGCGTTCTCAAGCGCTTCAGTCTTCTTTTCGATGACATTGGCGATATCTTCCGGACGAATGGGACAGCCGCGGCTGAAAATCAGGGCCTTCTGTATGGCGTTGGACAGCTCGCGAACGTTGCCGGACCAGTGATACCGGCTGACGATCTCCTTGGCATCCAGGGTCATTCCCGGGTTATCCACATTCATATCCCTGGAAAACCGGGATAGAAAATGATCGACAAGACGGGGAATATCCTGCATGCGTTCCCGAAGGGGGGGAAGCCCGATGGTGACCACCTTCAGGCGGTAATAGAGATCTTCGCGAAAAGATCCGCCTGCAATCGCGGATTCAAGATCCCGGTTGGTGGCCGCAATAATACGGACATTGACCGGAATGGTTTCATGACCGCCGAGGCGCTCGATCCCCTTCTCTTCGAGCAGGCGAAGGATTTTGGGTTGCAGACTTAACGGCATATCGCCTATTTCATCCAGGAAGATCGTTCCCCCGTGGGCCTGTTCGATTCTTCCGATACGGCGGCTCAGCGCCCCGGTGAAGGTTCCCTTTTCGTATCCGAAAAGCTCGCTTTCCAGCAGGTTTTCAGGGATGGTTACGCAGTTGATAACCAGGAAGGGTTCGCTTGCCCTGAGACTGTGCTGATAAAGGGCGCGGGCTACGAGTTCCTTTCCTGTTCCGGATTCCCCCCTGATGAGTACCGTCGCATCGGTGGGGGCTACCCGGCCGATGGTTTTGTAGAGTTCCTGCATGATTTTGCTCTGCCCGATGATGGTCTCGGAAGAGGTTGTTTTGTGAACGACGTCCATATCCACACGGGAGCGCACAAGGCGACCTGCCTCCAGTGCCTGACCGATAAGGGCGAGAATATCGGGGATATCAAAGGGTTTGGTGACATAGTCAAAGGCCCCCAGTTTCATCGCCTCGATTGCCCTCTCGGTGGTGCTGAAGGCTGTCATGATAATCCCCATGAGCTTGGGATCGATTTCGCGCATGGCCTTGAAAGCCATCAGGCCGCTCATCCCCGGAAGGCTCACATCTATGATTGCCAGATCGACTCTGGCCGATCCGATGATCGCCAGACCCTCTTCACCACTGGAAGCCGTCAATACGGTATACAATTCATCGGACAAAAGCTTTTCAAAACTCCGACGCAACTGCTGATCGTCGTCAACAATAAGGATTGTGGCCATTGACCGGCTCCCTTTCGGTTCTAACCGCATTACACTGTCGTCATCCGCTCGTGAGCATTTTCGATGGTACAGACAAGGGTTTCCACATCGCAGGGTTTCAGAAGAAGTTCCGTAGCGCCCATTTTCAGTACTTCGCTGACGCAGTCGATATCCATGTGGCCGGACAAGATGATCACCGGTGTTGTAATGCCCATGTCCCGGATGACTTTCAGGGTCGTTACACCGTCCATCCCCGGCATCTTGATATCAAGGACGATAACATCGAACGTTTCGGCGGCAAGGATTTCGAGCGCCTCGACACCGCTGTGAGCCGATTTGATCGCCATCTCTCTTTTTCGCAAGACCTTGGTCAAGGACTCTACAAAAAGCATCTCGTCATCAATCAGAAAAACACGCATTAAATTCGTCATGTTGAATCGTTACCCCCTTTCTTCCTGGACCAGTTTTCTCCGGTAGGCTTCGCTTACCTTTTCCTGGAGATCATCGATACTGACCGGTTTCATCAAGAAATCAAAAGCCCCAAGCTGCATGCCCTCGATTCCCGATTCGACGGAGCCGTGCCCTGTAAGTATGACGACTTCCACGGATGGCACTTTTTTCTTGATCTCCTTCAACGTGGCAATGCCATCCATCCCCGGCATCTTCATATCCAGGATGATGACGTCGAACTCCTTTTCTCCGACGATGCTGACAGCATCCGCACCGTTATATACGACCACGGCGTCATATCCTCTTTTCGACACAAGCTTGAAAAGGTTGTTTGCAAAAACCACCTCATCATCAACGAGAAGAATTCTTGGTCTTTTCATAGTTGGCTCCACAGTTTCATATGGAAGAGCGGGGCTGGGTAATTACCGCTTCCCGGTTTTCCTGAGCGTCGTCAGGAGGGCTCAAAGGAAGTAAAATACTGAATTGAGTCCCCTTGCCAATGGTGCTTTGAACCGAAATGTCTCCGCCCAACCCCTTGACAGTGCTGTAGGTTATGGAAAGACCCAATCCGGTTCCCTTTCCCACCGCCTTGGTGGTGAAAAAAGGGTCGAAAATTTTTTCCAGATTCTCGGGAGAAATACCCGAACCGGTGTCGCTGACGGTGATCTCCACATGGCGGTCGCTGCTGATTCGGCTTCCGATACTGATTGTTCCATAAGGTCTTCCCTCATGCGCGTCGACAGCATTGTTGACAAGGTTTATCAGCACCTGCTGCAGCAGGGAAGGGTCCGAGCGGAAGGAAGGGAGGTCTTTATCCAGGGCAAGCTCAAAATGAATCCCCATCCCCTTTGCTCTTCCATCCATAAGCCGGACCACTTCTTCAATGAAAGCATTCAGATTTACCGTCTCTCTTTGGGACTTGTTCCGGCGCGAATATTTAAGGAGGTTCTGGGTAATGAGACTGCAGCGGTGGACCTGGCTTTCCGTCTGGGACAAAGAGGCGATCAGCTCGGTTTTGACGTCATCGTTCATGCCGGGTGACTCCGCGATCGTGTCCCTCATGACCTGGCTTTCCGTCAGAATAATGGCCAGGGGGTTATTGATTTCGTGGGCAACTCCGGCAGAAAGCTCGCCCAGCGACGCCAGTTTGCCTGCAGAAACAAGCTGTTTGTTCAGCCAATCCGTCTCCTGGTCCCTTTTTTTTATGATTTTAATCATGTATCGGGTGCTGATGACAGAAATGACAAAAACGACCAGAAGGCTTGAAAAGAGAGAAATCAATGCAGCCCGGTTTGCATGATCGGCATCACTGAATGCTTCGGAATAATCCTGCTTGACAACCAGCTTCCAGTGGGGATTTTCGAGCCAGGTATAAGCAACCAACTGCGGGGGCAAACGCCGGTTCTGATCGTTATCGGCGGGTTCAAATATTCGGACACTCCCTTCCTCGGTGAAAAACTCGATCGGCACCTGAGACTTTTCCATGATTTTACCGCCGAAACGGGGTGTGGTTTGCAAAATTCCTTCCTGGTTGGAAAGATATACCTCTCCGGTTGCACCCATCTTGACGTTTTCTACCAGGGAACGAAAATATTCCGTATCGATGCTCGCCCGCAGGATCCATTTCCTGTTTCCGTCAATTCGGGTGACAGCGATAATAAAATGGGGTGCATTGCGAAAACCGGTAAACATATGACTGATATAAATCCCTTTGTTCATCACTTCCTTAAACCAGACCGTCTGCGAATAGTTCTTGTCCATCAGATCATACGGCCCGACATATGCCAGATGCTTGCCTTCATCATCGATAAGACCCAGGTCCGTAAAAAACGAATTTCCCTGGTTCATTACACCGAAGATATGTTTGAGATTTTCCAGGTTTTGCAGATCATCCGGAGAATGCGTCTGAATTACCAATTGCAGGTCTGAAGTGCGTTCCCGTAAAAAGAGTTTGATTATTTCCCGATGGTGCTCGACCTGATCCCTGAAATAGTCCATTATCCGGACCGTCGAAAATCCGGCGTGGTAAGAATAAATCCCCCAACCTACCAGAGAAAATGGAACCAGAGAGCATATCAGGGTGAGAAAAATGAATTTCCGGTAGAGTTTGGAATAAGACTCTTTGCCTTTTCTTCTCGTATGGGCTTGCTTCATGGGTGCACCTGCTCCCTGTGATGTTTCCATTGATGACCTTATTTTTTCAAAATGCCCTAAAGTTGATGGTGTTGTTATTCAGAATACGCAAACCATCCTTGAAAGCTCTCGGGGACCGGTCCCTCCAATACTACAGCAAAACATATGCCATGCCTTTGTCTTGCGGCAATATTGATCATGCATAGCTATATCTGCGTCCATGTCCCAATTAATAATTATTTATTATCAGAATGTTATGCACCGACTTGCCGGAGCGTTAAATTATGTAAGCGTTTCGGGTTAACAGAAAGCAAAAGCATTTTCCCCTTAACGTCGATGTCAGAATTATTTACAACATAGAAAGAAGATTTTTGCCGCATCGCATCGCCAGTCCCTGATTTTCGATGCGAAATATCCCTTGACAAGCGAAAACAGCCCCCATATACTTTCAGCCGTCAAACAGCCGTTCTCGTCAAATTATCCTTCAATAGCAGCATCTTACCAATCTCAACAGAACATCGAAGCGTATTTTTCAGGAAAAACAGGAATGTTCAAAAACCTGAATTTTTTTAAACGCAATAAAACGCTCAAAGGATCATCTTCCGATGATGACCGGCCGGACCTGTTTCGCTTTAAATATTCCTGTTTCAAAATGCTGCTTGATTCGAACGCCGAATTTTTAAATGTGATAACGGACATAGAGGAAAAGCTGTTGGGCCAACAGGTCTTTGGCATGTCGTATGTCAGATCCAGGTCTGCCAAAGCAGTTTTCCATATCCTGCGCATGATCAAAAACATGGACGACCTCTCAGGCCACCGTTACTCCCCGCTGTTTGATATTCTCGAAACAATCAACCTGAAAATCAAAGAAATTCTCGGCAGAAAAAAAGGAATTCCCATCTCGGAATTCATATTGCCTTACGCTGCGATAAATGCGGAGATGACGGACGGGGTGGGCGGAAAAAATGCCAATCTTGGCGAGATACACAGCAGGATCGGGCTTCCCATCCCCGGCGGATTTGCAATAACAACAAGGGCTTTTGAGTCTTTCCTTCTCAACTCGGCGCTTTTCGACGAGATAAGCAACAAAAAGACCTGGCTTGATCCTGACAACCCTGAAATCATCAAAAACATCAGTGACGATATCAGAGAATTGATCCTTTCGGCCGATGTCCCTGCTGAAATAGAAGACGCCATCCTACAGGCCCATGCAAAACTTGCCGAGGAAACTTCTATCGGAAAAAATCCGGGTGCTTCCTTTCGAATATCGATGCGGAGCAGCGCTGTCGGCGAGGACAGCGAGTTGTCCTTTGCCGGCCAATATCTGACCTTGTTATCCGTGCCGCAGGAGCATATCATCCGGGCATACAAGGAAATAGTTGCCAGTCTTTATTCTCCCCACGCAATCACGTACAGGCTCAACAAAGGTATCCGGGATGAAGATATCGCCATGAGTGTCGCCTGCCTCCAAATGGTGGAATCTGTTGCCAGCGGGGTGATGTATTCAAGAAGTCCTCTCAACATGCTGGAAGAAAATGTCATTATAACAGCTGTCTGGGGACTGGGACCCTATGCCGTGGATGGAATTATCACGCCGGATACATACACTGTCGGGAAAAACAGTCAAACAATATCATCCGATATCTCCCGCAAGACGGTTCAGTTGACCAGCAAAGCGGATGGGGGTTTGGTGGAAATTCCGGTGGCAGATGCGCTTCAGGACAAGCCCTGTCTTTCTGCGGAAAATATTGCCGTCCTTGCCGGCTACGCACGGAAACTCGAGGCGCATTACGGATCCCCGCAGGATATCGAGTGGGCAATTGACGGCAGCGGATCTATTTTTATTCTGCAAAGCCGCTCCCTCCGTGCGGAAGATTCCGGAAAAAGCTATCTAGTCATCCCGGTACTGACAGGATACCCGCTGCTGATTGAAAAAGGGGTGAGCGTTTCGGCAGGCGTGGGATTCGGCCCGGCATTTCATGTATCTTCAGATGCAGATCTATTGAATTTCCCTGATGGTGCGGTCCTGGTTGCCAGGCATTCCTCTCCCAAGCTTGTCATGGTCATGAAAAAAACCAGGGCAATCATTATCGATATGGGAAACATCGCAGGGCATATGTCTACGCTTGCTAGGGAATTCGGAGTACCCACCATCGTGAACACCCTCGTGGCCACATCCGTCATACCTGAAGGCATGGAAGTTACCGTGGATGCTTATTCCGGAAGAGTATATCAGGGGAAGGTGCCGGAATTGGAGGCATATCAGGTTACAGGGGAATTCCCCATGAAGGACACGCCGGTATACGGCGTTCTGAGAGAGGTAGGCGATTGGATAGTTCCGCTGAATCTTCTGGATCCCGGGTCGCCGGATTTTGCGCCTTCGGGTTGCCGGACACTTCACGATATCAGCCGGCTGGTTCACGAGTTCTCTTATGACGAGATGTTTAAACTCAGTGATTCAGTCTCCGATAAACGGAGATTGGCGTTTAAGTTGAAAGGCTTTATCCCGCTTGACCTGTATGTTATCGACTTGGGCTCCGGCCTGACGGAGACAAATGCGAATCGCGACAGCATCTCCCCTGAAAAGATCGCTTCCGTTCCATTCAAGGCGCTCCTCAAAGGGCTGATGAACAAGGAGTTCCAGCAAAACCAGGTGCGCCCTGTGGAGTTTAAAGGGTTTTTATCCGTCATGAGCGAGCAGATGCTCTCCGCTCCATCCGCTGGTGGGAATCTCGGCGACCGCAGCTATGCCATTATTTCGGATAAATATCTGAATTTCAGCTCCCGCGTCGGATATCATTACAGTATCATCGATTCCTACTGCAGCGGGACTGTCAACATGAATTATATATCCTTCTCTTTCAAGGGGGGCGCTGCGGATGACATCCGTAAAAACAGGCGTACCCGGGCTATCGCCAGGATACTTGAGTCACTTGATTTCGCCGCGGAGGTCCTGGGAGACAGGGTCAATGCGAGGTACCAAAAATACGAGCTGCATCTCATCGAAGACAAACTGGACATGATCGGACGATTGCTTCAGTTTACCCGCCAAATGGATATGATGATGACCCATGAAGCCAGTGTCGAAGTATTGGCTGAAAACTTCCTTGAAGGAAATTACAATCTTGAAAAAATAATTCAAGGAAAATAGAAGATCGAAGGATCCGGGCCTGTTGACCCCGGAATTCATCCGGCACGTGGTTGCCGGCTACTTTCCCGTATGGCCGAACCCGCCGGCATTCCGGCTGGTTTCATCCAGAGAACTGACTTCTTCAAGCCCTGCCTGGTACACCCGGTGAATGATCATCTGAGCGATCCGGTCGCCCCGCCGGATCGTGTAAGCATGTTTTCCCAGATTGATCACAGCCACCTGGACTTCTCCGCGGTAATCCGCATCGATGGTTCCCGGCGAATTAATCAGCCCGATCCCGTGCTTCACTGCAAGCCCGCTTCGCGGCCGGATCTGGGCTTCATAGCCATTGGGAATGGCCATCATCAATCCGGTTGGAATCAGGCGAATATCGCCAGGCTCAACGATCAGATCCTGCGTTACAGCAGCATGCAGATCCATGCCGGCAGCCTGAGGCGTCATATAGCGGGGCAGCGGAATATCCGCGCCGGCTTTGGGATCGATCCGGCAGAAGCGGATGGTCGGAAGGGGTTCAGAATGATTCACTTCCATTTGAAAACCTGCCTTCATGCCGTCATGAGCTGTTCAAATTGAGACGCTTCCGGCACCGGCCCATGAAGCGTCAGGGTCATCTGATCCTTTTGAAAAAGCTCTTCGGCAAGCATCCGGATATCCGAAGGGGTAACCCGGTCAATCTCGTCCAGAATTTCCTGCAACGGGGTATAGCGTCCAAAATGAAATTCCCCCTGGGCCAGCCGCGCCATCTGGTTTTCATTGCTTTCGGACGCCATGAGCAGATTTCCCTTGGAAAATTCCTTGGCGTGCTGGAGTTCATCCTCTGTTACCGGGCTGTCCTTGAGGCTTTGCAGGGTATTCAATATGAGTTCCACGGTTTCAAAAGCATGAACGGGATCCACACCGGCATACGCTCCGGACATGCCCGTATCCACAAAAGAGGAGGCAAACGAGTAAACCGAATACGCCAGGCCCCGCTGTTCCCGGATCTGCTGGAAAAGCCGCGAGCTCATGTTTCCGCCCAGAATCGTGTTCATCAGGGACGAAACATACCGCCTGGGATCTGTCGTGGGCAATCCCCGCGTATTCAGGCAGATATGCGCCTGTTCGATGTCTTTCGGGTGCCTGTAGATATTTTGGCCAGCATTGGAATGGCGTTGCGGAATTTCGCGTGCTGCAATGGGTTTTCCAGCCGGAACAGCTTCAAACGCCGGACGGGCCAGATCAACCAGATGATCATGCGCGATATTTCCGACGGCAGTCACCACAATCCGATCCGGCTGGTAGAGCCGTTCAAAAAAACTTCGAATGTTTTTGGAATCAAATTGCAGAATGTTGTCGTGGGTGCCCAGAATCGATCTTCCCAAAGGATTATCCCCCCAGAACGATTGGGCAGCCAACTGGTGCACGTATTCATCCGGCGTATCTTCCAACATGCCGATTTCCTGAAAGATGACCGGGCGTTCTTTTTCGATTTCAGCATCGTCGAACAAGGAATTCAGAAAAATATCCGACAGAATTTCCGACATGGTTTCCAGATGGTTCGCCATGACCTTGGCATGGTAACAGGTATTTTCCATGGATGTAAAGGCATTGGTATATCCGCCGATGGCGTCAAATGCCTTGGCGATTTCAAAAGCCGAGCGCTTTTGCGTACCCTTAAACATCATGTGCTCAATAAAATGAGACAATCCGTTTTCGGCATCCGTCTCATCCCGTGATCCGATATTGACCCAGACCCCCATGGACACGGACTGAACGTGCGGCATCCTCTGAGAGAGGATGCGGACACCGTTTGTTAAAAGGGTTTTTTCGATACTGTCTTCAGGGTTCAAATTGGATTTTCCTCTTCCAAAACCGCTTTATGGCTTAAACGAATCTTGCCATCCCGGGATATCTCCAGCACTTTTACCTTGAGCGTATCGCCTTCCTTGACCACATCCGTAACCTTTGTAACCCTTCGGGTGGAAAGCTGAGAAATGTGAACCAGACCATCGGTACCCGGAGAAATCTGGACAAAGGCACCAAAATCCATGACCTTGACAACCGTTCCGTCGTAAATTCGTCCGATCTCCGGCTCCATGACAATGTCTTGAATCAACTTCATGGCGGCATCGCCTTCGGCCTTTGAAATCGCCGCAATCTTCACAAGACCCGTATCATCAATCTCAACGCGGGTGTTGGTTTCGCTTTGAATCGAGCGGATCATTTTCCCACCCGGGCCGATGATATCCCGGATCTTGTCCGGATTGATTTTAATCGTCACGATGGCCGGAGCATATTGAGATATTTCTTCTCGCGGCTTGTCAAGCGACTCCAGCATCTTGCCCAGAATATGGAGCCTGCCGGTCCGCGCCTGTTCCAGTGCTTTCCCCAGGATTTCCTTGGGAAGCTCGTGAATTTTGATATCCATCTGAAGGGCGGTGATGCCTTCACGGGTGCCAGCAACCTTAAAATCCATATCTCCGGTATGATCTTCATCCCCAAGGATATCCGATAAAATGACAACGGTTTCCCCGTCTTTGACCAGCCCCATGGCAATTCCGGCAACCGGCGCCTTGATGGGAACGCCGCCGTCCATCAAGGCCAGGGTTCCGGCGCAAATCGTACCCATGGAAGAGGACCCATTGGACTCCAGAACCTCGGAAACGATGCGGATGGTATAGTCAAAATCGGCTTTGGCAGGCAGCACTTTTTCAAGCGCCCGAGTCGAAAGACCGCCGTGACCGATGTCCCTGCGGCTGGGACCTGAGAGCCTTTTGACCTCTCCCACTGAAAAAGGCGGGAAATTGTAATGAAGCATGAACGGCCTGGATTCTTCCCCGGTCAAGGTTTCCACCCGCTGCTCGTCCTGACCGGAGCCCAGGGTCAACACGCCGAGCACCTGGGTTTCGCCGCGGGTAAACAGCGCACTGCCGTGGGGCCTGGGGAGAATGCCGATTTCACAGGTAATGGGGCGGATTTCATCGAATTTCCGGTTGTCGATGCGGCGGCCTTCTTTTAAAATCAGGTTCCGGCTGATGGCTTTCTGAATATCCTGAAAGGCTGCCGAAACTTCCTCTTTCCGATCAACGAATGCTTCGCCAAGTTCTGCCAGCACCTCGGATTTGACTGCACGAATCGCGGCATAGCGCTCGATTTTATCGGGAACACCGAGTGCGTCCTTTATCCGCTGAGACGCCAGAGCCTCGACTTTTTCGACCAGGGCGGCATCTTTTTCAGGCGCGACAAATACACGCTTGGTTTTTCCAAGGTCTTCCCGAAGCTTTTTCTGAATTTCAATGACCGGCTGCATGGCCTGATGACCAAAGAAAATGGCCTCGAGCATATCCGCCTCGCTCACAATATTCCCGCTGCCTTCCACCATGACAACGCCGGTGGCGGAACCGGCAACGATGATATTGATGTCGCAGGCGTCGAATTTTTGAAGCGGCGGGTTGATGACCAGCTGCCCTTCGATGCGACCCACCCGGACACAGGCAATCGGTCCTTCAAACGGAATGTCGGACAGACCCAGCGCAGCCGATGCGCCGATCATGGCCAGGGTGTCCGGATCATTTTCCTGATCCATGGACAGGACCGTGGCAATGACCTGGGTTTCAAAATTATACCCTTTTGGGAAAAGCGGCCGAATCGGCCTGTCGATCAGTCTGGCTGTGAGGGTTTCTTTTTCACTGCCCCTTCCGATTTCGCGGCGGAAATAATTTCCGGGAATCCGGCCCGCAGCGTAAATTTTTTCCATGTATTCAACCGTTAACGGCAGAAAATCCCCTTTGGCGCTTTCGTTGGACGAAACCACGGTCACCAGAACAATGGTTTCTCCGTATTGAACCACCACAGAGCCTGAAGCCTGTTTGGCGACTTTTCCGGTTTTAATGCTTAACGGTTTATCCCCGAGTGTTGCTTCGAGAACAACTTCCATAATTTTGCCTCCTTATGTTGAGCGACGCAATCTCGATCTGAGGAGATTACGTCGCATTGTGGTCATGCTGGCTGATGATTCGCATGAACGGCCGAGTCTCACCACCACAAAACTTAAGCCGGCAAGCAGGCAAAGTTCTGTATGGAACCCTTGAGTTTAACGAGGTCAGGCATTGCTGACATAGCAGAGAATTCCTTGCTACCTTCTCAGGCCCAGGGTTTCAATAATGGTTCGATACCGCTGAACGTCTTTGTTTTTGACATAATTTAAAAGCCTGCGGCGTTTTCCAACCAGCATCAGCAATCCTCTTCGGGAATGGTGATCCTTGGCATGCACCTTCAGGTGTTCGGTAAGATAGGTAATGCGATGGGTGATGAGGCCAACCTGCACCTCAGGCGACCCGGTGTCGCTTTCATGAAGTTTATACAGTTCGATCAGTTTTTTCTTGTCTTCGGGCTTAAAAACCACTTTCTTTAATCCTCCTGTTTTACAATAGTGAAATGGGTGAATTCCGCTCCACCCCTGCGGGCATTCATCTCAACTTGCCGTGAACTATTGGCCACCGCAATGCAACAACATGTTACTGCTTCTACCGTTAAAGCTGAATCCAAGGTTGATGAATGCGTGACCTCGGGCTAAGCCCTAACTCTTTTGACCATCATCACTCCGGCGAAAGCCGGCGTCCATGGCCATCAAAACTGCAAATGATGGAAAAACCTTCAGTCTTCAGCCTGTCGAAAACGAACAGCAATACGTAAACCCGTGTTGAACCGGGTCATAACTGAGTATGGACAGCAGGCGGTTGTTTCCGTCAATGATTTTTACCATGGTATCCCCGGGTAAAAGGCAGGATGGCGAAACATCTGTTGTCGTTATCATCATGCCATATTTGATCTTATCCGTCAAAGCTTTATCTGCCTGAAAAGAAACCATATCCGGAAGCGCTTCGGCCATACCGGTCAGATGCCGGTCGACATCGCCGGATCGGGCCAGTTCTTCCAGCTCGGAAAGGGAAACGGCATCTGTGATTGAATAACCGCTGCTGGCTGTCCGCCTGAGATTCTTCAGATGGCCGCCGCACCCCAGGATTTTTCCGATATCCGCACAAAGCGTACGGACATAGGTTCCCGCGCTGCAATTCACCTCAAAACGGACCAGTGGCAATGCAATTTCCAGAATTTCAAGCCGGTAAATCTGAATCTGACGGCTTGGCTTTTGAAACGGCTCTCCTTTTCGGGCAAGCCTATACAGCGGAACCCCCTGATGTTTCAATGCCGAATATACCGGCGGAGCCTGATTCACTGTCCCCACAAAAGACTTCATCACCGTCCGCAGCTTATCTTCGGGGACATCAATGGACTCGCTGGTTGAAATCACGGTTCCCGTGGGATCCTGAGTGTCTGTTTCAATACCCAGGCAGAGTTCCGCCTGATAGGTCTTGGCGCTGTTCAACCAGAAGCGGGCCAGCCGGGTCGCCTGGTTGACGCAGACAATCAGGACGCCTGTGGCAAAAGGGTCGAGTGTTCCGGCATGACCCACTTTTTTCACCTGAAGCAGGCGCTTGACAATGGAAACAACCCTGGCTGAAGAGAGCCCCGGCGGTTTATCGATCACAAGTATCCCATTCAGGGATGTGTTTTTATCCTGCACAGCCACCTTCGGATCCTTTATCTGACTTGCAGTCTTCTGGCATATATTACATAGACTCTGTCAGCTGCAGGATCTGATCTTTAATTTCAGCCAGCGTGGATTCAATGCTGAAGCCAGCTGCGCTCTGGTGCCCGCCGCCGCCGAACATTGCCGCAATGGCAGCCACATCCACGCTTCCATCGGATCGCAGGCTGACGTGATACGGGCGCCGCTGGCCCGATGGGTCACTGCCGTTCATATGTTCCTGAATCAGCACGGCGATCTTAACATCCTGAATGCGCCGGGCATAGTTGATCATGCCATCCGCATCCTCGGGCTGAGTACCGGTTTCAATCAGCATCGCACGCGTCAAGGCCATGAGAGATACCTTTCCGTTTTTAGATATTTCTATGGAATCTAGCGCAAGGTTTAAGAGCTTGATCCGTCCCAGAGAGTAGGTGCCGTATACATGCTGAGCAACCCGGAACGGATCTACGCCGCAGGCAACCATGTTTTCACAGACTTGAAAGGTGGTCCGGCTGGTATTGGAAAATCGAAATGACCCGGTATCGGTTAAAATTCCGGTGTAAATACAGGTGGCCAATTCCCGTGTAAACGGAACACGCATTCGATCAAACAGATGGTAGAGAATTTCCGTGCAGGCGCATGCCTGGACATCGATCAGCTGGCAGGTTCCAAACCGGGTATTGGTTATATGATGATCGATGTTGATGATTTCAGGTATCTGAGCGATGATGCCTGCTGCCTCGCCGACCCGCTGCAAATCACCGCAGTCTAGAACCACGGCCGTATCAAACGGCGCTGCGCAGTCCAGCTGGTTGATCACGCCATGAACTCCCGGCAAAAAACGATACACCGCCGGAATCGGGCTTTCGTTATAGAGCGTAATCTGCTTAAACGTCCCCTGCATGGCCAGATTCATGGCAAGCAGTGATCCGATGGCATCTCCGTCGGGACTGGCATGGGTGGTAATCAGCACATTCCTGCTGTTATTCAAGCGGTGTATGAGATGATCCATCTGCTGTATCGATTGTTTTCAAGACTTTGTCAATATGCGAGCCATAATCAAAGGATTCATCATAAAAAAACCGGAGGCCTGGCATATATCTCAGGCCTAACTGACCGGCCAGCGTGCGCTTGATATATCCCATGGCGCTGTCAAATGCTTCGGCCGCATCCTCGCGGGTGTATTTACCCTCAATCAGGGTAAAGTAGATTCTGGCAATTCGCAGATCTCTGGACATCTTTACACCGGAAATAGCAACCCGCTTCAGCCTCGGGTCGCTGATGTCTTTTCGAAGAATATCCGAAATAATTCTCTGAATCTCCCCGCCAACCCTTTCCGATCGTGTATAGGTTTTCATAACCGCATCATTTCCATTTCACTGTTTATGACTTGCGCAACTCGCAGTTCATGGGCAAGGTTTAATATTTTGTCCATTTTGGAGTTCACCAGCGGGCCGCTGTTCCCCACCAGGGCAAAACCGATCTCGGCCATCTGGTGGATATCATTGGCGCCGACTTCTGCAACAGAAACGTTGAAATGATTCTGAATCTGGTGGATCACTGACTTGACGACCGATCTTTTTTCCTTGAGAGAGCGGCAATCGTTCAGCCTGAAAGTAATGATTCCGTATCCGACAACCATAACCCCAGCTTATTCAACTTCGGGTTTGAATTCTTCCATGTAATAGCATTCAATGATATCCCCCAGCTTGATATCATTATAGTTTTCGATGCCGATGCCGCATTCGTAACCGCCGACCACTTCTTTGACATCGTCCTTATAGCGTCTGAGGCTGCCGATTTTGCCTTCAAACGTCACAACGCCATCTCTGAGCAGCCGGATCAGCCTGCCGCGCTGGATTTTTCCATCGGTCACGGAGCAGCCTGCAATGGTTCCGACTTTGGGTACATGGAAAAGATCGCGCACCTCGGCCCGGCCCAGAATCCGTTCCTGAAAAGTGGATTTCATCATTCCGACAATGGCGTCTTTCACGTCCTTGATGACATTGTAAATGATGTTATAAAAACGCATGTCCACATGCTCTTCAGCGGCCATGGCCTGAACCTTGGCACTGGGCCTGACATTAAAGCCGATGATGATGGCGTCGGATACCGTGGCCAGAGACACATCGGATTCGGTGATGGCGCCGGTTGCGGCATGGATAACGTTAATATTGACTTCTTCGTTGGAGAGTTTAACCAGAGAATCTCCCAGCGCTTCGATGGATCCATGAACATCCGCCTTGATGATGATGTTCAGGTCCTTGACAAGACCATCCTTCATCTGCTCAAAGAGCTTATCCAAGACTCAGCCGGGTGGTCTTGGTCAGATCCTTTGACCGCTGTTTCTGAACCCGGTGAAGACTGACCTGCCTGGCGTCTTTTTCATCCGCAAGGGCGACCAGTTCATCACCTGCCATGGGCACGCCTGAAAGACCGATGACTTCAACCGGTATGGAGGGGCCGGCAGACTCCACCTGAACCCCGCAATCGTTAAGCAGTGCCCGAACCTTGCCGTAGTGGACCCCGCAGACCACGGCATCTCCTGCCCGAAGCGTTCCCTGCTGCACCAGCACCGTGGCCACCGGGCCACGTCCGATATCCAGTTTGGCTTCAACAACGTGGCCGAATGCCGGTCTGTCCGGATCTGCTTTCAGTTCCATGACTTCCGCCTGCAGGAGAATCATCTCCAGCAATGTGTCTATCCCGACGTTGGTTTTGGCGGAAACCTTGACAAAAATGGTATCTCCGCCCCAATCCTCTGAAACCAGCCCGGCATCGGCCAGCTCACGCTGAACCCTGTCGGTATCGGAGCCTGGCTTATCAATCTTGTTGATGGCAACAATGATCGGAACATTGGCGACTCTGGAGTGATTGATGGCCTCAAGCGTCTGGGGCATGACGCCGTCATCCGCGGCAACCACCAGGACAACCAGATCCGTGATGCCGGCCCCCCGGGACCGCATGGCGGTAAAGGCTTCATGCCCGGGCGTATCCAGAAAAACGATCTGACCCCGATCCGTGGCAACGTGATAAGCGCCGATATGCTGCGTGATGCCCCCGGCTTCCCCTTCCGTGACACGGGTCTTTCGAATCACATCCAGCAGCGAAGTCTTTCCGTGATCCACGTGCCCCATGATGGTAACCACAGGCGGTCTTCCGATCCGTTTTTCCGGATCTTCCTGTTCGATCTTCAAAAACGTATCTTCCTCAAAAGCTGCCCTTTCAAGCTCGAAATTGAATTCAGTGGCGACCAGAACCGCGGTATCAAAATCAATGACCTGATTAAGCGTTGCCATCACCCCCATGCCCATCAGTTTCACGATAATTTCGCTGGCTTTGACCCCCATACGCTTGGCAAGTTCGGAAAGCGCGATGGTGTCGTCCACTTTAATCCGCCGCTTGATCGCCTTGGGCGTTGTCAGCTGCGGTTTCTGAAGTGTCGGCAGCTGCCTGCCCTTGCCGCCTTTTCGGCCGGCTTTACGGCCCCGCAGAGCATCTGAATAAAGATCGGCCCCTTCAACGATTTCTTTTTTCCGAAAGGGAACCTTCTTTTTAACCAGTTTTTTATCAACGACATCTTCTTCAACTTCTTTGCCGACCTTCTTTTTCTTTTTGTCCTTGACAATGCCTTCTTTGGGCGTTTCAATAATTGGAATCACTTCGGGAGCGGCCTGGGGGAATTTATCGGATTTGAATTTTGGCTTTCTGGCTGCGGGCGACTCCTTTTCCGGATGCCGGACGGGTTCAGTTGTTTTGGCCACATCCGGAACCGGCGGCTCTGGAACAGGCGGCGCCAGTCTGATGATTTTGGCGGGCATATCCTTTTTGAGTTTCTTTTTCTTTTTTCCGGCCCTTTCCATTCGGGCTTCCAGGCTAAGGACAGAGGGCTCAGCCAGCGGCATCTCGGGGTGATCCGTCGATTCCACAGAAGGCTTTTCCTGAACGGAAAGCGCTTCATCGTCGGGTTCTGCTGTTTCTTCAGTTCCGGAAAGCGCCGCTTTCTCTTCTTCACCCGCGATTTCCACAATATCGGAAGGCGCCTCGGTCTTCTTCGGCGCTTTAACTGCGGGAGAAATAATCAATGCCGGTTCTTCAGTACGGACTGGCTTTGCGGAAACGGGCATTTCAGGTTCGGAAACATCCATCGCTTTTTCTGCTATAATATCAGCAGCTTCACCACTGTCCGGGGATTCGGGTTTTTCATCCTTTAAAAGCATCTCGGTAGAAGCCGGCTGTTTGTCTTTCTTCACGGCAGGTTTTGCTGCAATTTCGGGAAAGACTTCAGGTTCTTCCGGGGGGATTTGCGCCATCGGCGGTGTTTCGTCGGGAACAGTTTCCCTGCGTCGTCGAATAATGGTCGGCCTGGCCTGTTTGGCTTCAGCTTTTTTATTTTTTCCACCAACGACAGTCCCCTTGATTTTGGCAACGTCTTCATCTTCCAGAGAGCTTAAATGGCTGATTACGGAAATGTCCAGATCCCGCATTCTTTCAAGCAGTACTTTATTGGTCATGTTAAGATCCCTGGCAAGTTCAAATACTCTGATTTTTGCCATTTACCCCCCTTAATTTTTCTGATGTTCCAGCTTTGATAACTGCCCCGAACCCTTTAGCTTTCTGAACATCCAAAAAGCCCTACTGTGTTGAATCCTACCGTGTTGAATTTTCCTGGCGCAAGACAAGGACCTTTTTAATGACTTTCATCCTTCTCCGGCTGCCTCAACATCTGCTGGCTTGTTGACTGAAGCCGTTTTTTCCGCGGATCTTGCGTTTCCTGTGAGAACCCGAAAATTCCTGTCTTGCAGCACTTATCAGTTTTAATGCCATTTCTTCATCCAGGCCTTCAATGTCCGCAAGATCTTCTGTTGAAGCATGGCTGAGCTCTTCGATCGAGTAAAAGCCTTTTTCGCACAACGTATCGGCCAGAGAAGGGCTTACCCCTTGAAGGGATGCCAGCGTCTCGTAGTTTTCCTTCATGGTATCGGTGTATTGTTTTTCGCTTTTGACGTCCAGCTGCCATCCGGTCAGCTTGGAAGCCAGTCGAACATTCTGGCCGCGCTTGCCGATGGCAATGGACAGGAATTCATCCGGAACAATGACTTCCATCGCATGTTTGGTTTCATCAATGATGACCCGCAGGATCTCAGCCGGCGCCAGCGCGTTGCATACATATTTTGCCGCATCCATGTGCCAGGGAATAATGTCGATTTTTTCCCCTCTGAGTTCCTGAACAACACTCTGAACCCGGCTACCCTTTACACCCACACACGCGCCCACGGGATCAATATCCGAATCATTGGAAACCACGGAAAATTTGGCCCGGACACCCGGTTCACGGGCCGCCCCTTTTATCACAACAATGCCTTCGCTGATTTCCGGAACTTCAGTCTTGAAAAGATTGATTAAAAAATTGGGATGCGTCCGCGACAGGATGACCTGAGGGCCGCGGGATTCTTCCTTCACATCCTGAATATAGGCGCGGAGTCTGTCTCCCCGGCGATAGGACTCCTTGGGAATCTGCTGGTCCGCGGGAAGTATGGCTTCCGTCTGGCCCAGATTGACGATGATGCTTCCATGATCGATTCGCTGGACAATCCCGTTGATGATGTCGCCTTTTCTGTCCACAAAACTGGAATAAACAGCGTCTCTTTCGGCATCCTTCATTTTTTGAATTATGACTTGCTTTGCAGACTGGGCTGCAATGCGACCAAAAACCGCCGTATCCATTTTCATGCCCAGGCTGTCGCCGATTTCGCATTCAGGGTCCAGCCTCCGCCCTTCTTCCAGAGCTCATCTGCATGTCCGGATCCGTTATGACATCAGCGACCGCTTTGAACTGAAAGACTTCGATTTCACCGGTTTTGGCATTGAATTGGGTTTCGATGTCAATCTTATTTCCAAATTTTTTTCGGGCTGCGGATTTCAGTGCTTCTTCAAGGGCATTAATCAGGATATCCCTGTCAATTCCCTTATCTCGACTTATTTGTTCAACCACGCGCTTAATGTCTGTAATGAGCATCAGATGTCTCCATTATAATTGACCAGCCTTGCCCGGGTAATGTCCTGATAGGGAATCTCAACGATGCGGTCGCCAACTTGAACCACAACTACTTCCTGTAAAACGCCAGACAGGATGCCTGTAAAATTTTTTTGACCATCAATCGGCTGAAGGACCTTAATTTTGGCCTGGCACCCTTTAAATCTGACAAAATCCGACAGCTTTCCCAGCGGGCGATTAAATCCTGGCGATGAAACCTCAAGGTAGTAATTGTCATTCATACCCAGATGAACGTCCAGAAGATCCTGCAGCTGACGGCTGACATGCGTGCAATCCTGCACGGTCGTCCCTCCGGGTTTATCGATATAAACGCGGAGAATCATCCCGTGAGGTTCACGCTGGTATTCCGTATAAACCAGCTCAATTCCTTCGGCATCGCACAAGGGGCCGGCCAGCTCATTGACTTTGGAAATGATTTCGTCCCTTGTTAAGCCGGAAGCCTTTGGCAAAGGGATTTCTGTTCTTTTTCCTTTTTTCCGCGATGGCGTCAATCGGTCAAATCGTTCAGTCATTAAAAATAAAAAAACGGGCTGATGCCCGTTTCCTCTCATTTGATTTAATGCAGTGAGATCAAAAAATATGTCTGATGTAATAAACCGCAAAAAGAATTACACGCTTTAACCCCACTGCTCTTGATGAAAACGCTGCATTTCACTTAGTAATTAAAGAAAAGACGGACTCACTTTGGAGCGGGCAACGAGATTCGAACTCGCGACACCAAGCTTGGGAAGCTTGTACTCTACCAGCTGAGCTATGCCCGCTAATTATCTTGGCATAATTACGTTAAAATTGCGAGATTGTCAATATTTTTCGTAAATTCGCAAGCATCGTCGATCGGAAGGCTCGGGAAGCGCAAGCGGATGATTCCTGGACCGGGGACATGAATCACCGTGATGTCCGGCGTTTCAGTCTTCAGGACAAAATGGCTTTGATTCGTTCAAGCTCCAGCCGGATTTCGGCCAGAACCGATGGCAATGCACTGGATTTGCAGGTTTTCATGAACTGCCTGGCGCCTTCAATGGTATATTTTTGCTCATAAAGCAGGTGTTTGATTTCAAGGATGATTTCAATATTTCGCTGGGTGTACAGACGCTGACCGGACGGCGTCCGATGGGGCCTGATTTTCGAGAATTCATGCTCCCAGAAACGGATGACATGTGAAGGCAGACCGGCTATCCGGCTGACTTCGCCGATCTTGTAATACAGTTTATCCGGATGAATCTTTTGATCAGGCATAGTGAATCCTCACAAACATTCCTGACCCGAAGCGAGCATTGATCGGTATTTTTCTTGGCTATCTGCTCACTAAGGCAGCGCTGCATCAAATTCCTGAATCAGTTTATCTGAAATACTTTTATGAAGCTCATTGACAGCCTCGTCTTCCAGGGTTCCGGCAGCAGAACGGTAAATCATCCGGAAAGAAAGGCTTTTTTTGTCCGACGGAAGATGTCCTCCCTCAAACACATCAAAGAGCATGATTCGCTCCATGAGCGGATCATGCATTTCCTGAACCATTTCAATGATCCTGCTGGATTCAAGGGCTTTTGAAAGAATCAGCGTAATGTCCCTTGCAACTGCCGGAAACCTGGGAATGGCAGCTGCCTGATGGACATCGGGCACACTGGCAAAAAGTTTCCGGATATCGATTTCAAAGACATAGGCCGGCTGTTTGATATTATAAAAAGCCCAGCGTTTCCGGATGCACCTGGCCCATATATCCCACCATCTGCCGGCCGCACTGGATACCGGCCGCAATACCCGGGTTTCAGATAGGGGCAGGACAGTGCCGCGTTCCGGGAAAATCGGGTATCGTGAATATGAAGCGCTGCCAGAAGCGCTTCGACCACCCCTTTCAGGTCATAAAAATCACATGCCGTATCCGGCGTATGCCACGACACTTCCTGACGGGCGCCTGTCCACAATCCTGAAAGCATTTCAATTTCATCCGGAAGGACATCCTGGCCATTGCTGACAAATACATTGCCGATTTCAAAGAGTTTCAGGTTTCTGGATTGCCTGGAAATGTTCCGGTACATTGTCTCCAGAACACCCGGAATCAGCGAAGTGCGCATGATCCCCTGGTCTTCGCTAAGCGGGTTGAGGACGCGAAGGGCGCGCGTTCTGGGATCGCCGGATTCAAGCCTGAGATAATTACAGGATTGCGGGTGAACAAAACTGTAGGTAATGGTTTCTGAAAAGCCCAGACCGGTCATCAGCCGCAGGATCTGTTCCCTGGGATTTTGCGACGTAAAAGAGCGGGCCGATCCTTCCGAGATGACGGGAAACGTGGTGGGTATTCGATCATAACCGGAAAGCCTGGCGATTTCTTCCACAAGATCAACCGGCCGGGAAACATCCACGCGAAATGACGGCGGAATCACCTTTCGCTGATCCGGATTCAGCGGTTCAACCGTAAAACCAATGGATTGAAGCATGCCGTCCATGGCCGCGGAATCGATCCGCGTTCCCAGAAGTCGATTGGTGGCTTCCGCGCTGAGAACAAGCGGTTTTTGTTCCCGAACAACCGGACGTTCATCAATAACCCCTTCAATCAAAACGCCGCCGCAGATATCGGCCATCAGTGCCGCGGCCCGGTCCAGTGCAAAAACCGTCCCTTCGGGATCCACGCCGCGTTCAAACCGATGGGAGGCATCCGTGTTCAGCCCGAAAATATTTGGATGTTTTTCGAATGCTGGTTGGATCAAAACAGGCGCTTTCTATCAAAATCGATTGCGTGGCCGGTTCGATTTCGGAATTAAACCCGCCCATGACCCCTGCAATGGCAACCGGCTTTTCCCCATCGCAGATCATGAGCATATCGGCGGTCAGGGTGCGCGATTTATGATCCAGCGTGGTAAAAGACTCTCCGGAAACAGCGGTTCGAACCACGATGCGCTGCCCGGCCAGACGATCAAAGTCAAAGGCGTGAAGGGGCTGGCCGGTTTCCATCATCACAAAATTCGTGATATCCACCACGTTGTTGATGGGTCTGATGCCAACGGATATCAGCCGGTCCTGAAGCCAGTGCGGCGAAGGACCCACTGTGGCCCCTGTCAGTATTCTGGCCGCATACCGGGGACAATGGTCGGGCGCAAGAATCGAGACGGATGTCATCTGGCCGATGGCGCCCTTGCCTTCAGGCAGTTTTATTTCCGGGTACGAAAACGCGGTTTTCTGAATCGCGGCAACTTCTCTTGCGATTCCGATCAAACTGAGGCAATCGGGCCGGTTGGGCGTTAAGCCGATCTCCAGCACCGTGTCCGAAAGACCAAGGGCCGAAGCCAGAGACTGGCCGGTCGCAAGGGAGGCCAAGAGATCTTTTGACAGAAGCATGATCCCGCTGCGATCCGGTCCGAGCCCCAGCTCCGCCTCACTGCACAGCATGCCTTCGGACTCGGCCCCTCGAATCGCGCTGGCTTCGATGACCGTGCCATCGGACAGCTGGGTTCCGGGAAGCGCCAGAGCAGACAAACAGTTGACATGGACATTGGGGGCTCCGCAGACAACCGGTATCCGTGCTTTTCCGGAATCCACCACGCAGCACTGGAGCTTGGCGGAATTGGGATGGGCAGTGATGCTGACAACGCGGCCGACAACGACCGTTTTTAAATAATCATAGCGGTCGTAAACAGCTTCGACCTCAAGACCCGTCATGGTCAACGCTTCGGCAAGCCCGTCAATATCCATTTGTATCGGAACATAGGATTTTAGCCAGTTTAAGCTTATTTTCATCGGATCAAAACCTTGTAAATCATAAAATACCGGGGTTCATGGACGACAGACCGCTCGGACACCCTTGCAAGCCTGCTGAAAAATCGGTTAGAACTGTTTTAAAAACCGGATGTCGTTTTCGTAATATTTCCGGATGTCATCAATTCCGAATTTCAGCATGGCAATCCGCTCAACGCCCATTCCAAAAGCAAACCCCGAGTAGCGGGAGGTGTCGTAGCCGACATTTTCAAAAACAGCAGGATGAACCATTCCGGATCCGAGCACTTCGAGCCATCCGGTCTGCTTGCACACCCGGCATCCCTTGCCCCGGCACATGACACATAGAATGTCCACTTCGGCGCTGGGTTCGGTAAAGGGGAAAAAACTGGGGCGAAATCGCAGACTGGTCTGATCATCAAACATCTGATGGACAAAAACCGTCAGAATGCCTTTCAAATCTCCAAAGGATATGGATTCTCCCACCACGAGCCCTTCAACCTGATGAAACATGGGGGTATGGGTAATGTCCGAATCGCACCGGTACACCTTGCCCGGAGCAATGATCTTGACCGGGGGGGCATGCTTTTCCATATACCGGACCTGAATCGGCGAGGTGTGGGTCCGAAGGACGATGGATTCCGACACATAAAACGTGTCCTGCATGTCCCTTGCCGGATGATTTTTGGGGATATTCAAGGCCTCAAAATTGTAGTGATCCAATTCCACCTCGGGCCCTTCTGCAACAGCAAACCCCATGGCCGTGAAAATCTCACAGATCTGCCGGGTAATCCGGGTAATCGGATGGGTGGAGCCATGAAAGACAGTGCGGCCCGGCAATGAAACATCAATGCCGACCTCTTCGCGCAGCCTGCCGGGTTTCAATTTCCTGAAGCGCCTTTTGCAGGGCTTGTTCCAGGATATTTTTGATCTCATTGGCTCTTTTCCCAGCCATCGGACGCTGTTCGGCCGGCAGTTGGGAGATGTTCCGGAGATAATGGGTGATAAGCCCCTTTCGCCCCAGATACTGGACCGAAAAGGCTTGAAGTTGAGCAGCTTGCGAAGCTGACTGAAGCTCACTCAGTGCCTGCTGAAGAATCTGTTCTATCTGTTGTTCCACGGTTGTATGCTCTGCTGTAAGAAAGGCGGGGTTAGATCATTAGGGACACAGGCGATGACTTTTTCTAAGACTCCACAGGAAGGCGACTCCCTTTACCTGAAATGAACCGGATGACTGGACGGTCTTTATCCATCCGGTCATCCCGATCCGCCGGGCAGACAGTGTGGAACTGCCCAGCCATCATTTTCGTCCATAAGGGATAATGCACGATCAAGCTGATGGCCTTTATTGCCTTGCCATCAGTTTTGCTGCGCTGCGGTTCTGACCAAACTGGAAAAACCGGTTGGGTCTGCAATCGCAAGTTCAGCAAGAACTTTCCGATCCAGAGCAATGCCGGCCATTTTGAGTCCATGCATGAATTTACTGTAGGACAGGTCATTCATCCGCGTACCCGCATTAATTCTGGCAATCCAGAGGCTGCGAAAATCCCGTTTCTTGACCTTGCGGTCCCTGTAAGCATAAGCAAGCGCCCGGTCAACGGTGTCCGCAGCCGTCCGAAAGAGTTTGCTGTGACCGCCGCGAAACCCCTTGGCCAGTTTTAATACTTTATTTCTCCGTCTCCTTGCTTTAAAGCCGCGTTTTACTCTCATATCTTTATCTCCTTAATCCTGCATCGTCTTGAAAAACCGCTGAATGCAACTGTCTGACGATGCATGAATATCCATCTGGCTGGGTAAGCTGAATCAACAACAACGTCTTGATCTTACCCGTTCGGAAGTAATAATTTCAACTCTCTGACGTTGGTTTTATCAACAATCTGACTTTTTCTCAAAGATCGTTTTCGCTTGGTGGTCTTTTTGGTCAAAATATGACTGCCATGAGACTTTGAGAAAACAAATTTCCCGGTTCCCGTTCTTTTAAAACGCTTTGCAGCAGAACGATTGGTTTTGATTTTCGGCATGGTTTTTCTCCTAAAAATAAAGACTCAATGATGTTTTAAATACTCATTGATCTGTAGAGCATTCATCTCAGAAGGCATATAAAATAGAAAGCGTGAGCCAAAATTATCTGCTCACGCCTGTACAACCTGAATAACAAAAAGCCTCTTTCAGATCTGACCGGACCTTTTACGCCCGATTCGAAGGTTATTTGGGAGAAAGGATCATCACCATTGTCCGCCCTTCAAATTTGGCAGCCTGTTCGACCACGGCAATTTCCTGGGTTTCGGCAATGACCTTTTCCAGCAATTCCTTGGCTGCCTGAGACAGCGTTATCTCACGACCCCTGAAGACCACGGTCAGCTTGACTTTGTCTTTTTTGTCAATAAACTTCCGGATGTGATCAATTTTGGTTTGCAGGTCATGTTCGCTGGTCTTGGGGCGTATCTTGATCTCCTTGATCTGAAAAGAGCTCTGCTTTTTTTTGGCCTCCTGCTTTTTCTTGGTTTGCTCATAACGATAACGGCCGTAATCCATTATCTTGCAAACCGGAGGGGCTGCATTGGGTGAAATCTCAACAAGATCAAGCCCGAAATCATTGGCAACAGCCAGCGCTTTGTATGTGGGGATTATTCCAACCTGATTACCATCCGGATCAATCACCCTGACCTCTTTGGCGCGGATATCCCGGTTGATATTGGTCTTATCGGCTTTGATGGGTCTTTTGATTGTTGGGACTATGCCTGCACCTCCTCACGTTAACAAATTATTGCTCATCCCCTCTGCTCCGGAACCAAAAATCAATTGATCCGGAACCGGTAAGCATCTGAAACTTGACGAAAACAGGGGTTTTATTCCCGGTTCATCAAACAATTTTAAACAGTTAGATCATTGGTGATGATATATGACAACATTAAGAAATGCAAGCGAAAAATAACAGCTTATTGTTAATTGCCGGATTTGCTGAAATGGCTGAGGCGACGTCCCCGTCCGACAGTGCTGTCTGTCTTGACAGGCATGATTTTATTCCTATAGTGAAATGTAATCAATCAATTTTTGATTGCTTTTTACAAACTCAATAATTTCTGCTTCTTATATCGAAGCGGCACCATTTCTTTTGATTGCGTTGAAGATGCCAAGATGAAAAAACCTGTTATTGATTTAAGCGATTGTATTCTTTGCGGCGTATGCCAGGATGTGTGCCCGGAAGTTTTCAGGCTGAACGACGCCGGCTACATTGAAGTGACGGAAATGCCGGACTATCCCCGGTCCTGTGTGGATGAGGCCATAAAGAATTGTCCGGCGGACTGTATTGCATGGGAGTAACATGTCTGAAACAACCGGATCGATCCGGAGTCTCAAAGAAAAACTGACGGCCCTGTTCTCGAAAGGAGCGCCGGAAGAGGCGCTGACCGCCATTTGCCGCATGCCCCTTCGCAAGGTTGTGAATGCGCTGTTTCCTTTTTTCTACAGCAAGGATCCCCTGCATTTCTGGCAGGCCATCACCGCAATGGGCGCTGTGGTGTCCCTTCTGGCCGAGCAAAACATGGAGTCGGCCCGTGTGGTGATGCGGCGCCTGATGTGGAGCCTCAACGACGAATCCGGCGGCATCGGCTGGGGATCTGCGGAGGCCATGGGCGAAATCATGGCCAGAAACGACCGTATGGCCGATGAATATGCCTGCATCCTGATCTCCTATATCAATCCCTGCGGCAATTTCATTGATCACCCCGATTTGCAAAAAGGCATTCTCTGGGGACTGGGAAGACTGGCCCAGGATCGACCTCACCGGGCCGAGGGTGCATCCGAATTTCTGGTTCCTTTTTTAACTTCTTCGAATCCTGTTCTCAGAGGGCTTGCGGCCTGGACCGCCAGCGCTCTTCCCGACAATGCGACAAAGCCCTTGCTCATCCGCCTGTCTAGTGATAACCAAGTAATATCCCTTTTCATGAATGGGAGACTATGTGAAGTAACCATCGGCAGCCTGGCGCAATCGCACCCCTGATACTTTAAATACATCCAAGGGAATTGCACTATGAAACGAATGTCTCTTCGGTCAGAATGGCCGATGCTGTTTTTCGCCTGTCTTTGTCTTTTTCCTTTAATAACTTTCGGCTGCGGACATTCCATCGTTAACAATTTCTGATGCCATGCAGCTTGCGCAGACAAGCAGAACCCCAGAATCAAGGCCGCGCTTTCACAGGTTTCGGCAGCCGATCATCGCATCACGCAGGCCGAATCCGGCTTTTTACCCCAGGTATTTTTTACCGAAACCTTCAGCCATACCAACAATCCCATGTGGGCATTTGGAAACCGGCTCAATCAGGAAATCATCACGCAGACGGACTTTGACCCTGCCCGGTTAAACCACCCCGATCCCATCAACAACTTCAATTCCGCGCTTTCCGTGGAATGGTCCGTATATCAGGGCGGCCAGACCCGGATCGGCGTGAACCAGGCCAGACTTGACAGAGCGGCCCAGGACCTGTTTTTAACACGAACCCGCCAGGAAGTGATTGCTTCGGCAGCAACTGCCTATACCGGGCTGGTTCTGGCTTATCACCAGCTTGACGTCGTCCGTAAATCCCTGGAAACCGCCCGGGTGCATCTGGAGATGATACGCAAACGGTATGAAAACGGCCTTGCCGTCAAAAGCGATCTGCTCCGGACCCAGGTTCACATTGCCGAACTGGATCAGGATCGCATTCAGGCAGAAAGCCGGATATCCATGGCGATTGCTGCCCTGAACGCCGCCATGGGCGCCCCGGGCGACAGCAGCTGGCGGCTGGCAACCGCACTTGTAAAAGGAGAACCCGTCCTCGGCCCGATCGATGAATGGATCGGCATGGCCCAGTCCCATCGACCCGATATGCAATATCTTCAGCTTCAGGAACAAATTGCCGAAGACGAAATTCAAAAATCAAGGGCGGCCCATCTTCCCAATATCAATCTGATCGGAACCTATGAACTGAATTCATCTGATTTCAGAAACAGCGCAGACAGTTATACGGTTGGCGCCATGATGCGGGTGAATCTCTACAGCGGAGACCGGATGAGCGCCAAGACCCGGGAGTCCGAAGCCATGCTCAGCCGGATCCGGGCCATGCGAAACGATATGGCCGCAGGCATCGAGGTTCAGACCCGGCAGGCATTTTTACAGGCTCAAAGCGCCTGGAACCGGATATCCGTGGCCGAAGCCGCAGTTTCACAGGCTGAAGAAGGGCTTCGCATCGTCAGAGACCGTTATGAAAACGGGCTGCTCACCCTGGTCAGCCTTCTGGATGCGGAGGTTGCGCTTCAATCCGCCCATACCAACCGATACCGGTCCCTGCATGATTATTCGGCGGCGCGAATTCAGTTGTCACTGGCCGCAGGAACTCTGGACACGAATTTTCAATAACGGTCGGCCGGACCGGCCGACTGTGACTCTCGCCGAATTCTGATGCGGCTTGAAGTCCCACATTGATGGAGAGACTGTTATGCTGAAACACCGATTAATCTATGGAATGGCAGGCATGGTATTCATCCTGTTTTCAGGATGCAGCGAAAAAATCGAGCCCGGCACCGTAAAATCTTCTCAGGCAAAGTCAATCAGCGCGCCGGTGGCCACTGCCGCCATCAGCCAGGAACCCATTCTTTACGAAGCGACCGGCACCGTGACCGCGGAAGCCGCCAGCACCCTTTCCAGCAAGATCATGGGCGTGGTTAAAAAAGTTTATGTCAAGGAAGGCGACCGGGTCAAAAAAGATCAGGTTCTGGTGGACATTGACCCCAGACAGGTCAAGGCCCAGCTTCTTCAGGCAGAAGCCGCCCTGTCGGAGGCCGGAAAGGCGGAGTCGGCCGCGCTTTCCGCGCAGCATGCAGCCCGTGCCTCCGCGGATTTGGCCAGGGCAACTTATGACCGATATGCAAACCTGATGAAAACCGAGTCCGCAAGCCGCCAGGAATTTGATGAGGTCAGCGCCCGATTTCGCCAGGCCGAGGCTGCGCTGGGTCAGGCCGAGTCCATGGTGGAAGCCTCCCGGTTCCGGATTCAGCAGGCTGAGGCGGCGTGTGGCAGGAGCCGGAGTCAATGAAAAGGATTCAAGACTCTTTGCGCCTTTTGACGGCGTCGTCTCTGCCAAACTGGTGGACACCGGAAGCCTTGCAGCACCCGGAACCCCGCTTTTAAAACTGGAAAGCACGGATGTATTTCGCGTGGACATGATTGTTCCCGAAACCTACCTTCAGTCCATTACACTTTCTCAAACCGTATCGGTTTCCATTCCTTCTGCCGGCAGCAAGGCTTTTGAGGGAACGGTTCGGGCCATTTACCCTGCCGCGGATGCAGCCAGCAGATCTTTTACGGTTCAGGTAGCCATTCCCTTTCACCCGTCAATTCATTCCGGAATGTTCAGCCGCGTAACCCTTGACCGGGGAAATCAGGAAAAGCTGCTGATTCCCGCAAGCGCGCTCATCCACCAGGGACAGCTTACCGGCATTTTCCTGCTGGATTCCGATCGGATCGCCCGGTTTCGAATCCTGCGGACAGGCCGGACGTTTGGGACCATGGTTGAGGCCCTGTCCGGAATCCGGCCCGGCGACCGTTTTGTGGTTGTTCCGCCGCCGGATATGGTCGACGGCCTTCGGGTGGAGGTGCCGTCATGACCCAGTCCGGCATAGCCGGCAAGCTCGCCGGCTATTTCATCAATTCAAAGCTGACGCCGCTGTTCATCATCGCATCGGTCCTTCTTGGCATTGCCGCGGTCATTGCCCTGCCCCGCGAAGAAGAGCCCCAGATCATCGTTCCCATGATCGATATTTTTGTAAAAATGCCGGGGGCCAGCGCCAAGGAAGTGGAAGAACGGGCAACGCGGCCCATGGAGAAACTGCTCTGGGAGATTCCCGGCGTCGAGTACGTCTATTCCACGTCCAGCCCCGGAATGTCCATGGCGGTGGTGCGGTTTTATGTGGGCCAGGATGAGGAAAAGTCCATTGTCCGCCTCCAGTCCAAACTGATGGCCAACATGGACCGGATTCCGCCGTCGGTTTCTCCGCCTTTGATAAAACCCCGCTACATCGATGATGTCCCGATTCTGGCCCTGACGTTCTGGGGAAAGGATGCAGACCATTATGCCCTTCGCCGGGTGGCTGCGGAAGTGGACGATGTGATCAAGCGGGAGGAAAATGTCTCCATTACGACACTCATCGGCGGATACCGGCGGCAGCTGACCGTTGCTCTTGATCCGGTCAGGCTTTCGGCCTTTGGGCTGGATATCGGCCGGGTATCTGCAATGGTCTGCGCCGCCAATCAGGAGTCCGATGCCGGCGCCTATCCTTCACCCGATGGCCAGGTTCGGGTTCATGTGAACGGATTTTCTGAAAACCAGCGCCGATGTTGAAGGCATCGTCGTTGGCGTTTATGACGGAAAGGCCGGTGTATCTTCGGGATGTCGCCGCAATTTCGGATGGGCCGGCAGAGCCCGATCAGTATGTTTTTTTCGGAATGGGTCCGGCGGCTTCTGAAAAAGGACTCCACGCGGACGATGCTTCTTCAACACGGCGTGTATCCTGCCGTGACGCTGACGGTTGCCAAGCGAAAAGGCGCCAATGCCATTTCCGTTGCGCAGAAGGTCCTGAAGCGGGTTGAAGACGCCAAAGGCTCCGTGATCCCCGGCAATATGCAGATGACCGTAACCCGGCATTACGGTGAAACCGCAAAAGAAAAATCCGATGAACTGCTGCTCCACATGTTGATCGCCATTGTTTCCGTCACCATTCTCATCTGGTTTACGCTGGGACATCGGGAGTCCGGCGTGGTGGCCCTTGCCATCCCGGTGACGCTGGCCCTGACGCTTGCGGTGTTCTATCTCTATGGCTATACCCTGAACCGCATTACCTTGTTTGCGCTCATTTTTTCCATCGGCATCCTGGTGGATGACGCCATCGTGGTGGTGGAAAACATGGTGCGGCATTTCCGCCTGCCTGAAAACGCCGGCCGGCCCCGGCTGGATGTGGCCATCGAAGCCGTGGACGAGGTCGGGAACCCCACCATTCTGGCAACCCTTACCGTTATTGCCGCCATCCTTCCCATGGCGTTCGTGGGCGGGCTGATGGGCCCCTACATGCGGCCCATTCCGGTCGGGGCCACCGCAGCCATGGTTTTTTCGCTTATGGTTGCCTTTATTGTCACGCCCTGGGCGTCTTTAAGGCTCATTCGCCACCACGACGGCCCGGCTCACGCGGAAACCGAAGACTGGAGCACCCGGCTTTACCGGAAGGTCATGACCCCCCTGATCGAAACCGCTTTCTGGCGCTGGATATTTTTAATCGCAGTCGCGGCCATGCTGCTGGTGGCCTGTGCGATGGTGGGCATCGGCTGGGTAAAGGTCAAGATGCTTCCATTTGACAACAAGAGCGAATTTCAGGTCATTCTGGACATGCCGGAAACCGCAACCCTTGAAGAAACCGCTGCCGCCGGCCTGGAGATGGGAGATTATCTGAAAACCGTCAATGAAGTGATTGACTATCAGATTCATGTGGGAACTTCCGGTCCCTTTAATTTCAACGGCCTGGTTCGGCACTACGATCTTCGCAAGGGCGCGCATACGGCGGATATTCAGGTCAATCTGGTCGGAAAAGGACGGCGCGGCCAGCAAAGCCATGAAATCGCCAAGCGGGTCCGGCCGCCTCTTGAAAAAATCGCCAGCCGCTTTAACGCCAGGGTCAAGGTGGCCGAAGTGCCGCCGGGACCGCCGGTATTATCCACCCTGATCGCCGAAGTCTATGGCCCCAACTACGAACGCCAGCGGGAAATCGCCCTTCAAATCCGCCGGATCTTCGAGCAGACCGCAGGCGTCGTGGATGTGGACTGGTACATGGAAGACAGCCAGCCCCGGTTTGAACTGGACGTGGACAAGGAAAAAGCAGCGCTTCACGGCATCAGCGCAGCCCGGATTGCAGGCGCCCTGGAACTGGCGCTTTCCGGAAAGCAGGCCGGCCTGCTGCACCAGCCCCGGGAAAAAGAAGATGTTCCCATCATTCTCCAACTGCCCCTCAAGGACCGTGCCGGGATTGAAAAACTTGAGTCCATCAAGCTCAGCGGCGCAGCCAATCGGCCTGGTGCCGCTTTCGGCACTGGTTGTCGCCAGAAAGACAGAATCCGAGCGCAGCATTTACCATAAAAATCTGATGCCGGTGGTCTATGTGATCGGGGATGTGGCCGGTGAAAAGGAAAGCCCGGTTTACGCCATTCTGGAAATGCAGAAAAAAATCGACGCCATCAGCCTTGCCGGAAGGATATAAAATCACCCAGCACACGGCAGGCCTTCCGGACAGCGACCGCAAATTCGCCATGAAATGGGACGGGGAATGGCACATTACCTACGAGGTGTTCCGGGATCTGGGACTTGCTTTTGCCGTGGTTCTGGTCATTATTTTTGTGCTCGTGGTGGGCTGGTTTCAGTCGTTTTCCACACCGGTGGTCATCATGATGGCCATTCCCTTTTCCCTGATCGGCATCCTGCCGGCCCACTGGCTGATGGGCGCGTTTTTTACCGCCACCTCCATGATCGGCTTCATTGCCGGGGCCGGGATCGTGGTTCGAAATTCCATCATCCTGGTGGATTTTATCGAGCTTCGCGTGGCCCAGGGCATGCCCCTGGATCTTGCGGTCATTGACGCCGGAGCCGTTCGCTTCCGGCCCATGATGCTGACCGCGGCCGCCGTGGTGGTGGGCGCATCCGTCATTTTATTCGACCCCATATTCCAGGGTCTTGCCATCAGCCTGATGGCCGGAGAAGTGGCATCGCTTCTTTTTTCCCGGATGACGGTTCCGATCCTGTATTATCTGGACAAACGCTGGGAAACCGAACATATCGTTCATAATCTTTCATGAGTTATTCTGGCGTTATACATTTTTTTGACAAGGACACCCGCGGTCGTGCAGTAAAAGGAGTCTGACATGCCGTTCAAATCCAAGGCCCTTGAGGTCAATCTAGCCAGCTCCCATGTAGATGTCAGCATCGACCCGCGGTATTTTCCGCTCCAGGAAGCCATGTCGCGGTATTATGGACTGATGGAGGGCGTGAATGTTTTTTTGACGGAACTGTCCCACCCCTACAAAAACTGGAAATTTATCGTTCAGGAATGCCGGAAATACGCCCTGGATTATTTTCATATTTTCCAGAAACATGACAGGGGGCCGGAAGCTGTCGGCCTGATCATCGATGTTTTCCTGGATGCCTGTGATGAAGCCCCCCAGGATGTCCGGACCGATGCCGTGGACAATCTGCTGCTGTTTCTGCAAAAAACAGTCAAAGACTCCGGTGCTGATCTGCCGCGGTTTGTTCCGGTCCTGGAAATCGCCTTTGACCGGATTCGACAGCTTCCTGAGGATCATTTTGAGCTTTTTGCCAGAAGTTTTTACGCCATCAATCGGCTTGCCGAACTCTGCCTTCGGGCTTTGCCGCCCCTGACCACATTCAGGGCACTGAACCTGCTCGTCCACAGATACCATCAATACACGTATTCTTACTGGCTGAGCCAGGATGACCCGATGGTCTGGTTTGAAACCGAGGCCGAAACCGGACATCTGCCAATTTTCGACGGGATTTTTTCTGAAATCTCCCATCAGAAAATGACCTGGTGCAAAAACCGGCTCGACAGTCTTTTAACCATGGAGTCCGTTGAATCCATCGCCCTTCTGGAAAATCTGCTGACGCTTCCAACCTACGGACAGATTGTCGAGATCTATAAAAAACTTCCGATGATCCTCTGGAAATCGAGTGAGAACATTACCCGGCGCAATCACTGGAAGGTGATATTTCTCTTTCACATCATGAATATTTCCGGCCTGTCCCTGATCCATGAAGATGCGCTGTGGGAGATCAACCGGACCTTAAGCTGGCTGATCGGCAATGAATCGCACCGCAATATCATGCGGCTGATTGAAAAAACGTTTTCCATCTTAAAAACCCACACGCGGGAATTTCCGGTAACTGCCTTGAACTGCGCGCTGAACATGGGAAAAGGCGTCTATAAAACCGACGAAAGCGATCTGGTCAATTTTTTTATCGATTCGGTCATTGACCTGGGGTTTCAAACCCCCATGATCGGCGGCGTCGGAAGCGACTGGCAGATACAGGCCAACAGCGCCCACATTCCGAACATCCGCACCTGGATGGCACTGATCGAACTCAGTCCCAAATGGTCTACCCGGCTGCTGTCCTGCCTGATCATTCATCTTTGCCTGGAAGGCGTCTTCATTAAAGATACGGATCTTTTTCCCCGCGACATCACCCGGCTTCTAAACAGCGACATCGGTCCTGTCTACAATTTAGTCAAACAGCTGGCGCGGATTTTTCCGGCTTTTTTCAATGATATCGGCGCGGAAGGCGAACTGCGGGAAATCTCCACCCGTCTGGATGAAATGACCCGGCGAAAAGATGTGCTGATCCATTTTCTGAGAAAACAAAGCCATGTGGAAAGCAGCAACCAGATTCTCGGTTTCATGGAAGCGGTTCTGAACTTCTGGAAAACCGGGAACAAGGCAGGGCTGGAGTCCTTTGTTCCTCCGAATATCCACAAACAGATCAAGTCCTCCGGTCCCTACATTGACGGCGTCAAGCGGATCATGACGATTCTGCGGCAGCAGGGGATTTCGCTTCCGGTTCAGCTGCTGACCTTGAGCAGCGATGCGCTGAAGGGAATACTGGCCAATATTTCCGGAGAATCCCAAACCGATATCGAACGGATTCAACTGATGGCCGCCTTCTATAAACTCCTTCACCAAAAATATCATATTGATTTTATTGAAATCAACCATTATCTGGATCAACTCAAAGCCAGCGGGTTTCCGGATCTGAATCGGCTGAAAAAAGCGCTGGAGCAACCGAATTTAAGAAAAAAGACAACTTTGCTCATCGATTATCTCGAATTCTTGAAAGAGTTGATCCTGTCTTCAAAAACATATGAAATTCGAGAGGATATTTATAATAAAAGGCATATTACCGTTGACATTCCCTCGATGTACGGCAGTTATCATGAAGTGAAATTTGATGCCCTGGGGCTGACATTCCGCATTGAATCCCTGGTCAATGTCCTCTTTGAAGAACTCGTTCAGACCATAGACCTGTCGCTGATCACCCATGTCACCATTCATGAGATCTCGGAACTGCTGGCCCTGTTTGACCGGGCGCTGAAAGCAGACGGCATTCACTCGGTCGAGTTTGAGCGGCAGCAGGAGTTTCTAACCCATTCCCTTGAGGTCAGGGGGTTTACCTTTACCCAGTATCTGGATATTTTCAAAGGTTTTTCCCTGGCGGTAAAAAACATCATCAGCGACTATTTCAACAATGTTCACGAAGAAAATCTCAACCGCATCATTGCCGGAATCAACCTGAAGAAGCTCCTGCCCCGGTATCTGCCCCCGGATCCGGCAATGGATCCGGAAAAGATCACCCATCGGATAACAGAGATTTTTTTCAGGGACCAGCTTGTTTTTTCCCTGGGACTTCAGCAGTTGGACCGGCTCCTGACCCGGATATTGAACATCCTGTTTCATCAGCTCAACACCCTGCATCCGGATCAGCTTCGGCTGCTTCTGCTTTATGACCCCAGCCAGGCCATCACCACGGTGGATCAGCGCGGCAAACAATTGCCCGGCATCATCTATCTCGGCAACAAGGGGCTGAACATGGTCAAGCTCAAACGCTTCGGGATGCCGGTTCCGCCGGGATTCATCATCACCACGGAAGCTTTCCGTTGCCGGGACATCATTGAGCATTACCCCCCTGCCCTGCAGAATTTCAGGGATCAGGTCGTTCGCCAGATATCCGCCGTTGAAAAGATAACGGGAAAAACCTTCGGCAGCGCCACAAACCCGCTGCTGTTTTCGGTTCGAAGCGGCTCCTCCATTTCTCAGCCGGGCATGATGGACACCCTTTTGAACGTGGGCATCAATGAAGAAATTGCAGAAGGCCTTGCCGCCAGAACCGGAAACGCCTGGTTCGCCTGGGACAATTACCGGCGCTTTCTGCAGTGTTACGGCATGGCGGTCGGGCTGGAACGAGACCATTTTGACGCCATTATCAGCAAGTTCAAGAAAACACTCGGGATTTCCTTTAAAAAAGGATTCAGCGGCGCACAGATGCAGGCGGTTGCACTGGCCTACAAAAAAAGCATCGCGGATGCAGGCTTTCCCGTTCTGGATGACCCGATGGATCAGCTCTATATGACCATCAACAGCGTGCTTGATTCCTGGGAGTCGGACAAGGCCAAAACATACCGGAAAATCATGGGAATATCCGATGACTGGGGAACGGCCGTAACGGTTCAGTCCATGGTTTTCGGAAATTTTTCCCAGCAGTCCGGAACCGGCGTTATTTTTACCCACAACCCCCGATGGCCCGGAGACCGTGTCCGGTTGTGGGGGGATTTTACCGTCGGCAACCAGGGCGAAGATGTCGTATCCGGCCTGGTCAATACCCTTCCCATTTCCATCTTTCAGCAGGAAGTGGAGATGCGGGATACCGACTATCACCCTGGAAACCCATTTTCCGGAAATCTATGCCGCACTGAAAAACTGGGCAATCGATTTGATTGAAAAAAAAGGATGGACGCCTCAGGAAATGGAATTCACCTTTGAAAGTCCTGCCGCAAAAGACCTCTTTATTCTCCAGACCCGTGAAATGGCCATGCGGGAGCGAAAAAAAGTTCTGGCCTTTGACCCGGAAGACATTTCCAGCGACCGCTTTCTGGGGCACGGCATCGGCGTCAGCGGGGGCGCAATGGCCGGCAGGGTGGTCTTTACCCTGGAAGAAATCGAACAGTGGCGGCTCAAGGAGCCGGACACCTCCCTGATTCTGCTGCGCGGGGATACGGTGCCGGATGATATCCGGGAGATCTTTGCCGCCGATGGCCTGCTGACAGCCCGGGGAGGGCTGACCTCCCATGCGGCCGTGGTTGCCCACCGGCTGGGAAAGACCTGTGTGGTCGGGTGTGGAAATCTTATCTGCAGTGAAAAAGAAAGACAATGTGAATTCAACCAACGCATGCTATTCTCTGGAGATGCCATCAGCATTGACGGCCTGGAAGGTTCGGTGTATCAGGGACGGATCCGGATCAGAGAAGCATCGTAAAAGGAGAGATCATGGAATCGGAAAAAGACGTGAAAAAGGCTGTAAAGCTCGGCATCAACGGTTTTGGCAGGATCGGCAAGCTGACTGTCTGGCATCATGTGGGACGCAGATATTTTGATGAACTGGTGGTGAACATCGGCAGGCAGGCCGGAACCTGCCTTGCGGACATTGCCCATTACATTGAAAGGGATTCCACATACGGAAGCCTTCATCAGTTTCTTACACGGTTATCAGGCCACGCCGGTTGTTCAGGATTTGAATGAAACAGACAGCTCGATGATAATAAACGGCGTCAAGGTCACATTCCTGAGATCCTACCGGAATCCCCGCGACCTTCGCTGGAAGGACCATGATGTGAAGCTGGTGGTGGATACCACGGGCAAGTTTCTGGATCCGACCCAGAGCCCGGATCAGCCCAACGGGTCTTTAAGAGGCCACATCGAAGCCGGCGCTGAAAAAGTGATCGCGTCCGCCCCGTTTAAAATCAAGGACAAGGGAAGACCCATGCCGGATGGATGCCGTTACAACGGTCATGGGCATCAACGACAATGCCTACGATCCCCGGCGACACCGGCTCATTTCAAATGCCTCGTGCACCACCACCTGTCTGGCCCACATGATGAAGCCGCTGATTCATGCGTTCGGCCCTAAAAAAATCCTGTCCGCCTCGATGGCCACCGTCCATGCCGCCACCGGAACCCAGGCCGTGCTGGACCGGCTGCCCAAGTCCGGCTCCACGGATCTGCGGAAAACCCGAAGCATCATGAACAATATCATCCTGACATCCACCGGGGCCGCCAATGCCCTGCGGCTGGTGATTCCCGAAATGGAGCAGATCGGATTCATCGCTGAATCCGTCCGGATTCCCACGGCCACGGGCTCTTTGATCATTCTGGTGGTCAATCTCCAGGAAGAGCTCTTTGGCGGCGCCATTCGAAGAGAGATGATCAACGGAATTTACCGGCAGACGGCACAGGATGATCCCAGAGGCTATCTGATGTTTTCGGAAAAACAGAACGTATCCGCGGACATCGTCGGCCTTGCCCGGGCTGCTGCGATCATCGAAGGCCATGAAACCCATACGCGGACCGCGGATGTTACCATCGATCTGACCAAGGTTCCGGGACTGGACAAGGCCATTCTGGGCTCCCTGACCGAATCCGTCATCAAGATCCCCTTGACCCAGGCCGTGATTTATGGATGGTATGACAATGAAATGGGAAGCTATGTCAACATTCTCGGGGACCGGACCGTGACCATTGCCGAGCATTTGGCATGAATGAAGCTTTGAGGGAACGAGGGGATTTTGTTGTTTGCGAGGATCGATAACGGTTTTAAGGAAAAATAAAATGAAATGGACGGCCGAGGCTGAAGACGCCATCAAGAAAGTGCCGTTTTTTGTCCGCAAGCGGGTCCGCAGCCGCGTGGAAAAAGAGGCGGAAGGGGAAGGAAAACCCCTGATCACGCTTGCCGAGGTCAAGGCCACGCAGGCAAGGTTTCTTTCCAAAATGGAAACCGATATCAAGGGCTATCAGATCGAGACCTGTTTCGGTGCCAGCGGATGCCCCAACCGGGCCAATGCCGGAGATGGGCTGATGCAGAAGCTAGAAGCCCTTCTGGCCGAAGAAAACCTTCTGGAGTTCTTAAAAAAAGAAGTCAAGGGACCTCTCAAATATCACCACGAATTCCGGATCACCCTGGCCGACTGCCCCAACGCCTGCTCCCAGCCCCAGATCAAGGACATCGGCATCATCGGGGCCTGCGTTCCGGAAATCACCCAAAGCCCCTGCTCGCAGTGCGAAGCCTGCGTGGAAGCGTGCCGGGAGCAGGCCATCTCCCTGGCAGACGGATCGCCGGTTATCCAGTTTGATCGCTGCCTGTCCTGCGGCCAATGCATCCAGGTCTGTCCCACGGGAACCCTTGGGGCCGGCACACGGGGATATCGCGTGCTGCTCGGCGGGAAAGCTGGGCAGACACCCCAAACTGGCCCGCGAACTTCCCGGCATTTTCAGCGAAGACACCGTTTTATCCATCGTAAAGGACTGCCTTTCGTTCTACCGCACCCACAGCAAAGGCGGCGAGCGTTTTGCCGAAATCTTCACGGACAAGGCATTTGAAGAAAGATGTTTATGCATTTAGAGAAATTGATGAATATTATTGCAACTGAGGGTAAGGGTGAACCTTATTCTTGCATTAAGGATCTTGTTGAAAATGGTCTTTCCCTGAACAGGTTCGCAGAGGGTGAGCATAGGCCAAACCGTAATGAAACAACTCTTTTTCTTGCCGCCTGGTGTAAACAAATGGGCTTTACCCCGGAGGTCTATCATGACTGGCTGATTGATTACGCTGTCGATGTCCTTTCCGGAATTTCCTCAAGCTCTCTATCTCAGATTCGCCATAGTACCAAATCCACCATTAAGTACCTTCACGGCAGTGACGTCACCTTTTCATGCAACTGTCAGAACAATGTTTTCAAAGCCATCTGCTCATCGGATTGTCCGATATATGGGGAGATGGAGGAGATTTATTTGCGGAATCTTGCGGTAGACCAAAAACGAATTGAAGAACTCCAACAGATGAATCAGGAAAAAGCTTCGGATCCAGATCCGGAATCTTCGACGGTCACCAAACGATACAAGAAACAGTTCGATGAAGCTGTCGGCCTTATCACACAATATCTAAAAGAAGGGCGTACCAAAAAGGAAGTATTTGTTATTCTAAATGAAAAAGGATACAAGACGATCACTGGCCACGATTGGAAACCGGGCAATGTTTCGCGGATTGCCGCGATGAATGGATTGACCGTTATACAGAGAAAAAGAAGGAAAAAAGTTCCGGCACCCGTCCCCTTTATCCTCTGAAAGGGAGAATGCGCGCCCGCAAACGATAGGGATCAATCGTGATAAGGGCACCCTGTAGAAGTTCCTCTTCGAATTGCCTGATCGCGTTCAAGACCAAAGATCCGATCGCTTCCGGAACAACATTTTGAGTGCGAATCTGAATGACACTCGGCCCGGATGCGTGAGCAGATGCCAGCAATGCGCCGAAATCCAGGTCATGGGTGAAGACGATGAAACCATGTTCCTGCGCGTAGGCCAAGATATCGAGATCTTTGGCGGTGGGTGCGCCAACATCGGACCAATGGATACATTCAACACCTTCAGCAGTCAAGAATTGCACCCATCTGGGCGGTAAATTCATATCGAGCAGCAGTTTCATCCGGTCGCCACCTCAAGTTCTCTCTCTTCTGATCGCCATGCCGCGTATGAAAGGGCTTCCGTGACATCATTTCGCTCCAGATAAGGATATTCGGCAAGAACATCCTCTATTGTCTTACCACAGGCAATCAGACCGACAATGGTTCCCACTGTTACCCGTATGCCCCTGATGCAGGGTTTTCCTCCCATTACCATGGGATCTATCGTAATCCTATTCAATGGTTTCATCCCATCCTCCTATCTTCATGACTGTTGATGTGTAAATCTTTTCAGGTTATTACATTACCACTTCGGTCAAAATAATTCCACTTCATCGCCATGATCCAGGGCATCGTTTATCTGTGCATCCTGATCTTCGATTATGTTGTAATCCACAATCTTACCTTCTTACTTTTTGCGCTCTTTGCACGTTCATTTATAAAAAGCCAGCTTTCATGAATACATCCGGCCCGGATGGCGTTTCGGAAACTGTATCGGTCATGTTCTCTGCTAACAATCATTTTCTGTTTTTTTTACTACCTTCTCCCATAAAAACTTTTCACTTTTCCAATTCAAATCAAAAATGAATTATCGCCTTCCACATCCATATTGATAAGAAGTTGCCATGAGAGGTGCCGCTGCTGGTTGTGTCGGTTTATATGGAATCCGCTTCAATTGAGATGTTATGCTCCGGTTCCACGTTGAATGCCTTCGCAAGTATGTTTAACAGGGATAATCCGCTGCTCGATATCGACCCAGATTTTGCGTTTCATCATTCTCAGGTCAAACTCGGTTTGGAGATTCAACCAGAACTGGGCTTCCACCCCAAAATACCGCTGTAGCCTCAATGCTGTGTCGGCTGTAATGGCCCTTTTTCCATTGACGATTTCACTTATCCGGTTGGGAGGAACCGAAAGATCCCGGGAAAGCTGGTTTATGCTGATGCCCATGGGTTCCAGAAAATCCTCGCGAAGGATTTCACCCGGGTTGATTGGATCAAGAATATCATTCTCACTCATAGGAACTCCTCAATGATAGTCTGCAATTTTAACGTGATACGCATTTCCATCCTGCCAATCGAAACATACGCGCCACTGATTATTGATACGGATAGCATATTGACCTTTTAGATCCCCGGAAAGGGCGTGCAGTGCATTTCCGGGGTTAAGCATTAAAGCCTCGATGCTGGGAGCGGCATGTAAAACCATGAGCCATTTTCTCGCCTGTCTTTCGAAAGACTGGAAACGGCGTACCCGCTGGTCATTGAATAATTTTTCAGTATCTCGGCAAGCAAATGATTTAATCATATGAGATAGTGATATTACGTGATACGTAATATGTCAACCGATATTCTCACGCGCGGGCATAACTGACGGGGAATTACAGGCGATCAGACTGTAAGCACGACCAGACATGTTGCATGAAAAGAAGAGGGAAAAAGGGAAAATAGGAATCATTGCAGGATAACGAGCGATAAGTTATATTTCTACAAAACAAATTATCAAGTAATTCTGAATTAGAATACAAAAGTCGCAGGCCAAACCAACGATAAGCAGCATAGCATGTTTCTTGTCGGAATGATCGGACTGGCGCTATTTTTGCCGATGTTCGCTCTGGCCGTGATTGGAAACCGGACAATGCTTCGCGGATTACCGCGATGAACGGGTTGACAGCCAAATAAAGAAAAACAGGCGGTGTTTAAATATGGAGACTCCTCTTGAACGCAACAAGCTTTTCGTTTTCGCAATCGCTGCCTGGATTAAACGTGTAAACGAACGTCGGCATGAACGCCTTTTTTCGCTGGTTCCGGGAGCATGTCTTGTCTTTTTCTTCTGCTCAACTGCTTTGGGCGATAATGCCAGCCTTGATGCGCTTCCGCGGATTTTGGAACAGAATGCATCCGCCGTTACCGTTAAATACGGCGATCACGACAATGAAACGATCTACAGCATTTCCAGTGAAAATTGCTCGATTGATTGGATTGCCCGCAATTCCGAGATAGGTGTCATCATCCACCGGGCCTGCGACGTTCCCCTGTCCCTGCAACTCCCGCTTCTGAGGCAGATTTATGCGGAATTCCTGAGCAAGGATAAAAACGCCGCGGCATTTCGAACCCTGTTCTGGGGAAGGCTTGCACCCGATGGAAGCAGCCCCGCCTCACAGGACCTGTCGCTCCGTCTGGCACGGGCCGCATATAACTCTCCGGGATGGGATGCCAAGAGAGGAAGACCGAAAAACGGAGACATCAACGGCTTTGTCAGAGATCTGGCCAACAGTCAGATGATTTATCCGGAGCTGAAGAAACTGTTTGAGGGTTTTCACAAAAACATCACATTTTCATGCGCGGAAAAAGTGCTGGTTCTGAAGGCCGGGAAACTGCCGTTTTTCGATCAACTCAAGCCGCACGGCATCCGGGCATCGGACAGGCTGCCGTTTGACTGCATGGCCTGGTTTTCGGTATCAGCGCAATAAGGAAACGGTTTGACCTATTTCGTCTTTTCACGCTCCCGGGTGACGCAATAAATCCCGCGGCCTTCACGCCCCGGTTCGAAACACAGATTGTCGGATTTGCACTCTGCCCTGCGGTGGTCCCCGGATTTCCAGCGCTGGATCAGATCCGGCTCCCGGATAAGCGGACGGCACATGGCGATATAATCCGCCGAACCATCTGCCACGAGCTTCTCGGCGACCTCAACAGAGCGGATGCCGCCGACCAGGATGAGTGGAATCCGGATTTTCTTTTTAAAGGCGCTCAGTTCCTCCCTGAAATAGGCTTCCTTGTCCGCCGAGTGGATACCGGGACGGCTGGGAGACAATTTGCCGCCGGTAAGCAGCCCGCCGCTCAGCTCTATGGCGTCCAGGCCCGCATCAGCGAATAAAGCTCCCGCGATCAGGGAATCTTCCAGGCTGAGCCCGTTTTCCGCAAAATCGGCGCAGTTCATTTTGATCAATACGGGATAATCTTTTCCCACAGCCTTGCGAACGGCGTGAATGACTTCAACGTGAATACGGGCGCGGTTTTCGATGCTTCCGCCATAGCCGTCCTGCCGACGGTTGAATATGGGAGAGAGGAACTGGCTGAGCAGATAGCCGTGGGCCGCATGAATCTGTACCCCGTCAAAGCCTGCTGATTTAGCCCTTCGAGCTGCATCGGCAAATGCGGCAACCAGGTCCTGAATATCCTGCGTGCTCAGTTCTTTTCGCGGGGTCCGGCTCAGGCCTTCATAATCAGAAGCCACCACAGGGGCCTGACCCGTTAATTTCTCGGGCGCAAAATTACCGGCATGGGCCAGTTGCATTACGATTTTCCCGCCGGCCTCATGAACCGCCGCCGTCATTTCCAAAAGCCCCGGAATCAGCGCATCATTGTAAACGCCAAGCTGCCAGGGGCCGGCCTGCCCTTCCTGCTTGATATAGGTGTGCCCGCTGATGATCAGCCCCACGCCGCCCCTGGCAAGATCGGTCATGGTGTCAATCAGCTTGGGCGTAACCGCGCCTTCCGGGCTTGCCATCCCTTCCCAGGTCGCCGATCGAACAAAACGGTTGGCCAGTTTCATGCCGTTGATCTCAGTGCTTTCAAATAATCTGCTCATGCTTTACCTCCGGTTTTGATGCTATTCTACCCTGTCTCATGACAGCGGCCTGACCTTAAAGGTCTGAATGATAAGATTGGTTGTAAAAAAACTATCACACTTGGCTGCAGGAGGCAAGGAAAGGCACCGGCTTTTCCGTGTTCTATCCTTTGATGATTCTCGGGATTGCCATCTGGTGCTGGGGGCAGATGGATCTGGGGTTCTGATAGGCGGCGCCGGTAAATGCCACCATGTATTTGCGGATGGCGTCCAATTCAACGATCTCGTCCACATAGCCGACCTGAGCGCAGTATTTGGGTCGTGAGAATTTCTTGTAATCCTCGGAGACTGCGTTCATTTTTTCAATGATCGGCGCGATGGGTTTGCCCGCATCCTTTTCCTTGACCAGCCTTCTGGAGTACATGGCAACGGCCGCTGTTTCTCCGTGCATTACGTAAACCTCGGTGGCGGCCGTTCCAACTGAAAAAGCATTGCTGTCATTGCCCTGGGGGCCGCCCATCAGGTAATGGGCCGCGGCAGAGCCTTTTCTTAACAGAACCAGCATCTGGGGAACATCCGTGGTCTGTATGGAATAAATCAGGCTCTGGCCGATGCCCAGAAGCTCCGCTTTTTCCGCGATGTCGCCCACATCGATGCCCGATGTGTCCTGGAACCAGATGATCGGGAGTCTATCCCTGCCGCAGAGCGAAACGAACTCGATCATCTTGATCATCCCCTGTCGGTAGAGCTTTCCGCCGATCCCGGGATAATCCGCATATTCCGGATAACCTTTTCCCAGATATCCCTGGCGGTTTCCAATGCACGCAACAAGATATCCGTCAACCTTGCAAAGCCCCGTATATACCTCGGGACCATAACCGGGCCTGAATTCCATCTGCTCACTGCCGTCCACGAGTCTTGCCAGGATTTCATCAAATTCATAAACCTGCTTCTGATCGAAGGGAAGGAGTTTGTAGAGATCACTGGATGGGAATTTCGGCTCGGCCGGATCCGTTACGCGAAAGAACTTCGGGTGATACGCGGGGATATCCTTCATGTAATCCTTCAGTCCGTCCAGGACGCCTTTTTCCTCCTCGTAGACATACCTGAAGAAGCCGGTCTCATCATAATGGATTTTTGCAGTTCCCGGAGGGTTGCTTTTGAAGTGCCGTGTCTTTTCAATCAATTCCTCCGCGGAGGCTGTATCAAATCCGCCTTTGGGGGCCATGCCGCTGACAATGCCTGCCCCGCCGACCGCGATGTTGCAGTTTTTGTGGGCGAAGAGAATTGTCGGGCTGATGCTCTGATAACCGCCGCCTGCGGGGTTTGTGCCGTAAATTCCCGCAAGGACCGGAATCCCCATCTGGTTCAGTTCCGCGTGTCTGTAAAAAGGGGCTCCCGCGCCCCGCCTGTTGGCATAGAATTTATGCTGCTCCGAAAGTTTTGCGCCGGAGCAGTTCACGAGCCACACCAGCGGGACATTGAGTCTTTTTGCAAGATCGGTTACCCGCAGAATATTCTCCGACTGACCGGCAAGCCAGGCACCGGCCATTACTTTGTTGTCGAAGCCGATTATGACGGCCCATTTTCCGGAAATTTTGCCGATGCCGTCAATCACATTGGTTGTGCCCTCTTCATTATCGGCCGGGTTATACAGGGTGTGAAGGGGGCACCAGGTGCCCGGATCGACAAGATAGTCCAGTCTCTGCCAGACGGTCATCTCTCCCCTGGCGTTTATTTTCTCTTCGGGGAAACCGGAGTTTTTTATGCCCGCAACCGCATCCCGGATCTCATTTTCCACTTCTTTAAGAAGCGTTTCGTTCTCTTCCCCTCTTTTGATCTGCCTTTTTTAAGGGGCACGCCAAAATCGGGCATTTTTTCAAAATACTGTTTCATGTGCTGACTCCGACAACTGATCCAATACGATTACAGGAGATTAATTAATTTGAATGACCGCAAGAACATCATCTTCTTCAACCTTATCCCCTTTTTTACCCGAACCTCCCGGACAACACCGTTGCAGGGAACATAAATCCGTGTTTCCATTTTCATTGCTTCGATGACCAAGGCATCGTCATCTTCTTCAACCTTGTCTCCGACGTTGATATCCATCTGGAGGATCAATCCCGCAAGGGGCGCCAACAATTCTTCATTCATGGTTTTTTCTCCGTTATTATTTGAGTAAAGTTAAAAATACGCCAGCGGCGATGACGGTTCCAATGACTCCGGAAACATTCGGACCCATGGCGTACATCAGCAGATAATTTTTCTTGTCCGACTCCTGGGCGACCTTGTGTACCACACGCGCGGCCATGGGAACCGCCGAGACGCCGGCTGCGCCAAGCAGGGGATTTATTTTTTCCTTGGTAATCAGATTCATGACTTTGGCGATGATAACGCCGGTTGCCGTGCTGACGGCAAAGGCAAAAAGTCCTAAAATAAAGACAAAAATCACTTCTTTTTTCAAAAAGGTTTCCGCATTCATGGTGGCGCCGATGGGGATTCCCAATAAAATGGTGATGATGTTCAGCATTTCGTTCTGGGCGGCGTGATTCAGTCTTTCCACAACCTTGCATTCCCTGAACAGATTGCCCACCATGAACATCGCAATAAGGGGAGCGGCCGGGGGAACAAGCAGGATAATCACAAATGTGGAAATGATCGGAAACAGGATTCTTTCAAGTTTTCCAACCTTTCTGGACTTGGGCATCCTGATTTTACGTTCCGCTTCGGTTGTAAGCAGTTTCATGACCGGGGGCTGAATGATCGGCACCAGCGCCATGTAGGAATAAGCGGCCACGGCGCAGGTTCCCAGCATGTGAGGCGCAAGCTTAGAGGCCAGGTATATGGTCGTGGGACCGTCGGCACCGCCGATGATTCCGATGGTTGCGGCCTCTTTAAAGGAAAAACCCAGAAAGAGATGGGCCACAAAGAATGTAATGTATACGCCGGCCTGTGCACCTGCCCCCAGAAAAATCAGGGACGGCCTTGCCAACATGGGACCAAAATCCGTTAAAGCGCCAAGGCCCAAAAAAATGAGCGGCGGAATGATTTCCCAGTGGATGCCGTATTTGTAAAACTTCCAGAGAAGTCCTTCATTGGGCTCCATCAGGCCTGCCAGGGGAAGATTGGCAAGAATGATCCCAAAACCGATGGGAAGCAGCAGCAGCGGCTCATATTCTTTTGAAATAGCCAGAAAAATCAGAATAAGGCCGATCAACCACATGAAAACCATACCGGGCGTTATGAATAAAAATCCGGTTGTATTAACCATCGTTAAGAGTTTATCGATCATTTTTCTTCCACGCTTTTAAAAAATCGGTTGGTAACGATTGTGGTCAATTTTATTGAAAGGTAGAGCAGCGCCATGCCAAGAAAAACACCGGCATTTCCTGCAACAAAAATTCCCAGGGTCTCAGCCATGAGTGACTCCTATCCGGCAGTTATACGTTTTGGGTTATCTGTTTGCTTTTTTAACGCCAAGCTGGTCCAGTGCGATAATCATCTTGCAGATGTTGGTAGATCCTTCCACCATGCTGTAAGTAGGTGCATCCCGGTAATATCTGGCAACGGGGTATTCGGTGGAATATCCGTACGCGCCCAGTATTTTCATGGCAAAGTTTGCGCATTTTGTTGCGGTTTCCCCTGAAAATAATTTTGCCTGGGCAACATCAAGTCCATTGTTGAGCATGCCTTTGTCCTTTGCCACGGCAGCTTTGTATACCAGCAGTCTTGCGGCCTCGATATCGGTTGCCATCTGAGCGATCATGTCCTGATTCATCTGAAATTCTCCGATGGATTTTCCAAACTGCTTCCGGGTGTTGCAATATTTTACGGCCTCATCCAGACATGCCTGGGACAGACCGACGCCGCCGGCTGCTGCGGAAAGCCGGGTGTGATTCAGGGAACTGAAAAGGATTTTGGCGCCATCACCGACTTTTCCCAAAAGGTTTTCCTTGGGGATTCTGACGTTGTCAAAAAAGAGCTCCCCCGTGGGAGAGGAATGCGATCCCAGTTTTTCCAGGGCCGAGGCTTTGATTCCGGCAAAATTTTTAGGCTCGATGACAAAGGCGGATAACCCCTTGGAGCCTTTTGATTTGTCGGTATAGGCATAGCAGATCAGGGCGTCGGCCACAGCTGCGTTGGATATCCATGTTTTGGAACCATTCAGAAGAAAGCAGTCATCCTTTTCCTCGGCGGTTGATTTCATGGACATGGTATCCGATCCGGCATCGGCCTCGGTGATGCCGAATCCGCCAAGATATTCGGCCGTGCAGAGTTTTTCGACATATTTCTTTTTAAGAACTTCTTCTCCGTACGTATAAATTGTATAAGCGCATCCCAGCACCTGCATATTCACCTGCACTCTCAGGGAACTGGACGCTTTTGCAATTTCTTCGGTCACGATCATCGCGGCAAGCCATCCCATGTTTTCACCGCCATATTCCTCGGGGATTACCGTACCGAAAAATCCCAGCTCACCCATGGGTCTGATGGCCTCCTGGTAGGGGAAATAATTGTTCGCATCCCATTCATCAGCAAAGGGGGCTATTTTTTTCTTCGCAAATTCACTGACCGCTTTTTTCAACATCGTAAGTTCTTTGGAGAGACCGAAATCCATAAAATCACCTTTTTCATTAATTTGTTGATGTTTTATAACCCTGACAACGACATGTTTTTCACCTTCTCAGTGACACGAACACTGGTATTTCGCGGAAAAAGTATCCTCGATTCATGACAATCAACCGTTTTGAACCGTTTCCTTGCGCGTGCCGTCCCTTTAAGCAAAATAAGGACCAACCATGGGACATAGAATTAAAGAAAAATTATTATTGAAACTTCAGTATGTTATGTCTTGAATGCATGAATCCATGCACGCGCGTGAATGTCTGGATGGCCAGACACTATTTGGGGGGGGATAAATAATAAAAGCGGATATGTATTTATTCTGTTGCGGATATTACACGGATTGTACATTTTTTAGACATGTCCTGAAATCACGACATCAAGAGACTCCCTTACAATTGTTAATTTTATTTTTCATGAGCACCATACGCATCTGAATCGGAGCCCATGCGTTTTAGCTTTTCATAAAGGGAGGATCTGTGAATTCCAAGAATTTTTGAGGCTTTCAACTTATTGCCTTTTGTATGGTGAAGTGTTTCCATGGCATTATCTGCGATACTTGAAGGGCCCCAACCGATTTCCTCTTTTAGAAGCGACAATAAATGCCTTGATATGATGGGAATATCTTCCCGGATCTGCCTCAGGCTAGGGGCCTGAATCTGAAAGACGTTAATCCGAAAATACAGATCCATCCTGAACAATTCTTTCTTTACCATATTCTGCAGATTTCTATTCGTGGCAGCAATGAGCCGGAAATCAACGTCAATGGGTTTGGTACCCCCGAGCCGGTCCACCGTCTTTTCCTGGATGACTCGGAGCAGCTTTGCCTGCAGGGAGATAGGCAACTCGGCAATTTCATCAAGAAAAATTGTCCCTCCTTTGGCCAGTTCGAATTTTCCGGGTTTCCCCTTTGCCCGGGCTCCGGAAAATGCGCCTTCCTCGTAGCCGAAAAGTTCGCTCTCAAACAGATCAGACGGGATAGCAGCGCAATTGACTCTGATAAAAGGCTCCTTGGCTCTCTGGCTGCACATATGAATATAATACGCGATCACTTCCTTGCCGGTTCCGGTTTCACCGGTAATTAACACAGAAGCATTCGTCCTTGCGGCCTGAAACGCGTTTTCTTTTGTAAGCCCTGATGAGTTCAGACTGACCCACAATCTCAGCGCCGCCCTTCATGATGTTTACCTGTTCCTGCAACGCCAGAATTTTTCCATTCAACTGTTCAATTCTGCGATGCAGATCAAGAGCCAGGAGGGGACGTACATTAAAATATAAGTTGTTAGCAGGGATAGCGTCAGAGAATTGTTCGGATTTTTAATGGGAACACGGGGCTTGACGGACACGCGGCAGCCGTGGGCTTCCACCAGACGGCGCACCACGCTCAGCCCCAGCCCGGACCCCCTGCTCTTGGTCGTATAAAAGGGAGAGAAAATGGTTTCGCTGATCTTTGTCTGCAAGAGGTGAACCCACTGGGCAACGATGAAATCCCGATGTTGATGTAAAAAATCGGGCCAGTCAAATTGAGAGACATCCGCAGGCATCATGATTCAGGCTTCTCCGGTATCAACAAGATTATAAATATCGGCTGCTTCAATCCGGCTCATCGGTGCTTGGCGTGTTTGGATTTTTCTCCAGAATATCCCGCTATGATTTCCAGCCTCCGGAAACAGTCCAGGGCATGATCATTCACCATGCCGGTGGCCTGCATATGGGCATAGCATATTTTCGATCCCATGAATTTAAAGCCTCTCTGGCGCAGATCCTTGCTCAAAGCATCCGACTCCGGGCTTATCGCCGGGTAATCCCCCAGCTCCCTGAGTTCGTTCACAATCGGCCTGCCGTTCACAAATCGCCAGATATATGCGTCAAAGCTTCCGAATGCGTCCTGAATCTCCAGAAATTTCCTGGCATTGTTGATCGCCGCAAGAATTTTGGCCCGGTTGCGGATAATCCCGGAATTCTCAAGAAGGGCTATCACTTTCTGATCGTCATAACCGGCAACTATTTCAGGATCAAAGCCATCAAAGGCAATGCGGTAGTTTTCTCGTTTTCTCAGAACGGTATACCAGCTCAGTCCGGCTTGAGCCGCCTCCAGGGTAAGAAATTCGAATAACCGGTGGTCGTCATGAACAGGAACGCCCCATTCCAGATCGTGATAGTCGATGTAATCCGGTTTGCCCAGATCCACCCAGGGACAGAGGATGCGGTCTTTTTTTCCGGCGATTTCTGCCTGTTTCGTCAATTCTTCATAAGTCGGCTGAATACTCAAATTTGAATCCCTTGTTTTTTCCAAATCAACTTTTCAACCTGGATCATCGTTTCGCTTATTTTTCAGCGTCATTATACGATAGCCCGTTATAAATAGTAAGCAAAAAAGAGGCCACCTTCACAACAACAAATTATGGCATGGATTATGCTTAATAATATTTTAAAAAGTCGCAGTAAGCCACCCGGTTTTTCGTTCCTGACCCATTCACCGTTTACAGAAGTTTACTATCTCAAAGGAGGAAATATGCATTCAAACATGGTTCCGATTCAGTTCGAAGATACCAATCTGGAGATCATGGCCAGAATTGTGAAGGCTGCATCGCATAAATACAATTGTGATGTGGAAATTGACTTCAGCAACGGCGTTCGAAAAGTGGTTTTTATGGGCGACGAAGAGATGAAAGCTTATATTACCGAGGAGATTCTGGATATTTTTGAATCCAAAGAACAAGACGCATGCAGCTACCCGAACGGTTGAATTCAAAATGACGACAACACCCTTTGGAAAAAAATGCTGTCAGTTTATTGACCGCTGATTAATTCATTCAGCGATCTTTCTGACAGCATTCATGAAAAGGCGATTTATTGGATTGCCTGAATTCAGGAAATCCCGCTGTCTTCACCTGAGTTGATGGATGAAATACCCGAATGTCTCCAGCCGTTTTTTAACCTTATACAGGTTTTTGGCAGAGATGAGGATATGATAGCCTTCGGCTTTCAGAATATATTTTTGCAAGACCTCGTCTCGGGCCATTAATTCAATCAGTTCCGGATATTCCTTCAGCCGGAAAACCGACAGGTCAGGCTCGGGGATGAGCGGATCAATCTTATTCAGAATGCCGTTCAAAAAATCCTCCCAGATTCGGGGCGGTTTTGCCGACACCTGTTTTCTGAACAGCCTGATCTTGCCTTCGATATCCTCCTGGGTGTCGCAGGCTTTTAGAAACGAACCACTGGTCACCCTGTAGCAGTTCTCGCTGATTTTATCCGCAAGCTGCCCCAGGATCATGGCCTTGAGCCGATCCTTTCCGTCCAGATTGATCAACAGCCGTTTGTCATCCAGTACCAGGGTGGCGCGCTCCGTCTCGCCCTTGAAGGCATAGTCTTTTTTCAGACCCGCAATGAAAGCCCCCAGGGGAGTCAGCCGAATATATTGGAGGCCGTCAAAAACAGAAAGATAATCTCTCTCTTTTTTCTGAATGCGCTCGTTTTTAGGGTAATTGTACGCGATATCCACAATCCCAAACGCCGCCAGCAGAAACATGAAGCCTTTGAAAAACGGACAAAGCAGCGCTTCCTGATAAATCGACGCGGAGATTTCCGCAGTCCGATACATATCGTATTGATATCCACCATCATATCGAATGTCAACAGACAGATAGTTTGCGGCAGTCGATCTGTCCACAATGTCCAGATCAATCTCCCGATAATGGCAATAGTCGAGCAGTTTATGAACAGAATACCACAGCCCTGGCTGCAAGGCTCTCAGCAGGTTGCGCAGGGAGGCTCGAACAGTCTGCTCCTTCTCCCGATGGCTTTGTTCATGATATCCGTTTTGTAAATTATGGATCCCCTTGAGGTGTAAAAGTAACCGGTTTAAGCGATAGCCGCTGTGCGGGTCGAACTCCATAAAAAAGCCATCAAAAACCTGCTTCAGGAATTCCGGCGCGCCCTGAGTTTCCTTGATAGGCTGATTCTGAAGGAAATCGATGATCAAACCGGTGTTCAGGTGCTCCAGGTCTGGATTTTTTTCAACATAAAATTCATGAATATGACAATAAGCAGCCATTTCCTTGGCGGATGTTTTCAGTATTTTCGCCGTGTTTTTTGAATACTTCAGGTTTCCCTGGCCGATATAGGTGCAAAGAAGGTGAATTTGACGGAGTATCTGATTCCCGTCTTCATAAATGAAATCGGTTTTTCCAATGGCGTCCAGACCCGTCAGGTGGTATCCCTCGGGAGGGGGCAGGTAATTTTTTAACAGTCCTCGAACAATCTCCGGGAGAAACATGATGGTGGTGTGGGAACCATAAGACGCAAAGGATCGATAGCCATAATTTTTTTGAACCGGAATAATCGTATAGCAGGGGTTGAATGTCTCTATGGATCTGGATCTGCCATTCCACATTTCTTCGGACTGGATGAGAATCGGCGGGTCGAGCGGGTCGGTAAAGGACTGGACGGCATGTCCTCCCTTTTCCCATGTCAACCGGTTCAATACCTGAATAACGCCATGAGGAAGGAGAGACAGTAATTTATCAAACAGATCTTTTCGGGAAAACACCTGGGCAAGAGCCCACACCAGTTGCCGCTTTTTCAGTTTGTTGACAGAAACCGCACCTTTTGCCTGAAAATCGGTTTCCTGAAACAGGGAACTGAGATAACGGCTATAAATGGCCTTGAGCCCATCTATCGGATAACTGTCAATGATCGCGGTTTCCAGAGGAGACAGTTCATCTGGAATGGGGTTTGCCGTGCTTTGCTCTGTAGCAAATAGACTTTGCTGTGCCGGGGGATACAGGACACTGGCGGTTGCGTTGAGTTTCGCCCTCCCTGTCAGATCGGTATCCTCTGTCAATTGTTTGAGAAGATTCCTGGCCCAGACAGATTTATGGCCTGAGAGGATGGGAATGATTTTTATGCGAACCTCGGTAAGCGGGTGATTTGCGGCTTCTTCAAGTAATTTCTGGACCCTTTTGTCGTCCGGCGCAATCAAGCTGGCGCAAAGGACGATATTAAAATAAAACTGCCAGGGATTCTGGTTCTCCCGATACGCCAGGAGCATCGGGAGAATGGGTTTTCCGATCAGCACGGCGGCATTAAGGGCCCCCTGACGAACCATTTGATTCAGGGGGTGATCCGTCTGGCAGCCTAGATTTAATACCAGAAGCCGGTGCATGGCATCTACTTCGAATGATTTCTGTTTTTCAGCAATGTGAACAGCTTCCGCATACCGGCTCAGTGTTGTCAGCCGCCATCGCAGCGATTCATCCCCGGACAACGCACGGATAAAGCGGGAATAATGCCAGGCGGCGATCTCCTGTTTATCGGCAAAATCACGATAAACAGTTTCCGCGCAATGGATGCATACCCAGCCAACGGGTGTTTCACAGGAGATTTCCAGAATACCTTTCAAACACACTTTGCAGCGACGGCCGTTTTCGTTCCAGTTATCGGCATTATCGAAAACCGCGATATGCGCCTGTAGTGTTAAGAAATATTGCTGCTGCTTGATCGAGTTCATGATCAGACTCCCAGGACGAACTCCACATCCGTTTCATTCAGCGATTTAATCGAGGCCCCGTCGCTTGAGATCAGACGGTCAAACAGCGCGCTTTTCCGGTCCTGGAGCTGAAGGATTTTCTCCTCGATGGTTCCGCGGGTGATCAGCTTATACGCAAAAACCGTCTTGTCCTGTCCGATGCGATGGGTCCGGTCAATGGCCTGGTTTTCGGCTGCCTTGTTCCACCAGGGATCGAAGATAAAAATATAATCCGCTGCGGTGAGATTGAGCCCGATGCCGCCGGTTTTAAGGGTCATGAGGAAAACCTTGCAGGCGTCATCCTCCTGAAACTGTTCCACCAGAAGTTTCCTGTCCCGGGTGGCTCCGGTCATCAGCAGGTATTTTACCCCATCCTTTTCCAGGTCCTCGGCAATACAGTCCAGGGCATTGAGATAATTGGCGAACACCAGCACTTTGTGGTTATTGGCGACCAGGTCCCGTATCTGTTCCACCAGAACCTCCCGTTTCGGAGAAATGATGCCGTTTTCGCTCTTGGATTCCGGGATGCTGGCGATCTGGCGCAGTTCGCTCAGGGCCTGCAGGATGAAGAACTGGGATTTTTTTATACCGTTCTGGGCGATCTGGGCCTTTACGGTTTCATAATAAAAGCGGCGGCGCTGCTCGTAAAAAATCTTTCTGCTCATCGCTCATGTCCACATACAGGGTCTGCTCCACTTTTTCCGGGAGTTCTTTTAGCACATCCCGTTTCAGGCGCCTGAGGATAAACGGATATATTTTTTTCTTCAGCTCGTGCAGCGCATCCTTGTCATCGTTTTTCTGAACTGGAATGGCGTAGTTTCGGCTGAACTCTTCGGGGGAACCGAACATGGCCGGGTTGAGGAACCTGAAAAGAGCGTAAAGTTCGTTCAGGTTGTTTTCAATGGGTGTTCCGCTAAGGGCCAGCCTGTGCTCGGCGTTCAGGAGCATCACGGCCTTGGAAATCTGGGAGTTCAGATTTTTGATGTTTTGAGATTCATCCAGGATCACATAGTAAAACGCTTCTTCCCGGAACGCCTCGATATCGTTTCGAACCGTGGCATAGGTGGTGATGATCAGATTCTTGTCTCTGGCCGCCGCCAGATCCCGAATCGCGCCGTGATGGACAGCATAAGTGAGGTCGGGTTTGAATTTTAAAATTTCATTTTCCCAGTTGAACAACAGGCTTTTGGGGACAACCACCAGCGATGGCTTTTTTTGACTGGGATAAATGCCGGCCAGAAGCGCAATTGCCTGCAGCGTTTTTCCCAGCCCCATGTCATCGGCCAGGCATCCTCCCAGTCCGTGCTGATGGAGATAGTTCGCCCATTTGTACCCCTGCTTCTGGTATCCCCTTAGGGTTGCCCGAAGCTGCGGAATATCGCATCCGGACTTGGCCAGTTTGTTAAACCCCAGAAAAATCTCCCGGGATTTTTTGAATGCGGTTTCCGCGATTTTCGCATCGATCAGTTCTTCAACAAGGGGCAGATCGAAAAAAGAGACTTTGACCTTGTCCTTTTGTTTTTTGAAAAGACGCATCAGCCGGTTCATGTAATTCTGATTGACGATGGCATGGGTGCCGTCACCAAGGGTGATGTATGCGTTTTGTTTGTACTGGTTCAGAACGTCGAACAGGGGCAGGGTGAACCCTTCAATCTCCAGACTGGCATCTCCTTCCAGAAAATCGATGCCGTGAGAAAGGGACAGGGAAAGCTTCGGTGTGACGGCCCGCACCTTATAGGTTTTTAGCTTTTCAGCCCCAAGGATGGAGAACCGCGCGATCAGGTCTGGGCAGCTCAGCGTAGATAAAGGCACTGGCCAGAGATTCCTCGATAATAAAGAGGTTGTCGTCCATGAAAAAGCCGGGACCATCCTTTATGGCCCGTTTGTGTTTTTTCAGCAGCTTTTCAATTTCCGAAAAAACGGAAACGATTTCCTCGTGCCGGACATCGGATACGACGATCTTTTTTTCCAGATCGTTGATCGACGCCACTCGCGTCACGTCATAGGATTCCATAAAATCCGGATCCAGTCCGGGCAAAGAGGTGGAAACCCGTAAATGCAGGGCATTGTCCGGGTCGACCTTTTCAATCATCAGCGTGGGCCGGGTCTGTTTGGGCTCCCCGGGTGTTACGGTATAGTCCTGGTATCGCAAGGAGATATTGCTGAAATAAGAAAACAGAAGGGAAAGGTATCTCTCCAAACTTTTTGGCAACAGAACTGTCTGAAAATGCTCCAGTACCCGGAAGTTTTCACTCAAAGCCTGAATCGGGTAGATGACGCCATCGGCAAAGGCATGGCTTTCATTCAGTAGCTGGATGGGTTCCAGACGTTTTCCCCCGTGGGAGAGCACGATCCGGCTTTTGAGCATTCCTTTCCGGTTCTCCTCGATGATCACCCGGATCCGGCTTTCTTCATCGGAAAACCGAAGACGGTTCATGCCGTCATCCACGAAATTGTCACAGTGCCGCAGGGGCCAGAACAGGTAATCGTATTCGCTCAGATAAATCTGTCCACCAGGTTTATTCCAGTCAATCCGGAAACTGTTCTGCTTTCTGATATTTTCAATGGATTTCAGAACCTCACGGGTGGGACCTGCGAAATATTCATGGCCGGGACTGATCTGATTTCCCTTGTCATTGACCACACAAAGATATGCACCATTGACGTCAAAGTTGAGCTGAAAAAAGACAGCCTGAGCGGTTTTTTCCTTGGAAATCAGGGGGCGGGTTCGTTTCAGTTTTTCAAAGATGTCGGTTGTCGTTTCCTTCATCGCGTCTGCGGGGTATGACGTTGTCTGTTTGTGATCTACTTGACATCGGTGTCAAATATCACAATCAACTCCTGAAGGAAACGAAAACGTTTATACAGCTTATCCTTCCTTGATTTCCAGGATTTTGCCCTTGATGCCGACAACGACCTCGGTCAAGGGGATGGCTGCACCTGAGATCTCAAGGCCTTTTTTAACGATCATCGGCAGGCCGGAGCAGCAGGGGACTTCCATGCTCAGAACCGTGATGCTTTTGAGTCCGGCATGGGTGCAGATTTTGGCGAACTTGTCGATATAGCCCTGGGCATCATCGAATTTGGGGCATCCCATCAAGACGGCCCGGCCCTTCATGAAGTCCTTGTGGATGGAAGCATAGGCCACCGGAACGCAATCGGCCACAACCAGGACATCGGCCCCGTGAAGAAAAGGCGCATTGGAGGGAACCAGGCGGATCTGAATCGGCCAGTGCGACAAAAAGGATTCGTCTCCAGCCTCAAGGGACGCGGGCAGGTTTGCTTTTTCACAGTCGCATGGGGCCGAAAACATCTGAAGTCCGGCAGACGGGCATCCACCGGCCGGCGGGGAAGTCTTTTCGTGTGTTTTGCCCAGAAGCGCTTCAACCGCAACCTCGTCGAATTCATCGGCTTCGCGTTCAACAATGGTCAGGGCGCCCGTGGGACATTCGCCGATACAGGCACCCAGGCCGTCGCAATATTTGTCGGCAACAACGCGGGCCTTGCCGTCAACAAGCTTAAGGGCGCCTTCCGCGCATCCCGTAATGCACTGGCCGCAGCCGTCGCAAAGTTCTTCATCAATTTCAATTATTTTTCGCAGTACTTTCATGGTTCGTTCCTCTTTATGACAGCAATGTTTCTCGGGCAATCTTGCGTCCGCTTTCGGTTAAAAATGATTTCTCGATCATCTGGTTCAGTCGCTCCGGAGAAGCAGGCGATTCCTTCTGGTTTTCTTCGATGTTGGTGACAAGATCGGCATCATAGAGAACCTTAAAATTGACGGTCTCCTCAGTCCGGGGATGATGGTGATGGCCCACGATATCGCAGACCTCATCAATCAATTCCGCTTTTGCGCCCAGTTTTACCAGAATGGATCTGGCGATGGGCGGACCTTCCAGTTCCTGAAATCGGGCAGCCGTGCTGCCGTGCTTTCGCTCCGCTTCGTGAATGCCGATGTCGTGGAGGAATGCCGCACACAGAATAACCGCCATATTGCCTTTTTCGGTCTTGGCCATGCGTTCCGCGTACCTGGCCACCCGGGACGCATGCCCGATCCGCTTGAAATCGGTTTTGAAATAGCGCTTCATTTCGATGGCCACCCGGTCTTTCAGCAGGTCTTCCTTCTGGGCCAGGAGTTCGGTTGGCATTGTTCCCAGACATTGTTCGGCAAACTGGCAGTATGAGGCGCATCCGAAATCCATATTGGGATTGAGAAAACGGTGCTGGCAGTGCGGGCATTTCCGGGTGGTGTCGTCCTTGAAAAATTCGACACTGCCCCCGCACTCGGGGCATTTGGCTTCAAAAATCGCTCCTGGCTTCCAGTACTGGGTATCTTGTCCCGGGCATTTCATCTTTTTTATCCTCCCAAAATATGTTGAGGAAGTTGAAAAGATTGAGGAAGATCGAAATACAATTCAATCTTCCTCAATCTGGATTTTTCAGTTTATCCCAAAATTGCCTTCAGGTCTTCATCCGGCGTTTTGATGGGCATGATGTTGAAGTTTTTCACCAGCACATCCAGCACATTGGGGGTAATAAAGGCCGGAAGACTTGGCCCCAGGCGAATGTCCTTGATGCCCAGATGCAGCAGGCTCAATAAAATGACACAGGCTTTCTGTTCATACCAGGACAGAATCATGGAAAGCGGCAGGTCGTTGACCCCGCATCCGAACGCATTGGCCAGGGCCACGGCGATCTGAATCGCCGAATAGGCATCGTTGCACTGTCCGACATCCAGAAGCCGGGGAATGCCGCCGATATTTCCCAGATCCTTGTCAAAAAAGCGGAATTTCCCGCAGGCAAGGGTCAGAACCACGCAATCGGAAGGCACTTTTTCCACAAATTCCGTGTAGTAATCCCTGCCGGGTTTGGCCCCGTCGCAGCCGCCGACCAGGAAAAAGTGACGAATGGCCTTGCTTTTTACCGCATCAATCACGGCGCCCGCCACACCCAGAACCGCGTTTCTGGCAAAGCCGACCATCACGGATTTGCCTGCGACATCTTCTGTAAAACCGGGAAGCGCCAGCGCTTTTTCAATCACCGGCGTAAAATCCTTGGTGGCAATGTGCGTTACGCCCGGCCAGCCGACAAGTCCGGTTGTAAAGATGTTGTCCTGATAGGTTTCCTTCGGCTTTTGAATACAGTTGGTGGTCATTAAAATGGCGCCCGGGAATGCGGCGAATTCTTTGGCCTGATTCTGCCAGGCTGTTCCGTAGTGGCCGAAAAAATGGGGGTATTTCTTAAGTTCCGGATACCCGTGGCAGGGAAGCATTTCCCCGTGCGTATAAATATTGATGCCTTTTCCCTGGGTTTGTTTGAGGATTTCCTCCAGATCTTTCAGGTCATGGCCGGACACCAGAATGGCCTTGCCTTTTTTGGCGCCCAGGGAAACCGAGGTGGGAACCGGATGTCCGTATGTTCCGGTATTGCCGGCATCCAGAAGCTCCATGGCCCGCAGATTGACTTCGCCGCATTTCAAGGCCAGGCCCACCAGGTCGTTGACCCCCAGGCTCTTGTCCAGGGTTGCGGCCATGGCTTCCTGAATAAAGGCATAGACGTTGTCATCGGACTGCCCCAGAATGGCGGCATGATCGGCATAGGCCGCCAGGCCTTTGACGCCGTAAATCAGAAGCTGCTGAAGGGAGAGGATATCGGGGTTGACGGAAGGATCCGAATTGACGCCGACGGACTCGCCTTGTTTGACCATGCCTTCAAGGGTTCCGGCCGGAATGAAGTCCGCAGGACCCACGGGAAGGGAAGCCTGAATTCTGGACTTCAGGGCATTGCGCTTGGCAATGCAAGTCCTGGATCAGTTTGACAAACCGGTCCGGATCAAAATCCACGTTGGTAAGCGTGGAAAAAATGGCTTCACAGGTGAAGCGGTTAATGCTATCATCCACAACGCCTGCCTTTCTGGCTGCAACAGCAACCTGAGACAGGCCTTTTACCGTATAAATCAATAAATCCTGAAGGGCTGCAACTTCCGGCTGCTTTCCGCAAACACCGATCTTGGTGCATCCTTCGCCTTTTGCCGTCTGTTCGCATTGATAACAAAACATGGTGATCTCCTTTCGCTATGATAATTGGATTAGGGGTCAGGCTGAAGACTGAAGGCTTTTGATGGTTGAAATACCCTTCCAGCTTCCGCCTGTATTATTGAGCATTGGTTTTTGTCATTGTTGAGTCAGGTTATACCCCAGATTCAACCCGACGTCCTTGACTTAAGTCAACCTCACCCAAATAAAATGAAAAAAACATGAAAACCGCGATAGAAATTATTTCAAAAACCCCGCTTTTCAGCGGACTTGACGAGGACGCGCTTCAGGCTGTCCGTGCGATTACGGTCCGCAAGGACTATGACAAAGGGCAGATCATTTTTTCAGAAGGAGATGCCGGCAACGGATTTTATACCATTGCCAGCGGCAGGGTGAAGATTTTCAAGGTTGCGCCCGAAGGTAAGGAGCATATCCTGCATATTTTCGGTCCCGGAGAACCCTTCGGAGAAGTCCCTGTTTTCACGGGCCGGCCATTTCCCGCCACTGCCCAGGCCATTGCAGGAACCAGCCTGCTGTTTTTTCCAAAGGCTGCTTTTGTGGCTTTGATTCATCAAAACCCCTCTTTGGCCCTTAGCATGATAGGCGTCTTGTCCATGAGACTTCGGGAGTTTACGGTTCAGATCGAGAATCTGTCGTTGAAGGAAGTCCCCGGACGCCTGTCGTCTTATTTGCTGTACTTGTCAGATGAACAGGAAAACGCAGATACCGTAAAGCTGGTCATCTCAAAAAGCCAGTTGGCGAGCTTACTGGGGACGATTCCGGAGACCCTTTCCCGAATCTTTACCAAAATGGCCGCTGCACAGCTTATCACCGTTCAGGGCAGCGACATTCAGCTTCTGGACCGTAGCGGACTGGAGGATCTGGCCGAGAACGGCAAACTTGTGGAAAAATAAACTTTAAAAACCTTGATTGGGAAATTGTTTCCCCACAGAGAAGAAAAACAGGGGATATCAACGCCGAGTCAGTTGAATCCATAAATTCCCCCCTCGTGAAAAAAGGGGGGAATTCCAGTTCAGCATGTCTGAAGTACACATTTTAACGGATAACTTACAGGGGCTCGGGACCAGCCCCCTGGCAGCCGGGTCTATTTTGCCGCCACCAGTTCCTTGCTGAGAAGCCGGATATGCCCCATTTCTTCCTTGATGATCCCGTCTATCCGGTTTTTCCCCAGGCCATCTGGAACCACTTCCTTCATGCCCAGATAAAATACGATGGAGTCTTTTTCCGCCTCGATTGCGGCCTTTAGAATTTCCCTCATGGATTTCAGATCGATCGTCTTTTCAAAAAACACGCGGGTATCGGCCAGCGCCCGAAGATAGAGCACGGCCTCATGCTCCGGATCAAAAACCGTGGCAGCCTTTTCTTTTTCGTTCAGCCCGGCGCGCAGCGCCTTATAGGTTTTTTCATGTTGTTCTTCCATCTGCGAAAGCTGGATCAGAAATTTTTTGGACTGGGCGTCCGCCACATTCTCGGATGCATCCCTGTAAAATTTCGCGCCATTTCGTTCAAGCTGTTCCGCCATTTCAAAAATATCGTCCGCATTGAAATCAAAGCTCATGGTGATGTTTCCTTTCAAACAAATCGTTGGGTTATGGGCACAACGGATTTTTCCGCAGCCCTTTCAAGGAATCCTGCTCGTTTGCCGTTAGATTGCAACAATACCCTTCACAAATATAATGAGCAATAATAATGGAAGGCGCCGGTTTTGTAAAGTATCTGAAACCGTTTAATTGCATCAGCAAAAAAAGTCAGAGCACCTCTGTCCGTCAGTCTTCACAGCTATTGCGTTGTAGCGATCTTCCCGCAGAACACTCATTTGCGGTTTTTAAATTATATCATGATACTTGAGGCGACGTTCGAGTGCAAAACGACTGATACCGAGCAAAGCCGCTGTTTTTATTTTTCTACCACCTGATTCCCTCAACGCTTTTTCTATAATACTCCGCTCATACGCTAAGACCTGTTCAGATAGAGTCTTCTTGGGCTGCGCCTTACCCGCTTCATCTTGACATCCACCCGGAATCATCGCTGGAAACTCTTGTATGCCATTTTCAGAATTTACAAAAAATCTTCTGGGGAGTAAATCAAGATCAACCATTCCTTCCTCAGTGATAACGAGCATCTGAACCATATTTGCAAGTTCTCGAACATTTCCAGGCCAGGCATAATTAGAGAACGCATCAATGACTTCTGAAGAAAACGCTAACTTTTTCTTATATTTATTGCCGTAAAGGTTTAAAAAATGATTTACAAAAAGGGGGATATCCTCCCAACGCTCTCTCAATGGCGGAATGTGGAGTGGCACCACATTGAGCCGATAGAACAAATCCTTACGGAAGGTATTGTTTTTTATAGCTTCTTCAAGATTACAGTTTGTTGCCGCTGTTATATTACCGTTAAATGATATGAGTCGCCTGCCACCGAGACGCCTGAATGTACGGTTTTCAAGAAAACGCAGGAGTTTCACCTGGGTACTCATGGGCATTTCACCAATTTCGTCGAGAAAAAGGGTTCCGTTATTCGCCAGTTCAGCAAGGCCTATTCTTCGCTGCGTGGCGCCGGTGAAAGCACCTTTTTCGTTTCCGAACAGCTCACTCTCCAGAAGGCTCTCAGGAAGACCTGCGCAGTTTACCGCAATAAAAGAACCAACTTCATGGGGACTCATATTGTGTACGGCCTTTGCAAGCAACTCTTTACCTGTACCCGATTCTCCGGTTATCAGAACGGTAGACTGCGGAATCGCCGCCACCATTCTTGCCCGCTCTTTTACCCGTAGAAATGATTCTGAATTACCGAGGAATGATTCCATTCTTTCCCGGCGATAGCTGATCTGACGGCGATGCTCCACCTCAGAACGTAACTGACGCTCATCAAGGACCTTGGTAATGAGTATTGACAGTGCATCAAGGTCAAACGGCTTTCCGATGTAATCATAAGCACCCGTCTTGAGTGCCTCTACGGCCGAGCTCACATTGCCATGGGCAGTGATTATTATAGTAATGACACTGGATGACTGCTTGCAAATTGCCCTGAGTACATCAAGGCCATCCATGTCTGGCAGACGCAAATCAAGAATGGCAATCTCAGGCTCATCTTCCTCGAGATATTTCAAAAAACCATGCCCGTCTCCAAAGCTCCTGACCTGGTGACCACTCTCGGTAAAGAGCATCTCAAGTGCATTGGACAGGACTACTTCATCTTCAATAATCGCAATATTGGCCATCGTACTCTTCTTATTCGGGTTGATGTAAACGCAAGATAAAGGTTGTCCCCTGCCCGAGTTCACTTTGAACATCTATGACAATATTGTTCTGGCGGCAGAGACTTTGCACGATACTGAGTCCAAGTCCATGACCTTTACTTCCAAAACTGAAAAATGGATCAAATATCTTTGCCAGATGTTCTCTGGCGATTCCAACTCCATTGTCTTTGATTATCAGCAGGTAATCATCGTCCTTATCACATAGACCTGTAATCCAGATACAAACATCACTATGGTTCCCAGCAACACCTGCTGAACCATAAATTGCATATTGACGATCATGCGCCTGTAGCCAATAAGTTTTTGGCGGCCACGCATATTCATAACTTTCAGGGCGCTGAGGGATGGCTGCCAATTCGTGATTAGCAGCCGGCGCCTCATTTTTTTTTGTTACCGCACACACAGCGTTGGTAAGAAGATTAATCAACACCTGCAATATCTGGATGGGATCAACGTGTGCGAATGCTTGATCAAGCGAGACAGCGACAGCGATATCCTTCTTCTTTATTTGTGCATACAGTGCCTTAATTGCCGATTCAACCATGAATGACACCGCAACATCCCGTTTCTTTGGCGGACTGGGCTTGGCAAAAATCAACAACTCTTGTAAAATTTCTGTCAGTCGATCAATTTCGCTGTCGATGCCTTTTGCGATAAATTTTGTCTGGTTCAGACGCTCCTGCAAAGCATCGAGCGATCCGGTTCCCGATACATCAACACAACCGCCTGCTGCCGCTGCACGATCTTTTAGGATATTGCTGATCTGCGCATCCATCTTCTGGGTCAATGAAGTGAGTAACTGTGCACTTGCCTTCATCCCCGCCAGTGGATTTTTAAGTTCATGGGCAACCTCTACCGAGAACATGCCCAGTGAGGAAAGTTTTTCTGCCTGTATAACCTGTTCTTTATGGCTTTTAAGTTGTTCGCCCATTGCATTTACCATTTCGGCAAGTAAAATCATTTCATGTAACCGCTGCTCAGGAATACGATAGTCAAAATTTCCCTGAGCAAGCTGGGAAGTACCGTTGACAATGAGTTTGAGTTTACGCGCAAAAATACCACTGGCCGTAAAAGCGGCAATTGTTGCAAGAATCGTAACCAAACCGACAATCAACAGGTTCTTACGCTCCTGATTGTTTATAGCTTGGAAAAGAAAACTCTCAGGAACCTGGATATGAAGTAAAACGCCAAGACGAGATACAGGATAACTTGCTTCTTTGACCGGTTGTTGAATTTTTGGCGTAAGCGCATTTATCCCGTTTGACTGCCAGAGTATTTCACCATCGGGACTCTGCAAGAAATAGGTGGCAACATCATCTCCCATTGAACTGTAAAGTGGCGCCAGTAGATAGGCAAGAGATATTTTGCGCTCAATATAGCCTTGTTGGTCCGGCAGCGTAAGATGAAAATGCAGATTATACGAGGCATCGGTTTTCTTTAACTCCAACCCCGAATCTTCATCGAAAGGAGCATTCCCTTTATGCCAGATGGTTTGGTGGAACGTAAACAATCTTTCAGCCGGCATCTGCTCCAGATAAGATTCGATATCTGCAAGTTGATGGTCAGGACCGGCGCTAAATCGGGCAAGGAGCAGCAACTCTCGCTGTTGACGATAAATTCGATCATTCATCTGCATCGCAAGAAGACGGGACCGTTCTTCCATTTGCTCTTGAGTAATCGAACTTACAAACCGGCTGGCGTTGGTGGTTGTTAGATAAGAGACTCCGACAAAGGGAAGAAAACCAAAAATAATATAAGACCCGAAGAGAAGCCATTTTAACGAAAATAATCGCATCATTGGAGTTATAATCAAAAATTGTTTTTAGGGATGTAGGGGGTGTATCCATCGGTTGATTGTTACCAGGCAGTCGACCGACCACTTTGAACAGCTCAAAATGGAAAGAGGATACACGCTCCATGCGTAAAGATAACGTAATCGTCCTGAAAAAGCCAGAGTCCATTATTGTTGGCCAAATTACTGAAATTTTACACCAGGGAGCAAGGAAGTTATTGGCTCAGGCATTGGAAGTCGAGGAGGATGGTTTTCGTGGAATGTCATGAACACTGACTGACTATCCCATACACAACGATTGACCCTATCGCTGAGCATAGGAAAATAATTACAAAGACCCGTCTAAAAGTAGAACGGGTCTTTGTAATTAAGATTTAGAATTGCTTCCCGTAGAACATGTCCGGCAAAAAAGTCACCCAGCTACCATAGAAAGCCATGAGAATAATAATCGCAATATAAGGCAGCAGGAGCGGAACAACTCCGATCGAAACATCCTCAATGGTTGTTTTACTGATTCGTGATGCAACAAAAAGGTTAACACCAACGGGTGGTGTCAGGAAACCTACCTCGCAGGTCATAACGGTAAAGATACCAAATAGAATTGGATCGATACCGAGAGACTGTACATAAGGGAAGAAAACGGCGGTAAAAATAATAACCTGAGGTACTGTCTCAATCCACATACCGGCAATAACATAAATAAGGCCGATGACCAGTAGAACCAGCCATGGCTTGTTTCCGAGCACTGCAAATATAGCGCTTATCTGCTCAGGGATATCGTAAAGGGTTACCATTTGTCCGAAGGCCTTGCTGGAACCCAGAATAAAAAGAACGGTTCCAATGACAATCGCTGTGAACTTCAGTGATTCATACATTTCCTTCCAGGTAAGTTTCCGGTAGATGAAAAGGCCAACAAAGAGGCCGTAAAACACGGCAACGGCAGCAGCTTCGGTAGGAGTGAAAACCCCTGAATATATACCGCCAAGGATAATTGTCGGTGCTCCGATGGCCCATTTACCTTCCCATGCTGCGCGTAGCAGCAGTCCTGTAGAAAATCGATCATATGAGACGCCACACTTGTATTTTATCGACAACAGGAAGGTCACCAAGAGCAATAGAAGGGTTAATACCAACCCAGGTATTACACCGGCCAGAAAAAGGCGCGGTATGGATTGGTCGCTTGAAAGCGCATAGATAATCAGCAGGTTGCTGGGGGGAATCATGCTGCCCAAAGCACCGGCAGCTGCGGCAATGGCGCCGGCAAATCTGGGCTTATACCCTTCCTTAAGCATGGCGGGTATGGTGATGGAACCTATAGCTGCAGTCGTCGCCGGACCTGAACCCGAGATGGACGCAAAAAACATGCAGGCAACTACGGTTACCATTCCCATTCCGCCTCTGAAGGAACCAACCAGTCGTTTGGCAATGGATATAAGGTGTTCACTCATCCCTCCCCTTTCCATCAATTGTCCGGCCAGAGTGAACAGCGGAATAGTCACAAGGGGAAATGATTCAAAGGCGGTATACGCTGACTGGGCCAACAGCGTCATGGGCATATCGATGATATAGACCCCGACTATGGCAGCCAGACCTGCGGCAAAAGGAATTGGCACACCGATAGCCATCGTAGCCAAAAATATGATCCCCATCAACGATGGACCGTTCATCAGATAAGCTCCTCATCTTTTTTCGTTATCCAGCGGATATAAACCTGTATCATCCGGATAATCATCAATACCAGGGATATCGGAATGATCAACTGCGGCCAGCGGTTTTCGATACCAAGACCGGGCAGAATATAATGGGTCGTAAATAGAAGTTTCATGCATTCAATGCTTTGTACCAGCAGAAAAACAAGAAACCCCATCCACAGCATATCTGCAAAAATAATCATCGGTGTTTTCAGCCGTTTCGGCAGCAGATTAAGAACAAAAACAATCCGCAAATGATCTTTATTCCGCACCGCCAGGGCAGCACCGAAATAAACGCCACCAATCATGCCGATAATTGCGACTTCTTCCACCCATGCGGACGCTTCCCCCCAAAAAAACCGTAAAACGACCTGAAGCATGATGCAGCTGCTCATTGCGGCAAGGCAAACGGCGCATAATACTTCCTCAAAATATTTGTCTAAGAGCCCAATTATTATGCGAAACATTTTTTTATTTCCGTGCAAGTAATGAATTGTGGTCACCGTTATTGACGTAAATACCATTAAAATCCATGAACCGAACGTGGCCAAAAGCCACGCTCACGTTCATTTGGCATGCCTGTCGGGAGTGTAGAAAATGATAATTAAATTCTTTATTTTGCCGCGTTTCGAATATCCTGGAGCAATTTTTTGAATTCCGCTTCCCTATCGGCGGCAAAATCATCTTGAACCTGCAGGGCCACTTTGATGAACTCGGCTTTATCCGGGTATGTTACTTTCATGCCGCCTTCTTTTCCAAGAAAGGAACGCAGCTCTTGGAGCTCATCTTCCATTGCCTTGACATGAAACTTGCCGGCATCTTTGGCGGCTCGCAGTACAGCGTCACGCTGGGCATCATTCATTTTGGACATGATACGCTTACTTGCAAAAAGCGGAGTTACAGCACAGAAGTGGTCAAGAATTGCCAGATTGGATGCGATCTCATAAAATCTTTGTGCCTTGATAAAGGAAGTACCGTTGTCACCACCATCAACTGCACCGGTCTGCAATGCAGGTGGCGTATCCGCCCATGCCAGTGGAATCGGAGCTGCGCCGAAGGCCTTCCAGGTGGCAATCATGGCCTTGCTTTTGGGTACGCGGATCTTGATGCCTTTTAAATCCGCCATCGTGTTGATGGGCAGCTTCGTGTTGTAAAAATCACGATATACCACGCCACCGTATGTAAGCAGGGCAACGCCCGTGGCGTCATACAGATCTTGAGCAAGCTTCTGCCCGACAGGTCCCTCGAAAACTTTCCTGGCATGGTCATCACTTTGAAAAATGTAAGGAAGACCCATGATATCAAAAAGTGGAAAGTGTGGACCGATATTAACATCGGTTATAACATACATGTCTAAAGTGCCGAGCTGCATGGCTTTGAAAGCCTCGTCCTCTGTTGCAAGCTGTGCGCAACAGCGAACCTTCACGTCCACTTCTCCCTTACTGTATTCGTTTGCAAGTTTGGCGAATTTGGATGCAAGGATATCATAAGAGCTTCCAATGGCTGAAGTATAGCCGACGTTTATTGTCAAAGGTTTTGCAAATGCCCATGAAGTACAAACGCAGGCCATAATCGATGCGACAACAAGCAATTTTACGAATTTCATAACGATCACTCCTTTAAAATTTGAAAATTAAAAAGTTGAAAAAATATACCCCATTCAAAGCGTCCGGATAAACATTCTGTTAGCGAGTTCTGAATAGCAAATAACGCGCCATCACATATAAATAACCATACATGGTCCCGGAAAGCTCCTGGCTGCAATGTCTGAATCTGTCAACGATCAAAGTCATACGTATCGAAATGGACTTACTTGCTATCTTACGTGTGCTCATAGCGAACAATTTCATGTGCGGATTATGCACACACGTGCTACAACCGCACACGTTTTCATAACCTTGCCTGTTTTAAGCCTCGTAAACGACGCTTCCATTGGAAATGGTTTGCCAGATTTCTGCATCCTTGATTGTTTCTTTCGCACAGCTGGTAATATCTTTGCTAAGCAATACCATGTCTGCATATTTACCCGCAGAGAGGGTTCCGCGCACCTGTTCGGAACGACTGCAATAAGCGGCCATGCTGGTATAAGCGCAAACTGCGGCGTAAGGAGTACAGCATAAATGGCTTCCAAACTGCTTCCCCCCAGAAGTGATTCTATTTACCGCCGTATGTATGGAGTGTAGTGCCTGGACAGGGCGAACCGGGGTGTCGACATGGAGCGTAAAAGGAAGCCCCATGGCCTCTGCTTCACCGACCGGATTCATGCGATGTGCACGCTCTTTGCCTAAAAAAAGAGCCGCATGACGGTCTCCCCAGTGATGAACATGCATTACGAAAAAACTGGGAACCATTCCGCAACCCCGCATCCTCAACAATTGTTCTCTGCTGGCTGTCTGGCAGTGAATCAGCATATGTCGGGAGGCAAGGTGTCTCTTCTTTTGGGCTTTTTCCACAGCGGAAATAATTTTTTCGATGGCCGCATCACCATTGCCATGCACGGATATATGGTGGCCTGCACAATGATACGTCTCCACAAGTGCCGAGAATTCATCACCATCCATGATAAATTCTCCGCTCCAATCCGGCCTGCTCAAATATGGTTCTTTGAGGGCGGCAGTTTCAACCTGAATCGATCCATCAAGAAACAGTTTAACTCCGCCAACCGTTACCATAGAGGTAAAATTCTCAAGTGGTTTAACATTCAACGTATCGAACACACGGGAAATAGCAGAAATAAAAGCCCTCACGTTAAGTTCATTTTCTGCATCGAGCTTTTTATAGGTCCGGATGATTAACTCAGGGGCGTCTTCAAGTCCAAGACCTGCATCGTGAACACCGGTAAATCCTTGCGAATTGAAGTCCTTGATCGCCGCTTTCAATAGTTTTCTATAAGTGTCAGCTTCCGGAGCTGGATTCTTTGCTGCGATCTCAAACCAGGCATACTCATCCAATCTTCCGGTTGGCGTTCCCTGCGCATCAAAATGAATTACCCCGCCATCAGGGGCTTGACTATTTGGAGTGATATTATAGAATTCAAGAGCTTTGGTGTTGAGAAAACCAACATGAGCGGAAACATGCATTACCACTACCGGCTTATCTCTGCTTACCATGTCCAGATCATGCCGGGTAATTGCTCTCCCGTCGCGCAGACCGGTATCATCATAACCATATGCCCGAAGCACTTCCGAATCTATATTCTGGTAATGATTTTTAATCGTCACGATAAGACCGTCAATAGTACTGCAGTTGCCCAGGAATGCCTGTTCTTTAAAAATAGCATACCATGACAGGTGGTTGTGTGTTTCATTGAATCCAGGGAAAAGCGCACCCTGCTGCATGTCCACGATGGTACAACCCGAACCTGCCAGCGCTGCCATGTCATTGAGACTGCCGATCCCGATTATCATACTGCCTTCAGCAACCAAAGCTTCCGCCTGAGGCTGGCGGGGATCCATGGTCACAATGGTGCCGTTTTTATATAATGTTTTCATAGGTTCTCCTGCTCCTCTTGTTTTTCAAGTCCTCAGAAAAAGATGCGAATAAGCTAACGTGAGAGAACAAGATAGCATGTTCCATGCCAGATTATCTTGATGTGGCAGGGAATTTATGCATCACAGGTGGATGGCTGCACGCGGATGAGATATTTTGTTGACTCGACATCCATTCATCGCTAACGTTACAGACAATACCAACACATACGGGATATTCGGAATGGATGATAATTATTTAAAAGCATTGATCGAGAAAATTCAAAATGGCCGGATCGGCGCGGATGCGGCGATGGACATCCTTAAACGGCTGCCGTTCGAGGATATCGGGTTCGCCCGCATCGATCATCACCGGTGTATCCGAAACGGCGCGCCGGAAGTCATTTACTGTCAAGGAAAAACCCTGCCGCAAATCCAGGGAATTGTTCAAAAGCTTGCCGAGCACCACCGCAACATACTGGCAACCCGCGCAGGCCCTGCCGTTTATGAGGCCATTCAGGCCACCGGACTTGCCTGCGTCTACCACGAGATGGCCAGAATCGTTGTGATCCATCCTGATCCCGTTGAAAAAACGGGCCGGATTGTCGTTGTTTCCGCCGGCACCGCCGATATGCCTGTCGCAGAAGAAGCGGCCGTCACCGCAGAAACGCTTGGAAATCAGGTCAGCAGGCTCTACGATGTGGGCGTTGCGGGTATCCACCGGCTGCTGGCTGTCTGGGAGGATATATCCTCGGCCAATGTGGCCGTGGTTGTGGCTGGAATGGAAGGCGCCCTGGCCAGCGTGGTCGGCGGACTTGTCTCCTGTCCGGTCATCGGCGTTCCCACAAGCATCGGCTACGGCGCCAGCTTCGGCGGCATTGCCGCGCTTCTGAGCATGCTAAACAGCTGCGCCTCCGGGGTCTCCGTTGTCAACATCGACAATGGCTTCGGCGCCGGATATCAGGCCAGCATCATCAACCATCTGGCGTCCAAGAAATGCAACGGTTAACCGCCTGAAGGCAATCCGCAGATTTTCAGAATCATTCTTTCAAGAATCAGCTCAGGTTTCAGACCGCTGGACTTGAGGCTTAAATTCGCATCGTCCAGGCAAATGATGGCCGCAATCAGTTCCGTTCTGGAAAAACGATCTGATTTTTGCATCAACAGGTAGAGCGGATAAGGGCTGGCAGGCTGTTTTGCCAGCAGCATATCGGTTGCGGGCTGGGCTGTTTTTTTCTCTGCCTGAGCCGCTTTCTTCTTTTTTTTATCCGGCGGCGATGCATCGGATTCTGCTTTTGAATGCAGCCGAGCTTCCCATTCACCAAGCCGGGTAATCAGAACCGCGTCATGGGCCTGAAGCACAGGCAGAATGGTTTGGGCGAACTGCTTTTTGAATTGATCAAAAGTAGATCCGGATCGCCAGAGATTGCCTGCCGGACTCTCCAGGAAATCTTTTATGATCAGAACTCTTCTTATCTGATTGATGATGGCCGCAATGATCTGAAGCGGGAAAAACCCCCTTGAGAGCAGCGATTTCAGATAAAATGACGCAGCCTCATAATTCCGGTCGGTTACGGCATTGGTCAGTTCAAATACCGGATCCTGCCGGGTGCGGGGAAGCGCGGATTCGACATCCTCAACAGCGATGGTTTTCCGGTCTCCGACATATTGCACCAGTTTTTCAAGATTTCCCGTAAACATCCGCAGATCAAACCCCGTCATCTCCACAAGCTTCTGAAACGCCGCCTTATCCAGGGTTTTGCCGAATGGCGCCAGAATGGTTTTCGTCTGCCCGGCAAGCACGGCTCCCTGGGCCTGCCGGTCAGCCCAGGTTTCCCCCTTTGGTACTGAGCAGTCAACCGCAAGTCCTTTTTCCACGATCGTTTTGTACAGACCTTTTCGCTTGTCCACCATGTCCGTGGTCAGGATCAGGTGATTGCCCTTGGGGAAACCCTTTTCAACAGCCTGCTGCAGGGTTTTGACAGGGTCTTCGCCAGAGGCTTCAGATGCAGGGTTTTCCGCGCAATAATCCACCAGCGTGTCCAGCCAAGCCGTATCGCCGACAGCATCCATATCCATGTTCAGGCCGGCATAGGTTTTATCTATTACATCGTCCAGTGAAAGGCCCGTCACCGACAGCAAACTGAGAAAATATCGGGCCGCTGTTTTCAAATCCTTCCCGTTATGGGCATCCCTGGCTTTTTCGAGAATGTCGGCAGCATTTTTTTTGGCGTAAAATATTCGTGTGTCCAGAAAACCAACGACTTTTGCCCCTGAGAAAAACGGATATGTATTGATCTTTTCAATCACCGGATAAACGTTTTCCGGAATGCCATCCACAGGCTCATAGCTGAATGCCTGTTTTTCCGGATGAATAATCACATCCAGCAGGGTCTGAAGCGCGGATTTATAAAGAAGTTCATCGCCGAAGATCAGAATGACCGGCGGCAGAGATCTGCTGGCGGAGGCGGTTTTCAGCTCGCTTAGATAAGATTTGATTTCAGAGTGCGGAATTTCGGGCATAATGTTTAGGTGAAAGTAGTCACGTCGCTGGAATGACGGAAGAGGCTAATGATGCGTTTAAGGCAAACGGATGCCACAGAGTCTTTCCGCCGCTGCTTCAAGGGTTTGGGCTGTCTTGGCAAAACAAAACCGCAGAACCCGGTGATCCTCTTTTTCCTGATAAAATACCGATGGCGGAATGGCGGCAACGCCGAATTCGGTCGTCAGGCGCGTTGCAAACGCCTCATCCGGTTCATCGGACAGGTTGGAATAATCCAGAAGCTGAAAATATGACCCCAGGCAGGGCAGAATCTTAAACTGCGACCCCGAAATCAGAGATCGAAAAAAATCCCGCTTTTCCTGATAAAAGGCGGACAACCCCAAATAAACATCCGGCATTGAGATGAAGTCGGCCAGGGCATATTGCGCAGGCGTATTGGAAGCAAAGGTGACATACTGATGAATTTTTTGAAATTCCTGTGAAAGCTGCCTGGGCGCCAGACAGTAACCGGTTTTCCAACCGGTTGCGTGAACCATTTTCCCAAAGGAACAGACCACGAAGCTGCGCTGAAAAAGTTCGGGATGCCGGCACATGCTTTCATGGACCCTGCCATCGAAAATGATGTGCTCGTAAACCTCATCGCTTAAAATAAAAATGTCCGTGTTTTGAACAATCCCGATCAGTGCGGCGATATCTTTTTGGGTCAGTACCGCTCCCGTGGGATTATGCGGGGAGTTTATAATGATCAGACGCGTTTTTGAATTGACGGCTCCGGCAACCTCATCCCAGTTGATGTGATAATCCGGATGATGCAGTTTCACAAAAACGGGAACCCCCGCACAAAGCTGTATGGCCGGAACATAGGAATCGTAGGCCGGTTCAATGACGATGACTTCATCGCCGGGATGTACCACGGCCGATGATGGCGTCAAAAATTGCCTCCGTGGCCCCGGCAGTAATGGTGATCTCCGAATCCGGATCATACTCGGCATGATAGAGCCGATCGACTTTTTCGGCAATTTTTTCCCGAAGAACCGCTACCCCCGGCATGGGAGCATACTGGTTCCTGCCGGCATGCATGTGTTCATTAACCTTTTCGATCAGATCGGCTGAAATTTCAAAATCCGGAAAACCCTGGGAAAGGTTAATGGCGCCATGGGCATTGGCCAGTGCCGTCATCCGGGAAAAAATCGATATTCCGGTATCCGGAAGTTTGGACGTCAGCTTCATGGTGTTGCCTTGACGTCATTACTGTTCAATTTTCTGCTTTCGATACTGAAGATACCCGTCTTTGAACGACTGCATAGGGGAGAATGGCCGCATCCTTCAATTCCTCATATTGACCGATCCGAAACGACAGATCATTGACGGATTCCTCGGCTTTCAGCGACCAGGCCAGCACAGCAGGATCGACATAAGCCGTGGGAGCGAGAAAACTGTCTCCTCCCATGCCCACTGTGTCCCGAAGTGTTGACGGTCCGAGAAAGGGCAACACCAGGTATATGCCATTGCCGATACCGAAAAAGCCCAGCGTCTGCCCGAAATCTTCCTCAGGCGGATTCAGATGCGGGTAGTCCTTTGCCGGGTCCCAGAACCCCAATATTCCAAAAGTAGTGTTGTAAACAAATCGGCACATCTCGGATGCCATAGGCTCCATTTTTCCCTGCAAAAAACAGTTGACGATTCGAACCGGTGATCCAAGATTGTGAAAAAAATTCTGGATGCCCCGGCGGACCGGCGTGGGAATAACGGCCTTATACCCCTGTGCAATAGGCTTCAATGCCCAGAAATACAATTTGTCATTGAATTCAAATACGGCCTGGTTCAGTCCGGAAAGCGGATCGGCGACGGTGATGCGCGGCGCTTCGTCGTCCAGATAATCCTCATCATCGGATGAACTGGCCGGGGCAGCCGGAGAATCGGCGGAATATACAGCCTGAATGCCTGTTAAAAATATGAGCATAACTGATAGAATCAGGATATTCGCTGTCTTTTTCAAAAAAACCTCTTTTCCGATGGGCTGACGGATCACCCATACGCTTTAGTTTCCGATTTTCACTTCAACTTTTTTCTTTAGCCGTTCGATCAACTGCGCAGGGGATTCCTTGCCCAGAATCTGATCAAACTGGGTGCGGTAATTCTTGATCAGGCTGACACCTTCGATGTTGACATCATATACCCGCCAATTATTATCGGCAAAAAGCATACTGTAGTCCACCGAGATATCGCTGGGCTGGCGCTCGACTCTGGTTTTCACCAGGGCCTTTCCTTCGGCGACCATCTCCTGGCCCAGAAAAACAATCGTTTCACCCTTGTATTCGCCCTGAACTTTATCCATATAGGAATTGCTGAGATGGTCGGCAAAAACATCGACAAACTGCAGCTGTTCCTGAGGGCTGAACGATTTCCAGTTCCGGGCAAGCGCCCGCTTGGACATTTCGGTATAATCAAACAACTTGCGGGTAATGGCAAAAATCTTGTCCCGCTGTTGCTGACGCTGATCCGGGTCCTTATACTTCGGATCTTTTAAAAGGCCCAACACCGTTTCAATCGGACTCTTCAGCGCCTCCATGGGAGAGGTAGCCGCGGACAGGCCTGCCTGCCCTGTCAGGACCGGCAATAACATCATAACCAATACATAAAAACAACGGATTCGTGTTGTCGACATAAGCACACTCCTGTGAAGCCAAGACAAATGTTTTTTTTGCCATTATTAATAGAAAGTCATTGTTATAATTTTATTATTTTTAGTATTTGCCATTTGAAAAAGCAAGCGATTTTTTGGCTTTTCCCCAAATCCATAGGTATCGTCTGCTGCTTGACATGCAAAATCATTGACTTATGACTTTCTTAAAACCCCTTTTCTAAGGGGAAATTCTTTATTAAGCCAATGGCATTGGCTTGACACATCCGGACTGTTCGCTGTAATATGAATAAATAAATGAAAAAGTCGCCTGAACAAAGGGGTTATTCATGACAATCCTTTCTACCATAAATCTGTTCGTTTCTGCCTTGGGCCGAATGACCCTGTTCCCTGTCCGCGAACTGGGTAAAATGACCGTATTTTTTTTCTGGGGAGTGGTTCATATTTTTTCCTTGCCGCTCCAGGTCTATAAAATCGTGGAACAGGTTTTTTTTATCGGCATGAAATCTGTTTTTGTCATCTGCCTGACAGGCGCATTCACCGGAATGGTTCTGGGTCTTCAGGGATATTACACGCTGGTGAAATTCGGTTCCGAAGGGGTGCTGGGCGCAGCCGTGGCGCCTGTCGCTGGTTCGGGAAATGGGCCCGGTGCTGACCGCAATCATGGTCATTGGCAGGGCCGGCTCCGCAATGGCCGCGGAAATCGGCATCATGCGGATATCCGAGCAGATCGATGCGCTTGAAACCATGGATATCGATCCGATAAGGTATCTGGTCAGTCCCAGAATTGCCGCGGCGCTCATCAGTTTTCCGTTGCTGACCGCATTGTTTGATGTTATCGGGATTTTCGGCGGATATCTGACGGGTTCGGTTCTTCTGGGAATCAACCCGGCTGTTTATTTTTCCCGGGTTGAATCCAGCGTGCAGATGGTGGACATTAACGGCGGCTTTGCCAAATCCATCGTGTTTGCGCTGGTGGTGGTAACCGTCTGCTGTTTCAAGGGGTATTATACCCATTTGCAGTCCGATGGGTTCGGATCCAAAGGCGTCAGTCTTTCAACAACATCCGCTGTCGTCCTGTCATGTGTTCTGGTGCTGATTACGGACTATATGCTGACTTCAATTCTGCTGTAGCTTCGTACAGGTGTCAGGGGCCCCCGCGTTTCGTCGGCCCCGTGCCCTTTTTTCTCTGGATTTGACTGAAAAATGCTAACAATTTTTGGTGGTCATTCATGAAAACACCGCTGATCCAATTGAACGATATTCATAAGACATTTGGTTCCAACAGGGTTCTGGACGGAATAACGCTCAGCATTTATCAGGGGGAGATTACCACCATCATTGGAAAGAGCGGCGGCGGAAAAAGCGTGCTGCTGAAGCACATTATCGGACTTGTGGAACCGGATACCGGCCAGATTCTCTTTAATGGCCAGCCCCTTTCCGAAATGAAACGACCCGAACGAAAAACCCTGAAACGAAAATTCAGCTATATGTTTCAGGGAAACGCCCTGTTTGATTCATTGACGGTGTATGAAAACGTCGCACTCCCGCTGAAAGAGACAACGTCCTTGCAGGAAAAGGAAATTCGCCGGCGTGCCGCTGAAAAAATGGCCCATCTGGATATTCGGGGAATCGAGGACAAATACCCGTCACAGCTCTCCGGCGGAATGAGAAAACGGGTTGCGCTGGCAAGGGCTTTGATGACAGACCCGGAGATCATTTTATTTGACGAACCCACGACAGGACTGGATCCAATTCGAAAAAACGCCGTTCTCAGCATGATTTCCGACTACCAGAAGAAATTCGGGTTTACGGGCGTTGTTGTCAGTCACGAAATCCCGGATGTTTTTCATATTTCTCAGCGCATCGCCATGCTGAACAAGGGTCGAATTCTGTTCGAGGGAAGCCCGGACGAAATTCAGCGTTCTGCCGATGTTGAAATTCAAAACTTCATTCACGGCCGTGAAGACGGGCAGGGTGCCCTTACTGAAAAAAATCACCAGCCTTATGTCGCGCGGCGTTTTTTGCAGGAAATGCTTCGTCTTCAGAATCACAATATTGCCTTTTCACTGGTTATTTTTACGTTTGAAAATATCGACAAGGTCTATGAACACGCAGAGCATATTGCCGGTCAGACCGTAATGGAGAACCTGGCCCTTAAAATTCGCCGTAAAATTGCCATTACCGACTCCTGTTCCCGATTCGGGCTGAACAAAATCGTTCTGCTGATTTCTAATGCCGACAGAGCCCAGGCCCATGCATTCTGTGAGAACCTGGCCAGTGAAATTCAAGGCATGGACCTCATCGATATTAAACCCAATCCTGAATTCTGTTTTTCCATCAGCGTGGGCTTTGCCCAGGCAACCCAGGATAGCAGCCTGGAAACTCTGCTGGAAACCGCTGAGTCCAGTTCAAACCCGTTTTATAATTTTAAAGTCTGCTGATTTGGAGGAACGATGCAAAAGACATCCATTGAAATGGCTGTTGGAATATTCATGCTGATCGGAATTGCCTGCGTGGGATATTTAACCATTCAACTCGGCAAGATGCAATGGATCGGCGATAATTTCTATGCACTGGAGGCCAGGTTTAAGTCCGCCGCAGGACTTAAGGCCGGCTCTCAGGTGGAAATTGCCGGCGTTCAGGTGGGCCAGGTAGACTCCATTCGATTTGATCCGGATCGCCAGATGGCCAAGGTCCGGTTGAAAATACAGAAAAACATCGTGCTGACCGATGATGTCATCGCGTCTGTGAAGACTTCCGGCCTGATCGGGGATCGCTATATCAAGTTGACCCCGGGCGGATCGGACCTGGTTCTGAAACCCGGGGACCAGATTACTGAAACCGAATCCGCCATAGATTTTGAGGAATTGATCAGCAAGTATGTGTTTGGCGGGGTGTAAAATAACCATGTGGAAATTACTGTATTAATAATGAAACAGCTACTCGAACATCTCATTTTGCAGGCACTGACTTCAGCGCATGAAAACGGTTCGTTTTCTTCGCCGCCATTTCCTGAATTTGTGATTGAAGTTCCAAAAAACCTCTCCCACGGGGACTATTCCTGCAATATCGCAATGGTTTCGGCCGCCATTCTAAAAATGCCTCCCCGGAAGATCGCCGAAACAATCATCAAGCACATAAATGATACGGACCGGTTGATTGACCGCGTGGATATTGCAGGTCCGGGGTTTATCAATTTTTATCTTCGCCCGGAATCCTGGATCCGTTTTTTAAAGAAAGTTCATGAACAGGGCATCCGTTATGGTGCAGCAAATGTTGGAAAAGGAAAAAAAATTCAGGTTGAATTTGTCAGCTCCAATCCGACAGGACCCCTTCATGTGGGTCATGGACGCGGCGCCGCCGTTGGCGACAGCGTGGCCAATATTTTGTCCTTTTGCGGATACGATGTCCAGAAGGAATACTATATCAACGATTCCGGAAGACAAATCAACACGCTGGGCAGATCGGTCTTTCTTCGGTATCAGGAACTTCTGGGTGAATCCGTGCGGTTTCCCGATGACTGCTATCAGGGCGACTACATCAAGGATATCGCCGGCCGGATCCTTGACCTGAACGGCCCTGATCTTCTGGAGCAGCCTGACGAAAAAGCCCTTATGTTCTGCGCCCGATATGCCGCCGATCTGATTCTGGCGGAAATGAAGCAGGATCTGGAATCTTTTGGTGTTTTTTTTGACTGCTGGTTCAGCGAACAAGGCCTGTATGATTCCGGGAAAGTGGCATCTGTCATCGAATCCTTCAGGAATCGAAACATCATCTACGAAAAAGACGGGGCACTATGGTTTGATACCACGTCTCACGGGGATGAAAAAGACCGGGTCGTGGTCCGTCAAAACGGACAAACCACCTATTTTGCCTCTGATATTGCCTATCATTATGATAAATTCGACAGGGGATTTGAGAAGGTGATTGATGTCTGGGGTGCGGATCATCACGGATATATCCCCCGGGTGACGGCTGCCATTGTGTCCGGCGGATACCGGAAAGAGCAGTTTCATGTCATCCTGGTTCAGCTCGTCAGTTTACTGCGGGCCGGCACGCCCGTGGCCATGTCCACCCGGGCGGGTGAATTCGTGACGCTTCGGGACGTGCTTCAGGAGGTCGGAAAAGATGCGGCCAGATTTATTTTTTTAACACGAAGCTCGGATAATACACTGGATTTTGACCTTGAGCTTGCAAAGCAAAAAACCAATGACAATCCGGTGTATTATGTCCAGTACGTTCACGCCAGGATTTGCAGTATTGTCCGGAAAAGCATTGAACTGGGGATCTCCGAGAACCGGCAACAGCGGCAGACCTTTGCCTTCTGAACACGCCCGAGGATATTTCGCTGATCAAAATGATGGTAAAATATCCGGAAACAGTCCGGTTCAGCGCCGAGCTGATGGAGCCGCATCGCATCACTTTTTACCTGATGGAACTGGCGGCAGCCTTTCATGCATACTACAACAGACAGCGGGTGCTGACCGATGATCCCCGGTTGACCCATGCCAGACTCTATCTGATGACGGCTGTCAGGCAGGTCATCGCAAACGGCCTTTCGCTTCTGGGGGTTTCCGCGCCGGAATCCATGTAAGGCATTCAACAGCCTGTGTTACATGGATTCCGGATTGTTTTTTTACGTAAGAATTCCGATGAAAACCAAAAATCATCCAGACAACGAGCAGTCTTCCAATCCCCAATCAGATCCTCGCCAGAAAAGGTCTGTGCTGTGGATTGTAGCCATCTTTTTTATTTCGGGATGGGTGTTTTTCCTTGGGATTATCATCGGCAGAGGAACTGCGCCTGCCCTGTTTGATTATAATAGAATTGAAACTGAAATCACCACCCTCGCCAAGAATTTCACGGATAGCCGGAAGGCTCAAAACGATATGGCGACCGACATCCTCAAGACGCCGGCCGAATTGGGTTTTCCCGAGGAGCTCAAAAAGAAAACAGAGGATGCTGCAAAAATGCAGATGCCGGCTCAGGAAAAGCCGGTCAAGCCGGCTGAAACGCCAAAAACTGTTCGCCAGGAGCCTGCTCCGGCGCCGCCGCCTCCCGCGTCAAAACCGGAGCCTCAAACACCCGCAAGACCCGAAACCATCGAACAACCACCGGAGTCCATAAAAGCGGAAGCCGAGGCCAAGATTAAATCCGTGTATGATCTCAAAGCAGCTCAGGCCAGGGAAACGGCTCCGGAGCGAGCGCCTTTACCCGCACCGGAACGCACGCCCGCAGCCACCTCGAAACCCCAACCCCCTGCCGTTGACAACAAGGCTGCGCCAGCTCAACCGGTTGCCGTTCACCTGACATCCCTGGTCGATAAAAAATCCGCCGATACCCTTATAGAAAGCCTTCGAAGCAAAGGAATATCGGCTTCCGTCACGCCGAAAATGATTCAGGGGAAAGGCATTTGGTACATGGTTGTCATTGGGAAGTACGCCAGTGCAACAGAGGCGGACGCCATGCTGAACCGATTAAAACAGGAGAACCTTGATGCTTCCGTGGTGAAGCAATAGGAAATACCGGATCCTGACTACTTCATACGAATACACAGGTTAGATCATGAAAATATCAAAAGAAGACGTCACACATGTTGCAAATCTGGCCCGCCTCGAGCTGGATGAAGCGGCGGTCGATAAATTTTCCCATCAGATTGGCACCATCCTGGATTATGTGGATACCCTGAACCGCCTGGATACGACCGGCGTCAGCCCCACCTCCCATGCCATTTTTTTAACCAACGCCTTTCGCGAGGATGAAATCAGAACGCATCTGGACCTGGAGCTTGCGCTTTCCAATGCGCCGGAAAAAGACGAAGGAACATTTCGGGTTCCCAGGGTTATCGGTTGAGGATACATCGGATATGAAACTGCATGAACTGACAATCAGCCAGGCTGCGGCCCTGCTTGGCAATCGCCAGCTGACTTCACAGGAACTGACGCTGTCAGTGCTTGATCGGATACATGCTGTCGAAGACAGGGTCGGCGCGTTTATTACGCTGAATGATGAACTGGCCATGGCTCAGGCCGCAACCGCAGACAAAACCCTTTCGGAAGGCAGGGGCACTGCGCTGACAGGCATTCCCCTGGCCATCAAGGACCTGATCTGCACGCAGGGCATCCGGACCACCTGCGCCTCCAGGATTCTTGAGAATTTTATTCCCCCCTACGATGCCACGGTTATTCGAAAACTCAAAGAAGCCGGAGCCGTCCTGATTGGCAAAGCCAACATGGACGAATTTGCCATGGGATCATCCACGGAGAATTCCGCCTTCAAAACAACGCACAATCCCTGGGATTTATCCCGGATTCCCGGTGGCTCCAGCGGCGGCTCCGCAGCAGCCGTTGCCGCAGACATGTGCCTGGGATCTCTGGGATCGGATACCGGCGGCTCGATCCGTCAGCCGGCATCTCACTGCGGCGTGGTGGGACTAAAACCCACGTATGGCCGGGTTTCCCGTTTCGGGCTGGTTGCATTCGCCTCTTCCCTGGATCAGATCGGACCGATTGCAAAAGATACCCGGGACTGCGCGCTGCTCCTGAATGCCATTTCCGGCCATGATCCCCAGGATTCGACCTCTGTTGCCGAGCCGGTTCCGGACTACACCCGTTTTCTGGATGGCGATATCAAGGGGCTTGTCGCAGGCATTCCCAAAGAATACCATGCATCCGGGGGCCTTGACCCGGAAGTTGCCGTTGCTGTCAACGCCGCCATTCAAACCCTGCAAGACCTCGGGGTCCGCTGTGTCGATGTCTCGCTTCCCCACACCGAGTATGCCGTGGCTGCCTATTATGTCATCGCCCCCTGCGAGGCCAGCTCCAATCTGGCCAGATATGACGGCGTCAAATACGGTTTCCGGGACAAAACAGCCGCCTCCCTGATGGAAATGTACCGAAACACCCGCTCCAAGGGATTTGGTCCCGAGGTTCAGCGCCGGATTATTCTGGGAACCTATTCCCTTTCCGCGGGATACTATGATGCTTATTACGGCAAAGCTTCCCAGGTCCGGACCCTGATCATGGACGACTTTAAAAATGCGTTTCAGCACTGCGATGTGCTGCTGTCTCCGGTTGCCCCCACCCCGGCCTTTACCATCGGCGAGAACACGGATGACCCGCTTACCATGTATCTGTCGGACGTGTTCACGCTTTCGGCGAATCTGGCCGGAATACCGGGCATGTCCGTCCCCTGCGGCTTTTCCGAAAAGGGGCTTCCCATCGGACTTCAGCTCATGGGGCCGCATTTCAGCGAGGGGAACCTTCTTAAGACCGCATACCATTTTGAACAGACAACCGATTTTCATAAAAAAAAGGCGGTATTATGACAACCATTCTTCCGGAAGGCGAAGATTTGAGAAAAGCAACCCGTTGGATCACCGATGCACGCGATGTTTATCCCCAGAAACCCATTACGGAACTGATCGAAGAAGCGTGCTTGAAATATGACCTTTCCCCCCTGGATGCCGAATTTGTCGAACGGTTTGTTCGGGAAAAGCTTTTTAAGTGATCCATGTCCAGAATCCGCATCCTTCCTGAAATTCTCTCCAATAAAATCGCTGCCGGCGAAGTGGTTGAACGCCCGGCATCCGTGGTCAAGGAGCTGGTTGAGAATGCCCTGGATGCCGGAAGCACCCGGATAGAGGTCGAGGTTGAAAAAGGCGGCAGGTCCCTGATCCGGGTCAGCGACAATGGCAGCGGCATGAGCCGGGACGATGCGCTGCTGTCCATCGAGCGGTATGCCACCAGCAAGCTTTATTCGGACAGCGACCTGTTTGCCATCAGCACCCTGGGGTTCCGGGGAGAAGCCCTTCCCAGCATTGCCTCGGTGTCCAGACTGATACTGGTGACGCGGGAAGAAACAGCGCAATCCGGAACGGAACTTGTCCTGGAAGGCGGAAAACTGCTGAAAGTGCTGGATACCGGCGCTCCCTGCGGAACCCAGGTCACGGTCAAACACCTGTTCTTCAACACCCCTGCCAGACAGAAATTTTTAAAAACCATTCCTACTGAAATGGGGCACATCTCCAATGTGATTTCAAACATTGCCCTGGGATGGCCAAAGATCCACTTCAAGCTGATCCATAACGGATCTGTTCTGCAGAACTGGTCTGCCGCGGAGGACCCGGCCGGCCGGATCACCGACATCCTCGGCAAGGATTTTCGCTCAGGCCTTTTCCCCATTCAAACCGAAAATGACGGGGTTTCTCTTTCCGGCTGGATGTCGCTTCCCCGAATCACCCGAGCCACTTCCCAGGGTGTTTTTGTTTTTGTCAATGGACGGTCCGTCCGCAACCGGATGGTTCAGCATGCGTTGATGGAAGCATATGGCGGGCGCCTGATGAAAGGGCAGTTTCCGCTGGCGGTTTTGTTCATTACTGTTCCCTGTGACCAGGTGGACGTCAATGTCCATCCGTCGAAACAGGAAATCCGGTTTTCCCGTCAGCAGCATATTTATGACGCCATTGTTGCCGCGGTTTCGGCCGGACTCGTCCATGAAGAAAAGCCGTCCTGGACTCCGTCCAAACGCCTTGGCCCGGCAGCAATATCCGAAGCGCCGGCGCGTGCTGAAATAAAATATCCCTACACCCTCCGCCCTTCCGGCAATGGAGATTCTGCCGGAAGGGCTGGCTTAAAATCCGCCCCCGGTTCCGCGCCCGACGCCCCGCCTGATCCGCCGGCCCTCTTCAGTCCGCCAAGGCCAAAGAATCAGCCGCAGTTGTGGGAAACGCCACAAGCTGTCAATCTGAATCCTCTCGGTCAGTTTTTTAACTCTTATATCCTCTGTGAGTCCGGTGAGAATTTGATTCTGCTGGATCAGCATGCGGCCCATGAGCGGATTCTGTACGAGCGACTGGCGGACAAGTCCATGGAGCGCCGGATTTCAGTCCAGCGGCTGCTGATTCCGGAAACCCTGGATCTGGGTTACCGGCAGGCGCTGATCCTGGAGAAACTCATTCCGGATCTTTGCCGGTACGGTTTTGAAATCGAAATCTTCGGGAAACAGTCGTTTGTGATCAAATCCGTGCCTACGATCCTTTCCGGAAGGGAAACCAAGCCCCTGGTGATCGAAATGGTGGACCGCATCATGGAGACGGGTTTGTCGGCAAACATGGAAAAAACCCTGGACGACTGCCTGAAGCTGATGGCCTGTCACGGCGCCATACGCGCCAATCAGTCCCTGACCCTTGCGGAGATGGCAACCGTGATCAAAGAGCTTGAAGCCTGCAGGATTCCCGCCCACTGCCCCCATGGCCGGCCCACATGGATTCAGTGGCCCATACAGGAGATTGAGCGGTTGTTCAAACGGACATGACCGATCACATGAATCACTGAAAAGTACGCGGCCCCACAACGCCGGAAAGGAAATGATCATGCAATTTCAAATGCCTGCTTTTCACGCTCCGGATTTCAGCGGCCCGGAACTGCAAAATGCCCCCTGCGTGCGTTTTCTCCCGGCGCCGGCAAATGGCGTGGCTCCGGATAACTACCACGCCACATCGGTATATCCCGAATACCTGCATATTGAAAAAGGCAATTGGGTCCTGCTTGAAAAATCCCGCATGGATTGCGCAGTGGTGCTTAAACCCGGCAACGCCCTGACGGTTATGGAGCTTCGCCGGTTAAACGCCGGCGATCTTGGTCGCCTGCGGCAGAAGCGAAAATGGCCAGGATGGCATTCTGGTTCACACCAATGCCTTTGTTTTCCCGAACGCAATGGCCGAAAAATTCGCATTCCGGTCCCATCTGACCCGCGAAACCTCTTTTTCCATTGACTATGACGAGCTGTACCAGTTGATTCATCACGAAAAAGAGCACGGATTCATCCTGTGGGTTCTGGGGCCTGCGGTCGTCTTTGACCGGGATGCCAGAAACGCCTTTGTCTCTTTGGTCGAAAACGGCTATGTCCATGCGCTTCTGGCGGGAAATGCCCTTGCCGCTCACGATGTGGAAGGCGCCATATTCGGAACCGCGCTGGGTCAGGAAATTTACTCCAAGCGAACGCTTCCCCTGGGCCATTACAAACATCTGGATGCCATCAACCGCATCCGGGCGGCAGGCTCCATTGAAAAAGCCATTGAAACGGGACTGGTTCAAAACGGCATCATGCATGCGGTTACCTTAAGCCGCATCCCCTATGTTCTGGCAGGCTCCATCCGGGACGACGGACCCCTTCCGGAAGTTGCCGGAAACGTCTATGAAGCCCAGAACCAGATGCGGGAACTGTCCCAGAAAGCCACAACCGTTATCGCCATGGCCACCCAGCTTCACACCATTGCCACCGGCAACATGACGCCATCCTACCAGGTCATGGCGGACCAGCGGATCAGACCCGTTTATTTTTATTCGGTGGACATGTCGGAATTTGCCGCCAGCAAACTGGCAGACCGGGGATCACTGACCGCCAGATCCATTTTAACCAATGTCCAGGACTTTGTGGTCACAGTGGAACGAGGGCTTCAGGACAGGTTCTCCTGCCCTCCTTGACTCGTTTTTCAATACGGCGGGGGTGTCAGACGGCCTCAGCGACTTGCCCACGATGGGCGAAAAATCCTTCAACACCAAAGATAATCAGTGCGACCCAAACGAGACCAAAACCGATGAGCTTGTCGTAGGTAAACGGTTCATGATAGATCAGCACCCCGATCAGGAATTGCAGTGTGGGGGTGATGTATTGCAGAATTCCTACCAGAAAAAGCGGGATACGCTGCAGTGCGGATGCAAACATCAGCAGCGGAACGGTCGTTATCAGACCCGCGCCGACCATCAGCAGATCTGAACCTGCGCCGGTATGCAGGAATGCGCCCCGGCCGATGCTGTTGGCATAAACGAGGTAGAGCAGCGCCGGCAGGAACAAAAGACCCGTTTCCAGGGCCAAGCCGAAGAGCGAGCCAAGTGGCGCAATCTTTTTGACCAGGCCGTAGAGGCCGAAAGTGAATGCCAGCGTCAGGGCAATCCAGGGCAGCCTGCCATAGGTAAAGGTCAGATAGAGGACGCCCAGCGCAGCTATTCCAATGGGCACCCACTGCCAGGGACGCAGGCGTTCGCGCAGGAAAATGACACCCAGAAGAATACTGAGAAGGGGGTTGATAAAATAGCCCAGGCTCGCTTCGATGATAAAACCGGAGATGACCGCCCAAACATAAACCAGCCAGTTGATTCCGACCAGCAGCGCGGCGGCCATATAGATGCGTACAACCGAAGGCGTCATAGCTGTATCGCGGAATGTCCTCGATCGGCGCAAAAACAGGACCACACCCGCCAGTATGAGGCACGACCACAAAATGCGGTGGCAAATCAACTGTAGCGCGGGGACGTGCTGGAGCCATTTCCAATATAAAGGAAACAACCCCCATATCGCATACGCTCCCGCAGCACTCAATATTCCTTTATTCAAAGATCTCTCCTATAGCGCCGCATAACAGCGGGTTTCAGTACTGATATCTTCATCGATATCAGGCCAACGCACCCCATGACCGTCTCCGATGTTCTACCCGTTTGATAGTATACCTCTCCTTAAAGTAAATCATCAACCCCTTTTCGCTTAACACTGTCGAACAGAAAGCGCTGATAAATCCGGATACGCCTGGACTGTATCGCCTTGTTTTCTCACGCTGCCTCCTTTATAGTGGAAGTGATATCATAGAAAAAACAGCTTAATCATCCGCGAAAACCGGGAGAAGTTAAGATCCATGCCACTTAATATTTACACCAGCAACCGTATGGAAAAACTGCTTCAGGCCCTTGCCCAAGTGCTCGAGGAGCCCCTTGCTTCTGCCCTGTCGCCTGAAGTTATTGTCGTGCAGAGCAAGGGGATGCAGCGATGGGTAGCAATGGAACTTGCAAAGCATTTCGGTGTCTGGGCCAACTGCCGCTATCCGTTTCCGAATGCCATGGTGTTACAGCTTTTCAGCCTTATCCTTCCCGAGGTTTCCAATGATGCATCCTCCTTTTCTCCGGAAGTTCTTACGTGGCAGATTATAGGGATGCTGCCGGGTTTCCTGAACCGCGAGGAATTTGCCCCGCTGCAACACTACCTGGTTGGAGACAGAGACGGACTCAAGCGTTTTCAGCTTGCAGAACGTATTGCCGACACCTTCGACCAGTACACCCTGTTCCGTCCGGAGTTGCTGATGGGATGGGAAGCCGGCAAAGAAACGGGCAGTGAAGGCGAGAAGTGGCAGGCCGTCCTCTGGCGGGAACTGGTGACAGTCAGCAAAGGATGCCACCGGGGGCGCCTTAAGGACGACTTTTGCCGCCGGATGATGACGGGCATACCGGCCGACAACAGGATACCGGAAAGGATCTCGGTATTCGGCATTTCATATCTGCCGAAATATCATATGGAACTCCTGGCTGCGATCGCAGGGATCACGGATGTCAACCTTTTCCTGCTGAGCCCCACCCGCGAATATTGGGCCGACATCATCCCGAATAAGGCAAAAGCGCGGCTGGCGGCCAAGGATGGCGCCTTGCGGATCGAAGGAAATCCTCTTCTGGCATCCCTCGGCAAACTCGGCCGTGACTTTTCCGACATGGTCATCGAGATCGGGGATGCGGCTGCCGTTCAGGAAGATCTCTACGAAGATCCGGGCGGAGCCTCACTGCTTCAGGACATACAAACCGATATTCTCAGCCTCTCCGACCCTTTGGAAAAAAGATCCATCGATCCGGATGACCGCGCTATCCAGATCCATTCCTGCCACAGCCCGATGCGCGAAATAGAGGTTCTGTACGACAATCTCCTCGCCCTTTTGGAACAAAGAGACGGGCTTGTGCCCCGGGACATCGTCGTGATGACCCCCGATATTGAGACCTATGCGCCGTACATTTCCTCGGTCTTCGACGGGTGTCAGGATGCCTCTCTCAAAATCCCATACGCCATTGCAGATCGGCGCCTGAAAAGCGAGGGCCAGATCGCATCCGTGATGCTGAAGCTTCTTGACCTCCCCGGCAGCCGGCTCAGCGTCGTTCAATTGTTCGATATCCTTGAAGCGGCTCCGGTCAGAAGACGTTTTGACCTGGACAATGACGAGCTCGAAATCATCCGCGGCTGGATCGAGGAAACGCGCGTCCGGTGGGGAATCGATGAACAGAGCCGAGTCCGCCTGGGGCTCCCCGGCTATCGGGAGAACTCCTGGCGGGCCGGACTGGATCGGCTGCTCCTGGGCTACGCCATGCCCGATGAGAATGGCCGCCTGTTCAACGGCAAGCTCCCTTACGACGAGATAGAAGGCGCCGCCGCCCAGACCCTCGGCAAACTTGCCGAATTCATCAACAGTGTTGCCGACATGGCCGATACCCTGACAAGGCCCCGGACCCTCGGTGCGTGGAAAGATCAATGCAGCCGCCTTTTATCGGGTTTTATCCGTGCGGATGAAGAGATGGCCCGTGAACTGGCCACGGTTGCCGACGTGGTGGCAGCCATCGGTGACGTGGGGCAGATGGCCGGGTTCGGTGATGAAGTAGAACTGAGTGTCATCCGCGCCTGGCTTACGACACGCCTGGATCAGGCGGAAAAAGGGCTTGGCTTTATGACCGGCGGCATAACATTCTGTGCCATGCTCCCCATGCGAAGCATTCCTTTCCGGGTCGTAGCCCTTATCGGCATGAGTGACGGCGCCTTCCCCCGGCAGAACTCCGGCCCCGGATTCGACCTTGTTGCCCGCAACCCCCGGCGAGGCGACCGTTCCTTGCGTGATGAGGACCGCTACCTGTTTCTCGAGTCCATCCTTTCGGCGCGTGACTGTCTCTACATCAGCTATGTCGGCCAGAGCATCAAGGATAACAGCCAAATTCCGCCTTCGGTTCTGGTAAGCGAGCTTCTGGATGCGATCGACCGGGGGTTCACCGCAGGTCAGAACAGTGCAGCCGCGGACCCTCTCGTCACCAGGCATCGCCTCCAGGCCTTCAGCCGGGACTATTTTACCGATGGCTCGCCGTTATTCAGTTATTCGGCCGAGAATTGCGCCGCGCTTCTGGAAAAACGAAGCGGCCCCGGGGAGTCTTGCGAATTTCTGGCAACTCCCCTTGCCGCACCGGCCGATGCGTGGCAGGATGTCCCTTTGGCAACGCTTCTGCGGTTCTTTGACAACCCGGCGAAATTCTTCCTGGAAAACAGGCTGGGGATTCGCCTTGAGGGTGGCGCCACGCCGCTTGAAGAGCGAGAGCCTTTTTCCGTTGACGGGTTGGAATCCTATCACCTGAAGACCGAACTGCTGGAGATTTCTCTCCGAGGCGGCAATCCCCGTGATTACCTTTCCGTTGCCCGCTGCCGGGGGATCATCCCACCGGCACGCCACGGCGAGATGGTGTTCGAGACCGCGGTCAGCCAGGTTGATGAATTTTCTCCAGGTCGTGCAAGACGAATTCGGCGGCATGCCCCAATTGGCCCCGCTTGATTTCGACCTTGATCTGGCGGGTTTCAGGTTGACCGGCCGGCTGGATCGCATCTGGCCGGATCGGATGATACGCTATCGTTGTACGAAACTGAAAGCGAAAGACCGGTTGCGCGCCTGGATAGAGCATCTTGTCCTCAATACGGTGCGGCAGGGGAATTACCCCCGGAAAACATTGCTGATCATGACCGACGGCGCGAATATTTTTGCTCCGGTGGAAGATGCCGCCGACTATCCTGCAGATTCTCCTCGGCATGTACTGGCAGGGTTTGACGGCCCCTCTGCGGTTTTTTCCCGCTTCGGCCATGGCGTATGCCGATAAACAGAAATGGGATTTGGAGAATGCACGGAAAAAATGGGCGGATGGTTTCAACAACATCCCCGGAGAAGGCAGGGACCCCTATTTCCGGCGCTGTTTTGGCCATGGCGACCCGTTTAATGCCGAATTTGAGCATATTGCCCGCGCATTGCTGGGACCGCTGCTTCAACACCAGATATAGGAAACAGCCATGATTGAACTGGATCATTTGCGTATACCGCTCTCGGGGATGAATCTGATCGAGGCCAGTGCCGGAACCGGAAAGACCTATGCTATCGCATGTCTCTATCTGCGGCTTCTCATAGAAAAAGATCTTAGCCCTGAACAGATCCTCGTTGTAACCTTCACTGAGGCGGCAACAAAAGAACTGCGCGGTAGAATCCGCAACCAGATCCGGAATGCCGTCAGGGTCATTGACGGCGCGGAAACGAAAGACACGTTTCTTACGGGTTTATCTAACAACATCAATGAAAACGGTCCCGGCCGGATCAAAGCCCGGGAGAAACTTGACCGGGCGCTTAATTCTTTCGATATTGCCTCGATCTTTACCATCCACGGCTTCTGCCTGCGCGCCCTCAAGGAAAACGCCTTTGAGAGCGGCTCCCTTTATGACACGGAACTGGTCACCGACCAAACAGCATTGCTACAGGAAATCGTGGATGATTTCTGGCGGATGCGATTCTTTGTCCGATTCCTCACCCCTTCTTAAATACACACTGTTTAAAGGTTACTCCCCCGAGACCTTCATGGGTTTCGTCAAGGGGATGCTGTCCAACCCTAAAATGAAAGTCATACCCTGGTTCAGTGCGGAAGAGATCGCGGCCATCGAAGAGAAGTGCCATGCTTCCTATGACAAGGCGCGGAAAGATTGGCGGGAGAACAGGGAGGAAATTGCGGAGATCATCCGGAGCCACAAGGGCCTCAGCAGAGCCGCGGGCGCTTACAGGGCCGATCTTCTGCCCGAACTATTCAAAGGGATGGACGCTTATGTTGCCGGCGACAACCCCTTCGATCTTTTTCCGGTTTTCAGCAAATTCAGCACTTCCGGAATTGCCAAGGGGACGAAACCGACGGGGACGGCGCCGGTTCATCCTTTCTTTGACAGGTGTGAGGAACTGCAGAACAATATAGATGCGCGCTTCCTCGCCCTGAGATGGGAACTTGTTCTGTTCTGCACGGAGCGCCTTCCCATCCTGAAACGGGAGAAGAATGTCCGTTATTTCGACGACCTTCTCAATACCCTTTATCAGGCGCTGGACGGGGAGGGCGGCATGTCGTTCTCGGCAAGCCTTCGGAAAAAATACCGGGCAGCTCTCATAGACGAATTTCAAGATACCGACCCTGTCCAGTACGATATCTTCAGAAATATTTACGCCCGCACCGACTGCCCGCTTTTTTTGATCGGCGATCCGAAACAGGCGATCTACAGCTTCCGGGGGGCCGATATCTTCGCCTACAAGCAAGCCGCCGAGGATGTGGCGGAAGACAAGCGCTTCACCCTGACCGGCAATTGGCGCTCGTCTCCCCGGCTTCTTGCCGCCTTAAACACAATCTTCACCAACGAAAATAAATCAGCCAACGCATTTGTGTACGACTGGATCTCTTATCATCCGGTAACATCCGGCAGGCAGAACAGTGGAAAACTGCCGCTGTGCCCTTTTGACGAAGCCGCACCGCTCCAGATATGGTTTATGCCTCCGGGGGCGGACGGCGGACCGGTGAATGTGGGGAAAGCCAACGCGATTGTCCCTCCGGCGGTGGCCGGGGAGATCGTCCGCCTGCTTCAGGAAGGGGCGGCCGGCAAGGCTGTAATCGATGACCATCCGCTTTTCCCCGGAGACATTGCGGTTCTCGTCCGCAGCCACCGGCAGGCAGGCTATATCCAGGAAGCGCTGAGAAACCGGGGCATTCCGAGTGTTATGCAAAGTGACATGAGTATTTTTGCTACTGACGAGGCCAAAGAAGTCTGCACGCTCCTTTCCGCCCTCGCCGACCCCCGGAGCGAGCCCAAGGTCCGCGCGGCCCTGGTAACCGACATCCTGGGCAGAACGGGGGATGATATTGCCCGTCTCCTTGACGATGAGCCTGCCTGGGAGAATTGTCTTTTCAAGTTCCGCGAATATCATCAATCCTGGACAGACCGGGGTTTTATGGTTATGGCGCACTCCATGCTGGCCAGGGAAGAAATACGGGGCAGGCTCCTGCGGCATCCCGACGGGGAGCGTCGGCTGACCAATCTTCTTCACTGTTTTGAGGTCATTCACCGCAAGGCTCACGAGCAAAGGCTCGGCATTGAAGGGCTCGTCACCTGGTTTGGCGAGCGGGTCAGTGCAGAGGATGCGTCCGAGGAATACCAGATTCGGCTGGAAACCGATGAAAAGGCTGTCAAGATCGTTACCGTCCACGTCAGCAAGGGACTCGAGTATCCGATCGTTTTTTGCCCCTTCATGTGGGGCGGCATCAAGGATAATGACGAAGTTGTCGCCTTCCATGACGACCTTACCCTGGTTAAGGACTTCGGCTCCCCCGCGTATGACAGCAACCGGATCGTCTCGCAAAAGGAAATGCTTGCCGAAGATCTCCGTCTCCTTTATGTGGCCGTCACCCGGGCAAAATACCGTTGTTACCTGCTGGCCGGGAAAATTGCCGCCAAGAGCAAAATAAGCAGACCGGAAACATCCTCCCTCGCCTATCTCTTTCACGCCTCTGCAGAAACCAGGATTTCTGCTAACCCGGTCAGCCTGCTGGCAGGCGAAGTGAGTATGCTTCCTGCGGAAACAATGCAGGATCAATTACGGGTCTTTCAGGAAAAAGGAGACGGAACAATCTCGGTTGCCCGGTTACCCGAATCGGTCTCTGCCGCTTATGTCCCGATCCGGGATGACGGGAAGCCGATTGCCGGCCGTCAATTTTTCCGGGACTATCAGCAGGGACTGGCGCGTGGCAAGTTTTACAGCGTTTGCTTCCCACGAGGCAGGCGCCATCGAGCTGCCGGACCGCGATGAGATAAATGCCGGAAATACAGCGCCAAGACCCATGGATGCGGATGCTCCGGAGGAAAAAAGCATTTTCACCTTTCCCCGGGGGGCGCAGGCCGGTATTTTTTTCCACGAGATCTTCGAGAAGCTGGATTTTGCCATGGCAGTTCCCGAAGCAGTCAGTTCCCTGGTGGCAAATGGGCTGGAAAAGTTTGGTTACAGCAGGGAGTGGCACCCCCATGTCTGCGATACCATCAACAGCGTCATAACCACCCCGTTGGCATCACCTGAAGGGGCCTTCAATCTGGCCGGAATCAAGCAGGGAAGCTGGATTTGCGAGCTGGAGTTTTTCTTTCCGCTTCAGTTTGTCACCGCTGATCTTATGGGTGCCTGTCTGCGAAAATGGGGGGCGCTTTACGAGGCGGCCGACATGAATAAAGTCTGTGCCTCCCTGAAGTTCAAGCCCGTGGGCGGAATGGTCAGAGGCTTCATGGACATGGTTTTCGAACACGGCGGCAAGTACTATCTCGTGGACTGGAAATCGAATCATCTGGGCTACCGGGTGGAGGACTATGGACGGGAATCTCTCAAAACGGCCATGGAGAGCAATCTTTATCCGCTCCAGTACCTGCTCTACACGGTGGCATTAAACAGATACCTGTCGCTCCGGGTCAGGGGCTATGATTATGCGACCCACTTTGGCGGGGTGCTGTATGTGTTTCTCCGGGGCGTGAGCCCGGAGCGGGGTGAATCATTTGGTTATTTCCGGGACATGCCGCCCATGGAGATGATTGACGAATTGACCAGGCGCCTGATTCAGGACGGAGGATAAGGTGGTGACGAAGGTTTTCGAACTGAGCGCAATAGATCGGCATTTTGCCGACTTTATCCTCGGAGAATCGCAAGGAGCCTCCGCGATCCTCAAGGCTGTTGTCTCCCTGCTGAGCAGTGCGGTGGGCAGTGGCGACATCTGCCTGAATCTGGCGGAGATCGCCGGCAGGGAAATCCGGATTGACGGGGATGCGATCAGCATTCCCGAGTTCGACGACCTGCATCCTTCTCTGCTTAAGACGCCGGTAGTCGGCTCTCCCGGGGACTTCCGGCCGCTGGTCCTCGACGCAGACGGGCGACTCTACCTCTACCGCTACTGGAAGTATGAGAGGGACCTGGCGCAGGTCATCCTGGATAAGACTGCAATTCCCTGCGATACGATCGACAAGATGCTTTTGGCCGATGGGCTGGAAAGGCTTTTCCCCGCTGCTGCAGAGAAAGGGGCCGATTGGCAGAAGGTGGCGGCACTGGCCGCACTCCGGAAAAAATTCTGCATCATATCCGGTGGACCCGGGACCGGCAAGACCTCAACCGTTGTCAAGATACTATCGCTGCTCCTGGAGCAGGCAAAAAACGGCCCCGCTCGGATCGCCCTGGCGGCCCCGACCGGCAAGGCGGCGGCGCGGCTCAAGGAATCCATCGGCACAATGTCGGAAACGCTTGGCAGCGCGGATGCCATCATTGAGCGCATCCCGCGCGAGGTCTCGACCATCCATCGGCTCCTGGGTCCCATTGCCGGTTCCGTGCACTTCCGCTATTCGGATAAGAATCCGCTGCCGTTCGATGTGGTCATCGTCGATGAGGCCTCCATGGTTGCGCTTCCGCTGATGGCAAAGCTTGCAGCGGCGCTTAAACCGGATACCCGGCTTATCCTCCTGGGGGACAGGGATCAGCTTGCTTCGGTCGAAGCCGGGGCGGCACTTGGCGATATGTGCGGCGCCGGGCAACAGGAGGTCTTTTCGAATGAATTCAGCGATCTTTTTTTCGAGCTCACTGGCGATCGGATTCCCCCTGCACCGCCTGACGAGCGGTTGCCCCCGCTTGCCGATTCCCTGGTTGTTTTAAAGAAGAATTACCGTTTCCCCGCCGACAGCGGGATCGGGGCTGCAGGAAGGGCGGTCAACGCCGGAAATGGCGAGGATGCCATCGCCATACTCAAAGGCGACAGCGCCGATATTGTCTGGCACGATGTACCAAAACCCGAGGATCTCAAAAAGGCGCTGACAGATGCCGTCATCGACGGGTACGGCAAGTATCTCGCGGCAGGGACAGCTGCGGAAGCGCTTGGGCGTTTTGACGCATTCCGGGTTCTCTGCGCCCTTCGCCAGGGACCCTATGGGGTGGCCGATATCAATGTCCTGATTGAGGAAATCCTCATGAAAAAAGGGCTGATCGATCCGCAACTGCGCTGGTACAGAGGCAGACCCGTGCTTATCACGGTCAACGATTACAATCTGAAACTGTTCAATGGAGACGTCGGAATCTCTTTCCCCGACCTGGAAGGAGATGGCAGCCCCCGTGTTTTTTTCCCCGCCCCCGACGGCGGGGTCCGCAATCTCTCTCCGGTGCGTCTTCCCGCGCACGAGACGGTCTTTGCCATGACGATTCACAAGAGCCAGGGCTCCGAGTTTGACCGGGTGCATATGCTTTTCCCCGGAAATGATTCTCCGGTCCTGACCCGAGAGTTGATCTATACCGGCATCACGCGGGCCAGGGGAAAAGTCGATATCTGGGGAAACGAAGAAGTATTTGTCAGCGCTGTTTCGCGGAGAACCGACAGGAAATCCGGGCTTAGAGAAGCACTTTGGTCCGGCAGCAGATAAATGCCGCAGGCTGCAATTTATAGTTATCCTTTTATGTACGTTAATGTTTCCTAATTTTTCACCATCAGTTGCGCGACTGCCTTTTCCAGGCCGTCGATGGACAGTTCGAACATGGGGAAGATGCGGCCGATGGCCGAAATGCTCGGGGTGTAATTCCACATGGAGACCTGCGCCGGATTCAGCCAGACGCTGTGTTTGAAGGTTTCGGACAGAAATTTCAGCCGCTCGATGCTGGGCTTGGACGTGCGCTCTTCAATGTGAATGGAGCCGTCTCTGGCCATGAGCTCATAAGGGGCCATGCTGGCATCCCCGACCAGAATCAGCCGGGTGTCCGGGTCAAAAGAAGCAAATTCCTCCACCCGCTTGGGTTCCTTGTATCGGGACGGATCTTTCCAGAGGGTATCGTAGATGGTATTGTGGAAAAAAAAGGTCTTGATTTCCTTGAACTGGGCCTTGGCGTAATCAAACAGGGTCTGCACCACCTCCACATAAGGGTCCATGGACCAGCCGCCGTTGTCGATGGCCAGGATCACCTTGAGCCGGTCTTTCAGGCTCCGGTCAAAGACAATTTCAATTTCTCCGGCGTTTTTCATGGTCTGATAAATGGTGGACTCCACATTCACCTGGTCTTTGGGACCGGAGGGAACCAGGTGACGCAGCCGCTTGATGGCTTCTCCGACCATGGCCTGGGTCAGGGGGCCGTCCAGGGAATAATCCCTGTATCGCCGCTCCATGGCGACCTTTACCGCGGAGCGGTTCCGGGACATGCCGCCCACCCGCATGCCGCCGGGGTGACGTCCGGAATGACCCACCGGGGAGGTGCCGCCGGTGCCGATCCACTTGCTGCCGCCGTCATGGCGTTCGGTTTGTTCCTTCAGGCGCTCCTTGAAATATTCGATGAGTTCCTCCGGCGTCATTTTCTTCAGCTCCGATTCATCGATGCCCAGGGCTTCGGCCAGAAGTCTTGGGATCCTGCAGCCAGTCATCCAGCAGATTTCTGGCCATTTCGTCCAGAGCAAACCCTTCCTGGTCCGGCATTTCAGCCCCTTTGAAATGATGGGCAAACACCTGATCGAACAGGTCGAAATACCGCTCGCTTTTCACCAGAATGGACCGGGAGGCCGTGTAAAAATCTCCCAGGCTGGTGACCAGCCCCTGTCGAAGCGCCCGGTGAAGGGTCAAAAATGAAGTGGGACTTACCGGGATGCCGGCTTCCTTGATCTGATAAAAAAAATCCACAAACATAAGTATTTCCTATCGCAACCGCACCACGGTACATGAAGGCCGGGATCTGGTTATCATTTCAGTCATCCTAAAACAATCGCCTTCGGGTGACGGCATTGGCTGCACGGGCAAAATCCTGGCTCTTTTTAAACAGAATGCCCATAAACGGGACATCCCCCTTTGCCAGTCGATTGGGTTTAAAATCCGGATCAGCGGACAACGCCCGAATCCAGTTGATCAGCTCCCGGGTGGCCGGACGTTTTTCAACTGCTTCAAGCTCCCGCAGCCTGTAAAACGCGGCAATGGCGTTTTCCGTCAGTTCGTTGTCCAGTTCCGGAAAATGCACTTTGAGAATCTTGCGCATCATCTTGGGATCCGGAAAGGCAATGTGATGAAAATTGCACCGGCCCAGAAACGGATCCGAAAGGTCTTTCTTGGCATTGGAGGTAATGATGAACACCGGCCGGTGTCTGGCCCGGATGGTTTTGTCGATTTCAATGATGTCAAATTCCATCTGATCCAGAACATCCAGCATGTCATCCTGAAAATCCGTATCCGCCTTGTCGATTTCATCGATCAGCAGCACGGTTCGGGCATCGGCGGTAAAGGCCTGACCGATTTTTCCCATCTTGATATAATCCTCGATATTGCTGACATCCCGCTTGGAGTCGCCGAACCGGCTGTCATTCAGCCGGGTCAGGGTGTCATACTGATACAGGGCTTCCACCAGTTTCATGCTGGATTTGACATTCAGAATGATCAGCGGCATCTGAAGAACTTCTGCAATGGCATGGGCCAGCATGGTCTTGCCGGTTCCGGGCTCACCTTTTAAAAGCAGCGGCATTTCCAGCGCCATCGAGATATTGACGATTCTTGCCAGTTCTTCATCCAGAACGTAGCGCTTTGCGCCTGTAAATAAATTGCAATCCGATGCGGTTGTGGTCATAAATACCCTTTACATGTTTATGGAAGTTTTTTCCATCTGTTTCATTGAATTAAGTTTTCGGTTATTTCATGCAGGGACAGTTCACATCTGAAAATTCATTTTTCAGCAGGCCGGAAGTTGATATTTTTCAATATTATGGAGTTATCCAACTTTTGGCAAGCTATTTACCGTGAAAATGATTCCCGCTATTATATAAAGAGGGAAATCGCAACATTGTCTGCTGCAGTGGCCAAAACATCGCGGCACTTGTCTGACAAATATACCAGCGGAGCTTGACTGAATCGATCTGCAAGACAAATTTCAAAAGTGCTTGACAAGAAAAACACCGGGTGATATTTATAAAACCTTATAGATACTTATTGTGTTGTAATTTAAAGCAATTACCATGCCATTTGAGATGAATTCCAGATGGTTATATCAAGTCGTTTTCATTTTTTCCTTTAATTGAGCACTTTTAACCCATTCGCTGCAAATAGACAGCGGCCTATGAGCAGCGGCCGCGGAGAAATGAAGGGAGGTGCTGAACAGACCTAATCTTAGGCTACCGGAATTTGCATTCGTGTATTAACTTGAACTAATGAAAAGCCAACAACAGGAGGTATTTTAAATGCCAAGTTTTGTAATTGCAGAAAAATGTGATGGTTGCAAAGGCGGAGACAAAACCGCATGTATGTACATTTGCCCGAATGATCTGATGGTTCTCGACCCCAACGCCATGAAAGCGTACAATCAGGAGCCCGATCAGTGCTGGGAATGTTTTTCCTGCGTAAAGATTTGCCCGACCCAGGCCATTGAAGTCCGTGGTTATTCAGATTTCGTACCGATGGGAAGCAGCATCATGCCGCTGATGAGCACCGAAGATGTTGTCTGGACCTGCAAATTCAGAAACGGACTCATCAAACGCTTCAAGTTCCCCATCCGAACCACTCCGGAAGGCCAGGCCAATGGTTATCTGTCTTTAAAAGGCAAAGATCTGGACAGCCAGCTGCTTTCAACAGAAGAAGCAGACGGCATGAAATTGCTTAAACCGACATTGGTCTAACCCATCAGCATCGGACTATTTATTCGATCATCTCTTTGAATCAAATATAATTTTGAGGAGGATATAACATGGCATTACCGAACAAAATTTTGGGTGAAACCAAGGCCGAAAGAGATCCAAAAGTTGTAGAACGCGAAGTTGATATTCTGATTGTCGGCGGCGGCATGGCTGCCTGCGGTACGGCATTTGAAGTCAAAAAATGGGCATCCGACGATACCAAAATCCTGCTTTGCGACAAAGCCGCCATGGACAGAAGCGGTGCTGTGGCACAGGGTCTTTCCGCCATCAACACCTATATCGGCACCAACAGCCCGGAAGACTATGTCCGGATGGTTCGTAACGACCTGATGGGTCTGGTTCGCGAAGACCTTATTTTCGACCTTGGTCGCCACGTGGATGACTCCGTTCATCTGTTTGAAGAATGGGGACTTCCGGTCTGGAAAAAAGATGCAGACGGAAAAACCCTGGACGGCAAAAAAGGCCTTGAAATGGGCTCTCTGAAAGGCGGGGCAACCCCGGTTCGTACCGGTAAATGGCAGATCATGATCAACGGTGAATCTTACAAGAAAATCGTTGCCGAAGCCGCCAAGACCGCTCTGGGCATGGACAATATCATTGAACGCTGCTTCATCGTCGAGCTTCTGCTGGACGCCAACAACCCCAATCAGGTTGCCGGCGCCGTCGGTTTCTCGGTTCGTGAAAACATCGTTTACATCATCAAAGCCAAAACCATCATGGTTGCCTGCGGCGGCGCCGTTAACATTTATCAGCCCCGTTCCGTCGGTGAAGGCAAAGGCCGCGCATGGTACCCGGTATGGAACGCTGGTTCCACCTACACCATGGCCATGAAAGTCGGTGCCGAGCTTTCCATGATGGAAAACCGTTTCACCCCGGCCCGTTTCAAAGACGGTTACGGCCCGGTTGGCGCATGGTTCCTGCTGTTCAAAGCCAAGACCCTCAATGGTCTGGGTGAAAATTTTGCAGCCAGCGACGCCGCCAAAGCAGAACTGGAAAAATACGCGCCTTACGGCACGGCAGCCGTTACCCCGACCTGTCTGCGTAACCACCTGATGCTGTTTGAAATGAAGGCAGGCCGCGGTCCGATCATCATGGATACGGTTACGGCTCTGGCAACTCTGGGAAAAACCATGGACAAGAAAGAACTCAAACATCTTGAGTCCGAAGCATGGGAAGACTTCCTGGATATGACCTGCGGACAGGCCAACCTGTGGTGCGCCACCAACACCGAACCTGAAAAGAAAAACTCCGAAGTTATGCCGACCGAACCGTATCTTCTGGGTTCACACTCCGGCTGCTGCGGCATGTGGGTTTCCGGTCCGGATGAAGACTGGGTTCCGGCTGCTTACAAATGGGGCCACAAAGGCAAAGTTTACAACCGCATGACCACCGTCGTCGGTCTGTTTACCTCTGGTGACGGCGTCGGCTGCTCAGGCCACAAATTCTCCTCCGGCTCCCATGCCGAAGGCCGTATGGTTGCCAAAGCAGATGGTGAAATTTGTCCGTGACAATGCGGATTTCAAACCCACCATGAAAGAGACCGCAACAGAACTGGTCGACCTGGTTTACAAACCGGTCAGAACCTATCTGGACAACTGCGCATACACCACTGCGGTTGACATCAACCCCGACTTACGTCAAACCCTCCGGCATGGCCCTTCGCCTGATGAAGGCCACCCATGAATACGGCGCTGGAACGGCTACATACTATCAGACCAGCTCAAAAAGCCTGGAAATCGTCATGGATCTTCTGGCCACCATGCGCGAAGACTGCGAAAAACTGGCTGCCGGCGATCTTCATGAACTGATGAGAGCATGGGAAATCTATCACCGCATCTGGACGGTCGAAGCTCACCTTCGTCACATCCAGTTCCGGAAAGAAACCCGTTATCCCGGATTCTACTATCAGGCCGATTATCCCGGACAGGATGATGCCAACTGGTTCTGCTTTGTCAACTCCAAGTATGATCCGGCAGCAGGCAAATGGGATGTCTTCAAGAAAGACTACATCAAACTGATTGCCTAATCATGGATATTACCTTTGAATTAGTTTAGCTGGATACTTACACCTCCAGGTATCTTCGGATGCCTGGAGGTTTTTTTTAAACTATGTTTTAAGTTTTACGTTTTAAGTTTTAAGCCTGACACGGACAACAACACATAAAACTTAAACCCTAACACTTAAACCTGTAACAGAAAACCAAACCCAAACCTTATAATGCACGGAGGGATAGCATGACAGCAGACAAAGCAGCCCCTGCTAGTGGAAGCATTTTGGTAGTTGGTGGCGGGATCAGCGGACTGACCACTGCCATCGAAGCTGCCGAAGTGGGATACGAGGTGTTCCTGGTCGAAAAAAATCCTTACCTGGGCGGAAGAGTAGCGCAGTTAAATCAGTATTTCCCCAAGCTATGTCCTCCGTCCTGCGGTCTTGAGATCAATTTTCGAAGAATCAAGGACAATCCCAAAATCAAGGTGTTGACACTGGCCGAAGTCGAAAAAATCAGCGGCACTCCCGGAAATTACGATGCCAGCATCCGCATCAATCCCCGGTATGTCAATGAAAACTGTACCTGCTGCGGCGATTGCGCCACAGTTTGCCAGGCCGAAGTCTCGTCGGATTTCAATTTCGGCATGAATAAGATCAAAGGGCGCATATCTTCCCAATGATCTGTCCATGCCGGCCCGTTTTGTTCTTTCCCCGCAGATCATCGGCACGGAAGATGCCAAGAAATGCAAGGAAGCCTGCAAGTATGATGCGATTGATCTGGACATGGCAGCCAAAACCATCAATCTGAAAGTCGGCGCCATGGTCTGGGCAACCGGCTGGACACCTTATGATGCCGGCAAGATCGACAATCTTGGCTTTGGCCGATATCCCAATATCATCACCAACATGATGCTGGAAAGACTGGCCTCCACCAACGGCCCCACCTGCGGGAAAATCACCCGGCCCTCGGATCAGAAGGCACCGGAAAGCATTGCCTTTGTCCAGTGCGCCGGTTCCCGCGATGAAAACCATCTGCCTTACTGCTCCTATATCTGCTGCATGGCCTCCCTCAAACACGCCACCTACATTCGCGAACAGTATCCGGATGCCAAAATCTATATTTTTTATATCGATCTTCGCACCCCGGGTTACCGTTACGAAAAATTCTACGAGAATATCAAGGCAGATAAAAATGTCTTCTTTATCAAGGGAAAAGTCGCCGAAGTCAGCGAAGATCCAGGTTCCCGCAACATTACGGTCGTTGCTGAAAACGCCGTAACCGGCGAGAAAATTCGCCAGACCGTGGATCTGGTCGTCCTGGCAACCGGTATGCAGCCGACAGCGGCCCTTGCCAAACTTCCAGCCGATCTGACCTATACTGAAGACGGCTTTATCGTGAATGATTTTGTCAAAGGCGGAATGTTTGCTGCTGGATGCGCCAATAAGCCTGCGGACGTGGTGTCATCCAATCAGAATGCGACGGGCATGGCCCTTAAAGCCATTCAAACTCTGGTAAGGAGGTAGGAGGTTAACCATGGATAAAAAATATGGCGTTTATATCTGCACGGGTTGCGGAATCGGAGATGCCCTGGACATTGATGGCCTGTGCGCTACGGTCAAAAAAGCACGCAAAACAGCCAAAACCCATCCGTTTCTTTGCGGCCAGGACGGCGTTGACATGCTTAAAAAAGACATCAGCGATGAAGGCGTCAACACTCTGGTGATTGCAGCCTGCTCCCGCCGGGTCAATTTTGATATTTTCCGTTTTGACGGATGCATCGTGGATCGGGTGAACTTAAGAGAACAGGTGGTATGGTCCCACCCCAAAGGCGACAAATCCCTTGAAATAAACCATACACAGATGCTGGCCGATGACTACCTCAAGATGGGCATGGTCCGGGTTGAAAAAGTTCAAATCCCCGAGCCTTACAAGATGGAAAACTTCAGCAGAAAGATTCTGGTCATCGGTGGCGGCATCACCGGCATTTCCGCGGCACTGGATGCGGCAAAAGTCGGTTACGATGTCACCATTGTTGAAAAAGAAGCCAAGCTCGGCGGATATGCGACCAAAATCCGCAAACAGCTGCCCGTCAACCAGCCCTATACCAGCCTGATTCCGCCGATGATCGCGGATAAAATCCGTGAAGTCGAATCCTTCTCCAACATCACGGTGAAAACAGACACTGTCGTTGCCCGTATTGCCGGCCAGCCCGGCGAGTTTACCGTGACCCTGAAAAAACCCGGCGAAGCCCTGGAATTTGACGTTCCGTTTCCGCTTCCGCCTGAAATGAAAGTGGATGCAAGCGGCAAAGAACTGGATAAGGACAAACTGAACGAGCTGTATAAAGAATTCAACACGGGCAAAAACGACATTCTGTCCCTGGATCCCAATGGCGAGTTATTCGGCGCCGTGGTTCTGGCTGCCGGCTGGCGGCCCTATTTACCCGCCGCAGATGAATACGCCCACCTTGGCTATGGCGCCATTGCCGATGTGGTCACCAATCACCAGTTTGAAGAAATCGCCGCCAAGGGCAAGATTCTTCGCCCCTCGGACGGCAAGGAAGCCCAGTCCGTCGTGTTTGTACAAAGCCCGGGACAGGGAGATGACAAGGACTTTGCCTATACGGGTTCCATCACCAGTCTGGTTGCGCTGAAACAGGCCAAATATGTCCGTGAAGACTTTCCGGACGGCAAGGCCTATATCTTCTATCAGCACATGAAAACCCCCGGACTTCAGGAACTTTTCTACAAAAGCCTTCAGCAGGACCCCGGCATTTTCCTCACCAAGGGAGAAGTGGTCCGTGTTTCTCAAAACGGCTCCGGCCTGATTGTTGAAGCCGACAACACCCTTTTGGGAGAAAAAATTCAGGTAAAGGCAGACATGGTGGTTCTGGGTACCGGCATGGTGCCTGCGACCGTGGATGATCCGGTGGTGAATCTGGCTTACCGCCAGGGACCCGGATTCCGGGATAACGCCATTTTTAATGGATATGCGGATTCCAATTTTATCTGCTTTCCCTATGAAACCCAAAGAACCGGGGTCTATGCGGCAGGATGCATCCGCCGCGGCCTGACCATGGAAGAATCCATGGAAGATGCTGCCGGCGCAGCCCTGAAAGCCATTCAGTGCATCGAGTCAACCAACCGCGGGGTTGCGGTTCACCCAAGGTCAGGTGACATGTCATTTCCGGATTTCTTTTTTCAAAGATGCACCCAGTGCAAGCGATGCACCGAGGAATGTCCGTTCGGCGCCCTGGATGATGATGAAAAAGGCACACCAAAGCCCAATCCCACCCGCTGCAGGCGCTGCGGAACCTGCATGGGCGCCTGCCCGGAGCGGATCATCGGTTTTGCAGACTACAATGTCGACAGCGTCGGCTCCATGGTCAAGGCCATCGAGGTTCCCTCGGAAGATGACTTCGATGAGCCGCCGATGCGGATTCTGGGTCTGGTCTGTGAAAACGATGCCTACCCGGCCATCGACATTGCCGGCCTGAACCGGCTGCAGTTTTCCGCGGATGTCCGGCTGATTCCGGTTCGCTGTCTGGGGTCCCTCAATGTCATCTGGATCAAGGAAGCCCTGTCCAAAGGTATGGACGGCGTCTTTGTTCTGGGCTGCAAGCACGGTGACGACTACCAGTGCCATTTTGTCAAAGGCAGTGAGCTGGCCAGCATCCGCATGAAAAAAATCGGCGAGGCTCTGGCAAGCCTGGCGCTTGAAGTGGAGCGGGTCGCCCAGTTTGAAATTGCCATTGATGAATTCGATAAAGTTCCAACGATCATCAATGACTTTGTCAAACTCGTCACAGATATGGGACCGAACCCCTTGAAGGGTTTCTAAACTAACAGACCTAAAGGCTGAATGTTGTTGAGGCTGAAGGTGATCAAACCCTTCAGCCTTCACGTCTTCAGCCTATCAGCCTTTTATTAAGGAGGATTTATCATGTCTGATGCGTACCTTGTTGAGCCAGATGTGGGGTTTATCAAAGAAGTCGCGGCTCTTGGCGGAGGCGATCTGAAAAAATGCTATCAGTGCGCCACCTGCTCCGTGGTCTGCCCCATTTCCCCGGATACCAAGCCGTTTCCCAGAAAGGAAATGATTGCAGCGTCCTGGGGCTTAAAAGACAAACTGGTCGGAAATGCCGATATCTGGCTGTGCCACAATTGTGGTGATTGTTCGACCCGCTGCCCGCGCGGCGCAAAACCCGGCGATGTGCTTTCGGCCATTCGCGCCTATGCAGTCTCCGAATACGCCATTCCCAAGGCTTTGGGAAAAGCGGTGAACGATCCCAAAAAACTTCCGATTCTCATGGGCATTCCCGTCGTGATATTTCTCGTTCTTGGCCTCATCACCGGCCTGCTGGACTTTACCCCGGATGGCGATGAAATTGTCCATTCGCATTTTTTCTCATCCTGGCTTGTTGACATGATCATGATTCCGGCTTTTATCTGGGCTGCGTCCGTTTTTGCGCTGGGCCTCAAACGATTTCTGGCGGACATTCATGCCAATGCGCTTCTGGAAGGAAAGACCGATAAAAAATCGATTGATCCGCTGGAATTTGGAAAAGCATTTCTCCGCATCATTCCCACGATCCTGAAACATGACAAATTCAACGAATGTACGGAAAACCGGGAACGGTCCACAGCGCACATGATGGTGCTGTTCGGTTTTATCGGTCTTTTCATCGTTACAAACATCTTTTTTGTCGTTCTTTACGTATTCCAGATTCACGGCCCGTATTCGCAGCTGAATCCGGTCAAGTGGCTGGCCAATATCAGCGGAATCGCGCTGATTATCGGCAGCGTGCTGATGATAAAAAGCCGGCTTTCCCAGAAAGATTCCGTTTCCAGCTACAAAGACTGGTCTCTTTTAGGACTTGCCCTGGGATTGGGACTGACCGGCATGCTGACGCAGATGACCCGACTCGGCGGCCTGGCAGGGCTGTCTTACGCCATGTATTTCATCCATCTGATCTTTATCTTCTGCCTGTTCGCCTATCTGCCTTTTTCCAAACTGGCGCATTTTGTCTATCGGACGGTAGCCATGACGTATGCGGAATACGCCAACCGGAAATAGACAGTCCGTGTAGCGTATCTCGTGAAGCGTTAACTGTCTTCTTCATAAAGAAAGCCCCTTTCCTTAAACGGAAAGGGGCTTTCTTGTTTAATGGCAAAAACAATACCAGTTATCCGTTGAGGATGGCTTCAGCCTCTTCTCTGTATGCGTCCATTACATAGGGGATACCGGTGACTTTGGTGCATTCTTCTGTCAGAGACATCAGTTCCCTGCGGGTGATGGCTCCAACGGTAAAGCAACGGGCTCCGGCCATAAGCTGCTGAAGACCGACTTTGATCTTGTCCGAATAGCTGTAGATGCCGATGGCGCCCAGAGGGACTTCCTCAATGGCTTTGGCGCCGACCATGTCTTTTATGGCCTCGTAGTTCACAAAAATTTCCTCGATGGTCGAACCGTGCTGGCTGACAGTCTTGGGCAGATCGTTCTTGTCGATCCATTCGGCAATGTTTTTTCCAACCATTCCGGGAATCATGAGTGCGCGGCCCATGCAGACGGCTTTTATAAAAGGAGCGCCCATCGAGAGGGCCTTGAATATCCCATCTTCGCTCGAGAAACCGCCTGCAAAAGCGATATCCGGAACTCTTTCTCCCCTGTCAGTGAGTTTCTTGCAGAATTCATAAGCTGCCGAGTGCAGATAGATGCTTGGAACGCCCCATTCTTCCATCATGCGCCAGGGGCTCATGCCCGTGCCGCCGGGAGCGCCGTCAATGGTCAGCAAGTCGATCTTGGCGTTGGCACCCCATTTGATCGCCATGGCCAGCTCGCGAAGACCGTATGCGCCAGTCTTGAGCGTGATTCTTTTGAAGCCCAGGCCGCGAAGGCGGTTACATTCAGCCATAAAGCCTTCTTCGCTGACAAAACCCAGACGACTGTGGCGTTCGAATTCCCTGATGGCGCCTTCTTTATAGGCTGCCTGCACAATGGGACTGGACGGATCAGGCGTTACAAGATAGCCTCTCTTCTGCAGTTCAAGCGCGCGATCAATGTTTCGAACCTTGATTTCGCCGCCGATGCATTTGGCGCCCTGTCCCCATTTGAGTTCGATGGTCTGCAGGCCATGCTTTTCAATGACATATTCCGCAACGCCCAGGCGGGTATCTTCCACGTTCATCTGGACCAGGATTTCGCCATAGCCCTGATGAAAGCGCTTATAGATATCAATACGCCGATCCATATCCGGCGATTTGGCGATTTTCCCATGTGCATTTAATTCGAGTTTGGGATCAATGCCGCACACATTCTCGCCGCAGACAAGCGTCACGCCGCTGATGGCGGCGCCAACGGCAAAATGTTCCCAGTTTTTGCGGGCAATTTCCGTGGAACCGAGTGCGCCGGTGAAAATGGGCGCCTTCATCTTGACTTTAATGTCCCAACCGTATTCGGTTTCGGTGTTGACTGCGGGAAAGATGGCGGTATCGGGGCTGACTGTTACGCCTGCCGGAAGTCCCGTGGCGCCAAGGGCATAGCCCTGAATATTCAGATGCGAATAGTCAACGGGGTAATTTTTGTCGGCACCGGCTGTAATCGAACCAAAGGGCGCCGGATAGATCACTTCGCGGCCGCGGAAAGTGGACCGGAAGACTTCACAGTTGCCGCGGCAGCCGTCTATACAGCGCGAACAGAGTCCACTCATGGGAACCACGCTCTTGGAACGGTTGAAAGTCAGGGTGGCGTCATTGGCGTTAGGCGTTGATAAGTTCATGTCTGTTTTTCCTTTCTGTAATAATATTAATGCAGCGTGTGAATATGGTTCACCTTAGAGAAAAAATGGACGCCGTTGTCCAATGCAAAGAATACCCCGTTGTATCCCGGTTATTATAAAAAAACTGTTAGTTCAACTCAAATGTCGTGCTGATTTCCTGGTTCAATTGTGCGCGCCAAGGTCAGAACATTTGGCCCGGCATGGCTTCGAAATTCTTCTCAAAGCGCCACAAGCATTAACCCAAGTTTCCATTCACAACATTCTATTTCAACATAATATACGCTTTGAAGCCCCGAAACTAAAAAAGGCACCCGTCCCTCATTGAGGGATGGACGCCTTTGTCCTGTGAAGCTGAATTTCTCACGCCATTGTGTATTTTTCAGCTTTTTAAGTAGTTTTCATTATCAATTTTTATTAGCTTTGCTAATTTATAATGTCAATAATTTATTTTTACTAATCAGCATCTTCGATATCCGGTGTTTTGCTGAAAATGTTTTTGCAAAGACACGGATAAAGATTTAAAATGCCACATTGCGGTTTCTTCGATTTGAGGTAAGGATCTTGTTCTATGACCCTAAAAAACAGCGAACTTCCAAACGAATTCTATTCTCAATTTAAAATGTTTCATGAGATCATGTCCATCAAGGTTCGGGAGATTCTTCTGATTTCAAGCCCTTATGATGCCTATATCATGGAAGAGGATCGCAGTCTGGCCTCACGCATTGTCAATGAGTACATCGGTCTGAATTTGAGCCTGCCGCCACGGGTCACCCGGACATCTTCCGGCCGGAATGCACTGACCCTTCTGGAGCAAAAAACGTTTGATATGGTCATCACCATGCCGAATCTTGATGACATGGACGCCCAGACCCTGGGTGTAAAAATCAAGGCAAAGCATCCGGCTCTTCCGGTCATTCTGCTCTGCCACAGCCTCCGGTCCATTTTCCCACAGGGAGAATATCGGAAAATTGAAGGGCATTGACAAAGTATTTATCTGGTCCGGAAATTCTGATCTCTTGCTTGCGCTGGTAAAAAACGCCGAAGACCGATTGAATGTCGACCGGGACACCCGGCGAGCCATGGTTCGGGTGCTGATTCTGGTAGAAGACTCGCCACAATATTATTCATCTTTTCTGCCGCTGATTTACAAGGAAATCGTAAAACAGACCCAGGCGGTATTGGGGGTCGGACTGAACGAGGAACACCGGCTTCTGCGCATGCGATCCAGGCCGAAAATCATGCTGGCCGAAACGTATGAGGAAGCCATGAATCTTTGCCGGAAATACCGCTCCTATTTGATCGGCATCATCTCCGACACCCGGATTCCCAGAAACGGCAAACTGGACGACAAGGCAGGCGCGGATATTCTGACCTTCATGAAACAGGAAATCCCGGATCTGCCGATTCTGATGCTCAGCTCGGAGTCTCATAACCGGATGAAGGCAGAGCAAATTCCGGCGATATTTCTGGACAAAAATTCACCCACTCTGCTGGTCTGAACTTCAGGATTTTTTTCTGAATCACCTGGGTTTCGGCGATTTTGTCTTTCGCATGCCGGACAACAAGGAAATTGACCGGGCATCGAGCCTGAGAACGCTTGAGCTCAAGATAGCGCAGATTCCTGACGAATCACTGATCTACCATGCTACCCGGAATCATTTTTCCAACTGGCTGATGGCCCGCTCTGAATTTGCCCTGGCATCCACATTCCGGGAGGTTCAGGCCAGCGAATTCCAGAATACGGCAGACCTGCGTCAGTATATTGTTTCCGGTCTGCACACGGTCAGAAAGCTCCAGCAAAAAGGGGTGGTGGCCCAGTTCAGAGCCCAGACCTTTGATTCCGACATCATGGATTTCGTCAAAATCGGGGACGGGTCCCTTGGCGGAAAAGCCAGAGGCCTTGCATTCATGTCCGCACTGTTGCGTCAGGACCCGGCGCTGCTCATTGCTTATCCACAGGTTTCCATACAAATCCCCAAAACTCTGGTCATCACGACCCAGGGATTTGAATCATTTATCGCGTTAAACCAACTGCAGTATTGCGCAAAAAACGATTTTTCGGATCGGGAGATTTCGGATGTTTTTTCAAAGGCGGAAATGCCGGACTGGCTGGTTATCCGACCTGGAGGCATTTCTGGCTCAGGTTCATTACCCTTTGTCCATCCGGTCTTCCAGTCTTCTGGAAGATGCCCAGTTTCAGCCCTATGCCGGGTTGTATCAGACCTACATGATTCCGAACAATCACCCGGATCCGGCCATACGGCTTCGGCAGTTGATCCATGCCATCAAGCTGGTATATGCCTCAACCTATTATGAAGATCCCAGGTCATTTACCCGCAATTCGGTCAGTCAGCCCCAGGAAGAATCCATGGCCGTGATCATTCAGCAGCTGACCGGAGAGACTTACGGCGACTATTTTTATCCGGCAGTGTCCGGCGTGGTCCAATCCCATAATTTTTATCCGGTTTCCCACATGAAATCCGAGGACGGCATCGCCCATATTGCCATCGGCATGGGAAAAACCGTGGTGGAAGGCGAAAAATCCGTCAGGTTTTCCCCCAGATATCCCCAGATTTTGCCTCAGTTCACCACCGTCGAAGACATTCTGAGCAATTGCCAACGGTATTTTTATGCGCTTAAAATCCGGAACTATCCGGAAGAACTGAATTTCAGCCAATACGCCAATCTTGAAAAACGGGAAATTGACGAGGCAGAAGCAGAATATCCCGTTCGAATGCTTTCCAGCGTTTATATTCCGGACGAACACCGGATTCGGGACAGCGGCCAATTGCCGGGTTCAAAAATTCCCACTTTTGCATCCATACTCAAACACGACCTGTTCCCTCTTCCCCAATTGCTTTCCGACCTGCTGGATCTCGGCAGGAAGGGCATGGGATGCCCGGTGGAAATCGAGTTTGCGGTCAATCTGGGAACCCAGGATCAGCGGAAAAACGAATTCTTTTTTCTTCAGATGCGACCCATGGCAACAGAAATCGACCAGCGCAATGTGGTCATTTCAGACGATGATCTTCATGCAGCCCCTGTGCTTTTCCCGGCATGCGCTGGGCAATGGAAAGCATCGATGGCATTTCAGACATCGTTTATGTGAAGCCGCTGGATTTTCAAATCAATGCCACCGAGCAGATGGCTGACGAGATCGGCAGGATTCAATGCCGTGCTGAGCCGGGAAAAACGGCCCTACCTGCTGATCGGACCGGGAAGATGGGGATCGGCGGACAGATGGCTGGGCATTCCGGTCCAATGGCGAAATATCTCGGGCGTGGGCGCCATCATCGAACTGAAGAACAGCCAGATTCATGCCGATCCTTCCCAGGGCTCCCATTTTTTTCAGAATATCACATCGCTCGGCATTCCCTATATCACGGTCGTGGAAGATTCGGACGATACCCTGAATTGGAAACAGGTGGAAGCACTTTTCATCTGTTCAGGAAACCAGGTATATCCGGCATGTCCGGCTCGATCATCCGATGACAATCAAAATTCAGGGAAAGAATTCCATCGGTGTGATTTTCACAGAGCAGTCAGGCCTCAAGACTGAAGGCTATGGATGCAGGATAGTTTTATCCATTATAATCATTGCTAGATTTCAGTCTGTTTTCCAATTATCAAACAAAAGGAGATCAGTCATGACGGATATCATTCAATACATGAAAAACAGGGATCCATACGAAAACGAATTCCATCAGGCGGTTGAAGAAGTCTTTGAAACGGTTCAGCCCGTTCTGGAAAGGTATCCGGATTATCGGCAGGCCGCTATTCTGGAAAGACTGATGGAGCCGGAGCGGGTGATTCAGTTCCGCGTGCCCTGGGTGGATGACAAAGGCCAGGTTCATGTCAACCGCGGGTATCGCATTCAGATGAGCAGCGTCATCGGTCCCTACAAGGGCGGCCTGAGGTTTCATCCGTCTGTCAATCTCAGTATTTTGAAATTTCTGGCCTTTGAGCAGGTGTTTAAAAATGCATTGACGACCCTTCCCATGGGCGGCGGAAAAGGCGGATCGGATTTTAACCCCAAAGGCCGGTCCGATCAGGAAATCATGCGATTCTGCCAGAGCTTCATGATGGAACTGTTCCGCCATGTGGGACCCAATACCGATGTTCCGGCCGGCGATATCGGGGTCGGCGCGCGTGAAATCGGCTATCTCTTTGGCATGTACAAGAAACTGCGCAATGAATTCACCGGCGTTCTCACCGGAAAAAGCCTGGGCTGGGGCGGCAGCCTCATCCGGCCCGAAGCCACCGGCTTATGGAAGTGTCTATTTTGCCTCGGAAATGCTTGCCACGCGGGGGGAGACGCTCAAGGAAAAGATCTGCCTGGTCTCCGGCTCGGGAAATGTGGCGCAGTACACGGTCGAAAAACTGATCGAACTGGGCGCCAGGGCCGTAACGCTTTCCGATTCCTCCGGATATATTTATGATAAAGAAGGGATTGATGCCGAAAAACTGGACTTTGTCAAACGGCTGAAAAATATACGCAGGGGTCGGATCCGGGAATATGTGGATAAATATTCCAATGCCGTTTACATTGAAACCGATCCGACCCTGGATCACAACCCCATGTGGAATTACCCGGCAAACTGCGCTTTCCCGAGCGCCACGCAGAATGAAATCAATGATAAAGACGCGGGCAATCTGATCAATCAAGGCATTTCACTGGTCAGCGAAGGCGCCAACATGCCCAGTACGCCGCAAGCCATCAAAATCTTCATCGACAAAAAAATTCTCTATGCGCCGGGAAAAGCAGCCAATGCCGGCGGCGTTGCCGTATCCGGCCTGGAAATGTCACAGAACAGCATGAGAATCAGCTGGCCAAGAGAAGAGGTGGACAACAGGTTGAAGGGAATCATGAAAAGCATCCACAAAACCTGCCTCGATGCCGCCGCCGAATACGGCGAACCGGGCAATTATCTGGCGGGCGCCAACATCGCGGGATTTGTCAAGGTGGTCAATGCCATGATCGATCAGGGCGTGGTGTAAAAAACCGTGAGGGCGTGCGAGCGCGAGGCGGGTGCTTTACCATTCATCACGCTCTCACGACTTCACGATTTTAAACCATATTTTTTGATCTTCTGATTCAGGCCGCTTTTTCCGATTCCCAGAAGTTCCGCGGCATGGGACTGCACATTGTGAGAAAGGGTCAGCGCCCTTTCAATCATTGCTTTTTCCACCATATCGAGGGTTTCATACAATTGGGCGTTGTCCGAAATACCCTCCAGGTGAAGAGAATGGCTGATGTTTTTTTTGAATTCTTTGGGCAGGTCGGAAACCCGGATGATATTTCCGGGACAGAGGACCATGGCTCTTTCAATGGCGTTTTCAAGCTCCCGGACATTTCCCGGCCAGCTGTACCCGTACAGCAGACGATCCACTTCCTGATCCACACCGCTCACCTGCTGGCCCGGCCTGCGCTCTGATGCGTATTTTTCAATCATATGATCCACCAGCAGGCGGATATCCTCAACACGCTCTCTTAGCGGCGGCAGCACAAGATAAAGGACGTTCAGCCGGTAATACAGATCTTCCCGGAAACGCCCCTGTTCTGTCTCATGTTTCAGGTTTTTGTTGGTTGCCGCAATAATCCGGATATTGACGGGAACCGGCCTTACCCCTCCGACGCGTTCGAATGCTCTTTCCTGCAATACGCGCAGCAGTTTCACCTGAAGATTCTGTGAAAGCTCCCCAATTTCATCCAGAAAAAGGGTGCCTTCGTCAGCCAGTTCAAAGCGACCTTTTTTCATGGCAATGGCACCGGTGAAGGCGCCTTTTTCATGCCCGAAGAGTTCACTTTCAAGAAGATTTTCAGACAGGGCCGAGCAGTTGACGGCGATAAAGGGTTTGTCTTTACGGGGACTGTTAAAATGAATGGACTTGGCCACCAGTTCCTTGCCCGTGCCGCTTTCGCCTTCTATCAATACCGTTGCAGAAGAAGGCGCCATTTTTTTAACCAGCTCGAATACCTCCTGCATTCGCTTGCTCTTGCCAACGATGTTGCCGAAATTGTACCGGGTTTCCACCACATCCCTCAGCCTGAGGTTTTCCTTGACAACCTGGTACATATCAATGGCTTTTTTGACAAAAATAATCAGGCCTTCATTGTCAAAAGGCTTGAGGATATAATTATATGCCCCTTTTTGCATTGCTTCCACGGCTTTTTCAACTGTTCCGTATGCCGTCATCATCATGACCGGCAAATGCGGATTGATGGCCTTTATCTTTTCCAGAAGCTCGATACCGTCCATCACGGGCATTTTCATGTCGGTCAGGACCAGATCCACATCCGCGTTTGCGTGATTCAAAATTTCCAGCGCTTCCGTGCCGCTGTTGGCGGTCAAGGTTTCATAGCCGACATCCTGAAGTACGGCGCTTAAAATGAGCGGATAATTTTTTTCATCGTCAACGATCAGAATCGTTTCCATGCCATCCCTCTGTCCGGTTATATAATGACCCGGATTATTCAGAATACTTTCTGAGTTCCGGGTGCTGAATCGTTACGGTCAGATTAACATTTTTGAAGAATAATCACAATGGCTTCTCAGGAAGACGAAAGGGAAAGGAAAGAGGGCAGCCGGATGGCTGCCCTCTGATTCATGCGGGATAAAGGATTATACAAATGCGGGAATATACAACCTTACATGGCCTGGCCGATTTTTTTGCCCAGTTCATAACAGGCGGCAAGGGCCTTTTCATCCGGTACGTACTGAACCTTCATTCCCGGATCAATCATCTCAAACTTCATGGCCTCGAGCTCCTGGGTGATGAGCTTGACTGCTTCGCCGCTCCAGCCGTAAGAGCCGAAGGCAGCCCCGATTTTGTTTTTGGGTTTAAGGCCCTTCATATAGGTCAGAAAATCCCCAAGCGTCGGGAACAAACCGTTGTTCAAGGTAGGAGACCCGACCACAACGGCCTTTGCATCCAGCACTTCTGTCATGATGTCGCTGCGGTGCCATTTTCGAAGATGCATGGGATGAACAACGACACCTGTTCGCTGAGGCCGCCGGCAATGGCATGCGCCATTTTCTCGGTACTTTGCCACATGGTGTCATAGACGATCACCGCCTTTCGAACCGTGTCCTGGCGGCTCCACCGGACATAGGCGTCAATAATCTTCCCCGGATCTTTGCGCCAGATAATGCCGTGATCCGGACAGATCATGCGGATATCCAGCCCCATGGCCGTAACCTGCTCCACCAGTTTAAGAATCAGCGGCGCATAGGGAAGAAGGATGTTTGCAAAATATTTCCTGGCATGGGGCATGATGTCTTCAACCATGCAATCGTCAAATTTTTCGAAACCCGCATAATGCTGGCCGAATGCATCACTGGAAAACAAAATTTTTTCTTCATTCAGATAGGTAAACATGCTGTCCGGCCAGTGAAGCATCCGGGTTTCCATAAAAGTCAGCGTATGATGGCCCAGACTCAAGGTTTCACCGTTTTCAACAGCATGATAATTAAATCGCTGCGGATAATGCAGGGACAGGTTTTTCTGTCCCATTTTTGAACAGAAAAGGGGTTTGTCCTCGCCAACCCGGTGCATGATCCGTGCAAGCCCCCCCGAATGATCCATCTCGGTATGATTGCTGATCACCACATCGATCTTTCGGGGATCAACAATCTGAGCAGATATTCTCAATCAACTCATCTGAAAACTCTTTTTTAACCGCGTCAATCAATGCGATCTTGCTGTCCACAATCAAAAAAGCGTTATAGCTGGTTCCAAGATGGGTGGAATATCCGTGAAAATCCCGGATATTCCAGTCATTCACGCCGACGTCATAAATTCCTTTTGCGATTTCAACCGGTTTCATAAGATTGCCTACTCTTTTTCAAAATCGGACTTGGATGCCCCGCATACCGGACATTCCCAGCCATCCGGAACATCCTCAAATTTGGTTCCGGGTGTTACGCCACTGTCGGGATCACCCAGTGCCGGATCATAAACATAGCCGCAAACCGTACATACATATTTGTCCATTCGTATTTCCTCCTGTTATTTTGTAAAACGTCTAATAAAGATTTAATGGGTCATTCGTAAACTGGCTTCACCCCCAACGATGAAAAATATCACGCAAATCACCCTAAGCCATAACCTTTATAAACTCAACCACTTTTGCTTCGATGGCGTCTCGTACGCCGCGCATGGCATCCAAATCTTCAGGCTCGGAAAAATTCCACAATTCCCGAGCAATGTCATCCGGCACCACGACGGTATCTTCTCTGCCCATCGAAATAACCAGCTCGGGTTTTTCCGTTGCCAGCACCGCGTTTATCGATGCTGTCTGGCGGAATCCCATATCAATCCCCTTTTCCTGCATGACTTCAACCATGAGGGGATTGAGTTTTTCAGCCGGCCGACTGCCCGCACTGAACACATCCAGCTTGTCCCCGGCAAGAATCTGCGCAAATGCGGCGGCCATCTGGCTGAGACAGGCATTGTCCCGACAGGCAAAGAGTATTTTGTTTCTTCCCCGAAAAGGCTCCAGAAGGGTTCCAACCGCAGCTTGAATATCCGCATGCAGCGTTGCATGTCGTTCCATATCCCCGGGTTTTTCAATTTCCCGATAGGTCAGGCTGCCGACATACTCGGCGCCGACTGCGTCATAAAAATATTTCATGGTCAGGTGCAACCCCTCAAATAGATTCTTTCCGCGGGTTGCACCCACAGCCAGGGTATATCCCCTTCGCCATTTCCGGTTGGGGTCGGTTAAGTGGAGTTTGTATTTTCGAGCCCAGAGGGTCTGACTGCGATCAATCAATGCCTTAAGCTGAGCCGTGGTGTTGTAGAAAAAAATCGGGGTAGCGGCGACAATGACATCGGCCTTTCGAAGCAGCGGATAAATCTCATGCTTCATGTCATCATCAATCGGACAAATCCCTTTTTTTTCACAGAGAATATATTCCATACAGGGCTCTATCTTTTTCTGGCAAACCTCGATCATCTGCGTTTCGGCGCCCAGCCGTTTTGCTTCTTCCAGAAATTCCGAAAGCAGAAATCGGGTATTTCCCTTTTTTCTGGGGCTTCCCTGAAGTCCTAGTACAAACATGTCATTCTTTCCTTGATGGCTTCAACGAATGATCCGGCGTTGACCCCTATGAAATGACGGATGATTTGCATTTTTACGGTAAAAGTTTGTTATGGCCGGAAAGCAGCTGCCAGGCTATTGGGAATGGCATTGTGAGCAGGTCACAGGCCCCGATTTTTCTCCGGCATCTTTTTTGGCCCTGTGGCAGTTCACGCACTGCTTGTTCATGACCTGTTTTTGGGCAAGGGTTCCTTTTTGCTTCAAGTCCTGAATGGCGCCCGCTTGCTGGGGAAAAAGATCATGGCAGAGCATACAGTCTTTAAGCACTTCCTGGTGTTGATGGTGAGGAAATTTCACGTTTCCCTGATTCCCGGCATGGAATCACCATCTCTTTAGCCCCTTTGTTGGTTTCAGCAACTGACAGCCCCGCAATCCAGACCATGGCGGCAGAGATGAATAGAATCAAACCTCTTCGCATGGATTGCCCCCTTTATTTATCCGCCGGAAAGGGTGCACTGGGTAAAATCAATTTCTTTACCGCAGGACTTGCACGTATGTTTTTTATCAAATTCGTCTGAAAAAATTTCAAGCTCTTTTGAACATGAAGGACACTTGCAGGTAAACGATTTCAAATTCTTGAATTGTTCAAAACCTGGACAATGCGATGGTGTTGTCATGATTTCCTCCCTTAAGTGGTCAATAGTTTGGCAATATCTCTGCCGTAGTTCTGAGCCATCTGAATGCCGCCGCCAAGAGAACTGGATTTGAGGCGCAGCGGCGCTCCAACCATTTTCATCTTGAAAGATATGCGTCATGGTATCATAAATCCGGTCCGGCGCTTCGCCGCTCCAGCCGAATGCACCGAATGCACCGCCGACTTTTCCTTCCAGAGCGGCTTTCTCGGCCAGAAACAGAAAGGTTTTCATTCCCTGAATCATATCTCCATGATAAGTCGGTGCTCCAAACACCAGGGCGTCATATCCATTCAGCTCACTGGCATTCTTTATATCACCGGCTTTCATTATGTCAACATCAACTCCGGAAAAGCGCAGCCCTTCAGCGATTAATTTGCCGATATTTTCGGTTTCTCCGGTTCGTGTTGCATACACAATCAGCGTTTTTGGCATAACATACTCCCAAGCGAATATTAGTTTTTGCCGATGCGTTTGTCCATGCCATCGCCGGCACAATCGGGCGTGTAGCAGGAGTTATCCAGAAATTCACATTTTTCCTTGCAGGACGGACACTGGTCCGGCGGAGCGTCTGCCATAAAGGTGTAACCGCAACTTTGACATTTCCAGCTTGTCATATTTCCTCCTTATTAACAGGCAGTGCCGAGGCAAAGAGGGCAAAGTCAGCCCCGCGTCTCTTTGTCTCAAGCCTTTCTGCTTTGAATTTGTTAACCTGAGTGTTATGCCTTCCAGAGACCGTGAAGATTACAATACTCTCTTGCAGAAACTGTTGCGGCATCCAGCATAAATGTGGCTTCAGGAACCTGCCCGGGATTCAAAAACTGGCGATAGGCTTTACCGTCGGCAATAATTTCAATCCATTCAATAAAATGCTTTTCTTCCATGGGGTGAGCGACACTGCCTACTTTTACCTTGAAGCCGCCCGCAATCTTTTCAATTACCGGAACATGCTTTTCCTTTGCCGCATCAACGGTGTTTTCAACCGTCTGTTTCATGGGCTGGCCGCAGCAGACAAGATCTCCGCCGCCGGCATGAAGCACTTCAACGATATTGCCACAGATTTCACATTTATAAACTTGAAGTTTCTCGGTCATACAATCTCCTTTCAGATGTTAATATTATAGGATTCTGGATAGTTTTCTTCCCCTTTTGAACAAGGAGGACCTGAGGTATCGTTAGTAATTCTCTCCCAGAAGCTCAAAATGGGCCTGGGGATGATCACAGGCCGGACACGGTTCCGGAGCTTCTTCACCCTCATGAAGATAACCGCAGTTGCGGCATCGCCAGGTGACTTTTTTATCTTTTTTAAATACTTTTCCGGCCTGAACATTGGCTGCCAGATCCCGGTAGCGTTTTTCATGCTGTTTTTCGGCAACCGAAATGTTTTCAAAAAGCCTTGGCAATCTCTTCAAAACCTTCTGCCCGGGCAATTTTTGCAAATCCGGGATACAGGTCCGCATATTCTTCGTGTTCTCCTGCTGCCGCTGCCAGCAGATTCTCCAGGGTTGTTCCCACGATACCGGCCGGAAAACTAGCCGTTATCTCCAGCATTCCGCCTTCCAGAAAACTGAAAAACCGTTTGGCATGTTCTTTTTCCTGATTGGCGGTTTCAGTAAAAATGTCGGAAATCTGAACATAACCGTCTTTTTTGGCCTTGCTGGCAAAATAAGTATAACGATTTCTCGCCTGGGATTCACCCGCAAAGGCCTTCATCAGATTTATTTCAGTTTGAGTTCCCTTGATACTGGTCACGTATTTTTCTCCTTTTCAGTTGATTTTTTTCCATTGCCCCTTGCCGGTCTGTCCTGTTTAAGGACAGGCCAGGAGAAGTCGCATTTCCATGCAGGTTGCCGGACGGGATGCGATAAAGAAAGCTCACAGCTATTAAGGCTCATGCCACCAGCCTTTTTGCTGGTGGGCTTTTTTTTCCTGCTCTGCAATTTTTTTCAACCGGTACGCTGCATCCCGCAATATCCCGTACATAATTCCACAGCCGACGTCCTCTCTTTCCACATCGCCCTGGTCCGCAAGTGCAATCATCTCGTCAACGAGTTTGAGGGTCCGGTTAATGTTGGTATCGCAGGGTTTCACGGCAATGGCTTTCTGTCTGTTGCAAAAGTTGTTTAATTATCTTCTTCAAAATGTCAAGACTTAAGGAATTCACGCAGAGAGTCTCCCTTTGAAAAAAGGGTGAATTTTGCTTTAAGTCGCAGCAGCGATCAGGTCAATTGTTATATTAGACAATCAATTTCTGTGCCATAGATAAACATTTTCTTGAAATTATTTATTTTTTAAATATATACAGCATGTTATATAATACAAAAATATTATGTTCGAAAACAGAGCCGATTTGGACCTTTCTGGATGATACAGCAGCAGAAAGACATATTCAGCCGCTTGAAAAAGGTATCTTACTATAATCTATCGTTAAACAATCGTTTATCATCTGTACCGCATCGATATTTGATACACTTATGTATCACGAGACATCGTGACCCTGTCTCAAAACCGGGCTGTCGAGCCATTGTTGGTACTGCAGGAGAGCTATGGCATTTCGAACCATCAGACGCATTGTTCTGGTCTTTTTTCTGGCCGCTTTATGTTTCGTAATCGGTTTGTTTCTGATGATCCTCCACCCTTCGGTTCAGCGTTACGGGATCAATCGCCTTTCACAGGAAATCGGCTATGACCTGAAAACCGGAAACATTCGTTTAAGCATGGCAGGAAAACCCGGCATCCATGTTCAGGACGTACAGGTCGGAACAAAGCAGGGGAAGGCGTTGCTGTCCGCATCTGAGCTTATCCTGATCCCGAACCTGTCCGAGCTTTTTATTTCCGGCACCGGGATCTTCTTTTCCGGGTCAGTTGAAGCCAGAAATCTGAAGTTTCAGCTGGCAGGATCCGGTGAAATCAAAGACTACAACCTGCCTCAGGTCATATTTCAGGGGAAATACGACCTCAACAAGCGGCTGCTGCAGATCGCTTCCCTGAAAATAATCACTCATGAGACATCTTTGTCGGCAACAGGACATGTTCAGATCAGCACCACGTCATCGCCTTATCTGGATCTGTCCGTTACCAGCCCGTTTATGACAGTTGACACCTTCAAATCCCTGCTTCCGGACGCTGCTGCTTCCCGAATGGATCGGCCATCAACTGCTTCCTGCAATTAAGCAGGGCGATATTCGAATCGACTCTTTTTCGTTAAAGGGCAGCCTGAAGCAGATCGAAACGCTGAATCAACCGGAACATGCAAAGGTTTTGGGCTTGAACCTGACCCTGCGGGACCTGGTGCTGCACCACCCCGACAGGAACGCTCCGGAGCTTCGGGATGTCTCCTGCGCCTTGAGCCTCGAGGGCGGAGCGTTTTCCCTGAATGGCCTTTCCGGCGCGCCTCTGGCAGTCTGCTTTTCAAAATACATCCGTTGTCATCCCCAGATATATATGCAGACCGCATTCGTTATCTGGTCAAAGCTGAAGCAAGTCTCACCTTATCGGATGTGAATCATCTGAAAAACCTGCCATGGTTTCCTGCCGATGTTCAGCAGCAAATCCAGGCGATACAATCGATTGACGGCACCGCCGATATCCGCGTTTCGGCTGAGTATGAAACCGGCCAGGCTTTTCCGAAAATCCTCACCAGCGCCATATCGCTGCAATCCATCAAGGTAACCCACCCGCTCTTGCGCCTGCCGTTGATGCTTGGAAACGCTACAATCGACTCAGCGTCCGATCAATCGATACAATTTTCAGGCCGCGGACTCTGGGGAAAGACCGAATTTCAGGGCCAGGGCTCCACCGGCAGCAATGGGAAACAAGTGTCCGCAAGCGCAACCACCCGGGCGGATATCCGTGAGCTGATCGAATTGGCGACTGCCGCAAGCGGCGATCGGCGACTGGATTTATGGGCCGCTGGTTGCAGAAGGCATTCTGGAGGACAATGGCGTAACCCTTGATCCGGCAAGGATCGAGGTGGGCAGGGGGTATCTGCGGTTCAAGGGCCGTCAGGATTACCGTTCCCAAGCCGGTATGCACTGGATCAACCATATCCACATTGTTCAGGAACCGGCGCGAAATCTGTTTCAGTTTTTCAAACCCGGCAGCGATCTGCTGGATGGCAGTGTTTCGCTGGAAGGATTGCTCACGCTGAAAGCTTCGGATGGAACCGGCAGATTTTCCGGGTTGAACGGCCAGGCCAGGCTGGTGGTGGAAAACGGCTGGATAAGTCAAACCAATCCGATTCTGAACGCACTGGCCTTGATCAGTCTTGAGCGAATCTTCAAGCCGGGCTCTCCGGCATCCAGGATGGACGGCTTTATTTTGATCGGATTGAAGGAGAGATTGAAATCGAGAAAGGAAAGATTCTGGTGCAGAACCTGACATTTCAAAGTCCTGCGATAAACGCCGCAGGAGCCGGAACAATCGATCTGAATCGCGATCATCTCCAGCTCAAGATCGGGCTTCAGCCCCTGGGGACAGTGGACAGCGTTGTCAGCAGCATCCCGCTGATCGGAAACATTCTAACCGGAAAAGAAAAATCCCTTGTCGTGTATTCACTGGAAGTTACCGGTTCGCTGTCAAACCCGCAGATAAAAAATGTCCCTTTAAAAAATATCGGCGAAAGCGCCCTTGGATATGTTGAACGGATGGTATTTACACCGGAGCGCATCCTGAAATCCCTGATGGGCCTGAAAGATCGGCGGCCGGCGGTGCCGGATTATCACGCAGAATTTGATCGAATGACGCTTGACCCCTGATCTGGCCGGCGCCTGTTCACTTCTGTTCCCAGGTGACCCTTAGGACTTCCTGATAGGTGGTGACACCTTCCAGAAGTTTTATGATGGCATTGTCCCGAAGGGTTATCATCCCCTGGGAAAGGGCTTGCTTCCTTAATACATTCAAATCCACACTGCTGTTCGTCAGATTTTTCATGACGTCGGAATAGGCCAGAACCTCATAAATGGCGATTCTTCCATGATAACCGGTTCCCCTGCATCGATCGCAGCCCTTTCCTCGAAACATGACGGACGGTTCCGCTCTGCCGGGTGGCAATGACCCATTTGCAGCAGCTCCGCAGCCTCCATTTCAAAGGCTTCCTTGCAGTAAGGACAGATTTTTCGGACCAGCCGCTGGGAAAGCATTCCCACCAGCGTCGCCTGAATCAGAAACGCCGGCACCCCCAGATCCAGCAGCCGGATTACGGTCGACGGCGCATCGTTGGTGTGAATGGTCGACAGGACAAGATGGCCGGTGAGTGCCGCCTGAATGGCATTTTGAGCGGTTTCCAGGTCCCGCAGTTCTCCGACCATGATGATGTCCGGGTCCTGCCTCAGGATATTGCGCAAAATCGTCGCAAAAGTGATTCCGATCGCCGGCTGCACCGCAATCTGATTAAAATCCTCATGCACCATTTCAATGGGGTCTTCGATGGTGGTAATGTTGAGGGTGGGAGAAGACAGTTCCTTGAGGGTGGAATACAGCGTGGTGGATTTCCCGCTCCCCGTGGGTCCGCAGACCAGGACAATCCCGTGCGGCAGCTTGATAAAGTGATTGTAGCGGATCAAATCCGTCGAGCTGAACCCCAGTTTATCCAGATCCTGAAAGAGAATATCCGGATCCATGATCCGCATGACGACTTTTTCACCAAAGGCAACCGGAATCGTTGAAATACGAATTTCAACTTCAGCCCCGGCCTTGTTGGTCTTGATTCTTCCATCCTGGGGCCGCCGCTTTTCGGACATATCCATGCGGGAGAGGTTTTTTATCCGGCTGACAATCGCCGGATGCACTTTTCTGGGAAGCCGGTAAATGGTATGAAGCAATCCGTCTATCCGCATCCGGACCAGACTGACTTCCCGTTTGGGCTCAATGTGAATATCACTCGCCCGCTGATCCAGCGCATAGCTGAACAGGTGATTGACGGCATTGACAATGTGCTGATCATTGGAAGGAACCTCGTCTGCGGATTTCAGGCGAACAAACTGCTCCAGATTGCTCAGATCAACGCCGGCCTCCCCAAACCGGTTTTCAGCCTCAGAAATATAATGCCTGAACCCGTAAAATTCATTGATGTACTTGACGATATCCGATCGCGAACTGAGAACCGCATCCACCTTCATCTGACTGGCACGGGAAATATCATCGATGGCTTCATGGTCAAAGGGATTGGCCATGGCAACGGTCAGGACATTATTCTGAATGGACAGCGGCAGCATCAGATGCTTGAACGCAAACGACCGGGGAATGGTCGTCGTCACCTGGCTGAAATCCAGTTTTAAAGGATCGATTTTTCGGTAGGGAATTCGCCACTCCCCGGCCAAAATCCGACACAGGGTATCTTCATCCAGAAGGCGGGAAGGAGAATCCGCGCGGGTAAGATTCAAGGAGGCCAGCACATCGATAACGGTCAGGGACGCGGTGTCTTTCTGAGCGCTTGGATTGCCGGACAAATTGCGATTTTTTTCAAGCTTCTGCAGGAGGTTATCATAATGCCTGCGAATTTCCCTGGCATTTTTCTCGGAGATAGCCCCTTTGGCCACCAATGCTTTCAGGATATCATCCGGGGATGTCAAGCGGGATTGAAACACCGTGGTCATAATTTAAATACCCCGCATGGCTGCGGGGCCCTCCTTAAAAGTGTAGCTCAAAAAAATAAACGTCCATCTTCAGCCTAAAGTTTTTTATGAAGCCATCACGAGTTCAATTCTTCAAGGTCTTTGAACACATTCACGCCTGCCTGGCGTTTCATTGCCCGCTGGTAGCGGCCCTGCCAGCCGTATTTCTTCAGGGTTCTGCCCAGGAAAAATTTCAGCATGGGCCGAAATGCCAGTAGCCAGATGGACGTCCACAACCGGCCCTGGCTTTGAATGCGCTCCGATGGTTCCCACCAGCCCATCACCTTCTGCCTGTGATACCAGACAAGATATTGCAACTGATCGGCATCCAGGTGCCTGGTTTTTACATTCGCCCATATCCCGTTGTACCACCTGTAATCATTGGGGTTGGTCACCAGGCCCTGATCCAGCAGCTCCTGACGCATGACGGTTTTGGGATAGGGGGTGAGAATCTGGCAATAGGCGGTATCCGATCCGATGGATTTCAGGAATTGATAATTTTCGATGATCGCTGTTTCATCGTCGTCCGGAAAACCGAAAATCAGTCCCCCCACCACCATGATGCCGTATTTGTGGCACAGCTCCATGGCTTTTCGGGATGCATCGACGATGTTGCCTTTGTGGGCCATGGCCAGATTTTTTTTGGACACGTTTTCGATCCCCAGGAAAATGGATTTAATGCCGGCCATGGCCATTTTACGAACCATCTCTTCATTTCTGGACATGGTAATGCAATCGGCCTGAACGATCAGGTTCAGCTTTCTGTATTTGCGCGCGATAATCTCATCGCAGATTTTTATCACCCGACCGGTATCCAGCACCAGATTGTCGTCTGCGACAAAGATCCAGCGGGTCTTTCGATTGTAATAAATATCATCGATATCCGCCAGAACCCGTTCAATGGGAAATGTCCGGAAGGACCGCCCATACATGTGCTGCATGCTGCAGAACGAGCAGTTGCGCGTGCATCCGCGGGAGGTTTCCAGAACTTCGATTTTGGAATTCATGATATGATATCCCCAGGTCAGCCGCCTTTTATCCCGAATGGGGCGTTTCAGCCGGGACAAATCCAGCAGTTCTGCTCTGGGATTATGTACAAAAACCCTTGCCGGAGCGGCAGGGGCGGATGGCTTGTAAGAGAGTGACGGAATGTCTTCAAACCGGTCCCTGCCTTCCAGGGCATTGACCAATCTGCGGCATGCTTCCTCGCCTTCGCCCCGGACCATAAAATCGATCAGCTCCGCTTCATCGGATGCGGCGATCTCTTCATGCATCAAGGTGGCATGGTATCCGCCGATGACAATTTTTACATCGGGGAGCAGGTGTTTTATCAGCCGGATCAATTTTATGCAGGTTTCATACTGCCAGGCCATGGCGGACAGGCCGACAAGATCCGGACGGATTTTTAACAGGGTTCGGGTCAAATATTTTTTAAGCTGCCTTCGTTTACGGATCAGATCGATGATATAGACGTCGTGCCCGTCATCAATATTGGCGCCAATGCTGGCGATACCGCAATTGGGCATGTGAAATGCGGCTTCATGCATGATTACCGGAGCCACGTCGGGCATGGACATTAAAATTATTTTCATAAATCCTCTTAATTCAGCCAGTTTTCCTTTTGGCCTGCTCTGTTTCCAGCAACGAGCGAACCTGTGCCATCAGCCCGGAAACGGAAAAGCGCTCGCCCTGATAATCCGGTTCGATGCCGGCAAGCGCTTCAACTGAAACCGTACCTTCAAAACCCGTATTAAACAAGAATTTGCCGGGCTGGAACAGCTTATCGGTATTTTGAACAAAAAGCACCTTGATGGGGCGGCGGCTCAGCCTGGCGATTTTAAACGCCCCTTTGTTGAGCGGGCCGATGGCGCCCCCGCGGCTCCGGGTTCCTTCGGGAAATACAAAAAGATTCCCGCCGGCCTCAAAAAAAGAATCCATTTCTTCAATCCGCCGAATCATCAAATCCGACAGATCGCCTTCGGAGGTTGATGGAATATATCCGGACAATTCAATCACCTGCCTGAAAATGGGGATTTTAAAAAACCGGCTTTTGACGATGGTTCTGTGCTGCGCAAACAGCGAAATCATCAGAATCGAATCCAGATAGGAGATGTGGTTGCAGACGATCACGGAAGCGCGGATCGACAGCACGTCCTCATGGATCCGCCACCGGGTTGCGGGAATAAGGATTCGGAGCAGTTTAAAAAACCCCTTGTAGAATCGATGGTTCAGGCGCTGGAACGCGGCCTCCCTGTTTCTGGAAAAAACAAAGGCCGCCAGATAAAACGGAGAAAAGAACAAAACAAAACCCGCCGTAAAATAAGCCCAGAGAATCAGCGTGATGACAAACGCAAACGCTGGTTTCAGATGCCGGCAACGGAAGCTGATTTCAGATTTTTCATGCAGCCTGAACATTTATAAAAATCCATCTCAAAAATCCGGTCTTTTTAACATCAGGCAGGTATTCACGCCGCCAAAGGCAAAATTCTGTATGGAAGCGATGCGAAACTCCGTTTCAATAAGCCGGGTCGCATGGGTAATCATGTCGCACCTTTCATCGACTGCATCCAGATTCAATGTCGGCGCAATAAACCCCGCTTCCATCATGTAAAGCGTCAGAATCATCTCTATGGCCCCGCAGGACCCCATGGTATGGCCCATATAGCTCTTTAATCCGGTAACCACGGGGGATTTGCCGTAAACTTTCCCGATCGCCCGCGCTTCAATCACATCGCCCATTTTTGTGGCCGTGGCATGGGCGCTGACAAAATCCACGGAATCGGGACCGATGCCGGCATCTTTAAGCGCAAGACGAAGGGTTTCGGCAATGCCCTCTATGCTCGGAAAAATCAGATCGCCCCCGTTGTTATTGCAGGAAAAACCGATGACCTCGGCCAGGATGGTCGCCCCCCGCTTCCGGGCGGATTCATAGTCTTCCAGCAATACGGCGCCCGCGCCCTCTCCCACGACCAGACCGTCCCTTCGCGCGTCAAAGGGGCGCGGGGTCAGATGGGGGGTTTCGTTAAAGTCCGTCGAGCATGCCAGCAGGTTATCAAAAACCGCAACGGTCGTGGTATCATATTCGTCGGCGCCGCCGCAAATCATGGCATCCTGGATGCCGTGCTTGATCATTTCATATCCGAAACCAATGGACTGGCTGCTGGTGGTACAGGCCGTGGACGAAGACAGCACCCTTCCGGTGATGCCGAACATCTTGGTAATATTCACCGCCGTTGTGTGAACCATGGACTTCAGATAATCCACGGCCCCGATGGAAGCATAATTTGATTTCGAATTGCCGAAGAAGGTTTTGTATATTTGCCGCTGCACGGTCGGGCTTCCGTGGGTGGAGCCGAACGCCACGCCCAGCCGGCCGGACGTGATAAATTCCTGATTCAGCCCGGACGCTTCCAGAACCTCCTTGGCCACCTGGCAGGCATAGTAGGCAACCGGCCCCATGGTCTTCCGGTCCTGGCGCTTGAAATCATATTCAAGCGGATAATTCACGGTTCCAAAGACGCCGGTCTGGATGAACTCGGAAAGCAGATCATCGGTCCGCAGCTTGATAACCCCGGAAATGCCTTCCACCAGGTGCCTGACAATGTCTTCTTTCGTGTGGCCGATCGGTGTTATTGCCGAACACGCTGTGATCACAACCCTTCGCGCCATGTTGACCTTCTGATGCTCTCAGTTCACGTTTTGTCGGCCCGAACCGCTGCCAGAGATTCAATGTAATCCAGAATCTGATTGATGGTCCGGATATCCATGGCCATTTTTTTTTCATCCCGGGTCAATTGCGCCCCGAGCAGGACTTCTATTTCTCTTAACAGTTCAATGGCATCAATGCTGTCAAACTCGTAAGCCTCCCGCAAGTTCTCATCAAGATCCGGATTGGTTATCTCAAACTGTTCCTTAAAAACCCTTAATACTTCAGACAGTATTTCATCACGTGTCATATCATTGTTCCCATAGCGAGTGAAAAAGCATATGGGTTATTACATGATTACTATTTAAATTCAAAGCAAAGATTGATGACATCGCAAAAAGTCAAACCACCTCCCGGCCCAGAAACGGCTTGAAATGGTACCACTGCAATGGATTGCTGCGCACGGTTTCTTCCAGCAGACCCGCGTATCTTTGCGCTGCCTCTCGGATGGCCGCGGCTCGCTCTGCGCGGGATGACGCCTTCACGAAAACAGGCTCGGACAGGCTAATGTGATAGGTTTTTCTGCCGGTACGGAAGGCAAAAAAAATAAATATCGGGGTGCCGGACAGCAGCGCAAACAGATACGGGGCTTCCGGGAAAAGCGCTTCATGGCCTAAAAATTTCACCGGAACGCTTCGCTGCTCCTTTTTCCAGATCAAATCCCCGGTTAATGAAACCAGGCCGCCGGAATTGATAAAATGAATTCCTTCGATGATATCAAAGGGCGAGCCCCCCTGCGCATCCACTGCGATGACCCTGACACCGTTCCGGGAAAGGCTTTTCTTTTGAATCCCCTCGATTTGTTCCTTATGTTTTACCCCCATATACAGGAGCAGATTCATTTCCGGAAGGTTCCGCTTCAAAAGGTGTGCCGCCACCTCCCAATTGCCCATATGCGACATCAAGAGGATGGCGCCGCTTTTTTCTTGCAGCACCTGCTCCAGGCGATCCATCCCTTCGGACGTATAGTGAATATCGTCAAATTCCTGCAACATGAACCGATCGAAGAAAACATCGGTAAAATTGTGAAATTGACGCCAGGCGCACCCCACATGGGCAAACCAGTTTTTCTCCGGATAAAGCGCCCGGTAAAACCGGATGCTGGTATCCACCCGCCTGGGGAAAAGCATAAAAAAACCCGTGGAAACGATCCAGGCAAACACGACAAAAACCCATGTTCCCATTATTTTTGACAGATAGACAATCGCCCGATATAAATATGTTCTCATCTATTTCTATTTTTTGCAGGCATCACGATTCTCTGGAAGATCAGCCTTGCAAACACGTTGGTATTTCTGACAAAATCGATAAAGGGCCGAAAGTGCGATATGCGTTCTTTTCCCGGAGCATAACTGACACGGATCGGCGCTTCGATAACGGGTATCTTTCGCCACCCGGCTTTAACCAGAATCTCGACTTCAAACTGGTATCGCCTTGCGGTGACATTCAAGCCCATTGCTTCCGGCAAAGGGTATATCCTGAATCCGCTTTGAGAGTCCGTGATGCGGGGGCCTCCGGATAAGAACACCCAGAAATTTGAGAACTTGCGCCCGAACCGGCTTGTCCAGGGAACGTGGGTCCCGGCCATTCCCTCTCTTCTGCCGACCACAATCGGCCGCGCATTATCCGGTATGGCCTGTATCAGCTTCAGTGCATCCAGAGGGTCATGCTGGCCATCCGCATCGATGGTAATGGCCCAATCCGCAACCTGGACCGCTTCGGCAAAACCGGTCAGGATTGCCGCGCCCTTTCCCCTGTTTTCCTTGTGGTGCAACGTGCGGATGCCGTCAAGATTCCTGATCCTGTCCGCGGTTGAATCCGTGGAACCGTCATTTACGACAAATACCGGACAGTTGAGACAAAGCGCTTTGTTTATCACGTCCGCAACGGCATGTTCATGGTTGTAGACCGGGATAATGACGCTGAATCTTCCCATGTTTGCGGCACCGGGATTCATTTTTTCGGTTCCGGCAAAAACGCGATCGCCCATGTCCCCGGCCCCATGTGGGCGCCGGATGTTAAAGAAAGGGGTTGCAGCAATATCTCGGATAAAGGGGCTGTTTTTTCGATTTGTGTTCTCACGGTATCCTTTACCCAGGCAAAATTGTCCGAATACTCCAGCATAATCAGGGGAACCGAATGCTCTGCAAGGGATGCGTTCAGTTTTTCCATCGCAAAATTCAGCTGTCCATCCCGATCTTTTACAGCACCGACTTTTTTAGCGCCTTCACCGGTCGGCGTGATAATCGGCTTTACATGAAACATATCACCGAAAAACGCACGGGGTTTGGCCAGCCGCCCCCCGGCCGCAAGATATTTAAGCTTATCAATAAATACATATTCCTGGCAGGCGTCTATGGCTCTTTTTGCAAATTCGATGACCGCATCCGGATCACCGGCCAGGGCTGAATACCTGGCCGTTGTCATGGCAATCAGCCCCAGGCGGCCGGATGCCGCTTTTGTATCCATTACGACCAGGCGATTGTCCGGGTCATTGTCCTTCTTCCATGCCGAAGCAACCTCATAATTACCCGTAAACGCCGAGCCCACGCAAAGATACAATACTTTCGGATATTGATTGACGACCCGCTGGTAATATTGATGCCTTTCAAAAACAGATGCCTGCGCCGTGGATACTTTCACACCCGCTTTCATGGATTGATAGAGTTCTTCTGAAGAAAAAAAGGTTTCAGACAGTGATTTTTCACCGGCGGTAATATAGCTGTCCAGAAGGGTGATCCCCAGATTCCGGGAATCCTCGCGAGTTAAAGATCCGGCTGCATCCGTCATGATATGAACGGGCCCCTGCCCCGGGAGCCGCTTGAAATCCGCTATCTGAATGGAGATGTTGTCATCGGTCCATTGCAGGACATGGCCCAGAGACTCCATCCGATGCTTTGCCTCCCGGGTGCTTTGCGTGTGGAAATGAACTTTCAGATAGTCCTGATGGGGAATTGCCACCACGCTCCCGCCGTACCGGGAAAGCCGGTCGATTTTTTCGTTGATATCGCCGTCCACGTGAAGGACCGTATCGACACAAAAGCCGTCTTGAAGTTCTTCCTGAAAAGAAGCGGATACTTTCATTTGATTTTTAAATATCTTGGCAATGGGCCGAAACCCATCGGTTTGGCCGGCAAGGCTGTTAAAAAACCCTTCCAGAAAAATATACATTCCCAAGGCTCCGGAATCGACAACGCCGGCCCTCTTTAACTTTGGGAGAAGTTCGGGCGTGGCGTGGACAGCCGTTTCAAGTCGATCGATAATCCTTGAGACATATTCCTGAGTTGCCTGAAAAGGGTGAGCTTCCAAAAAGTCGGCCAGCGCATCAAAAACCGTCAGCAGGGTTCCGGGCACGGGGTTATGAACCGCCTGCCAGGCCAGATCCCTGCCTTCTCTGGCTGCTTTCGGAAGCAGCGCGACCGAATCCGCCATCAGAAACCCGGTAAAAAAACGGGCCGCGATATTCCCTGAATTCCCGCGGGCGGACAGAAGCAGTCTGGTAATTGTTCTTTCCAGATTTTTTTCAGGATTTCGCAAGGGGGTGAGGCTGATGATCAGATTGCGCCCGGTATCGCCATCCGCAACCGGAAAAACGTTGATATCGTCCAGTACATCAGCCCAGGCCTTCAGGCGCTCGACGCCGGCAGTAAACGCATTTTGAAAATCGGGCGTCATTGCTAAAATCCCAATGCGTTGCGGATTTCCTCCGGTATTTCGAACATGATTTCCTTTTCAGGATATTTCACGGCAACCTGCTCGCTCCTTCCCCTGGCGCAGATCTGATTGCTTTCCGCCAGTCTGATCTGAAAATCCATAACAATCTTATACGCCGCTTCAAGAACTGTTGCCGTGCATTTGAATTCATCAAGATATCGAAGAGATACGACATGCTTGGTCATGGTCTTGGTGATGGGGAAAAGATAATTGGTGGTTTTAAAATACCCGAAGAGATCCACCCCTGCCTTGGCAAACAGCGCCGATCGGGTCATGTCGAAGTATTTAAGATAATTGCCATGCCACATGATCTGCATGGGGTCCAGATCATGAAATGGAACCACATATTTTTTCTCACAAATCCGGTTGTTTTCGCTGTTCATATTTAATAAATGACCTTACAGATCTGATGAAAGTATTTGTGCCAAATTCATATCGAACGGTTTCATTTCAAACGCAATAGAACATCATTTTTCCGGAAAATCAACCCAATGTCTGTTGTCTTCAGCATTGAAGGAGAATTTATCACTGACCAAACTCGACCTTACCAACACCTGTACATCCCGGTGAAATCCTGCTCGAAGATTTTCTATAACCGATGGAGATCACTCAAGATACCGGCAATAAATGGGGCAGGAAGAGATTTTGGGGAATCAGGGTAAGTCTCCGATTGATCTTTGCACGCAGTCGGATAAGTTAAGCCTCTTGTCACGACCGTTGCGAATAGACTATCCTGAATGCTCGTATCAACGATCAATGGCGGATCTGCTTCCGCTGGGCAGACGGCTCTGCCCACGATGTGGAGATCACCGATTACCATTGAAGGAGAATTTATCATGACCAAACGCGATCTTCCCCCCGTACATCCCGGTGAAATCCTGCTCGAAGATTTTCTAAAACCGATGGAGATCACTCGCTACCGGTTGGCCAAGTCCATCGGTGTGCCCCAACGCCGCATCGATGAAATCTGCTCCGGAAATCGGGCCATCACCGCTGACACCGCCCTGCGTCTCGCCCGTTTCTTCGGCACCGATGCCCAGAGCTGGATGAACTTCCAGGCCGAATATGATCTTGAAACGGCGAAAATCACCCTTGTCGAGCGTATTGAGCGTGAGGTGAAGCCCCTGAAGGAGGCGGCATGACCCAGGTAATCATGAGATGTCCATAGTCCTTTCCAAATATAGAAATCTAAAGAGCGTCCCGCCACTCACGCCACTCACCCCCCAACTCGCTCAGCCAGCCACTGGGAAAAATCTTGCCACGGCAGTGCAGTGATGCCGTATGGCAGTGGCTGCTGCGCCGGTACCCGGCAAACCAGGATACCAGGCTCGCAGGCCTCCTCACCAGCCAGAGCGCGAAACCGCTTGAGGCTGTTAAGGTGAGCAGCAGTCGGGCTGGAGGTCAGTTTGATCTCGACGGGAATGAGCTTCGCGCCTGCCTCAAGGATAAGATCCACCTCAAGCCCATCGTGGGACCGCCAGTACCAGAGAGCCGGTTTCAAGCCGGCATTGGTGAAGCTCTTGATCGCCTCCATAACCATCAATCCCTCGAAAAGCGCGCCACCCATGGCTCCGGCCAGGGCTGCCTCCCCGCCGGGCTGACGGGTGAGATAGCAGACGATGGCCGGGTCAAGCATATAGAGTTTCGGAGACTTGGTCACACGCTTGCCAAGATTGTTGTAAAATGGGGGGAGCAGATAGAGCAGGTAGGATGCTTCCAGTACACCGGCCCATGCCTTGGCGGTCGGCAGGGTGACGCCCGTCTCTCGCGAGAAAACCGAACTGTTGAATTCTTGTGCATGGCGGGCACAGGCAAGGGCGACAAACTGCTCGAAGGCCCGCAGATCCCTGATGTTTTGAAGTTGCCGCACGTCCCGTTCAACATAGGTCTGAATGTAGGAACGGAGCCACAGATCACGTTTTTCGGGATACAGTGACGGCTCGGGATAGCACCCATTCCAAAAAAGCGCCTCCAGTGATGGGAGTTTCTGGTTCTTCAGTTCCCTGATACTGAAAGGGAGTTGATCAAGGATTGCGATACGCCCGGCCAGTGATTCGCTGACATTTCGCATGAGATGAAACTGCTGTGAACCGGTCAAGATCCAGCGTCCGTTGCGCTGTCGCTGTCGGTCGATGCGGAGCTTCAGTGAAGGAAGCAGGTCCGGTACGTATTGAATTTCATCAAGGATGACGGGTTTATCGCCGAAACGGTCGAGAAATCCTATTGGATCGGCCAAAGCAAAGGAGCGTTCCACCGGGTCATCAAAACTGGCGTAATCAAACACTTCCCTGGCTTCGTTCAGTAGAAAAGTGGTTTTTCCAGCCTGGCGCGGACCGGTGACCAGAACAGCAGGAAACTGCTGCATGGCTTTTTGGAGTGTATCGGCGAGTTGGCGTTCAATATACATGCTGACCAATCTAAAATTATATTTTATATTTGTCAAGCATCTAATATCAAAAACAAATAGGTTGGCAGGACCGACATTCACCCTTTAATCCGGGCGTCCCGTCGTTCCCTCACATGGCGGTTATTCAATGGTACTGAGTGATTCCATTATACGAGTGCTCATATTTTGATAAGCGACAATTTCAACCAGACACAAAATATCTTTATCTGAAAATCCTTCATTTCTAAGCTTTTGTACATCTGCAGGGCTGCAAGCATCTGGTGAACGCGTGATTTTGACTGCAAAGTCTGCGATAAGTTTTTCACGATCGCTCAAATCCGCTTTGGTATAATCCTCAGCAACCTGTATTGCCAATTCCTTATTTCTATCCACGCGACCGAGGGCTTCAAGATGACTGGTAGTTCAGCATGCAATGGCCGACTTGGAAAGCACGCATCCTTTGATGGTCAGGATTCATTTTGACTGCCTGCGCAAAGCTGGAAAATCGTTATCACGTTACTTCTTGACATGCAACGATCTTTTTCTCCAAGCAATGTTTTGCGATTGGATCGATCAAAAAAGCTTTAAATAACGGAAAATTACGCGGCTTCATTTTTGAAAAACGCTTGACTCCCTCCTGGACATGTTATATCCAATATGCTCTTTTGTGTTACACATCACCAAACGGCAGTTGCCGTTTTTTTTGTCACAGAGGGTTGCATTAACAGGACGGAAGATGCGGATAAAAGACGTGCCCCAGGATGATGGGCTGAACAAAGGCATGAGCGAGATTACCTACGCGGTCGATGAAAACGGCCGGTATGCCGGGGTTCGGAGCCTGGGCTGGGAAGCCAAGAACATCGTCAACGCCCAGGCATGGGAAGTCATTACAGACGATCTTACGGCCATCGTCAGTATGGTTCGCGCGGGGAAGCGAAGCCCCATTGCCTATCATATGGCCAGGCGCCTGATGACCGTCGGGCTTCTGGCCAGTTATGTCCGGCTTCCCCGCTGGCGGGTGAAACGGCATTTAAAGCCGTCTGTTTTCAGCCGCCTCAAGCCGGAGATTCTGCAACGATACGCGGATATTTTCGGCCTGACGCCTGCGCAACTCCGCGACATTCCGGAAGCGGAAATGCCTTTATTGGATGAGGATTCACCCTGATATGGAGATTGCTTTCACCCACCGCCAGTCGGCCCACTGCGAGACCGGCGTTCTCTCGAACCTGTTGTCCCATCACGGATTGAGCATCAGCGAGTCGATGGTTTTTGGAATCGGCGCCGGTCTCTTTTTCGGGTATTTCCCTTTTATCCGCCTCAACAATCTGCCGCTGACAGCCTTTCGCATTCGAACCGGCGGCATCATGAAGCGCGTCGTCAAGCGACTGGGGGTCACGCTGGCCTGGGAGAAATTCACAAAGCCGGAAAACGGCATGGCTGCCCTGGACCGGAAACTGATTGAGTCCGTTCCGGTCGGATGCCGGACAGGCGCCTATTGGCTGAGCTATTTTCCCAGGCGGTACCGGTTTCATTTCAATATGCATAATCTTGTCGTTTTCGGGAAAGAAAATGACGATTATATCATCAGCGACCCGGTTTTCCCCGAGCCCGTTCACTGCCCGCACGGCGATTTGATGAAAGCCAGGTTTGCCAAAGGCCCGATGTCTCCCAAGGGCCGGATGTACTATGTCACCCACGTCCCTTCTGAACCGGACTTCAGAAGGGCCATTCTTCAGGGCATCAAAGAGGTTTGCCGATCCATGCTGAAAGCGCCGGGACCTTTTCTGGGCGTCAAGGGCATCCGGTTTTTATCCAAAAGAGTTGAAGCCTGGCCCAAAAAGATGGACGCCAAAGAGGCCGCGCTCTGCCTCGGCCAGGTCATTCGCATGCAGGAGGAAATCGGAACCGGAGGCGCCGGGTTCCGGTATATTTACGCCGCATTTTTACAGGAAGCCGCGGTTTTTCTGGAAGACGATCATCTCCGGGTGCTTTCCGACCGCATGACCGAGATCGGAGATCGGTGGCGGGAATTTGCGCTCATCGGCTCAAGGATCTGCAAAAACAGGACCGGGGAATCCGAGACATACCCCGCCATGTCGGCCATTCTAAGGGATTGCGCCGACATGGAAGCCCGCCTGTATCAGGATCTCCTGGAACGGATCGCCTAACCATTTTGAATGGAGCCCTTTTAAATGGATTGCACGCCGGCATGACCCTTAAAACACAGCTTAAAAAACTCATTGTGGAAGACCTGAATCTTACGGATATCCGTCCCGAAGACATCGGTGACGACGAGCCTTTGTTCGGGGACAAATTCGGTCTGGACTCCATTGATGCGGTCGAACTCGTTTTTCAGCTCAAGGCGCAATTCGGGGTGGAAATCAAAAACATGAAAGAAGGCCGTTCGGTCCTGCAGAGCATCAATTCAATTTCGGCGTTTATCGAAAAAAGGCGCGGTTCATGAATCGCCAAAAACCGATTCCCATCAGCGGGATTGGCTGTGTCTGCGCCGCCGGGGGGAACCTTTCCGACTGCATGGACAGCCTTTTTACCTGCCCCCCGGTACCGGCCCCGCCGGATTCCTGTCCGGGGTCCCAGCACCCGGTCTTTCAGGTCCCGGATCGATTTATGCCGGAAGATGCTTCTTTGCATCCGGCCGGGACCCGGGCCGCCCGCCTGGCTCAGAAAGCCGCGGAAGAAGCGCTGGCGGATGCAGGGCTGACCCCGGAGCTGCTTTGTGGCAAAAAAGTCGGCGTTTTAATCGGCACCAACGTTTCCGGAGGTGTCAGCAACCGTTCGCTTCAACTACAAAGCGCTGGCGACGTGAAAGAAACAGGAAGCAGGCTCTGCTGCCCCTCGCCCGCGGAGCGTTTCCTGGCCATCAACCCCGCCCGGTGGATCGCACGGCATTTCAATTTCTCCGGGCCGTGCCAAACCATCGTGAACGCATGTTCCGCCGGAAGCGACGCTATCGGTCTGGCCGGGTCATGGATCCGTTCGGGCCGCTGCGACATGGTCATTGCCGGCGGCGTGGATGCTTTCTACGAAGTGACGTATTATGGATTCATCGCCTTGATGAACTGCGACATCGAGCCCTGCAAGCCCTTTGATGCCTGCCGCAACGGCCTCAACCTCGGCGAGGGGGCCGGCATCATGGTTCTGGAATCAGACCGCATGCTGGCCCATCGGGGCAAAAGCGCCCGGGCCTTTGTTTCCGGATATGGCATGGCAAGCGACGCCCATCATTTTACCGCTCCGGACCCCGACGCCGGCGGGCTGCGGCTGGCAGTACAGGATGCCCTGATTTCGGCCGGCGCCCGCCCGTCCGACATTGCCTTCATCAATGCCCATGGCACGGGCACCCGGGACAACGACCGGATCGAATCCCATCTGTTTCACGGCATGTTCCCGGATGTTCCCTTTGGATCGACCAAGGGCTATACCGGCCACACGCTCGGCGCCTCGGGCGCCATCGAGGCGGCTTTCACCATTTCCTGTCTCGAACGCCAACTGGCGCCTGCAAGCGCCGGCTTTTCCGAACCCGACCCGGAGTTGCCGGCCCATCCGGTTCGGGAGTCAACCCCCATCTGCGGCGCCCTGGCCCTTTCGGAAACACTGGCTTTCGGCGGCAACAACAGTGTCTTGATTTTTTCAACGGAAAACCGCTCATGAAAGTGTGCATCAAAGGCATCGGCGTTGTCGGCGGATTCGGCTGCGGCACCCAAAGCCTTGAAGAAGCGGTTATCAACCGGAGCGCCTCCCTCTCGGAACCGTCGCGCGACAGATTCGGACCGGATGAAACAGCGATTGTCGCCCCGCAGCCTGCGGCCGATACCGCGCTGCTCGGCCGGTTTGTTCCGCCAAAAGCACTTCGCAGGGTGGACCATTATTCCCAAATGGCGATTCTTGCCGGCTATCTTGCGCTACAGGATGCAAAGCAGGGTGCGGGTATGGATGAAGGGCTGCCCGAGCCCATGGGGGTGATTGTCGCCACCGGCATGGGACCGACGGCAGGCACACTCGACACGCAATCTCCGGACGCGGACCCGGCCGATCTTCGCCTCTCGCCGATCCAGTTTTCAAACTCGGTGCATAACGCGGCGGCAGCGTACATTTCGATGCTGCTGAAAATCCGGGGACCCAATGTCTCTATCAATCAGTATGACATGTCGGTGCCGCTGGCTTTTCAGACCGCCCTGGACTGGCTTGAAGAGGGCCGGGCCGCCTCGGTCCTGGTCGGCGGGGTCGATTGCTTTTCAAAAGGCCTTGATGACGCATCCTTTTGCACCCCAAACCGGAAAGACGGAAACAGCAGCCGGCGACCGGTTCCTGTTGGCGAGGGAAGCGCATTTTTCGTGCTCACCCCGTCCGGGGAAAAAGAATCCCGATACCCGTTTATCCATGATGTCCGGATCGGACAATGCCTGCAGGACATTGCGCTGCCGGCAAGCGCTCTTTTTCTTCATGACGGCAGCGGTGAAGAGGCCGCACTGATAGGCCCGGCCGCCCGCCAGGCCGTTTTCTCGCGGGTCTATGGCGCATTTCCTTCCAGCATGGCCCTGGATCTTGCCATGGCGGCGCTTTTGCTTAAAAAAGATCCGTGCCGGAACGCGCTGTTTCCGCAGTTTGATTTCGGACCGGATTTTATGAAAAATCCCCGGATCTGTTGTCTGAAAAAAGGAGTCGCCGGGGAGTTGGGATGGATAGAAGTGGGACAAATACCAAAGTCGGCAGGAGCGGAATCCTGATCCGCCTATCCCTCGACCGTCAGCCCGACAAACGCGTGGGAAAAACGGCCGCTTTCGGGAATGAAGCAGAGCAGTTTCTGGCCGGGTTCAAGCCTGCCGGAGTGGAGCATCTCCTCGATGATGATGTAGATGGCGGCGCTTCCGGTATTTCCTTTTTCCGCCAGGTTCGAAAACCACCGGCTGTCGGGGATTTCAAAATCGATCCGCTTCATTTCCTCATAAAATTTCGGACGGAAATAGGCCGATGAATAGTGGGGCAGAAACCAGTCCACGGCATCCGGACGCAAATCGTGCTTCCGGATGACCGTTGAGAGAGCCCTTCCCATGGTCTGAACGATCTCCCGGTCCAGAAGCTTGATATCCTGCCGCACCGAAAACCGGTGGGGCATGGATTCCGGCGAGATCGCCTCGATATCCCGCCAGCCCACGACGCTGCCGTCCGCCTGCTTTACCCCGCCTGCGTACATACAGGTCTCCAGTTTTCCGGCATAGCAAATCACCTCCACCCAGTCCACTTTCAGGGACAGGCCTTCCGTGTTTTTCTCCGGGGAAAGAAACGCCGCTCCGGCCCCGTCCGAGAGCATCCATCTTAAAAAGTCGGCGTCAAAGGCCCGTTCGGGCCGTGTCTCAAGGTCCGATACATCTTTGTAAAACGGGGTTAAAAACTGGGCCCGCATATAGGAAGACGCCAGCTCGGAGCCGGCGGCCACGGCATTTGATGCAAGGCCTGCAGCCACATTCAGGAAGGCGTACTTGAATGCCGTCATGCCGGAAAGACAGATGCCCGATGTGGTTACCGCCTCACAGGCTTCCAGCCCCAGTTCGCCCTGCACCATGAGCGCATGGCCGGGAAACATCAAATCCGGACTGGTTGTGCCGCAGCACAGGCATTGAATATGGTTTGGCGTAAATTCTTCGTAAGGGCGCAGCTTTCGGATCGCCTCGGCCGTAAGCCGGGCATTGGTATGGGTGAGCCTGCCCGATTCCGGATTCAGCGCATAATATCGCTGCTTGATCTGATTGCTGTTAAGGACGATGCGCTTGGCCTTGGATCCGATGCCGTTCACCTTGCCCAGAACAGCCTCTATGGCATCGTTTGTCACCGGATCATTGGGAAGAAAAGCCGATACATCGTTGATGAATACGTCCATGGTCTCCTCTTTAGGCGTTAAGAAATGTGTTTTAAAAAGCGTTTCAGCAGATCGGCATAGGTCTGATAAAAAAGCTTCGGATCCATGCGGGTGGGAAAAACGGCATTGGTAAATGTATAATAGTCCAGGTCATGGACAACAATTCTGTCCGCCATTTTCCGGTGCAGCGGGGTTCCGGGCAGCGGCGTCAAAATGGACGGTATCGGCAGGTCAATGGCATGAGATGACACGAAACCGTCAAGTGCCTTAAAATCCGCTTCCGAATATTCCGGGGAAACGATAAAGTCCCCGATGACGCGGATGCCCAATTCTTTCAGGATTTCCATGGCCGCGATGTTGACGGCTACCGAGCTTCTTTTGTTCAGCCGTTCCAGACCCGCATCCGTGATCTCCTCAAATCCGATGACCGCAGCCGCAAGTCCGGCCTGTTTCCACAGCCTGAACAAGTCGGGATGGCGGGTCACCGTGTCGGAGCGCACATCGGCGACGATCGCCTTTTTCAATCCGGATTCGATAATCTGCCGGCCCAATTGCCGGGCCATTTCCGGGTCGCCGAACGTGTTGGCGTCCACGAGGCGGATCATCGGAACGTCTCCGATGAGCAGCATGTCCCGCAGCACCGCTTCCGGCTGATGGGTAATGTAGCGGCCCCGGGTCATTTGCGGAATGGAGCAGAAGTCGCAGCTGTGGGTGCAGCCATAGGCCGAGACCACGAAGCCGACCTTGCCGCCCACGCCGCTCATTACATAAGAATTCCGATGCGCCTTTACCAGATCGTAGCGGGGCGGCTTGGCATCGACGGCATCCTTAACGGAATAGGCCCGCCGGACGTAGTTCAGGGGCCTGCCCGGATCGGTTTTGGCAATCCCCGGAATGCCGGATGCCGCTGTCCGGGCATCGAGGGAATCGATCAATTCCCGGAAGCTGAGCTTGCCCAGTCCCGCAACGATATAATCGATGACGTCCCGATTAAAAAAATCAGGGTCGCACGCGGCGTGATGACCGCCCACAACGACCACGGCATGCGTGTGCTTTTTGATTTCATCTGCCAGCCGCAAAACGGTGTTGGCCTCGCAGGCGACGGCGGTGAAGCCGACCACATCCGGGTTAAACCGGCCCAGGTCTTCCGCCAGCGCGTTCGGCGTAACCTTCAAATCGGTAATGGCAACCTCATGGCCATCCAGATTGCCGGCAATGACTTCAAGGGCAAGGGGTTCGCCCCTGAAAATCATTTTGATCGAATCGATCCCGTATTCCTCTTCGGGAATGCTTTTTCCGCAATTGGGCGGATTCACCAGAAGAATTTTCATCACGCCTTACCTGTTCAAATTCGATGGGAGCGGGCGCCATCTCAATGGTTGACTGCAAGCGGCTTTGGGGCTATATCAGCAATAATCGCAAGCAAAAAGAGCGCACGTCAAGATCGGCGCCTCTTCTGCTTTTCGGCCATGATCAAGTCCTGAGACTTATATCCGTTGTTCAAAAATATTGCAAAATGATAATGGAAGTTGATGATTCTTCTGGCCGATGGGCTCACCAAGACATACCCGGGCACCCGGACTCCCGCGCTTTCGGACTTTAACCTGTCCCTGGAATCCGGAGAAATCGTGGGCCTTTTAGGGCCCAACGGGGCCGGAAAAACCACAGCCATTTCCCTGATGACCGGCCTGCTGGCGCCCGATTCCGGCAATGTACACATCTGCGGAATCGATCTTTTCAAACACTGCCGGCAGGCACGGCAATGGATCGGCCTGGTGCCGCAGCATATCGCCCTGTATCCGAACCTGACCGCCGTGGAAAATTTATCGTATCTGGGCCGAATGTATGGTCTGAGCAGTCGTGTTTTGAAGGCGCGGATCGACGCATGCCTGGAAATGGTCGGTCTGTCGAACAACGCACGCACGCGAATCGCCGCCTATTCCGGAGGCATGAAACGACGGGCCAATCTGGCGGCGGCCCTGCTTCATGAACCGAGAATGCTTTTTCTGGACGAGCCCACCGTCGGCATCGATCCCCAGTCCCGCAACATGATTCTGGACCGGCTTTTTGAGCTGAGCCGATCCGGAACCAGCATGCTCTACACCACCCACTACATGGAAGAAGCCGAAAAAATCTGCTCCCGCGTCGCCATTATCGACGAAGGACGCATCATCTCTCAGGGCACACCCGAAGACCTGATCCAAGGGCGCCCCGGATGCAAGGATCTCGGCGCCGTTTTTCTTCATCTGACCGGAAAAGAGCTGAGGGATTAATCATGATACCGCTTCTGGCAACGATGTTCAAGGAACTGCTCCTGCTTGTCCGCGACCGCTCCGGACTCCTCGTGCTCTTTGTCATGCCCGCAGTCCTTGTCGTGGTCGTGTCCCTTGTCCAGGAAAACGTTCTAAAGACAACGGGCGGCGCCGCCATGGATATCCTGTTTATCGATCAGGATCACCAGGATTTTGCCAAGCGCATTCAAAAAGAACTGGGAGTATCCACAGCCATCAACCTTGTTACAAGTCTGGACGGGCAGGCGATAGACGCAGCGCAGTCCCAGGCCCTGGTGGAAAAAGGCCGCTATCAGGTTTGTATCGTCATCCCCTCGGGAACAAGCCGGGCAGTACAACAGCGGGCCATGGACCAGATTTTTAATTCGATCTCCAGTCAAACCTCAGGTGCATCCGGGGCTGAAGAAACGCCCTTGCCCCATTTGATCGTTTATTTTGATCCCTTGATCCAGGGCGCCTTCCGATCTTCTGTTTTAAATGCCCTGAAACAAATGCTCCTGGCCATGGAGCTTGAAATGAAGGCCGGGATTCTGGCGGAAATACTGCCCGTTCAGTTCAATCTTATCGTACAGACATTAACCGGCCGGCCCCTGCCCGAGGCGGGAAGCGCCCCGCTGTTTCAGATGGATGCCGGATGGGGAACCCGGCGGTTGGTGGATGTCGCTGCCGGACAGAGCCGATTGGAGAAGATACCGACATCGGTCCAGCACAACGTGTCGGCCTGGGCCGTGTTCGGCATGTTTTTCATCGTGCTTCCCCTGGGGGGCGTAATCATCCGGGAACGCCAGGATGGAACCCTTGTTCGCTTAAGAACGCTGCCGGTTTCTTATCTGACAATTCTCCTGGGAAAGCTGATGGCCTATGTCACGGTTTGCTGGGGCCAATTTCTGTTTATCGTACTGGTGGGGAAAGTGGGACTTCCGCTGCTCGGGACCCCGGTTCTCACCCTCGGCTCCGATCCCGTGGCCCTGATCGTCGTGGTCACATCCATTGCCCTGGCGGCCTGCGGATACGGCATCATGCTCGGCACCCTGGCCCGAACCTTTGAGCAGGCCTCCATGTTTGGTCCGGTTTCCGTGGTGTGCGCCGCTGCGATTGGCGGCATCATGGTTCCGGTCTACGTCATGCCGCATCTCATGCAGACGATCAGCATGTATTCGCCCCTGGCCTGGGGGTTGAATGCGCTTGTGGAGATATTCGTGCGGGAAGGCACGCTGCGATCGGTGCTGCCCGAGATCGGATATTTGATGGCCTTTTTCGCGACAACCCTGATCAATCGCCTGGGCCGCTTTCCGCCGCCGTGATTATCAGGCAGGTGCGAACGCTTATTGAGGATTTGCAGAATCCGTTATCCCAGATGCTGCTTCAGATACCTTGCCGTATGGGATTGGGACATGGCCAGCATTTCCTCCGGGGAACCCGTTGCCACCACCTGCCCGCCGGCATATCCGCCTTCCGGGCCAAGATCGATGACAAGATCGGATGCCAGAATGATATCCAGATTGTGCTCGATGACAACCACCGTGTTTCCGTGATCCACCAGGGACTGAAGCACCTGAACCAGCCGCTCCACATCCGAGGGGTGAAGCCCCGTGGATGGCTCGTCCAGAACATAGACCGTGTGATCGCCGGAGGCTTTGACCAGTTGATGGGCCAGTTTGATGCGCTGGGCCTCCCCGCCGGAAAGCGTGGGGCTGGGCTGGCCCAGACGCAGATACCCCAGGCCGATGTCGCATACCAGGGACAAGTGCCCGGCGGATGGCCGGAACCGGCGTAAAAAATGCCAGGGCCTCCAGAAATGTCATATCCAGGACGTCGGAAATGGTTTTTCCCTTGTACACAACCATCAGGGTTTCCAGATTGAACCGCTTTCCCTGGCAGACGTCGCAGGGAACATAGACATCCGGAAGAAAACTCATTTCGATCTTGTTGTGGCCCTGGCCCTTGCAGGCAGCGCATCGGCCTTCCTCGACGTTGAATGAAAATCTTCCGGGGGCATATCCCCGGGTTCTGGAAGCAGGGGTCATGGCAAAAAGCTGGCGGATATCGGCATAGAATCCCACATAGGATGCCGGAACCGAGCGGGGCGTTTTTCCGATGGGACTGTGATCGACCTCAAGAATTCTTTTCACAGCCTCCCAGCCTTGAATGCTCCGGCACAGTTTTTCCGGAACCGGGCGCCCTTCAAGCCCGCAGCGGACGGCCGGAAACAGCGTTCCCTTCACCAGCGTGGATTTTCCGGAGCCGGAAACCCCGGTCACGGCAATCAGGGTGCCCAGCGGGAATGCCACATCGATGGATTTGAGGTTGTTCAGGCAGGCGCCTTGAATCTCAACCTGCGGCTGATCCCGAAACCGCCTGAGGCGGCTGGTCAGGGTGCGGGTCTTTTGCTTCAGATAGTTTCCGGTAACCGAGTTTTCGGTGTTTTTGATGAACTCCGGGGTTCCCGAAGCCACGATCCAGCCCCCGTCCCGGCCTGCGCCAGGCCCGAGATCGATGAGGGTATCGGCCTGGCGGATGGTTTCTTCGTCATGTTCCACGACAAGGACCGTGTTTCCCCGATCCCTCAGGGTTTTCAGGGCATGGATCAGGATGCCGCTGTCCCGGGGGTGAAGCCCGATGGTCGGCTCATCCAGGATATAAAGAATTCCGGTGAGATTGGACCCAAGCTGGGCTGAAAGCCTGACCCGCTGGGCTTCTCCGCCGGAGAGGGTATCCCCGCTTCTTCCAAGAGAGAGGTAAGAGAGACCCAACCGGTTCAAAAGTTCCAGGCGGGACAGGATTTCGGACATGACCGGTTCTGCGACGGGTTTTTCCGCATCGCTGAACGAAAAACCGTTGATCATGCCCTTGAGCTGCCCGGCGGTTGTCTGCATCAACTCCCATATCGTAAAGCCGCCAATGGTTACAGAAAGCGCCAGGGGCTTCAGCCGGCTCCCCAGGCACCGGGGACAGGTGCTGCGCAGGCCGTCTTCGGGGGCTTCGATCTGCCCCAGTCCCCCGCAGGCCGCGCACGCCCCCTGGGGGCTGTTAAAGGAAAACAGCCTGGGGTCCAGGGGCACCAGTCCGGTTCCACAGGTCGGGCAAACCCCTTTCAGGCTGAAAACCGTTTCATTTCCCAGAAGCCCCGATCACCGTAAAACTGCCGTTCCCCTCCGAAAGCGCCGTATCCAGCAACGGCGTCAGCAGCTCCGGATTCAACCGGCCGGAAGCCCACCGGCCGGTTTCCAGCTCGATGGTGTGTTCATGGTAGCGGCTGAGCGCCATACCGGACTTTAGCTCCGTCCATACGCCGTCGATTTTGGCACGATTGATGCCGCTTCGCAGCGCTTTTGAGAGCACATCCTTGTGAAACCCTTTTCTCCCGCTCACCTTGGGCGTCAGGATGGATGCGGACACGCCGGAATACCGCCGCAGGATCTCGTCGAAAATGGCCTGCCGGGTCTGCGTCACCAGTCTTTTGCCGCATCCCGGGCAGTGCCGGTCTCCGAGCTTGCTGTATAAAAGCCTCAGGAAATGATAGATCTCCGTCAGGGTCGCGACCGTGGATCTGCGGCTGGAATGGCTGATGCGCTGCTCGATGGCAACCGTAGGGGAAAGCCCGGTGATCCGGTCCACATCCGGCCGCTCCAGAATGGTCATGTACTGGCGGACATACGGGGCCAGGCTCTCCAGATACCGGCGCTGGCCTTCGGCAAACAGCACATCAAAGGCCAGGGAGGATTTCCCGGAGCCGGAGACACCGGTCATCACGACGAGTTGATTGCGGGGAATGGATACGGTGACATTTTTCAGATTATGCTCCCGGGCCCCGCTGACGACAATGGCGCCGCCCCAGGCAGAAACCGGCTCCGATACGGCATCGGGAATCATCGGCAGTTCTCCGGGGCTGCCGGGGCTGAGGTATTCCCGCAGAAATCTTCCGGTATGCGATGCGCTGCACGCTGCAACCGCTTCGGGCGTTCCCGAGACCACGACGGTTCCGCCGGCGTCCCCGCCTTCCGGCCCCAGGTCGATCACCCAGTCGGCGGTCTTGATCACATCCAGGTTATGCTCGATCACCAGGACCGTATGGCCTTTAGCCGTGAGGCGCTGAAACACTTCAAGAAGCCGTTCGATGTCCTGGAAATGAAGTCCCGTGGTGGGTTCGTCCAGGATGAAGAATTTATTGCGGCTCCCGGATTCCTGCAAGAACCGGGAAAGCTTCAGGCGCTGGGCCTCCCCGCCGGAGAGCGTGTTCAGGGGCTGGCCAAGCCTCAGATACCCCAGTCCCACATCCGAAAGCAACGCCAGGGGGCCCGTGATCTGGGGGATATCCGCGAAAACTGCCAGCGCTTCATCCGTGGTCAGGTTGAAGATGTCCGAAATATTCAGGCCAAGATAGCGGATGCTCAGGGCTTCCGGGGAATAGCGTTTTCCGGCGCACGTCGGGCAGGTCACAAAAACATCCGAGAGAAACTGCATCTCGATTTTTTCAAATCCTTCGCCCTTGCAGGCTTCACACCTTCCACCCGGAACATTGAAGGAAAAATATCCGGCGGAGAATTTTTTTTCTCGGGCCTGCGGCGTATTGGCCAGCCGCTTTCGAATGGGGTCCATGGCGCCCGCATAGGTCAGGGCATTGGCCCTTGGGGTGCGTCCCACCGCATGCTGATCCACCAGAACCGCTTCGGATATGTTCTCCAGCCCATGGATCGCCCGGTACCTTCCCGGACGATCCGTAGCCTGGCCCTTGATCCGCTGAATGGCTTTAAAAAGGATATCGTCGGCCAGCGTGGATTTCCCCGATCCGGACACGCCCGTAATACAGGTCATCACTCCCAATGGAATCGCCACCTTCACGTCTTTTAAATTATTTTCCGATGCCCCTTCAATCCATATCCATTTATGGTCATCCCGTATTTTCCCGCGTTCGCGGGATGGGAATTCGCCGTTTTCCCGTCAGATAGTCACCGGTAAGGGTCCCGGCAATCCGGGATGCCGGGCCATGATACATGATTTGGCCGCCGTTCTCGCCGGCCTTGGGACCCATGTCCAGAATCCGGTCCGCCTGGCGGATGATCTCGGGGTCATGCTCCACCACAACGATGGTGTTGGGAAGATCCCGAAGCCGCTTTAAGATCTCAACCAGGCGGTTGCAGTCCCTGGGGTGAAGCCCGATGCTGGGCTCATCCAGAACATAGAGGGCATTGACCATGGAAGAGCCCAGGCTGGAGGCCAGGGCCACACGCTGGACTTCGCCGCCGGAAAGGGTTCTGGACTGCCGGTCCAGGGTCAGATACCCCAGCCCCACATCCTGAAGAAATTTCAGCCGGGACAGGACTTCGTCATAGATCATTCGGCTGGCATTGTCCGTAGCATTCATGTCGAGGGCTGTAAAAAACGATGCGGCATCAGAGACATTCAAGCCATAGACATCCGAGATCGTTCGGCCGGCCAGCCTGTAAAGCAGGGTCTCGGGTTTAAACCGGGTTCCGTCGCAAGTGCCGCAGACCGCATAACTGCGATAGCGCGACAGAAATACCCGCACCGGCAGCTTATAGGTCCGGGTTTCCAGCCATTTGAAAAATCCGCGCACCCCGTAATATTTCGGTGTTCCTTCAACAATGGCCGTTCTCTGGTCCGGCGGCAGTTTTTCAAAGGGAATGCGGGTGGATATTCCCTGTTTCTGGCAAAAGGCCATCAGCTCTTCAAACTCGACCTTCTGCTCCGCATCCGTCCCCCAGGGTTTGATGGCGCCTTGCTCCAGGGACTTTGACGGATCCGGAATCACAAGATCCCAGTCGATATCGATGGTTCTGCCAAACCCCCGGCAGGTATCGCAGGCGCCGACCGGACTGTTGAAGGAAAAGAGATTGGGAACCGGGGGGGAATAGGTCGATCTTGCAGGAAGCGCACTCCAGTCCCCGGCTGAAAGACAGGCGATGCATCGGGCCTGCCCATAGATCGATGAGGCCGGCCCCCCATTGAAACGCCTGCTCCAGAGAATCCATGATCCGGGGCTGATCCACGGCCCGAAACCGAAGCCTGTCGACCAGAATATGCAGGGGCCGGGGGGTTGCCTGCGGCGAGAGCTCCGACAGCTGCCCGATCCGCCCCCCATCCACATAGCGGTCAAACCCCATGCGAATCCAGGACAGCGATGGCATCCTGCGCGGGATCCGGATCGAGGATTGCCGGAAACGTGATGCGTATTTCCGTTCCCTCCGCGATCTCCTGAAGCGCCTTCCAGACATGAAGCGGGGTCTCCGGCAGCACCGGTTTGCCGCACCCCCGGCAGTGAAGCTGCCCCATGCGGGCGTAAAGGAGCTTGACATAATCGGTCAGCTCCGTCATGGTGCCCACGGTGGACCGGGATGTCCTTACGGGGTCCTTCCGGTCAATGGCAATGGCCGGCGGTATTCCCAGAATGGCGTCCACTTGCGGCCGGTCCATTCGATCCATGAACTGCCGGGCATAGGGGGAAAATGTTTCCACATAGCGCCGCTGGCCTTCGGCATAGAGGGTGTCAAAGGCCAGGGAGGATTTGCCTGAACCGCTGACGCCGGTGATCACCGTTATCCGGTTCAGGGGAATGTTCAGGTCGAGATTTTTCAGGTTGTGCTGTCTGGCGCCGCGTACGACAATTGCTGGTGTTTTCATTGGTCAAAGATGATACATTAAAATAATTTTTCAAGACAGAACACCAGAACACTCCCAGAAAGCTTTTCCTATTCGTTCTGGATTCGGTGAACCCAATGCAATCGTTTTCATCATAGGAATAAATGACCGGGTTCATGACCATTTTCTTTGTTGACCTTGACACTTGGGGATAGAAAAAGTATAAATTACCTGGAATGTTTTTTGATTGGCGTTCAAAAATCA
>CAVPHN010000005.1:0-270681 GCA_963704205.1 uncultured delta proteobacterium
GAGCTATTTTATCCGACGCTATCGTCACGGTTTATGGAAAATACGGCGATGGCTGCCCCTTGTTTTTCTACCATCGTTCATCTTTCTCCTGGTGGTGGCGACAATACCGGACAGGTTTTCCGTTACCCAGATGGTTACCGTTCACAGTACAGCGCCGATTGCCCTCTCCAGTACCCCTTTTGATGTCATGCCGATGGGAGAAATGGCTTCGAGTCCTGCGGGATTGTTTCTAGACGATTTTGCCATCATGGAATTGATCAAGAATGTTGATCAGACGACTTATGACCTGAAGTATGATCCGGCGTCCCTCAAATTGCGTAGGCGTTATTGAAAGCAGCATGACGCTGAAAACAGTCGACGATGCACATGTGCTTCTGAGCTATTATGGCCACAATCCGGAATTGGGAAAGATGTTGGTGAATTATTACACCCAGCGGCTCATAAGCCGGACAAAAGATGGCTTGGCGCGGAACATTAGAAACCTGAACAGGGCCCGCGTGCCTGAAAGTGGCGGCCCCCCTCGATTCCGCAGCCACGGGATGACAGTGCGGTTTCTGAGGCCAATCAGCCCAGTTCCTCCCAATCTCAACCGGCCTTTCCTGAAGGGGAATTGCGCATCCAGGAACATCGCACTTTTTTTCGGTTTGATCGGCTCCTTCCCGCGGCGGTGATATTGGGCGGGACACTGATGGTCATGCTTATGCTGGCAGGGGTTGCAGAATGGACGGATCTGTCATTTAAATCCGAAAGGCAGGTCTCCCGCTATTTGAACATTCCGGTCGTAGGTGTTATGCCTGACCTTGATCCACTTTTTCGACGGTTGCAACAAAAAAAACCATCTCATTAACAGGGAGATGAAGAATACTAATTTCGCGCCTACATTTTTTTGGGATTTTATAGGTTCAAGGAGGGATAAAAATGACGACCGCATTCGGACGCTGTTTCAAATGCGCATTCATCGTTATCGCTAATTGCCTCCTCTTTGTGATGGTGTTTTCCGGTCTCAGTCCGGCAGCCCAGCTGACGCTTGCATGGAATGTCAATTCCGATCCAAGTGTTGCCGGTTACAAGCTCTATTATGGTAAGGCTTCCGAACCTATGACATCGTCCGTAGATGTTGGAAAAGTCACCCGGTACACCCTGGCCGGTATTGAGGAAGGGAAACCCAGTTATTTCGCAGTTACGGCCTATGATACGAATCGGAACGAGAGCGCGTATTCTACGGAACTTGAATGTTTTTCACTGGTTCCTTCCGCGGGTGTCAACGGTTCCATAAGTCCTGTCAGCGCTGTAGTGGTCAGCCGCGGCATGAGCCAGATCTTCAGGGTTTTTCCGGCGGCCCAATACACTGTTTCGGATGTACTTGTGGATGCTGCATCTGTCGGGCCTGTCGAAGCCTACACTTTTTCTAATGTTGACCGCAATCATAGAATTTCCGCCAGCTTTGTCCCTGTCCACTTTCAATCCGGGTCATTGGCCAGTTTTAATAATGACGGCAATCCCGACATCCTCTGGAGGAATAACTCGACCGGTGAGATCTATGTTTTGTATATGGACGGTGTATCTTGCACCGGGGGGGCATTACTGATCACAGTTGCCGATCCGAGCTGGACAATTGTGGGCACAGATGACTTCAACCGTGACCGCAATCCCGACATCCTGTGGAGAAATGTTTCAACCGGGGAGAACTTTGTCTTGTACATGGACGGAGCATCTTACATCGGAGGGGATTTTCTGCCTCAAGTGACTGATCCGAGCTGGACAATTGCGGGCACAGGGGAATTCAACAGTGACGGAAATCCGGATATACTCTGGAGGAATACATCAACCGGCGAAAATATTGTCTGGTATATGAACGGACATACCGTGTCGGGGTGGGGCTACCCATCTGCGGTTTCCGATCCGAGCTGGACAATTGTAGGAGCGGGCGATTTTAACAGCGACGGCAAGACCGATATTCTCTGGCGGAACTCTCTCGACCGGGGAGAATTATGTCTGGTACCTGGACGGGGTGACCTACACCGGAGGGGCAGCTCTTCCCACAGTTGCAGATCCGAGCTGGACAATCGTGGGAACGGGCGACTTTAACAGCGATGGCAAAACTGACACACTCTGGAGGAACCTCTCGACCGGGGAGAACTACGTCTGTTTCATGGATGGGGTAGCGTACACGGGAGGGGCATTTCTTCTCACAATCACAGATCCGAATTGGGTGATAGTTGAACAACAGGTGAACAAGATTAAATCGACTGCCAGCCGTTTTTGGGCAAAACGTTCACGATGATTCAGGGGACGCCGATTCCATTCATGTCATGCCGTTGCGTTAGTCGGCTTTATTAACAACCTCTCTCTCAGGCCGCTTTGAGAATTGGTGATATTCAGTTTTTTCCGGATGTTTTTCCGGTGTGTTTTTACCGTATCCACGGAGATAAAGAGCTGCTCCGCGATCTTGTCCGTGGTCAGGCCTTTTTTGATGAGGGATGCCACGCGGACTTCGGCAGTGGTCAGGCTGGCGGAAAGCGGATCGGTCGGACTGGCGCCGAAGGTAATGTCATGAAGCATGTGGATGATCATGTCCATCTCGATGGAATACCGGGCCAGATGGGCGTCCGATCGAATTTTCGACAGCGCCGGTATCACGCCGGATTCGATTTTCTGGGTAATCCGGCTGAGGATTTCGGCGCGCTCGAAATCCAGATTCTGCGCCAGGGTTGAAAAGGCCCGGTTGGTTTCCAGCAGGCGTTCATTCAAGAATTCGAGTTTCTGTTTCTGGTCCAGCAGCAGGGTGTGGCTGTGCTGCAGGTCGGACATCACCGTGCTTTATATTGCGATCCTTTTCCTGGAGCTGTATGGCCCGAAGGATGGAATTCTTCATCAGTTCGGGCGCTATCGGTTTCTGAAGGAAATCGAAGGCGCCGTTTCGGATGGCCTGAATGACCGTGTCCGTATCCGCATAACCGGTCATGACAATGACCTTGGCTTCCGGAAATGTGTCCATGATGGCGGGAATCCAGTTCAGCGTCGTTCCGCTCGGAAGCCGGACATCCAGTAGAAAAATATCGGTGGAAGCGCCGATTTTAAGCAGATCGCTCAAGGAATAGGGCTCGGGCAGAACAGAGGGGATAAACTTCCAGGCAGCAAGCAGTCTTTCCATCAGATCGCAGATGCCGGGGTCATCATCGACGATGGTGACGCAATGCCTCGAAGAACACGCCATGACGCTTTCCCCGCCCTCCGGAACGGTTGCTCCGGAAAGCTGATGATCCGAGATTTTGCGGTCCGGGAAAGTCGACTGCTTCATGCTGTCCGTTCCTTTCTGCTGCCCGATCGTATTCTTGAACCGCATCGTACGCGAAACGCTTTTTCGCTGTATGATGCGGTTTTTTTATTTCAGCGGTTCTATAACAGCCTTTCATCAAGGCCGTCGGATATGGGAAGCTTAAATATACCGATATCAAATACGTATCGTAAATTCAGATATCGTATTCAAAAAATATAGAACCATATAACCTATCAATAAATCACATTATTTATGCTATGTCAAGAATATTGCGGGCTTTTTCCCGGGACTCTGAAAGCAGCGGTCATACCGATTCACGACGGCGACCATTGCAAGACACCCGTGGAAAATTTCAGCTTCGGGGTTTCCAGAACCAGTCCGGAAGGCAGATCTTCGCCGAAAAGGGTTGAGGCTTCCTGCCTTTTGTACGGCACGACTTCGGAGAGGACCCGAAGCTGATCCTCCAAAAAGCCCTGATGGGACAGCCATGCGGCGATGCGCCCGACAACGGCGGGGTCCAGGTCCCGGGCGCGGTCGCCGGTTTTTCGTGCCAGTTGCAGCAGGGCCTGTCCGGCCGGCGCCGGATTCGTCCAGCTTTCCCTGAATCAGGGCTTCGATCCAGTCGCGGATTTCCGCTGGCGGAATCACCCGGTCCACCGGGCCGTAGAGCAGTTCTCTGGCGCCGATGCGGGAAAAGGCCCAGAACTGCTGCGGCTTTGGATTTTTGGACTGCAGATCGGATAACAAGCAGGCCGCCCAGCCGGATCTTGTCCTTGACAGCCAGGCGTTCCATGCCGGCGGCCGCCATTTGAATCTCCAGATATTCCTGGGGGCCGGTCCGCTGCTTGCCGGCTTTGGGCGAAAACAGAACAGGGGTCAGATCCTGAAAAAACTGCCGCTGATGCCCGGCGCTCAGGCCGCCGGAGATCCGGCGCCAGAAAATCCACCAGTCGGATCGGACCTGGCTGTGCCGGCCGTGAACCGGGCCTTGTTTGTAAATTTTCCAGATCGCCTTGATGCGGTGTCCGTCAAAGCCGTCCCCGAACCCGGGTCTGAGGCAAAAGCCCAGCAGGTTGAGCCACCGGCTTTCGAAATCCGGGGCGGTCAGACGGGCCTGAATAAGAGACAGCAGGACATCCGCCATGCCACGGATCAGCGACAGGGGCCATTTTTCCCTGGGCCGGTCGATGATTCCGGAAATGTCTTTGACCAGCGACTCCAGTCGGGGACCGGGTACGGGCTGTAAAAAAGCCGTCCGGATGCAGTCGTGAACCGCCTCCACCCGGGAGGCCTCAAAAACCTCGGAATCGGCGATGTCCGGGGCCGTCTACGGTTTCCCGGATCTGAAACTGCAGCTTCCAGCGGTGATCGCTGATCCGGGAATGGCACCACAGGGCCAGGGTTCCGATTTCCGTGTAACCGGCTTCGATGGCGACGGGAATGGCGGTCCGGTCGCCTTTTTTGCCGTACTGAATGACCGTCTGAATCGGCGGCAGACGGGTGAGGGAATCGTCCACGGTCACCAGGCGGCCGCAGCGGTCGCCGGAGCGAAAACTGGAGCTGTACAGGTCAAAGCTGACCGGCTGATTGGTCAGGACCTGAAAGTCCCGGTCTTCAAGCTGAATCCGGCTGCCTTCGTCCAGTCCCCGCTCGACCAGGCAGATGGCCTGCCGGCTGTCCAGCCCGTCCGTTTCAGCCGATGATCCGGTTGAAACGCCGATATAATAGGACCGGGCGCTGCCGCTGCCGACCCGGACGCCGCGGCCCGTCTTGACAAGTCCGTAATATGCGGCGCCCAGGGCCACGGCCAGATCCGGGTCCGGATTGTCCAGGACCCGCGGCATCGCGGTGTCGTCTTGATGAAACCAGCGGCGGATGGCCTGCCGGATGCGCTCCTGAATAACCGGCGGCTTCAGGGCGCCGCCGTTAAAAAGGATGCAGTCCGGGCCGCGAAACGGCTTTCCGGAAAAACCGGAGATATCCGCCCGGTGCCGGTCCAGAAACCAGCCGAGATGGCGGGTAATGGCCGGTTCCTGTTCGTAGGGCAGCCCGAATTCCGTGATGCCTTTTCGGGAAGAATGCGCTGTCTGCTTCGGATCGGCATCCAGAAGCGGGAAAAACCCTTCAATAAGGGTCTGCTCGACGCTGCCCAGGTCCAGGTCCGCGGAAAGGGTTCCGCTGATCAGCCGGCTGCCTTCGCCCATGATCGTGATTTTCCGGGATGCGGCTTTTCCGTCCAGCAGCATTTCCTTTGCCTGCCGGCATTGGTGGCAGAGGGTTTTCCATCGGTCTCCGGTCAGCATGGCCTTTTTTCCCCAGGCGCATTTCGATGTTTCGCGCCAGGGCCAGATCCATATTGTCTCCGCCCAGAATCAGATGATCGCCCACGGCAATGCGTTCGAACCGGGGGCTGCCCTCGGCTTGCCTCAGGGAAATCAGGGTAAAGTCGGTGGTGCCGCCGCCGACATCACAGACCAGAATCAGTTCATCGGGAGAGACAAGCCGGCTCCAGCGGTTCTCGTAGCGAATCAGCCAGCTGTAAAAGGCGGCAAGCGGCTCTTCCAGCAAGGGTAACCGCATTCAGGCCGGCCATGGCGGCAGCTTCCACCGTCAGCTCTCTGGCCACTTCGTCAAATGAGGCCGGAACCGTCAGAATGATGAGCTGATGTTCCAGATACTGGTCTTCATCCTCTCCGCGAAAGCTGTTCCAGGCGGCCTTTATGTGCTCCAGATAGGCGGCCGTTGCCTGAACCGGGGAAATCCCGGCAACATCGCTGCCGGAGCCCCAGGGCAGGATGCGGGCCTTGCGGTCGGCATGCGGGTGACAGAGCCAGCTTTTGGCCGAAGACACCAGGCGGGACGGAATTTTTGCGCCGTGATCCCTGGCAAAGGCGCCGACGAACCGGGGCTGGTCCGCTGCGGCCGCCGGTACGGGCCAGGGCAGTTGAATCGCCTCTGAAGAAAGATCGTACGCTCCGGGAAGATAGAGAAAGGAAGGCAGCACCGGCAGCCGGGAAACTTCCCCGGGGCCGGTCAACTGGGGAATTTTGAACAGCCGGATAGCGGCCCCGGCGTCCTTTTCTTCCTGAAGGTCCGCATACGCCACGGCGCAGTTGGTGGTTCCCAGGTCAATTCCGATAACAAAGCGTTTGTCAATATACTCCAAGATATTTACCTCAACCCGCAGTGTGGTGCCAAGGAGACAATTTATATGGGTTCGAAATTCGAAGCTACGAAATCCTGGGTCAATGATCCAAATAGATTGAAATTCGAAACAATGATGCCAATCAGGTTTCGCGACAATCAGGTTTGAAAATTATGATTGCCGGCAATCGATAAACATTCTTGAATGCTGCTACCGGGGCCGCCTATGAGCAGTGACAGCTTCACCCTTTGGAAAAGAGGAATCCAAGACATTGTCTGCCAGCCTGAAATCCCCCCTGCCCCTTTTACTGTGCCTGTGCCTCTGTGTGCCGTGCCTCTGCCCCTTTGTGCCTCTTATTTGGCCAGGCCAGAGCTGCACCAGAAGCATGCCGGCCAGCATGAGCACGCAGCCGATCAGTGTGCGAAAGGACAGGACTTCATCAAGCAGGATCCAGCCGGAAACGGCGGCAAAAACCGTTTCAAGGCTCAGGATAATGGATGCATGGGCGGGCGGCGCATCCTTCTGGGCAACCACCTGCAGGGTGTAGGCAATGCCGACGGACATCAGGCCGCCGTAAAGAATCGGAATCATGCCGTCGCCGATGCCGGAGATCGATATGGATTCGGTAATGAACGCTGTCGCCAGGCTCAGGACTGCGCAGACGAAAAACTGGGCGCAGGCCAGCTTTGATGGTATCCATCCGCGGAGACAGCCACCCCAGAATCAACACATGGCTTGCCCAGAAAAAGGCGCTGGCCAGAACCCAGAGGTCTCCGGGTTCAATGGTCAGCGACTCCGTAACGCTTAAGAAGATACATGCCCGAAGTTGCCAGAATGGCGCCGGTCCAGCCGCTCCAGCCCAGCCGATGACCCAGAAACAGTCCGATAATCGGCACGAGAATGACATAAAGTCCGGTAATGAATCCGCCTTTTCCGGCCGTGGTAAAGACCATGCCGATCTGCTGAAGGCTGGCGCCGCAGAACAGCACGATGCCGATCAAGAGCCCTTTTTTCATGAATTCGAATGAAAAAAATGGCGGGCCGACGGATTGCGTCCCGTACCGGTGGTTGCGATACATGATCAGCGGGATCAGCGCGCAGGCTCCCAGCAGGAAGCGCAGGCCGTTAAAGGTAAACGGACCCACATAGCGCATTCCCGACCGCTGGGCGACAAAGGCGCAGCCCCAGATGACCGCGGTCAGCAGAAGGAGCCAGTCGGCCCGTAAAACGCGTTTGTTCAATGAAAAAAACCTTTCCGCTTGCTATGCACTCAGCGACGGACTGCGAAGATGTCCGGACAGCCGATATTCGATCTTCCGGAAAACAAAGAGGACGCCGTAGACCAGAATCAGGTAGAATACGGCTGCGGTAATGTACAGCTCGTAAAAGGCAAAGCTGCGGGATGCGACCATTCGGGCCACGCCGGTAATGTCCATGATGGTGATGATGGAGACCAGGGAACTGGCCTGAAGCAGAAAAACCACTTCGTTGGTATACGCCGGCCAGGCCAGCCGAAAGGCCTTGGGAAGGATGATCCGGCGATAGAGCAGGGATCCGGACATGCCGCAGGCTTTGGCGGCTTCAATCTCGCCAAAGGGGATTGCTTCGATGCCGCCGCGAAGTATTTCAGACGTATAGGCTGCGGTATTCAGCGTCAGGGTCAGTACCGCACAAAACCAGGCTTCGCGGAAAAACGTCCACAGGCCGATCTGCGTCAGCAATTCCTGAAACTGGCCGCTTCCGTAATAGACCAGAAATATCTGGACCAGAAGGGGCGTGCCGCGAAAATAAAAATTGAAGCCGTACACCGGCATCCAGAGCAGGGGGTTTCTGTGGGTCCGCATCAGTGCAAACGGCACTGCCAGGCACAGCCCGATCGCAACGCTTACGGCCGTCAACTCGACCGTTGTAACGGCGCCTTCAAGAAGCCGGGGAATACTGTCCTCAATGATGGATACGTCCATGATTTATGCCCTTCGAACCCCGCGGTTTGCCCAGGCTTCGGCCCGCTGCTGAATGCTCATGGATATGATGGTCAGGAGCAGATAAATCAGAGAGGCTGCAAAATAACAGGTAAAGGGAAGGCGGGTGGCGCGGGATGCGATGTCGGCGTTTCGCATCAGTTCCGGAAGCTGGATTACCGAAACCAGCGCCGTTGCCTTGATCAGAACCATCCAGACGTTTCCCAGTCCCGGAAGTGCAAACCGCCACATCTGGGGCAGCAGAATCCGGCGGAACAACAGAATCCGGTTCATTCCCGCCGCCTTTGCAGCTTCGATCTGGCCTCTGGACACCGCCAGATAGCTGCCCCGGAAGACTTCCGTGGAAAAGGCCCCGTAAATGAACCCGATGGTGGCGATGCCGGCTACAAAAGGATTGAAATCGATGTTGACATCAAAAATTTCCTGAATCAGCGTGGGAACGCCGTAATACACCAGAAGAATCATCACCAGTTCCGGAACACCGCGAATAATGGTGGTATAGGCGCCTGCCGAGACCCGGGCGATCCGGGATCCGGACAGCTTTCCCCAGGCCCCGACAAGGCCCAGCAATACGGCAATGGCCATTGAAAAGACCCCGACCATCACCGTCAGCTGAACGCCTTCCCACAGCAGCCATCCATATCCCTTGAGGTTAAACACGACTATTTCCCGTACACGTCGAAATCGAAATACTTGGCGTTGATCTTCTGGTAAACACCGTTGGCGCGAATGGCGTCAATGGCCTTGTTCAGCTTCTGGCGAAGCTCATTGTCTCCCTTTCGCAGCGCGATTCCGACGCCATCGCCAAACCATTTCTTGTCCACATAGCTGGGGCCGATAAACTCAAATCCTTTTCCGGCATCCGTGTTGATAAATCCGCCAAGAAGAACGGTGGCATCGGCAATCACAAGATCCACGCGGCCGGCGACCAGATCCATATTGGCTTCATCCTGGGTGGCATATGCCTTGACAGTCACGGCATCGCCGAACATGTCGCGGACAAAATTCTCGTGAATGGTCGCCCGCTGCACGCCAACGGATTTTCCTTTCAAGCCTTCCTTGGAAACGGTGATGCCTGCGCCTTTTTTGGCCACAAACCGGGCCGGGGTCTGATAATATTTATTGGAAAAGTCGACTTTCTGTTTGCGTTCATCCGTGATGGACATGGAGGCGATAATGACGTCGAATTTTTTCGCCATAAGTCCGGGAATCAGGCCGTCCCAATCCTGAACCTTGAATTCACAGTCCATTCCCATTTCCTTGCACAGGGCCTTGGCGATATCGATATCGAATCCCTGTACCTGTCCTTTTTTGTCCACCAGGTTAAACGGCGGATAAGCGCCTTCCGTGCCGACGCGAAGCTTCTTTTTTGCATCCGCTGCCGAGGCACTTCCCACCCAGCAAACAGCCAGAACCGCAACCAGAACCACAACACTCCATTTTTTCATGTGTAACCTCCTGTAAGTTAATGGTTTACTTAAAAAGGGTCAAAGGGGCAAAGGCACAAAGTTAAAAAGGGTCAAAGGGGCAAAGGCACAAAGGCACAAAGCAAGATGTGCCGTTCTGTTTGACTGTGGGTTTCGGGAATGATCTGACTGCTTGTAACATAAAAGCAGTTGAAAAGGTAACTTTGTGCCTTTGCCCCTTTGCCCCTTTGTGCCTTTGTACCTATGTGCCTTTGCCCCTATGCCCCTTTGTGCCTTTTTCTCTATCCCTTTTTATCAAGATATCCTGCCAGAAACTGCCGGCATCGCTCGGATTCCGGGTTGCCGAAGACCTGATCCGGCGGTCCCTCCTCCTCCACGCAGCCATTGTGAAGAAAAATGACGCGGCTGGATACATCCCGTGCAAAATCCATTTCATGCGTGGCGATCAGCATGGTGCGGCCTTCCTCGGCCAGCTGCTGCATGACGCGAAGCACTTCTCCCACCAGCTCCGGATCAAGGGCGGATGTGGGCTCATCCACAAGCAGGGCGGCGGGCTCCATGGCCAGCGCCCGGGCAATCGCCGCGCGCTGCTGCTGACCTCCGGAGAGCTGAGATGGATAATATCTGGCCTTGTCATCGATATCGACTTTTTTTAAAAGCGCCATGGCAAGTTCGACGGCATCTTTTTTGGGCCGCTTCAGAACATGCACCGGCGCTTCGATGATGTTTTCCAGAACGGTCATGTGGGTCCAGAGATTAAAATGCTGAAAAACCATTCCCAGCCGGCTGCGGATACGGTCCACCTGTCTGGGATCTTCCGGAACGGTTTCCCTGCGGCGGTTTTTCTTCATCCGGATCAGCTCGCCGGCAATATGAACGCTGCCGGAATCCGGGGTTTCCAGAAGGTTGATGCACCGAAGCAGGGTGCTTTTCCCGGAACCGCTGGAACCGATCAAGGCAATGACATCGCCTTCATCGGCAGACAGGGAAACCCCCTTTAACACCTGAAGCTGCCCGAAGCTCTTGTGAACATCCGCCACGACAATGGCGGAGGCTGAGGCCGGATTTACCAACGATCTCTCCTCAAAGGACTTCTTTCAATACGGTTTCAAAAATCTCCAGAGCCACGTCCGTGTCATCGGCAGAGATGATCAGCGGCGGGCAGAAACGGATCACGCTTTCACCGCAACTGAGCAGAAGCAGCCCCTTTTTGAAGCATCCCTGAAGCAGCTTGTCCCGCAGGGCCTTGTCCGGCGCTTTGGTATGGCGATCCTTCACCAGTTCGGCCGCCTGCATCAGTCCCAGTCCGCGAATATCCCCCAGGCACTCGTAATGCTGCTGCAGGCGGCCAAGGCCGGCGCGGAGTTTTTCGCCCTGAACCGCCGCATTCTCGATCAGGCCGGATTGGATCACGCGGATCGAAGCCAGGGCCGCGGCACAGGAAACCGGGTTTCCGCCGTACGTGGACCCGTGGGCGCCCCGGGTCCAGTCCATCACATCGGCGCGGGTGACCAGCGCGCTCAGGGGCATTCCCGAAGCAATGCCCTTGGCCAGCGTCATGATGTCCGGAACGACGCCGAAATGTTCGATGGCGAAAAATTTGCCGGTTCTGCCCATGCCGGCCTGAATTTCGTCCATCAGATAGAGAATGCCGTATTTTTCGGCAATGGCCTTGAGGCGGTTATGGTAACCCGGGGGCGGCACCACGTACCCTCCCTCGCCCTGGATCGGTTCGATCACGATTACCGCCACTTCTTCCGGGGGAATGAATGTTCTGAATATGTGATCTTCAATAAAGCGGATACATTCAAAGTCGCAGGACGGATACGTCATGCGGAATGCGCAATGGTAGCAATTGGCATAGGGCACATGGGTAATTCCCGGAACAAACGAGCTGAACCCTTTGCGCTGAACGGCCTTTGAGGCGCTCAGCGACAAGGCGCCCATGGTTCGTCCGTGAAAGGCTCCCAGAAAGGCGATGGCCTTGTCCCGTCCGCTGTGCCAGCGGGCCAGCTTGAATCCGGCTTCGACCGCTTCGGCCCCGGAGTTGGCCAGAAGAACCCGTTTTTCAAAACTGCCCGGCGTGATGGTTGCCAGGCATTCCGCAAGCTCGATCATGGGCAGGTGGTAGAAATCCGAGCCGCACATGTGAATGAGGTTGGCGATCTGGGCCTGAGCCGCAGCAACCACCTCCGGGTGGCAATGGCCGGTGTTGCAGACGGCAATCCCGGAAGTAAAATCCAGGTATTCGTTTCCGTCGACATCCTCGATCCACTGCCCCCTGCCCTTTACGGCAACCAGGGGGTATTCTCTGGGAAGGGATGGGGACAACATCTTCGAATCCCTTGAAATCCAGCTTAAGGCTTTGGGGCCGGGAATGGGCGTGATTTGTAGCGGTCTTTTCATGGGTCACCTTTCAAAAAGCAAAAAAAAAGGCACAAAGGGGCAGAGGGGCAGAGGCACAAAGTAAAGAAAAAAGGTACAAAGGGGCAGAGGGGCAGAGGCAAAAAGTAATCTGCCCCTCTGCCCCTTTTTACTTTGTGCCTCTGTGCCTTTGCCCCTCTGCCCCTTTTTTTTGCCCCTTTGTGCCATAGCAGTTACAAAAAAAAGGAATCAATTAACATATCAATTTTAAATGCCATGGTTTTCACTGTGAGTCAACCAAATATGTTTGCAGTTTGGGTTTGATCTTTTCCGGAACCTGGATTAAATGTATCGAAAAATATCAATCAACCGCTAACGTGATCGGGCGCCATATGGTTTTCAAGGGATATGCATTAATTGTTGCCGCAGCGGTGTTGTGGGGAATGATCGGGCCTTTTTCGAGGCTGGCTTTTCAGGAGGGGATCTCGCCCATGGAGGTTGCTTTCTGGCGGGCGCTGCTGGCCTGGATCCTCTTCGGGGGGCACGCCATGATCCGGCATGAGGTCGGCCTGCATCGAAAAGATGTTCCGTATATCCTGGTGTTCGGGGTATTCGGGGTTTCGATGTTTTATTTTTTCTATCAGATGGCCGTCAAAAGCGGCGGCGCGGCTCTGGCGGCCGTCCTGCTGTACACGGCGCCGGCCTGGGTCATCGTTCTGTCACGGATATTTCTAAAAGAGTCCATCACGCCTGCCAAAATATCGGCCGTGGTTTTGACGCTTATCGGTATCTCGGCCATTTCGATGGGCAGGGATGCAGGCCATGACGGCGGCCCGGTCAGTGTTTCGGCAATCGTCTTCGGATTGTCGTCCGGTTTTTGCTATTCCCTGTATTATATCTTCGGAAAATACTTTTCCGGCCGGTACAGCTCTTATAATCTTTTTCTCTATGTTCTGCCCGTCGGGGCTTTGGGGCTGCTTCCCTGGGTCACCTTTGCCCCGAAAACCCCGACAGCATGGCTGGCGCTGATATCGCTGGTGATCATCTGCACGTACGGCGCCAATTCGTGTTATTACAGCGGTCTGAAATATCTCGAGGCCGGACGGGCCTCCATCACGGCTACCCTTGAACCCGTTGTTGCGGCCGCAGTCGCGTATTTCTGGTGGGGCGAGGTTTTTACCCTTCAAAGTTACATGGGAAGTGCCGTTATCCTGTCCGCCGTGGTGTTGATGATTCGTAATAAAAAAGTGGCAGAGGGGCAAAGGCACAGAGGCACAGAGTAAAAAAAGGGGCAAAGGGGCAAAGGCACAAAGGCACAAAGTAAAAAAAGGGGCAAAGGCACAGAGGCACAGTAGGCACATTACTTTGTGCCTTTGCCCCTCTGCCTCTGTGCCTTTCTCTTACTTTGTGCCTTTGCCCCTCTGCCCCTTTGTGCCTTTTATCCATTCATTGAGCTCGGCCACCCGGGTGGACAGCGCGAAACGGCCTTCCGCAAATACGCCGTAGTCTCCGCCGCCGGCCATGGCCGATGCGAAACGGGAGTTGTTGGCGTCAAACAGCCAGATTGCGCTCCATTTCTTTTCAATGGATTCATCAAAGGGGCTGGCGCCGCGATCGAGTCCGGATGCATAGCCTTTTTTCCAGATGTCCTGCATGATGCCGGTAGCGGTTCGTGTGGCGGCATTCGTTGTCTGAATGGTATTCTCGTAGCGCAGCCAGTGTCCCTTTACCCACGACTGGCTGTGACAGGAAAGGCATGCGGACTGCATGGTATTGCGGCGTTTTTGAAATTCCGCATCGTCTATCAGGTATTGTGCGGCGGGGGTGCCGTCCAAATCGGTGGGCAGTTGAAGGCCGGCACTGTTCCGGATCAGGGTGGTGTCGGGATTTTTCGGCTGCCTGTGCGCGTATATGAGGCCGAAAATACGGGTCGACAGCCGGTCGCTCATCTGGTGCGTTCTTTGTACAACCACATCGCCGTCCGTATTGGTCAGCAGGCTGATGTGGCAGGCCGCGCAGGTCGGGGCCGTGAAATCCCTGCCGACGGTCCAGGGAACTGCCTGAAAATTCCAGGAAGACTGTTTGGAGGCCGCGATATTGCCGTGTTTGCTGACTTCGTAGACTTTATAGGCGGGAACATCCGGTCCGGTATGACATTCCTTGCAGGTATAGGGTTTTCTGGCGGTTTCCATTGAAAAATTGTGCCGGTTGTGACAGGCCGTGCAGGCCCCCTTGCTTCCGTCCGGGTTGATGCGGCCGACCCCCTGATTGGGCCAGCCGTCGATGACGGGAAACTCCAGTTCGCCGACATCGGTGTCGCGTTTCACAAAACCCGTAACGGTCAATCGGGTGCCGTGGCAGTAAAAACAGGTTTCCGCGTTTGTCAAGGCATCCGGGGGATCAAAGGAAAGCTTGCCGGATTTGCGGACGGGATTTCCGATAATGCTCTGCTTCAGATCCTGGTAAATCTTGTTTTCCGCCAGATTTTTCCAGGCATGGGACATGATGTTTTTGCCGTACTGCTCCCGTTCCTGGCTGTGGCAGGTGGCGCAGTCCTCGGGGCTGACCACGACATGCACATCGTATCCGTTGTGTGAAAACGTATCGGCATGGGACTCGGCTCTCTGGGTATGGCATTCGGCGCAGCCCACAACAACGGATTTCAGGGTATCCGGAACCGAATGGCTGGAAACCTTGCGGCTCAGGGTCGCCTCGCCCATGGCTTTTTCCGGAGTCATGACCGCATGACGGCTTTGTTTCCAGTCTTCAACGATTCCGGGATGAAATATGCCGTGGCAGTCCAGGCACTCCTGAGTGGCGCTGCTGACAACCGGCTTGTCTTGGCAGAAACCGGTAAATGGCGCCATGAACAGGTAAAGCGCACAGAGTATCAACGATAGATTTCGCATAAAAACCTCTGATCCGTGTGATCCTAAGTTGTTATTTCGTTGCTATCGGCTGAGCGCCATCAGGCGATACACCAGCATGCCTGCCAGCCATGCGACATCTTCGGGTGAAAGGATATCGCCGATGGTTTCGTCAAAAAGGATGTTGGCTTCGGGCGGAAATTCCGAATCGCCTTCCCAGAGGATGAGCTGAATCGGAATCCGGGGAAGAACCCGGAATTCAAATCCCGCATCCCCGGCGGGAATGGCCTGGCCCCCGAGCCTCTCGGCGGCCTTGACAAGCCCTTGGATGTTTGAGCCGAACGTATTTTTCAAGGGGTCGATGGCGCGTTTGACAAAGGCGCTGAAATAAAAAGATGCGCCTTGAATTTCGCGATAGGCAATCCAGTTGCCGGTGGGGAACTGGAGACCGCCTGCCAGAAGATAATGCAGAATCAGAACCTGTTCCTGAATGGGAACGTCCTTGGGCTCGGCGGCCGTATCGCTGAAGGCAAAGCCGGGAATGTGAACGCGGAAGGTCCGGTTCAGGAAAGGAACGCGAAACCCTTCCGCATCGGCTTCAAATCCGGACCGTTTCAGGATATCCTTTGCGGATTCCAGGGCAAGCGCATCCGTGGCAATTTTTGCAGCGTTAAAATAATCATCAATGCGGGGCATAATCATATTCCCATAAACAACAAAGCCCCGCTGATCCGGGGCTTTGAAAGTACCGCTGATAAATGAAAATCCTACACTTCAAGCCAGGAGTCGGAGTACAGGACATTGCCCAGAATGACATTGGCGGTTTTGGCGTAATCCTGCATTTCCTTGGAAAGGCCGGCCATGTCCGGCTGATTGCCGTCCAGAATGCCGTTGATCAGATCCACGACATCCTGACGTTTTCCCTTGGCAATGGCTGTAAGCTGGTCGTCCAGCGGATCGGAGATCACCGAATACATGCCGTATTTCTCGAGCATGACCATATAGGTCTGATTCAGAATAGGCCGCAGATGCGTCGGCGGACCGTTTGAAATATTGGACAGACCGCAGGTGCTTTTGGCGCCCGGGGCGATGTCCTGAATCATGGCCTGAAAATTCATCAGGCTGATGAGCTGGGGCTGCTGAATGTTTACGGGTGTGACAATGCCGTCAATCCAGATCTTTTCATTGGGAATACCGGCTTCATTGGCTGCATAAACCAGTTCCACGCAGAGCGCGGCCCGTTCGTTTTCGTCCCGCGGCAGGCCTTCCGGACCCCACATCAGGGCGATAAAATCCGCATTGTGCTGGGCTGCGATCGGAATCATCCGCTCGTATCGTTCCGGGCGGCACATGATGGAGTTGATCAGCGGGGGAAGCTTGCAGACCTTCAGTGCGGCTTCAATGGCGTCGATGTTGGAGGTGTCCAGAACCAATGGAACATCATCCACGACTTCCTGAACCACCTGAACCACCCAGGGCATCAGCTCGGCCCCGTCTTTTTTGGCCGGTCCCAGATTGATGTCAATATAATCCATTCCCTTTGACTTCTGAAACAGGGCTTCTTCCTGAATGGGCTTGGGGTCCCGTTCTTTATACGCCCGACCGATTTTTTTGTTGATTACATTCAAGCTTTCGCCAATTAGATACATACAACCTCCTTGGGTGAATATGGTGAGGGCAGGGGCTGAAGACATGCTCAGCCCAGCCCGGAATTCGGGGCAGACACGGGTCTGTCCCGAATTCCGTGTTTTCTGCCCTTGTCAGGGAAAATGGATCATCTGGCTTTTAAAAATGCCGGAATATGGGCTGCTTCCCGGGGACCGACCGTAATGGTCCAGCCCGGGAGCTCTTCTTCCACATCACCGGCAATCGCCGCTGCATAACCCGGAATAATCAGCTGTTGTGTGCTTGACCTTGTCGGCAATGCCGGATTTTTTGACAAACACGCCAACGTCATCTCCGGAGAATTTGCCCGCAGCCCAGGCCGTCATGACCGACAGGCCTTCGGAATCCTTGACAAGAAGCCATGCCGGAACCCTGCTGCCTTCAATTTCGCCGGATACGATAAAATAGGTGAGCGCAAAATTGGTGGTCACCAGAACCGGCGAGTTTTCGTTCGGATTGCCGATTTCGTAAATTCCTTCGACAACGGTCATGGGCCGCTGCGGATCGGTAAAGATATTGAGCCGTTCCAGGAGCAGCGGGAAAACGGATTCGCCCTTGAAATCGGAGAGCACCACGATCGCCGCATATTTGGCGATCAGCATGCCGGCGATCAGGGTTTCCATATCCAGGTTGGACGCCATTTCACAGGGGAAGGCAATGGTCGGAAAACCCAGTGCCCGGTTGCCCTGTTTCAAGGCGGCCCGACGGATCACCACCTGATCTTCCAGCGCCTGTTTCATCTCTCTGGAACCGGAATCAAGCATCAGGTCTTTGAGGCCCATTTCGGTCAGTTTGGTGGTCAGCGGAATTAACGCTTCAACGGAATCCGCCTTGACCGCAAGCGGCAGGTTGTTTTCCTTGGCCAGTAGCGCCAAAAGCATCGACGTTGGCGGCGGTGGCCGCATACATCAGGGGTTTTTTGAATTTACTGACTTCAATGCCTGCCTTCATGACATCGGCGTCACCCGTCATCAAAACCAGGTTGAATTCCGATGTTTCGGCAATCAGCTTGGCTTTTTCGGCAAAAGCAGCCTTGTCGCCATTGACATCTTTTACAGCTACCAGTTCGGGCCGAAGATTCAGGCCGACACGTTCAAACTGGAAAGCATTCCATACCGTCAGCTTGGCCTTCAGGTCGGCAACCGGAATGCTGGATTCGACCATTGCGGCCAGGCCGGTTTTATTGAAAAAAGTTTTCTCGTGGCGGTAAAGAACAGTCTCTCCGCCGGAAGTCAATGCCCGAACCCCTTTTCCGATAGCAACCGGCCGAATGGGCGGGGCAGAGGCTTCGGCCAGTTTCTCTCTGGCTTCTTCGGATACATAGGGACAGCTGTCCAGTTCCGCCTTGCCGGATGCCAGGTTCATGGCAAAGGCCAGACAGGTCGGAACCCCGCATTCCTTGCAGTTGGTTTTCGGCAGAAGTTTGAAAATCTGAATACCGGTTAATGCCATTGTTATCTCCTTATTTGTATTCACCAGGAACGCCGATATCATCGCGTCGGAATGTTGTCGATCAAAAACCACCATACGGAAAAGCAGGTGTTGATTGAAGGCAAGGCCGGAGGCTGATCTGGCAGCCTTCAATCGCCTTCAGTCCGTGAAAAGACCTATCAACCGCCGATAATCGGAGGCATGGACAGGGCCGGATGGCCTTTTTCCTGGAGAAACGGCATGATTTCTTCTTCGGTGACGCCCACGGTTTCATCGGCGATCATGTCGTAGAAATTGGGAATCCCCATCTCTTCTCCGCGTTTGACGATTCTTTCTTTAAGCTCTTCTTTCAGCACTTTCGGCATCCAGACCATGCGGTGAAGCCCGCCATCACCCTTGATGAATTTTCTCTGGGTAATGTTGTATTTGGAATGGCCGACAAATCCCGGTGAAGATGCCCCGCCGCCCATGACACCGGCCAGGGTGGTGAACTTCATGCCGCAGGGCGTCTCGCCGGAATAATCGCGGCCGACGGTCATGACGCCGTTGCAGGAGGGAAGCGTTGCGGCGATACATTCGCAGCAACCGCAGGTGGTCATGGGATCGATGACCATGGAGTAAAAATTATAATGAGTCACGGCTCCGCGGGAGGCTTTCAGAATGAAATCGTTGACGCCCTTGAACTGTCCCAGTACCGGGATCCAGACATTCCCCTTTTTCAATGGGCTGGTTGGGGCCGGTGGGATTGATTTCATAGGATGCCTTGCAGTCCATCCAGTTGTATGCGCCGCAAAGACCGGTTCGCTCCGGGCTGACGGTGCAGACATGGTTGGGTGCAAAAGACTGGCACAGCGTGCAGGAGTAAAAAATTTCCTCGGCTTCGTCGGTCATCTTCTCAACACGTTCATCCCGCATCTTGTATTCGGCGCGGGCGCGGGCGGTGAGCTTGTCCACATCCGCCACGTTCGTGTAAAGCGTGACCTGAACCTTGTCCAGAATCTTTCCGAAATCCTGGTGGAACTTGGCATGAAGCACGATTCCGATGTCTTTCAGGGAGAAGCCTTTTTCCACGGCGGCCTTGCTGATCCGGACCCAGGAAATATCCCGCTGTCCGATGTGCATGATGCCCTGAATATAGTTGATGAGATGGTGGATCTGGCGTTCCAGAATGGGTTCAAAATCGGTCTGGAATTCCCGGCCCGCTATCTGGACATAAATGCCAAGCGAGAAGGTGCCGCCTTCTTTGACATCCTTCAAGATCCGGACCGACAACCGTCACCTTTCCGTCTTCGATTTCATTCATTTCCGCCATTTTGACCAGCTCGGTGCACTGGGTCTTGCCACCGCCGCACTGGCAGTAAAGATCCGCGCCTCTGACGCGCTCGCCCTCATAGGCCGGGCCGAATGCGCAGGGGATGTCGATCTTGGAGACCGTAACCTTCAGACCCCGGACTTCAACGGATTTTTGAACCATTTCTTCATGTTTGACATTGGCCACGACATGCTCGTAGGTACAGATACCGGTCGGCAGAATTTCCGGAATATCGGTGTCGGCCAGGGTCGGGAAACCCCAGTTGACGCAGCCGGCAGCCGCTGCCGCCCATTCGGCATTCACATCGCCAAGGGCATTGACAAAGGCAAAGACACGGTCTTTGTTGTAGAGCAGCATGGTCTTGTAGTCGCCGGGCTTGATCCCGCCGAAGGCCATGGCCGCGCGGTTGGCAAAGCCGAGGGCGAAAATGGCGGATGAAATATCCGGACCAAAGGGAACGATACGGGTATTCCAGCCGATCTGAACACCGGCTTCGATGAGCTGCTCGGCAACGGTGGTGCCGTTCTGGTTGGCGGCAAGGAAAATATAAAGACTGCGTTTCTGATATTCTTCAACAATCATCTTGGCGATTTCAGGGTTGGGGGCTGCGCCCACGATGGCGGCAAACCCGGGCGCCGAACCATCCACAAACTCCACGCCGCGTTTTCTGAACACCGTGTCATCGGCGGCTCCCAGCCAGATCTTGCCGCCGGCCTCATCGATGTCTTCGGAATGCAGATAAAAATCCGGATCCGTCAGGTACCGCAGGGCTTCTTCGATTTCAAATGCCAGCAAGGCCGCCATACCGGCGTCCAGCAATGGCCCCAGATAGGGCAGGTGATGAGAGCCCTTGACATGCGGGGGCAGAAGTCCGCGGGCAAAATCCAGCGGCTTTTTCATGTCTTCCAGGGTTTCGACCTTCATGCCCAGAAGGGAGTAGATGACCGGCAGATAATAGGCTGTGTTGGGAAATCCGACTTTGGTGTCGGCATTGTAGGTTGCCAGAGCCTTTTTGTATTTACCTTCGACTTTCGAGACAATATTATAGCCGCCCTGAATGGCCGCAAATGCAACTAGTCTTGACATAGAATTCCTCCTTCGTTGAGGACTTAGATTAATTAAAAATTAGCGAGGGAAAATCCAGATGGCTTTTCCCTGACGTCTCCGGATTACGCGGTTTCCAGTTTCTGACGGTCGGCCATATCCATAAGCACCCGTTCCCTGGCCTTGTCGATGCCAAGGGCTTTGCGCTTCTTGTCGATATGCGCAATCATCTTATGGGCATGCTTGATGGGGTCGGCTTCGCAGTCCCACATCCCGCCGTAGATTTTTTCCAGTTCATTGAACATATAATCCTGGAAAACCGGTGCGCCGCTCATCGGCAGATGAAGACCGAACACCGTATAAACGCCGGAGGTCACAAAATAATGGCCGATGCTGATGGCTTTTTCACTCATCCATTCGGGCGCGCTTCCGGCTGCGGGCAGATCGCAGATGTCCTTGCCGAGCCCGCCGGCTTTGACGACTTCGGTGGCGGCCAGAAGGATCCGGCTGTTGTCCACGCAGGAGCCAAGGTGCAGGACCGGCGGAATACCGACGGTTTCGCAGACTTCGGCAAGGCCGGGTCCGCAGAAAACGGCGGCGGTTTCCGGAGACAGAAGCCCTTCCATGGCGCAGGCAATGCCGTTGCAGCCCGTGGTCAGAACGATGACGTCATTTTTGATCAGTTCCTTGACGATGGTGATATGCGCTTCGTTGTGGCGGGTTCTGGCGTTGTTGCAGCCGACCACGCCGGCAATGCCGCGGATGCGGCCGTTGATGATGTTGTCGTTCAGGGTGTAATAATCGCCGCGGAAGGTTCCGCCCAGGTGGTATTTGATGGATTCCACGCCAAAGCCGGCGATCTGGGTGGCTTTGTGGCGGGGAATCATGACTTCGACCCGGCGATTGGTGAAATTGTCGATGGCCATCGATACGATGCGTTTGGCGTCTTCCATGGCATGGTGTTCGTCAAACTCGATGTGGATGACATTGTCCTGTTCCATCTTGGCGATGGGGTGGGTGGTGATGAGCTTGGTGTGAAAGCATTTGGCGACATTGGCCAGGTTCTGGAAAACGCACTGCACATCCACGACCATGGCATCGCAGGCGCCGGTGATAATGGCCAGCTCCTGCTGCAGAAAGGTGCCTGCGGGCGGAACGCCGTGACGCTGCAGGATTTCATTGCCCGTACAGCAGATGCCGCCGAGCTGGATGCCTTTGGCGCCTTTGGTTTTGGCGTAGTCGATCATTTCCTTGGACTGGGCCGCGGCAACGATCATTTCGGACAGGATCGGTTCATGGCCGTGAATGATGATGTTGACATGGTCTTCCTTCATGATCCCCAGATTGGCTTCGGACTGAAGCGGAAACGGGGTTCCGAACATGACATCCTGAAGATCGGTTGCCAGCATGGATCCGCCCCAGCCGTCTGCCAAGGGAGCAGCGGGTGCACTGCTTGACCAGGTTCTTGTAATCCTGATCCACGCCCATGTGGGTGCGGTGCATGATTTCAACGGTTTCCCGGTCGATGTTTCGGGGCAGAACGCCAAGCTTTTTCCATCTTTCATACAGGGGCGCGGGAGCTCTTTTCAGATATCTCAGCTCGCCGGATGGTTTGCCCCATTCATTCAGGGCTTTCTCGGCCACTTCCAGGGCGATTTCGTCCAGATTCCGGTCAACGACCTTGCCGTCAACTTCAACCGTTGTGGCAACGTCCAAATTCGGTGCAATGGCGATCAGTTTCTGCGGGTCTTTGATTTTGTAGTCGTTGGTTTCTTTTTTGGCAACGGACATGAAGACTTCGGCCACACCGCGGCCATGGTCCGAGTGGGCCGATGCGCCGGCTGCCACCATGCGGGCAAAGTTGCGGGCCGCGATGGTGTTGGCGGTGGCACCGCAAAGGCCTTTGCGTTCATCCGGCCCGTCTGTGTCTGACTTGGTCAGGGGAAGACGGCAGGGGCCCATTGCGCAGTTCTTGCAGCAGGTTCCCTGAATGCCGATATTGCAGGGCTTCATGGATACGGCCCGGTCAAAAACCGTCTCAATGCCCAGTGTCTGGGCACGACGGATCATTTCCTGGGTTGCAATATCGATGGATGCGCCAACCGGATCCGCCAGTTTGGGCGCTTTGGGTTCTTTGACTTCTTTTGCTTCCGCTACTTTTTTTAACTCTGCCATTTTGAGGTTCTCCTCATTATTTTAGGTGTTCTGGCAATGCTGGCAATAAATGAAAAACTGCCAGACAATGTTATCGGTATCAGACTCTGCGATGAATGCGATTCAACTGCTCCAGGATTTTTTCCGTGGCCGTTTTCTGTACGGCATCCGGCGTCAGGGAAACGGCTTCATCCGTTACAACCTGGTGCTGGGCCATGCGGGCTTCGCGCTCTTTGGCTCTCTGCTGACGGATGGCATCTTCTTCAGCTTCGCGCTTGGCGACTGCGGCGGCTGCATCTGCCTTGGCCTTGGCATCGGCATCGGCCTTCACTTTGGCTTCCGCATCGGCTTTGGTCTTTGCGTCGGCTTCAAGCCTGGCTTTTGCGTCTGCTGCTGCCTTTGCCGCTGCTTCCGCATCGGTTTTGGCTTTGGCCTCGGCATCAGTCTTGGCCTTGGCTTCCAGGGCGGCGGTATCCACTACGGCTGCGGCAACCGGTTTGGCTTCGGGTTGCGGTGCTGCCGCGACCGCGACTTTTGCCGGCGCTGCCTGGGGTTTTTCCGCGGCCTTCGGGGCTGCTGCCTTGGGGGCAGCCGGAGCCGCAGCCTTGGCCTTGTCCGCTTCGATCGTCAGGTCCGGAGCCGGCGACAGGGCCGCAAGGTTCAGGTTCACATCATCGAGCCTTTTCTTGACCGGCGCAACATCGGTAGCCTTTCCGCCGCCGATCAGAAGATCGATAAAGGACTTGGCCATGCGGATGGCCTCGGGGTGACGCATGATGAGAATATCGGAGCCTGCCATCAAATAGGTGACGGCCCCGACAGCTTCCATCAGGATGCCGCGTTTTTCAGGATCACCCAGGATCGGCGCGTCTGCGGCCGACAGCTTGGCTTCCTTGCACTTCCACACCTCGTTTCCCAGATTGTTGATGATGGGAAGCTGAAGTTTGTCGTCTCCCTGGGCCATGGCAGCCATCCGGAGGCGCTCCATCACGGAGTAGGAATATTCGAGGCCATAACCCAGACCGCCGGTGGTGGGATCGATGATCATGCGGCTGGAAGGCATGCCCAGATTTTCCAGGAGGATGTTGACCTGCTTGGCAAGGTTGACATCAATGGGGGATGAGGAAATAACGGTGTGGCCATAACCCATGGCCGCAGCCCCGATTCCCTTGTGGTTTTTGTCTTCAACCGGTCCGATGACAAGATTTGCGCCCTGACAGTCTTCGGCGATTTTTTTAAACACCGCTTCATCTTTCTGGGCATTGGCGCAGCCCCAGATGATCAGTGGCACATCGATGGCCGCCAGAACTTTTTTGACGGTGGCGGACGCTTCCTCCGGGCTGGCATTGTTCGAATTGGGATCGACGCTTTTCAGTTGAAGGACGATCATTTCCGCCCCGTACTGATCCACGCATTTTTTTGCCCAGGCTGCCGGGTCCGAGATCACATCCTTGAAAGGCGCCAGGGCGGCTTCAGCCCAGTCTTCCGGAGCCATATCCCAGACTTCCATGGCGATTCTGGGTTTGTTGGCCATCTTGCCTTCAAACTGATAGAACGGATAGCAGGTTTCTCCTCCGACGGTCACCGCCTTGGGGCCTTTGCCCAAAGTGATTACCTTGATACCGCCGGCGTATGTTTCTTTAAAAATGTCTAAGCCCAATGTTACCTCCTTCGTTAGATGGTAAAAAGGTGTTAGAAATAGAATAACTCCATAAATACAAACTCCTTACTATGGGGCGGCATCCTTTGCCGTGTTCCCTTGTGAGATATCAACCCCCTTTCTATGCAAAAAAATAAAGTGTCTGTCAATCTACCGCAGTAGTGTATGCGTGGTTTTTTTTGATGCTATAACCGGCTCCATCACCGGTTGAATTTTTTCGAAAAAATGACCTGTTATGGGGATAAGCGGTCAAACATTTTGCAATACTATGGCCTATCTTAAGATGGTCGCTTTGTCAAGTGATGTTGAACGCAAACTCAAAAATAATCGTAACCGAGAACAGGGCGTGCTGTCTGAATTCTGACTCCTGAATACCTGAGTCGTTACGCCAATGTTTTAATAAGCACAATTCCCATCAGAAACAGCGGATAATAGCTGCCCCGGTTAAACAGCTTCATGGCATCCTGCGAAGAGCGGGAACCCCAGAGCCGAAGCGCGGGCAGCAGCAGCAGATAAATGCCGGCTGCAAGCGCGGCGATCAGATATGTCGGCGGATAATGGACAGGGGAAAGCTGAAACACGGCGGTATTCAAAGGCAGCGCCAGCAGAATGCTTCCCAGAATGATCAGGCTCGACCGATGGGTGCCCAGCAGGACGGGAATCGTTTTGGCACCGGACCGGCTGTCGGTTTCCACATCGGTCCAGTCATTGGGAATATTCTGGCCGCCGATTTCCCAGAAAAAGAAGCATAAAAAAAGCATTGTCAAAAATGCGGCCGACGGATGCGGGTCAACCGCAAATATCGCGGCAACCGCTCCCAGGGTTTTGACGGCCCCGCTGACGATCGCCCGGTAATGGCTGACCCGCCACAGCAGACAGTATATGGTTTCCAGCGCACATCCGGCTGCAAATATCCACAGACATACGGGATTTAACAGATACGCTCCGATAACGGCGATCGCAGCCCAGGAAACTGTCCAGGTCAGCCCTTCTCGAAATGACAGAAAACCGCAGGCCATGGGGTGGCGCACCAGAATGGCATCCAGATCCCCGTTCGCCGGACAGAGTCCCTCCTGCCGGACTGCCAGTCGGTCCTGGCGATAATCCACGATGTCATTTAAGGCATAAACTGCCGTGTAGCCTGCGAAAGCGGTCAAAAGACCCAGAAAAACAACAGAGAAGGAAGGAATACGGCCTAGTCCAGATCAATGCTGCAAAAACCGGAGTCGCCATATCAATCAGGCCATGGGGCGTTCGGGACAGCGCAAAAAAGAGTTTTAAGCGGGAAAAAAAAGATGGATATTTATCGGGCCGTGTCTGTGTCATGAATCTATCCTGATGCCATTAAGTATTATGAATCCTGGTATTGATCGCACTGCGGATTCCTTACCTGTTATCCTGGCTATCCGGGTGATCATCTTGATGCCGTCCTCCAGCGTCGGAAGAATCGGCAGGAAGGAATCAAATCCCGCGATTTCAAAGACCTCCTTTACATAATCCGCCATCGCGCATAAAATGATCTGGCCCTCTTCGGGTTTGAGTTTTTTTGCGGTCTTAACGACAACTCTCAGTCCCGCGCTCGTGATATAATCCAGCTTCTGACAATCCAGAATGATATAGCGAAACCCGTTTTCCATTGCCTGAATAATCCGTTTGTCAAATTCCGGCGAAGAACTGGAATCCAGTCGCCCCGCAAGGCTGAAGATCGTGATTTGCTGCTGCTGCGTTTCGATAATATCCATTTAATTCCTTTATATCGATGACCATTGACCTTGGATGGCTTATATCAGGCTGACTCCGATTTTTTGTTTGCAGGCCATGCACCCTTCTGATCGTTCATTTAAAAAAAGTTCTTCCCATCGATGGATTTTTTCTACCACTGCACGGAAAATATTGGGCATAAGCTGCGGGTACTGATTCATTGCGTGCGCGAATTTTTCACGGGAAAGAATCAGACAGGTCACCGGGGTGGAAGCTTTCAGGGAGAAAAGCCTCGGCGTATTCCCCAGAAGGGTTAAAGCGCCGGAAAAATCACCAGCCTTATAGGTTCGAATGATCACATCTGCTGCCATTTTCCGAGTGGATTAACTCGGCTTCACCGGAAACAAGATAAAACGCCTGGCCATCATCGTCTTCCTGAGTGAAGAGATAATCCCCTGGTTTGAAATTTTCCTGCGTACACAAGTAGGCAAAGACTTTCAGGGTATCAATGGGAAGCGCGGAGAAAAAATAAATTTCTCTTAAAATATTGAGGTTGTTCTGAAATTCACAGGTTGGGCATGATTCATTTTTTTCCGCCGACCAGCTCATACAAAGCTCCTTTTCTGGCAATGAGTTCATCGTAAGACCCCATTTCAATGATTTTACCTGCCTTCATCACCGCGACTTTGTCATATTTCTTGATGATATCCAGGCGATGAACAACGGATATCAGCGTGGTTTTTCCTTTCCACCGGGTTTCCAGAAGGTTTTGAATGCGGGTCTGGGATTTGTTGTCCAGGGCCGAAGTTGCTTCGTCCATGATCATCAGGCGGGGGGATTTGAGAAAGGTTCTGGCAATGGCAAGTTTCTGGCGCTGGCCGCCGGACAGCTTGTCCCCTTTGCTGCCGACCTGGAACTGCATACCGATTTCAATGATGGTTTCAAGAAAATCCTCCGCGATAATCAGTTGAATGATGCTTTGATTGATCATGTCCAGGGCCTTGGGATTGGATGTCTTGGTCTGTCCGAACAGGATATTGTTCAAGATGGTCTGGTCATGGATATAGTCAGAGAGCTGGTAAAACGAGAAGGCGGCAGGGGCGTCCCGCGTGATGCTTTCGCGAATCAGCGATCTTCCCTCCAGGATCAGGCGCTCCAGGATGGCCGGCAGTGCAACCAGTTTGTGTTTGCCGGGTTTAAAGCGAAGGGCGATTCTTAAAAGGAAATTCCGGTCCGTGTCCGATAGCTGAAAGAGCTTGGCGCGCTTGAGCCGATCAACCAGCGGTACGGCCTCATCCCATTCTTCCAGGGAAATCGGGCTTTGTTCAAAAAAGACGGGATCCGGGGAAAGGCTGCCCAGAATATCGACGGTCTGCCTGGAAAGTTCGGCGCCCAGACTCAGCAGCGGCGTGGTTAAGTCGGCCTGGCTCAACAACTCCAGAAAAAAGGGATTCTGGGGCAGGTTGTTCTCTGAAAAAGAATCGTCGTTGGGCGTTCCCAAAAAAAGATTTTCAGCGACGCTCGAAAAATACAGATATTTGTTCTTCATCAAAAAATTCGACATGGTCTGAAAGTTTTTCGCCATACTCCTGCTGAAAATTTTCCCTTACTTTAATCAGCCGCATTGCCAGGTCTCCCTGACCCTTGTTGTCCAAAATGGTGTTGAGCCCGAACCGGAGCACATCCACAAAAATGCCCGTCTGGTGAAGAACGGCGATTTTGTCGTCGAGTGACGGCTGATCCGTTTCCCCATCATGGACAGCCGCATACGAATACACCAGATTCTCCTCGATGGAGCCGGAGAATATGAACGGGCTCTGGGAAACAAAACCCATGTTGGTTATCATATCTTTTTTGGTCAGATCGGCAACTTCCTCTTGGCCAAGAAGAATGTGTCCGCCCGAATACTTGTACAGTTGACCGATACAGAGCGCCAGCGTACTTTTGCCGCTTCCGGAAAATCCCACAAGGGCCAGGTTTTCACCGGGTTTCATGGACAAGTTGATGTCGGCCAGCAGTTGAATGCCCGTACCTGTAACATAAGAAAGATCCTTGATGTCAATGCTGCCGGCAAGTTGCAAGGGCTCGCGGCCTTCGGGTTCAATGGCAAATTCGATCGGTGTATCAAAATACTCCATGGTTCGTTTATAACTGACCGCAGCATCCATATAGACCTGATAGAATTCGATAAGCTCTTTCCAGGGGTCATACAGCTTTTCCTGTGCAGACAAAAACGCCACCATGGCGCCCAGCTCCAACTTTCCCTGCATGGCCAGGTAACCGCCCACAATAAATATGACAAAGGGTCCCAGGCTGACAAAAAAATTATTGGTGACTTTCACTCCCTGCTTGTACAGGGTCCAGATGATCCGAATTTTCAGCATCTCGTCTGCAAGCCTGCCGAACCGTCTGTTTTCCATACGAAATGAGCCGTTTCCCTGAATTTCATGGATTCCGGAAATGGCTTCTCCGATGAGGCTGGAAATGGTCCGGGTGCTGTCCACCCGCTGCTTGTTGGCTTTGTTGGCGCCGCGTTGAAGAATGGGAATAACGAACAGGATAACGGGATAGAGGGCAAGAGAAATAATCGCCAGCATCGGATTCAAATATATCAGGTATCCGGCAAATGCCAGCAGCGTCATAATGTTGATGACCGGTGCGGAAATGGCCAGACCCGACAAAACTGCCGGCAGATGTCAGCTCGGTAACCAGGGCGGAAACAACCAGGCCGGGCTGCGCTTTCCGGTAGAAATTCAGCGGCAGGGTCAGTATGTGCGAATACAAGTCTTTTCGCATATTGGCCAGGACATTTTCAGAAATCCGGGTCTGAATAATGGTAATCATGTATTTGAGGCCGCTGGCCAGAAGCACCGATACCAGATAAATGCCGCAGTAAATCAGGAGAAGATCCATTTTTCTCAGGTTGATGGCTTCGTTGATGATCCGCTTTTGCATCTCGAGGGGAACCACCCTTGCAAAAACGGTAACGGCAATCAACAAAACCAGTGCGGCCTGAAGTTTGCCGTTTCCGGGCAAAACCCATGAAAAAAGAGACCGTTTAACGATAGGAATTTGTTCCTTTTCCATAACAGCGATTCCCTTTTAGGGCTGATGGCTGATTAATAAAATGGAAAAACTTTTCGAATACATCTGCCGCGGCCGATCATAAAGTCACTATAAAGATAGGTGATTCCGGCACAATAAGTGCTTTTTCCGGCAATGTCCAGAGTATTTCGAATCGCATTTGGAATTTTAAAAAAGGTACAACAGACGGTGTCAAGCTGTCAAAAGAAACGGCTCGTCATTAATTTTGCTTGACTTCACCTGCTGTTTTTACTAAATTCGAAACCTTTATGTAAGCAATCATGGAATGCTTCCATGCGATAACCTGTTAACCCAACAATGAAAGGAGAAGGTAACACATGTCAGAATTACTCCCCCCTCATGGCGGAAAAGGCTTGACCTGCTGTTTGCTCGAAGGCGCAGACTTGGCAGCCGAACTGAAAAAAGCACAGGGCCTTAAAAAAATTGACGTCAGCCCCCGTGAAAAAGGTGACCTGATCATGATGGGCATCGGCGGATTCAGCCCCCTGACCGGTTTTATGACCAAGGCCGACTGGAAAGGCGTTTGCGATAATTATCTTCTGGCAGACGGCACTTTCTGGCCCATTCCGGTTACCCTTTCCGCATCCAAGGAAGAGGCTGCCGCAATCGCAATCGGTGAAGAAATTGCGCTGTTTGATCCGGAACGCAAAGAATTCATGGCCACCATGAAGGTCACTGAAAAATTTGAAATGACCGATGCGGACAAGAAGTTTGAATGCGAAAAAGTGTATATGGGCGAAGGCACCAAAACTGCCGAAGATTTCTGGAAAATCGCCAAAAATGACCATCCCGGCGTTCAGATGGTTATGGAGCAGAAGGCCGTCAACCTGGCCGGTCCGGTTAAAGTGCTCAGCGAAGCCGAATATCCCACCAAATATGCCGGCGTTTACATGAGACCGGCTGAATCCAGAAAGATTTTTTCTGAAAGAGGCTGGAATGAAGTGGCTGCCCTTCAGCTTCGTAACCCCATGCACCGGTCCCATGAATATCTGTGTAAAATTGCTGTCGAAGTCTGCGACGGCGTCTTCATCCACTCTCTGGTCGGCAACCTGAAACCCGGCGACATTCCCGCGGAAGTCCGCGTGAAATGTATCGATGCTCTGGTAAAGAATTATTTTGTGGAAGACAAAGTCGTTCAGGGCGGATATCCGCTGGATATGCGCTATGCCGGCCCCCGTGAGGCCCTTCTTCACGCCACCTTCCGCCAGAACTATGGCTGCTCGCGCATGATCATCGGCCGCGACCACGCCGGCGTGGGCGATTTCTACGGCATGTTCGAAGCACAGACCATTTTTGACAAGATTCCCAAACCGGCCGGCGGAAAAGCGCTTCTTTGCACGCCGCTCAAAATCGACTGGACATTCTACTGCTATAAATGCGACGGCATGGCATCCCTCAGAACCTGCCCCCACGGCAAGGCAGACCGCGTTCTTTTAAGCGGTACCGCACTGCGCAAGGGTCTTTCCGAAGGAACGCCGATTGCGGATCATTTCGGCCGTGATGAAGTACTTGTCATTCTTAAGGAATACTATGCAGGTCTTGACGAAAAAGTTGAGGTCAAGCTGCACGGTGCTGCAACGGGCAAATAATCCCGTTATCGCCTGATTGAAGAAAAGGAGATGCACACGAAAAAGGCATCTCCTTTTTTATTGCGTAACGGCGCCTTCGGCAATCGCCAGCGCCAGATACCGGATAAGGGTCAGTCCGGCCTGTTCCATGCTGCCGCCAAAGGCAACGATGCCGTCTTCATGTCCGGCCATCGCAAAAATCTTCAATACGCTGACCGGCGTGTTCTGAAAAAGCCGGCAGACTTCTTCAGCCATTTCAGGCGTTCCATATCGAGCATCTCGCCGGGTTACAGGAATTCCGATCGCATCCGCCAGAGTCCAGATTGCCGGTGAATGCGCATGAATCACCGCGCCGATCGTACGGTCCAGGCGATAGAGGCTTCCGTGGGTCAGGGATTCAGAGGAAGGCCGGACAACACCTTCGGCGACAACGCAGTTGGTTTCGGGATCAAAGGATTTGACAAGGGAGTAATGCTCGGGGAAAAGCCTGTCCATGCCGCCGGTTTGCGTGCCGCTGATGACAAATGAAGCTGAATCGCCGGATTCCAGCCGGATGCTGACATTTCCGAAACCCCAATCCGCCATAGCGGCGGGGGTCCTGTCCGATCAATCCAAGTTTGAAAAGAATCTGCCGCCAGGCATTGAGGCTGCGAAGCATCGCCGCAGGCAGCGGATCAGCCGGCAAAAAAGTCAGGTTGAACTGAACGACGCCTTCCTGCAGCGTCATGGCGCGCCTTTTGAAGCCGGTAAATGGGCATAGGCTTCAGCCGGAATAATGGAAAAATCGGTTTTTCCGGGCGGTTTCCAGTGCATCTCAATGGCAGCCGTGCCTTTACGCTGGAAATACTGAATCATGACCGGATACCAGCCCGGTTTGGGAATATCCAGCACTGCCTGGGGCGAAAAACGGTCGGAATGGACATTCGGGTCCTCCAGAATGATTTTGCCGCAGATTTGAATCCGGATTCCGTCATTCGATAATGCCATCATCCCGTATTTCCCGGCTTCTGAAAATTTCAGAAATCCGTTCATTTGAATCCCGACGCCCCGGCTGACGCCGCTGTCAAAGATCGGTTCTTCATCGCCGAAAGCGGTGATTGAGGAAAAGAATGGGTTTTCCCACTTTTTCCACAGTCATCTGAGGATCCAGAACCGGCATCTGGTCGATATGCCGGAAGAATTTCGGAATGTAGATTGCTGAAAGACCGGGCTTGAGCGCCTTGTCATCGGACAGCTCCCTTTCCGGGAACAGTCCGATGATCTCAACGGGTTGAAGCGCAGGGCGATTCGGATTCCGCAGCCATTCCCTGTCCCGCTCCTGCCAGAAGCATCATCAAGCATATCCATTGGAGCAATTTTCGAAGTTTCATGAATTCTCCTTTTGCTTTTATCAATCCAATCGTTCATAATGGCATATGATCATATCGGATTCCAATCAAAATCACAATGTCGTGATTTGATGTAATTTTATCGCCAATAGCGCATGCCACTGTGCCAAAGACCTGTCTCTGGCTTACAAGGCTGTAAAGCACATTGACAGATATTGGTCGTCCTGATATGCATTTAATGTAGTAAATTTCCTGTCTTTGGCAATTATTCCTGACAGATCGGCGCCATGGAAAGCTGTTTTTGTTTTATTGGCATGTCTTTGCTTTTTTATTTTCAATTGTGGCATTTCGATATGATATTCTGGTTCTGGAGGCGATCCGAAACCCCATATGAAAAAAACCTTATATAGCAGCCTGAGAAGAAAAATCATTTTCCTGACATTGGCCGTATCGCTTGCCCCGCTGATTGTGCTGGGTGCAACAATTTATTATCAGTTTGAGAAGATGTACAGAGAAAAAATTGAAGAGCAGATCAAATTCCGTTCTCAGGCTCAGGCCGATGCTGTTGATCGATTCCTTAAAAGCCGCATGGCAATCCTGGGTACGATGGCGGACACCCATTCATTCTGGCAGATTACCGATGAAAACCACCTGTCTCAGCTCTTTCATATCATGAACCTGCGACAGGGCAATTTCGTGGATATCGGCGTAATTGACAATACCGGGCAGCACAGAGCCTATGTCGGCCCCTATGCAATCAAGCAATTTAATTATTTTGACGAACCCTGGTTTGATGAGGTGATGAGCAAGGGAATTCATATCAGTAACGTATATACCGGCTACCGGAAATTGCCGCATTTTATCATTGCGGTCCGCCGCCAGGAAAGTCAGCAGACCTGGATTCTTCGCGCAACCATAGACCCGGAGGTTTTCGGCGAAATCGTCAGATCCGCCCAGGTTGGAAAAACCGGAGATGCCTATATCGTCAATTCAGAAGGAATATTTCAGACACTGCCCCGCTTTAACGGTGAAATTCTGTCCAAGTCGATGATCCGGCCTTCCCAGTTCGGTAGCGGCACGACGGTGATCACTGCCGGCCAATTCAAGGATTTTCTTGATGGTTTTTACGATTCCAGCAGTGGCATATCAGTGAATACAGCCGGCAGCAAGAGCAGAAACCGGACGCTTTACGCCGGAAGCTGGCTCAAAAACAACAAATGGCTTCTGGTTATCAGCCAGGAAGTTTCCGAAGAGATGGAAAATCTTTTTGCAACCCAATATATGGAAATATTCATTATTCTCTTCGGCGTCATCGCCATCATCCTGACCACCGTACTGACCACGCGCATGTCCATCAATCGGCTTGTTTCCAGTGAAGCCAGGATGAATGAGCTCAACGCCCAGTTGATGCAATCGGACAAGCTGGCGGCCCTGGGAAAAATGGCTGCCGGTGTGGCCCATGAGATCAACAACCCGCTGGCGGTAATTCTGCAGAAAACCGGATGGATGGAAGATCTTCTTCTTGAAGAAGAGTTTCAAGCCAGCACCAATCTTGAAGAGTTCAAGACCTCCATTCAAAAAATCGAGGAACATGTGGAACGGGCTCGAAAAGTGGTTCACAACATGCTGGGCTATGCGCGAAAAATGGAACCCCACCTGGAAGATGTGGACATCAACAATACCATCGATCAAACGATCAGCCTGCTTGAGAACTATGCACGAAACAACAATATTGATATTCAGACCGATCTTTCTGCGCGCATTCCCATCATTGCCAGTGACCAGGCTCAGCTTGCAGCAGGTATTTTTGAATCTGATTTCCAATGCCATAGACGCCATTGGAAAAGATGGTCTGATTGAAATTGCCAGCCGGATTTCAGGTGCGACGGTTACCGTCAGCGTCAAGGATGACGGTCCGGGGATTCCGGAAGACAAACAAAAACGGATTTTCGACCCCTTTTTCACGACCAAAGAAGCCGGGAAAGGAACCGGTCTGGGACTCTGGGTCAGTTACAGCATTATCGAAAAGCTTGGCGGAAAAATCGGCCTGAAAAGCGAGACCGGAAAAGGCGCGATATTTACAGTGGAAATTCCGATCATTACACCGGAAAAAAAATAATGATACGGCGGTGTTTTTGTATAAACGATGGCGTCATAGTTATAAGTAGCTGTTGTTAATATTTATTAATACCATGCGGGGTGCTTATGGAACGGTTTAAGGTTCTGGTGGTGGATGACGAGCAGGACTTTCTGGTAACGCTGGTCAATCGGCTGATGAAGCGGGACATCGATACCGTCGGGGCAGCCAGCGGTGAAGAAGCGCTGAAAATCATGAAAGACAACCTGTTTGATGCAGTCGTTCTGGATATTAAGATGCCCGGCGGAATGGATGGCATTGAAACCCTGCGGGAGATGAAAAAAATCCAGCCCCTTGCAGAAATTATTCTGCTGACTGGCCACGGCTCGGTGGAAACCAGCATCGAAGGCCTTAAACTCGGCGCCTTTGATTATCTGCTGAAGCCGATCAAACTGGAAGAGCTTCTGGTCAAGCTGTCTCTGGCGTTTGAAAAAAAAGATCTTCATTCTCATAAGATTCGGAACCTTAAGATCAAGGAACTGCTCCGGTAATTCAACCCATTGCCCATTAACTATTATCATTTGACACAGGTCGATTCATGATTCGAAAAGATTCCTACCCCGTATTAACAGCTGAAGAAGCTGTGTCCTTCATTCAACATGGCAGCACGGTGGCATTCAGCGGATTTTCTCCTGCCGGTGCAGCAAAAGCAGTGCCGGTTGCGCTGGCCAATCGCGCAAAACAGGAGCATGAGAGAAATCGCCCCTTCAAACTGAGAATCCTGACGGGCGCATCCAGCGGCCAGAGTATCGATGACGAACTGGCCAGAGCCGACGCCGTTTCCTGGCGTGCGCCCTATCAGGGAGAGACCAGTTTAAGACAAAAAATCAACCGCGAAGAGGTCGAATATGTGGATATCCATCTTTCCCATGTTCCCCAGATGCTGGCGTACGGGTTTCTGGGAAAGCTGGATATCAGCGTTGTCGAGGCCACGGAAATCACCCGGGACGGCCGGGTTTATCTGACCTCGTCCATCGGCGCCTCTCCCACGTTTCTGCAATATGCGGATAAGGTGATCATCGAGATCAACAAAAAACATTCCCCCAGACTGAGGGAAATGGCGGACATCGTCGTGATGCCGCCCCCGCCGGACCGCAATCCCATTGCGATTTATGAACCCATGACCCGGATCGGATGGCCTTATGCCGTGGTCAATCCGGAGAAGGTCCTGGGAATCGTTGTGAATGACGAACAGGATCATGTCGGTGAAATGCCCCCGCCGGACGGGGTCAGTCACCTGATCGCCGGGCATGTGGTGAAATTTCTGTCTGACGAAATTGCCGCCGGCCGCCTGCCAAAGAATCTGCTGCCGCTTCAGGCCGGTGTCGGCAGCGTGGCCAACGGGGTGATGGCGGCCCTGGGGGTACATCCGGATATCCCGCCGTTCAGCATGTATTCGGAAGTGTTTCAGGATGCCATGGTGGACATCATGGCCAGCGGAAAGCTTATCGGCGCCAGCGCGTGCAGCCTGACGGTATCCTGGGCCAAACTTCAGGAAATCGTCGGAAACATGGACTATTTTGCATCCCGGATCGTGCTTCGCCCCCAGGAGATATCCAATCATCCGGGAATCATTCGCAGGCTGGGCGTGATTGCGATGAATACGGCACTGGAAGCCGATATCTACGGCAATGTCAACTCCACCCATCTTTATGGCATGGATGTGATGAACGGCATCGGCGGAAGCGGCGAATTCACCCGTAACGGCTATCTGACCATGATGATGACGCCTTCCATTGCAAAAGGCGGAAAAATCTCCGCCATTGTTCCCATGTGTCCGCACATTGACCACAACGAGCACTCGGTCCAGGTGATCGTCACCGAGCAGGGCCTTGCGGATCTTCGCGGACTGGGCCCCAAGCAGCGCGCAAAGGCCGTCATCGACAACTGCGCCCACCCCCTGTATCGGGACTACCTGAACCGCTATGTTCAGGAAGCCCGCCCCGGCCACATTCGACACGACCTGACCCGGTGTTATGAACTGCACCGGAACCTCATGAACCTTGGCACAATGTTGCCATAAAGACAGATGACAGAAGGCTAAAGACCGAAAAGGACGATCCATGAAGAATGCATCACAGATATTGAAATTGCCGACCGAAAACAACCTGGCCATTCCCGTTCTGGAACAGACCCGGAAATATGGCAGCAAGGTGGCCATGCGGTGTAAACGGGATGGCGGCTGGCAGGAAATTACCTGGAGCGCGCTGGGGGAGCAGTTGAATGCGGCGGCCAGGGCGCTTCTGGAACTGGGACTGAATGAAGGCGAGATGATCAGCATATATTCACCCAATATGCCGGAGTGCACCATCACCGACGTTGCTTCCCTCAGTATCCGGGGGGTCCCGGTCTACATTTATCCGACCAGTCCAGCCAAAACAGCCGAATACATTGTCAATGACTCCGAGTCCAGAATGATATTTGTCGGAACCCAGGATCAATATGACAAGGTCATTTCTTTTATTTCCGGGTCTTCATGCCTGAAGAAAATCATTGCTTTCCGAAAAGAAATCAACCTGAACGCGCATCCGATGGCCATGTATTTCGATGCGTTTCTGGATCTGGGACGAAGCTCATTCAAAGGCCCGGAAATATCCCTCCGGCTGGAACGGGCCTCGAAGGACGATCTTCTGACGCTGATCTATACCTCCGGCACCACGGGAGAGCCAAAAGGCGTGATGCTGACCCATTCCAACATCTTTCACAGCGCGGCATCACACGACATTCGCCTTCTGGACCCCAATGACCGGGATGTTTCGCTGTGCTTTCTTCCCCTGTCCCATATTTTTGAACGGGCATGGACGTATTATGTTCTGCATCGCGGCATGACCAACAACTACCTGGAAGATCCCAAATCCATCATTGAAGCCATTCAGGAAGTCAAGCCCACCATCATGTGCGCGGTGCCGCGGTTCTATGAAAAAATCTATGCCACGGTCTACCACCGACTTGAGGCGGCATCTCCACTTAAAAAACGGCTTTTTGAATGGGCCGTTGGCGTCGGGGCCAGACGAAACAATTGCATCAGGGATGAGCAGCCGGTTTCCTCTTTTCTCGAGGCCCAATATCGAATCGCCGATGCCCTGGTTCTGAAGAAGATTCGGGATATCGTCGGCGGCAGAATCAAATTCTTTCCCTGTGCCGGCGCGCCGCTTTCTCAAAACATCGAGGAATTTTTCTATGCCACGGGCATTTTTATCTGTTACGGGTATGGCCTGAGTGAAACAACGGCAACGGTAACCTGTCACGAACCCCGTCATTTCAAGTTCGGACTGGTGGGAAAGCCCATGCCGGGCGTCCAGGTCAGAATATCCGGAGACGGCGAAATCCTGGTTAAGGGCGGCACGGTCATGAAGGGATACTATAAAAAGCCTGCTGAAACCGAAGACGTATTTGAAGACGGATGGTTTAAAACCGGTGACGCCGGCGAGTTCGATGACAATGGCGAGCTTCGCATCACAGACCGGATCAAGGATTTGATGAAAACCTCCGGCGGAAAATATATCGCTCCCCAGTATATCGAGTCCGTCATCGGCAGCGACCATTTTATTGAGCAGATTGCCGTTGTCGGCGACAACCGGAAGTATGTTTCGGCGCTGATTGTTCCTGCCTTTGAGGTGTTGCAGGAATATGCCGAAGCCCATCAGATCCAGTGGACCTGTCGGGAAGACCTGATCCAGCACCCTTCTGGTCATCGAGCTTTTCCGCAGAAGAATCGAATTGCGCTCAAATGACCTTGCCGGGTATGAAAAGATTGTCCGGTTCACCTTGATGCCGGACGAGTTTTCAATTGCCGGCGGCGAGATTACCCCGACCATGAAAATCAAGCGCAAGAATGTGGTCAACAAATTTCAGGAAATTATTGACAGCATGTATTCATGACATGTAACTGCTCAAGTATTCAGGATTCTGACTCCTGAATTCTGGATCTGCTCTGGCTCCTGAATTCTGAATGCCTGGGCAGTTCGATTTTTTTCTGTACTGTTTTACTATGACAGTGCCTGGACCAATGAGTTTCCGGCTTCGAAGGCTTCCGTGAGATATTCCGGGTGTTTCAATACATCCCCTTCAAAGTCCAGTCCCCGGTACAGAAGGGAGCGCCAGAGTTCCGCATCCAGCACATCCAGAAAAAACTTTACCGTCAGCAGCGGGCCTTCAAACAGTTTTTTTCCTCTGGTTGCGCCGACAGAAATGAATAACCCCTTTCTTGTCGGCGTCCATTTTCCAAACTCAACCTTATCGATCCAGTATTTTTTCACCCAAAGAGACTGGCATCTGTCCATGAATATTTTGGTGTGGGCGCTGACGGTATAGAAAAAAATGGGGGATGCCAGCATGATGCCGTCGGAAGCCAGCAAAAGATCCTGAACCTTCTGGAAATCATCCTGGATGACGCAGCGACCGGTTGACTTGCAGCCATAGATTTCCAGGCAGGGCGAGATCTTTAAATCCCGCAGAAATATTTCTTCAACATGCGCGCCCGCTTCTCTGGCGCCTTTAACAGCTTGCTTGAGCAGCAAGTCGGTATTGCCGTTTTTTCTGGGACTTCCGTAAATGGCGATGATCTTCATTGCAATGCCTCCGTTTCGTCATCAGGACCGATCTTTGTTTTGAAGTATCATTGAAAATATAATCTATTTGCCAAAAAAAATGTTGAATTATTTGTAAAAAAACGTTGATAGGATAGGTATCATTTTTTGTAACTACTCAGGCACAAAGTGGCAAAGGCACATAGGCACATAGAGAAATGGTCGACAGCACATAAGAAGATGATATGTGTATGGAACTCGATTTATTGTCAACATATGTAGAAACGAGACAAAAAAAACTTTGTGCCTTTGTGCCTCAGTGCCTTTGAACCTGAGTAGTTAACATTTTTTTAAAAATGATTCAATTCATCCCCTGACTCCCTTTCAAAGGGGGTATAACACCGCATTGAAAACAATAAACCCAAAATCCGGCTTCACACTGTATGAAGTCGTTGTGGCGATGATCATTATTGCCATTGTATCCGCCATTTCAATTTTCAACTACATGGCCTGGATCCCGGGAATTCGCCTGAATGGCGCGGCGCGTCAGGTGATGAGCGATTTGGTAGCGGCGCGGATGACATCTGTCAAGGAAAACGTCAGTGTGGTGGTAATGCATCTGAACAATCATTCATATTCGGTGACTGTCGGAAGCGGAACCCCAAGCATCAAGGCTTTACAGCCGGATTATCCGGGAACGACCCTGAATTTTACCAGTGTTTTGTTTTCCTCGAGAGGAACGACATCGCCCCGCACGCTGACATTGCAGAATTCCAGCGGCATCAAGACGATTACCGTCGCGATTACCGGCCGGGTTAAGATAAATTAGCGCGAGAGGGGCAGCCTTTTGAAAAGTGCAATCCGTTCCCCAATACCGGCATTCCGGAGCATTTTTCGTGAAATGAATCATCTGATGCGTAAACTCAACAACAGCCGGGGATACAGTCTGATAGAAGTATTCAGCGCGATGGCTATTTTATCCGTCGTATTGCTGGGAATGGCCGGCCTGATCAATATCACCGTAGCCATAAACAGAAACAGCGCCGAGAAGACGGTGGCCATCACCCTGGCTCAGGATAAAATGGAAGAAACGATTGCAAAGGGCTACTTTAACCTGTCTTCGTCGAATCAGGCCACTGCCGAAGACTATGGCGATATGGTAAATTATCTTTCATACAGGCGGATTACCGATATCAAGGTTGACAGACCGGATGCGGATATCGCACTCATCACGGTGGATGTATACTGGAACGATGATCGCCGGCGGGTGCGACTCCAGTCCCTGATATCCAATACCGGTCCGGATTTGCGGTAAACTGGATCCGGCTTTCGCCGCAATGACGGTAATTTTTTATCTTTTTCCGTTCGTGATCGTCTGTGGTTCAAAAAGCATTTTTTACGGTAATGGCGATTTGGTATTGTCATGTAACGGCAGATATCGGGAGGCTGAAAAAAATGCCGAATATTTCTGTCAACACCTCGCGCGGGCTGACGCTGATTGAATTGTTGCTCGCACTGTCAATCGGAATGATCGTTCTGGGAGCACTCACCGCAACGTTTATCCTCCAGAGAAAAGCATACAGCACCCAGGAGCAGGTCATTGAAATGACGCAGATTGCCAGGGCCGCGATGGATATGATCGGCCGGGAAGTGCGAATGGCCGGTTATTTCAATCCCGCTAACCCCATGCAACGGGACAGCTCCGCCGATCCCCAGTTTCGTCGGCATACCCGCAACGCTTTCCCGCCTGGAGATCCTGGCGGATCTGAACGGAGATGGGGATACCGACGATGCGAATGAGTGCATCATTTATACATTTGATTCCGCCAACCGGATGATTCGAAGAAATACCGGCGGAGGGGCTCAGCCATTTGCGGAAAACATTCAAGCCTTCTCCTTTATGCTTTTGGACGGGAATGGTAATCCGGTTACAACCGATGCCGCAATTCGAAAAATCAGAATCACCATAACCGCAAGGACGGTTAAATCGGATTCCCTTCATCCGGGCAGCGGCGCCGGAACCCTTACGCTTGTTGAAGATGTGTTTCCCCGCAATCTGGGGCTGCGGTGACAGGCCCCGAAACAGAAAGGAACTGCATCAAACCCTACCTGGAAATATCAGACAACGATCGCGGAGCGGTACTGTTCACGGCCATGATGTTTGTCCTGATCATGTCTATCCTTGGCGCAGTCGCCTACGTGATTACGGCAAATGATTCGGCTGATTGCGGTAAACCTTGAGGTCTCCAGAAAGGCTTTTTACAGTGCCGATGCAGGGGTGCATTTTGCACTTGCATCGATTCAAAAAGCGCTGAAGGCAAACACGATGACGCTTCCGGAAACGGTTGGCGCCGCCACATCCTTATCATCCTGCATGCTGCCGTCAGATCCGGACATCACCGATATTCATTTTGAATACCTGCCGACAGGCGCGTCCGTCCTGACCCGAATCGCCGAAAATGAATACCAGTTCACGGCTCGCGGATACGGCTCAAGAAATGCGGACGCAGACATCCGTGTTACCTTCAAAAACCGTTCCGCCTTCAAATTCGGGGCATTTGGCGATAAAGGGTTTACCGCACCTGCGTTTTCGAATTTTTATGGTTATGACAGTACCGTCACATTGGATCCGGGTGGTGATGATGGCGACAAGATTCGTGTGATATCGGCTCCAACCAGAGCGTGAATTTATTTGATAACACCGAAGTTTACGGACATATCGGACTTGGCAGCAATGGAACGATTGATGCTGTTTATAATCCATCCGGAAGCCCTGAACCACAGATCCATGGGCATGGCGATGCGGTTCGCTCTGTCGGGCGGGTCGAGCCGGATCCCCTGGGCGTGTCTGCCGGCGTTTATGCGCAAAAATTCAATGATTGTCGTGTTTCCAGTGATAACGGCATCATTCCATCAGACCTGTTGATTGAAACCGGCCAGGCCGTTACGCTGAGCGGAAAACCCGGCGGCGCCAACTACTATTTTACGAAAATCGAATTGAAAACCAATGCGGCCATGACGATCGACACCTCGGCAGGCCCTGTCCATATCTATATGTCCGGAGAATTGAACGGAAAAAACGGGACGATCACGCATAGCGGTAGGAGATCCCAAGAAATTCGCCATTTTCTCCGATACGGCAGATCCCGTATCGTTATCGAACGCAAGCGCGTTTTATGGCGTTATCTACGCCCCGTATGCCGCCCTTGAGATATATAACAATGCCGCGCTGTACGGCGCCATTCTCGCCGGAACCGTTGAAGTGAAAAATTCCGGCGATTTTTATTTTGACAGGGCGCTGAAAGACAAATATTTGACACAGGATGTGGTCATGTCGTCATGGTTTGACGTTCGCAGATAGAAATAATTCCACCTGACATAAATCTTGACGGCGTTTCTATTCTGTATCATAGTGTGTATAAAAACAGTCAAAGGAAAGTTATATGGAATTAATCAGAGTCAATCTTTCTCTTGAGAAAGAAGTTTGGTGTGCCTTTGATGCATTGGCGCCAAAGAGGAGTAAGAGCCGGATTATCAATCAGTTATTGAAACAGGAAATTGATAAGTTGAACCGGCAAAGAGAAACGGAAGCTTTGGCTTCTGCTTTTAAACAGGCCGCAAAGGACAAAAAACGATTAGCATCCCTTAAAGAATGGGAAAATATCGATAAAGATGGATGGGATTAAATGCATCAGGGGGATGTTTATCTTATCAACCTCGATCCTGTCTTTAAAACCGAGATAGGAAAAACCAGACCTGGCCTGATTCTATCCATAGATGCAATGAATCAGTATTCTCCCAGACTCATTATTGCTCCCGATTACTTCCACAATCGGAAGGCTGTATCCTTTTGAAATATTTCTCAAAGCAGGCATCGGTGGCCTGCAAATCGATTCCAAAATGATGCTGGATCAAATTCGAAGCATTGACAAACAAAGATTCATAAAAAAGCTGGGCAGCGTCGACAAGGCGCTTTTAGTTGAAGCGTGCACGATTGCCCAGAAATTAATCGCTGCATGATAAAAGACGAGATTCGAAGTTTAAATTCAATCCGTTATAACAGTTGCCCTATCACCTGAAATCGAACACTGATTGTCCCCGCATCACGTATCGCTCCCAGCGAATGAAGATCCATGGAAGCCCAGGCGCCCCCCCCGATGAGCAGACAGGCGGCCAGCACTCCAAGAGATATTTTTCGGCAAATCGAATTAATTATTCCTCTCCTCTAAGCGATATCTGTCATAGATTATCCTTTCTGTCTGAAAGAAAACATGTTTCCAGTAGAAAAACCGATTTGTCAAAAATTCGTTTGAATTTTTACAATTTTTGTCGGTGGCCCTTGTTTTGCTTCTGTTGTCATAGGTCAAATTGCTTAAATCAGGAAGCGACATGTAACACACAATCCGCAGATGAATGCGTATGGAGTATGATTTTTCGAAAAGATTTTCAAATATCCAATGGTCGATTTCTATTGTCTGGTTGTAAAAAAATGGATTTCAATGCATATTTCGGTATGCTAATTGCTTGTAAGTTTTTTGCCATATAGTGGACTTTGTCGGGCATAAAGCGCACCTTACGCAAAATATCGCTTGCTGTTCTCTTTTCAATAACGTTATGAAAACAGTTGGTTTTCTGTAAAATGCCTGGTCGGGCTGTTGCGCAAGATGTTAGAAGTGATGTGATGCTCCGGAATTTAATTGTCAACCATGGCAAACATGAACTCTTGTTGAACAAACGGCCATGCCGAATTGGTCACAATGAAGGATAATAATCTGTTTTATATCAACTTAGGGATAAATGGTTTTAAATCCATGAGAAAAGACAAGGGTTTTACACTGCTTGAGGTGATAGTTGTGATTGCGATTATCGGAATCGTGTCTGCCATTGCCATACCGAATTATATGAGTTGGGTGTCGGATATGCGAATGAAAGCTGCTGTGCGGGATTTGAAATCGGATATGAATACGGCCAAACTCAGAGCAATCCGTGAAAATGCTTCCGTTTCTATGGTCTTCCAAACCGCTACTAGCAGCTATGAGATATTTGTGGATAATGGAGCCGGTGGCGGCGTTGCCAACAATTGGGTACGGGATGGCGGGGAAATCCGGTTAAATTTGGCAACCCTCCCTGCCGGAGTTACCCTGCCGGAGGTTGTTTTTAATGCTGAAACTCGATTCAGTTTCAACGGTAGCGGACTTCCAAATGTGGACGGACATGTATACATGACCAATACAAAACACGATTTCCGAGGGATCTCGCTTTCTAGAGTGGGAAACGCAAGGATTCAGACCAGCACGGCTCTTGGAGGGCCTTGGATAAATGTCGACTCGTAACGGCACATTTCTAATAAATGAAAAAAAAATAGTTCAGCGAAAAAGGTTTTTCGATTTTGGAAATTCTGATCGCTATTTCAATCTTTGCCATAGGGCTGTTGGCAGTTGCGAACCTGCTGATAACTGCGAGCAGCAGCAACAGAGTCGGAAATGCATATTCCACGGCGACGGTTCTGGCCCAGAGGCAGATTGAGGCATTAAAAAGCACGGATATATTAATACTCTGAGGGATGAAACCCCTAAGCCGTCAACCTTTTGCTGATCTAAATAATCCCATTGACGAAAGCGGTGCAAATGGCGGGATCTATACCCGAAGCTGGACGATTACCGATAATGACTCTCTTTTCACGACAGGTTAGTGTTACAGTTGCTTGGAACAACCGCTCCGTGGTGATGAGCACCATCACAAGAGGGGATGGAAACTGATGGGAAATAAAATACTCCGATTATACAGATCCGACTCGAAGGGATTTACCCTTGTAGAGGTCTTGATCGCCATTACCATCACAGGCGTCGTTCTGGGAGCCATTTACAATGTATTTGCCTCTGCCAATCAAACATATTTCACCCAGGACAGTGTTGCCGACACGCAGCAACGGGCACGTATCGGTCTTGATTTCATGGTCAGAGATATCCGGATGGCGGGACTGGATCCGATGCTCACTTATACAGCGGGTATTGAGGAGGCCACGGCCACCAAGATCCGTTTTACCGCAGACAAAAATGTGGACGGTGTTATTCAGAATGTCAATCGTGAACGTTTGACTTATGAGTTGGACGGCAACAGGCTCTGTCTTTACGAAGGGGTTGATCTCGGGACACCTCCGCCTCCGACGGCAGTGACCCTGATCGACAATGTGAGCGCCTTATCGTTCATATATCGGGATGTCGATGGTGTTGCCATCGCCCTGCCTGTGTCAGCTTCCAATCTGGCCGACATCAGGACGGTTGATATTTCCATCACTTGCCAAGGTACGGATTATAAAAGACAAGAATATTACCAGAACGCTGCAGACCCGGATCAGTTGCAGGAACCTGGGTATGTAATTGGATTTTGGAAGGAGTGTCATGGCAGCAACAGTTAAAAATATATTGAATAATGAAAACGGCATGGCATTGGTCATTGTCATTTTGATGCTGGCCATTATAACGATTTTAGGCATTGGCGCTACGCAAACATCGACTACGGAGGTACAGCTTGCTTCCAACGAAAGACGACTTGTGGATGAGTTCTATAAAGCTGAAGGTGGACTTCTTGATACGCTGGAGCGTTCTAATGATTGGTTGACTGATGCCTTTCTGCTTGCAGGTGCAACAGCGGCATCTTACACGAATTCCAACGTAAACTTTGATGGTGGAGCAAGTGATGCTATTGCTGAAATTCGATATATCGAAAATACGGGAACGGCTGTTGTCCGGCCTGAGTCCGGCTGCCAACGATCTTCCCGTAAGTTCGCACACTGCCCCCCCCCCGGCCGGATCGGGGTATAGCATGGGGAAATTTAAAGCTCACCGCTATGGCGTTACGGTGACTTCGGCAACTGGAAACGCCCAGGTGCAAGCAGGTGTGTGGAAGGCGTTTAACAAGTTTCTAAAGAAAAGAGCATAATAAACGTAATCATCGCTGGATATCTTTAATTCTCTCTATTGCTGAGGATGCATCATGAAAAAAATCATATCAATAGCAATCCTGATTATTGTAATGAATCTATCTGGACCTTCATCCGTTGTTCGGGCGCATGATACTGATATTTATGGGACACAAACAACTTCTGTGGAGCCTAACATACTCATTATCTTTGATTCGTCGGGTAGTATGGGAACCGATGACGTGCCAGGAGAGTATTATGATCCAAACACAGTTTATTCTGGAAGCTATTCCTCCAATGCAGTCTATAAGAGTGATAAAACACTGCTTACCAATAACATCGACAATATTTCTTGTTCGGGAAAAAGCACCCTGATAGCAGAGGGTACTGTGAAGATGAATATCAAATACAGTAACCTCTCTTGTACAGGAGGATCAAAAACCCTGTATATGGGAAACTACCTCAATTACGATAGCCAAGGCGGTGCTAGCACAAGAACGCGGATTTCTGTGGCCAAAGAGGTGATCACCCAACTTATCAATGAAACAAGTAACGTGCGATTTGGACTCATGAAGTTCAACCCGAATAACAGTACTGACCCGAACAGCACCACTCTCAACGACAGTGGCGGAAAGCTCGTAAAAGGAATCGGGGCGACCAAAGCAGAGCTGGTCACTGCCATCAATGGTCTTGCAGCTAGTGGTTGGACCCCTCTTGCCGAGACGCTGGCAGAGGCCGGACTGTATTTTGCAGGCAAGTCCAGTTGGTTTAACAGCAGTACCACTTACACCAGCCCCATACAGTACCGCTGTCAGAAGAATTACATTATCCTGATGACGGACGGCGAGCCGACGCATGATGACCATTCCAAGCTCGTTTCCGGCCTGTATATCAAAGGTGATAAAATAGGCGATTACGATAAAGATGGCAAAGACCCGGGAACTTTTGCAGACCGCGGCACGGATTATCTGGACGATGTGGCCAAATATCTGTATGTCAACGATATCCGATCCGATTTGGGAACTGCTGGGGAATCATTTGAGCGCCAGAATATTACCACCTATACCATCGGCTTTACGAGTGCCCAGCAGTTGCTGCAGGATACGGCAACCAACGGCGGTGGACAATACTACACCGCATACAGCGCCTCCGGACTCAAGAATGCGTTTAAAGACATTATTTCCGCCATTGCCGACGTGAATGCCGTTTTCGTCTCGCCGGTGGTGCCAGTCAGCAAGATGAACCGAACCTACGCGGGGGACCGCCTTTATTTAGGCTTCTTTAAACCCCAGGAGGGCAGATGGTTGGGAAACATCAAAAAATACGGTCTGGATTCATACGGTGAAATAATTGATGCGAGCGGCGCAGTGGCAACTTTTTCCGACGGCGCCATCAAGGATAATGCTCAATCTTACTGGTCAAGTTCTGCGGATGGCGCCAATGTTACCAAAGGAGGCGTCGGCGGTGTCCTTCTGGAGCAGGACAGCCGGAATCTTTATACCTACACCGGAACCCAGACATCGCTTACAGATATTACCAATGCCTTTTCTACAACCAATACCGCCATTAAAAACACGGAAGCCGAAGCAGTTATTAACAATGAATTGTATCTGAACGTAACAAGCAGCACGGAAAGAAATGCTTTGTTCAAGGATATCATCGGCACCGACCGGAACTGGATACTGGGCGATATCCTTCATTCTCAGCCCTTAGTTGTTCAGTATCCAACCGAAACATATATTTTTGCGGGAAGCGATGACGGCATGATGCACGCTTTTAAAGACAGTACCGGCGCTGAACAGTGGGGGTTTATACCGCCGGATCAGCTTGAACGCTTGAAAATGCTTTCCGCTCCCACAATTGCAACCCCGCCGATCGTTTTTGTGGACGGTTCGCCGGCACTATACTCGGACGGCAGCCAGAAAATTCTCTTTTTTGGGGAGCGTCGGGGAGGGGATAACTACTACGCGCTGAATGTAACGAACCCCGAGTCCCCCATTTTTCGTTACAGGATACGTTCTAACCATCTGGGAGGCAGTGCTCCACTTGGCCAATCGTGGAGCACTCCCAAAATCGCCAAGATTAAAACTTCAAGCGGCTATGATACGGTGTTTCTAATGGCTGGGGGGTATGACACCAATCAGGATGCAGACATACCAGCGGCTTCCGACGTGAAGGGAAAGGCGGTGTTTACTTTAAATGCTTCCGATGGGACTGTCAGCAGTCTGAATGTGAATGCCGGCAATTATGGCGACATGACCCATTGCATTGTGGATGTGTCTGGATTTGACAGCATCGGGGACGACTATGTCAACAGAGTCTATGCAGGGGATCTTGGCGGGAAGGTGTTTGCCTTTGAGGATGATAATGGGGATGGTAACTGGTCCCAGAGAACCCTTTTTTCGGCACCAACGAGCGGGGGGAATAAAAAGATATTTTATGCGCCGGATGCGGTAAAAGAAATTTATGGTGATATGATTTTCTTTGGTACCGGCGATAGGGAACATCCTGAGGATTCCATTGCCGTTCCCCTTGTCGTCAATCGGATATACGCAATAAAAAATGAATGGAAAAATCCGGCTCCAGCCACTTTAACTGAAGCCGATTTAACAGATGTTACTGACAACCTGATCACGTTGGGTACAGCGGCACAGCGGGCAGCGACTCAAGCTGCGCTTGAGAGCCCAAGCTCAAAGGGCTGGTTTATTCGATTGGAAAATCCAGGTGAGAAGATGACTTCCTCGGTAACCGTCTTTGGCGGCGTGTTGTATTTTACTACCTATACACCTGAAAGCAGTACCGGCCCCAGTTCCGACCCATGTGCCGTCGCTTCTGGAAGAGGACAGTCAAGATTTTATGCGCTCAATTATCAAACTGGAGCTGCTGTCTATAATTACAGCAGTGATGTAGAGACAAATGCTGATGGAGAAGCCGTAAAGGGCAAAAATGACCGAAGTAAAATCATTGGGACTTCCATTGCTTCATCTCCGTTTGTTGCCATACTCCCTGGTGGGATAGCTAAAATTTATATCGGTACCGAAGGCGGCGTTAAAACAGAAGATCCTGTGGCAACAGCAGATATGAACATGTATTATTGGCGCCAGATTGTACAATAAGGAGGGGGTAATGGATTTTTTTAAAAGAACCTTTAGAATTGTTTTTTTGTTGGGTGTGATAACCTTATGGGTTCCGGGATTATTTAACTTGAATCCTTTGGCTGCAGACACAGCCTCGACGATCGAGCCTGACGAAGTTGAGGATGTTAAAATCAATGCGTTGGTGATGGAAGTAAATCAGAAGGAATCCTTAATGATCGTCGGGGAAAAGAGAATTTTTATTACAAAGTTCATTGCGGGAAGTAAGTTCAAGACAGCTTTGCTGGATCAAAATGATGGAGAACTTAAACTGGACGATTTCAAGAAGGGACAACGGGTGTTGGTGAAAGGGGTTAAACTCCCCGGGGGTGCTATCAAGGCAGAAAGCATTAAAAAAATGCGGCCTTACCCAGCTGACACTGCCAACTGAGGAGATCGATCTTATGATGGTGTTAAGTTGCACTGGGATTGGGAGAAAGAAATGTTTTGCTTTCGCAGCAATTATGGGAGTGTTCCTTTCGACATATCCTGTGTGGGCGCAGATGTACCGGTATAAGGATGCCGGCGGGACTATCCGTTTTACCGACAATCTTGCCGATGTTCCGGAAAAACAGCGGGCGGGTATGGCAGTTTATGAAAACGTGCCCTCCCCGGCTGCGCCTCCATCGCCTGAACAGCCATCCGGCCTGAACACAACAAGCGGACAGAACCTGAAGATGCCTGACAAAACGCAGCTCAGCGATTCGGCTGCCGACTCGCTGCAATCAGGGGATACTTCGAGTGATCCGTCCCGGATTGACCAGCTTCTGAAAATCAAAACCGCCCTGGATGCGGAAAATGCTCAATTCATGAAAGAGTCGCTGGCCCTTTCCGAGGAGAAGAAAACCCTTGCCGGTAATGCCGCCATCAAGGCATATAATGAAAAAATCAGCGCCCTGAATAGCCGGGTGGAGGACTATGAAAAGCGGCGGGCCGTCTTTCAGAAAGAAGCGGACGCTTTTGACGCCGCGCTTAAGAAACGGCTGGCCCCGCCGCCGCAACCCCCAAAATCGTCACCCCCATAAACCCGGCCCGATACCGTGCAAAGGAAATACCTTGCATTAACCATCGCCGCATGCTTCTCATAAATCTTTTCCAAACGCCCGTGTCGATAGCGTCCGGTTTCGCGGCCGGTAGGAATTGTCCGCCATTTCCTTGACGATGACCTTCTGCATGAGCTTGGACATCTTGATTTCCTGTGGCTCGTCCTTGTAGAAAGTGTCCCAGGCATAATAAAGCAGTTGCTGCAGCTTTTCGGCGGACATGTTCTTGGGCTGGAATACCACTTTGTCCGCGGAATAATCGTTCCAGTCATTGGAAATAATTCTGTTCTGCTGTTTCAGATCCGCGTAGGCCTTGGTATGCGGAAAGGGAGTCAGCACGGTGAACTCGGCAATATCCAGCTCGATATCCAGCAGAAAGTCGATGAGCCGCTTGATGCTGTCTTCGGTGTGATCATCCAGTCCCAGCAGAATCGTGCCCTCAACGCCGATGCCATGATCGTGGTATCGTTTAATCCGGTCCCGGATATAATCCGAGGTGTCAAAAACCGCCTGATACACATACCAGGCCCCGGCCCGGGCCGCTATCTCCAGCACCTGAGGGTTGTCCTCTATCGGGTGGCTGCACCATTTTTTCTTCAAGGGAATCATCTCTTTGAACAGATCCATCTCCCAGCGGGTATCCTGCGCCAGCGAATTGTCCACGAGAAAGAGCCGGTTGTTGTCGATGCTTGCCATTTCTTCAATGACTTTATCAATGGGACGGGGTCTGAATTCTTTTCCGCCCAGATAAGCCACCGCGCAGGGATAACAGTGAAACCGGCACCCCCGCGAGGCATGAACCAGATCAACCATCTGGATGCCTCTGTAATTGTAGAGGTCTTTTTTCAAGAGGTCCCTGCGTGCCGTACCCACCATTTCTATGGGTGGCCTGTCGCCGAGATAATCATATGTTTTTTGCAGTTGCCCGCTTTTAAAGTCCGATAACACTTTCTCCATCTTTCCTTCGGCTTCGCCGATAAAAACGCGAATCCGCATGATCCAGGGTCTCCCGGGCGTGCAGCATGGTGGCGATGCCGCCGAATATGACCTTGACGCCTTTTCGTCTGTATATGTCCGCAATTTCCCAGCCCCGTCTGGCCTGAATGGAAAGCATCATCGAGATTGCGACCAGATCGACCGGATCATCAAAATCGATCGATTCCAGATTCTCGTCAATGAATTCCGCTTGAACGTCCTCCGGCAATGCCGCGGCAAAAACGATGGGGCCGTGAGGCGGCAGGTGAAATTCGGTCTGTCTTTCAAGTTTGGACCATTTTGGATATATGATTTTCAATTTCATGGAATGTCCTTTTGCGCGCCGATTTTGACGCCGTCCGCAATATTTCTGTCATGGAAGTCGCGGGTTCCTTCATCGCCAGTACGAAAAAATATGCCAATACACCATCATTTTTATCCTCCTGTCAACCCTAATCCCCGGAGGCGCCTGCAAAAGCAACAAGTATAACCTTGAAAGGGCCGGGTATAAGTTATATGGTTGTTATGTCTGAATCTCTTTTAAAGCGACGTTGCTGCAGTAACAGGACCGGAAAGAACGGAGAAGTCCCGGGGACAAGCGCATGGAAATGGAAAGAGTCGTTATTACAGGGCTTGGAACGATAAACGCCATAGCGGCAGGTGTGCCTGAATTCCACGGCGCCTTAAAAAATGGGGTATGCGGCATCGGTCCGGTCACTGTTTTTGACACGACTGATTTTAAAACGCATACCGGCGGCGAAGTCAAGCGCTTTGCCCCGCATGAGATGATCCCGCCGGAATTTCCAATAAAGCGGATGTCGCGATCGGATATACTGGCCATGGCGGCGGCCACGGAGGCTTTAAAGAACGCCGGGCTTTTTCCCGTGCCCGAGGGGCTGCTGGCGGATACCGGCGTTGTGATCGGGGGGGGCGCCGGCGGCATGCTGGAGGGCGAGGAGGCTTATCGGCAATACCTCAAAAGCAGGGGAAAAGGCGTGCGTTTTTCCGGTTTTTCATCGTTTTGCTGCGCCTCGTCGGCCGACCACATCGCCTCGAAGCTGGGACTCATGGGACCCAAAACCACATTCATGACAGCCTGTTCATCCGGAGCCACGGCCATGGGATACGCCAGGGACCTGATTCGGGCAGGGATGGCCAAGGTTGTTATCGCCGGCGGTACCGAGCCCCTTTCCCGGATCACTTACGCCACATTTAATGCACTGGGAGCCGTAGACCCGGAATTCTGCAGGCCCTTTGATAAAAACCGCCGGGGGATTTCCCTTGGAGAAGGCGCCGGAATCCTGATTCTCGAGTCTTTGCGTCATGCGCGGAATCGGGGCGCTCAAATCCATGGGGAGATTCTTGGCTATGGGGTAAGCTGCGATGCGCTATCATATGACCGCACCGGACCCTCAGGCTTCCGGCGCTGTGCGGTGCATGCGGACGGCCCTGCAGGATGCCGGCGTTCACCCGGAACGGGTAGACTATATCAATGCCCATGGTACGGCAACGCCTGCCAATGATCGCATGGAAACCCGGGGGATCAAGGAGGTGTTCGGCAAGAAGGCGTATGAAATCCCCGTGAGCTCCACCAAATCGATGATGGGCCACACGCTGGGGGCGGCCGGAGCCATAGAAGGGGTTGTTTCCGTATTGGGGATTGTTCAAAATTTCATTCCGCCGACGATTCACTTGACAGCGCCTGATCCCGAATGCGACCTCGACTATGTTGCCGAAGGGGCTCGCGATTGCAATGTCAATATCGTTCTTTCCAATTCTTTTGCCTTTGGCGGCAACAATACATCCGTCGTCTTTGGAAGGTTTACCAAAAAGGGCATCATCCATGAGTGAACGCGTCGTCATATCCGGGGTCGGCATGGTCACCCCCCTGGGGACAGGCAAGGGCATGATTTCTCGCAGAGACTCTTCAGGGGAGACTCCGGCATTTCCCCGATTACCGCTTTTGATACCTCCCGGTTTCTTTCCAGGCTGGGGGCCGAGGTGCATGGCTTTATTCCCAGGGAGTTCATTTCCGTAAAAAATTTAAGAAGGATGGACCGCATTTCCAGCATGACGGCGGCTTCTGCGCGGATGGCGACTGATGATGCGGGATTAACCATCGATGCATCCAACAGAGACCGGGTGGGGATAATCCTGGGGGTGAGTTATGGAAGCACCGATGTTGCGGCCCAGTTTGCCGGCATTCTTTTTACCGAGGGTCCGGCAACGGCCAGTCCCATTCTGGTGCCGAACACGGTGATCAACGCTCCCGCAGGCCATACATCCATCGAACTGGGGTTTAGGGGCATCAACGCCACGGTGAACCACCGCGAGGCTTCGGCTGAGACGGCCATTGCCTATGCGGCTGCCGAGATAAAAAACGGTCGCGCCGATGTCCTTCTGGCAGGAGGTGCGGATATCCTTTCAGAATTTTTCTTTGAAATCATGACCCATTTCAAGGCCGTCTCCCCGGTAAACGGGGGAGAGGAAGGGGCGCGTCCTTTTGACAGCCGGAGAAACGGTCCGGTCATCGGGGAAGGCGCCGGAATATTATGCATCGAGTCCATGGCGCACGCCAAGGCCCGGGGGGCTGAGCCATACTGCGAAATCGCCGGCTGGGGCCTGAGTTCATCTCCGTCTTCTCCCACGGACTGGCCATCAGACCCCAAAGGACCCATCCTGGCGATAACAAGGGCCCTTGAATCCGCAAAAATCACGCCTGGGGATATCGATTATGTTTCCGCCTCCGCCAACGGCGGGATGAAGCTGGATCGCCTTGAGGCGGAGGCGTTGTCCGCAATATTTGCAGGAGAGAAACAAAAACCATTTATTTCCTCCATCAAGGGCGCTGTCGGCGAGAGCTTTTCTTCCGGGGGGATACGGACTGCGGCCATGGCCATATCGATAAGAGAGGAAATCCTTCCGCCGACATTGGGCCTGAATAATCCCATAAAACCCCTTCCGTTTGTTTTAAATATAAAAAAAGAAGCCGGAATCAAATACGGACTGGTCAACGGCTTTTCATCCGGCGGCACATTTGCTTCCCTTGTCCTGAAGAGAATAGACAAATAAACCTAGAACATCCCGCCGTTTACAGAAATGACCTGACCGGTGACATAGGATGCATCCTCGGAGCAGAGGAATCTGACCACTTTTGCGACTTCGTCGGGTCTGCCGATCCTGGACATGGGAATCAGCGACTTGATGTTGGTAACGGGCGCATCCTTTATCATTTCGGTTTCAATGAGTCCCGGGGCCACGACATTGACCCGAATCCCAAGCCGGGCGACTTCGGATGCCACAGCGCGGCTGGCGCCGATCAGTCCGGCCTTGGCCGCCGAATAATTGGCCTGGCCCCTGTTTCCCATGAGCCCCGCAACAGAAGCGATGGTTACGATGGCGCCGTGTTTTTGTACGACCATTTTTTCCAGCACCGGTTTGGTCATATTATAAAAACCGCCCAGGCTGACATCGATGACGGCGTGCCAGTCCTTTCGCGGCATCATGATGAACAGACCGTCAGCGGCAATCCCGGCGTTATTGACCAGAACATCAATGGTTTTATAACGCTTCAGAATGTCTTCCATCGCAGTTTGGGTTTCTTTGTGATTGGATACATCAAATCGCATGATGTCGCCATCGCCCCCTTCCTGCCGGATCATTGCTTGGGTTTCAATCGCGCCTTTTTCATCCGAACGGTAATTGACGACGATATGATATCCGCTTCTTGCCAGTTCAAGACAGATTGCCCGTCCTATTCCTTTGCTGGCGCCGGTAACGATTGCAACTTTTCCTTCACGGTTTGTATCCATTTGAAAGCCTTTCTCTATGTGCCATGTGCCTTTGCCACTTTGTGCCTGAGCAGTTACCTAATCGGACTGAACGAGTTGCAGCGATACTTCTGCAGCCTTCTTTGATCCGATTTCAACGGTTCCGAGAATTTCGATATAATTTTCAAAAATGAACCGGTTCTCGGTCCGGGTGACGATCAAGGTGTTTAACGGTATGGTATCCATATAAAAATGACACTGCTTGATACCCACCAGCCATCCCGTTGTTACAAAATTTTCCCCGTGTTTCTGGATTCCGTTCCAGCAGTTGCTGATTCCTGCTGTTTGCGCCACCAGCTCTATGAACACGAGCGAATGAACGGATTCGCCGCTGAAAAAAGGCCATTGGTCGGTAACCGTGGCATGCGTGACAGCATTTTTTTCATTTACCTCAATAATTTCATCAATCAATCTCATCCTGTCACGGTGAGGCAAAAAATCTTCCGCGGCGTTACGCATCCGGCTCATAATTATTCGGCCTTTTATTCGGGCAAAGAAAAAAACAGTTGAAGATAAACTGATATAAGGATATTCAAACCTTTTATTTATTAAAAATCGGTTACTGCTCAGGCACAAAGTCACAGAGGCACAGAGGCGCAGAGGCACAAAGAGAAACGGTTGACAGCACATTGGATGAGGATATGTGTTTTGGAACTCGAGTTATTGACAACATATGTAGAAACGAAATAAAAAACTTTGTGCCTTTGTGCCTTTGTGCCTTTGAACCTTTGAACCTGAGTAGTTACAAAATTCGTACTATAATTTGCAGTTCGTGTAAAGATATATACGTGAAAATATAGACCTTTGAAAAACGCCTTCGTTTATCTGATTGTTGCGCCAGATGCATTTTGATCTTCATCTGGATACAATTCCCTGCAGGTGGTTTCTTCCTGTACTTCTAATTTTCTAATGTGGCGGGTATAATGGATAAGTTGCTGAAAGAACTAAAAGTCAAAATCATCGAGCTGTTGAATCTGATTGATGTAACCCCGGAGGATATCAGGGAAGATGATCAACTGGTCGGCGGTCACCTCGATATTGATTCGATCGATGTTTTAGAGATGGTGATCATGATTGAAAAGGATTATGGCGTCAAGATCGATAACAAGGAAATCGGGATAAAGGCATTCGCAACCCTGAGGACGCTGGCTGGACACATTTATGGAAATTCCCGGGTGCTGCCTGTCTGACGGGCGGTTTTTATTCTGGACCAGATCCGTTCCGGCGATAGGGTTGCGTCTGTTACGGCTATGAGAGTGATGAAGCGATGAAAGTCCTGCTTGTTTCCGCAAATACGTTAACCGAACCTTATCCGGTCTATCCCTTGGGACTGGATTATGTGGCTGCCGCCATAGCAGGCAGGCATGAGGTTCAAACTGCGGATTTAAACACTTTTGATGGTTATGAACCCCTGCTTGCCGGAAGATCTTCCGGCAGCGGATGGCCAAAAGATCTTCTGGCAGCGGATATCATTGGAATTTCATTGCGGAATGTCGACAATACCGACACCACCGATCCGAAAAATTTTATCAACGCTCAGCGTGAGCTCATAGAAACAATCAGAAGCCATTCCAGCGCACGGATTGTATTGGGCGGAAGCGGATTTACCATCTTCCCCGAAGAAATCATGAACGCACTGGGCGCGGATTATGGAATTATCGGCGAGGGCGAACGTCTGGCCCTGCTACTGGATGCCCTGGAAAGCCGGAAAGATGTCTCTGCAATTCCCGGTGTGATTACCCGGGATCATTGCAAGCCGATTCCCGCACCCTGGGATAGAAAATTTCATCGGAATTTTTGCAATAATCATTCCCACCTGGATTTTTACCTGAAAAATGGCGGGATGCTGAATCTGCAAACCAAACGGGGGTGCAGTTTAAACTGTATTTATTGCACGTATCCCCATATCGAAGGGTCCACACAGCGGTTGATTGATCCGTTGGAGGTGGCGGAGACCGCGCTTCAGCTTCAGACGGCCGGAGCAAAGTATTTGTTTATTACCGATTCAACCTTTAATACGGATTATGCGCATACCCTTAACGTGGCGCAGGCATTCATAAAGGTCGGTGTTTCCATACCGTGGGGCGCCTTTTTCATGCCGAACAAGATGCCGGATGATTATTTTCGCAACCTGGCCGACGCCGGATTGACCCATGTTGAGTTCGGAACCGAATCCCTGTCGGATCCCATTCTGGCGTCATACCGCAAGCCATATCAGAGCCGCCATGTGTATGCCGCGCACCAATCTGCAATTGATGCCGGGTTGCATGTCGCGCATTATTTTCTGCTGGGCGGTCCGGGTGAGGATTCCGGCACCCTGGAGGAAACACTTTCAGGAATTCATAACCTTAAAAAATCCGTTTTATTTTTTTTCTGCGGAATGCGCATCTACCCCTATACGAAACTATATGATATAGCTGTAAAGGAAGGCCAGATAACCCGGGCACAGAGCATTCTGGATCCCGTTTTTTATCATTCCTCAGCCATCGGCACTGAGCGGATTATCCAGACGGTGAAAGCCCGGGCCGAAGGCCGTCCGAACTGGATCATCGGTTCCGGGGGAAAAGAAACTGCCGGTATTGTTGCCAGGCTGCACAAGCGCGGACACACCGGACCGCTGTGGGAATTTTTAATTCAATAATTTTGACTTTTTGTAAGGCAGTCCATGTGGTACAAATTAAACAATATAGAAAAACCCGATTCAGAGCAGATTGTTGCAGAGATTCAGGCGCCGCCGGACTCACCCTGGTTTAGCGGGCATTTCCCGGGACAGCCGATACTGCCGGGGATTGCGCAGCTGGGAATGGTATTTGATGCCATACGTCACTTCGGCAACCCGGATATGAAGATTTCCCATATCAGCCGGGTGAGATTCAAACAGATGATCCGGCCCGACGACCACTTGCACGTTATGGTAAGCCCTCAGAAAGGTCATGTCGGATCGTATTCTTTTCGAATAATGATAGGTACGGAACTGGCCTGTAGCGGAATGATGAAGGTTGAAATCAAAGGAGAAGGATAAGGATGCCCGTTGGAACTGAAATTGAAGAAATCATACGACACGTTGCCCAGGTAATGATCGATGAGCTCAAGCTGGAAGATGTGACGCCGGAAACATTTGATCCGGATATTGATCTGGTGGATGAAGTGGGAATCGACAGCATGGATCTGGCGACCGTGGCGCTTGTGTTGCGGGATGAATACGGGATCCGGATCGATGAGGATGATTATCCCAAATTGATCAATATTCGCTTGATTTCAGAATATATCGACAATAGATTAAAAGAGAAAACGCAAGCCGCAGTCGGTTAGATTCGGAGACGGTGAATGGAAGTTTCAAAAAGCGTTCCGGCGGGAACCGGCAGCCCTGACAAGATTTGGAAATTTTCGGATATCCTGTCTGATCCCATGATTCGAAACAGATGGGAAAAGGTTCGCAAATATTTCTTCCTGCGGGAGTCCACCTATGACATGACCAACCGCTGCAATATCCAGTGCGATGGTTGTTATTATTATGAAGGAGACAAGCAGTTCGTCAGGGAAAACAGGCGCCCGGAGGATTGGCGCAAGCTCATGCAGGCGGAAAAAGCAAGGGGTATCACCTATGTTGTTCTGGCAGGTGCCGAACCCTCGCTGGTTCCCGATCTTTGCGAAGTCTGCTTTCAGGAAATGCCGCTGGGGGCCATTGCCACCAACGGATTAAAATTCATTCCCGCATGCGATCAACTATCGAATCCATATCTCTGTCTGGGGCAATGATGAAACCAGCATGGCGGTCCGAAATGCCAAAAACATGCTTGCCAGGCAGATAGAGAACTATAAAGGCGACCCCAGAGCCGTCTTTGTTTATACATTTACACGGGACAATATTGACCAGGTCCATGCGGTTGCCGAAAGTCTGACCACCCAGGGGTGCAGGCTTACCTTCAACATGTTTTCCGCTCCGCTCGGGTATGAGGGCCCCTTGCGTCACACCCCGGCGTCACTGGCGCATACCCGAAAAACCATGATCGATCTGCTGTCAGCCTATCCCGACCATGTGCTTTTCTCTTGTTACAATGCCGTGGCCCATACGCATCAGAGCGGACTGCATGACCTTTATTCCTGTTCCTATCCGCGGAAGAATCCCTCGACAGATATCGGTCTTGGCCGATCTTTCAGGCAGTACCGGGCCGATCTTGCCTGGGACAGAAGCGCCGCATGCTGCGTGCCGGATACGGACTGTGTCGAATGCCGTCATTATGCGGCCGGAAGCGCGGTGGTCACGGCCCGGATGTTTCGCCACGCCACAGACCCGGATACATTCAAGTCATGGCTTGATTATGTGGATACCTATCTTTCCGTCTGGGTAATGGGGTATGCCAAGGGCGACAATCTTTGCAGCCATCTGGTTGACCCCCCGGGCTGCACTTCAGAAGACAGAAGTTAAGAAGAAGGATTTTTTTGATGAATACCGTCAGTTCATTGCTGGATAAAGAATGGTATCAACGATATAAGCGGATTTCAAAGCTCAACATCCGCAGCTCGATCTATGATGTGACCAACCGGTGTAATCTGCGCTGCAAGGGCTGCTTTTTTTTCTCTTCCGACGAGCACAAGGCGGCCCCCGAGGAAATGGACATTGAAAAATGGGAAGATTTCATCGATCGGGAAAAAGAGCGCGGCGTCAACCTTGCCATATTGATCGGCGGGGAGCCGACACTATGTCTGGACAGGGTAGAAGCGTTTTATAAGCGGCTGCCGACGTTTTGCGCCACAAACGGCCAGATTAAAGTCCCCCGGGACAGGTTTCCGGACATGATGCTGGGCATATCCCTGTGGGGCGATGAGGCGGACGAGAAAACACTCCGGGGAAAAGACACCTTCAGCATCTCCAGCAAAAATTATGCAGGCGATCCCCATGTGTATTATCTGTATACGCTGACCCCCAGACAGATTGGAAAGACCGAGCGGATCATCCGAAAAATCAGCGATGTCGGTCTTAAGGTTCATATGCAGCTGCTTTCAAACGATGAAGGGGTGGACGGCTTTTCCTGGAAACCCGATGAGCTTGAAACCATTCGCTTCGAAATGGACGATATGCTGGATACGTATCCGGATACGCTGATATCTTCAAAATATTACCATGAAATCATCACAACAGGGAAAATGTTCGGCACAGCATTCGGCTGGAATGAATGTCCTTCCGTCACCCAGCCCCTGGACACCCGTAACCCGCGTCCCAAAAGGCTGATAGAATTCATCCGGTGGGCGTCCGATCTTAAGACCATGCACCGCTGCTGTACTTCGGAGACACGGGACTGCTCGACCTGTAAAGACGGGGCCGCGCACATGAGCTGGGTGATGGTCAATAAACGGGCCCACATCCGGACCGCGAAAGATCTGCAAAACTGGATTGAAGTTTATGAGATGTTTGCAAAACTGTATCAGTTTATTCCGTGGTAAAACCGGTTGATATGTCGCATCGAAATGCAGTGATCGTCGGGTATGATGCGGTTTCGCCGCTGGGGACCGATATGGCGACCCAGTGGGACAGGGCCGTCAGGGGCCAGAGCGGCATCGGCACTCTGACACGCTTTGCGCTGAACGATGATTTTCCGGTTCGGGTTGCCGGCCAGGTTCCCGATATCGATATCGGGCCATATCCTTTTTTAAGTCCCCGCAGCCTGGCGTTATGGCCGTCGCCGATTTTCAAATATGCCTTGCTGGTGGTTCACCGGGCGCTTGTGAAGAGCAGAATTGAAATCACCCCGGAACTCTCGCCACGGGTAGCCATTACATTCAGCTCGGCGGTGGGGGGGCTGGACGCCATTCTTGCGGCGGACCGGCGCATGATTTCCGAAAACAAGCTGCCGCCCCCTTACGCCAACCCCAATTCATGCATCAATATGGTGGGCGGGAAAATATCCATCCTGACCCATGCCACCGGTCCGATTCTTTCCACCATTACGGCCTGCGCCACCGGAGTTACTTCGATGATTATCGGAGCCCTGCTGCTGGAGCAGGGCATGGCGGATGTCGTCATTTGCGGTGCTGTCGATTTTGCGCTGGTTGCGCCCATTGTTGCGGGATTTGCAACCATGACGGGTGCTTACGCTTCGCCATCCGGCAAGGACCAGGAGCCTGCAAGCCGGGCCAGTCGTCCGTTTTCCGTTGATCGAAGGGGATTTGTCGTTTCCGAAGGGGCCGGCGCGGTGATCCTTGCCACCAAAGCCTTTGCCAGGGCCCATGGCCTGAATTTCAACATTGAAATCGCCGGATGGGGCATGACATCCGATGCCCATCATTTTGTGGCCCCCAATTTAAAAACAGCCACCCGCTGCATTGCAGAATGCATTGACAATGCAGGGATATCGCCCCATGATATCGATGTTGTCAACGCGCATGCCACATCCACAAAAGTCGGCGATCAGGTGGAATACCAGGCCCTGAAAGCCGTGTTCGGGAATGCCATGCCGCCGGTTTCCGCGAACAAATCACTGATCGGGCATGCGATGGGCGCTTCCAGCGCGATTGAATCCATTTTTGCCATGGAAGGCATGATCAACGGCATGGTGCTGCCGACCCTCAATTATACACCGGACCCGGAAATGATTCTGGACTGTGTTTCCGAAGGCGCCCGCCGGCTTGACCAGGAATATGTGCTAAAAAATTCATTTGGTTTTGGCGGATGCAATTCATGTATTGTGTTTCACAGGACGGCATAACCCGATGAAAGCCCCAAAAAACAGACGTGTTTTTGTTATCGGATACGGCGCGGCCACGCCGCTGGGTAAAACCTTTGAAATGACATGGGATCGGGCGGTCAAAGCCGAAGCCGGGTTTCGAAGATTAACCCGATGCCGGACAGAATCGCGGGCCAATGTCGTGGGGGAAATCCCGGACTGGGATCCCATGACGCTGGATTTCATGGATCGCAAGGAAGCCTATAGCTGGAATGCGGATTATGTTTTCCTGACCATGGCCGTCTGTAAAGCGGCGCTAAAGCATGCGGGACTGGAAATCGACAGCGAAACCGGCCCCAGAACCGCCTGCCTGATCGGATCCGCCTTAAATGGCACGGATGCGTTCCGGATTGCCATGGACAATTACCTGAACCGGGGGCCGTTAAGGGTCAGCCCCTATCTGCTTCCCAATTTATGCGCCAATCTGCCGGCGGGAAAAGCCGGTATTCTTCTGGGATTTACCGGGCCGATTTTTTCGCCCCAGGGCGCCTGCGCTTCCGGCAATTATGCCATCGGTATCGGCGCCCGCATGATCCGGGACGGGGATTGCGACTTTGTCCTGGCCGGCGGTGTGGACACCTGCCTGATCCCCGAGATCATTCAGGGCTTTGCCAATATGCTGGCCACCATCAACGTCAGCCCTTCCGATCGCGCCTTTCAGGACCCGGCCCAGGCATCCCGGCCTTTCAGCATCGATCGCAAGGGAATCGTTCTTTCAGAAGGCGCCGGGGTGATTGTGCTGGCTTCGGAGGACATGCTGTCCGCCTATGGCCTGACGCCGAAAGCCGAAGTCCTGGGTGTCGGCTGGACATCGGATGCCTATCATTTTACGCTGCCGAACCCGGAAACGATCGTGGCCGCCATGCATCAGGCCATTGATGACGCCGGGCTTGAACCGGAAGATATTCAATATGTCAATGCCCATGGCACATCGACGAGCAAGGGGGATGCTTCCGAGATCAAATGCGTCCGGAAAGTGTTTGGCCGAAAAATTGAAAACATACCGATTTCCTCGAACAAATCCCAAATCGGGCATACGCTCGGGGCTTCCGCCGCCATTGAGGCCGCCCTGAGTATCGAGGCCATGCAGCAGGGACTGATTCTGCCGACCGTAAATCATATTCCGGACCCGGATTTTGCGGACATCGATGTGGTTCCCAACCAGGTTCGCAGGCACAGTCATGAGTTTTTTCTTTCCAATTCGTTCGGATTCGGCGGAACCAACTGCTGTATCGTGTTTAAAGGAATATGAATTGCGACCGAAACCCTTTGTCCCTGAAATACTTGACAGTGACAACCGCTATGTAAGGAATAAAACCGACGGACTGGTCTGGCATCAATGCCGCAACCGCACCCTTTACGCCGATACGGACCGCTCCCAGGTCGTCTACCATGCCAATTATTTGCGGTATTTCGAGTTCGGCAGAGCCTCGCTCATGCGGGATACCGCCTATTCCTACCGGGAAATCGAAGAAAGCGGCTATGTCTATCCGATTATTCAAATCGGTATCACCTACCACTCCCCGTTATATTATGACGATGCGTTTTGTGTGCATACCCGGCCTGCGGAACTTGAACGGGTCCGTCTTCGTTTTGACTACCTGATCACCCATGAAAAAACCCATGAAATTGTCTGCAAGGGATTTACCCGCCACTGCGCGGTCAATGTCTCCGGAACACCGGTGGAAGTGGACGAAAAAACGGCAAGGATATGGAAAATATTCCCCGAATAATCGACACGGTCCGCCTGCCGGTGACTATTCCGGTTCACGCCTATCTGCTGGATCATCATGTTGAAGGTCACGTGGTGCTGCCGGCCGTGAAAGCCATGCAGGTGATCGGGGAAACGGTCAAACAATTTCGGCCGGATACCGATATTTCCGTCATGACCCGTGCCCGGTTCGATAAATTTCTTCATATTCCTTCCGGATACAGATCAAATCGCCGCCTTTGTCGATATCGACACGTATGAAAATGGCGATATCGGCGCCAGATTGCTGACGAAAAATCGAGTTAAAAAATCTTCCATGACCCGGATCAAGGAACACGCCGCGGTGGTTTATCCTCGGGATCGATCCGGTTTTGCGGACCCTCCGCCCGATCCGGTTTCCGGTCTGTTTTCAGCCCTTGAGGGGACTTGTATCGAGATTTCTCCGGATAGAATTTACAGCGAGCTGGTCCCTTTTGGACCGGCTTTTCATGGCATTCAGGGCAACCTTCCTATCTCCGAGCAGGGTGTGATTGCCAAAATCGGTACGCCCGCAGCGTATGCCAGCCAGAGTATTTCGGAAATCCTGGGGTTCGCCTTTTCCGCTGGATGCGGCCTATCATGGCGCCTGTGTGTGGGGACAGCGATACGCCCGGATGGTTGCGTTTCCCGTTGGGTTTGAAAAACGAACGATATGGCATCACACCCTGCCGGGGGAATCCTATTTCTGCCGGATTCTTCCCGTAGAAACGCATCCGGATCTGCTCGTTTTTGATTTGTGGATTGCTGATGAAAACGGCGTCCTTTTTGAAAGCAGTCGTGGCGTATGCATGAAGGATGTGAGTGCCGGGCGGATGAAGCCGCCGCCGTGGATCACAGAAGAGGATGTTGTGAAATGAAACTTCTGATGTTGTTTGCAGGGGCCTATGTGGCCGGTTCCGTCAATTTTCCGATTCTGCTGTTTAAGCTGCTGAAAAAAGCGGACCCGCGCAGTGGTTTCAGCAAGAATCCCGGCGACCTTTAATGTTTATCGGCAGCATGGATTTTTCTGGGCGCTGGTGATCTTGATACTGGATGTCGGCCGGTCGCTGGGGGTGGCGTTTATTGCGGCAAGCCTGCTTCAGACGGCGCTCATCCCCTGGGTAGGCCTGGGGCTGATACTCGGCAACCGCCTTCCCTGTTTTCATCAATTTCGCGGCGGAAAAGGAGTCGCCAATTACCTTGGCTTTTCAGCGTTCATTGCGCCGCTTTGGGCGCTGGCTGCAATCCTGGCCTGGCTGATAAGCTACACGTTTTTTCGCATTGCCTTTATCGGGTCTTTGATAATGGTTTTATTCCTGGCTGCAGGCACTTTGCTGGCTTGTAATTTTGATCCATTTGCCGCTTCCGGCGTGCTCTGTACCGTGGCAGTGATATTCTACAGCCATAAAACAAATTTCGCCGAGTTTCTCCAAAGATGATAAAACATAACAAATCTAAAACTGGATGGCGGAATGATGGTATTTGGTAACTACTCAGTGCCTTTGAACCTGAGCAGTTACCTTTTGCTTAATAATTTCTCCACGGCAACCCGGGTTGCCCATCGCAGAAAAATCTTTGAATATTTGGCGCCGGCAAGATACATTCCGAATATAAATACCAAATGGGAAAAACCGTACAATAACGGGCCGCCGACAACAACCAGCAGGGGCTTGTTCAGGTAAACGGATATGGCGCCCAGCGCGCCGATGGCCGGCCAGGAGATGACGTAGCTGAAGAGAATGGTCGAAACGCCTATAATGATTCGGACGGATCGGTTTCTGCTCTGAAAGCGCTTAAATCAGCCTTGTCATTTATGGCAGACCGCACATAATCTGTATTGGCAATACGGTTTATAATATTTGTTTTTATCATCGCTTGTGCCTGGCTGGAGAAATCCGTAACGTCATTTATTGTACCATACGGGCTGTTTTATTGAAGAAAAAAATAGGGGAAATGGATAAATCAACCAACTACTGGGATTATTTCGACAAGATCTACTGCATCTCGCTGGATGAGCGTTCAGACAGACGCAAAGAGGCTGCAACTCAATTCGAAAAAACAGGTCTTTTGGATTATGTCGAATTCCATATCGTCAAAAAGCATCCATATGATTCCGAAGAGGGTATTTACGAATCGCATATGGCGTGCATAAAAAATGGGCTGCTGGCCGGCGCCGGCAACATCGTCATATTGGAGGATGATGTTTTATTTGACGGATTCAGTCCGGAAAGCCTTAAACAGTGTATCGATTTTATGAGGGATACTCCTGACTGGAAAGCATTTTTCTTTGGGTGTCTGGTTTCAGGCAGCAGGAAAACGCATCGCAAGGGGGTGCTTGAAATCAAGTATCGCAGCTTGACCCATGCTTATGTTCTGAATCGCGGGTTTGCCGAATTATTGGTAAAAAAGCCATGGCAAAAAATCGCTTTTGATTCAGAGCTTAAATCCTATAAGGACGGTTTTTACGCGATTTTTCCTTCATTTGCATTTCAGAGCAATTCTCCAACCGGGAACAGCAAGTATTTGCGACTGGATAAATTCCGGCGGTTATGCGGCGGCCTTCAGCGCATTCAAACAAGAAACGAATTCTATTATCGCAACCGGTCTATGTTCATTGCCTTGCACGTTCTCTTTATCCTGCTGATCGTATTCTGGTTTTTTAGATGAAGGGAAATTCATGGCTTCACCATGTTTGAAAATCGTTTCGGTCAGCGGTTCGGGGCTTGCCCTCCTTGTGTTCATTTTCTTTATACTGCCGCCAATGATTGAATATCTGCTTCGAAAACAAAAAGAGGACCCCACAGAGAATGGGAATTTCTGCGATCGGGTTCTGTCGGCGTTACCGGAATATGGGGGCGTATCAGCGGTTGTTTGCCCGTTTTAAACTGCGATTGGATCCGATGTTTTCAGAACTGCCGTCTCTTTTATGGAAATCAGACATCCGGACAGTTGCGGATATCGGTTGCGGCTATGGTGTGCCGGCGTGCTGGATGCTGGAGCGGTTTGCGGACGCGACGGTCTACGGTATTGATCCCGACCCGGGGCGGGTCAGCGTGGCATCGCGGGCGGTTGGGAAAAGAGGATTTATTGCCGTTGCCGGTGCGCCGGATATTCCAGTGACGCCGGGCCCGGTAGATATGGCCACGATGCTGGACATGATTCACTTCCTGGATGATGATCAATTCAGGCTGACATTAATCAGACTATCCGTTATACTCGGTCAAAAAGGGCGCCTTATCATCCGTGCGACTCTGCCGCCGGCATATCCGTTTCCCTGGGTGTGGTGGATGGAAAACTTAAAAAATAGAGCGGCAGGGATTCAATGCCATTATCGGATATTTGATGAAATTGAAACAATCGTCCGTCAGGCAGGATTTGATATTGAACTTTCCACCCCGTCCGGCTCCAAGGGAGATCTGGTTTGGTTCATACTGAAAGTCCAGAAAGTAACGTGTCTCTCCATGGCCGAATGGACCGGCCTGCTTTCATTTCTGATGGCAATCCTGCTCTCTTTTGTTGACCTGCGATTCTCTGCCGTTCCGCTGGCGGGATTTGTCCTGCTGTGTCTGTTTGCCCCCTTTCTCCCCTTCCTGGGTTATTACCTTCCAGTCATCAGTCGCGGAAAATCCGGTGAACAGGCGGTAGCGCTTAACTTTCGATGACGGTCCGGACCCCCTTTCCACTCCGGATCTGCTGCGATTGCTTTTAAAGCATCGGGTCAAGGCAACTTTTTTTGTCACCGGGGAAAAAGCGTCCGCGCATCCTGAATTGGTAAAGGAGATCGTACGTCAGGGTCATTCCATCGGGAACCATACCTACAGTCATGACAATTTCATGCTGCTCAAAGGCAGTCCTTACCTGTTAAACGAAATCGAAAAAACGCAAAATGTACTGCGGGAATTGGGCGTGATACCCTTTGCCTTCCGTCCGCCGGCAGGCGTTACCAGCCCCGGGCTTGACCCGGTTCTCCGGCATTTGAATCTGTATGCCGTCAATTTCAGTTGCCGCGCCTTTGATGGCGGAAACCGAAGAATCCGGAATCTTTCAAAAAAAATCCTGAAACGGGTGAATCCGAATGATATTATTCTTCTTCATGACTCGAAACCGAAGAATGACCATCTGATTTCCTGCTGGCTGAAGGAAATGGATCAAATACTGACGGGCATCGGTGAATAAAGGTCTTAAGGTTCTTCCGTTGTCGATGCTCATAGGAAGACCTGTAATGGGTAATCCGAAAGATAAAATAAATCCATAGTTCGGCAAGATCAGTCGACCGGGGTAGATCGAACTCGTGAAATGCGCTGAAATGATTTGACTCAAGCAGAATTCATTGTTAATTTATAGTATGAATACAATAGGCACACGTTCATGAAATATTTTGACTGGAATGATGAGAAGAATGAATTGCTGAAGAAAACACGGGGCGTGTCCTTTGAACAGGTTGAATTGGCAATAGCATTGGGAGATTTGATCGACCGGGTAAAACATCTAAATTCAGAAAAATATCCGAATCAGAAAGTTTTTATCGTTAAGATCGACGATTATGTCTATTCAGTGCCCTATGTTGAGGATAACGCAAAAATATTCTTTAAAACGATAATACCGAACAGCAAGGCAACAAAAAAATATTTTGGAGGCAAAAAGTGAAAAAGGCAGCATGCTTGGATAAAGACGAGATGGAATTAGCAAACTCACTTGAAAATGAAGAATGGGTCTCCGATCTTACCGAGAAGGAAAAGAAACAATACGAGGAATTTGCGCACTATAGCCTCAATAAGCAAAAGCGGATCAACATCCGAATGAGTGAGCGGGATTTAATGAAAATCAGGGCAAAAGCAATCGAAGAAGGCATTCCGTATCAATCCCTTATCTCGATGCTGATTCATAAGTACAGCGAAGGCAAAGTATCGATTAATCGATAAGGCCAAACCACCATTGGGGGGCGTGAACAACGCAACAAGTACCTGACGCTGCTTGATGGTTTCTTTCAGCGGTTGGCCGCTGATCTCCTAAAGGGACAGGATTGTAGCGAGATTCGGCAGGGCTATCGAAAAAATAAATGCTGGCAACCATGTTGTTTTTTATCGCTAAAAGCTTAGCAGGGCTTACCGGTAACTCTCGGGTGTGGTTTTCCGGGCTTCCGGATTCTGCAGGAGTATCAGATAAAAATCCGACTTTACAATCGGTCCATATTTGATGCTATATATGAACCGGAGGAAATGAAAATGAATATCACAAGTGATATAAAGCCTGTTACTTATTTAAAATCCAGAGCTGTTCTTCAGGATCCTGAGAGTTATGAAAATATGCGCAATGTAATTGGTTTATTGAAGCTGATATCTCAAGGGGAAAGTGACGTGCGGAATGGAAGGGTAAATCTGCAAGGGAAAATGTTTAAGAAAATTGAGAGGTTGCTGAAAGAAAAATCGCATAACCCATAAGATATGATCCGGCCGATCGGCTTTTTGCTTTTAAAAACAGCCCAGGCATCGCCGGACAAGCGCTATCAGGTCGTTGATTTTATCTTCGTTAAACGTGATACATCCTGCCTTGTCAAGACTCACCTTTCCGTAAGAAAACCCGTTGGCGGGGGTTTTTTCGATCGCAATAAAGAGCGCTCCTGCCGGAATCCGGTTGATTTTTTTAAAAGCAGGGGGAGGCTCCGGGTGGCAGACGCCGCACACCATCTTGTCCGAATCTCCGCAGGCGATGGCATTCAAGGCCAGTTTGAGACAGGTCAGCGCCCATGAGGATTTTTCTTGAATCACAAAGCTTGATCCGGTCAGTCCGAATCGGATTGCCGCATCCCCCATGAAGCTGCCGGGCAGGGTATAGGAGAATAATCCCGGGCTGGCGCCGATGCCGCCATCCGGCAGGACCGTATCGAAATAATCAAAGTCCGTATTCAGGCAGCCGTATTCCGTGGAAGTGATGATGCCGATATTGCGTTTTTCCGTCCACGCATCCAGGCCAGCATCTTCCAGTGCAAGCGCGATGGCGGTCATGCCGAGCCTTGAATATTTATCCATGCGCCGGGAAGACGGGTATGATCCGTCAAGGGGAATATCGGGCAATTGGCCGTCAATCATTGCTTCTGACATGGCGTTCAGCATGGCAGGAGCTCTTGATGTCCTTTCCGCGCCGCAGGCCGGTTGAAGTGATCCAGCCAATTCCTGTAATGTCGGCAACGATTATTGTCATGGCTTCCCAAGGACAAGCGCGGCATTGATGCCCCCGAATCCCGAATTTGTCGTCAGCAGATAATCCCCTGAAAAAGACACCGGTTCGGTACTGACCCAGCCCATTGCCTCATCCATCGGTGTTCTTAACCCGATTGTCGGGGGCGTCACCTGGCAGGACAGGGCTTTCATTCCCACAGCCACCTCGATGCCGCCGGCAGCCCCCAGCGTATGTCCGATGGCGCCTTTGATTGAAAATACCGGCACCTTTCGGTTTTTAAATATCTGACTGAATGCGGCAAGCTCCATCAGATCGTTATAGATCGTGCCCGTGCCATGCGCGCAGACAGCGTGGATTTCATCCGCCGGAATTTCCGATACTTGCAACGCCTGGGAGATTGCCTGAACCAGGCCGCAGCCATCTCTGGCAGGCGCAGTGATATGCGTGGCATCGTTTGCAATTCCCGATCCGTGAATGGTTCCCAGGGGAATCCGGTGCTCCTGTTTTGCCCGCTCCCGGCTCATCAACAGAAGCGCTGCCGCGCCTTCTCCCAGAGACAGGCCGTTTCTGTCCCGATCAAACGGCCGGCAAGGCAGCGGAGAGAGGGCTCTTAACGCGGAAAAACCGGAGAAGATGAATTCTGTGGTCATATCCAGACAGCAGACCATCACCACACCGGCGCTTCCGGAGGAAATCAATGCGGCAGCCTGCGCCACGGCGATGGTGGAAGAAGCACAGGCCGCGCTGACGTTAAATCCCCTGCTGTCCAGACCCAGTATTTCGGAAACGATGGCGGGAAATGATGAAGGCAGGATGTCCTGAATATCGGCAGGTTTGCCGGTGCTGACTTTTTCCAGATTATCAATGCCCGCCTTTGTGGTTGCCGTGATCACAAGCGTATCGGATGGGACAGGCGCCCAGCTGCTGAATAGGCGGTCGCAGAGAGAATGAATCATGGACATTCTGCCGGAGGAGTTTAACCCTTCGATACAGCCGGCAATCCCCGCGCTGTAATTTTTCACCGGAAAACGGTTCACCGGACGGATGGCGGATCTTTCCGGCCAGCAGTCCCCGCCACAACCCGTCAAGGCTGTCCGACATGGCGGTAACCGTTGACGCATTTGTGATGACTGGCGTCAGATCCATAAGTTTTCTATTCGCTGTCATCAGCCTTCAGCCTGCGTGCTTGTATCATTCCGAAAAGGGCCGGGATCACAAACAGGGTGGCGGGTATTGCAGCGCCGACGCCCAACATGACGGCAACGCCGATGGAGTGCATGGCCGGATGGCGGGCCAGAACCAGGGCCCCAAAACCGGCCATGGTTGTAAGGCCGGACACCATAACGGCTTTCTCTGTTTCATGGGTATGCCCTCCGGTCAGCTTGCAGACGATAAATATCCCATAGTCAACGGCCAGCCCCACAATCAAAATCGCAGATAAAATATGAAAAATATTTAAGGGGATGCCCCTCCATCCCATGAAGCCCATCACCACAAACACCCCGGTAACTCCAGGGACCATGGCGAGCAGGGCGTTTATGAAATTTCTGTAAAGAAGATAAAGTAGTGCAAAATTAAGAATCACCGCCCCCAGGATCATCCGGTAGAGATCTTTTCCCATGATATGGCTCAGGTGGTCTCCAAAATGGGTTTGGGAAACAAAACGCACTCCCTGGATATTTTTCAGGTCCGACTGATACAGTTCGAATACTTCGGCATTGTCGGGAACCAGTGTGAGCACCCGCACAGCCCCGTTCTTTTGGACGATCATGCCGTCTATCATGTCGCCGAGGCTCTTGGCCCTCAGAAGATCCGCGGTTACAAGAGGCGTCTGCCGGCCGATGCCGTCAAAAAAAGGCGTAAATGCATCCTGAGAAAAGCCCGCAGCCGCGCCTTCCTGTTCCATGAGTGCGTTTACCTGAGCAACGCTTTCCCGGGACCAGAAATCCTGCCACCGCGCCTGGCGAACGCGCTGTTTGGAGGCGGAAGGAAGAAGAGAAGAAATGCTGACGATCTGATCTGCGGGAAGGCGACGCTTCAGCTGAGCAAAAAGACGGTCGTTGACTTCGAGCGCCTGGTCCAGATCAATGCCTTCCGCAAAAAGCATGGCCGTTCCTCCCCCGCCCCAGGTCTTTTGAAAATAGGTTTCATCGGCCTTGAGGTCCGGAGTCGTCAGGTTCAAGGATCGCATGTCGCCATCAAAAGTAACCTCCCGGGCTTTCCAGATACATAGCAGCATCAGACAGGTCCAGAAAAGAACGGTGACCATTCCGAATTTGCGGGGGCGGGTTCCCGATGCCTTTTTTAGAAAAACACCTCTTCTGGATGAAACTCCCGATAAAATGCGGAAAGGTTATCAGGGAGATGAGAAGCGCGGCGCATATCCCCACGATCGAAAATGAGGATACCTGGCGCAGGCCCGGAAGCGGCGAGAAGAGCAGTACGACGAAACAGGCGACAGTGGTCAGGGCGCCAAAGACAATCGGAATGGTCACTTCATCCAAAACAGCGGCCTTTTTGCTCTCGTTGTCGGGAAGCGCAAAATAAACATGGACGGCAAAATCGATGGTGACCCCGAGAAGCACGGAGCCGAAACCGATCGTGATCGCGGAAAAATGATCGTAGAACAGTCCGGTAATGCCTGCAACGCTCAGGGCCAAAACCGGGACAAGCAGGACAAACAGACCTGCCCAGCTCAAAAGAAAGAGGGCAATAATGACGACAATTCCCAGAAATGAGCTGCACATCACCACAAACACATCCTGTTTGACCGCATTTGCATTGGTGGCGGTATAGCGATGCGCGGCCATGACAAAAGCTTCCATGGGCCGGGGAACCGAAGCCGTGATCAGGTCCATCCAATTGCGCCATCAGCGCCGCGCTTCCCCGTGAATCGGTTCCGTTTACCGGGGTTTCAGCGATTATCAGAACGTTTTTCCTGTCCTGGCTGACAAAGTGCTGATTCTCGATGCGCATCCCGGACAATAGATTTGCAAATCGCAGTTGTTCAAACAACAGTCCGGAAAGATTCAACGGGTCATTTCGGAAAAGCTCTTTTTTCATCCACCCTTCAGGCGTGGCGAGTTCCTGGTACATCGCCCTCATGCGCTCCCGAATCTGTTCCGGCGTGACTTTTGCGGAGAGCTTTTCAAAATTATCGTCTGAAAGAAGACCGGGAATGGCGGAAAGCATCCAGGAAAAAAACTCGGCGCCAAAAAAATTGCCGGGGCCCGTCGCCACGCGGGTGAAGTAAGGCGGCTTCATGGACCCGGCAAGAACATCCGCGGCAGCCATCAACTGGCCAAGGTCCGCCCCCCCGCTGAGATTGATCACCACTTTTTTTGAAAAAGGGGAATCCTGAAGCAGGGAAAACTCCTCGCCCACGGCTGCGTCCCGATCCGGAATCATGAACTGGATGTCTTCATGGATATCTGTAAGGGCCATGGCAAGCGCGCCCAGCACGACAACCAGCAATGTCGTACAATAGAGGATTTTTCTTCTGGGGGACAGCAGGGTGTACAGGGCTCCGAAAGGTTTGGTAAATGGCATGGCGTTAGAATCGTTCATCTGCTATCGGTTCGTTGATAACCGCGTTAATAAAGCGGATGATGATTTCATCCCCTTTGTTTTCCTGAATTTTTACGGAGGTGACGTATGCAAGATCGGGGGAGAACACCAGCGTCACCTGATTGACATAATCCCTTTCGCCGGCCAGAAGGGGGGCAAGCCCGATCGTTACCGGGGCTTCGCTGATCACCTTAAGCTCGTAGCGCTCTTTTAATGAAGTGAAATCGGCGCTGGTCCAGGCAATAATCTGTTGAATCAGCACCTGTAAAAAAGGGGCCTCTGACAGAGCGAATATTTCGGATGTACCGGATGTCCCCTGCCACCGTTTGGCCTCCTGGCCCTTTACAGAAAAGCCGGCGGGGACGGGATCGATTGTCTCCCAGCGAATCTTGTCCGGTTTTGCAAAGAAAAACAGGCCTCTGGAAATCATCGCATCCTTCAGCATGGCCGCATGCCTTTCCTGCTCAAATGCCGCCGACATGGTATGAACCTTTTTTACAGACCGGTTAATGCGCAGGAACACATCGCCTTCAGATCCCTGCGCCGTTCCGGAACCGGGTGCTTCGGCGCCCCATCCACAAGAGAAAAGCGCCGTGCACGCAACCATGCTGCAAAAAGCCACGAGCCTGACAGTTCCAGACAAAACACGAAAAGAAGTTAAAGAAAACAAACGGAGCCTTCCTTCAAAAAGCATCCAAACGATTTCAAAGCCAAGATCGCTTTGGATGCCATAAGAGAAACACGAACAACGGCTTAACAATGGTCACAATATGGCGATCACATTACCATGCTTGATTGGAGGAGGCAACATGACATAGGGCATATAATAGCCGGATTTTTCGGACAGATCTGAAATTCCATAACCGATTGGCATTGCGTTGCGGAATTTCCCAAAAAAGTCCGAAGAATTCCTTGCAGCTTTTTCAGGAATTGAGATATACGAACAGGGGTGCTTTTCAAGAGGCTCAAAGTATCAATCAATTCAGGATCAGATATCGTCAAGGCGATAATCCGGAAGAATAAGGATAAGGAAGTACGCATGCGAGCAGTGGTTCAGCGGGTTAAGGAAAGTTCGGTTACCGTCAACAATCAGATTATCAGCCGGATCGGTCCGGGACTTCTGGTGCTGCTGGGCGTGTCCGAAGCGGACGATGCCAAAGATGTGGACTATTCTTTCGGAGAAGATTCCTCACTTGCGGATTTTTGAGGATGAAAACAAAAAAATGAACCGCTCTTTAATGGAAACGCAGGGCGAGATGCTCGTGGTTTCGCAGTTTACGCTGCTGGGGGACTGCCGCAAGGGCCGGCGGCCTTCTTATGTTCAGGCCGCCGGACCGGAAAAGGCCGAGCATCTCTATGAAATGTTTGTCGAACAGGTCCGGAAAAAAGGCATTGCCGTAAAAACGGGCCAATTTCGGGCCATGATGGATGTTGCGCTGATTAATGACGGACCCGTCACCTTGATTCTGGACAGTAACTGACATGAAAAAAACAGGCTTGAAAATCTTTTTTATGGCAGGCGTTGTTCTCCTGTGCCTTTTGGGTAATATGGGTGTCGCCTGCCCTGGCGGATCAGGCTCAGACAGTCTCGCGGATTCTTTCCCTGATTCAGGAAAAGGACGCGGTGCTGTTAACCGATCCTCAGGGAAAGATTCTGGCATCCAGAAATGCCGAAAAACTGCTGGTTCCGGCATCGACGCTTAAAATCCTGACCGCCCTGGTGGCGCTTCACTATCTTGGCGAGGATTTCCGATTTGTTACCGAATGCTATTCGGACAAGGACAATAATCTGAAGATCAAGGGGTTCGGCGACCCCCTGTTTGTGTCGGACATGATGCCGGATTTTTCCAGACAGATTCAGAGCCCGTATGCATCACTACAAGGATCTGGTTCTGGATGATTCGGTTTTTCAGCAGCCCCTGCGGATTCCCGGGGTTACCGAAACCACGGAGCCTTACGATGCGCCCAATGGCGCATTCTGCGCCAATTTCAACACCATCAGCTTTCAGAAAACATCCGCCGGCAAATACGTCAGCGCAGAGCCTCAAACCCCGCTGGTGCCTTTTGCGTTATCCCGTATCCGCGCTTCGGGAACGGACTCCGGAAGGATCGTGTTTTCTCATTCCCGGGGAGAAAGCGTGCTGTATGCCGGGCATCTGGTTGCCGGTTTTCTGTCGCGGCAGGGGGTGACATCGTCCGGACAGGTTCGAATCGGCAGGGTTGATGACGGGGATCGGCTCCTGATCCGCTATGTTTCCCCCTATGCGCTGACCGACGTGATATCCAGACTCATGGAATATTCCAACAATTTTATTGCCAATCAGCTGTTCATTGCCGCAGGCATACGGGCGTATGGACTGCCCGGCACAATCGATAAAGGCATTCGGGCATCACAGGAATTCCTGCGAAAAGAGCTGCGGATCGAAACCCTTCAACTTGCCGAAGGATCGGGCATCTCAAGGGAGAACAGACTTTCCGCAATCCAGCTGGATCAGCTCCTGATCAGGTTTTATCCGTACCGGCAGTTGATGCGACGGCAGGGAAACGAGCTGTATAAAACCGGAACGCTGAACGGGATTCGCTCACGGGCGGGATATATCGAAGACGGCAAAGGGGGGAGCTACCGGTTCGTGGTCATGATAAACACTCCCGGAAAAACCGCTGATCCCGTGATGGAAATCATCCGCGGGCTGGCCGGCTCCTGAGGATGTTGAAGAAGATCGAAAATCTGGGCGGATCCTGCCTCCGGGCTTTTCAGATCTTACGGCTTTTTGGTCTCCAGGCAGGTTTCCGTGTGAATCTGTCCGCTGGTGATATGCGCATAGGCGCTGTGATTGTGGATGGATTCAAAATTTTCCGCACTGACGGAAAACCAGGTGATGTTATTGTCCGCATAAAGCTTTTTGGCGATGTCCCTGACGATGTCTTCGACAAATTTGGGATTGGTATAGCCTTTTTCCGTGACGAATTTTTCATCCACGCGCTTCAGGATGGAATAGACTTCGCAGGATGAGCAGGTTTCAACCAGCTCGATCATGTCCTCCATCCAGATGAATTTCTTGAACCGCGTGCTCAGCCGAACCTCACCCCGCTGATTGTGGGCGCCCACCTCGCTGATTTCCTTGGAACAGGGGCAGACCGATGAAATCGGAACGATCACCTCGGAAACCAGGTCGATTCTGCCGGAAGGATCGCTGGAACCCAGAATCCTGCAGGTGTAGTCCATCAGGCCGGGAGCGCCGCTGACCGGGGCCTTTTTCTCGATAAAATACGGAAAGGACACTTCAATGTGGGCGGATGCGGCATTGAGATGCTTTTTCATCCGATCCAGCACCTCGGAGATGCGCTTGAGGGAGATTTCCGGCCGGAACAGGTGAAGCAGCTCGACAAAGCGGCTCATGTGGGTGCCCTTGTATTTATGCGGCAGATCCACATACATGTTGATGGAAGCAACGGTGTGTTGCCTGCTGTTTCTGCGATCCAGAACCGTGATGGGGTAGCGGATATTCTTTATTCCCACCTTGTCGATGGGAATGTTGCGGTCGTCCCGCTGATTCTGAACGTCTTTCATGGATGTGCTACAGGGCAGAGGGGGCGTCATGTCCGGATTCCCGTGTCTGAGTTGATTCATGTCGGTTTCCTGGTCTCTTGCGGCGTTTCGAGTGATCTTTCAGCAGATAGTCCGTTCTCACATGACTCATTGCCCTGAAAATATTTCCCTTGACGTTGGCGTTGCCCTGATAAAGGTCGATTGAGCATCTCCTTGATCTCTTTTCGTTTGGATGTTCTGGATGTCGGGCAAGGGTTGTCAAAAACAGGAAACCGGTTTTCTTTGGCGAATTTTCGTATGATCGTTTCATCCACAAAGGCCAGCGGCCGGATCACGGTAAATTTTTCCTGAAAAAACATCTGGGATGGCACCATGGTGCAGATCTGGCCGGCGTAACAGATATTTAAAAACAGGGTTTCAATGAGGTCATCCTTGTTGTGCCCCAGGGCCAGCTTTCGGCAACCCAGTTCATCCGCGATTTCAAACAGCCGCTTTCGCCTCAGGTGCGAACACAGAAAACAGGGATTCTCCCGATTCTCCGGGCTGTGCGCCAGCATGCCGTGCCGGGTTTCATCCACCCGAAGCTCAAGTCCCCACTGGCGGCAATAATCCTTCAACTCAGCGCCGAATCCGTTTTCAAAACCCGGATCAATGTAAATGGGAACTATTTCATAATGAACGGGAATGCGCCGAAGCCGTTCCCGAAGGATCCACAGAAGGGTCAGGCTGTCATGTCCGCCGGAAAGCCCCACGGCAATCCGATCGCCATTCGAGATCATGTCATAGTCATGAATGGCCTTGCCGACCCCTCTGTTCAAAGACCTGAATAGCGCGGATTCCTTAATGGGAGCTAATCCCCGTCATTGGTTTCGGTCACCAGCTTGATTCTTCCGGCTGCAACTTCTCTTAATGAAATGACAATATCTTCATTCTTGGGGGAACTGACCAGATACTCGGAACCTTCGCGGATCTGTCGCACCCGTCTGGAAACCATGTTGGCCAGAAGGAATCTGTTGGGTACCCGTTTCAGACAATCGTCGATAGTAATTCTTGCCACAAAAAACCTCCGTAGTTAAATGATAGTATTCAGTATTCAGGAGTCAGTATTCAGAATGGAACTGCACCGACTCGAAATGTGAAGCATCAATTTCATGCTGTCATGCGCAGCTGATGCGCATTTTTATATTTATTTAAATAGCAGTATGTTGCAACGACACAGGTATTCTGACTCCTGAATACCTGAATACCTCTGCCGTTACAGAATATCAACCAGTTCATAACAGCGTTTGCCGCCCGGAGCGGTCAGGACCAGCTCATCAGAAGGTTTTTTACCGATAATGGCCTGCCCCAGCGGGGAAGTGATGGAAATACGGCCTTCTTCAATATTCGATTCTTCCGGGCCGACCAGCTGGTATTCAACAGTTTCTCCGGTGTCGACATTTTCCAGAAGCACCCGGCAGCCAAAGGCAGCCCGGTCTTTGGGGAGCTTGCTTGGATCGATGATGTCCGCATTTGACAGTTTGTATCCCAGTTCCCGAATTCGGCCTTCGAGAAAGCTCTGACGGTCCTTGGCAGCTTCAAACTCTGCATTTTCCGACAAATCACCGTGGGCCCGCGCCTCTTCGATGGCCTTGATGTTCAGGGGCCTCTCGACTTTTTTCAGATGTTCAAGTTCATTTTTCAGGGCGACGTGGCCCTCTTTTGTCATGGGTATTCGATCCAACTTATTACTCCTGAAAATAAAGATTTGTCGTAAATGCGATCGTGTAAATAGGGATATGATCGACTTTGTCGGCTATTATCACAAATAGGTTTCAGCCAGAATTTCGGCAATCTGAACAGCGTTGGTTGCCGCCCCTTTTCGAATGTTATCGGCAACAACCCACAGGTTAATGGCATTGGGAAGGGATTCATCCTGTCGAATTCTGCCGACATAGGTCAAATCCTGGCCGGAGGCATCGATGGGCATGGGATAGGTATTGGTCTTGAGATCATCCACAACCTTGACTCCGGGTGCACTGGCCAGCAGGTTCCTGACCGCTTCAGCGGTGATGGGCAGCCGGGTTTCAATGTTGACGGACTCGGAATGACTGTAGAATACCGGAACCCGAACCGTGGTCGCCGTTACCCCGATGGTGTCGTCTTCCATGATTTTCCGGGTTTCGTGGACCATTTTCATCTCTTCCTTGGTATATCCGTTATCCAGAAACACATCGATATGGGGAAGGCAGTTGAATGCGATGCGATGCGGATAGACTTTGTTTTCCACCGGCTTGGAGTTCATGATCGCCCGGACCTGTGCATCCAGCTCGACGATGGCTTTCTGGCCGGTGCCGGAAACCGCCTGATAGGTAGATACGACAATACGCTTGATGCCGTATTTCCGGTGAATGGGATTTAAGGCTACCACCATCTGAATCGTCGAGCAGTTGGGATTGGCGATAATGCCTTTTTGCGTGTAGCCGGCAATGGCATGGCTGTTGACTTCCGGAACCACCAGCGGCACCTGGGGGTCCATTCGCCAGGCGCTGGAATTGTCAATGACGACGCACCCGGATCCGGCTGCAACCGGCGCAAATTTCTCGCTGGTGCTTCCGCCGGCTGAAAACAGCGCGATATCCATGCCGTTGAAGGACGTCTCCGTCATTTCCTCAACCACCACAGGCTCGCCCCTGAAACTCAGTTTTTTACCGGCCGAGCGGAACGATGCCAGAAATTTAATGGATTTGACCGGAAAATTGCGTTCTTCCAGGCAGGCAATCATTTGATTTCCGACAGCCCCGGTGGCTCCGGCCACTGCAACATGAAATTGTTTTTTCGACATGGTCGTTACCTCTGTTTTCTTTTCCAATAATAAAAAAACATGATCCTTGATGAGACGGGCAGCTTCATCAAGGATCATGAATAAAACGGATAAAAACCGTGCTGGGTTAAACCGGGTTACGGAATATTCAGTTGAGATACCCCACGATCGACGTTCCGGCCTTGACCCTGTCTCCCACAGCCACATTGAGCCTGGCCTCGAGCGGAAGATAGACATCCAGCCGCGACCCAAAACAGATCATGCCAAAACGGCGTCCCCGGTAAACGGTTTCTCCGGCCTGAATATGGCAGATGATCCGTCTGGCGATCAGCCCGGCAATCTGAACCACGCAGAACCGCTGGCCCTGGTCCGTAATCATGAAAACCGCGTTCCGTTCGTTACCTTCAGAAGCCTTGTCGAGGCTGGCATTCACGAATTTCCCCGGGTGATACTCAATTTTTTCAACCTGGCCCTCATGGGGAATGCGATTGACATGGACATTAAACACCGACATGAAGATGCTGACCTTCTGGCAGGGGCCATCATAAAAAAGGGTGTGGTCCACTTTCCCGGCAATGATCACCCTGCCGTCCGCAGGAGAGATGACCGCCCCGATCAGAAACCGGAACAACCCGGTCCGGGTCTCTGAAAAAATATGCGATAAAAAAAGTAACTGCAAGCCCCAGAAGCGCCGGTGCCCGTAATTGAAGCAGGGCCAGCACGCTTGTTGCGAATGCGGAAGCAAAAATCAGGGGATATCCAGCGCTTGCAATAGGAAATGCAAAACGGCTGGGAGATTCCGGCAGAGAAAAATTATCCATCATGGCGCCCTGTGAGTGCCCCGGAAAACCGGAAATCCTGCCGGGGCATAATTAATATTAGGGCATTTCTACCAAAATTCCTGAAATATGTCAATAATTACCGAATTGTGACAGCATTTCTCAGAGAACAGACAAAAGTCGATCTCTTCTTTGCACTGTCACCGGGTCACGGATGTTCCCTGCCTTCATTTTCCCAGTTGCCAGGAAACCAGGTAGCTGCGGGCGCTGTTAAAAGCAGAGCCGGGAATATCCACCACGGAATACACGATTTCATCCACCCCGTCATTGTTCAGATCTCCCACGACCATATCGCTGATCTGGCCGGAGACTTCCGTGGTTCTCCATTTTGAACCAAACGCCAAACCCTCCCACTGCAGGCATTCAATATGCCCGCTTTTGAAAACCCGGAGATTCGGCAGTAAATTCTTTGCGTAATCCTGGTTGTTAGCGAGGATTACTTCATTTTTTCCGTCTTTATCAATATCAAAAATAACCACGCGTTGCGGCAGATAGTAGCGTTTGATCCGCAGTTCTCCAGGAGCCCTGGCGTCATTCACGTCAGCCGGATACGGCATATAGCCCCCGCCGCCGGTAAACCGGTCCGAGCTCGTCCATTCCATATCTCCGGTTTTATCGAAAACGCGAAGGCGAAGATCGGACGTTATGGAAACCGTCACCTCCTTGCCGTCATTCAGCGCATTTCCGGAAGAAAAAGCATACAATGACAATCCGCGGGGCGCATCCGCCAAAGAAGATTCGGCGTAAGTTCCATTCACCCATGCCAGTTGGTAAATGCCTTTTGAAAAAAGCTCCGTCATGCCCCCGCTGCTGACCCAGCAAAACAGGCGGTTTTCCCGGAACCGTCATGACTCTGAAATACCAGTTGGCGTCCTGAGCAATTTTTACAAGTTTTGATCCATCCCATTCCAGGACATAGGATTTTAACTGGGTCTTGTCATGATAAAGATTGGTGACAAAGATCTCGTCCCGGCCATTCTGGTTGATATCGGCCACATCCACGCGAATGGCGGTATGATCCGTCTCGCCGATGACCTCGTCGATCAGTTCAAGTTTTTCGGCGGCATAGCGGTATAAGCGATATGGAATTGTCGTTAATGATGACCAGTTCGTTCTGCTTGTTGCCGAGAATGTCACCAATGGCCAGGCTTTTGATTTCCGACTGGAATTTAATGCTTCTCCAGACATTGGCCTCGGTTTTTCCATCAGATGCCATCATCCGGATCGGTGCCGAGCCGGTGGAGAGCGCTCCGGTCCACAAGGTGTCGGGGTGGCGGTGGCTCTCATCCAGAACCGCCTGATGCTGCTGAGGCTGAGGTTTGGGCTGGGTCAATGCAGGGGCCTTGGAACCCATCGCCTTCAGGATTTCGGCTGCATATAATTTGACATGCTGCAAGACATCTCCCTGGTTTTTCCCGGTCTGGCTGAAGACCACCTGCGGGGCTCCATCCGCGGTCCGGACGAGTCTGGCATCCGTGCGAACGCTTTCATTTGTGACCGTGATGGTTCCGTAAGAAACATAGTCGGCTTTCAGTTTTGCAGCAGTGGATATCGCGGCCGCTTCGCCGAAGGGTTTAGAAAGGTTTGCAGCAGACGGGCCGTCCAGGCCGACGACTTCAATGGATTCATCCGAAGCCAGGCGGGATGCCAGCATCTGGGAAATGCCTTTTTGAAGAAAAGACAGATCACTGTCGGACAGGATATCAAACGGCAATACCAGTATGCGGGTCGCACCGGATGCAGCGCCGAAAGATGTCAGCGATAATAAAAGGATCAGGGCAATACCCAAAATAAATTTAATAGGACGCAAGATAATTCAACTCTCCTTATATAATAGGGTTCCGGCATCGGCGCTCTTCCGGCCGCAGTCGAGAGGGCATTTAAATAAAAAATCAATTTGAAATTTAATGAAATGTACTGTATAGAAAATTGAAAAATTTTTAAAGATATTTGTTTGCGGATTTCGAAAGCGGCGAGGGAATTTTGATTCTCAGATGAAGCCATACGTTCTGTTGTAGTTATTTGTATGAATCATACACGCATGTTGTATTTGCGGTTATGCGACAGTAAAAATCAAGGCTGCCAGATAAAAAAATATTTATAATAATTTAAGAAATTACTTGATTTAACGCGAATTATCTGCAATAGAAAAAAGCGAAAAGGATAGGAAACTTGTGAAAGGAGGTGGTATTTTTAGTTATTGTCTTGATTTGATTGATTATTAGGTTGGTTATCTATTTAATTGAAATTATTTGAGGAGGGACTCAGAATGAAGAAATTATCCGTATTATTGGTCGCAGCCATTATGGTACTTGCCCTTACCATGCCGGCAGCAGCATTTGAAAATGAATTCGGTGGATACTGGAGAACCAGATTTATCACAGATATCGGCTTTTCCGGCGAAGACAAGGTTAATCCCAGGATGTTAACTTGACCGATACCCGTACCCGGCTTTACTACACCGCAAAATTCAGCGACAACCTGAAGTTCGTCAACAAGTTTGAATTTAACGCTACCTGGGGTGCAGAATAAAACATATGGCCAGCTTGGCGCCGACTCCACGGGCGACAGCAATTATTTCAGATTAAAAAATTCATATGTGGATTTCAAACTGGGCCAACAGCGTTTCACGGTCGGTGTTCAGGATTTCCTGAATTGGCCAGAGGCTATCTGATGAATGACGATGCTTCCGGTATCAAAGCCATTTTCAAAGTCAATGACGCGGTTTACCTGCCGTTGATTTACATGAAAATCTATGAAGGCGGCTCCGGCAGAAATACTGGCGCCGGTTCTGTCTCCAATTCCGATTTCGACCTGCAGGCATATGTATTTTATCCCACCATCTATCTGAACAAAGACAACACCTTGAAACCCCATGTCGCCTATCTGTTCAGCGAGAATTATTCCAAGGCAACCGCAAAGAACATCACCTTTGTCTCAATATCTCCCGGCGCAACAAAAGTCGATGTGTGGACCGCTGGTTTGGAATATGACGGCAAGATCGGGATGTTCGATCTGGGCGCAACCGGTATTTTTCAGTTCGGCGATGTCACCGTTCCGGCAGCCGTGTATGGCGGTCATGACAAACTGAATTTCAAAGGCTATTTGTTTGATGTTTTTGGCGGTGTCAATCTCGGACCTGCCAATATTCATGTAAAAGGTATTTATGCTTCCGGTAATAAGGCAGATGATGATCCGGTCAAAATCCGGCGACATTAAAGCCTTCTTCACTCCCGGCGCCAAAGACAATGTCGGCGCATCCTACTACTGGGCGGAAATCATGGGCGATGGCATTATCGATAACCAGACCCCTATCGGCGCTCCTGGCGACAAAATCAGCAACTTGATCATTGGCAATATCGGCGCCAGCTACAAAGTCCTTCCGACGCTGAAATTCTCTGCTGATCTTTGGTATGCAAAAAAGGCCGAGGATGTCTATCTGACAACGACCAAATACATATACAGATGCTCTGGGCACGGAACTTGACCTGGTTGCCACCTATACCATCGTGGACAACCTGAAGCTTGATCTTGTCGGCGCCTATCTGTGGGCAGGCGATGTCATTACAAAGTCAGTTGATAAAGACGGAAACACCAATCCGATCGAATTGGCAGCCATGCTGTCTCTTGCTTTCTAATTCAAGCTTAACCGCTTGATTTTCCGAAGCTGTAAAAACCGGCCGGGAATTTTCCCGGCCGGTTTTTTTTGTGGCTAATAATCAGAGGAATCGTTTCAGGTAATGAAAAGACATTCCGTGTAAGTCCGGTTGTTACGGCTTTACGCCCAGCTGGACCTTCAAAATCTCATTGACCTGCCGGGGATTGGCCTTTCCTTTGGTTTCCCGCATGACCTGGCCGACGAAAAAGCCAAATACCTTTTCTTTGCCGTTTTGATAATCCGATACTTCCCTGGGGTTTTCGGCAAGGACTTTCTGAACGATCTGCTCGATTTCCGAGGAATCGGTGACCTGAACGAGTCCTTTTTCCTGAACAATGGTTTCGGGCGGCTTGCCGGTCCTGGCCATTTCGTCAAAAACAGTCTTGGCGATTTTGCCGCTGATGACGTTGGTATCGATCAGCTTCAGCAGCGCGGCAAGCTCCCGGGGAGAAACCGGGGACTGCTGAATGTCTTTGCCTTCGGCGTTTAAAAGCGCCAGCAGGGAGCCCATGATCCAGTTGCTTGCCTGCTTGGGATTTGAATAATTCTCGAGGCAGGATTCAAAATAATCCGCCAGTTCGCGGCTGGTGGTCAGCACTTCGGCATCGTAGGCAGGAAGGCCATAAGCGGCTGAAAACCTTTCCCGTTTGGCATCCGGAAGCTCCGGCAGGCTTTGCGTGATTTCCTGAATCCAGTCCGCATTCACCGTCAGCGGCAACAGATCGGGATCGGGAAAATAGCGGTAGTCATGGGCCTCTTCCTTGCTGCGCATGGACGTGGTCTGTCCCTTGTCCGGATTCCAGAGCAGGGTTTCCTGAAAAATCTGTCCGCCGTCCATCACGACATCTTTCTGACGGTTGATTTCATAAGCAATGGCTTTTTCCACATGCTTGAAGGAATTGAGGTTTTTCAGCTCGGTTCGCGTACCAAAAGGCTGCGTCCCTGCGGGCCGGATCGAAACATTGGCGTCGCAGCGAAAGCTGCCTTCCTCCATGTTGCCGTCGCAGATATCCAGATATCTGAGGATGGATCGCAGTTTTCGAAGATAGGCACCGGCTTCTTCCGGAGACCGCATATCGGGTTCACTGACGATTTCAATCAGCGGAACGCCGGTGCGGTTCAAATCCACCCGGCTGAAGGATTGATCCGGGTCGTGCAGGAGCTTTCCCGCGTCTTCTTCCATGTGTATCCGGGTGATGCCGACGCGCTTTATGCGTCCGCTAACTTCAATATCAATATGCCCGCCAAGGGCAATCGGAAGTTCGTACTGGGAAATCTGATAGCCTTTGGGAAGATCCGGATAAAAATAGTTTTTTCGGGCAAAACGGCTTTCCGGCGAAATGCGGCAATGCGTCGCAATGGCCATTCGAAGCGCGTATTCAACCACTTTCCTGTTTAATACGGGCAATACGCCGGGCATTCCCAGGCAGATCGGACACACGTGGGTATTGGGCTGCGCCGCCGAATTCGGTTGAACATCCGCAGAATATTTTGGATCTGGTTTTCAGCTGGGCATGAACTTCAAGCCCGATAACCGGTTCAAATTCCATAACAACAATCATCCTTTCAGATACTTCATGGCCCCTACAGCCTCATCGGAAGAAGGATAAATCCGGAATATCCGGTCCATCCGGGTCAGTTTAAACAAGGACATCACCTGATCGCGAATACAACAAAGCGCAATATCCCCTTTTCCGGCCAGCAGCTTCAAAAGGGAGATAATGGCCCCCAGTCCGCTGCTGTCAATAAATTCGATGTTGGATAAATCCAGCAGAATACGGAAATTGCCTTCTTGTATCCACGTTACGAGCTGACCCTTGAAATCGGCAGCCGAGGATGCGTCAATAATCGGATCACAAGGCGTCAATACCAGAATGCCGTCGATTTTTTCGGCTTCGATCTTCATATATCCTCCAGAAACTGATAGTATTGACCGTTAATGTACCGGCGTCAAACCCCATATCTGCCGGGCATATTCGGAGATGGTCCTGTCGCTGGAAAATTTCCCCATTCGGGCGACATTGCGTATGGATTTTCGATTCCATACCGGAATCTGCAAATAATCCGTATCAACGGTTTCGTGAATCCGTGCATAGGATAGAAAATCCGCCAGATGAAAATAATCATCTCCTTTTTCAAGGATATGGTGGTAAAGCCAGCGGAAAAGTCCGGGTTCCTGCGGACAGAACCGGTTGTCCCAGAAGGCATCCATCACCCGGCGAATGCTGTCGTGTTCATGGTAGTAATTCAGGGGGCGGTAGGTGCCGGTTTGTTTCATTTCCTGAACCTCGCGGGTTTTAAGCCCGAAAATATAGATATTGTCTTCCCCCACTTCTTCAAGCATTTCCACATTGGCCCCATCCAGGGTTCCGATGGTCAACGCACCGTTCAACGCAAATTTCATGTTTCCCGTGCCGGAGGCTTCCGTGCCGGCAGTCGAAATCTGCTCGCTCACTTCTGCAGCGGGAATAATTTTTTCGGCTAGCGATACCCGGTAGTCCGGTATAAAGACGACCTTCAGCTTGTCTTTGATCCGTCTGTCCTTGTGGATGATGTCCCCGACATTATGAATCAACTTGATGATCTGTTTGGCCGCCCAATACCCTGGGGCCGCCTTTCCCGCAAAAATGTAGGTCTTGGGCACGGCCGGCTCGATGCCGTCTTCGATAATACGGAAATATTCATGAATGATGTGCATGATATTCAGAAGCTGGCGCTTGTATTCATGAATCCTTTTGGCGTGGATATCGAACCGGGAGTCGGGATTGATTTTCAGGCGCGTGGTCTGATAAATGATTTTTCCCAGTTGTTCCTTGTTGGCCTGTTTGATTTTTCGAAACCGGTCCTGGAACGCGGGGTCGTTTGCAAAAGGCTCCAGACGGCGAAGCCGGGACAGGTCCGTGATCCACTGGCTGCCAATGGTCTCGCTTAACAAATCGGCCAGAAGCGGATTGGCTTTCAGAAGCCACCTGCGCTGGGTGATGCCGTTGGTTTTGTTGTTGAACCGCTCCGGCCATCTGGCAAAAAAATCCGGAACCAGGGATGTTTTGATCAGCTCGGTATGAAGGGCGGACACACCGTTGACGGAATGCGATCCGATAATGGCCAGATGCGCCATTCGCACCTGTTTTTCCGCGCCTTCTTCAATCAGGGACATTCGGCCCAGCCGGTCCGAATCGCCCGGCCAGAGAACCGCAATTTCGTCCAGAAACCGGTGGTTGATTTCGTAAATGATCTGAAGATGCCTGGGCAGCACATATTCCAGGAGGCCGACGGGCCATTTTTCAAGCGCTTCCGAGAGCAGGGTGTGATTGGTATAGGCCAGGGTTTTCTGGGTGATGTTCCAGGCAGCTTCCCATTCCAGGGAATGCTCATCCACAAGAATCCGCATCAGTTCGGCAACTGCAAGCGCCGGATGGGTGTCGTTCATCTGAATGTTGACTTTATCCGGAAATCCGTCGAACCCCTGATGGGTTATGAGGTATCTGCGGATGATGTCCCGAAGCGAGCAGGCTACCAGAAAATACTCCTGCACCAGCCGCAGCTCTTTACCCGTATCAAAGGTGTCACTGGGGTAAAGAATTTTGGAAACGGTTTCGGATTTGATTTTCTGTTCGACGGCCCTGAAATAGTCGCCGGCGTTGAAAATCTGAATATCGAAATCAGAAGAGGGCTTTGCGGCGTACAGCCTTAAATAGTTAACGGTTTTTGCACCGTAACCCACAATCGGGATGTCGTGCGGAACGCCGATAATCACCCGCCAGTCCATCCACATGGGGTTGTAATTCCCTTCCAGATCCAGACCATGCTCAATGCGGCCATAAAGCGGAATAATGCAGGACTCCTCGGTCCGCTCGATTTGAAAAGGCCCGGCCTTGGAAAGCCAGTGATCGGGCTTTTCCTTTTGGTATCCATTGTTGATTTCCTGCCGGAACAAACCGTATTCATAATGAATGCCGTAGCCAAACCCCGGATAATCCAAAGTTGCCAGAGAATCCAGAAAGCAGGCGGCCAGTCGTCCCAGGCCGCCGTTTCCCAGAGCCGCATCGGTTTCCTGTTCCCGGACCTCTTCCAGGTCAATGCCCATATCCATCAAAGATGAGCGGCAGGCTTCGAATATGTCCAGGTTGGTTAAATTACTTCCCAGAGATCTGCCGATCAGAAATTCCATGGACAAATAATACAGCCGCTTGGCATCCGCCGCCTGATACCGGGCCTCGGTTTCCAGAAGCTTTTCCAGCAGCCGGTCGCGCAGAGACAGGGTAAGGGCGAGATAGATGTCGCGAATGGTTTTGTTGCCAAATTCCTTTCCCAGGGAATATTTCAGATGTCTGAGCAGGGACTCTCTCAGGCTGTTCGGATCGTTTTCCAGCGGTTCCAGGGCATTGGTGTCCATGTTTGGCGTTCTCCACGTGCGATGGTTAAGGGGGAAATAAAAAACAAATGGTTACAAAAATGCCGAGATGGTAAATATATACAATTCTTATCATTTCATAGAGCCCATTGTCAAAATATTTAGGACTGGCGCTTTGTGGGACCAAAGGAAAACGTGATTTCATGAATGCGCAAAGCAGGCATGTATTTCCTTGACACAACAGGGATTTGCGACTAAAATTTTTGAGTTAAATATCAATTATCCGATGTTGGAGGACTGAATGGATTACAAAAAAACCCTGAATCTGCCGGCAACCGACTTCCCGATGAAAGCCAGCCTGGCCCAGCGCGAACCCGAGCAGATCAAACAATGGGACCAAGCCCGTCTCTATGAGGCGATCCGCAAGGCATCCAAAGGCCGGGAGCAGTTTATTCTTCACGACGGCCCGCCGTACGCCAACGGCCATATTCATATCGGAACCGCGCTGAACAAAATCTTAAAGGACATTGTCGTCAGATCCCGTCAGATGGCGGGCTTTGATGCGGCGTATGTTCCGGGTTGGGACTGCCACGGACTTCCCATTGAGCATAATGTGGACAAGGAGCTTGGGGACAGGAAAAAAGACATGTCCCAGGCCGATATCCGCAGGCAGTGCCGGGTTTATGCCGAAAAATTCATTGATATTCAAAGAGAAGAATTCAAGCGTCTGGGCGTCATGGGAGAATGGGACGACCCCTATCTGACCATGAACTACACCTACGAGGCGATCATTGCCACCGAATGCCTGAAATTCGCTCTGGCGGACAACCTGTTCCGCAGCAAAAAACCCATTCACTGGTGCTGTCAGTGCCAGACGGCCCTGGCTGAGGCTGAAATTGAATATCACGATGAATCCTCGCCTTCCGTCTTTGTCAAGTTTGCAGCTTCAGGCGGATTTGAGCCGCGATGTTCCGGGTCTTTCCGGTGAAACCAGTTATATCGTGATCTGGACCACCACGCCCTGGACCCTTCCGGCAAACCTGGCCATTGCCCTGCATCCGGATTTTGTTTACGCAGCCGTCAAGGTCTCGGACAAGGAAGTGTTTATTCTGGCCCGGGACATGGTTGAATCCTGCATGAAAACCTTCGGCATTTCAAACTACACGGTTCTGGCTGAAATATCTTCCCGCAATCTGGAAAACCTGAAATGCCGTCATCCTTTCTATGAGAGGGATTCGCTGGTGATTCTGGGCAATCATGTGACCCTCGAGGCCGGAACCGGGTGCGTGCATACGGCGCCCGGGCATGGCCGCGAAGACTACGAGGTCGGCATGCAGTACGGACTGGAGACCTATTCTCCGGTCAACGACAACGGATGTTTTACTCCGGACGTGGCGTTTTTTCCCGGACAGTTCGTGTTTAAAGCCAATGCCCCGATCATTGAAAAACTGCGGGAAACGGGCAGCCTGGTGGCGCAGGAGACGCTGCAGCATTCCTATCCCCACTGCTGGCGATGTAAAAAACCGGTGATCTTCAGAGCAACGCCCCAGTGGTTTATTTCCATGGACAAGACCGGGCTCAGAAAACAGGCCCTGGAAGAAATCGACCGGGTGAAATGGATCCCCAGCTGGGGACGGGACCGCATTTACGGCATGATCGAAAACCGGCCGGACTGGTGCGTTTCCCGGCAGCGGGCATGGGGCGTTCCCATTACCGTCTTCTGCTGCGAGAGCTGTGATCAGATTCTGATCAGCCCGGAAATCATCGCTCATGTTTTCGAGTTGTTCAAGGCGCACGGGGCCGATGTCTGGTTTGAAAAAACCGTTGAAGAGCTGCTTCCGAAAGGCTCGCTGTGCAAGGCATGCGGAAATGCCACCTTTACCAAGGAAACCGATATTCTGGATGTCTGGTTTGATTCCGGGGTCAGCCATGCGGCGGTTCTGGAGCATCGTCCGTATCTGAGATGGCCGGCGGATCTGTATCTGGAAGGCAGCGACCAGCATCGCGGCTGGTTCCACAGCGCCCTGCTGACCGCGGTCGGGACCCGGGGACGGGCCCCTTACCAGGCAGTGCTGACCCATGGATTTGTTGTGGATGCCAGCGGCAAAAAAATGTCCAAATCCATCGGCAATGTCATTGCCCCCAAAAAAGTTATGGATAAATACGGGGCCGAAATTCTCCGGCTCTGGGTATCGGCATCCGATTACCGGGATGATATTCGAATTTCAGACAATATTCTGAATCAGCTGAGCGATGCCTATCGCCGGATCCGGAACACCTGCCGGTTCATGCTGGGAAACCTTCATGATTTTAATCCTGAAAGAGATGCGGCGCCTTTTGAGGCCATGACGCGAATGGATCGCTACATCCTGCACCGCCTTCAGAAGCTGGTGGACAAGACCCAAAAAGCCTATGCCACGTATGATTTTCATATTGTCCACCATGCCCTGTACAATTTCTGCACCCTGGATCTTTCCGCCTTTTATCTGGATGTCCTGAAGGACCGGCTCTACACGTCGCCTGCCGCATCTTTGGAGCGAAGATGCGCCCAGACCGTGATGTATGCGGTGCTGGATGCGCTGGTCCGCCTCATGGCGCCCATTCTGCCGTTTACCGCTGAAGAGATCTGGCGGCATATGCCGGCGGTGCACGAAAAAGAAGCCAGCATTCATCTGGCCCTCTATCCGGCTATCAAGCACCAGTGGATGGACCCGGCCCTTGCAGAGCAATGGCAGACCCTTCTTGCGGTCCGTAGCGAGGTTACCCGGGCGCTTGAGGAAGCCAGGGCCCAAAAACAGATCGGTCACCCCCTGGATGCGCGGGTCATGATTTCGGCGGGCGATGCGCTGTATCGCCTGCTCCTGTCCTACAGGGAAGACCTGCGGCCCCTGTTTATCGTATCCCAGGTCGTCCTGCTGGAGTCCCGGCCCCTTTCTCCGGCTTATGTCAGCCAGGAGATTGCGGGTCTCAGCATTCAGGTATCGCCTGCGGAAGGGGAAAAATGCGAGCGCTGCTGGATCTATGATACGGGTGTCGGGTCCCACCCCGAACATGCGACCCTGTGTCCCCGGTGTCTGACTGCAATTGATTCCACGGTACCCGTATGAACCTGAATATTCTGCCGGGTTATTCCCGTTCCATGGCCATTGCCAAGGTGGTAAAACTGCTGATGGTGTCCGGAAGTATCATCGTGCTGGATCAAATCAGCAAGATGGTCATTTTGCGATCGATGCCCCTGTATGAAACGATTCCGGTCATTTCCGGTTTTTTCAGTATCACCCACATTCATAATCCCGGCGGCGCGTTCGGGTTTATGGCCAGTCAGGGGCCGGAGGTCAGAAGCCTTCTGTTTCTGGCGATGTCCTCCCTGGCGGCTGTGGCCATTGTTTTTTTTTATCTCAGAACGCCGGCCTCCTATTCATGGCTGTCCACGGCACTGCTGATGATTTTTGGCGGCGCCATCGGCAACATGATCGACCGGGTTCGATTCGGGGAAGTGGTGGACTTTCTGGATTTTTACGCGGGCGGTTACCACTGGCCGGCGTTTAATGTGGCTGACAGCGGCATTTCCGTGGGAATGGCGATTCTGGTGTATCACCTTCTTTTTGATAAAATGCCGGAATGATGGAGCGTATGCATCCAATACTTATCAAGTTTGGAAACTTGGCAATTTATACCTACGGCCTGATGATGGCCATTGCATTTTTTGTCGGAATCACCCTTGCCCGGAAGGAAGCGGACAGGGTCGGACAGGATTCAGAGAAAATCATGGACCTGTCTTTTTACATTCTGATTGCCGCGGTTATCGGATCACGGCTTTTTTATGTGTTTACGGATCCGAGGACTTTCATTTCCGATCCCGTCGAGATTTTTCGTATCTGGAACGGCGGCCTCGTATTTTACGGGGGATTTATCATGGCAGTGATCGTGGCCATGATCTATATGAAGAAAACAGGAATGCCCCTCTGGCAGACCGCGGACATCATGTCTCCGGGGCTGGCGGTGGGGCAGGCCATCGGCCGGATCGGGTGTTTTTTTGCCGGATGCTGCTACGGCAAGGTCTGCGATCTGCCCTGGGCCATCACGTTCAATCATCCCGACAGTCTGGCGCCCCAGGGGCTCCCCCTGCATCCCACCCAGATCTATTCGGTGTTAAGCGATTTTTCGATCTTTGTCGTTCTCTGGCTGTTTCGAAAAAAAATTCGGTTTCACGGCCAGCTCTTCTGGCTGTATGTCCTGCTTTACGGCGTCACCCGGCCCATTATTGAAATTTTCCGGGGCGATTTTCGCGGGCAGACTTATTTTCATATTTTTTCAATCTCTCAGGTCATCGGAATCTCTCTGGCCGTGGTTGCGGCAGTCATGCTTGTCCGGTTAGGCAAAAAGAGATGAGAGAATTAATCCTAAAAGTCACGGCGACATTATGCATGTTCGTGTATGGCGACGAGCCTTTGGTCATGTATGTTGACGAGAATGAATCCCTCTTTGAAGAGGGGATCGTTAGCCATTGTGAATGTCGGGGCGCTCAGGCTGGCAATCTGCCTTGGCTGGGAATGGCCATTAACGATATTTGAACACATTTATTTGAAAAAAAGTAAGGAGGCGTTATGGATCAAACCGTCGGAACTATGGGGTTAAAACGCGGTCTGGCGCAGATGTTGAAGGGCGGCGTGATTATGGATGTGGTTACAGCCGATCAGGCCAAGATCGCCGAACAGGCCGGCGCGTGCGCCGTAATGGCACTGGAACGGGTTCCCGCGGATATTCGCGTGCATGGCGGCGTGGCGCGCATGAGTGACCCGGATATCATTTATAAAATCATGGAGGCGGTGACCATTCCCGTGATGGCCAAATGCCGGATCGGGCATTTTGTCGAGGCCCAGATACTGGAGGCCATCGGGGTGGACTATATCGACGAGTCTGAAGTCCTGACGCCCGCGGACCAGCATCACCATGTTGACAAGCATGCTTTTAAAATCCCGTTTGTTTGCGGATGCCGCAATCTCGGCGAAGCACTGCGGCGCATCGGAGAGGGCGCTGCCATGATCCGCACCAAGGGTGAGGCGGGCACCGGCGATGTCGTGGAAGCCGTGTACCATGCACGCACCCTGTTCGGCGAAATCCGCCGTCTCATTGCCATGGGAAATGAGGAACTCATGGCCTTTGCCAAGGAAATCGGCGCGCCGTATGAATTGCTCAAAGAGACCCGGGAACTGGGTCATCTGCCGGTCGTCAATTTTGCGGCAGGCGGCATCGCCACACCCGCGGATGCGGCGCTCATGATGCAACTGGGGGTGGATGGCGTGTTTGTCGGCTCCGGCATCTTCAAATCCGGAAACCCTGAAAGCCGTGCCAAGGCCATTGTCGAGGCCACAACCCATTTCCGTGATCCGAAAATTGTTGCCGAAGTCAGCCGCAATCTCGGCGAGCCCATGGTCGGCCGCTCTGTCAGCTCCATGCCGGAAAGTGAGCATCTGGCCGTCCGGGGATGGTAAGGCACAGGTGCGTCATGAAAATAGGTGTTCTTGCATTGCAGGGCGATTTTGCCGAACATGTTCGAATTCTTGAGCAGATCGGCGTAACAGCCGTTGAAGTCCGCCTGCCGCAGGATCTGGCGGATATCGACGGCCTCATTATCCCCGGCGGCGAGTCAACGACCATCGGCAAGCTTGCCGTTCGTTTCGGCCTGATGGAGCCGATCCGCCAGCTGGCTTCAACCAGGCCGGTGTGGGGAACCTGCGCCGGCGCCATCTTTCTTGCCAGGGATCCCCGGCATTCCCAGCCCATGCTGGGGCTGATGGATATCACGCGTCCGGCGAAACGCATTCGGCCGTCAGGCCGAGAGCTTTGAGACCGATCTTGAGGTTCCGGATATCGTTACGGCGGAAAACAACCGGAAGTGTTCATGCGGTCTTTATCCGCGCACCGCTTATCGAAAGCGTGGGCGCGGACGTAAAAGTGCTGGCCCGGCTTTCGGACGGCCGCATCGTTGCCGCCCGCCAGCGCAATCTGCTGGCAACTGCTTTTCATCCCGAGCTGACCGGAGACGACCGGTTCCATCGCTATTTTCTGTCTATGGGATCGGAAGTCGGAAAAAAGCCCCCAGATTGACGTTGATCGCGGCTCTCAGCCTTGATTTGTTCCATGGAAATCGGAGGCGGGACCGCCGCCGCCCGTTTCCCGAGGAAACAGGCGAATGACTTGTTTGTCTCCCAATAGATCATCGCATCCCGGTATCCAGGATAGCGGCGGATTTGAGCGCTGCTGAAAACTTTGGAACCATCAAACGGGCCGAAGCAGCTCCAGGCCGGATCAAATCCGCCATCCGGGGGATTCTTGATAAAGTTCATGATTGCCATCATGGCGGCAACGCTTCTTATCGGCTGCAACGCGTCCAGGACAAGATGAAAAACGGCGGTCTACTTCCGAGGAATTCCAGATCGGGGAGACGGTCTATGTCTGCGGCTGCCCCAGGATGTGCTGCAATTCCATATCCCGGAATCCCGAGGGCCGATGCATACCAGATCTAAATAAACCCGTTAAAGTAAAATCGGGACGGCGACGTGCCGGCGTCATGCCTGTTCAGAATCAAGGCCAAGGCCGGGAATATGCATGATGCTTGCGGCGCCAACCGATAGATATAAGGAGAACGCAATGGCTTTTTTCAGGAAGTTCTTTGTTATGGGTTTTTGTCTGTTTCTGCTGATTCCGACATCGGCCCGTGCCGGAGAGGAACGGGAAAGCTGTCATTTGTGCGGAATGTGGATTGATCAGTATCAGCGAACTGCCTGCGAACTGGTGCACAATGACGGCAAAACGGAGCATACCTGCGGTGTGGCCTGCATGCTGCGCATCGTACAGGAAAATGGCGTCAGCGCCTTTCGTTCGATCCGGGTGAAGGATTGGAATAACGGCACCGGCGTGGATTCCCGGGATGCCTGGTACTCTATCGGCAGCCGGTTGATTCCCGATATGATTCCCAATTACATTGCTTTTGCCGACCGGATTGAAGCCGAGGTGTTTGCGGCCGAGAAGGGGGGTGCGGTGCTCAGCTTTGTCAGCGCCATGGAGACGATTTCCCCTAGAGGCATGACGCAACCTTTCCGTATCCGTCAGGCAGTGACGCCCGGTCAAGGGTCTTTCGGTCTGGGAATCGTATACGCCTATATGATCAAGGACAAGGTGGCAATCGGTTCCGACAGTCAGGATCCGGAATCATTCATCAACAACAACCCGGCCCAGCCCCGCGCCCCCAAAAAAATGGAGACCCAAATTCAGACCCTGGTCATGAATTACGGAATCACCGACCGGCTGGCGATGCAGGTGAATCTTCCCTATTTTGAAAAAAGCATGGAAACCCTCGTTCGGCAGGGCAAACAGGTAGTCACCGCAAGTGCGAACGATGACGGCATCGGAGACCTATGCCGGCGAAGTGCGGTACAATCTATGGCGCAGTGTTTACCACGACAAGTTTTTCACGCTGCTTGCCGGCGGCTCGCTTCCCACAGGGGATTTCGACGCGACGCGCGCATACAACGCCTCTCTCAAGGCGAATCTGATTTCAACCTCTCCGGGCATGCAGATGGGAGCCGGCACGCCCACCTGGCTCGGCGGGCTGTTGTATTCCCAGAAATGGGAATCTTTCTGGCTTCATGCCCAAGCGCTGTATCGGGTTTTACCCGCTAACAACGACGATTATGATTTCGGAGATGAAATTCAGGGGGGACTGGCGGTCCATTACACCCCGCACTACGATTTGATGCTCGGCATTGAGGTGGATGTGTCCAATACCCTCAAGAATGAGGACAAGGGCATCAAGATCGGCAATACGGGCGGCACCCGGTCCAATGTGGCTTTGTGTTCGACTGGCGTTTTCTCAATGCGCTCGGCGGCAATTTTAACCTGAGAGGGTCTGCAGGCCTTCCGGTTTACGAAGATCTCAACTCCCAGGACTTTGTGAACGCTTCAGGTCAGACATTCACTCAGGCTCAGTTCGGGGGAGGTTTTTTCGCCAATCTCGTGGTCAACTTCAACACCCGTTTCGGTCAGGACTGATATCGCTGCCCGACGGACGACTGTTTTCACCAATTCAATCTTAAAGGAGCGTAAACATGAACAAAGGAATTCTGTCCGTTTTGTTTATGGCATGCGTACTGTCAATCGGCGGCGTCGCCTTCGGTGATGCGGACATTCAAAAAGACCCTTCCTGCAAATACTGCGGCATGGACCGGACCAAGTTTGCGCACAGCCGGATGGTTGTGGAGTATGACGACGGAACGTCTCTGGGAACCTGCAGCATCCATTGTCTGGCGATTGAACTTGTCGTGAATATGGATAAAACGCCCCGTCCGTTGAAGGTGGGAGACTTCAACAGCAAAAAACTCATCGATGCGGAAAAAGCGTTTTGGGTAATTGGCGGAAACAAGCCCGGGGTCATGACGAAAAAGGCGAAATGGGCTTTTGAAAATAAAGCGGATGCGGAAAAGTTTATCGCGGAAAACGGCGGATCCCTGGCGACATTCGACGAGGCCATGAAGGCGACTATGAAGACATGTATGCCGATACCAAGATGATGCGGGAAAAGAGAAAAATGATGAAGAAGTAAAAAGCCTGGCTCAGGGCGAACAGACCGTGCTCTCGGATGCTCCGTCTCAGTCAGGGGCAGTCCGCTGTTAGCGGCTTACGGACGTCCTGCCGAGATTGCCGATTAAATTATCTGTGGAGGTCCATGAACGTTTTTCGAATGACCCTTATCGCCGTTTTTCGGACATGCTCGCCGGCGTTGGCGGAGGATCCAAAGCCGGTCAAGGCTGCAAAAACGGACAAATGTCCGGTCTGCGGCATGTTCGTTGCAAAATATCCCGATTTTCTGGCCCAGGTCATCTTCAGGGACGGCGCTTATGCATTCTTTGACGGTGCAAAGGATATGTTCAAATATTACTTCAATCTTAAAAAATACAATCCGTCAAAAGAACTGTCGGACATTGCCGTGATCTATGTCACGGATTATTACGGCATGAATCCGATGACGGCCGGAAAGCCTTTTATGTTGTTGAAAGCAACATCCTGACCCATGGGCAACGAACTCATCCCGTGTGAAAAAGCAACCGGAAGCAAAGGAATTTCGGCAGATCATGCCGGAAAAAAATGATTCGCTTTGATGGTGTGACCCTGGATCCAATCTGCGGACCGTGATTGATCGACATTTCTGCACCGTTCAGGAGAACGCGTCGGGAAAAAATGCGTGAAGATAGCCAGATTCAATTTCGCCGTGATTCGTTGTAAAGCGCTCAACCCGGGTGCTCCCGGACATTGAATTCCAGGCGCCATTGGCGTCCGTCCGAGGCGGAGATACACCAGATTTCAAGGGTTCCGATCTCGGTGGCACGGGATTCCAGGGTTACCGGAATCAGGGTGCCGGAATCTCCGCTGAGTTCGGTTTCCAGGGTTGTCGCCAGCTCAATTTCGCCTTCCCAGGCTTCAACCACTTCGCCGGGACGATCTTCATGGCGCAGCGTTGATCCCAGAAAATCAAACTGGGCCGGCTCTCCGACCACAAGAACGAATTCCCGGTTTTCAATGGCCTGCGATGTGCCTTCTTCCATGCCGAAAGGCGCCACGCAAAGCGCTTTTACCGGTGCGGGCATTCCAGGTACAGCCGGCATGGACGCGGCAATGCCGATGTAGTAGGATTTGTTCAGACCGCCGCGAATCCGAATGCCGCCGCCGCGACGGGCAAGACCATAATAGACGGCACCCCGTGCAACCGAGCGGTCGAAATCCTGTGAAGGCAGCTCCCGCAGGGACAGGACCGGAGGCAGTATTGGCCCACGCTGTCAATACTTCGATGACCCGGTTTCGCAGCAGGGGGGCTTTCATCACCCCGCCATTAAACAAAACGGCCGTGGGAAGTTTTTGCTTTCCGGATTCATCGTACTGGCTGCTGAGAAACCTGGCCAGGTGTCGGGTGATGGCAGGATCGGATTCATAGGAAAGACCGATTTCCCGAATTCCCATGGCCCGCTGCTTTACAGGCGCTTCGGACAGCTCGCAGTTCGGCAGAAATCCCTCCAGCAGAACCCGGTATACATCCTCTGCCGAAAGCCGGGTTTTCAGCGTTCCGCCAATCAGGCTGCTGCCCCTTCCCAGCAAGGTGATGGGGTAGTCTTCGGACAGACTGCCGGACAATATCGTTTCTTTGCCTTTTCGGCAGGTATGGCACAGCCCGCGCATCTGCCAGGTATCCAGGCGGGTTCCTTTTTCTGCCATTTTCTGCGATACGGTATAGGCCAGGGACAAGATCCATGTTGTCTCCGCCCACCAGCAGATGATTGCCGACGGCAATCCGCTCCAGGGCCAGTTCGCCGTTTTGCTCGGACACTGCGATCAGGCTGAAATCCGTTGTGCCGCCGCCGATATCGCAAACGAGAATCAAATCGCCTTTTTCCACATTTCTGCGCCAGTTGTCCCCGGAAGCTTCAATCCAGGCATAGAAGGCGGCCTGGGGCTCTTCCAGAAGGGTTACATGGTTCAGGCCGGCCATTTGCGCGGCTTTTACCGTAAGTTCCCTGGCGATTGCATCAAACGATGCCGGAACCGTCAGCAGGATTTCCTGGTTTTCCATGCGAAGGTGATCGTCGAAGCCGGATGGTGTTCTGGCCATTTCATGATCCCAGGCATCCCGGATGTGGCGTAAAATGGCAGCGGATGCGGCAACCGGAGACAGCTTGAGGCGGCTGTCGGGTCCTTCCCACGGCAGAATGGGTTTGTTCCGGTCCACCAGCGCATGACAAAGCCAGGATTTGGCCGAGGCAATCAGGCGGTGGGGAATTTCAGCCCCCCTGTTTCGTGCGAACTCGCCGATGGCCTGGGTGGCATGCGTGTCCCACGGCAAGACAAGCGCCTGAAAAGGCGTATCGTTTTCTCCGGGAATCAGCACGGCGCTGGGAAGGATATCCTGTTTTTCAATTGTTCCGGGGCCGGTAAGCTGAGGAATGGCGAAAACCTGTATGGAGCATCCTTCTCTGGCATAAGACACCACGCTGTTGGTGGTGCCAAGATCAATTCCAATGATAAATTCTGGGAAAGACAAAGTGGCTTCCTTTCAACGGGCTATGAGATTTCAACTTCCGCCGGAGCAATCAGGGATGCATCCTGACTGGCGGACAGGGCGGGAAGTTCCAGCTTTGCCGTTTTCCAGCCTTTGTGGCGGATGACACCGGTAAAAGGCGGCTCTCCGGCGACATTTCCCACCAGCTTGACGGCAGTGGTGTCAAACCCTTTCTGAAGGGTAAATGTCTGGCCTTCTTCCTGATCCAGTACCGGTTGAAGCGACAGGTATTTGCGGGTGACCTTATTGCAGTTTTCATGAATGCTGCGAACAGCAGCACCAATCTGAGCATCTTCATAACCCTCCAGATTTTCCGATAAAAAATCCAGAAGCCTGCCTTCGCGCTGAAACATGCCAAGCAGATGGATAAACAGTCGCTTGTCCTGCTGTTCTTTGTCGAGGCGGTTTTCGGGTTCACGGGCCTGAGATGGGGGCAAAGCTGTCCTGCGGTTTCGACGGATTGCGGCCAATCGCCAGCCACAGCAATAAACTCCATAATGCAAACCCGGCTGCAACCAGAGGGGAGCCATAACGGATGAAGCCGCCTCTGGCATCGGCAACCCAGTTTGCAACTGCCTTGAAATCGGCAATATCGGGATGTGTTGATGCCAATGCCGTCAGCCTCTCCGAAATATGAATGATGCCCCAATACCCCAAAGCCATGAGCAGCAAACACAACACGCCCATGAACAGTAAAATAACGCCAAATGAACGCCTGGAAAACGCCTTTTCTGCATCCATAAATCCTCTTCTGTCTACCTGTAGGATATTTATATTCCTTGTTATCCGTGAAATCTTATGATAACAAACACCTTTAATATTTATCTCTGTGATCTTTATTTTTCCAAACTTATGAACTATATACCAACTAAAAAAAATTATAAATACCGATTCGATTTTGAAATTGGTTATCTGGTCAAAAGCCCTTGCCGGGAATGCGAGATCCGGGATGCATTTCCAGGCTGCATGAAGGATTGCGTTGTTCTGGACCGGATTCATGAAGTCTTGTCTTTTGGTATTTCCTGTTCCAAAAGAGCCTCATAAACTTAACTCCCCTGAGTTGTTTAGTGATATCCATGCCAGAGACGGTTTTTTCCCTATGCCATTTTCCAGCGGATAAAATCCGCGGCAGTGTCCCTGCAAGCACTTGCGGCATATATCGGAGTCTCATCTTTGACTGACTGGACATCTCCCGGAAAAGGAGATTCAAAGGATTTTCGTGTCCAGTGAAAGGCAAGTGATCGAATGTACATGATAGGTTATTTTCTGATGGCTGTGGCCAAGGTGCTTGATCTTGCATTGAACCTTTATATGTGGGTGGTTGTGGCAAGGGCGATTCTGTCCTGGGTGAATCCGGATCCCTATAATGCCATTGTCCGCTTTATCCACGCTGTAACCGAGCCCGTACTGGTTCAGATTCGCTCGCGGATTCCGGCCAGTTTCGGTGGAATTGACTTTTCTCCCATTATTGTGTTTTTAGGGGTTATTTTTTTACAGACGTTTGTGGTTAACACGCTCAAAAGAATATCATTCAGCATGATGATGTAAGGTGAAATCGTGAGAGAAGATATCGAAGTCACGCCGCTGGACATTCAGCAGCATCAGTTCAGCGTGCGGTTCAGGGGGTTTGACATTCAGGAGGTGGATGAATTCCTGGAGCAGATCGCACATACGCTTGAGGCGCTTTATGATGAGAATGAGCGGCTCATTGAGGAGAATCAGGCGCTGAAACAGGAACGGAACGGGTTTGCCGTCCGGGAAGACAATTTGAAACAAACCATAACCGATTCTGAAAATGCGCATTGAACAGATGAATGAAGCTGCCAGAAAATCAGCGGAAATGATTATTGCCGATGCCGAGGTTCAGGCTGAATAAGATCATGAATAAAGCCAGCAGTCGGCTTGCCCAGATTCATGAGGACATCATTCAGCTGAAAAGCCAGCGCATTCAGCTGGAAGCCCAGCTCCGTTCCATTATCGAAGCCCACTACAAACTCTTTGAAATGGGAAAGGCGCAGATGAAAATGCAGGACGAGGAGTATGATAAGGCCAGAATGGCTAAACATACAGAGGCTTCATCGCAATAAAATAGTTTCCGCCGGGATAGAAGGACGTCACTTATGGCCAAAATCGATGCTTTTTTTAAATTAATGCATGACCAGGGGGCATCAGACCTTCACCTGGTATCGGGTCAGCCCCCTGCGCTCCGGATCAATGGCGAAATGGAGCGCATCAAGTATAAGGTGCTGGACAATGATATGCTGAGAAGCATGTTGTATGAAATCGCCCCTGAAGACAAGGTCAAGGTTTTTGAAGAAACCGGAGATGTGGATTTCGGCTATGAAATTCCGGGGCTTGCCCGATACCGGGCCAATTTTTTTATGCAGAAATATGGTGTCGCTGCTGTCTTTCGCCAAATTCCCAGCAAAATTCTGACCGCCGAACAACTGGGACTTCCCGGGGTCATTCCCAAACTGGCAATGCTTGCCCAGAGGGCTTGTTCTGGTCACGGGCCCGACCGGAAGCGGCAAATCCACAACCCTTGCCGCGATCATTGATGTGGCCAACCGCAGCCGCAAGGACCACATCATTACGGTTGAAGATCCCATCGAATTTGTTCATCAGAGTCAGGGCTGTATTATCAATCACCGGGAAGTGGGGCTTCACACACGAACGTTCAGCGCCGCCTTAAGAGGAGCGCTTCGGGAAGACCCGGACATTATTCTGGTCGGCGAAATGCGGGATCTGGAAACCATTTCGCTGGCCATCGAGGCGGCTTCCACCGGACATCTCGTATTTGGAACCCTGCATACCTCGAGTGCCGCCAAGACCGTTGACCGGGTCATCGAGGTGTTTCCCGCCAATCAGCAGGAACAGGTCCGTTCCACACTGGCCGATGGATTGCGGGCAGTCGTTGCACAGGTTTTGTTCAAGCGGGTCGATAAAAAAGGGCGCTGTGCTGCGCTGGAAATCATGATTGCGACCCCTGCGGTGCGAAATCTGATCCGTGAAGCCAAGACTTTTCAGATTCCCTCATCTATCCAGACCGGCAAACGATACGGCATGCAGCTTCTGGATGATGCCATCATGGATCTTTTAAATAAAGGCAAGATCTACCCGGATGACGCCTATGCCAAGGCCAATGACAAGGGAAAATTCCGGCCATTTTTAAAAACGCCCCCAACCGACTTTACCGAAGCCTAAATCGCGACGGAGGTGCCGTGCGAAGAAACCCTTCTGCCTTTAGTCTTTATCGGAGGATACGATGCGAAAACAGGAATGCGACTATATCCTCAGCCGAATGCTGGAGTTTACCAGAGATGTTTCCGATCTGAATATTACGGTTGGAAAGCCTTTTCAGGTGGAAAGCTCCGGCCAGTTGATCCCCGTGGAATTTGACCCGCCGTTTGAAGAACTCACCCCGTTTCAGACCGAAATCCTTGCCTTGAATCTGATCAATAACGACCGCCGCCTGACCGAAGTCCTTCTAAGGGAAGGGTCCTGCGATTTGTCCTATGCACTGCCCGGAAAGGCCAGATTCAGAGTCAATATCTTTTCGCAGCAGCGCAAATTCTCGATTGTGCTTCGAAGGCTGGAAACCCGTATTCCCAGTTGTGCGGATCTGGATCTTCCGGAATCGTTTCTTAAAATGGCAACGGAAAAAAACGGAATTATCCTGGTGACCGGGGCGACAGGCAGCGGTAAAACCACATCTCTTGCTGCTGTTCTGCATGAAATCAATGAACATCAGGCAGTCCACATTGTGACGCTCGAAGATCCGGTTGAATATCAGCATTCGCACAAGAGATCCACGTTTAACCAGCGGGAAATGGGAATCGATTTCGACACTTTCCCCAGCGGTCTTCGAGCCGCGCTCAGGCAGGCGCCCAAAGTGATACTGGTGGGTGAAATGCGGGACAGGGAAACCGTTGAAATCGGCCTGAATGCCGCAGAAACCGGCCATCTGGTGTTGACCACGCTCCATACCGTGGATGCCGGACAGACCATCAATCGAATTTTGGGAATGTTCAATACCGAAGAAGAAAATCAGATTCGAATCCGGCTTGCAGATACCCTTCGCTGGATGGTCTGTCAGCGACTGCTTCCCAAGAATCGGGGGTGGCAGGGTTGCGGCATTTGAAATCATGGGAACCAATCTGCGGGTCAAGGACTCCATTTTGCACGGAGAATCCGAAGGCAAAACTTTTTATGAGATCATTCAGACCGGAAAAGCCTTTGGCATGACAACATTTGATGATTTCATCGTTCAACTTTATGAAAGAGGGTTGATTTCCGAAGAAACAGCCATGGCTTATGCTTCCCGAAAAGGAATTGTCGGCAGGGGAATTGATTCTGTCAAGGCCGGCAGGGGAGAGGCGACAACCGATATTGAGCGGCTTGAAGTTGATCAGCAGTATGGAAAAGCTAAAAAGCAGTGGATTTGACGGCATCAGAATAGGGGGACTGGAAAATGGAGGTAATCTGCGATCAGTGTCAGGGAAAGTTTAAAATATCGGATGAAAAAATACCCGCGGAGCAGGTCGTTTTTATTCCCTGTCCGCGCTGCAAAAAAAAGCTGACACTGGATACCCGTGCAAAAAAACCTCCCGCATTAAATGATCCGGTCAAAGCCGTTCATTCCAGCCATTCGGCTGATAAAAATCTGATTGAAACCATTTCATCCAGCGTCTATGATGCTTCTGAAAAACCTTTTGATTTTCTGGCGCCCGGCGTTAAAACAGCCCTGGTTTGTGAATCCGACCCGGGGATCTTATCCAAGTTGCGTTTTGCACTCAAGCAAATGGGATACCATACGGTCGAACCCGAAAGTGCAACAGATGCCCTGAAAAAAATGCGGTTTCACTCCTTTGACCTGATCGTCATGAATGAGCTTTTTGACTGCCTATCTCCGGATGACAATCCGATTCTCACCTACCTGAATGATCTGGTGATGTCCGTGCGCCGGAACATGTTTGTGGCGCTGATAACAACCCGGTTTCGAACCATGGACAATATGGCGGCCTTTAACAAAAGCGTCAATGTGGTGATCCATTTAAGGAACCTGGATGAAATCGCCAAGATTCTTCGACGGGCCATTGACGAGCATCAGGCATTTTACAGCGTTTTTCAGGAATCACTGGTAAAAACAGGCAAAGGATAGACTCGGATTCCATGACATACACATGTTCGGATTACCGGCTGGAAATGATTTTGCTCGGTATCAGGCGCAGACTTCATGAGGAAGATTTGCTTGAGGATGAGAAGGAAAGGCTATTGAAGGAAATCCGGAAAATCGAGGCTGAAATGGAACATGTAAGGTTACAGTTCCTCGCTGATGATCCTGAGGCCTTCAAGGGTTAAATCCGGCTCAACCACGTCGATGGTGTGTGAAACGCCGGCAATCAGAACCGAAAGCCCGCCGGTTGCAACGATTTTGGGGTTTGTGCCCATTTCGGCCTTCAGCCGCATGACCATGCCGTCCACAAGTCCTGCATAGCCATAGATGATGCCGGATTGAATGCTGCTTGCCGTATCCTTTCCGATCACCTGCTTTGGCGGCGTAAATATCTCGACCCGCGGCAGCTTGGAAGCATTCTTGAACAGGGCTTCTGCGGAAATCATGATGCCGGGGCTGATGGCGCCCCCTAAATATGCGCCGGTTTCGGAAATGGCATCAAAGGTTGTGGCTGTGCCAAAATCAATGACGACCAGGCTGGTTTGGTACCGGTGAAAGGCGGCAACGGCATTGACGATCCGGTCTGCACCGACTTCTCCGGGATTGGTATAGAGAATCGGCATTCCCTGATACGTTCTGGGATCCACCCACACCGGAGAATGGTGAAGGTATTTCCGGCAGAATGCATCCAGGATGTTGACCAGCGGCGGAACCACGCAGGAAATGATGGTTCTGTCGATCTGATCCGGCTTTATCCGGCTTCCTTCAAACAAATTATAAGCCAGGATATGAAACTCATCTTCCGTGATGTTGCGCTCCGTTCGGATTCGCCAGTCTTTCAGCAGTGTCTGTCCGTGATAAACGCCAAGGACAATATTGGTATTTCCCACATCAATCACAAGTAGCATCGGGTATCCCCTTCATCGCATCCATGAGCCTTACGGTTGTCACTGTTCGCGCCACATCGTGAACCCGAAGAATATGTGCGCCGTTTAAAATGCCGGCGGCAACGATTGCCTGGGTGCCGGTTTCAATGCTCTCCGAATCCGGGTCGAGGCCTTCCGGATCTGCGGTTTTAAGAAGATTTCGAATAAAGGATTTCCGGGAAGGGCCGATGAGTATCGGCGCATCCAGCGACGCAAAGGCGTTCAGGCATCGAATCAGCATCAGGTTGTGGTGAATGGTTTTGCCAAAGCCGATTCCCGGATCAATAATGATTCGGGATCGCAAAACGCCCTGGCTGACGGCATGATTGATGGCAGCGGCTAAAAACGTCCTGATTTCCGAAAGCAGATTCTCATAGGCCGGAGCCACCTGCATGGTTTTAGGCGTTCCCAGCATGTGCATCAGAATCACCGGGACACCGGATGCGGCGGCCACTTTTGCCATGTCGGCATCCATCCGCAGCGCCCCGACATCATTGATGATGGAGGCGCCTGCCTCGATGGCGCGCCTGGCAACCCCGGATTTGGTGGTGTCGATGGAAATGGGGATGGTCACGCGCCTGGCGATGGCTTCGATGACCGGAACAACGCGGCGGGTTTCTTCTTCTTCGGAGACGGCATCGGAAAAGGGGCGGGTGGATTCTCCGCCCACATCCAGAATGTCCGCTCCGTCTGCAACCAGTTTTTCAGCTTGAGAGACGGCATGATCAAAGGCGTAAAACCTGCCGCCATCTGAAAAAGAATCCGGAGTGACATTTAAAATCCCCATGATACAGGTGCGGGAGCCCAGTTTCAGGTGATGATCCGCCCAGAGAATATCGTAGCTCTTCGTCATGCTTCGGCTGCTTTTTCCTCGGCCGGCGGATTGGAAGGAAATTCAAAATCAGGTCGAACCTGCGCGAATCAGGGCATCCAGTTCCGCTCCCATGACGGTTTCCTTTTCGAGCAAAAGGGCTGCCAGTTTGTGTAAAATCTCCATGTTTTCCGCCAAGACCTGTCTGGCCCGCTCATAGTTGTTTCGGATCAATTTGGTGATTTCACTGTCAATTACATGAGCGGTTTCCTCGGAATAATCCCGATGCTGGGCAATTTCCCTGCCCAGAAAAATCTGCTCTTCATTTTTGGCATAGGACAAGGGCCCCAGCAGATCGCTCATTCCCCAGGCCCGGACCATTTTCTGGGCCAGGTCCGTGGCCTGTTTGATATCATTGGATGCGCCGGTGCTGATCCGATTAAAAATCAGCTCTTCGGCAACCCTGCCGCCAAAAGCCACGGACAACTCGCTCTCGAGCTGATCCTTGATACCGGAAATCCTGCTCTTCGGGCAGAAACCAGGTAATGCCGGCAGCCCTGCCTCTGGGGATAATCGTGATTTTATTGACCGCATGGGTTCCGGGCAGAAACCGGGCAACCAGCCCGTGGCCGGCTTCATGATAGGCCGTGGTTTTGCGGTCTTCTTCCCTGACGACCTTGGATTTTCGCTCCAGACCCATATAAACCTTGTCTTTGGCGTCATCCAGATCCAGCATGTCCACTTTTTCCTTGTTTCGTTTTGCAGCCAGAAGCGCCGCTTCGTTGACAAGATTTTCCAGATCCGCACCGGAAAAACCCGGAGTGCCTTTGGCCAGAACCGTTGGATCCACATCCGGTGCAATCGGTGATTTTTTCATGTGAACGCGAAGAATTTGTTCACGTCCCCTGATATCCGGCAGCGGAACAACGACCTGTCGATCAAAGCGTCCTGGACGAAGCAGGGCCGGGTCCAGAACATCGGGCCGGTTTGTTGCGGAAATCAGAATGACCCCTTCATTGGATTCAAATCCGTCCATTTCCACCAGAAGCTGGTTTAAAGTCTGTTCGCGCTCATCATGACCGCCGCCGAGTCCGGCGCCGCGGTGTCTGCCGACAGCATCGATTTCATCGATGAAAATGATGCAGGGGGCATTCTTTTTTCCCTGAACAAAAAGATCCCGGACCCGGGAGGCGCCGACGCCGACAAACATTTCCACAAAATCAGAGCCGCTGATGCTGAAAAAAGGCACGCCTGCCTCACCGGCAATGGCTCTGGCCAGAAGGGTTTTTCCGGTTCCGGGAGAGCCCATCAGCAATACCCCTTTGGGAATGCGTCCGCCCAGGCGGGTGAATTTTTTGGGCTCCTTTAAAAATTCGACGATTTCTCCAAGCTCTTCTTTGGCCTCATCAATGCCCGCAACATCTTCAAACGTGACTTTTTCCGACTGATCCGACATCAGCTTGGCGCGGCTTTTCCCGAATGACATGGCCTTTCCGCCGCCGGCCTGCATCTGTCGCATGAAAAAAATCCATACGCCAATCAGCACAACCATGGGAAGCCAGGATACAAGAAGCGACATGTACCAGGGGGATTCCGCAGGCGGTTTTGCGTTAATGGTAACGCCTTTTTGTCGAAGAATGCCTATCAGATCGGCGTCCTGAGGCGCATAGACCTTGAACCGGCTGCGGTTGGTGTCGGTAACGTAAAGTTCCTGGCCCTGCATGACCACATCGGCAATCCGGCTGTCCTCAACCAGAGAAAGAAATTCGGTGTAACTGATGGTGGTATCTGCAACATGCTGTTGATTGAAAAGATTGTACAGCATGATCATCATCAGGGTGATAACCAGCCATAAGGCCAGATTTTTGTAAAACGGATTCAAACGGTCCTCCTCACGGTAAAGGTGAAGACTTTTATGAGTTCATCAAAAAGAGATGAATTCTGATTCAAAAGTCAATCCAGATAATTTTGTATATTAATCATCATAACGGGTTATGCAAGCTCTGAATGCGCAGGCCGACAAATTTCGATTCTCAGCACCCGCCGGGTTGATGGCGTGACTTTAAAATGGCCGCTGATTCGATGACCCGCCAGCCAGACAACCCTGTTCCCGCTTAAAAGAACCGGGCACTGCCGACGCTCGCTGCGATCAATTTTGTGGTCAATAAAATATTTCTGTATCTTCTGCGTTCCGGCCACTCCCAGGGGGCTGAACCGATCTCCGGGCTGAATATTTCGCAGAATCAGCGGAAATTTCAGCATCTCCATATCCAGTAAGGCAATTTTTTCGGACAGGTTTTCCATCAAACAGGATTCGATGGGTATTTCCGAAAATGTCAGCACCGCACCGGTTTCGGAAATGGTAACGCGCTCAACGGGACCGGAAACAGAATAGAAAAAAGACAGCGGCCTGCGCCGGATTTCCGGTCTTCGGTTGCGCAAAGATTCGTCCGCTTGATAAAAAGTCAGAAGACTTTTATTTCGCTGAATCCGAATTCCATCCGGCAGCGTCAGTTGCGCCGGATATTGCTGACTGTTCAGCCAGTTCCCGTGCAGCCTCGATATGAGAAAACGATATTCTCAGCAGATCCCCTTTGATCCGAACGATGGCGGTACGAATCACCCGGCGCCGGACCGCTTCGGGAAATGCCGTCAGTGCCGGTATTGCCAGCACCACGCGGTGCTTGTCCGCGCTGACAAGCACTTTTTCATAAATGGGCTGAATGATTTCATTCATCCATTCGTCTTCGGATCGGACAATTTTGGAAAACCGGTTCAGGGTTTCAACAATCCCGGGATTGCAGCAGGCCTGAATATAGGGGATTGTTTCATGACGGATCCGGTTCCTCAAAAACCGCATGTCGCGATTGGATTTGTCAACTCGATATGTTATCGCATTTTCATTGAGAAATGCAACAAGTTCATTTCTGTCCGTGGAAATAAGAGGCCGGACGATTCTGCCCTCTCTGACAGGGGGAATTCCGGAAAAGCCGAGCGGGCCGCTGCCGCGGAACAGAAACATCAGCATCAGCTCGGCATTGTCATCCCGATGATGGCCCAGTGCAATTTTATGATATCCGTTCTGGCGGCTGATGCGATCAAAAAAATCATACCGGACCTGTCTGGCGGCCGCTTCGAGCGAAAGTTTTCGAAATGCCGGATCATTTCGGACATTGATGGCTTCGCTGTAGCAGGGAAGGTTAAGGCGTGCGGCCAGATCGGAAACAAAGTCCGCATCCCTGTCCGATTCAGCCCCCCTCAGGCAGTGATTCAGGTGAGCGATTCCAATCGTCAATTCCCATTTGGGGGCCAGTTGAACCAGAATATGAAGCAGGGCAACGGAATCGGGTCCGCCGGAGACCCCTATCAGAACCCTGTCGCCTTTGCTGAACATGTTCTGGCGCAAAATGGTCTGCTCTACTTTCTGCAGTATCTGATGGGAATGCGGTCGCATGGTCGAAGTCACGGTAACGGCAGGAATTATCCGCCTGTCATGGGCGGGAAAAAGGTCAGGCTGTCGCCTTCTGAAAGCAGGGTGTCTTCCTTGGCATGATGGCCGTTCAGCAGGATTACCCGCTCGGTTTCAGGGGGGATTCCCAGAGCATCGGTCACTGTCTTGACAGTTGATCCTTCGTGCAAGAACCAGTTCCCCGCATCCGTCTGTCGAAGGGGAAAAAGCGCGTAAATTGGCAAACAGGCGAAATGAAATTTTCATATTTTCCCCTATCGGCCGAATTTTTCCTTCAGCTTTTGCTTGAACGACAGGCGGAACCATTCCGGTGATATCGCCGCCAAAGCAGGCAGCTTCCTTGATGATGGAAGAACTGGTAAAAATCCAGCGAAGTCCTGTCATCAAAAACACGGTCTGGACATCCCGGTTGAGCCTTCGGTTCATCAATGCCATCTGAAATTCATACTCAAAATCAGACACTGCGCGCATGCCCCGAAGAATGGCCTGGGCGTTTTTCTGTACGGCGTAGTCAACCAGAAGTCCGTCAAATGCTTCGATTTCGATACCGGGGAATTCTTTTAAACTCTCTTGAAGCAGCGCCATTCGCTCCTCTACGCTAAACAGGTATTTTTTGGCGGGATTGTGGAGGATTGCAACAATGATTCTATCAAAAAGCGTGAACCCTCTTTCAATGATATCAAGATGTCCGTTGGTTACAGGGTCAAATGATCCGGGATAAATGGCAGCTCTCAACATGAAATCAACATTCCTCTCTTTCGTTACCGGCAAAAAATTCTCGTTTTCAGAATGCTGCTTATCGATCAACGCTCATAATTAATAACAAAACAAAGTTTTTATCAATAAGTAAGTTTATCGGATTTCAGGGAACAGACGAGAAATTTCGCGCCACATACTATATCTTGATTTTTATGTTGACACGTTACCATATCTTGTAATAATCTTTTTAAACAGATGCCGGGGGCTTTTTTGGCGGATTTGTTCAAAATAAACAGCCGTCCGGTTCGTTTTTTTCTGCAAACCCGCTCCTGCGACAGGCACAGTGAATATCTGAATAACCCGAGGTGATTTCATGTTCGAAAATATCAAGAAACGTGATGGCCGAATTGTCGAGTTTGATTCCTCTAAAATTACGGCGGCGATTGCCAAGGCCGGCAAGGCAACCGCTGAATTTGAAGAACGCGAAGCCAAAAAATTAACGCTTCGCGTATTGACCCTGGCCCACGAGCTTCGACTGGGACCGCTTCCGGAAGTTGAAGAGATTCAAGACATTGTTGAGCGGGTTCTTCTGGACTCCCCGTTTCATAAAACAGCCAAGGCCTACATCCTGTACCGGGAACAACATTCCCAGATCCGCAGTATCTCCACAAAGGCCAGCATCGACCTTGTGGAACACTACATTCAGAAGCTGGACTGGAAAATCAAAGAAAACAGCAATATGTGCTATTCGCTTCAGGGGCTCAACAATTACATTTCCTCTGATGTGACCACGGAGTACTGGTTGAACCGCATCTATCCGCCGGAGATCCGCAATGCACACAAAAACGGGGATCTTCACCTTCACGACCTCAGCCTGCTTTCGGTCTACTGCGTGGGCTGGGATCTGATGGATTTGCTCAAGTCCGGATTTAAAGGCGTTGAGGGCAAGGTGGAAAGCGCGCCACCCAAACATCTTCGTTCTGCGCTGGGCCAGATCGTCAATTTTTTCTATACGCTCCAGGGCGAAGCAGCCGGAGCCCAGGCCATATCCAGCTTTGATACCCTTCTGGCCCCATTTGTCCGATACGACAACCTGGATTATCTTGATGTCAAACAGGCCATTCAGGAATTTGTCTTTAATATCAACATTCCGACCCGTGTGGGATTTCAAACCCCTTTTACGAATATTACCCTTGATCTTCAGGTGCCTTCCACGCTTCGGGACGCGCCCGTAATTATCGGCGGAAACGAAAAAGATGAGACTTATGCCGACTTTCAGGCGGAGATGAATCTGATCAACCGGGCCTTTGCCGAGGTCATGATGGAAGGGGACGCCAGGGGCAGGGTGTTTACCTTTCCCATTCCCACGTACAATATCACGGCGGATTTTGACTGGGACAACCCCAACCTGGAAATGATCTGGAAAATGACCGGAAAATATGGAATTCCCTATTTTTCGAATTTTGTCAATTCCGATATGTCTCCGGAAGATGCCAGATCCATGTGTTGCCGGCTTCGGCTTGACAACCGTGAACTTTTAAAGCGGGGCGGCGGGCTTTTTGGCGCAAATCCGCTCACGGGTTCTATCGGGGTGGTTACCATCAACCTTCCCCGTATCGGTTTTCTTGCCCAAAACAAAGACGATTTTCTGTCCCGCTTGGCCGAGCAGGTGACCCTGGCTGTTGATAGCCTGAACATCAAACGAAAAGTGCTTGAAAAATTTACCGATAAAAACCTGTATCCCTATTCAAAGTTTTATCTGAGAGACATCAAGCGCCGAACCGGTCTTTACTGGAAGAATCATTTTTCAACCATCGGCATTATCGGAATGAATGAGGCCTGTGTCAATTTTATCGGAGAAGGCATCGCCACAACGGCCGGCCAGGCGTTTTCGCTTGAGGTGATGGATTTTCTGCGCAGCACGATCTCCGGCATTCAGGAAAAAACCGGAGACATGTTCAATCTGGAAGCAACGCCTGCGGAAGGCACGTCCTACCGCCTGGCCTTGATGGACAAGAAACGCTATCCCCGATATCGTCTGCGCCAATGAAACGGATTATCAAGGCGGGGCAGCGCCGTTTTACACCAATTCAACCCAGTTGCCCGTCAATTATACCCAGGATATTTTTGAAACCCTGACGCTTCAGGACAAGCTTCAAACCAAGTATACCGGCGGAACCGTTCTTCACATTTTTCTGGGAGAGCAGGTCACCGATATCGAAGCTGTCAAGCATCTGGTTCGAAATGTGTCCACCCGGTTTCACCTTCCCTATTTTACCCTGACGCCAACCTTCAGCGTCTGTCCGTCACATGGTTATCTCATCGGCGAGCAGGAAACCTGCAGGGATTGCGGCCAGGAAACCGAGATATATTCCCGTGTGGTGGGTTATCTGAGGCCCGTCAAACAGTGGAACAACGGCAAGCAGGCAGAGTATGCCATCCGCAATACCTTCGATCTGAATACTCAGGAAATGACGCCCTGTACGCTGCAAGTTCCCGAACCCGCCATTCCTTATGTTGCGGACCACTGCCGGTCCGTTATCCTCGGCGGTTGCTTCAGGGTTATAAATGGTTTTCGGGGGAATTCAAAAAAGTACGCTGATCGATTATCCGGGAAAGGTCGGTTGCGTTCTTTTTTTTTCAGGATGCAATTTCCACTGTCCCTACTGCCACAATCCCGAACTGGCAAAAGGGATGGCCCTGGAGCAATGGTCCGAGCAGGCCGCGTATGATTTTCTGGAAAAACGAAGAGGGTTTCTTGAAGGCGTGGTGATTTCCGGCGGCGAGCCATGCCTTCATCCGGATCTGATCCGGGTTTGCCGGACCGTCCGGAAGATGGGGTATCCCATCAAGCTCGATACCAATGGAAGCCGCCCGAAAGTCCTGGAGAAACTGATTTCAGGGGGACTGGTTGACTATGTGGCCATGGATATCAAGACAGTCCCCGAGCTTTATTCGCAATACATTCAGAAAGATTGCAACACGGATGCGATAACTGCCAGTATCCGGTTGATCAAAACATCCGGACTTTCTCATGAATTCAGAACCACCTGCATCAGGCCGCTGATCGACAGGCACATCATGGAGAGAATCTGCGGCTCTGATGCAGGGGGCGGCTCTGTATGTGCTTCAGCGGTTTCAGCTCTCTCATGTGCTGAACCCTGATTTTTTCAAAGAGAACGATTACCGCATCACGGAAAACGATCTTCTGGAGTACCGGACAATCGCTGAAAAATGGGTCACATCCTGCAGGATTCGTTAATAGCAAAAAACCATAACGGCTCAGAAAGATAAACTGACCATCTTCTCAATCCAGTCGCAGAGCAGCCTGACCCCAAAGCCGGTTCCGCCAACGCCGCAATAAGCGGTTTCCTTTTTCGTGTAAGCAGGGCCGGCAATGTCAATATGCATCCACCGCGTATTTCCCGTAAATTCGGATAGAAAAAGCGCCGCGGTAATGGCGCCTCCCCATTTTGAGCCGGTAATGTTGCAAATGTCCGCATACTCGCTTTTTAATAGATCTTTATAGTCTTCCGGAAGCGGCATTTTCCAGCACCGTTCAAATGTTTTCAGGCCGGATGCAATGAGGGTTTCGGTCATCCTGTCATCCGGCGAGAACACGCCGGCAATTTTTTCACCCAGGGCCACCACGCAGGCTCCTGTCAAGGTGGCAAGGTCAACGACGGCATCCGGCTTGTAGGTCTGAATGACATACGACAGGGCGTCTGCCAGAATCAGCCTGCCTTCGGCGTCTGTATTGTTGATTTCAATGGTTTTACCTGAAAAGCTTTTGACAATATCTCCGGGCCGGGTTGCGGAACCCGAAGGCATGTTTTCAACCAGCGGCAGGACGCCGATCAGGCGGACGGGCAGCTTAAGCCTGGCAGCGGTGATCATGGTGGCTGCAACTGCGGCGGCCCCGGCCATGTCCATCTTCATGTCTTCAAGAGAGCCCTGAGGTTTCAGGTTAATTCCTCCGGAGTCAAAAGTCACCCCTTTTCCCACCAGCGCAAGGGTTTGGGTGGTATTGCCGGGATCATGCTCCAGAACAACCATCCTGGCATTGGCGTCACTGCCGGCGGCAACAGCCAGCAGCGCACCGAATTTTTTTTTCTTCAAAGCCGGATGATCCAGGACCTCGGTCTTCAGGTTTTCCTTTTCCGCCAGACGGACCAATAACCGGGAAAATTGTTCCGGTCGTTTCAGATTGGAAGGGGTGGTCACCCATTCCCGGGCCAAAAGGGTACCATCGCAAATAATTTTAATTTTATTCGCTGACAAACTTGCCTGCTGAACGAGATTTTCGGCAACGGCAAACCCGATCTTAAGCAGTGATGGGTGTTTGGGTTTTTTGAACTGGTCGAACTGATAGTTTCCCAGGCAATGCCCCTTCCATCATGGCTTCAAGCGTGGCGCAGGGTTCGGCATTCAGGGCCTCGGACAGGGGAACCACAAAGACGGCTTCGAGGACTTCTTTTTGAATACATTTTTTTATGGCCCTGCCGCAGGCCTTTCTTAACTATTTCTGCGTCGATCCTGTCCTTTTTCCCTAGTCCAATGAACATGACCTGGGCGGCCCGGACCCCGGGTGGCGCAAAAAACACAACGTCTTCATTTTCGGCGCCTTTGAATTCTTTAAGATTTCCGGCTTGATGTATCAGTTCCGGCAAGAGGGCGGCTGGATGGATATCCGCATCTTCACAAACCGGGATTACAAGCATTTCAACCTGTTTTTCTTCAATATTCGACGATGATAACGATCGTTAACACCCTGAGGCTCCTTTCATTAGAACAAAAAATTAAAGACAATTTAATAATCAGGTTGTAACAAAACCTGAAAAAGGCTAAATTGTCAAGGACAGTATGCGCCTGACCGGATCCATATCATCCGATAGAGAAATGATCGGGCGTGATTCTGAATATCGATGATATGCGAATTGTTTCGCCGACTCACCCGCAGGCGCATGAAAACCCATAACACACGACGTCCATTTTCGAAATTGTTATCGTATGTCCTGGGAAGACGGCCATACGAATTCGGACTGGTTCTGGATGAAAATGGATTTGTTTCCATGCAGATACTCCTCAAGGCAATCGGTGAGGAAAAAGATTGGAAATTCATCCGGGAGGCCCATTTTCACGAACTTCTGATCCAGGAACCCGATCCGCCAATCGAACTTGCGGGAAGATCGGATTCGTTCGGTTGATCGAAGCCATCTTCCCATGCATGCGATTTCATCCGATCTCCCCAAATTGCTTTATGTCTGTGTCAGGCGAAAAGCCCATGCCCATGTTCTTGAAAAAGGGATATCGCCGACTGTATATGCACAGGTTGTTTTGAGCTCGGACAGGGACATGGCGCTTCGAATGGGCAGGCGTAATGATTCGAAAGCGGTTTTATTGTCGGTTTTTTGCAACAAATGCAGGGAACAGGGCGTTCTTTTTTATCAAGCCGGTGGCTCCCTTTTCACTGCCGAGCATATCCCTCCGCGGTGTTTTGCCGGACCGGCGTTGGCTCTGGAAAAAGAGTCCAGGGCGCAATTGCCTGATCCTGTCCCGCAACATCCCAAAACTCCGGGCAGTTTTATCCTTGAGCTTCAAAAGGAGAATCTGATTTCATCGAAGGTCAAAGGACGAAAAAAAGAGATTCCCTGGAAAAAAGACAGAAAACGACTGCGAAAGAACACGGAATATCCCTGATAACAGGAAGAATTGCGATCTGTCGGTAGGCGCATGAATCGCAATAATCTGTAAAAAAGCCCAGTCTCACGCATGCGTTCAAGCGGGTCCATTGCTACTGCCCGGATTCTTTGCGTTTACGGTCTGGATGGAGAGTTCCAGATGCTGTAGGAAGTTGAATCCTCGGTACCGGATTCTCTCAGCTCTCCTTCATAGGCAAATGAAATTGCCTGCGCGCCTTCGGGTACGGGGATTATTCTTTCGAAATTCATGGGAATCGTATCAATAGCACGGCCAATCCCTGCTGAATATATAAGGGGACTTTCAAGAACGATTCCCTGTTTGTCCAGAAACAACAGATAAACGGCAAGCTGTTTTATCCGGCTGAATCCAAGTGCAAACCCGCCCACAAGTTCTGTGGTTCCTGCAAGTTTCAAGGTTCCAGGGGTCATCTGATACTGATAGGTTAACGCAAGTTCATTGGTTTTCCACACGCCCTGTTGTTCCCCTTGCTTAAGCAGAATCCTGTGATTCTCGTGGGTTACCTTGGCGCCTTTATAGGTAAACAGCATTGGGCTGCATGCCGAAATGGCGCCGGCTGTGATCATGATGCAGAGTATTGCCTGTATGTATCGGAAATTTCGGTAATGCATGAAACCTGTCCATGTCATGAAAAAATGAGTCAAATCGCGACCCGTTGTCATGGGCGCTCTGGCCTTTGGATGCTGTCATTATGAGGTTTCCGGCATACAAGTCAAGCATAAAAAACAAAAGGATTCCAATAACCTGTTCAGGCCGTGAATCCTGTTATAGTCTATTCTTGATTCTGAAATCGCTTGACATGATTATCATGTAAGTACTATAATTGTAGATTGCAATATATGCTTCATCTGCCGGCGTGTTTCTAATCGACATGATGTCAAGCAGCTTCTGTGTTCATATCCCAACAATCGGAGCAGTCGTTCAATGCTTTCACAAGAAATGAATTTGATCCAGATGATCAGCAGTTCAGGCTTGATGGTGAATTTTGTCCTGTTGTTGCTGCTTTTCTTCTCTGTGATGTCCTGGGCAATTATTTTTATCAAATACCGCTATATTCGAAAGGCTTTTAAGGAATCGGCGCTGTTTACCGATTATTTCTGGAAAAGTCGGGATCTTTCCGAAGCCTTTGTCAAGGCCAAGCAGCTCCAGACCAGTCCCATAGCCCATGTGTTCCGCATTGGATACGTTGAACTCAAAAAAGTCAGCCAATCCGGCCCATCTGCCAAATCGCAGGCTCCGGGCCAGGAAGCTTTGACCATGGGCGCCCATTTTGCCGGAATCGACAACGTGAGCCGAGCCCTGCGCAGGGCAACCAATACCGAAATTACGCGAATCGCCCAGATGGTGCCTTTTCTGGCAACAACCGGGAACACCGCGCCATTTATCGGGCTGTTTGGAACCGTATGGGGCATTATGAATTCGTTTCATGGGATCGGCCTCAGAGGGTCGGCAACGCTTGCGGTGGTGGCTCCGGGAATTTCAGAAGCCTTGATTGCAACAGCTGCCGGACTTGCCGCGGCAATTCCATCGGTCATTGCATTTAACTATTTCATGCAGAAAATCAAGATCATTGAAACAGAGCTGCAAAGTTTTTCCGCGGATTTTTTAAATATCATTGAGCGGGACATCCTTTCTACCAAAGGAAGCAAGCTATGAGCATGGGCGGAAATGGCGACCGGCTGATGTCTGAAATCAATGTAACGCCGTTTGTTGATGTTATGCTGGTTCTGCTGATTATCTTTATGGTTACTGCCCCCATGATGATGCAGGGCGTCGACGTCGCACTTCCAGAGACCACGTCCGAGCCGCTTGCTGCCGACAAGGAACATCTTGTTATTTCCATAGATCCCCAAAGCCAGATCTATATTAACGAGTTTCAGGTTCCGCTGGATTTGCTTGGCGGTAAGCTGTCCAAGATCCTTGAGGGAAAACCGGATAAAGAGGCGTATCTGCGGGCGGACAAGAATATTCCCTACGGTACGGTTGTTCGCGTGATGGCGGAGATCAAGGCGGCCGGTATTGACAAACTGGGAATGGTAACCGTACCGCTGGATAATAAACCTGAAAAAAAGAAGTAGCGAATGAGTGCCCGCGGATCAGCTCATGCCAGTTTGTTGCTTTCTTCAGGAACCAGCAGCGCCTCGATCGGCTGGTATGTGGCGGCTTCCTTCGTTGTTCACGTGCTGTTTTTTGTCATAGTGACTTATTTGCCTGAATTAGCTCCAAAAAAAGAATTTGTGCCGTCCGTGATCATGGTCAATATGGTTACGATGTCACCAACCGGTTCCATCGGAAAGCCCGGTCATTCCGGACCCGAAAAACCGGGGCCCAAATCAGAGAAGCCTCTCCCGAGCCAAGGCCCGCGAAGCCCGAGGTTCAGGAATCCAAGCCAGAGCCGCCCGCGCCAAAGCCCGCAAAGCCGGAGGTTCAGGAACCCAAACCGGTACCGCCTGCACCCAAACCCGAGAAAGTATCGGTTCCGGAGCCTGAAAAATCGGCGGATGTCATATCGCTTTCCAATGAAAAGCCGAAAATAAAAACATCTTTGAAAAAAGAGACATTTAAATCCAACCAGGCCATTAAAAATGCATTGAACCGTATTGAAAAACAGGTGGAGGAAACCAAACCCGTTGATCCCCTGGCATCTGCCCTGGACCGCATCAAGAGCAAGGTTGAAAAGGCCGAGTCAGAAACTGCCAAGAGTCCCTCAAATGAACCCGTGTCCGGAAAGGCAACGGGCGGCGCCGCTGGTGGTAGCGGTGGCGGGACCGGCGGGACCGGCGGGACCGGCGCTTTTGGCATACAGCCCATTGATTTTTATAAATCACTGATTCCCGACCATATTGAATAACAATTGGGTGTTCAATGAACAGCTTGTCGGCGGACGAACCGATCTTGTGTCCGTTATCGTAATCAAAATTTTGAAAAATGGCGAAATAACAGATATCTGGTTTGAAAAAAAATCCGGTAACAGTTATTTTGATGATTCTGTGTATAAAGCCGTTAAAAAATCAAGCCCGCTGCCCCCCCTGCCCAGGGAATTTGCGCAGCCATATTATGACCTGGGGTTGATTTTTACCCCTAAAGGACTGAAACGGAGTTAACATGATCGTGGATTCCGGAAATGCCGGATGTAACAAAAACCGGGCGCTCACCCGCTCCTGTCGAGTCTGGGGGATGATCCTGATCGGTTTGCTGTGGACCGGAACTGTTTTTGGCGCAGACAAATACGACTATGTCGATATCAACAACCCGTTATTGAAGAAAGTTCCCATAGCCATTCCTTTTTTTAAGCCCGTTACCGGAAACGCGTCCGCGTCTGAAACCGCGCAAACCGGCGCGAATATGGTTTCGGATATGCTGGCATTTACCGGTTATTTCAAAATCCTGGACAGGGGCTCTTTTCTGGTGGATGCCCAGAAATCCGATGTTGCAGCGCCCATGTTCAGGGGCTGGACCACGGTCGGGGCCGAACTTCTGGTAACCGGCGCTGTTTCCATAAACAATACCCAGCTTGAAATGGATCTGCGGCTTTTTGACACTTACAATGAACGGCAGTTGATCGGCAGAAAATATACCGGCAATGTGAAAGATCTTCGTATGATGATTCGCCGGTTCTGCAATGAAATCATGGGCCTGCTGACCGGAAGCACCGGCTTGTTTGAGAGTCAAATCGTGTTTGTTTCCTCCGGTTCCGCCGGCAAAGAAGTGTATCTCTGCGAATTCGATGGTTATGGCTCCCACCCAGATCACCCATAACCAGAGCATTAATCTTTCTCCTGCAATGTCTCATGATGGCAAGTGGGTTGCCTATACCTCATATGCCAAAGGAAAGCCGGACTTGTTTATTCAGAATATTTCTGATAATCGAATTTCCGTGGTGGATAAAAAAGGCATGGGCATATCACCTGCCTGGATTCCCGGCAAGTTTGAACTGGCCGCTTCCTTGTCTTTTTCTGGAGATCCTGAAATTTATTTATTGACCGGAACGGGAAAAGTTATTAATAGATTAACAGATAGTCTGGGAATTGATCTTTCCCCGACCTGGTCGCCGGATGGCAGAAAAATGGCCTTTGTATCCAGAAGGGGCGGAACCCCTCAGATTTACATCCAGAATATGAATTCCGGAAATGCCGAACGCCTTACCTTTCAGGGAAATAACAACACGCAGCCGGAGTGGTCCCCCAAAGGGGATAAAATCGTTTACACGGCATTGGAAAAAGGAAACGGCTTTAATGTCTGTATTATCGGAGTGGATGGCAAGGGCCTGACGCGGCTTACTTACGCTCAGGGAGACAACGAATCGCCATCGTGGTCGCCGGATGGCAGCATGATAGCGTTCAGCTCTACCCGAGAAGGAACATCGAGAATTTATGTTATGACTGCTTACGGGGCGGATCAACGCAGGTTGATGAGTATGCCCGGTCAGCAATCAGAACCCAAATGGTCACCGGGTGTGACAAATTAATTTAATAAAAGGAGGAAGTAAAATGAAGAGAAAGTATTGGGTAATTTTAGCAATGTTGTTTATCGTGCCGGGTTTGATGTTAACCGCATCATGTGCAAAAAAAGCCGTAAAACCTGAAGCAGCCGTATCAAAAGCCGCTGAAGTAGCGAAAACGCCTGCGCCTGCGCCTGCGACTGCTCCTGCAGTTGATACTTCAGGATTGACAGCTCGAGAAAAATTCATGAAACAGGATGTCAATTTTGCTTTTGACAGTGCTGTTCTGGATGCTACTGCACAGGCCATTCTGAAAGACAAGGCTGCCTATTTGAAGAGCAATTCAGCTGCCACCACCATCGAAGGCCATTGCGATGAGCGCGGCACAGTTGCATACAACGTTGCGCTGGGTGAAAGACGTGCAGAAGCTGCAAAAGCCTATCTTGGTTAACCTGGGCATTCCGGCTGCCAAAATGACCACGATCAGCTATGGCAAAGAAAAACCGCTTGATCCTGCCAAGACAGAAGCCGCCTATGCTAAAAACAGACGGGCTCATTTTGTCCTGAAATAAAACTTTCAAGACATGATTGCTTTTATTGTTTGGTAATGGCAGGTTAGCACATCAGACTGTGTTGCCTGCCATTTTCGTATCGGGACGGGCGAAAATAGGATTGCTTTTCCCGTACGGTTTCATAAATCCTTATCCATGGGTGAATTTCTGATCATGAAATCCAGCTTATTTCGGTATGTTATTTATTCGTCAGTTCTTCTGGGAGCTGGATGTGCTTCCCATCAGGAAGTCATAAGGGCCGACAGTCGCATTTCGAATCTGGAGCGCCGCGGATCCGATGTTGAAAAATCCAGAGATCAGTTTCAGCTGCGAATGGAAGATTTCCGAAAAAGCCAGATGGAAAAAGAACAGCAGCTTCGCAGCCAGTATGCCGAACTTTATGCCACCGTAGACAGGCTTCAGGAACAACTTCAGCTTCTGAGGGGAAAAATCGAAGAAAAAGAGAACCGTCAAAAAAATATGCTTTCCGGCGATACCGGAGACAGCGTTGAATCCAAAGTGGCCAATCTGGAGCAGGCGTCTCTTTCAATAAAAGACCGGTTGCTTCGCATAGAAGAATACCTGGCTCTGGACGGCGGCGCAAAAAAACCAACTTCCGCAAAGACGGTTCCGGAAAAGCTCCCTGGCAAGGACAAGGCCGAGACCCCTCCTGCAAAAGAGATGGCTGAAAACGAACTCTACGCCAAGGCCAAGCAGGATTTTGATTCCGGGGAGCTTGAAGCAGCCCGAACCGACTTCACTGGAATTTCTCAAGCGCTATCCCAAATCCGCCATTGCCGACAGCGCCCAGTTCTGGGTTGGAGAAATCTATTACCGGCAGAAGTGGTATGAAAAAGCCATTCTGGAATACCAGAAGGTAATTGAAAACTACCCAAAGGGAAATAAGATCCAGGCCTCGCTTCTGAAACAGGGTTTTTCATTTTTCAATCTTGGAGACAAGTCCAATGGGCGACTGATCCTGAAAGAACTGATCACCAAATATCCTTCCAGCAACGAAGCCAAAATCGCCAAACAAAAACTTGAAGGCTCTTAACCCCTCCCGTATGGATGATATCCATGACCCATGATTAAGGTGATAGGCATAGACCCTGGTTTGGCCTCAACAGGAATTGGAATTGTTTCCGGAAAAGGATTAACCATCCAGAATTATTCTTACGGCAGCATTCACACTTCAGCCCGCATTGCATTGCCCCTCCGCCTGAGTCAGATTTATTCACAGCTTCATCATATCCTGTCCACTGAAATGCCGGATATGATGATTGTCGAAGATGTGTTTTCCCTTGAGAAATTTCCACGTTCCGGCATTGTTCTGGGGAAAGTTTCCGGGATAATCCTTTTGGCAGGTGCAGTTCACAATATCCCCATACAGGAAATTCCGGTACGGGAAGCCAAACAGGTGCTTACCGGAAACGGCAATGCCAGCAAAAGTCAGCTGGAAAAATCGGTTCGCAGCCGCCTGTCCCTGACAACCCCCATCAAGCCGGATCACGCATCAGATGCTCTGGGACTGGCGATGATCGGGCTGTTGAGACATCACGATGTCAGAATCATGAATTAAATAGCGATAGGTGTGAAATGATCGGGTATATCGAAGGCAGCATTCTTCAGAAAAACGATGATCGAATACTGATTCTGGCCAATCAGATCGGGTATGAGGTGCTGCTGCCGACCATTGTCCTGGAGTCGTTAAAGGAACGCAATGTCGGGGACAGTGTATCGCTGTTCATATACTTTCATCAGACGGAAAAGCAGCCCAAACCCGTACTGATCGGCTTTAACACCGATGAAGAAAAGGATTTTTTTCAGCGCCTGATAACGGTGGAAGACATCGGCCCCATGAAGGCCGCAAAGGCCCTGACCGTCCCAGTCCAGGATATCGCCTGCGCTGTCGAAGCAAACGACCTGGACAAACTCCAGAAACTCAAAGGAATCGGAAAACGGACGGCTCAAAAAATGATTGCATCCCTGGCGGGAAAACTCGACAGGTTCATACTGCCGGAGATGGAAACGCACAGACCCAGGCTTCAGATGGGGGACCTGATTCAGCCGGTCATGGATGTACTGGTTGAACAGCTGGGCATAAAACCCGTTGAGGCCAGACGCAGAATCGATGAAACACTTTCCCATAATCCTTCGATACTCACTCCGGAAGCGCTTCTTGAAGAAGTGTTTCGTGCCAGGCCAAAATGACCGATAGAATGAAAAAATCGCCTGACTTGATTCAGGGTATTGTTGCCGGAACCTGTCAGCCTGCAGACATTGAAGCTGATCTGCTGTCGCTTCGCCCCGAGCGTTTGTCCGAATATGTCGGCCAGACCGAAGTGGTTGAAACGCTTAAAATTGCGATCGAAGCTGCAAAAATGCGCAAAGAGCCGCTCGACCATGTGCTGTTTCATGGGCCTCCGGGCCTGGGGAAAACCACGCTGGCCCACATCATCGCCAATGAAATGGGCGGAAATCTCACCGTGACATCCGGCCCGGCCCTGGAAAAAGGCGGCGATCTTATTGGCATCCTGACCCACCTGTCCAGAGGGGATGTGCTGTTTGTGGATGAAATCCATCGCATGCCCAAGGCAGTTGAAGAATTTCTGTATCCGGCCATGGAGGACTTTGCCGTTGACTTTGTGTTTGACAAAGGGGCGCATGCCAGAAGCCATCGCATCCGCCTGGAACAGTTTTGTCTTGTTGGCGCCACAACACGGGTCGGCCTGCTGTCTTCGCCTTTAAGGGACAGGTTCGGGATATTCAGAAGCCTGGATTTTTATCGCGAATCAGAGTTGGTTCAGATAACCGGAAGGTCTGCGGCCCTGCTGAAAATTCCCATTGACAACGCCGGTGCTCAGGAGCTTTCCCGGCGGTCCCGGGGGACGCCCCGCATCGTCAATCGTCTGTTGAAACGGGTCAGAGATTATGCTCAGGTCCGGGCAGACGGGGTTATCACGGCGGATATCGTCAATGCGGCCCTGTTTCTTGAAGGGGTCGATGAAAAAGGGCTTACGGATCTTGACCGGCGTTATCTGAAAACCGTCATTGATTTTTATGATGGCGGCCCGGTCGGAATTGAAGCCATTGCCGCAACCCTTCAGGAAGAAACCGATACCCTGGTGGATGTGGTCGAACCGTATCTGCTTAAAACCGGCATGATTCTAAGAACGTCATCCGGCAGACGCGCGGCTGAGAGCGCATACCTTCACCTGGGGTATTCGTTTGTGAAGAAACTGACATGACTGTTTATGAGCGCATCATGATGCATTGAAATAATATCGCTGTCGCAACCGGGCCCGGAGTCCGCAAATGAAATTGTATTTCAAGGGATGTTTTCATTGTCACGGTGTTGATGCTCGTCGTTGTTTTGCATAGTGATTCCGATGATAACCATCCGAAAGCACATGCGAAAAAATATCGAATCGCCTACATCGAAGCCAATGATTTCTGGGCATTTGCGGAAATCATGAATGCCATAAAGGAAAATCTCGCACGCATGGGGTGGAAAGATCGCATCGAATTTCCGGAGGACGCACGTATCCATACCGGATGGGGGGCTCCGGGTTCTGAGAAGATGCTCAATGATGAAGCAACGAAGCTCATGTCACGAAATGACATCGATCTGATTATCACGGCAGGAACGCCTCCCACTGCCGCTGTCCTGAAGGTCAATAACGGCAGGACTCCCGTCCTTGCGATTGCGGTGTCGGACCCGGTTCGGTCCGGATTCGTGTCTCAGTCGCCACGGATTCAGGCGTTGATAACTTCACGGCCCGCGTTGTTCCGGATCGCTTCAAACAGATGTTTACCTTTTTTCATAAAGTGGTTCGATTCAAAAAGCTGGGTCTGTTGTCAGTAAACAATGCGGATGGCAGGGTGTTTTCCAATGTGGACGATGCGCAGGAGATCGGTAAGTCGTTAGGTTTTGAGGTGATTGAGTACAACAAATTAAAATTTACGGGCAATGTCGATGACTGCCTGGCGGGGATCAACTGGCTGGTTCAGCAGGGAATTGATGCCTTCTACCAACCGGCGCTGGACTGTTTTGACTGGAAAAAAAGCGATGTGACACGCATTCTGGACGCATTGACCAAGCATCGCATCCCTGTTTTTGCACGGGACGGAACAACATATGTCAAGGCCGGGGCGTTGATGGGGTTTTCCAGCATTGACTTTGGCCCCCGGGGGGCATCCAAGGCCAGTAAAATCATTCGCATTTTTCAGGGAGAGCTGCCGCGATCCCTGCCGATGACCGATAATTCGCCGCCTAAAATATCCTTTAACCTTAACGTCGCTGAAAAATTAGGTTTTGATCCACCGTACGATGTCTTGGGGGTTACTGACGAGTTGTTTCGGGAAATAACGCTCCCTGAGAACCGGCTGACGAAATAAAACGAAAGCACTGCGGCTTCATTGTTTCCCGTTTTATTCGACACACAGCTGGATCCGGGTGTTGATCACTGTTTTGATCGTGCCGGGGCCGCCGATTGACAGTTGAATATCGTGACAGCCGGGGATCAGATCCTGCTCCTCCACTTTACATTCCCATCCCAGGGCCAGCAGCGGATTCAAAGACCCGGAAAGCCCAAGAAAAGCCGGCAAATCCGGCTGCTGCGTGGTATATGCGGCCTGCCGGAACGTCTTGCCGATGCCCACCTGAAGGGCGTCCACCTGGGATAACCGCCGGTAGTCCACGGCCCATCCCCGAAGAACATACTGGCCAGCCCCTTTTTGTACCGTTGCCACCCGCCTGTCCTTCCACATGCTGTCTTCAAAGCTTTTGTCATTGATGCTGTTGATGTCATATTCGATATTTCCCTTGGGATCCACATAGCGGTTGCGGATCCAGTCCAGGAAATTGTCGCGGCTGTGGTGTCTGCCGGTTGCGGTGAGCCACTGGCTGTATCGATTGAAAAACATGACGCCGATGGAATTGGAATAAGGTACGACACCGAATCGCCAGGAAATCTGCTTTTCGATGGTTTCAAGGGATGGATCAGAATTTAAAATCAGGGCAATGGCGCTGGCCATGCCGGTCCGATCGGCCCCTCTGTAGCAGTGCAGCAGGATGGGGCGCGGGGCGCTAAGCAGCGCATCCACAAGTTGATTCAACCGGTTGTACTGAGGAAGTTCGTGGGAGCCGAATCCGATATTGAGCAGTTGAACCTGACGCTTTGCGGCCAGGGCTTTCTCGTTCTCATACCAGGGGGCGCCTTTTTCAGGCCCGAGCAGGGCGATAATGGTTCGAATGCCATGGTCCTGGATAATGGTATCCAGGCGGGAAACCGAAAGCTGGGCACTGCGGTAAATCTGGTTTTCAATTACCGGGGAAAAGCGGGGATTCAGGGAAATATGCCACCAGATAGCGCCACCAAGGGTCATGGCAACTAACATTGCCCCAACCCATTTATGAATGTGCCGGTTCCGCTTTTTCATGTGCCGGTTCCGCTCTGCTTGGAAACGGCTTTCATTTCAGTGTGAAACATGGTAATTTTTCATATCTTTGTATTGAATGGTTTCCATGGCAGGTTTTCAACATTTAAAAAATACGGGATTTCCCGACCTCGACCACAGGATACGATCATGAAATGGCTTAACCGGCGCTTTCCCAAATTTGATTACCGGATCGCGATACTGCTTGGCATTGCTTTTCTCAGCCTTTTTCCCCTGCTGGGCGCTGCCCCGCTTTTTGATGAGGACGAAGGGTTTTACGCTGAAGCCAGCCGGGAAATGCTTGAAAGCGGAAACTACCTGACTGCCCATATCAATGGCGCACCGCAATATGATAAACCCATTCTCATCTACTGGCTTCAGGTGATCAGCTTCCGGATTTTCGGACTGAATGAATTTGCAGCCCGTTTTCCGTCCGCCGTGGCGACATTTCTGTGGATGCTGGCGATTTTCAGCTTTACCCGTCGCCATGTCGGTCTTCAAAGCGGCTTTCTGTCGGCCTTGTTTTTCATCAGCGCCATCCAGGTTACCATTATCGGTAAGGCCGCGATTGTGGATTCGGCCCTGAATCTTTTCCTGACGCAATGTCTCTTTCATCTCTATGAATATACGCAAAACCATAAACGCCGGATATATACGGCCGCCATTTATGCCGGGCTTGGTTTTCTGGCCAAAGGTCCGGTCGCCGTAGTCATTCCGTTTGGCGTCAGCCTGATTTATTGCCTGATGCAAAGACAGTTCCGGCTCTGGCTGAAGATGGTTTTCAACCTTCCTGCGATTCTGATCTTTATGGCCATAGCGCTTCCCTGGTATGTGCTGGAATACCTTGACCAGGGAATGATATTTATACAGGATTTCTTTCTAAAACACAATTTAGAACGTTTTTCACGGACATTTGAAGGACATTCCGGATCTCTGCTCTATTATCTTCCCGTGATCATTATCGGAACCCTTCCGCATTGCGGCCTGCTGTTTGGCCTTTTTCGCCAGGCCAGATCGCTTTTCAAGCAGGATGTATATCGTTTCTGTTTTATCTGGGTCGGGTTTGTGCTGATCCTGTTCTCTTTTGGGAGCACCAAACTTCCCCATTATATTCTCAGCGCATTTCCGCCGCTTTTCATCCTGTATGGCGGCGTTTACGAACGGTTGGCGCATCTGAGATCATATCTTGTGCCGGCAGCCGTCTTTTCTGGGGATATTTTTGATTCTTCCGCTGGCCATTTCGCTGGCCATTCCTTATGTTCACGATGATTTTGCCGCGTGCATGATGGGGGACGGCCAGTCGCTCTTTGGTGCGGGATATTATGTTTTCTGCGGCCTTCTGACCGTTTCCGTGATCGCTTCTTTTCTTTGCCGGGCAATCCGGACTGATAAGGCCTGCCATTGTGGTTTCCGTGGCCTATCTGCTTCTGGTCAATCTGGTTCTGATGCCGCGCATCGGAGAATTGATGCAGTCTCCTGTCCGGGAAGCGGCGCTGATTGCCTCCCGGTTTCCGGAACGTACCGTGATGTGGGGCCATACCCTGCCCAGCTTCATGTTTTATGCCCAAAAACTTGTTCAGATGCGCCAGTCCGGCTTCAGGGGATTTGCTGATCACCAAAAAAACACGTCTGGCTGAGGTCGGCGCCCATGAAATCCTGTATGAGAAAAACTGTATTGTTCTGGCAAGAATGCAGTGACAGCGGCCATAATCCCAACTTGTCGTTATTGGGCCTGTCTTTGATGGATGGCCTTTAAAACAAGCGGATAGACAGATGCTGCGATGATCTTGTAGCCTTTGGCATTGGGATGGATGCCGTCCGCCAGATTGAGTTCCGGCTTTCCGGCAACGCCTTCCAGTAAAAACGGAATAAAAAGGATTTTTTCCTGATCGGCGATTTCGGCATAGAGCCGGGCGTACGGAGCAGTGTATGACGGACCATAATTGACCAGCATTTTCATGCCGGCCAGAACCACCGTGACCCGGTGTTCCTTGAATATCCGAACCATTTTGGAAATATTGTTTTGTATCAGGCCATGATCCATGCCTTGAAGGCCGTCATTGGCACCCGTGCACAGAATAACGATGTCGGGTTTCAGCAAAAGCACCCGGCTGATGCGGGACAGAAGGCCGCTGCTGGTCTCGCCGCTGATGCCGGCGTTAATGACCGTGCCGGAAAACCCTTCTTTCTGAAGCATTGCTTCAAGAAGTGCCGGATATGCCTGGTGTTCTTCAACCCCATACCCCTCCGTGAGGCTGTCGCCCAAAGCAACGATGGTAAGGGCGGGAACAGGTTGACGGGATGCCGGCTGCGGGAAGGAATCCTTTTCCCTGCAGCCGGCCACGCAGATTGCGGACATGACACCTCCCAGGATCAGCAGCAATTTATAGAATATGAAACCGCATGGCAATATCGGAAAACACCTTAAGGTTCTTGCCGGTATTTTATTTTGGCACGTTTTTCATACAATATAAGGATGGGAGAATGCAATGCAAAATGGCCAAAATATAAAGCCGGCATGCCGGATCCCATTGCCTTGCTGAAAAGGGTTTTTCTTGATGGATATTACCCGTTTTTTCGATGCGGCCGTTATATGGCCGGATACCAACGGCGACGGATATCCGGATGATCTCGGACTAACCATTGCCGTTGACCCCGGCGTAACAGATTCAGATATCTGGGCCGGGATTCTGAATCTGACCGCCCGTCTTTCCTTTGAAACCACGGCATTCAATTTGCCGATCGTCCGCATCCGGGGCAAAAAGCGATCCGGATCAACCCTTGTGGTCCTGCCTCCCGGAATTTCGCCTCCGGGCTTCAGTCATAAGCCACCGGAAAGCCATGTCTGGCAGCCCCGTCCGGATATGGCGTATCTGATGGGCAATTCGCGCCCTTGAAATGGGGCGGGAACTGAACCGGATGGCCTTTGGCGGGTCTGAAACCGTCCCGGAGCCCTTCCATTGCCCCCATTCTCCGGCGCTTTCCATAGATCTGCTGAATCTGGCAGGAGAAAACGGAATCTATGGCACAAGCCACCAGAACCCGAGATCCCGAATCCTGAAAGCGGGCATTCTGCTGAAAACGTCGACCATTTCCCCTGAACTGGGGCTTGCCCTCAGCGAGATGACGGCAATGATGTCGCTGGGAGCAACCGAAATCACCTTTCCCGTTGCGGGCTGTGAAAATAACCTGAATCCGGAAATCCGCTTTGAAATTCATGAAGACGGTCTGGTTTCAGATGACGTCAAGCTGATTTCCCAAAAATCAGGCGCTCCAAGGGTGATCCGCATTCAGGGAAATCCCCGAACCCTGCCGGGTGCATTAAAAAAATGGTTTGCCTTGGCAATGGCAGATGGCGGTCCGGGGTGCAAAAATATCGACAGATTCCGGGAGCAGGTGGCGATGTTTCAGCAGCTGGTTTCGGGCAAAGGGTATGCGGGGCGAAGGCTGCATGCCGGAATTGTTGAAAATCCGTCATGGAAATTTTTGAAGCAGGACCCAAGCGCGTCCATTTAACCCGTATGGATTGACCCACGGGCCCATTCAGCCTGGCAGGGAGGACAGCCTACAGGAATATGTCACCTGGACAGGGGAAATCGAGGCGCTTCTCGACCTGGCCTCCGGCATTCCCAAGGGCCGGGGAAAAATCCAGGGGCTGATCCTGATCAGCAAGCCGCAGGAGAAACGCGATCATATTCGAGGTGTTCTGGAAGAAATTTTTCGCTCCCGGGGCTATGAACCGGGCCTGACGGTCCTGAATGCTTATAAACCCGGGCTCTGCTGGCTGATGGAGGTAATCCTTCCTGAATTGAAACGCTGTCCTGCCATTGACGGCTGGATATTTTTTATAAGCCTTTTGTCGGAATGGATGGGGCGCTTGAGCTTCGCAGCCGCTGGCTTCAGGAGCTTTTCCCGGTTGCAGAGCTCTTGGCAGGCCAGCTGGGGCTGCAAAACCATCAGATTCGCATTGCCGAAACCCCGGATCAGCCGGATATCTATCGAATTCTGGCAAAGTCTGCTTCGCAAGAAGTCTTGATGGATAAAGGGTTTTCTCCGAGATGGGTCCGGATGATGTATGTGGAAGGACGTCCGGATCTTGGTTATGTTCACCCGACAACCGGAGGAATCCGCCTGTGGCAGAGCGATCACATGATCCTGGATCAACCGGTTGCCACCGATCGGGAACGGTTCTGGCAGACATTCCAGAAAAACTGGCTGCCTGCCCTCATGGATATGATGCAAAGTCAGCGCAAAGGCAACCCCCGCGAATACACGTTCGCATTCTGGGAAAGCATCCGGATCAATGTCTGGATCGAGGAAACCGACGTGCCTCTGGGAATCGGGGAAGAGCGGATCTGCCCCATGGAAGCCCTGCATGAAGATCTGTACTTCGTGCTTCTTTCGCGGTTTGCCGACTTGAGCAAAGAGCTGGGCTTTTGCGGATTCGCTTCAACTGGGAAGGATTACGCCAAAAACATATTCACATACCCGCGGCAAAAAGCCCTCGGCCAGCCTGATGGCGCAGCCCCTGGATTGGCCGATGGACATGGAGCTGGAGGATCCGGCGTCTGCATCCGAGATCCGGATCACGGGATTGCATCTTTCGGATAAATCCCTTCGAATCGACATGCCCATTCCTTCCGGCGGCCTGGAAAGCGATGCGCTGGATGCATTGATAGCCTGCCGGGCGTATGACGCCGAACGATTTCCGGGTCATCTGGGGCTGTGGATCAAATACCCCGGACGAAAACCCGCTTCGGATTTTCGTCGCTCCGGAAAACAGATGATCCACAAGGAAAAAGCGCCGCCGGGCAATCGATTGCTTTTGTATGGGGAAGTCAAAGCCTGGCTGGAACGATGCGACGGGGTGCCGCACCTGTCGGTCTGGCGGGCGGCGACTTCTTATCAGAACAGACCTGTCTGGGCGGTTGAGGCTGTGCTTGAAAGCCGCGGCAAATGGGTGTCCATCCCCAAGCTCCGGCTGCTGAAACCCACGCTTTTCTGCAACGCCAGGCACCATGCCAACGAGGTCTCCAGCACCAATGCCTGCCTTAAAACAGCCTGGGCCCTTGCAACCACAGTGCCCGGCATTGAACTGCTTCGGGATGTGAATGTCGTCTTTATTCCTGTTGAAAATCCGGATGGCGTGGCCACCCTCGAGGAGCTTCTGCCGCAAGGGACGGGCCGAAAACACCATGCCGCCCGCTACAACGCACTGGGCGCCGAATACTACAGCGATTATTTCCGCAACCCCCCCCGCTTTCCCGAAGCCGAAGCAAAGCCCAGGCTGTGGAAAAGATGGATGCCGGAAATCATGATCGACCATCACGGGGTGCCCAGCCACGAATGGGAGCAGCCGTTTTCCGGGTATGCGCCCAGCGGGTTTCAGGAATACTGGATCCCCAGAACCTTTGTGTACACCCAGATTCCGTTCATCGAAAGCCCGGATCATCCGCTTTATGACACAGCGCGGCGCCTTGCAGAAAATATGCATGACGCCTTGAATTCTCAGCCGGATATCGTTTCATCGAATCAAGAGATCGCAGCCCGGTATCAGCGCTACGCAAGGGGGCCGCAGCCGGATGTGTTTCCGCCATCATCCGATGAGCCGCTTCTGGTCTATCCCCTTTCCGAGCGCAGCGAATCCACCAATTTTGCGGTCCGATACCCAGAGATCACCTGTTCGGATATCATCGTGGAAGTTCCCGATGAAGTTGCTTCCGGCGATATGCTGGAGCGCTGCGTCCGGGCCCACCGGAAAATTCAGGAAGCAGCGATTCTTTTCTTGCAGCGCCCCAAAGGATCTGTCTATAAGGAATCCGATAGCAAGACCGGGACGGTGCGATTTCTTTGGGAATAATTCATGCTTAACTAAAGAGGAGGTCAGTCATGCGAAAGCGGTTGTTTTTGTGTATACTTGCGTTATTTTGCTGTGCTTCGGTTGCGGTTGCCGCGGATCAGCCGGTTGCCGGAGGAATCCTGATCTGGGGCAGGGGAGGCGATTCCGTCAGCCTGGATCTGGCCCAGGCCACCGACGGGGAATCCATCAAGGCCGGTATCCAGGTGCTGGAGAATCTCGTCATTTTCGGAAAAGACACCATGGATGTCGAGCCCCAGCTGGCCGAATCCTGGAAGGTTTCCGATGACGGACTTACCTGGACGTTCAACCTGCGAAAAGGCGTGAAATTCCACGATGGCACGCCTTTTAACGCCCAGGCCGTGTATGATTCCTTTGCCCGGATCATCGACGAAAAACACCCGTTTTATGCCTATGGAAAATGGAAATATCTCAGCCTGTCCCTGGATGCGGTCAAGGAAATCAAGATCATCGACGATTACACGGTCGCACTGATCACCAAAAAACCGTATGCCCCGCTCTTAAACAACCTGGCGCTGTGGCTCTGCCCCATTTTATCCCCCAAGGCCATGGCCGAGTACAAGGATCAGATCGGAATGAATCCGGTCGGGACCGGGCCCTTTAAATTCGTCAAATGGGTTAAAGACGATCAGATCATCCTGGAAAGAAACGAGAATTACTGGGGGAAAAAGGCCCTGGTGGATAAAATCATATTAAAATCCATACCCGAGCCATCCGCCCGGCTCATGGCCCTTCAGTCCGGAACCGTGGACATTGCCGATGACCTGGATCCGGATTCCGTCAATCTCGTCATGAAAGATCCCAAAATGACGGTGATCAACCGGCCCAGCGTCAACGTGGGATATCTGGCCATGAACACGGAAAAGCCCAGGCTCAAAGATCCCCGGGTCCGCCAGGCCATCAGCCATGCCATTGACAAGGACACCCTGATCAAGACCATTTTCCAGGGACTGGCCATTCCGGCAAAAAATCCGTTCCCCCCATCCATCTGGGGATATAACGATGCGATTCAACCCTATGACTACAATCCGGAAAAAGCCAAAAAGCTTCTGGCGGATGCCGGTTTTGACAAAAACAGCGAGCTGGAGCTCTGGGCCATGCCGGTGTCTCGGGCCTATATGCCGGATCCGGTAAAGACCGCCGAACTCATTCAAGCCTATCTGGCAGCCGTGGGAATCAACGCCAAGATCGTCCGGCAGGAATGGGGCGCATACCTCAGCAAAACCTCCAACGGCGAGCATGACCTGTGCATGCTGGGCTGGCTGGGCGGAAATGCGGACCCGGACAATTTCCTTTACGGGCTTTTATCCGCCGATACCGCCAAGACTCCGGGAGCTGCCAATGTGGCGATCTGGAAGAACGCCGAATTCACCGAAATCTGCCTGAAAGCCCAGAAGGTTTTTGACAAGAATGCACGCGCCAAGCTTTATCAGCAGGCCCAGGTCATTTTTCATGATGAAGCGCCCTGGGTTCCCCTGGTTCATACCACCATCGTTAGAAGCTTCAGCAAAAAACTTCACGATGTGCCGCTTCGGCCAAACGGACTCAATTCGTTTCAGATGGTCTGGAAGGATAAATAACCACCCATGCCGCTGGGCTATGTCCTTAAACGGGTTCTGCAGCTTATCCTGATTCTCCTGGGAGTGTCCGTGCTGGTCTTTTTGATGCTGAGGCTCATCCCGGGAGACGCGGCCCGGCTCCTGCTGGGAGAATTCGCCAGCCCCGCGGAGCTTGCCAGGCTCCGGACCCAGCTTGGCCTGGACCAGTCCGTCATGACCCAGTACGGCATTTATCTGAGCCGGATTCTTCAAGGGGATTTCGGCAATTCGGTTCGGACCGGCGCACCGGTTGTCGGCGAAATCGGGGTCCGGCTGCTTGCAACCATAGAGCTTTCAATCGCAGCCATGCTGATCGCCGTGATTCTGGGGATTTCCGCGGGCGTCATTTCCGCGGTCTGGCAATACTCGGTTCTGGATTACGGCGCCATGGTCATGGCCCTTATCGGCGTGTCCATGCCGATTTTCTGGCTGGGCCTGATGCTGATCTATGTTTTTTCCGTAAAAATTCCCATTCTTCCCATGATGGGACGGATCAGCATGGGCGTGGACATTCCTTCCATCACCGGGCTTCTTGTTGTGGACACCCTGCTGGCAGGCCAGTTGTCGGATTTCTGGGACGCAATCCGGCATTTGACGCTGCCGTCCATTACACTTGCCACCATACCCATGGCGGTCGTGGCCCGCATGACCCGATCGAGCATGCTGGAAGTCCTGAACCGGGATTATGTCCGGACCGCAAGGGCCAAGGGCATGGATGAAAGCGTGGTTATTTTTCGCCATGCGCTTCGCAATGCTTTTTTGCCGGTTGTCACCATTATCGGCCTGAATTTCGGGCTCCTTCTGGGCGGCGCTGTTCTTACCGAAACCATTTTTTCCTGGCCCGGACTTGGCCGGTATGTGGTGGATTCTTTAATGGCAAGGGATTACGCTGCGGTTCAGGGGTGCATTCTCATGTTTTCCCTGATAATGGCCGTCAGCAACCTGATGGTGGATCTGGTGTATGTCCTGCTGGATCCGAGGATACGCATTCATGAATAGCCGCTCGCAGCTCTCAAGACTGTTTCGAAATTACAGCGCCATGGCCGGAGCGGTGATTATTGCCATAATTCTCATCACGGCCTTGCTGGGGCCATTGCTTGCCCCGTATAACCCCATTTTGCCGCAGCCCCTGAACCGGCTGAAAGCACCGGATCAGGCCCATGTTTTCGGGACGGACAGCCTGGGCCGGGATATCTTCAGCCGGGTGATATTCGGAAGCCGCATATCCCTGATGATCGGACTGATTTCCGTTGTCATCTCCCTGGTTCCCGGAACCCTTCTGGGTCTTGCCGCCGGCTATTTCGGGGGCTGGACGGACAGTGTGATCATGCGGCTGATGGACGTGCTGCTGGCATTTCCCGCCATTCTTCTGGCCATTTTCATCACCGCCATTCTGGGGCCAAGCCTTCCCAATACCATGGTTGCCGTCGGCATCGTCTACATTCCCCACTATGCCAGAATCGTCCGCTCCAGCGTTCTGACGCTCAGGGAGCAGCTTTTTGTTCAGGCCGCCCGGCACATGGGCGGCAGTCATCTGCGGATCATCTTCAGCCACATCCTTCCCAATGCCCTGTCGCCCATCATTGTCTATGCCACCCTGGGCATGGGAACCGCCGTGCTTCAGGCGGCGGCCCTGGGCTTTCTGGGCCTGGGCGCCCAGCCGCCCCAGCCCGAATGGGGGGCCATGCTGTCCGAAGGCAGGCAGTACATTCAGATTGCCCCGCATGTGGCGGCCTTTCCCGGAGCCGCCATATTGCTGCTGGTTCTGGGTTTTAATCTGTTCGGGGACGGGCTCCGGGATTTTCTGGATCCCTCCCTCCAATTGCTATGAATGATCCCATCCTTCACATCCAGGGGCTTACCACGCGGTTCATGACCCGTCAGGGTCTGGTTACGGCCGTGGATCATGTCCATCTTGCCGTAGCTGCCCAGGAGACCGTGTGCGTGGTCGGGGAAAGCGGGTCCGGAAAAAGCGTCATGGCGCTTTCGGTCATGGGACTGCTTCCCAAACCTCACGGGAAAATAACGGAAGGGGTCATTGATTTTCAAGGCAGGGATCTGACCCGCTTAAGCCCCGGGGAAATGAAGCAGATCCGGGGAAACCGGATTTCCATGATTTTCCAGGAGCCCATGACATCGCTCAATCCGGTGTTTACCACCGGGTTCCAGATTGCCGAAGTCCTTCGAAAACATCGGGGCATGACCCGCAGGCAGGCCCGTGAAGAAGCGATCGAGATGATGGGGCTGGTCGGCATTCCGGAACCGCGCAAGCGCGCGGGCGATTATCCCCATCAGCTCTCCGGCGGCATGATGCAGCGGGTGATGATCGCCATGGCCCTTAGCTGCCACCCCGTCCTGATGATCGCCGATGAGCCGACAACCGCCCTGGATGTCACCATTCAGGCGCAGATTCTGGATCTGATGCTCCGGCTGAAAACCGAAACCGGCATGGCGATATGGTTTATCACCCATGATCTTGGCCTGGTTGCCGACATCGCCCAGAAAGTTGCCGTCATGTATGCGGGAAAAATCGTCGAGCAGGCCGAAGTCGGGGAACTGTTTGCCAATCCGCTTCACCCCTACACGGTCGGGCTTTTTAATTCCCTTCCCAGAATCGGCGGCAAAAAGGGCCGCTTAACCCCCATTCAGGGCTCTGTCCCCGGCCTGAATCAACTGCCTTCCGGGTGCGCGTTTCAGGACCGGTGCGCATCGGTATGCTCAGCCGATTGCAGAACCCATTCTCCGGAATTATCCGAAATCAGCTCCGGCCATTGGGCCGCGTGTCATTTATATAAATCAGTCAGTTAACCCGATGATCAATGGACTGCCCGCCTCCACGGATGCATATGTCGAGTAACGCTTCACGGCAATAGATATTGTATTGCATGTTCAGAGATTACTTGTTAAGGATTCTTCAGGAATCAGCGTTGAGCAGGCGGTCAAGCGGGCTTGAAACAGCGGAAATGTCTTTTTCCATGACATGCGTGTAAATCTCGATGGTTTTGACGTCGGCATGGCCCATCAGCTCCTGAACCACACGGATATTGACCCCGTTTTCCAGCAGATGCGTGGCGAAAGAATGACGAAACGTATGGCAACTGACCCGCTTGGTGATGCCGGCTTTGTCCACCGCCGCCTTCACCCGCAGGCGGACACATTCCAGGAGTCGCAGTCCGCAGCCGTAAAGCATTTTGGCCATGAGCAGGTGTGTTCCTGACATATGAGCCATTACGCGCCCAACTTCAGATTGCGTCATAACCGTTGGCGGACGCACCCGTCTTCTGGCCTTAACCGGTTCGAGTTGATCTTCAATCGGCTGGTCCAGTACGTGGCGGTATAAAAATATAATCGCATTCAGTGCCTGCCTTTGCGTTGAAGCGGAGACCCGGCCCTGGGTGGCCAGATGGCTTAAAAAAGCGTCGATTTGAACTTTTCCCATCTGGGAAGGATGGGTTTGGCTGCCATGAAATTTGATATGCCTGACGATCCAGTCACAATATGTCTGTTCCGTGCGATAGGCATAATGATGATAGCGCAGGACCTGTCGCATCTGTTCCATCAGCTTCAATTTCGGATCGGGCTTGAATTTGGGCTTGTTTTCCATCTATTCATACTGTTAGCCGCAAAGAATGAAAGACGATGGCATATTTCGCCGGAATAGATGGTTGCAGAGGTGCTTGGATTGTCGTTTCAAGAGAGGTCGGTAACCCACAGCTGAATTGGACGAAATACTCGGCGCTATCAGAAATTTTATCAGAAGCAATGGACATTGAGGTTATTGCTATTGACATTCCGATTGGATTACCTGAAACAGGGCCACGGGAATGTGATGTTTTGGCAAGGAGATTGCTCGGTAGAGCGAGAGCCAGCAGCGTCTTTCCAGCACCAATAAGAGCGGTCTTGGGCGCTAAAGACTACCAGCAGGCATGTGCTATAAGACACAAAATTGAAGGCAAGAAGATGTCAAAGCAGGCTTGAGGGATCGTACCAAAAATAAAGGAGGTGGATCGTCTGTTACAAGAGAGCCCCCAATTAAGAACCGTTATTTATGAAGTGCACCGCGAAGTATCCTTCTGTTTGATGGGGAATGGTGTGCCGAATGTATACAGCCAGCAGGAGGAAATGCAAAAGGGCCAAGAATATACGCATAGAAGAAAAGTGGCTACTCGGGCAGCCGGGGGTTTTTTCCCCCAGCCCCCACGCCGCCCAGCATGCGGGTCCGCACTCGGCGGTTCATGTAAGCTATCGGGCCGAAGCCGGATAGTGAATGTTCACCCACAGTTCTTTGACAGATATGAGACCCGGATTCTTTAACCATTGATTGGTCATGCCGATTTGCGTTGCAAATGTTCGTGCCAACTTCCACGGGCCTTTTCGACTCAACCCGACCGATATGGCAGCATCCAAAGGGTTACCGAGTTTAAGAAGGTTGCGGTCTTTCGTACGGCATCGTCGCCTACTGTTTCCAGTAGCACATTCGTATCCGTCGTCTGAGCCAGTGATCTATTTCCGGTATCGGACCGGATCTCGGATATTATTTTCATGATCTACAAAATGTTCATCATCCGGACCTACATCCAGTCCAAAGATGAATTCATAATAAGGATGACCATCACAGAAGTGTAAATTTGTGTAATCCGTCGGCCTCGAAATACCACAATGGAAGTATCACGATTTAAACCATAAACCGCTCACTCAGTCCCCGGATTGCAAGGAACGACGGATAGATCCGTATGGGAAAGCGCTTTCAATGGCCTTATATGCGGCCATTTTTACTTCCATTCCCCCGGTGCCGCACAGCTGGAACGTTTTTTGTCGCATTCCGTGAAAGGTGTAACCCATGAAAAAGTTCGCTCTGTTTGTTTTCAACGGGGACCCAATGTGTTTCATCCATGTACTTTTGAACGCACTGGATATGAAATCCAAGGGACATGAAGTGAAAATCATCATTGAAGGGGCTTCGGTCAAACTGATTCCTGAGCTCGTGAAACCCGAAAATCCCCTGAACGGATTGTGGAAAAAGAATCTTGAGGCGGGTCTGGTTGAAGGGGTCTGTAAGGCATGTTCAAATAAAATGAGAACCCTTGAGGCCGCAAAAGAGCAATGTCTGACGCTTCTTGATGATATGTCCGGCCATCCCGGCATGGCAACATACCGGGATAACGGATACGAAATTATTACATTCTGATCAGGGAGTGTTAGGGGGGGCCGGGTTCGGGGTCGGGCCATGGTAACTACTAACTAACATTGATAGGAATTTATCATAAATGGCGGCGTTTAGGGCACAATAACAACTTCTTTGATGGCAAAAGGAGGAGCTTAGCGGAACACCTCACTTAATTCCTGTCAGACTTTGATTCTGTTCAGGGAATTCGGGGGGATACCATACCGAATGCCAATAATAAAATGCACCGGATAACCCGGTGATTTTCACATTAGCACCCCAAAAAACACAAAATAATACTCGCTTTGAGATATTAAATTCATGTATAATATGGCATCAAATAAAAATCTCATCAGGAGGTGAGCAGATGCCAATCAGCATAACAGAAGATATCAGATCCATAACAGATCTAAAAAGAAATACTAACGCTGTTCTTGAACAAATCCACAATACAAAACGGCCTGTCGTATTAACAGTTAATGGTAAAGCCGAGGCGGTATTGGTGGATGCAAAAGAATATGAAAAAATTATAAATGCATTCAATCTGTTAAAACTGCTGGCTCCAGCAGAAGGAGACATCAAGGAAGGGAGGTTCACGGAAGCAAAAGAATTTTTCCAGGAGTTTAAACGTGGCAAAAAAATATAAAGTCAATATATCGTTCAATGCCCAAAAAGACCTGGAGCATATCTTCTTCGATATCGCCGAAGACAGTATAAATAATGCAAAAAACTTCATACTCGAACTGGAAAAGAAAATATACAGTCTCGACACTATGCCAGAGCGTTTTGCATTGATTCCAGAGAATATTTTCTTTGACACAAATTATAGGCATATCAACCACAAGAAATACCGTGTTATTTACGGAAATGAGTGGCAATTCAGTTTACATTATGAGAGTCGTGCATGGCGCGAAACTCCTTGATACTTGATGTAAGTTGAAGAAGCAGTGCGCCTAACATCGCATGCAGCCGACCGCATGATCGAGGTTTTCATTGTTGTTGTTGATCTATATTATGTGTCATATCAATTGTTATGGAGCACGTCGCGTCACTCGGCGGCGGCTGATGTGCGGGCCGTTCGCAGTGCAGATATCGCCCTACGCGATAAGGTGGGGGAATTCTGGGGACACCATACTATATTTTAGCAATGTATTGATAGAATGAACCGAAGATTTTCACGTTATAGCGCTAAGTATCGGAGACATCACTGCGAAATCGGAAGCGTCAGACCAGATGAAAATAGAAATCGACATAAAGAAAATCAAGGCTATTGCCAAACGAAAGGTAGACGAAAATTGGCAGTTGCCGTGTTTTTCTAAAAAACCGCGATACCTCAATTGAAGAAATTGATTCAATCGTTCATGAAATCTACGAAGAAATTTCGACTGCCATCGATTGTAAAGAATGTGCCAACTGCTGTAGAGAAATACAGCCAACTCTGAACTCAGATGACATTCGGGTCTTCTCAGAAGGGATCGGCATTCCCTAGATGAATTGAAGGAGCGATATCTGGTCCAAGATGAGCATCCTGAAGAAAGTGAAAACGAATACACCTTTAATGAATTGCCGTGTCACTTTTTACAGGGGAATCTGTGCAGTAATTATGATTGTCGCCCATCAGATTGCCGATCATACCCACACCTTCACAAGGATGAGTTCGTCTATAGGCTATTCGACGGTAATTGACAACTACTCAGTGCTGCCGCAATTTGCTATTCAATGTCTATGAGCGATTAAAAGTCAGGTTATGGTAATCCCTCCCCAATTCTTTGGGATTCAAAAAGACTACTTTCGGTATCGATGAAATTCCGGAACGTTTGCCGAACTCAGTTTGCTACTTGCAGCGGATCGCAAACGGCCGCGGCCGTTGAAAAGCAGAGCCGTGCGCCAAAAGCAAGGAAGCTCCATGCAGCCTGAGATATCAATGCAAGACACAATAAAGTCAGAAGAAGTTCTTGCGTTATACAAGGAAAACGGGTGGTCATCTGCAGAAAAGCCGGATACAACTGATGGCAGCGCTGCGAAACTCACATAGTCTTGTAACCGCACGTACAGAAGGCAAGCTTATCGGCATTGGCAATGCAATCTCTGATGGATATCTGGTCGTTTACTTTCCGCATATGCTGGTTCACCCGAAATACCAAGGACAAGGTGTCGGAAAGAAAATGATGCAAGCCATGCTTAAAAAGTACGCAGGGTTTCACCAGCAAATGCTTACGGCGGATGGTAACGCAATACGTTTCTATGAAACGCTTGGCTTTGTCAGGGCTGGAAAAACAGAGTCAATGTGGATATACTCTGGGAGTGAGCATTGATGCACAACAATGCGCTCACCTATCTCACTGCAGCGTTCCTTATATTCATGTATTATATGGGGAATACAATGGTGTTTTTGAAATCGAACAAGGGACTTACTTTATTATATTAAGCAAGGAGCGTTTTTATGGCGCAGGTTATTGCAGACCGCAGGGACATTGATTTTGTATTGTATGAACAGCTCGACACGGAAGCGTTGACCCGTTTTCCCAAGTACGGGGAATTCAACCGGAAATTGTTCGATATGACCATTTCCGAGGCCAGAAATTTCGGGATCAAGGAAATCCTGCCCACGTTCAGCCAGGGAGACCGGGACGGGGTCCGCCTGGAAGCAGGCCAGGTCATGGTGTCGGAAAGCTTCAGAAAGCCGCATCGCCTGTTTGTGGAAGGAGAGTGGATCGCCATGACGGATGATCCGGCTGTCGGCGGCCAGGGGCTTCCGCATGTCGTGGCGCAGGCGGCAAGCGAGTATCTGGTTGGCGCCAATTTTGCTTTTACCGCCTTTGGCACCCTGGGACATGGGGCAGGCAAGCTTGTGGAACTTTATGGCACGGCCGAACAAAAAGCCCTGTACCTGCGTAATCTCTATTCGGGCAAATGGGGCGGCACCATGCTCCTGACAGAACCCGGCGCCGGCTCTGATCTGGGAGCGATGACCACAGCCGCCGTAAAAAACCCGGATGGAACCTATTCCATCACCGGCAGCAAAATCTTCATCACCAACGGCGACCAGAATTTAACCGAAAACATCATCCATCCGGTTCTGGCCAGAATCGAAGGCGCGCCCAAGGGCGCCAAGGGCATTTCCCTTTTTATCGTTCCCAAATTCCGGGTGAACGATGACGGCAGCCTTGGCGACGTTTAACGACGTGGTCTGCACCGGGGTCGAAGAAAAACTGGGGCTTCACGGCAGCCCCACGTGCAGCCTGACCCTGGGCGGAAAGGGCGGATGCCGGGGCGTTCTGCTGGGCCAGGAGAACAAAGGCATGCAGGTGATGTTTCACATGATGAATGAAGCCCGCCTGGATGTCGGGGCGCAGGGATTTACCCATGCATCCGCGGCCTATCTGTACGCCTTGAATTACGCCAGGGAAAGGCTTCAGGGCAAGGATATCACAGCCGGCCCTGATTCGCCCCAGGTGCCGATTATCCGCCATCCGGATGTCCGGCGCATGCTGATTCAGATGAAAGCCTATGTCGAGGGCATGAGAAGCTTTATTTATTATGTGTCCCGCTGTTTCGACATGGAGGCCTGCGCTGGTACAGCCGAAGAAAAAAACCGGTATGCGCAGCTGACGGAGCTTTTGACGCCGGTGGTCAAGGCATACTGCAGCGAACGCGGATTTGATGTCTGTACCCTGGCGGTTCAGATTTACGGCGGTTACGGGTTTACACGGGAATATCCGGTGGAGCAGCTTTTGAGGGACTGCAAGATCACCTCGATTTATGAAGGCACGAACGGCATTCAGGCCATGGATCTTTTGGGCCGAAAACTCATGATGAAAAATGGCGCGGCTTTTCAGGCCCTCATCTCTGAAATGGAATCCACGGTTTTACGCGCTGCAGCCATAGCCGGGCTGGCGGACATGGCCGAAGCGGTAAAGGCTGCCATCTCCGGATTGAATGAAATCGCAGCGCATCTGACAAAGGCCGTCATGTCCGAGCGGGTCCGTGCGGCGTTTGCCGCTTCTCACCCTTTTCTGGAAATCATGGGGGATGTGATCATGGGCTGGATGCTTCTGTGGCGGGCGTCCGTAGCTGCGCCCAGGCTTGAAGAAATTGCGAAAAACGCATCGGGAGACGCACTTGCGGCAATTATCGAAGGCAACCGGCAGGCGGCATTTTATGATGGCCAGCTCAAAACCGCGGCGTATTTTATCCATGCGCTGCTGCCGATTACCGCCGGAAAAATCCAGGCCCTTAAAAAGAGCCGCGATGAGGTCATTGAGATCAGCGAGAAATCTTTTGGCGGGTTGTGATGTTGAGAAAATTTTCAATCAATTGAAAGCCATGTTCGGTCATGAAGCTTTCGGGATGAAACTGAACGCCATGAAGGGGATATTCTGCATGTGACAGCCCCATGATGACCCCATCCGTGCTTTGCGCGGTAATCTCAAGGGGACTGTCATCCGCCGGAGCTGTCATCAGGGAATGGTATCTGGCAGCGCCAAAGGGGGAGGGCAACCCCTGGAAAATACCCGCGCCGCTGTGTTCAATGCTGCTGATTTTTCCGTGCACGGGAACCGGCGCACGAACGGTTTTGCCCCCGAAGGCTTCGTTCATGCACTGCATCCCGAGGCATACGCCGAGGATGGGGATGTGCCGGTGCCACCGGCGAATCAGCGGGATGGAAATGCCGGCATGGGCCGGGTCTCTGGGTCCGGGACTGATCAGGATGTAATCCGGTTTCCGGCGATCCACTTCATCCAGCTCGATCCGATCGCTTCTTGCCACGTCGATGTTCAGGGGATAATTCCGAAACATCTGGACCAGATTATAGGTAAAAGAGTCATAATTATCGAGAACCAGAAGCTTTGCCACCATCTTCCCTCTTTGCCATAAAAAAAACGCCACCCGACACGGAGTCTGGATGGCGTTTGCCTGTTACATAACTCACCAAAAGCTCAAATTGTGTTGAAAAATCAAGTTATGCCACCAGGTATTGCCATATATCTTGTTCAGTGCTTTCGAGAAACCCAGCGCACATATCCCACAGCAAACTTAGGACCTTTTGCAAATGTTGAGAAATTATTTTTCAAGCGATTTCTTTAGCGAAGATACAATTTCTGGGGACATATCGAAGCAGTTTTCCGGTGCAGGGAAATTACCTTCGATAACATCTTGCTTATATTCTGCAAGTGCCTCGAGGATTATTCCTCTTATGTATGCATATTTTTTTACGAATTTAGGGACAAATTTGTCGAACAACCCCAACAGATCATGGGTCACCAAAACCTGTCCATCAACCTTTGGTCCAGCCCCGATTCCAATAACTGGGATCTTAAGGGCTTCGGCGATAAGTTCACCCACAGGCGCTGGTACCGCCTCGATTATAATTGAAAAGGCCCCTGCACTTTCCAAAGATTTCGCGTCTTTGATAAGTTGCGTAGCCCCAGCAAAATCTCTGCCTTGGGTTTTAAACCCACCCAGAGACGAGGCCGTTTGGGGAGTCAGGCCTATGTGGCCTTGAACAGGAATTCCGGCGTTGACGATAGCATTTACCGTTGGCGCAAATTGCGTACCCCCCTCAAGCTTAACTGCCTCGCATCCGCCTTCCTTGATCAGTCGTCCAGCATTGATGATGGCATCTCTGATCGATGTGTTGTAACTCATGAACGGCATGTCCCCTACTATCAGAGCACGCTGGCAACCACGTACGACAGCTTTGATATGGTGGATCATGTCCTCCATCGTCACCGCTACAGTGCCTTCAAGGCCCAAAACCACCATCCCAAGGGAATCGCCAACTAAAATCATATCGACACCGGCGAGATCCACCAACTGGGCGAATGGATAGTCATAGGCCGTCAGCATCGTAATCTTGCGGCCACTGTCCTTGGCCCTCTGGATATCTGGAATGGTCACTTTTGAATTTTCCATTGATAATCTCCTTTTCCAAACCCTTTGTGTTTTATTTGAAAATAATGCCTGGAAGCCAGGTGACCAAAGCTGGGAATATTAATACAATTATCAAAGCAACTACCTGAATACAGACAAACGGAACGATTCCTTTGTATATCTCCCCTGTAGTGACCTCTTCCGGGCAGACGCCTTTTAGGTAAAACAGTGCAAATCCGAATGGTGGGGTCAGAAATGAAGTTTGAAAGTTCAAACAAACGAGAACGCTAAACCAAATTGGATCAATGCCAAGATGTTGGATGATAGGTGCAAGAATCGGGATAACGATGAAGGTGATCTCGATAAAATCAAGAAAACAGCCCAGAACAAACAAAATCCCCATAACCAGAGCAAGAACTCCCCATGTCCCTCCACCGACCTGGGAAAGCATTACTTTCAATGCCTCATCACCACCCAATCCCCGAAATACAAGGCCAAAGGCGGTTGCGCCCAGAAGGATTAAAAATGCCATTGAGGTAAATCCAGTGGTGGTGCGCATTACATCCCGCAATACATCAAAGGTCATTCGTCCTCGCAGGATGGTAAGGGTCATTGCCCCCATGGCTCCGACCGCTGCGGCCTCGGTAGGTGAGGCGATACCGAAGAAAATGGACCCGAGGACGGTGAGAATCAGTCCGGCTGGAGGCAGCAAAGACTTGATCACTTTTTTCGTTAGCTGCTTTGCACTGTAATGGCCGATTTCTGCGTTGGTCAAGCCAGGAGCGGCTTTGGGTTTGAAATAGGCATATACCAAAATGAAGATGATGTAGAGCCCCGCCAAAATCAGTCCTGGGATCAATGCTCCCATAAAGAGTACACCTACCGAAACGCCCATAATATCGCCAAGGATGACAAGGGCAATGCTGGGAGGGATTATTTGGCCAAGAGTGCTGGCTGCACAAATAGTACCTGTAGCCAATTCATGAGAATAACGCTTTTTGAGCATCAAAGGAAGTGATATCACTCCCATGGTAACCACGGTGGCGCCCATGATTCCCGTTGAGGCGGCGAGCAAGGTACCAACCACCACAACGGAAACCGCCATCCCCCCACGGATTCGTCCGAACATCAGAGCCATCGTATCAAGTAGATCCTCAGCAAGACCAGATCGGTCGAGAAAAACCCCCATGAAAATGAAAAGAGGAACCGCAACAAGCGTGAAACTGCTCATTCGACCCCAAATCCGCATAGGAAGCAACGTAAAAAAGTCTAACCCAAAGCCTATTATCCCAAAAACCAAGGCTATCCCCCCGAGGGTGAATGCTACCGGATACCCGATCATGATTAAGGCAGCTAGGGCGATAAACATCAATAAAGGTAAAGCATCGGCCATTTGTTACTCCCCACGTTTTTTTATCACTGCTGCGTTTTTTATGATTTCCGAGATCCCCTGTAGGGCAAGCAGAATAAACGTAAGGGGAATTATCGATTTAAGTATGTACCGCGCCGGTAACCCTCCCGGGTCCGACGAGCCTTCCCAGATTGCCCAGGAATCAAACACAAAGGGAATAGACGAATAAACAATCAATATACAAAATGGTAACAGGAAGAGAATCGAACCGATTAAGTCAACCCATGCCTTGGTCTTAGTGCTGAATTTCACGTAAAAGAGGTCCACCCGTACATGACCGTTTCGTAGAAGTGTCCATGAAGCTGCCAGCATGAAATTGGCCGCGAACAGGTGCCATTCAGATTCCTGAATCCAAATGGAGCCGGCTTTGAAAATGTATCGCATGATGACATCGTACATTGTAACCAAAACCAACATTAGCGTCATCCAAGAGGCGGCATGCCCTACGCGAATACTAATTTTATCCATAAAGCGTGCAAAACTGCTCATGTTCGATTCTCTTCCCTCGTTGATAATTTTAATTTTTTATTAGACAATAAAGAGATCAGGACTTCAGTCGAATTGCATCGATGTAGGCCCACTCAGAAGCCTCCATCCAGTAGTTGAAATCGTCCATAAAGGCGAGAGCGGACTCGTATACTTTTTTAAATTTTTCTGATTTCTGGCTTTCCTCCGCCATGACTTTTTTTGTTATTTTATGTAGTTGAATCAGTACGTCCTCGGGAAATTTACGAAGTTGGACCTGGTGCTTGGTGACCAAGCCCTTCAACACTTTTCCGTTTTCAGCATCTGCCACAGCAAGAGACCAAGAAACGCTTTCGGCACATGCCATATTGACGATCATCTTCAGATCTTCTGGAAGCGATTCCCAAGCTTTGGTGTTTACGATAAACGGGACAGTAGTTGCAGGTTCGTGCCAGGCTGGAAAGTAGTAATACTTTGCAGCTTGGTATAGTCCAAGCCTTTCGTCATACAAAGGGGTCACCCATTCAGTGGCGTCGATCACACCACGCTCTAACGCACTGTATACCTCCGATCCTGGCAAGTTGACTACGTTTACACCGCACTCGGCCATAACCTTTCCGGCTAAACCCGGGATTCTCATTTTCAAACCCTTCAAATCCGAAAGGCTGTTGATCTCTTTTCGAAACCATCCGCCCATCTGGGTTCCAGTTGAAAGCATGATTATGGGATACAAATTAAATTCTTTGTAGTATTCCCGAAATAGATCCATACCTCCTCCGGCATAAAGCCAAGCGAGTTTTCCTCGATGAGGCATACCAAAAGGGTAATCAGAGTAAAATTGGGTTTCCGGGGATTTTCCTGCATAGTAGTAAGGGGCGGTGGAACCGCATTGGATCGCCCGACCCTGACTGACTGCATCGAACACCTCCAGGGGACCTACCAATTCACCGCCAGCATAAACTTCGATTTTTAAACGCCCATTTGACATTATTTCAATGTTTTTGGCCAAACGATCGCAGCTATCCTGAAGGATAGGAAATTTTGGTGGCCAACTGGTGGCCATTTTCCATTTGATAGTCTTTTCTGCGCCTGCCTTCGCGGGTTGCATCAATCCCATAGTGCTGGCAACCGCAGCACATGTCACTGCCTTATAAATGAAATCTCTGCGTTTCATGACTTCTCCTTTCCCGATTGGGTTTCTTTACCGTACGTCTTTTTTGCCTAATGTGTCCTGGCTACGGAATGTGCCGGGCGACAAGTTGATTTATGCATCTTTGCAATTCGAAACGTTGAATATTGTCATTGAGTTTTGTTTTCTATTTTTTTATTTTTCAGATGATGGCTTCCGCCCAATTGCGCAGACAAGCGGGTACACACACTCACTAAATCTTTACCGATTTGAGAGACCCGCTTCGGAGTCATCCGCGAAACAGGACCGGCCAAGCTAATTGCGTAGGTAGGATAATCGCTATAGGTAAAAACAGGAACTGCAACACAGACGATATGGGGGTCGAATTCTTTATTGTCTACGGAATATCCTTTTTTCCTTATTTCTTCCAAATGCAGCGATAACTTGTCTTTATTTGTTATTGTGTTGGGGCAAATCGGTTTTAACTCCATGTCCTCGATTAGGATATCACGCATGTCTTCAGGTAAATGCGCCAATATTGCCTTTCCCAAAGACGTGCAGTAGAGAGGGAAACGATGTCCGACCACCAGATCCGTGCGCAAAACGGCATCAGCTTCGACTTTCTCGATAAAAATCACACTATCGTTCACAAGCATTCCAAGGTTGACTGTTTCGTTGTGTGACTTTGAGAGTTCATACATGTAAGAAACCGCGAAATTTTTGATCTCTATGGAGTTGGCCCAGCGCATTCCCAATTCGAAAATCCTGTAGCTTATTCGATACTGTGCTTTCTCCTCACTCACATAGCCTAAGTCTCTTAACGTCGCTAGAAAACGAAAAACCGCGCTACGGTCCATTCCCACATGCGCGGCAAGGTCGGAGACGCCAATTCCTTTGTGTTTTGACAATTCTTCAATAATTCGAAAGCATTTTTGGACGGAGGTGGCCCAAAAGTATGGTTTGGTCTTCATAAACCCCCTTAGTGTTCATTATTTACAACGGTGTTGTAAATTTAGCATTACCCATTTTATTTTGTCAATAGATTTTCATGGAGACTTTATATGAAAATGATCAATTTTCATGCTTCGTTGTGCCCGCCCGTGCATGAGGGTTAGTCAATAGTAGTTATGGGCAGTTAGGCAGCGATCCGTTTTTCATTGGCGTCCTCGATTCCGTTGACAAGATCAAAGCCCCTTATGACTTCTGGCAGACGTTGGGGATGGCGCTTGCCTTGATCTTTATCGGCAGCCATCCAGATTTCATTCAATTTGGTTTTTGATTGCAGGCTCTTTGGCAACCTGTTCATCACAGTTGCAGTTTTATGAACCCAGCATCTTTGCCACCGGGTATTGCCGTATGTCTTGCTCAGTGCTTTCCAAAAAACCAGCGCGCCATATCCCTCAGCAAGCTTAGGACCTTTTGCCAAACCTCTGCCTTTGAGATCCAGCAGCAGCGGTGTCCATGACACCTCTCTTTCACTAAACCCGCCCTCAAGGGCCACCAGTTCCTTGGTACCGCTTTCCGTAGCGCCTACGACGACCCAATACACTGCTTGTCATCCATGCGCACATTGCAATAAATCCCGTCAACCCAGAAATAAACATATTGATTGAGGGAAAGGTCCCGCTTTTGCCATTTTGCGTAATCTTCCAGCCAAACAGACTGTAAACGGCTGATTTTCGCAGGCGATAACCCTGGAGCATCTTTTCCGAGCAGAGAGGTCAGAGCTTCTGAAAACTCGCCTGTGGAAATACCCTTCAGATACAACCAGGGGATCAGCTCCTCAATGCTTTTGGTTCTGTGAAGATACGGGGGTAAATCGCCGAACTGAAACGTATCCGTTCCGGTGCATGCGGGTGGCGGTCACGAGCACGAGGTGCCTGAACGGGCACAGAACCGATACTGGACTGAATCGTACGTTCGGGAAGATAGCCGTTTCGAACGACCATTTGTTTGCCCATGGCAACCTTTAACACAACATATTGATTGATAAAGAGGCCGATCTCGGCTTCCAATGCCTGAGTCAATAAGTTTCTGGCTCCCTGGCGACAATCGGTAATTTGATCATCAATAATGGACTCTGGCTTTTTCAGGGCGATTACGTTATCTTTAATCATTGGTGAGTGTATCCTTTCCATTATTTTGTTAAAAGTGGTCGGTCGACTGCCTGGTAACAATCTACCGATGGATACACCACCTACCTCCTTAAACACAATTTTAGTTTATAGCTCAATGGAAATTGGTCAAGGCGAAGTGGCATTGCGGCTTGAAATCCCCCCTGGTTCTTTATTATAAGGGATTGGCTGTTTTGTTGGATTCCGACGGTCGCCGCAATGACGTCGGTTATTAGAAGAACAGCAAATCGATCCAGTATGGCGTGTATTGTTGAGACATGAAAAATCAGAATAAAAAAGACGGCTCCGGCCGGAAACAAAAAAGAAATCGGCCGCGAAACAAAACCCGAAGCCTGTTGACAGCGGTGGTTGCCAACGCTTCCGGAGAGATTTTTGAGCTTGAAGGCTATGCGGCCGTCGGTATGGACGGGGAATCGCTGATGCCGCTGACTGCCGAGAAGACGCAAAAAATGCCTTATGGGAGCGAGCTCATGTTTCTGCCGGACCGCATGCCCATATTGCAGAACCTGTCAAGCGGCAAACTCGAAGCCGTGCAGGAAAACCCCTATGCGCCGGGCAGCCCCTTGTTTCCGGTTGCTGCATTCAATTCTCCGGGATATGTAGTAACTTACAGCTGTGCATATCGGGAAACACTTGCCGCCGGCATGCTACCGCTGTTTTCGTACGGAGCGGTCGGCTGGCATCCGGGCGGCTTCCGGTCCGCTGTCATCCGGGTGGATGATGAGCCCCGGCAGGATTTGCGGTTCATGAAGTCCGAGGACGTGGTACGAGGCATCAAAGAAATTCGAAAACACATGCCTTCCAACCGGCTTCGGGCGCACCTGGAACATTGTGCGATGACATATGGATGTCCTGCCGGAAAAAACTTTTTTCTGGGCCGCTTTGAAGCGCCGCTGCCCACATCCCGATCCTGCAATGCCAGATGTCTGGGGTGCCTGTCTCTTCAGCAGCAGGGGGTGATTTCCAACAGCCAGGAGCGCATTTCCTTTACGCCCACGCCGGATGAAATTGCGGAAATCGCCCTTTATCATATCCATCGGGTTAAATCCGCCGTGGTCAGTTTCGGCCAGGGATGCGAGGGAGATCCCCTGCTGGCTGCGGACGTGATTGCGCCGGCCATACGCCTGATCCGCTCCAAAACCCTGGAAGGAACCATCAACATCAACACCAACGCCAGCAGGCCCGAAATACTTTCAGCGCTTATCGACGCGGGTATGGACAGCATGCGCGTCAGCATGAACAGTGTTCAGGCCGCATGCTATGAAGCCTATTTCCGTCCGCACGGATATGGATTCAAGGATGTTGAAGCCAGCATCGATCTTGCCATCCGCCATGGCCGGCATGTGGCCATCAATTACCTGAATTGCCCGGGATTTACGGACGTTCCTGAAGAAGTCGAGGCCCTGAAGGTTTTTTTATGCAAACACCCGCTTCACTTCATCCAGTGGCGAAACCTGAATTTCGATCCGCTTAGGTATCTGAAGGCAATGCATGCTGTGGCGGCTCAGAGCCTCCCGATGGGAATGGAGAATGTCCTGCGGATGATTCAAGAACGATTTCCCGGCGTTTGCCATGGGTATTTCAACCCTCCCAAGGAACGATTTTATCATCAAAGGATTGCCGAATGAAATGGATTGCCGCAAAGGTCATCGTGGATGCAGAACCGTTCGAGCGGGCCGAGGAGCTGATTTCGAGCCTGTTTGAAGACCTTGGTCTGTCCGGGGTCGTTGTGGAAGACCCGGACCTGGAGCCGCCCGAAGGCTGGGGTGAGGACGCCCAGCCAAAGCCCGAGCATCACAGCGTAACCGGATATTTCCCTCAGAACGATTCTCTGGCATCGAACCGTCTGAAACTGGAGCAGGGCATGGCGGCGATGAAGCAGACCCAGGGCGTTTTCTGCCACATCCTTTATCGCGAAGTGGATGAAGAAGACTGGGCCGAATCCTGGAAAGCCTATTTCTGGCCGGAAAAAATCACGGATATCCTGGTTGTCAAGCCCACCTGGCGGGAGTATACGCCGGCAGAAGGCGAGATGATCATTGAGATCGATCCGGGAATGGCCTTTGGCACGGGAACCCACCCCACAACCGCACTGTGTGCTCGGATGATTCAGGATTATCTGAAACCCGGCGATGCATTTCTGGATGTGGGAACCGGTTCCGGAATTTTAATGGTTGCCGCAGCCAGGCTGGGCGCCTCAAGGCTGTTTGGAACCGATATGGACAGCCTTGCCTGCGAAATTGCCAGACAAAATCTTCTCTTGAACCACATTGATCCGGACAGGTTTTGTGTGAAATCCGGGAATCTGGTGGATACGGTCACGGAAACTTTTCAGCTGGTTTCGGCAAATATTTTATCTGAAGTCGTCCTGATGCTGCTGGACGATGTTCAGCAGGCGCTTGTCCCGGGTGGCATCCTGATATGTTCGGGAATCATTGAAGCCAATCAGGATAAAGTTGTCGATAAAATGAAGGCAACCGGATTCCAAATTCTAGATGTTCGGAGAAAAGAGGGTTGGGTTGCAATTGCCGGAAAATTCCAGACGTTCAACGGGTAAAGTATATCCATATGGATATTAAATATCCATATTCGCGATGGTGCCTGTAACTAAATGCCTCCACAAACAGTAAGATGAAATTTTTTGAGCCGATAAAGATTATCAGGGTGCTACAGGGGTCTTATCTTGTTCCCGCGTTGCAACCGATTTTTTTTGAAACTTTTGCTTATTGGCATAAGAATTGCTATCTTTTTTGTCATCATGAAGTCATGTGAGCGGCATTATTAATCTAAATAAAAGGAGTATCTCATGAAAAGAATTGGAATTGCCTTGATTGCAGTATGTTTTGTTTCCGGATTGCTGGCTGTCGGTGCTGGAGCTAAAATGAGCGGTGGCAAAGGGATGGGCCGCGGCATGGACGGAGGCGGCATGGGAATGGGTGGCGGATGCGGCATGAGTGGCGGCGGCACGGGAATGTGGGATGGCGCCCACGCCAAATACGTCATCGACGCTCTGGGTCTGGATGACAACCAGTCAACGGAAGTCAAGGCTGTTTTGCTGAAACTTCAGAAAGAGATGATTCAGAAACGCGCCGATATCCAGGTGGCCGAATTGGAGTTGCGCGAAATCCTTGGAAAAGATCCGGTGGATGTAAAAGTGGCCGAGGCAAAGGTCAAGCAGATCGCGACTTTGAAAACAGACGCTGCCATGATGCATATTCAGGGCATCGAGGATGTCAAGGCCAAGCTGACGCCGGAGCAGAAAAAGAAACTGTCCGAAATGATGCAAATGAGGGGGATGGGTCATGGCAGGGGCATGATGGACTGTCCCATGATGAAGGGCAAGAAGGATATGGGGCAAGATTGTGGCGCCCCGGATGCCAAGCCGGCAAAGAATAAAGGGCCAAAGACCGCTGCGCCCGCACATCAGCACAATTAATGACGACGAGCAGTCATTGCTTTTCAGTTACAGGAAAAGCATGAAAGCGAGCCGGGTTTCCGGCTTCAGACTCATTTTATAAACAACTTATCTTTGACCACTTGAATCGTCCTGCTTTTTGTTGAAAAAAGCCGGACGATTTCACCCACTTTAAATTCAGGCCGCAAGGCTTTCCGTTCCTCCTGAAAGGCCTGAATTCCCCCGGTTCACAACACGGCCAATACCTGCAACATCACTGCTTGTATTTTGAAATAATCCAATTCAGCTGTCCGTAGCCTTCATTGTTAATCATAGTGTTGCTTTGTATCATGTTTTTCAGGTATGCTGGAGGCAAGAAATCCGAATATTCTCTGCCGAGTCCATGCCTATGGCGCCGATCAGCGTCATGAGATCAATGATAATAAAAATTGTCTTGAATATTTAACCATGTTTTGCCTATAGAAAAAAGAGGAAAGGGAATATATTCGATGATACAAGTGCCAATCCTTCGGTGAATTTCAATGCCAACGGTACAAAGCCATGGGACGAAATCAGTAATGCAAAACATATTTCGGGGATTTGTCTTTATCATGTTTGATCGGATGCGATTGATCGTCATGGTGTTTCTGGCCGTTTCATTTATTTCGACAGCAATTGCCGTCATGCTCCCTTCCATTTATCGTGCCACAGCCAAATTTTCGTTGATCGATCCGCGCAGCCCGGATCTCTTGCTGCAGGAAAATGCTATTGATGGCCGGAACCGGACGCGACGAACGCTTCAGGATCATCGGGAGTTGATTATGTCCAACCGGGTATTGACAAAGGTTCTTCAGGAATTGACTCCGTCAGACCCGCAACCCGTTTCCACCGGACAGATTGATGCGCTTCGGAAGAATCTTAATGTGATTCCGCCGCCAGGGGAAACCTTTGAAAGCTCCAATGTTCTTATTCTGGAATATACGGATGATACCCCGGAGCGGGCAGCTCAGGTGGCCGCAGCCATTACTCAGCGTTATCTGGACGCATATCAGGAAATAACGAAGGCAAAAACAGATTACTCATATTCTTTTTTTCTGGAGCAAACCCAAAAACTCAACAAGGACATGCTGGACAAAGAGAACAAGCTCCGCGAATTTGAAACCAGGCAGGCCCTTGTCCTTGTTGAAATTCTGAATATTGAACCCGGGAAGGCGAAACAAGAGATCGGCCCCGATTCGCTGTTGAGTCGGTTCTTGCGACACTATCACGAGCTTCAAACAGAATTGGCCGGCCTTCGGGTATCTATTGAATATCTTGAACGGGAGATCCATAAAAAGGGTGTTCCCGTTGTGCCACCTGATATGGAATTGCCCGGCCGCTCCATATCCAGGTTTAAAGACAAAGTGTCACAGCTTCAGCTTCAGTTGAACGAAATGAACCCCCAGTTTAATGAAAATTTTGAGTTATTAAAGCAGCCTGAACATGAATCGGACCTTGGCGCGGGCTCTCTGAAAAAAGAACTGAAACGATCCGTCAAAGAACAAAAAATCAACACTCAGAGCATTGAAGCCAGTATCCAGCAGCTTGAAAAAAATATCCAAGGCCTTAAGTGGCAAATTCAGTCAACAGTCAGAGAAAAAACAAACTATGAAAAGTTGAAGCAGGAATACAATATTGCCAAAGATTCCTATACGCAAGTGCGTATGCAACTGGAACAAGCCAGAATGGCGCAGTCCGTCAATCAGGGCAAACAGTTCCTGACACTCATTGACAAGCCTGAAGTTCCATCAAAGCCGTTCAACCCAAACCGGCTGCTGCTGGTCATCGGAGGTTCGTTTTTTGGGATTTTTTCGGGAATAGCCATTGCATTAACTGTGGCTCTTTTTGATCGTCGTTTGAAAACAGTTTGCGACATAGAAACGCATCTGAAGGTTCCGGTATTGGGATCAATTCAGAACGTCTAATCCGAAGGAACACGGTTCTGGCGATCGTGTGTACACTGCAATCGGGCTTGAATCTTTGTCATCTATAAGGATACTGCACGATCATGTATAAGGATTATTATCAGTTAAAAACAGAGCCCTTTAATACCCATCCCGATCCAGACATCATATTTATTTCCGAGACGCACAAGGAAGCATGGTATTATCTGCTTTTCAGTATGGAGACTCAGGAGCCATACCTTGTGCTGACAGGTGAATATGGAATGGGCAAGACCCTGCTGTGTCTCAGGCTGATTCAAGTCTTAAGCAAGAAGGGAAAGCCCCCTGTCGAATACATTGCAACGCCGAATGAGGGCTATGGCGGCATTCTGCGAAGAATCGCATCCAGCCTGGAGATTTCTCCGATTCCCGAAGATGTCTCCATTCTTCAGAGTTTGATTTATGACTATTTCCGGACCCATGTCGAAAATTCCCGGTTTTACCTGATTATTGATGATGCTCAGGAACTTGACCAGACAACGCTGACCCTTCTGAAGCAGTTGTCCTCATTCAACCATAATGGTTTTTTCCCGGTGAGCATCATTTTCGTAGCCCACCCCTCATTCCTGAAAGAGTTGAAGACCCCTGCACTGAGCTCGCTCAACCAGCGCATCAAAAGGCGGTATCACCTGTCACGGTTTAGTTTCGAAGATACTAAAAATTATATTTATTTTAGATTGCTTAAATGCGGGGCAACCGGTATCCCCGCATTCCCCGAGGAATCGCTGCAAAAAATCTTTACATCCAGTGGCGGGGTTCCCCGACTCATCAATAATATTTGCGATACCTGCCTGCTGATGGGGGCATCAAAGCAATTGAGCGCCATTCCGCTGTCGGTCGTGGAACAAGCTGTGGCTCTGGTTGAAGGCAGCCTTGCTGAAACCGGATCAGAAAGCTGTCCCGTTTCCGAGACAGCCGATGAGACCGGAGAATGCGTCGCCATGGCTGAACCGGTTCAGGCAGATAAGGACGCTGAGCAGGACCCTCTGCCGCCGACGCTTGTTGATATTGAGAATGGCTCATCCGAAACCGTCCGTGAAAAAACACCCGAATCAGGCAGAAAGTTAATGCGTATTGCGATGCTGACAGCAGCAGCTTTACTGTTGATGTCAGCAGGCGCCGTAATATCTCAGCTTTATCTGAAAGATGCCAATCTGTCTGCGGTTTATTCCCCTATCGGTTCGCCTGAGAAACATCGGATAATTCCGACAAACCCCGTACCAGTGCAAGTTGATTCCCATCCGGTTCAGCCTGATCCTGAAAATATTCCAGTTCAGATCGAAAACTCGGAACCGGCAGCTTCATCCATACAGAATGAAACGGGCTCAAAATCTCCTGTCGAATTGCTGTCCCCGGCAGGACAAACAGAGACTCTGACTCCGGATACTGCAGGCCCTTCATCAAAAGAGATTTCCGGTGCAGATGTACAATTTCCTCCAAAAACTGAATTTCTTCCACCTGAAAGCCCTGAACCCGGTTTTTACCCGTATTCGCTGAGATCTTCCAGCTATCAGCAGACGCACAGGGCTGTACAGGAGATTGCCGAGATCAGGCAAACAGGGCTGACTCCTTACCTGGTAAAGGTGGACCTGGGTGATTTGGGGGTTTGGTGGCGGGTTTACATCGGTTTTTTTTCAACCGATGAAGAGGCAAAAAAATTTAAAACGCTTTACAAGCTATCCAATGTGACGATTCAAAAAACCGATTACGCCTGTCAACTTGGAGAATTCTCGGCTGAAACGGAACTCGTGAACATGTTCGACAGATTAAAACAGGCCGATTATTTTCCGTATGTGATTCAAAAAGGAAAAGACCAGTTTCGATTATATGTCGGGGCATACGAAAGAAAAACCGAGGCCGAATTCGAGCATAAGAATCTTCTGAAAAATGGGTTCAAGAATCAGATTGTTAAGCGGTGACATATTTGTTCAAATCCAAACATAGATACCGGAAACAGGCCTCAATATGAATATGTGGGAAGAAGCATATTTCAGACATAAAGAGTACAAGCGTGTTTCAATCAATCCGCAAACTGATATTCGCCTCTCTTGCCCACAAAAACCGCTGGTTTGGCCGGATTCTCATAACCATCAGGCGACACCGGTTTCTTTCAAGTCTTTTGAAGAAGTGTATTATCAGATTAAAAGACCGCAGTCCGCTTCACCAGCACCGCCGAATTCAAGCCTTATGCCGCAGATCCAGTTCGATAGTATTTCCACGCCATATCCTGCAATTCTTCCCAAAATCCACGATCAGCTCTCGGATATCTGGGCAAATATTATGGTGGAGACCAAACAAAAAGTGGAGACTCTGCTGGTCACCAGTGCGACTCGAAAAGAAGGAATCACATTTGTTTCCTTTTATCTGGCGCTGTTTTTATCCAAAGAATACAGGATGAAAATTCTGTATGTGGACACCAACCTGAATCATGCCGCCATTCCAGATATTCATGACCTTGCTGGTCTTTATTCCTTTGTATCCAAAAAAAAAGAACTCCCATCACTCATTGTGCAGAGCGAATATCCTGGACTTTTTTTGCTGCCTTCCGGTGCTGGAGAATTTGCAACGAATGTTGGTGCCCATTCTCTGTCTCGTGAACTGATCGAAACCCTGATTGGCTACTGCAGGGAAAATTTTGATCTGACGATCATCGACGGCCAGCCTTTGAACTTAAACCCTATCATGATTGAATTTGCAAGAATTGTGGATATGACGGCGCTGGTATGCCGTTATGGTTACTCCCGGCGGGAAGTCAGCAGACTGGCCGTTGAAAAGCTCCGGAAATTTGGCGTCACTTCCATCGGGGTGATTCTGAATGACTGCCAGTCGGCAGTTTCCCGGAAGATATACAAAATGATGGGCTAAGGTGCTGGCTGATGTCTTTATAAACCTTTTCTGCAGTTCCGACAGGACCCGGCAGATAAATATGAATTAAGGGGGCAACGCTTTACCATGCTGAAAGCATCCAATTTAAAAAAGGGCAATGTCATTGCCATTAATCAACAGATCTATATGGTCAAACATATTGATGTAAAGACCCCTTCCGCGCGGGGGGCTCTGACGCTGTACAAGGTCCGGCTGATGAATGTGCAAAACGGTCAGAAGCTGGATCAATCCTTTAAAGGAAACGATGCCCTGGAGGATGTCGAATTAAGTCGAAGACCGGTTCAGTACATTTTTAGAGAAGGCGATCTTTACACGTTCATGGACACCGAGGATTACAATCAGTACACCCTGGGAGCGGAAACACTTGAGGATCAATGTGTATGGCTCATAGACAACCTGGATGGCATAACAGCCCTTCTTAATGATGGAAGGATCATCAGTATTGAGCTTCCTCAGTCCATTCAACTGGAAATTACGGAAACCGCTCCTGCCATCAAGGGGGCAACGGCTACAGGAAGGACCAAACCCGCAACGCTTTCAAACGGGGTTGTTGTTCAGGTTCCTGAATATATGGAGGCCGGAGAGCAGGTCAAGGTCAATACAGAAACCGGAAAGTTCATGTCTCGCGCATAGCCGGCGCAATGGATGAAAAAAATTGGGTTGACAAACGCAGGTTTTTTTTTCTATGTAGTCAACACGAAAATCTCTGTAGAAAATACTGTAAAGGAGGTGGGTGTATCTTTTCATTATTAGACAATATACACAAGCAGATGGCGCTGTCCATGTGAACCGAAGAGGGTTTCTGAAGATGGGCGCAATGGCTGCTTTGCTGGGGATCTTTCCGAAAACAGCTTTTTCCGCGATTCGTCGAAAAGACAAAAAAGCAACGATTAATCAATCCAAATCGCTGCATTTTTTAAATCTCCATACCGGTGAAAAACTGGATGTTTCCTATTTTTCCAAAGGGCGGTATTCCCCGGCAGCGCTGAAAGATATCAGTTATTTATTCAGGGATCACCGTACGGGAGCCGTTAAAAATATTGACCCCCGTCTTCTCGACTATCTTTATGGTATATCCCTCAAGCTGGAAACCCGCTCATCCCCGTTTCACATCATATCCGGATACCGAACTCCCGAAACCAATGCCATGCTCAGCAGGGAAAGCGGAAATGTCGCCAAGAACAGCCTGCATATTCAAGGCAAAGCTGTTGACATTCGCTTGCCGGATCGAAGGATATCCGCGGTAAGACGGGTTGCGGTATCGCTGAAAAAAGGCGGGGTCGGATACTACCCTTCAGCAAATTTCGTTCATGTGGATGTGGGGGATATCCGGTGCTGGTAGAATAAGCAGAATTCAGGTCAATACCGTCAATTTGCGGCATTGTACTCTGCAGTATCAGTTTTCTGCTCTTAGACCCGGCGGCTTTTCCGCAGAAATATAATGGGATGTATCCTTCAGCTTTGCTTTAAGCGCCCTTGAAAGTGGCGGATCCCGATCGTAAATATCATTTCCAAAGTGGACTGTTCCCGTCTCAGTCACCCAGGCAGTCCAGTAAAGGAGGTGAACCGGAATCGGCTCCTTGATGCGTATCACGGTAGTCACACCGCTTTCGATGGTTTCCGTGATTTTTTGGTCGGGCCACTGTGGATCATTCTGAAGCAGGTATTCTGCCAGTTCAACCGGTTTTTCGATGCGGATGCAGCCGGAGCTGAAATCTCTGGATGCCCTTTTGAACAAACTGCGTTGGGGCGTGTCATGCAGATAGACAGCAAACTTATTTGGAAACATGAATTTAATTCTGCCCAGGGCATTTAATGGTCCGGGATCCTGCCTCAGTCTGTAGGGGAAATTATTGGAATTCACCCGGTACCAGTTGATGATGACCGGGATTGATTTCCGGGGCATCCTCACTCCAGTTTTCAAATACTTTGATTTGCTGCTGGGTTAAATAAAGCGGATTTTTCCGGATAATGGGGAGCTTGTCCTCGACGGCGATTTTTACCGGGACATTCCAGAATGGGTTTAAGACCAGATATTTCATTTTTTCGCTGAAAACGGGCGTTCGGCGATAGGTCTTTCCGACAACCACCCGCATCTCCAGAACTGTCGATTGATTCTCCACAACTGCCAGGCTGTAATCGGCAATGTTGACAAGTATATACCGGGAGCCCAGATCGTGGGGAATCCAGCGCCACCGTTCCAGATTCAGCTCTATCTGACGAATTCGATCCGAAACCGGAACATTCATCGCCGTCAGGGTGGCGATGCCAACAATGCCATCCGCCTCAATTCCGTGCCGCTTCTGAAACCGCTGGACCCCTTTCATCAGTGTTTCGTCAAATTCTGCGAGATTGACATTTCGTGCAGGTGGATGGATGTCTTCGGTTACGAGCAGTCGCTTTCGAATTTTATCAACCCGATCATGCGCATCGCCGATTCTCAAGTTCGGTCCTGGAGGAACCGCGGACCAGCCGCCTTTCTTCTGAATGCCGATATAATGCTTTAGCGCATTCCGCAACCGATAATAGGCAGCGTTTGCAGGTCGAAGCCCATCAAAAAAAGATTCAATCCGGCTTAAGGCATCGGAGTTCAGAATCAGTGTAATATCGGATACAGGATTGAAAAATAACCAGGTCGAATCCACGGTATTGGGAATCACCCTGCCTGAGAGCAGGTGAGAGCTGAAAAGCAAAAACGCATCCGTGAGCAATAAGGTCAAGATCCGCCCGTTTTTGAGGATCGAAAGACTGTCTCTGTAACAGCGCCTGTTTAAAATCCTCAGATCAGGGTTTTTAACCTGGATAAATGATAATCCTCGGATATCAGTCCATCCAGTTCTGCTTCTTCGATAGCGCGAATGAGCTGATCTGCCTGGGGTGTAAGACCATTATCCGTAGTCCATAGCGGATTAAAATCGCGTTTCTCATAAAAATTCAACAGGATGGAACGATAATGAATTGACGGAAAAGATGCAGATGGATCAGCAGTCCACCTTTTCGGGGCTCAGTCTTTTCATGATATGCGATTTGAATGTCGGTTGCGAAATGTTCGCGGCTGAACCTTCACTCGGACGAGGCAGCGAAAAAAACCATCCCCAAAATCGTAATCCAAACAGCTGCCATCATGAAAACATGGCATTTTCTTTTCATCATTTCTTGAAAACGAAACGTTTCAGGAATACATAAAAGATTTGATCGTGTTGGTGATTTCATCCAGGTGATCCGCATCTATCCATTTTACTTGTGAATCAGCGTTAAACCAGGTCAATTGACGTTTGGCATAATGCCGGGTGTCTTGTTTCAGTGTTTGAAGGGTGTCGTCCCAGCTCAGACGGCCTTCAAAAAAATCCAGTATATGCCGGTATCCTATGGATTGAAGCGGTTTTAACTCGGATGAATACCCTCTTTTCCGAAGGGATTTGACTTCATCGACCAGACCTTCTTCAACCATCAAATCCACCCGACGGTTGATCCGCTCATATAATATGTCTCTTTGTCGAAAAAGTCCAATTTTCAGGACGTCAAACAGAGGAGGCGCCAGCCGGTGCTCTTGCTGGCAGGCCGAAATGGGTTGGCCCGTTGTTTCATAAATTTCAAGTGCTCGAACAATCCGGAATGCGTCGTGGGGATGAATTTTAGCTGCGGCATATGGGTCGCATTTGCATAAGCGCTGATAGAGTTCATCCGTCCCTTTGGCTTCTGCTTCTATTCTTCAGATTGAGGCGTATTTCGGAATTTCCGGAACCGGATTCAAACAATCCATGAATCAGAGCGCGAATGTAAAACCCGGTACCTCCGGCGACCAAAACAGGGACGCCCTGTTCGGCAAGCTGAAAGATATGATTCTGACTCATGTCCGCATACCGCTGTGCATCAAATGGCTCGTCCGGGTCAACGATATCGATCATGTGGTGCGGAATACGCGCCTGTTCAAGTGTGGAAGGCTTGGCGGTTCCGATGTCCATGTATCGGTATACCTGCATGGAATCCGCACTGATGATTTCAGCATCCAGCGCAGAGGCCACTTCAATGGCCGCCGTTGTTTTTCCGACACCGGTAGGACCGCATATTACAGCTATACGGGGAGGAAAATGGCTTTTCATAACCTTTCATTCTATTGCCGGAATGCTGCGTGACCCATAAATGATGGTTTGTCAGGCAAAGCGAATATCTTCGTTCTGATTATCAGCAATTTAATAAAATGGCAAGCGCCCCATAAAAATGCGGATTCATTGAAATCAGGGAGTTGGAGGGGAGGCTGTTCTCGGTGTAAGGCGCACATTTGCATGGCGCCATTACACCGTCTTCGAGAAAAAAAGAACTTGACCGTTAATCCGGTTATTTTTTCTTTTGTTTCTGCTGACCGACGCGGACTTTCTCTTTGGTATTCGCTGCGGAAAATTTAGCTGCATTGAATGCACAGCCAACTTTGATTTTTTTATCATCCACCCACCGCATCATAAACGCGGGATTGGGATAAACCGAACAGTCGCTATTGGCATTGATTTTTACACAGCCTTCGCAATGAGGGGTGATGTTTGCCATGAATGCCTTCCTTTCATTTAAGTCGTAAAGAAAAAAGGGATTACAGCAATGTGTAACCCCTCTGGTAATCAAGTGGCGGGAGCGACGAGGCTCGAACTCGCGACCTCCGGCGTGACAGGCCGGCGCTCTAACCGAACTGAGCTACGCCCCCGTTTCTTTGTGTTTTTACCTACCGCACCAGAATCAGCCCAACGACTGATCTGGTAGGCGGAACAGGGCTTGAACCTGTGGCCCTCGGCTTGTAAGGCCGATGCTCTCCCAGCTGAGCTACCCGCCCTTCTTTGAATCACAAAGAGATTGAACTTATACAGAAAACCGCCAGGGGAGTCAAGTAAAAAAATCAAACCAGCGGATGAATCTGAGGAATATCCTTCGATTGCCGGCCAATGATGTCAAAAGTCAGATCATTGCCATTGAACAATCGGGTTCCTGGCTCCAGAATCAATGCATGCGTCAGAACTTCGTCCATATGCTCGACCGGAATAAAGACCAATTGCTTGGCGATGCTTTCCGGAATGTCTTTTAAATCCTTCTCATTTTCCTTTGGAAGAATAATTTTTTTAATGCCGCCCCGATGGGCAGCCAAAATTTTTTCTTTAAGCCCCCCGACGGGAAGGACGCGCCCTCTCAGCGTAATTTCACCGGTCATGGCAATGATTGCGGTCAACTGCCCTTCGGGTTAGCGCCGAGACGATGGACGTGCACATGGAAATTCCGGCTGACGGACCGTCTTTGGGGATGGCCCCTTCCGGAATATGAATGTGAATATCAAATTGTTTGTGAAAGTCCTTATCAATCATCAGATGTTCTGCGCGGGAGCGGACATAACTGACAGCAGCCTGCGCAGATTCTTTCATGACATCTCCCAGTTTGCCGGTGACGATCTGCTCTCCCTTGCCCGGCATGATCAGGGTTTCGATGCCGAGCAACTCGCCGCCTACCTGTGTCCAGGCCAATCCGGTTACCAGCCCGATCTGATCCTTTTCCTCAATCTGGCCATGGCGATGTTTCGGAGGACCAAGATATTTCTGGACCGAGCGCGAATTGACGGTGATGGTGTCAATGGCTTTGTTTTTGACAAGTTCACGGGCAATCTTTCGGCAGATGGAAGCAATTTCCCGCTCGAGGTTTCTGACACCGGCTTCACGGGTATAGCGCTGAATCAGGGTTAAAATGGCGTTTTTGCTGAATTCAACGGTTTTCCCTTCAAGTCCATTTTGCTGAATCTGTTTGGCGATCAAAAAATTTCTGGCAATATGATATTTTTCGTATTCGGTATAACCGGATAATTTGATGATCTCCATTCGGTCCTGAAGGGGAAGCGGAATGTCCGGAAGGGTATTGGCAGTGGTTACAAAAAGGATGTCCGACAGATCATAGTCCACATCCAGGTAATGGTCGTTAAATGCTGAATTCTGCTCCGGGTCCAGGACTTCCAGGAGCGCTGCGGAGGGATCTCCTCTGAAATCCATGCTCATCTTGTCCACTTCATCCAGGCAGAAAACCGGATTGTTGACGCCGGCTTTTTTTAAGGACTGAATGATTTTTCCGGGCATGGCTCCGATATAGGTTCTGCGGTGGCCGCGGATTTCCGCCTCATCTCTGACCCCTCCCAGGGAAAGGCGAATGTATTTTCTGCCGGTTGCCCGGGCGATGGATTTGGCCAGAGAGGTTTTTCCCACGCCGGGCGGGCCGACAAAACACAATATCGGTCCGCGGATTTTTTTCACAAGGGATTGAACTGCCAGGTATTCCAGAATGCGCTCTTTTGGCTTTTCCAGGCCGTAATGATCTTCATTCAGGATTTTTTCAGCTTCAAACTGATCTTCCTGAATTTCGGTCTGCTCATACCAGGGAAGGCTGATCATCCAGTCAATGTAGTTTCGAATCACGGTTGCTTCAGCCGACATGGGCGCCATCATCTTCAGCTTCTTGAATTCATGCAGGGCCTTTTCGGTGGCTTCCTTGGACATTTTTTTCTGCTGAATATGATTTTCAAGCTCCTTGAGCTCATCCCCGGCATCCTCTTCAGCACCCATTTCCTTTTTGATGGCACGCATTTGCTCATTCAGATAATAGCTTTTCTGGGTCTTTTCCATTTGATCCTTGACCCGGTTTTTGATCCGCTGATCCATCTGATACGCGTCGATTTCCATTTTGATCAGGCTCAGTAAAAGCGTGAGGCGCTCGTTCAGGGAGTCAGCTTCCAGCAGACTCTGCTTATTCTCGATCTTGAATGAAAAATGAGCAGATACGGTATCAGAGAGCTGAGAAAGGTTGGAAATGGCGGATACGGTACTCAGAAGCTCTTTGGAGATGTTTTTGGTAAGGTCCGCGTATTCATGAAAACTGGTAACAATCGCCCTTCCCAGCGCAAGACATTCGGCATCTTCGACGTAGTCTTCGGTGATGGGTTCAATTTCGACCTGGAAAAAATCTTCCTGATGGACAAACCGTCTGATTCGGGCCCTGGATTTTCCCTCAACCAGGGCCTTTACCGTGCCATCGGGAAGGCGCAGGAGCTGCAGAACCTTGCCAATCGTGCCAATCAGGCTGATATCGTTGATATCCGGATTTTCTTCGCCGATTTTTTTTTGGGTTGCCAGAAAAACATTTTTCTCGTTGTTCATGGCATCTGCCAGAGCTTTGACAGATTTGGATCTGCCGACAAAAAGCGGCGCAACCATGTGAGGGAAAACCACGATATCTCTCAGGGGCAGCAGGGGCAGCAGGGTAACCCTCTGAAGGCGGAGCCATCTTGTTTGAATTTCTTTGTTAAATTAATCATTGTATGGGGAACCCATCAGGCCTGTTTTTTTACCGGTTCATAAAGCAAGATCGGTGATTCGTTATTAAGGACGACTTCTTCACTGATAACGCATTCTTTAACATCTTCAATGGAAGGAATTTCATACATAATGTTAAGCAGGCAGTTTTCAAGGATAGCCCTGAGGCCTCTTGCGCCTGATTTTCGTTTGAGCGCCTCACTGGCGATGGCTGAAAGCGCGCTGTCGGTCAATCGCAAATTGACCCCTTCCATCTCGAACAATTTTGCAAATTGTTTGACCAGCGCATTTTTAGGTTCTTTCAGAATTCGAATCAGCGAGTTTTCAGTGAGTTCATCGAGTGTTGCAACCACCGGAAGCCTGCCGAGAAACTCAGGAATCAGGCCGAATTTGACCAGATCCTCGGGCCGAACCATTTTCAACAACTCGCCGACATTGTGATTTGATTTTTCGACAATCTTAGCGCCGAAGCCCATGAGATTGGATCCCAATCGACGCTGAATGATCTTTTCAAGCCCGTTAAACGTTCCCCCGCAGATAAAAAGAATGTTGGAGGTGTCCACCTTTACAAAGTCCTGCTGCGGATGTTTCCTGCCGCCTTTGGGCGGTACGCTCGCTGTCGTTCCCTCGATGATTTTCAGCAGCGCCTGCTGGACCCCCTCGCCGGACACATCGCGCGTGATGGAAGGATTGTCTGATTTGGAAGCAATCTTGTCGATTTCGTCAATGTAGACGATGCCGCGTTTGGCCTTGTCCAGATCATAATCCGCATTCTGGAGCAGGGACAAAATGATATTTTCAACATCTTCTCCCACATATCCGGCTTCTGTCAAACTGGTTGCATCGGCGATGGTAAAGGGAACATTTAAAAATCTGGCCAGGGTCTGGGCCAGAAGGGTTTTCCCGCTTCCGGTCGGCCCGATCAGAAGGATATTGCTTTTTTGAATTTCCACATCATTCTGACTGATTAAAGAATCCAGCCGTTTGTAATGATTGTGGACCGCCACTGCAAGGATTTTCTTGGCCCGATCCTGCTCAATGACATAATCATCCAGCATTTCCTTGATCTGTTTGGGTACCAGGGCTCGCTGCTGGGAAGCGGCGTTTTGCTCGGTTTCTTCTTCAATGATTTCGCTGCACAACTGGATACATTCATCACAGATATAGACTGCAGGGCCGGCAATCAGCTTGGCCACTTCTTTTTGGTTTTTACCGCAGAAAGAACAGAAAAGATTGTCTGTCATATCCTCTTTTTTTGCCATGTTATACCTCCGTTTTGACCAGTTGATCCAAATCATCCCGATTGGCGATGACATGATCAATAATTCCGTATTCTTTGGATTCCTGGCCGGACATGAAAAAATCACGATCCGTATCTTTTTGAATCTGCGCCAGATCTCTTCCGGTATGGAAAGCCATAATGTCGTTTAAAGTGTCCTTCAGCCGAAGGATTTCCTTTGCCTGAATGGCGATATCCGATGCCTGCCCCTGAGATCCGCCCATGGGCTGGTGGATCATGATCCTGGAATTCGGGAGCGAGTAGCGTTTGTTTTTTGAGCCGGCAGCCAGAAGCAAGGCCCCCATGCTGGCTGCCTGGCCAATGCATACGGTTGTGATATCCGGTTTGATATACTGCATGGTATCATAAACAGCCAGTCCTGCCGTAACAGATCCGCCAGGGGAATTGATGTAGAAGTTGATTTCTTTTCCAGGATCTTCCGATTCCAGAAAAAGCAGTTGCGCGATCAGCAGATTGGCAACTTCATCGTTAATGGGAGTCCCCAGAAAAATGATTCTGTCTTTAAGAAGCCGTGAATAAATGTCGTATGCGCGTTCTCCCCGGCTGCTCTGTTCAATGACCATGGGTATTAATGGCACTGAAGTTCTCCTTATGATGACAACATGAAAATGTTATCTGATGTCGGACTCTGATGAAGTCCATTTTGTTTGATAAATAAAAGCAATTATCGTGCCAAAAATCATTATTCAGATGAAGAAGCTGCCTGATCTTCCAAAACGGGTTCAATTTCTTCAGTCGTACTGTTATCTATGATAAGCTTGATCGCCTGTTTTTCAAGGAGCGTATGTTTGAAAAAGGTCAGCTGATCGGGATTCTGGTCATAATACGATTTTATTTCATCAACCGGTCTGCCATATGAGGCCGCCATTTCCTGCAAAGCTTTGGTCAGGTCGGCATCGGGAAGTGTCAATTTTTCTTGAGAAATGATTTTTCCAAGAATCAGATGTCTCCTGACCTGTTTTTCGGCGGTATCACGATACGTCGCGGCCAGTGATTCATGGGTCATGCCAAGGGTTTCCATTTTGACCTGCTGATGCTCAAATGAGCGTTCAATTTCCCGAATAATTCCTGCAAGTTCCCAGTCGATCAAGGTGTCGGGAGCTTCAAACGGCGCTTTTTCAATCAATGCCGAGAATATCTGTTCATTGATTTCCTGCTCGGTACGCTTGTTGTACCCTTGCTGCAGGTTGCTTTTGTATGGCTGTCTTTACCTCTTCAATCGAATTAAAGGACCCAAGTCTTTTGGCAAAGTCATCGTTGATTTCCGGAAGAATCTCTTCGCGGATTTCATGAATGTGAACATGAAATGCCGCTTCCTGACCGGCAAGGCTGGCATTGTGGTAGTCTTCGGGAAATGTAATCGAAAAATCCTTGTGATCGCCAGGCATCATTCCAACGATTTGGGCATCAAAGTCCTTGGAAATTTTCGATGTCCCGATTTTTAAAGTCATGTTTTCTGTTTTCTGAAGGTCTGGATGGGGGGCGCCGTCTCTAAAGCCTTCATAGTCCAAGATGACAAAGTCATCTTCCTGGCAAGCACGCTCTGGCTCAATCGGTTTGCGTTCAGAAAGATTTTTCTGGAGCATTTTCAGCTGGGCTTCAAGCTCGTCATCGGAAGGCTTATAAAGCGTTTTTTTTAAGGGGAGGCCCTTAAAATCGATTTCGGGAATTTCCGGATTAATCTCAACGGTTGCGCTGTAGCTGATATGCACTGTCGGCGCTGAGCTCCGGCGGGTCAATATCCGGATGCCGCAACGGGTTTAAGCCGGATTCGGCAATGGCATCTGCAAAAGAATTCTTGATCAGCTGGGCTCTGACATCTTCATAAACATCTTTTTTATAAAGCCGTTCAAGAACCGACCTTGGTGCTTTTCCCGGACGAAACCCCTTGATCTTGGCAGTTTTATTCACTTCTTTAAAGGCGCTTTCAATTTCGTTAAACACCTCATTCTGGGGGATTTCAATATGAAGTACTTTTTTTACAGCGCTGGTGTCTTCTACCGTTAATTTCATTAGATTGTTTCCATTTCCCTTTAAGCAGTTTTGACGGATATTGCGTCCATCCGTGTGGCAAAAAACAGTTTATAAAAAGATGTATATCATTTGGAAGATTGTGAATTTCGGTCATCACGAGTCCCGGCAGGCTCCGTCTCTGCCCCGGCTTGGACAGCTTGGTACCATTGAACAGAAATGGACGGGAAATTGAGTAAGCTGGTGCGAGAGGGGAGATTTGAACTCCCATTCTGTTTCCAGAGCTGGATCCTAAGTCCAGTGCGTCTGCCAGTTCCGCCACTCTCGCCTGCGGGTTAATCAGCCCAGTTCATTGCTGGAGATGAATAAACCGCAATTACACGATTATTCACACGAATGAATTCATCCCTGTAAAATCTTTATAAGATAATCCAAAAAGCAAACCATGTCAAGTATAATTGAAAAACGTCTTGTAATGTCAATATGTTCGAGTGAATTATGCCATTGGCCGCGCCCTGACAAAGGGGCCGGTAAGCTGTTCACTTGAGGCTGTTAAGTGTTAAGTTAACGCCGTCAAATCCTGAAAGTCATTGGTTTTGATTCCTAAAAGGTCAAGGGTTGTTTATCGAAGGTGGTGAACCGGGCAAAGCCGGCCACTTTAATCATCGGTCAGGTGCAGCTGAAAAAAACAGGGCACAAAATGTTTATATCTTGCCTGATTCCGGAAACCATGATAAATAATAACAGTTAAATCTATACGGGGCGTGGCGCAGCCTGGTAGCGCACCTGCTTTGGGAGCAGGGAGTCGGAGGTTCAAATCCTCTCGCCCCGATCAACAATATATCTCTCTCCTCTGAACCGCCAACCGTGTCGGCCCTTTTTTGTCCTGTTCTTAACTCGCTTGCCAACCGGTCCGGGCTGTACGGGCATCGGATCCAAATAATTAATTGATTTTTTGAGAATGCCTCATCCCGTTATGATGACTGACGACACCACAAACGCTCCGGATATGTCGGCTTATACCCGGTTTTTCCTGCCGCTGGCGCTTCAGGCCGCATCGCAGGGGCTGACTTACCCGCTGGTTGCCATGGTGGCATCCCGGGGGCCCGGCGGTCCGCTGAATCTGGCAGGCCTGGCCCAGTCCAATACGTTGATGTACATGCTGGGGACCTTCGGGTTCGGGCTGGTTACCGCCGGCATGGTCTTTGGCCGGACGCAGAAAGGGTATCGCCGGTTCCGGGCCGTCACCTTCAGCATCGCCCTGCTGGTCACATTGGTTCAAGGGCTGCTGTGCGTGCCCCAGATAGCCCATCTGCTTTTCGGGCGGTTGATCGGTCTGCCGCCTTCCATTGTAGATCCGGCAGCGCTGACGTTGCTGGCAACTGTCCCGCTTCAGTTTCTGTTTTTCATCAGAATTCCGTTCCAGGTGGCCATGTATAACGCCCGGGCTACGGGTAAGGCCAGTCTGGCAACGATCCTGCGCATCCTCTTGACAGCGATCCTTTCTCCCTTGTTCTGTCTTTTTGATGCGGTCGGGCCCCTCTGGGCAGTGGTCTGCCTGAGTATTCCCGTGGCCCTGGAAGTCGCGGCTTCCGCCTGGCTGGCAAGGCCGTATCTGGCCCGCCTGGAATCTTCTGAAGCGGTGCCGACGAAAAAAGAGATTTTTTTGTTCAACCTTCCCCTGTCCATCGGGGGCTTTCTGCTTACCCTGTCATCCATCCTGCTGGGAGCATTCATCGCGCGGGCCCCAAGTCCGGAACGCATGCTGCCGGCGTATTACCTGGCCCTTGGGCTTGTCACCCCGGTTGCCTATGGCGCCACCCGTGTTTTGGAACTGGTGCTCGCATTTCCGCCGGCTTCCGAGGCAGACCGAAGGACCCTTCGATTTGCTCTGGCTGCCGGAGCCGTTTTGGGGCTGCTTCCCTTGATGTTCATCCTGCCGGGGCTGTCCGATCTGTATTATGTCAGGCTTCAGAACCTTGATCCGGTCAACCTGCCGCTGGTCCGGGTCGCGGCGCTGGCGCTGGCCCTGTATCCAGTGTGCGTGGCGGTTCGGGCTCAGGGCGAAGGTCTTGCCGGTCTGGCGGGAAAACCGATGACCGTCATTGCGGGTCAGGCAATGTTTATGGCCACCATCTTGTTGACCGGCGGCGTGTTGTGGTCGCTTGGAGTCGATGGAAATCTCATCGGCGGCATCGGGCTGTGCTTCGGCAATCTGGTGTCCACGGCAACGCTTCGGCTCCTGCTCCGGTGGATCAGAAAAGCCGATCTGGCCAGTTCCGCTGAAATCGCCGGACACCGGCCTGATGCGATAGGCGCGCTTGAAAAGGAAGTCGGGCAGGAACAGCAGGACACTGATCAAAAAAAACTTGAAACCAACGGCGATAACCGGTAGTTGATTGGAATAATCGAATAAAAAGAAAGACTGTCTTATTTGATTCATTTGAGTACCGCATGATTTCCATCCACCGGGTTGTTGAAAAAATCTAAAGGAGAAAACCGTGATAGGTGATTTACTGCAACCAAAGTACGAAAAAGCGGCAAGTGTCATCTGCAAGCAGGGAATATTCCCTTTTTCCGTCAACGAGACCACCTTGACTATCCTCAGACATGCGGTTGAGGATGTGGAGGCAGAGCTCGATCTCATCGCGGCATTCGACAATAAGGCATCTCAGAGCCTTGCCGAACTGAAGGTTTCCAGCGGGATGCAGGAAGAAGCCATTGTCGAACTGGCAGACAGCCTTGCCAGAAAGGGACTTCTCTTCAATCAGCCCAATTCGGCCGGTATGATGGTTTACCGCCTCCTTCCCCTGATGACGGTAGGTCTTATGGAGTATACCTTTATGGGGCCGCTCCAGTGGAACGAAAAAGAAAAGGAACTGGCCGTCCTTTTCCAGCGTCTGATCGATGAGGTAAGGGATCGGGTTCAGGAAAACTACGATTCCTTCGTGCCTCTGTTCAACATGTCCCCCCCGGTTGACCGGACTGTTCCTGCCCGCACCACTGACGAAGGAAAAACCATCCGGGTCATTCCGGTAAACAAAAACCTGGATGCTGCCGGGGAATTCGTTCTCCCCAGCCAGTCAATCGATGAAATCATTGAAAAATTCGATGAGATCGCAGTGGGGCATTGTTTTTGCCGCCAGCGACGGGCGCTTCTCGGGGAACCCTGCGCCACGGATGCGCCTTTGGAAAACTGCTTCACCTTTGGAAAGTCTGCGCGCCATACCGCTTCTCAGGGTTTTGCACGCATGATCACCAGGGAAGAGGCATTCAAGATCATGCGCGAGGCGGAAGCGGCCGGCCTTGTACATAAAGCCTTTCATCCGAACTCCAATGTGGCCAGACCCGAGACCAGTATTTGCAACTGTTGCAAGGACTGCTGCGACACCCTTCGCACCTGGAAAGAAGGGGTTTTTCCGCTTGTCAATTCCACTTTCCATCTCTCCCAGATCGACCGGGAAACCTGCACGGGATGTGGCACATGCGTCGAATGGTGTCCCACCGAGGCCATCAGTCTGGACGATACGGGCAAAGCCATACGGGATGCCGGTGCCTGTTTCGGGTGCGGGGTCTGCGCCCGTTTCTGTCCGGAAGAGGCGATCGCCCTTGAAGAAGGTCTGAGAAAAGTCTTCATTTTGCCTCCGAGACTGAGGATATCCGCTGGCTGAAGCACGCAAGGGCAGCCAGGAATCATAAAGACTTCTGTTCTAAAAACAAATGGCCGCTTTTCAATGAAAAGACGGCCATTATCACAGTCAAGCGGGAAAATCTCCCGGCGCCGCTCAACGTACCAATTTCAGCTCCTCCTGAAACTTTTCCCGGGCGAAAGCCAGGCGCTTTTCCATCTCCGGGCCTTCCATCTCGGTGACAACATTTTTTAGAAAATCCGGGATCGGGATCTGTTGAGGACATTTTTCCAGGCAATCCCCGCATTCGACGCACTGGGAAGCATATCTCGGTTCGCCATCAGCCAGTATGCCGCTCATCCGAAGTGCGTAGCTGAACTTTACCATTTCGGTTTCACCGAACATGTGCATTGTGTTGTAGGACTCGAAACAGCCGGGGATCCAGACTCCCGATGGGCAGGGCATGCAGTATCCGCAGCCGGTGCAGCCGACTTTCATCAAATCCTGATATTTCCGGCTGACCTGCTCCACCAGTTCCAGCTCTTCTCGGGTCAGGGTGTTGGCAAGGGCGCGTTCTGCAATGGCAAGATTTTCCTGGATGTGCGTCTCCTCGTTCATGCCGGAGAGCACCACGGTGACCTCCGGATGGTTCCATACCCATCGCAACGACCATTCCGCCGGGGTGCGGCGCGTTTTCGCCGCATCCCAGATGGCCGCGATGGCGGACGGCGCAGTCGCAAGTCCCAGGTTTCCGCCGCGCAGCGGTTCCATGACGATCACGCCCAGGTTTTTTTCGGCGGCATATTTCAGACCCTTGATGCCGGCCTGATTTTCCCGGTCAAGATAATTGTATTGGATCTGGCAGAATTCCCAGGGGTATGCATCAACGATTGTTTTGAAATCCACGGCCAATCCGTGAAAGGAAAAACCGGCGTTGACGATGCGGCCGTCTTTTTTTGCCTGGTCGATAAAATCGATGACGTCGAGTCTTTTGAGTGTGTCCCACGATTCGCCGTTCAGGGCATGGAGAAGGTAGTAGTCGATGCGCTCAGTGTCCAGTCGTTCTCGTTGGGCATCCAGGTAGCGGTCCATGTCCTGACGGTCTTTGATCATCCATGAAGGCAATTTGGTGGCTATCTTGACCCGGTCCCGGTATCCGTCCTTCAATGCCTTCCCAAGAAGGGTCTCACTCTGGCCTTCGTGGTAGGGCCAGGCGGTGTCCACATAATTGACGCCTTTGTCGATGGCATACCGGATCTGGCGGATCGCCCGCGCTTCGTCGATCTTCCCCTCTTTGACAGGCAGTCGCATGCACCCGAAACCCAGTATGGAAAGTTGATCCGCGTTCTTGGGCATCTTTCTGTACTGCATGCTGTACCTCCTTTTCTGCTTGGGTTGATCTCACCTTTTTCAGATATTCCTTACTCGCACTGCACGCATTTTTCAAGAGGTTCCTGTCTCTGACCTTCGCTGGCATAGCGGGCAAGCGGCATTTCAAGACTGTTTGCGAGGTTTGCCGTTGGGGACCGGACAGATACCGGTTATGCGAATGCCAGTATGGAGAGAAATGTCGAAATGGTCTTCGGCAGTTGAGGCGGGGGAAATTATACGGCGAAAAACAAAAAGGGGATAGAGCGCGATGTCTCTAACCCCTTGTCTTTTTATGGCTCCCCAGCACGGACTCGAACCGCGGACCCAGTGGTTAACAGCCACTTGCTCTACCTACTGAGCTACTGGGGATCAGTTAAGAACTGTTCTTTTATATTTTTGCCACTCCAAAGTCAAGAACATTTTCCTGAAAAAAGCGATCCAACGGGAACGCACCATCGATCTGATGGCAATAAACGGCGGGTTCCCTTCAATCTATATTCTCAGAATTCATCCTCTTTCTCCGTCATCAAGCCGGCGGGGTTGCGGCCACCGCCTTAACCCGGATGGAGAGTTCATCCAGTTGGGCCTTGGCCGCTGCCGACGGGGCGTTGGTCAGCAGGCAGGCGGCTTTCTGGGTCTTGGGAAAGGCGATGACATCCCGGATGGAAGACTGGCCGCAAAGCAGCATCACCAGGCGGTCGAACCCAAAGGCGATGCCGCCGTGGGGCGGTGCTCCGGATTCCAGGGCCGAGAGCAGAAATCCGAATTTTTCCTCGTAGCTTTCCCTTTCCATGCCAAGGGCCTCAAACACTTGTTCCTGAAGGTCTTTCTGATGGATGCGGATGGATCCGCCGCCGATTTCAGAGCCGTTCAGCACCAGGTCATAGGCCCGTGATTTGACGGCAAGGGGCTCAGTCTGAAGCCGCTCGTAATCTTCTTCCAGCGGGGAGGTAAAGGGATGGTGCATGGCCTGATACCGTTTTTCGGTTTCATCGTATTCAAACATCGGAAAGCGGGTGACCCATACAAAGGCGAACTGCGGCTTCGTCGATCAGGTTCAGGCGTTTTCCCAGATGATTCCGCAGGTGCCCGAGGGCCTCATTGACGATCTTGGTCTTGTCCGCCACAAAAAACACGAGATCCCCGACCTGCATATCCAGGCGCTCGGCCAGGGCAGCCTTTTCATCTTCGGTAAAGAACTTGACGATCGGCGACTGCCAGCCGTCTTCCCGGACCTTGATCCAGGCCAGTCCCCTGGCCTGATACACTGCGGCAAGGGCAGTCAGATCGTCGATTTCTTTTCGGGAAAAATCCATGCATCCCTTGGCGTTTAAGGCCTTGACCATCCCGCCTTTTTTGACGCTGTCGGCAAAGACCTTAAAACCGGAGCCTGCCACGATATCCGAAACATCCTTCAGCTCCAGGCCGAATCGCACATCCGGCTTGTCGAGCCCGTAGCGGCCCATGGCCTCATCGTAGCTCAGCCGGGGAAAGGGCGTAACAAGGGATCTGATCCAGAACGTCCTTGAAGAGAGCTGCCATGAGCCCCTCGGCCACAGCCATGACGTCTTCCTCGCCGACAAAGGACAATTCCATGTCGATCTGGGTGAATTCCGGCTGGCGGTCGGCCCGCAGGTCTTCATCCCGAAAGCACCGGACGATCTGGTAATAGCGGTCAAAGCCGGAAATCATCAGCAGCTGTTTAAATAGCTGCGGGGACTGGGGCAGGGCGTAAAAAAGCCCCGGATTCACGCGGCTGGGAACCAGATAATCCCTTGCGCCTTCCGGGGTGCTGCGGGTCAGCACCGGTGTTTCGATTTCCAGAAAACCGTTGTTCACCAGATAATTGCGGACCGATACCGAAGCCTTGTGCCGGCGGATGATGTTCTGCTGCAGCTGGGGGCGCCTGAGATCCAGATGGCGGAATTTCAGGCGAAGGGATTCGGATACCTCCACCTCGTCCTCGATCATGAAGGGCGGGGTCTTGGCGGTGTTCAGGATTCTTAGCTCGGTCACAAGAATCTCTATCTCGCCGGTGGCCAGATTGGGATTGGTCATGCCTTCGGGCCGTTTTTCAACATTGCCGCGAACGCATAAAACATATTCGCTTCGAATTTCATGGGCCTTTTGATGGACCGTCTCGTCCACTTCGGGATTGAATACCACCTGGGTAATGCCTTCCCGGTCCCGCAGATCCACAAAAATCACACCGCCGTGATCCCTGCGGCGAAGCACCCAGCCGGCCAGAACCACCTCCCTGCCCACATCTTCCGCGCCCAGCTGATTACAGGTATGGGTACGGCGCATATCTCCCAATACATCCAATTGCAATTTGTCAGACAATGGGGAACTCCTTATATTTGTAAAATTTAATTGATTTTCATGCAAAGCGGTTTCGCATCTCTTCGACCAGGTCTTTGACCGGGACCGGAACCTGCTCCTTGGTGGCCATGTCGCGAAGCAGAACCTGCCCTTTTTCAAGCTCCGAGTCGCCGGCAATCAGCACATGGCCGGCGCCCAGCCGGTCCGCCTGCTTCATCTGGCTTTTCAGGCTCCGGTCCGCCATGTCCATTTCCGCATGAATTCCGGCTGCAGCCAGCCGGCTGACCCATTCAAAGGCCAGGGTCTGGCTGGCTTCTCCCAGGGCGGCAATGAACACTTTGGGTTTTCTGGATAAATCGGGGTGATTCTGGGCTGCGATTTCCGCCAGACGGTCCACGCCGATGGCAAAGCCGATTGCCGGAATGTCGGGCCCGCCCAGGGCCTTGACCAGGCCGTCGTATCTGCCGCCGCCGGCAATGGCGCTTTGCGCGCCCAGAAGCGTGGTCTGGATTTCAAAGGCGGTTCGGGTATAATAATCCAGGCCCCTGACCAGGCGCTTGTCCAGTTCGAAGGAAACCCCAAGAAGCGTCAGATGCCGCATGACCGAATCAAAATGGCTGCGGCAGTCCGGGCAAAGATAATCCAGGATCGAAGGCGCATCCGCCATGGCCGCTTTGCACGCGGGAACCTTGCAGTCCAGAACCCGAAGGGGATTTTTGGCGCTGCGGCGGGAGCAGTCCTCGCAAAGCGCGTCCGCTTTTTCTGAAAGCAGCCGGGACAGGCCGGCTGTAAACGCCGGACGGCAGTCCGGGCATCCCAGGGAATTGATTTTGGCCGTGCAGTCCGTTACCGACAGCCGGGCAAACAAGGTCATCAGCATGAACATGATCTGTGCGTCCACGAGCGGCGAGGAAACGCCGAAGACCTCGGCATCGATCTGATAAAACTGCCGGTACCGTCCTTTCTGGGGCCGTTCCCGCCGGAACATCGGGCCGATGGTGTAGAGTTTTTGAACCGGATCGGCTGCATACAGGCGGTGCTGGATATAGGAGCGGACAATGGATGCCGTGGCTTCGGGCCTTAAGGTGATCAAATCCCCTTTGCGGTCGGCAAACGTGTACATTTCCTTTTCAACGATGTCCGTCTCCTCGCCGATGCTTCGGGAAAAAAGCTCGGTGCGTTCCATGACGGGAATCCGGATATCCTTGAAGCCGAAATTCTCGAACAAGGATGCGGTCTGTTTTTCAATGAACTGCCAGAGTTCGACTTCTCCGGGAAGGATGTCTTTGAATCCGCGAATTAACTGTATCATGTCAATGAGTTCCGATGGCGCTTAAAAATTGATCCAAAATATTGTACAGGCTGATAAAACTGTCGATATGAATATGTTCGTTTTCAGAATGCTGGCTCATGTCGCCGTCCGCACCCCAGACAATTCCCGGAATGCCGTGATCCGCCAGATGACGGGCATCGCTGGCCCCGTGTTCGCACCCGAGCTGTGTTGACGGGGTAAACGACAGGAGCCTGTCGAGATAGGGGGAATTTCCGCCCAGGAACATGGGGGATGTGGATACCACCTGAAGCTCTCCTTGAATGGCAGTCGCGAATGGCCTTTACAAGGGCATCGATATCATCGGCCTCGGTATAGCGGATGTCGAAAAGGGCTTCGGCATAATCCGGGACCTGGTTGATAACGCTTCCGGCATGCATGACGCTGAAATTAAGGGTCCGGTGCCAGTGATCCGGGGCGGAGCCATCAAAAAAAGCCTTTAATCGCTGATAGTCTTCGATCAGCCGTTCAATGGCGTTTTCGCCAAGCCAGGGTCTGGCGCCATGAGCGGTTTTTCCCCTGGGATATCAGCTTCAGCCGCAGAATTCCTTTTTCCTTGACAACGATTTTTTGAATGCAGCCGCCATCCAGGGCAATGCAAAAATCGGTTTTGAATTCATGAAGGACTTTTTGAGCGCCGTTTGTACCCCCGATTTCTTCATCTCCGGTCAACAGAATGCCAAACGGCAGCGCATTCTGGGTTTTTCCCTGAGGATCTGAGCCTGTCCACATGGTTTTTCAACAGAACCAGCGACAGGGCCACCGCGTATTTGTCGTCGATGCTCCCCCTGCCGTAAAGGCAGCCGTTTTCCTCCCAGGGCGAAAACAGGTGGTCCGGGCCGTCCACCACATCAAAATGGCTCATCAGCACCACCGGTGCAAACCGGTTTTCCGGCAGGACCAGAATCGAAGGGGTGTTGTTGAAATTGAATCGCTGAAAAACAATGCCGGAAGATTTCAGATAATCTTCGATGTAATCGGCGCAGGCATGAATTTGATCGGGCCTGCTGTGAACCGATGGAAACCGGATCAGGCTTTTTGTGAGTTCAACGAGTTCTTTCATGGTCATGGGCTCTCTTACAGCGGTTTGAAAGGCGCCGGTATTTTGGCGTCGGGTCTTCGAATATACATGGGCTGATACCGGAATATATCATCCACGTCGCCGGTTTCAAAGCGTTTCATGCTGAGCCATGCAACGGTTGAGGCCCGTAAGGTATTCTGGCAGTTCGGGGCAAATCGGGCCGCATCGCCCAGATGATCCCGGATCATCGCCTGATAAAGCAGCGCGCCGTTACCCGCAAACAGGGCCGGCATGTTCAGGCCGCTTATCGCCAGCTCCGGTGACAGCACCTGCTCGGCCGCTTCCTTGACCAGTTCCCCATTTGCCCACCGGTAACGGCCGCAATAGACTTCGCCTCTTCTGCCGTCAATCAGGGGGCAGATCGTCATGTCAGGAGCTGCCGCCTGCATGGCCAGGCTATCCAGTCCGGAAATCCCTACGATGGGTTTTCGGGTTGCGGCGGCAAGGCCGATAATCGTGCTGATGCCGATTCGAAGGCCCGTAAAGGAGCCGGGCCCGCACGTGAAGGCCAGACCGTCCGTCATGGACAGATTCAGGCCGGCAAGCCCGAGTGCCGAATCAATCATGGCCATCAGGTGCCTGGAGTGGGTCTGGGCGTTTCCGGATATGACCTCGGCCAGAAGATCGTCCTGGTCCACGACGGCGACGCTGCAACTGCGGGTGGAGGTGTCAACCGCAAGAATCCGCATCATTCCCCATCGAGCTTGAAGGCGATATCCAGCACTTCGGACATGTTCTTGACCGGAATGAAATTGATTTTCTTTTTCACGTAAAGCGGAATTTCATCCAGATCCCGTTTGTTTTTTTCCGGGATCACAATGGTCTTGATTCCGGCGCGCAAGGCACCAAGCGCCTTTTCCTTAAGCCCGCCGATCGGAAGCACTCTTCCCCTCAGCGTGATTTCTCCGGTCATGGCCACATATTTGTTCACGGGCTTGTTGGACAGGATGGAAATCAGGGCGGTTGCCATGGCAATGCCCGCGGAAGGGCCGTCCTTGGGCGTTGCGCCGGAAGGCACATGAATGTGGACATCCTGATTTTCGAATACATTTTCTTCAATGCCGAACTCTGCGAGTTTGGTCCGGGCGTAACTCATGGCAGCCCGCGCGGATTCCTGCATGACATCCCCGAGCTGGCCGGTGAGGATCATTTCGCCCTTGCCGCCGATCAGGGAGGCTTCCACATAAAGGACTTCGCCGCCCACCTGGGTCCATGCAAGGCCGGTGGCCAGCCCTGTCTGGCTGTCCTCCTGGTCCATTTCCGTGATGTATTTGGGGATGCCCAGATATTTATGAAGATTGTTTTTTGAAATGGCAAAGGGACCTTTTTGCTCTTCGGCAAGCTTTCGCGCCACCTTTCTGCAGATGGTTCCGATTTCCCGCTCCAGATTCCGGACTCCAGATTCCGACGTATATTCGGCGATTATCTGCTGAAGCGCAGACGGGCTGATCTGAAGGTCCCTGGCCTTGATCCCGTTTTCTTTCAGCTGACGGGTAAAAAGGTATTTCTCGGCAATGACGGTCTTTTCCTCTTCGGTATAGCCGGAGAGCATGATGATTTCCATCCGGTCCAGAAGTGCGGACGGGATGGTGTCGGTCATGTTGGCGGTCAGCACAAACATGACTTTGGACAGATCAAACGGCAGATTCAGATAGTGATCGCTGAAAGACGAATTCTGTTCCGGATCCAGTGCTTCGAGAAGGGCCGAGGACGGATCCCCGCGAAAATCAGATCCCAGCTTGTCGATTTCATCCATCATAAATATGGGATTGTTGGTGCCGCACTGCTTAAGACCCTGCAATATCCGGCCGGGAAGCGCGCCGATATAGGTGCGGCGATGCCCCCTGATTTCCGCCTCATCGCGGATTCCGCCAAGGGAAATTCGAAAGAATTTCCGGCCCATGGCTTTGGCAATGGCGCGGCCCAAAGAGGTTTTCCCGACACCCGGAGGTCCGACAAAACACAGAATCGGCCCCTTCATTTTCGGATTGAGTTTGCGAACGCTCAGGTACTCAAGAATCCGTTCCTTGATTTTCGTCAACCCGTAATGGTCGGAGTCCAGAATTTTTTTGGCTTCCTTGATATTGATGTCGTCCTTGGATGATTTGCTCCAGGGCATTTCCACCAGCCAGTCCAGGTAGGTCCGGACAATCGAGGATTCCGCGGAATCCGGATGCATCTGTTCAAGCCGCTTCAACTGTTTTAAGGCTTCGGTGTCCGCCTCTTTGCTCATTTTGGCGCGCTTGATTTTTTTCTGATACTCATCGACCTCCTGGGCCTTTTCATCGCTTTCCCCCAGCTCCTTGTGGATGGCCCTGACCTGCTCCCTTAAGAAATAATCCCGCTGGCTTTTGGCGATTTCGTCCCGGACATTGGACTGAATTTTGGCCTGCATGGAGGACAGGTCCACCTCCCGGGACAGCAGGTCGTTGACTTTTTGCAGTCGCTCAACCGAATCCGTGACTTCCAGAACCATCTGCGATTCATCAATTTTCAGCCTGAGGTTTGAAGCCACCAGATCCGCCAGCTTACCCGGATCATCAATGCTTTCCAGAATTGCGGTGACGTCTCCTGTCATTTCTCCGCGGAATGCCAGGATTTTTTCGGAATTCTCCCGGACATTGCGCATGAGCGCCTGTATTTCAATCGTCATTTCCTTGACAGGATCAGGGGCAATGACTTCGTGCTTGACGCGGTACAAAGATTTTTTTCGGGTATATTGGATGATTCTGGCTTTTGCGACTCCCTGAACCAGGGCCTTGACCCTGCCGTCCGGGAGTTTGAGCATCCGCAGCACCCTGCCGATGGTGCCAACTTCATAAATCTGGTCAGGCTTGGGGTTTTCCGTCCCGGTTTCTTTCTGGGTTGCCAGAAAAATAAACCCGTCTTTTGAAACAGCTTCTTCAACGGCCCGGACGGATTTGTCCCGTCCCACAAAAAGGGGAAGAAGCATATCGGTGAAAATCACGATATCCCGCACCGGCATCAGCGGAAGGATATCCGGGATTGCGGACCCTTTTTCGTCTTCTTCAATAATACTGATCAAATCGTCTTTATCGGTTTCTGCCATTGCGACTCCAGAACTGATGGTCTATAGTGATCTTTCGGGCTGTTTGCCGATCGTTTGGACAAAACAGCTTTCAAGTGATAATTAAATTTTCGCGCGAATATAAGATGAGCTCGTAAAAAGTCATGATTCGGATGGCAAAATACCGGCGTTGCGCCCTGTTTAAAATCAGGAAGATCCTGTCCATGATGCGTGCATATAGACGCCTCAATGACAAAGGACGAAACTCAACGCAGCGTGCCTTTTTACGGGGCCATCAAATATAATAATACATCTTTTCCCATTAACAATGTTTTTCTTGTTTTTTATGACACGACAAACGCGAATGCAACCGGAGTTTGTCACATTTTTACATATTTTTACAGGAGGCTTTGATATGTCCCCGATGTCCATGGAGGAAAAGCATTATCTGCTCCAGCTTGCCAGAACGGTTATCCTTGAGCGCCTGGGAGAAAAACCATCCAGACCGCTGCCGGCAAGACAGTCCACCCGTATTCATGGAGAACAGCGGCTGTTTTGTCACCCTGCACGCGAACGGTCGGCTAAGAGGGTGTATCGGCATTATTGAGCCCATAAAACCGCTGATTGACGGAGTAAAAGAAAACGCCATTCATGCCGGGTTTCAAGATCCAAGATTTCCGCCGGTCACCCTGAACGAAATGAAGAACATCACAATTGAAATCAGCATATTGACCAAGCCCGTGCCGCTGCGTTTTGAAAATGCGGATGACGTTGAAAAAACTGCTGAAACCCGGTGTGCATGGCGTAATCCTTTCACAGGGCTATTGCCGGGCGACTTTTCTTCCGCAGGTCTGGAAACAGCTTCCCGGAACAGAAGACTTTCTGGGGCATTTATGCCAGAAAGCCGGAATGGAAAAAACATGCTGGAAGGACACGAAAACCGCTGTTGAGGTGTATGAGGTATCTGTTTTTTCAGAAAAAGACATGAAACCGGGATCTTTAGGCGCAGCGACAAATTGGGTTTGGCGGCCACGGATTCACCTGGCCAGCATGGCCCGCATGATATCCCCTGCATTCTCGGCATGATCCGCAATCGCACCAATGGATTCCGCCAGCCGGATAACATGAAATAAAGATATCGGGTCTGTCACGGATTCAAATGCTTTCTGGATAATCATCTCTTCTACCTTATCCGCCTCATGTTCCTGCAGGCGAATGGCCCGGATGATTTCTTTAACCTTGTTCCGTTGGCTTTCTGAAAATCGTTGAAAATATTTTCTGGCCTCTGTCACCATTTTGGTGATTTCTTCAAACGGATCCATCACGGCATCCACCAGAAGAAAAAAATCCTTGTGCAGATCCGCGGGAATGCATTCCCGGTTTCGGTATGAAATCCATGCCAAAGCTTTAACCACGGCATCCAGAACCCCGTCTTGCTCCTGGATGTACTTGAGCAGGAGCACTTTGCCCACCGGCATCAGCTTCTCTTGTGGAAGATAGGCTCGAATACGGTTCTTTATGACGTCGGCTTCGTTTTCCAGTTGGATCACTTCATTTCTGAGCTCGTCAAACAAGCTGCAGTGAGAATTCAGATGGCACTCGATGGCCTGCTGAAAGATCCAGGCGCAGTCTTTCACTTTTTCAGCATGTTCCTGAATTCCGTGAAAAGTGGGCTCCATAATAAATGACAAAAACGGCAACCGCATGATAATCTCCTGCAAGTCTGTCTTTGGGAAAAATCTGAACCGGTCCATACCTGTGCTGCGTCATTTTTCTGGAATAACGCAATCAAAAATCGCTGAATCATATCAATTGACCTTGCAATGTTCAATGAAATTTATAAGAAAGGCCAGGATTCGGCAGGTCGGGTTTCATTTCCCGATAAAACGAGGAAAAGCGCTTGTTATCGTTTATTTTGTCTCCGGCTCACCATTGCCAATCCGGAATACATGTTTAATTTTCGCATAGAGCTTTTTGACAAAGCGCTCATTTCCAGCTTGATGTCGTATGCCAACCATCCTTATGCACTTTGGAGTTATTGATGAAACAGTCGTCACATGATCCTGTCCGGAATTTGGTTCCGGATGAAAATAATCGGATGGGTTATGGCAATCTTTGTTGCCATGATGCCCATAACGGAAAAGACTTTTTTTGAGTTTTCAGGAAAATATTATTCCAAGGGAATCGGCCTGGCTGCGGCAGAAGAAGTCAGCATTGAACTCTGGCCGCATGAACAAAGCGACCTTGCTCCGGATTCGAATCTTGTCTTTGGAAAGCTTCCCAATGGATTCCGCTATGTCCTGATGAAAAACAAAACCCCGCTTGACAGGGTCAGCATGCATCTGATGGTTCAGGCCGGCTCCTTGAATGAAGCCGATGATCAGCAGGGATATGCCCATTTTCTGGAGCACCTGCTGTTTTGCGGAACCACCCATTTCAAGCCCGGGCGAACTGATCCGCTATTTTCAGAGCATCGGAATGGATTTCGGGGCCGATGCCAATGCCCGGACAGGATTCACGACTACGGTTTATGATGTGCTTCTTCCCAATGGGTCGCAGCAAAGCCTTGCAGACGGCCTTAAGGTGATGCGTGATTTTGCCGATGGCGCCCTGCTGCTGCCGGATGAGATCGACAGGGAACGAAAAGTCGTTCTTGCTGAAAAACTGACCCGGGACTCATCCAGTTACCGGACATTTGAGTCGTCCCTGAAGTTTTCATTTCCGGATGTCATTGCTTTCAAGGCGTCTTCCCATCGGGGATGAACAGTGTTTTAAAGAAAGCCGATCATGCCGGCCTGAAACGGTTTTATGATACCTGGTACCGGCCGGAAAACATGATTCTGATCGCTGTCGGCGATCTGGATCCGGAGGTTGGCGCCGGCCTGATTTCAGAAGCGTTTGTTTCGTTGACCTCCCGGGAAAAAGGCATGCCTTCACCGGATATCGGAAAGATCGACCACCAGGGGGTAAAAGCGTTTTATCATTATGAGGCGGAATCCGGAACCGCTTCAGTCAGCATCGGAACCCTTTATCGGGGAAAAGTCCAGCCGGACTCGATTCAGTTTCAAAAAGAAGAGGCATTAAAAGATCTGGCGGATAGTCATCATGCAGAACCGGCTGGACGCGTTGATTCGAAAACCGGGCACACCGTTTACTTCGGCCAGCGTTCATTCGGGACGCTTTTTAAAAGACGTATATGTTGCGGAAATTTCGGCTGAGAGTGATCCCGAAAACTGGCAAAAATCCCTTTTCGCAATCGAACAGCAACTGCGAAGCGCACTTGAATACGGTTTTTCAGATTCCGAAGTTGTCCGGGTCAAAGCCGATTATCTGTCCGGACTCGAGGATCAGGAGAAAAAGGCTTCCACGCGAAACAGCCAGGCGATCGCCCGGCAAATGATCGAGGCCCTTGATCAGAACCAGGTCATGCAGTCCCCGGCCCAGAGAAAGGCGCTTCTTGCCCCCTTTGTTCAGTCGCTGACAGCCAAGGATATACTTGAATCCTTGAAATCGGTCTGGTCCAGGGATCATCGTCTGATCGAGCTGACCGGAAATGTCAGGCTGGCGGCTTCCGACGGATTGTCGCCGGAAAAACAGATCCTGGCTGCCTGGAATCAGAGTCAGGGGGTGGCCGTCATTCCCCCGGTGGAATATCGTCCTGTCTTCGTTTCCATACCTTTCCGTGCCGGAAGCACCGGGTCGGATTCGCGCCCGCCGTGAAATTGCGGACCTGGGAATCATTCAGGTGGATTTTGAAAACGGCATTCGCCTGAATCTGAAAAAAACCGATTTCAAACAGAATCAGGTTATGGCCAATCTGGTTTTTGGATCAGGATCCGCATCAGAACCATCGGATAAACCCGGGTTGTCACAATTGACTGCGGAAGTGGTCCAGGAAAGCGGGCTGGCTGGACTCACCCGCGAAGAGCTGGACCGGGCACTTGCCGGTAAAAACACCCGGGTCCGTTTCAGCGTCGGCGAAGATCGGTTCATGTTCAAGGCAGCTTCGGTTTCCGATGAAATGCAGCTGCTGTTTCAGCTCCTTCATGCCCATATTCTGGATACGGGGTTTCGGCAGGATGCCTATGCCCTGAGCATGGAAAGATTTGCCCAGCAGTATCAGGAGCTTTCCCGGACGGTTGACGGAATGGCAAGGCTCCACGCTCGCCGGTTTTTTGCGGGCGGAGATTCCCGCTTTGGTCTTCCGGCATACGAAGCGTTCCGGACATTGAAGCTGGAGGATGTCAGGGCCTGGTTAACGCCCGCACTCGAACAGGACGCCCTTGAGATCTCCATTGCAGGGGATATGGATGTGAATGCCGTCATCGGATTGGCGTCAACATATCTGGGGAGTCTTCCGGAAAGATCGACCCGTTTTTTGCATCCTTCAGCCACAAGTCCCGAAATTTCCCGCAGGAGGCGCCTTAAATCTTCAGGTTGTAACAGATATCCCCAAAACCCTTGTGATGATGGGTTATCCGACCGAAGACTTCTGGGATATTCAAAGAACCCGCAGGCTTTCCGTGCTGGCGGAGGTGTTTTCGGATCGGCTTCGTCAAAGCGTTCGGGAGAAGCTGGGGGCGGCCTATTCGCCGATGGCGTTTAATCATCCCAGCCGGGCATATCCGGAATATGGCGTGTTTCAAGCCATGATCACGGTTGAGCTTGGGGATGTGAAGCGGGTGATCCATGAAGTCCAGTCCATCGCAGCCGCTCTTTCCGAAAAGCCTGTGCCGGATGATGAATTGCACCGTTCTCTGGACCCGATTCTGACCGGCATCAAAGATCTGATACGAACCAATGATTACTGGCTGAATTCCGTTCTGACCGGCTCCGCCGGACATCCTCAGCAGATTGACTGGAGCCGGACGATCCAGAAAGACTATGCCGCGGTTTCATCCATGGATCTGCATCGGCTGGCTCAAAAATACCTGGGTCGGTTCCAAACCCGCCGTTATTGTCATTTCGCCGGAGATAATCACCGAAACAGGAATGATTCTTCCTTGTTTCCGTTTCCGTATTTTGATAATAATCGCCACAAGAACAAGGCCGCTATGGCAATGGCTCAGAGCCCTTATTGCGCCCATTGTCTTTACCCGACAACCTACCCTGTATTGGAGAAAGAATGAATTCCAGGCAGCATTCCCCGGTTTTTAAATTTTTCGCGTCGGTCCAATTGACCGTTACAGTCCTTCTGACGCTGGCCGCAACTTCCGTCATTGGAACGTTGATTCCCCAGAATCAGAGTGCCGACGCATATCTGCACACTTATGGCCGGAACGTGTATCGTCTGTTTTCCGTCCTCGATATTTTTGACATGTATCATTCCTGGTGGTTTCAGCTGTTGTTGGTGCTTTTGACCCTGAACATCATTGTCTGCTCCCTGGACCGCCTGCCCGCCGCATGGAAGATCGTCGTCAAGCCGCCGGTTTTTAAGCCTTCACGGTTTCAGAGCGCTTCTTGTCAGCAACAGGTTCCGGTCTCTTCCCCTGACCAGGTCCAAACCCTCCTTGAAAAGGCATTGTCCCGGAGCATCGGACAGCCCCGGCTTGAAAAGGTCCAGAACGGTTACTGCCTGTGGAGTGAAAAGGGGCGATGGACCCGCCTGGGGGTTTATGTCGTTCATCTGAGCGTGGTTTTTTTGCTGGCAGGGGGTCTTATGGGCTCGTTCTGGGGATTTGACGGGGCTGTCAATATTCCGGAAGGCGAAACCGTCAAAACGATCCGGTTGAACAATTCCGGCAAGTCGATCCCCCTTGATTTTGAGATCCGGTGCGATAAATTCTCGATCAGCTTTTATGATACGGGCGCGCCCAGCGAATACCGGTCAACGTTAACGATTCTGGAAAAAGGAACGCCGGTCTTGACCCGCGATATCATCGTCAATGATCCCCTTCGATACAAGGGCATCAACCTGTTTCAGTCCAGCTACGGAAACCTGCCTTCCCAGAATCTGGTTTTAAGCTTCACGAGCCGGGCAACCGGAATGGAATACAAGGAAAAAATTGCGCCGGGTCAGACGGTGACAATTCCGGAAGGATTGGGATCATTCACGATTACGGCATTTAACCGGGATCATCGGTTTAAAGGCCATGCGATCGGGGATGCCTTTGTCGGCATGCTGACGCCCCCGGGCGGGGATTCCGTTGAAGTTGTCCTTCCGGTAAAATTCCCCAGTTTCGACCGGATGAGAAAAGGCGATGTGGTTGTTGCGATCGCTGAAACCGAAACCCGTTATTATACCGGCCTTCAGGTTACCAGTGATCCGGGCGTCTGGGTGGTTTACACCGGGTTTCTTCTGATGATCGCCGGGTGCATCATCACTTTTTTTATGTCCCATCAGCAGATTTGCATTGAAGCGCATACCGATGGAAAAATCTCCAGCGTCACGATTCGGGGAATTGCCAATAAAAACAAAATCGGCCTTCAGAAAAAAATTGATGCGATCGCAGCGGAGATAGCGCAGGCTGAAAATCAATCATAACAATCCTCTCTGTCTTTACCTCTAACGCTTGAAACGAAAATGATAAAGGAAATACGATGAACAGTTCCGGAATCCTTTCTGTTGTTACATTTGTATATGGTTTTGCCGCATTCCTGTATGTGGCTTCATGGATTTTCAAAAAACCGGGGCCCGGCAAGCTGGCCACCTGGGTTGCTGTTGCCGGTTTGATGGGAAATATCGCCGGCTTTGCACTGCGGTGGATCGAATCCTATAAGCTCGGATATGGCCATGCCCCCCTTTCCAATCTCTACGAATCCCTGATATTTTTCGCCGGAACCATTGCCGCTGTTTATCTGGTGATCGAAAAAAAATATCACAACCGGGTTATCGGCGCATTCGCCATGCCCTTGCCTTTTCTTGCCATGGCCTATGCATCGCTTTCTCCGAACATCAGCGACCGGATTCAGCCCCTTTTGCCGGCCCTGAAAAGCAACTGGCTGATCGCTCATGTTGTTGCCTGTTTTATCGGCTACGCCGCCTTTGCCGTTGCCTTTGGTCTCAGCATCATGTATCTGATCAAGGAAAAGGATGCAGAAGGAAAAAGCCATCTGCTGGAGCGTTTTCCCAAAATCGGGGTCCTGGACGAGTTGAACCATCAGATGGTCATGTTCGGATTTCTGTTTCTGTCCGTGGGAATCATCACCGGCGCTGTCTGGGCCAATTCCGCCTGGGGCAGATACTGGGGGTGGGATCCCAAGGAAACCTGGTCTCTGATCACCTGGTTTATTTATGCCACGCTTCTCCATGCCAGATTGACGCGCGGATGGCAGGGCCGGCGGATCGCGTACCTTTCCGTGGCAGGCTTTGCTGCGGTTCTGTTTACATATTTCGGCGTGAATCTTCTGCCCGGCCTCCACAGTTACGGTTCCATGGGACAATGATTTTTCCTTGACAAAAACACCTGCCCTATATACAGAGCTACTGATTTAATCCGGAATGAAACGTTTGATGGTTAATTCGATTATCACTATCGTTCTTAATATAGTTCGTTTTGCAGAATTTCGTACCCATAATTTTATAAACGACAGACGGGGTTTCCATGAGTAAACTAGATGACAAGACTCAAGCGGTTTCGGAGAAGGCGGTTTCCTCAACACATGGGCAAAGCGGAGAAGATGAGGGATCAGGAGGCGTCATCATTTTGTTTTTCTTTATCGGGCTTGTGGCAAGTCTGATCGTCGGATGGGTCCTCTTCCCAAAAGTTTTATATTCTCAAAAAAAACAGCCCATTGACTTCAACCATACACTTCATAATGGTCTTGTGAGCGATGGCTGCCAAAGCTGCCACTTTTTCCGCGAAGACGGCAGTTATTCCGGAGTGCCCAAGCTCGCTCAGTGCATCGAGTGCCACGAAGAAGCGCAAGGCAGTGATCCCGAGGAAATCAAGTTTGTGGAGCAGTATGTGAAAAAAGGGATTGAAGTGCCCTGGCTGGTGTATGCCAGACAGCCGGACTGCGTCTTTTTCTCTCATGCCGCTCATGTGAAAGCTGCAAATATGGACTGTGTGACCTGTCACGGACCCATCGGCGAATCCGAACATATGAAGCCGTATCAGCAGAACCGGATCACGGGCTACAGCCGGGACATCTGGGGGGAGAATATCGGTGGATTCAAGAAAAACACCTGGGATCGCATGAAAATGGATGACTGCTCCGACTGCCACCTGAAGGAAAAAGTGCCCCTGGGCAGCGTTCAGACGCAGAAAGAAGGGTGTTTTGTCTGTCATAAATAAAAGACAGGGCCTTTGGCTCTGTCCAACATATACGTTACACGGTATGTTTTTATTTCAGGTTAAGGGGAAATTCTATGAAAATAGACCGAAGAAGCTTTTTGTCGCTGAGCATTGGCGTTACAGCAGGTACAGCCCTTTCACCGCTACCCTGGAAGATAACGGATGATCTGTCCATCTGGACTCAGAACTGGCCATGGACGCCGGTGCCTGAAATCGGTGAGACCAGCCATGTCAATTCCGTTTGTACGCTCTGTCCGGGCGGATGCGGCATCAGTGTTCGAAAGGTTGAAGACCGGGGGATAAAAATCGAGGGCATGAAAGGGCACCCTGTCAACCAGGGGGGTATTTGTGCGCTTGGACTTTCCGGACTTCAGCTCCTGTATGGGCCCACGCGGATAAAAACGCCGTTAAAACGGGTCGGGAAAAGGGGAGCGGGACAGTGGGAAAAAATCTCCTGGGAACAGGCAATCTCCGAAACCGCTGAAAAACTGGATGGACTTAGAACCAGCGGAAATTCACATACCATTGCCGGAATTACCGGATCCCATCAGGGAACCGTATCCCAGCTCTTCAAGCGGTTTCTGACAGCCTATGGCTCTCCCAATTTCTTCCATATTCCTTCCAGTGCGGATACCTATCAACTTGCCTTGCAGCAGATGAACGGAATTTCCGCGGCCCCGGGTTTCGACCTGGAAAACGCCGACTTTATTCTGAGTTTCGGCAGCGGACTTCTGGAAGGATGGGGCTCGCCGGTCCGGATGCTTAAAGCCAGCGCCGCCTGGAGAAAAGCCAAGGCACGGGTGATTCAAATCGAACCGCGTCTGTCGCGCACCGCCGCAAAATCCGATCGCTGGATTGCCATCATTCCCGGCACCGAAGCGGATCTGGCCCTGGGGATTGCCCATGTCCTGATCAAGGAAATGCTTTACAACAAGGATTTTGTGGATAATTACGCGTACGGGTTTGAGAGCTTTGTCACGGACAAGGGAGAGATGAAAAAAGGATTCAAGCAAACGGTTCTGGAAGACTATAGCCCGGAAACCGTTGCCAGGGTTACCGGCATTGATCCTTCCGCGATCATTCTCCTGGCCCGTGAATTCGCCAAGGCAAAAGCGCCGCTGGCGCTCTGCGGAAAAGGCCAGGGAAGGGTTCCCGGAAGCTTAAGCGAGGCCATGGCCGTGCATGCCCTGAACGCAATGGTGGGAAGCGTCAACCGCAAAGGCGGGGTATATCCCCTGCCGTTGATGGATATTCACGGGATGGGCCGAAGTCTCCATGGATCCGGCGGCGGCAGCCGGCATGAATCAGCCGCGTCTGGACGGCGCCCTGCCCGATTCCCCGGGCCGTATCAATCAGCTTCCTTCCGCGATTCTTTCCGGCAAGGGATATCCGCTGAATGCGCTCTTTGTTCTTGAGTCCAATCCCCTCTATACGCTGGCGGATTCCAAAGCCGTAAAGGAGGCCTTTGATAAAATCCCCTTTGTGGTCAGCCTGTCCTCTTTCATGGATGAGACGGCCCAGTACGCCGATCTTGTTCTGCCCAATCACATCTATCTGGAACGACTGGAAGATGTTCCAACGCCGATGGGTTTTTCCAAACCCGTCGTCAGTTTGTCGAAACCGGTCTTTAAACCTCAGTTTAATACCAAACATGCCGGAGACACGCTGATCCTTCTGGCAAAGGAGTTGGGCGGCGGGGTCGCGGAGGCTTTTCCCTGGGAGAATTTCGAAGCCGGTTTCGAGCAGGCAATGGGCGATAAGCTGCAGACCCTTCAGAAAAAAGGGTTCTGGGTCGAGTCCGAATGCTGCATTGCCGGAATGGACAGCGCCCTTTAAAACGCCTTCCGGTAAATTTGAATTTGCCGCGGCTGCATCTTCCGGATTTGCACCGGTCAGGATTGAAGGCGATTCAACCTTTCCGCTGCTGCTCATCCCTTATGAAACCATGCGGCTGTCCAGCGGGTACATTGCGAATCCGCCGTTTCTGACCAAAATCGTCGAAGATACGATACTCAAGCAAAACGACGTCCTTTATCGAAATCAATCCTAAAACAGCTCAGTCAAACCAGTTGTCGGAAGGCGATGTCGTGGTGCTGCAAACGCCGCGGGGACAGGCCAGGGTCAGGGTTCATCTGGAAAATGGCATCATGCCGGGTGTGGTGGCGCTTCCCAGAGGACTCGGCCATACCGCTTATGACGGTTATATCGCGGACAAGGGGATTAATGTGAATCGTCTGATCGGTCCGGTTCAGGACCCTGTTTCCGGTCTGGATGCCGCCTGGGGAATCAGGGCAAAACTGAGTAAAGCCTAAATCACAGCATGAGGTTCTGATGAAACAAGAACATGGTCGTAATGTTACCCAAAAATATGGAATGGTCATTGATCTGGATTTGTGCTCCGGGTGCGGCTCCTGCATGGTCGCCTGCATGGCTGAAAACAATGTGCCGTTCAGGGAAGACGAAACCGATAAGCTCAAAAGCATTACATGGATGCGCGTGTTTAAACTGACCAACGGCAAGCCTTATCCCGAAACGGATATCTGCTATCTGCCCAGGCCCTGCCAGCATTGCGAAGGGCATCACGGACATTCTCCCTGCGTATCGGTCTGCCCGGCAACGGCAACCGATTATGACAATCAGACCGGAATCGTCAGCCAGATCTATACCCGGTGTTTCGGATGCCGGTACTGTATGGGCGCCTGTCCCTATCATGCCCGGTATTTCAACTGGTATGATCCGATCTGGCCGGAAGGCATGGAAAAATACCTGAATCCGAACGTATCTCCCCGAATGCGGGGGGTGGTTGAAAAATGCAGCTTCTGTTTTCATCGGTACCAGGCGGCAAAAGACAAGGCCCATCTGGATGGGCAGAAAGAAGTCGAAGAAGATGCCTATCAGACCGCCTGCACCCAGGCATGTCCTGCCGGCGCCATCACCTTCGGGGATCTCAACAATCCCAAACATGCGGTCCATGAGCTCAAAAAACAGCCGAGCGCCTTTCGGCTCCTCGAAAGACTGGGGACCAACACCAAGGTCTATTATGTGTCCAGCCGTGAATGGGTCCGGCGCGCCGGAGACAATTATCTGAAAAACGAAGGACCCAAAAAAGCCGTTTAGACAAGGTCAGGGGTTTTCTGGACGAATGCCAAAAGAGCTTCTGGCATTTCAGATCAACTAAGGGGGTACGAAAGTTATGGATTCTGCGTTAATACCCAACGGAGTCAGGCGCTGCTCGATTGACAAGTTTCTGGTTGCGCTGGCCGTGGTCGGTGCCGTTCTGTTATGGGGCGTATATGCCATGCTGCTGTGCTGGTTCAAAGGCCTCAATCAGACCAACATGAACGACTACTACGGATTTGCCCTGTGGATATGGGCGGATCTGGCGGTGATCGCTCTGGGCGGCGGGGCTTTTTTTACCGGATTTCTCAAATATATCATCGGAAAAGATGAGCTTAAGAATATCATCAATTATGCGGTCCTGATCGGCTTTATCTGTTACAGCTCCGCGCTTCTGATTCTGGCCATTGATATCGGGCAGCCGCTGCGGGGCTGGTTTATTTTCTGGCATGCCAATGTGCATTCCATGCTCACCGAAGTGGCGTTCTGCCTGTCCTGTTATTTCATGGTTCTGACCATTGAGTACATTCCGCTGATCCTGGAAAACCGGCAGATCGACAAAGTGCCGTTCTTTCATCATCTCAGTCATAACATGCACAGCACGATGGCGGTGTTTGCCGCAACCGGCGCATTTCTGTCCTTTTTTCACCAGGGGTCTCTGGGCGGCGTTGCCGGAGTCCTGTTCGGCCGGCCCTTTGCTTACCGGGAAGGCCTGTTTATCTGGCCCTGGACGTTTTTCTTGTTCACATGGTCGGCGGCGGCGTATGGCCCCTGCTTTACCCTGATGGTCACCCGGATCACCGAGGCCGTTACCGGCAAAAAGCTGGTCAAGGACAATGTGATTGAACTTCTGGCCAAAATATCGGGCTGGATGATGACAACCTACATCATCGCAAAAATCATCGATACGTTTTACTGGGCAAATGTCACCGCGCCTTCCAAGGGGTTTAACCTGATCGATTTTTACAGCAACAACGGTTTTTACGGAATCTGGATTCTGGTTCTGGAAATCGTTCTCGGCGGCATCGTCCCTGCGGCGATTCTGATTACGGACAAAGGCCGCAAAAATCCGATTGCCAGAAACACCGCCTTTATTCTGGCCGTGATCGGCGTCTGCGTCAACCGCTGGGTGATGGTCCTTCAGGTCATGGCTGTTCCCGTTTTGACGTTTGATACATGGGCACTCTATTATCCGAGCTGGCAGGAAGTCGCCACAACGATTCTTCCGGTTGCCTACGGCATCATATTGATCATGATCTCTTACCGGTATCTGCCGATTTTTCCACAAGAGGCCGAGCTGAATCCAGTTGATTAACCACGGGAGGTAAACAATGTTTCCTTTTAATTTTGAATGGATATGGGATATGTCTCACATGGTGTTCATGGGCGGACTCTGGTATGCCCTGAGCATCCTGGGCATTGGCATGACCTACTGCGTTATCAAGGCCATTCTGGATACGGCAAAAGGGGATGACGGGTCACGGACACGGCCATCATTAATCCATCAAGACGGGTCAGCAGTGACCCCATAAAAAAACTGACGAAACCTTGCATTCAAAAGCGCTTTTCCATATCATGTGTGGAAAAGCGCTTTTGTTTTAACAAACCCACATTGTACATTCGCTCTGGAGAGTTATGGATAAAATAATTGTCGACGGCGGCCGCAGGCTTGCCGGAAACGTTGTCATCAGCGGCGCCAAAAATGCGGCGTTGCCCATTCTGGTGTCCTCGCTGCTGACGGACGGGAAAAACACCTATACCAATGTTCCGAATCTGATGGACATTCAAAGCACCTGCGTTCTGTTGCGGAACCATGGCGCCAGGGTGGACACCGCTGAAAATTGCGTCACCATTGATGCCGGGAATCTGAACAACACGGAAGCCCCTTACGATCTGGTGCGGAAAATGCGGGCCTCGATTCTGGTGCTGGGCCCCCTGATTGCACGGCTTAAAAAAGCCCGCGTATCCCTTCCCGGCGGATGCGCCATCGGCGCCAGGCCCATCAATCTTCATCTGAAGGCGCTTGCCAGCCTCGGCGCAAAAATCGAGCTCAAGCATGGATATGTCGAGGCCGAAGCAGACAGGCTCATCGGAGCGGATATCTATTTTGATATCGTAACGGTTACCGGAACGGAAAACATCATGATGGCGGCTGTCCTGGCCGAAGGCGTGACCATCCTCAGAAACGCGGCCCGCGAGCCGGAAGTGGTTGCCCTGGCCGATGTTTTGAATAAAATGGGCGCGGATATTCGCGGGGCCGGCACATCCGTGATCACCATTACGGGTGTTGAGACCCTTCGCCCGGTATCGGTATCCATCATTCCCGATCGTATCGAGGCCGGGACGTTCATGGTTGCCGCTGCATTAACCCGCGGGGATATTACCCTGGAAAACTGTGAACCCGAACATCTGGATGCCTTGATTCATAAACTGCGGCTGGCAGGCGCAGGGATTCTGGTTTCCGGAAAAACCATCCGGGTGCGAAGGCCCGGAGCTGATATCCAGCGTCGATGTCAAAACCCATCCCTATCCGGGATTCCCCACCGATATGCAGGCCCAGTTCATGGTGTTGATGTCCGTGGCATCGGGTCTCAGCATCATTTCGGAAACCATTTTCGAAAACCGGTTTATCCATGTCGGCGAACTCAGGCGAATGGGCGCGGACATCACCATTTCCGGAAATGCGGCGGTGATCCGGGGAATGCCGTATCTTTCCGGGGCACCGGTGATGGCATCGGATCTTCGGGCCAGCGCCTCGCTGATTCTGGCCGGTCTGGTTGCCCAGGGCCGGACGGAGGTCAACCGGGTCTATCATCTGGACAGGGGCTATGAAGCCATGGAAAAGAAATTTGAAAAATTGGGCGCCGCAGTGACCCGTGTAAAGTCATAGGAAATCAGCCATCCATAAAATCGCTTGACTTGCCTGCCGCGGTTCATTAATAATTGTCTTGAAAAGAAAATAATTCTGTTCCCTTTTGTCGATGCCTTGCTGAAACTGCCATCCTGAGGCCGGCTTTTTGTTTTTCTGCCGTCCTCTTTCAGATTTCCTTACCCATTATATTATAGGATGGAAAGAAGCGTATTCATCACCTTAACAATAGCGAAAGGAGGCGTTTATGGCAGAGAGTGTGTACAAGATCATTGAAATGGTGGGAAGCAGCGAAGTCTCATGGGAAGAGGCCGCAAAAAAAGCCGTTGAAACCGCATCCAAAAGCCTGAGAGAATTACGGATTGCCGAAATTGTCCAGCAGGATCTGAAGGTGGAAAACGGCAAGGTCACGGCCTTCCGCGTCCGAATCAAACTTTCATTCAAATACGAAGGCTGATTAATCAGCTTATCAATTGCGAAAGGAGGCGTTTATGGCAGAGAGTGTGTACACGATCGTTGAGCTTGTAGGAACCAGCTCTGTTTCATGGGAAGAGGCCGCAAAAAAAGCCGTTGAAACCGCATCCAAAAGCCTGAGAGATTTACGGGTTGCCGAAATTGTCCAGCAGGATCTGAAGGTGGAAAACGGCAAGGTAACGGCCTTTCGCGTCCGCATCAAACTTTCATTCAAATACGAAAGCTGATTAATCAGCGCCTGCCGCCAGGAAAAGGACGGCCGATTTGCCGGTTGTCTTTTCCTTGGCGTTTCTCTCTGCAGCGGTCTTCTTTTCAGATTTCAACCTCTTCAACACCTGCCGGCATTTATCTTGGAATTACAAGACCACGATTCGTTACTCATGTTCCAATCAGAAATCCTATCCGGATTAACTTGTTGAAATTCTGTTAAATTAAAGATAAGGATAGCAGTATGCATTGAAATCAATGATCAAGGGAATGATAATGAATCAAACCCCCGAACAAATGGCCCGTGATAATATTGACAGGCAACTGAGTGCTTCCGGCTGGATTGTTCAAAACAAGAAGCAAATGAATCTGAATGCCGGGCTTGGTGTCGCTGTCAGAGAATACCAGACCGATGCGGGGCCGGCGTATTCTTTTCACCGGCTTGAAACGTTTCAGGAATGGTTTAAGCGTGGCAAATCTTTACGCCAGCGCTTTTTTGATATCCCCGATTTGCAGACAAACGGACTGCGGGATTGCCAGATCACTGCCATCCATAATCTGGAAGATTCCTTCCGCAGTGAGGACGACCTCACCGCTCCAACATTGATCGGGGACGACCCCGCCATTTTGAAGGGAGAAGATACATGGCTTGGGTAATTCTCGTTATTGCGGGGCTGTTCGAGACCGGTTGGGCCATCGGTTTGAAGTACACGGAAGGCTTCACCAGGTTGTGGCCTACCATTTGGACGATTCTGGCGATGATCATCAGTCTTTGGCTGCTGGGCATTGCGATGAAGTCACTTCCAGTTGGCACCGCTTACAGCATCTGGGTTGGTGTTGGCGCTGTCGGCACCGTAATCCTTGGAATCGTGCTGCTCGGAGAGCCCGTAAACGCTGGTCGGCTAATCAGCATTACGTTCATCATCGCTGGCATCATCGGGCTCAAACTTGCATCACCGACCTAACAATGCAAATTCAGCCGACGCAAAAAGTCGCGCGGCTGATTAGCGGCGTTGTGCCGGAAAACGAGCAGATAGCGTAAGAGGACAGAATGGGCCGTTATCAGAAACTTCTCCAGCACAACCTGATTAAAAAAGGGGATGCGAACGTACCCTGAAGTAATTATTGCCGAGTGGATCGAGACGGCCGAGGAACTCGGGATGCCCAACAACACCAAAGAAAGGGCACTATGGAAACAAAAAAATTCATTTACTATCAGGAAGAAGACATGTTCGTCGGGTGGCTGGAAGAGTATCCGGACTACCGGACCCAAGGCGAAACCATGGAAGAACTGGAAGAAAACCTGATAGAAATTTACAAAGATCTGTCGTACGGGCACATTCCTTGCGTCCATAAGGTAGGCGAGTTGAAAGTCGCATGAAGCGCACCGATCTTATTCGAACCATTGAGGCGATAGGATGCGTGCTCATCCGACATGGCGGAAAACCATGACTGGTATCAGAATCCGGTAACCAAAATGAGCCAGCCTGTCCACGCGGCAAGACCCGTGATCAAAGACGGAGGCGCTGGGAAACGGGACATCGTCACAATGGTGCAGTTCCGGAGTTGAAACGGCATGGTCTTTCCTGGATGCCGGACGTTATTTCCTGAGATACTTTGTCAAACCATGCAAGGCACCGGTCCCAGGCGTCCCTGGCGGCTTCGGGCCGGTAGCTGGGGCGGTAGTCCGCGTGGAATGCATGCGGCGCGCCCGGGTACAGCACAAACTCGGCGGTCTTGCCGGCGGCTTTAAGGGCTGCTTCCATCTCCTTGACGTCGGCTGCGGGGATGCCCATATCCGCGTCGCCATACAGGCCAAGAACCGGGCAATTTATTTTCTCCGCGACCTCAAGCGGTCCGAACGAACGCACACCCGGCGTTTTGGCGGGCCGAAGCTGACCATACCAGGCCACCGCCGCTTTGATTCCGTGGTTGTGCGCGGCATAGAGCAGGGTGTACATTCCGCCCCGGCAGAATCCCGTCACGCCGATTCGATCCGCCTGTCCAGCCGGATGCTTTCATCGCATAAGCCCGGATGGCGTCCAGATCTTCCATGACCCGTGAATCCGGAACCGGATCGACCACTTTGCGGACCGACTCGATGTCCGGCAGATGCAACACACCGCCTTCCCGTGCATACGGCTCAAACGTGATGCTCAGAAAACCCTCCCTGGCAAAGCGGCGGGTGACATCCCTGATATGCTCGTGCATTCCGAAAATCTCCGGAATAACGATGACAACAGGGTATTTCCCGGAAATTGCGGGCCGGGCCGTATAAATGGGAATCTGGAAATTATCGAGCGGACACCAGCGCCGTTTGTAACGATGATGCCATCGCTGGAAGTGGTGATGACTTCTCCCGCCACTGACTCTGCGGCCATCGCAAAGCCGGCCAGGCCGATGCCCGCAGCGCTCATCCGGGCCAGAAACTGCCTTCGGGACATCCCTTCATACGCATTTGACAGCCAATTTTCACCCATGAGTACCTCCTTTTTGACGATCAAGGGTATTGAGACTGACGCCTTCCAGTCTGGCGGTTGCCATGCCGGAAGAAATGATTCCGTCAACAGTCTACACAAATAATGAATACTCCACAATATTTGATTGACTTCATAGTTTATGAAAAGGTATTACTTGAAAAAAACATTGGAATTCACTGATCTTACTTGTGGCATTCGAGACATAAAACACTTTTTTAAGGGACTTGGGTTATGGATATCATCCTCCAGTTAATCGTCAGCGGGCTGGCAACCGGTGGCGTTTACGGCTTGATTGCCTTGGGGCTCGTCCTGATCTATAAGGCAACCAGTGTCCTGAACCTGGCCATGGGCGAATTCATGACCATGGGGGCTTTTATCTGCCTGACCGTCCTGACGGTTTTTGATGCCCCATTCTATGTGGCCTTTCTCTTTACCCTGCTCTTTGCCTTTGTTCTCGGGGTGATCGTGGAAAGAGTGATGTTAAGACCCCTTATCGGCAAACCCGTCATCTCGGTGATCATGGTTACCATCGGGCTGGGGGTTGTCCTGCGGGGGCTCATGTACATGATCTGGACCCCGATCTATCGGAATTTTCCGGACATCTTTCCCCCGAAGCCCCTGAATCTGGGTTTTGCCATCGTTCCTTCCGGCCTGTTGTGGGGGTTTATCTTCGCCGTCATCGGCACGCTGATCTTCTTGGCCATCTTTAAGTTCTCCCGGACCGGCGTGGCCATGCGGGCCACGGCCAATGATCAACAGGCCGCCCAGTCCATGGGGATCAATGTCCGCTGGGTCTTTGCCCTGGCCTGGAGCTTCGGGGCCATGGCTTCGGTGATCGGCGGCATCGTGATCGGCAATCTCTCCGGCATCAGTGTGTATATGGGCGATGTCGGATTAAGGGTACTTGCCGTCATCATTCTAGGCGGTCTGGACAGTATCGGAGGCGCCATCCTGGGCGGTTTTATCATCGGCGTTTTGGAAAATCTGGCCGGATTTTACATCGATCCCCTGGTAGGCGGCGGCATTAAAAGCGTGGCGCCTTTCATTATCCTGGTCATTATCCTGGTGATCAAGCCCTATGGGTTGTTTGGAAAGAAAACCATTGAGAGGGTATAACGGCCGGCCGGCGGATAAAGATAACCAACCGGCATCTGTTTTTATCCATTATCTTGTAACCAGCAATCAGCATCCGGGATGTTAAAACATGCGCTGCGGTGATTTTAAAGAAACCTACCTCCAGGACGAAGCCATCTTCCAGTCGGTGCCGGTCAAGTGCTCTCTGGCCCTGTTTTTCGTGTTTCTGGTCATCTTTCCCTTTGTGGCCAATGCCTATTTGCTGTACATGGCCAATATGATCGGTTTTGCCGTTATCGGGGCCGTGGGGCTGAATCTGTTGACCGGATTTACCGGGCAGATTTCTCTGGGGCACTCGGCTTTCATGGGGGTCGGGGCCTATACGTCAGCCATCCTGATCACCCGCTACGGCCTGTCCTTCTGGCTCTCTCTTCCCATCGCCGGGCTGGTTTCCGCCCTTGCCGGCATGATCATCGGCCTGCCTTCTTTCCGGGTCAAAGGGCTGTACCTGTGCATCGCCACCCTGGCTTCGCAGTTCATCTTCGAATTTATTTTCGTGCACTGGGAGTCCATGACCAATGGGATTACCGGCATCCATATCCCGGCGCCGCAGATCGGCAATTTCACATTCGCCACGGAAAAAGAATTCTACTGGATCACCCTCTTTTTTGCCGTTCTGGCCGTGGGTTATGCCCGGAACCTGGTTCGCTCCCGCATGGGCCGGGCCTTTGTCGCCATCCGGGACCGGGACCTGTCCGCTGAAATCATCGGGATCAACCTCCTTCATTACAAGTTGAGCGCCTTTGCGATCAGTTCCTTTTATGCGGGGATTACCGGGGCGCTTTGGATGAGTTTTTTAAAAGTAATAACGCCGGAGCATTTCCCCTTCATTCTGAGCATCCAGTTTCTGGCCATGGTGATCATCGGGGGCATGGGAAGCATCCTGGGGTCGATTTTCGGTGCCGTGTTCATGACCATCGTGCCGGAGCTCCTTAGTTTTGTTACCGGGATAATCAAAATGCAGGCCCCGGGATACGAACAATTTTTTATCCCATTAAAAGAAGTCGTATTCGGCGGCTTGATCATCATCTTCCTGATTTTCGAGCCGCATGGCCTGGCGGAAATATGGAATCGTTTAAAGAATTTTTTTCGACTATGGCCGTTTTCCTACTGAAATCTTTATGGAAGGAGGGCGCTTTCGGGCTGTTCTTTTCTATAAAGGCAATTGATTCTTAACGGGTAAAGGAGGGTTTATGTCACCAAAAAAAGTCTTAATGATTGCTTTGGCCCTTGTAATGTGTTCGGGCGTCTATTGTATCAGCCAGGCTCAGGCTCTGGATACCTACACCATCGCCGGCGTGCACCCCTTCACCGGCCGCTTCGCCTTTGCCGGGATCGAAGGGCAGGACGCCATGAAGGATGCCGTGGATATGGCCAATGAGGCCGGGGGCATCAACGGGAAAAAACTTGTCTACTACTGGAAAGACGGGGAATACAAAGACGACGTGGGGATCGCCGCCTTCAAGAGTCTCCAGAGCCAATACACCCCCCAGTTGATGTGGGGTCAGAGTACCGGCATGACCAAGGCCCTGGCGCCTGAAATCAAGGATCGCTATAAGGTTCTTTACTCCGCCTATACGTTTGCCAATGTGGCCGCCAATCCCAAGGAGAACCCTTTTCTTTTTATTCCGGGTCCCACCTATGATGAACAATTTGCCGTGCTGCTGAATTACATCGCCAAGCAAAAACCGGGAGCCAATGTCGCCTTCTTTTACAGCGATACGGAATTCGGCCGCGAGCCCATACCCTTCGGGCGGGAATATGCCAAGAAGCTGGGGCTGAACGTGGTGGCGGAGGAAGTGACCAAGGTGGGCGGGGTGGATGTGACCACGGAAATCCTGGATCTGAAACAGAAAAACGCGGAATTCTGCATCTTCCAGGGCTATGTCTCCGATCCCATTCAAAAAGTGATGAAACAGGCCAAGGATTACGGCCTGAAATGCCAGTTCATGGGCACGTTCTGGTCCACTGAAAAAATACTCCTGGATCAGCTGGGACCTCTTGCGGATGAATATATCGGGGTCACGGCGTATTCCTTTTACTACCAGGATGAATTTCCCATGGTCAAAAAAATCCGGGAATGGAACAAGAAAAACAACCCCAAATCCGCCGAATACCGCACCCAGGCCTATATGCAGGTCTTCATGGGCACGACCCTGATGATCGAGGCCCTGAAGCGGGCGGACAAGGCCGGCCCGGTATCCCCTGAAAGCCTGGTGGCGGCCTTTCAGTCCATCAAGAATTTTGATGTCGGCGGATTGATGCCGCCGGTAACCATCAAGAACAACAGCATTCCTGTGGGGCGGGTTGTTCGCGGCAATTCCAAAACCGGCCGGTTCGACCCGATTATCGACTGGACCACACTCGATAAATGATGACAGGCAGAAGGGTTAAGCATCTGAAGATCGCCAGGGGGAAACGCTTCCTCCCGGCGATTTGAACCTGCGGACTGCATATTTTAATCACAACGGATTATCGAATTATTTTATGACTGATAAAACGACCAACGCCGGCACGCTCCCGGCCCTGTTGAAGAACAATGCCGCCCGATTCGGGGATGCCAAGGTGGCGTTGCGCGAAAAAGAGTTCGGGATCTGGCAGTCCGTGTCCTGGCAGGAATACTACAACAACATCAAATACCTGTCTTTGGGCCTGCTGGCGCTGGGATGTGAAAAAGGCGACAAGCTGTCGGTCATCGGAGACAACCGCCCGGAGTGGCTGTATTCCGAACTGGCCATCCAGGCCCTGGGCGGGGCGGTCGTCGGGATATTCCCGGACAGCCATCCGGAGCAGGTGCAGTATATCATCAACCATTCCGATTCTGTTTTCGTCATGGTGGAGGACCAGGAACAGACCGACAAGATCCTCAACATGATCGGGCAGATTCCCCAGGTTAAAAAAGTCATCGTGGATGATGTTAAAGGGATGAGAAATTATGAAGACGCTTTGCTCATCCCCTTTAAGCAGGTAATGGAAACGGGCCGGGAAATGGACCGCAAAGATCCCGGCCTTTTTGAATCGCGCCTGTCTCAGGTCGATGAAGAAGACGTGGCCATGATCCTTTATACTTCCGGGACAACCGGGCTTCCCAAGGGGGTCATGCTCACCCATCGGAACATGATCAAGATGATCGAGAATTTTGACCAGGTGGACCCGGCGTTTTCATCGGACAAGCATGTCTCGTTTCTGCCCATGCCCTGGGTGGGGGAACAGGCGACTTCCGTGGCCTGGAACCTTTACAAAGGCGTGACCATCAACTTTCCGGAAAAAGTGGAAACGGTCTCTCAGGACATCCGCGATATCGGCCCGCATCTGTTGCTGGCGCCCCCCCGCCACTGGGAGAAGATGTGTTCCGACATCCAGGTCAAAATCCAGGATGCGGCCTGGATCAAGCGCTTCATTTATAAAACCGGCATGGCTGTCGGCTATCGAATCGCCCAGTATCGCCTGGATGGTAAAAAGCCGGGGTTTTTGGATTACCTGCTGGACAAGCTTTTTTATTTTCTGGTTTTTCGTTCCCTGAAGAACTACATGGGATTGACCAATCTGCGCAATGTGTACACGGGCGGGGCGCCTATCGGGCCGGAGGTCTTCATGTTTTTTATGGCCCTAGGCATCAATATCAAACAGCTCTACGGCCAGACCGAAGTTACGGCAATTGCCGTGGGCCATCGCAATGAGAGCGTCAAGCTGAACACGGTCGGTCACCCCATGCCGGAAATCGAATTAAGGATTTCAGATCACGGAGAGATCCTGATCAAAGGCCCGACGGTATTTAAAGGGTATTATAAAAATGAAGAGGCGACTCGCAAAACGCTGATAGACGGGTGGGTGCACACCGGGGACGAGGGAATCCTGGATGAAGACGGCCAGCTGATCATGATCGATCGGCAAAAGGATGTCATGCGGCTGGCGGACGGATCCAAATTTTCCCCCCAGCTGATCGAGAACAAGCTGAAGTTCAGCCCCTATATCAATGAGGCCATGGTGGTCGGAAAGGATCTGCCCTTTATTGCGGCCCTGATCATCATGGATATGGCCAATATGGGAAAATGGGCGGAAAACAACAAGATGACCTACACCACTTTTACCGATTTATCCCAGAAAAAAGAGGTCTACGACTTGATCGCGGCGGAGATAGGCCGGATTAACCAGTCCTTGCCCAAAATCGCAAGGGTTAAGCGCTTTGTCATGATGTACAAAGAACTGGATGCAGACGACGAAGAACTGACCCGGACCCGAAAACTCAGGCGCTCGTTCGTGGCCGAACGGTATGCCGATCTGATAAACGCTTTGTACGGGGAAAAAGAAGAGATCGAGGTGGCTTCTGAAATTCGCTATCAGGACGGAACGGGTTTCCGCATGGAGACGCGGATCAGCGTTCGGGAGGTCACGGACCCATGACCGACATCCTTAAAAACGACTACGACCCCAAGGACTACCAACTGGTCGTTGAAGGTATTTATCTGAATTTCGGCGGTATAAATGCCCTTTCGGGGGTGACTACCGGCGTAAAAAAGGGAGAGATATTTGCCGTTATCGGCCCCAACGGGGCGGGCAAGACCTGTCTGCTGAACTGCATCAACCGGTTTTATAATCCCGAGAAAGGAAAGATCTGTTTTGAAGGCCGGGAGATTACGCGGCTCAGAACCCATAAAATCGCCCAGCTTGGCATTGCCCGTACGTTTCAGAACGTGGAGCTTTTCGGCCACATGAGCGTTCTGGACAACATTAAACTGGGCCGCCATGTCCATTTGAAATCGGGATTTCTCTCGGGCGGCATTTATTATGGAAAAACCCGGCGGGAAGAGCTGGCCCTTAGAAAAGAAATCGAAGAGACGATTGTTGATCTTCTGGAAATCGAGCATATCCGCAAACAAGTCGTTCACACCCTTCCCTACGGACTGCAAAAGCGGGTCGAATTGGCCCGTGCTTTGGCCATGAAACCCAAGATTCTGCTTCTGGATGAACCGGCTACCGGGATGAATCTGGAGGAGACCGAAGACATGGCCCGTTATATCCTGGATATTAACGAGGAGTGGGGGGTCACCATTATCCTGATCGAACATGACATGGGTCTGATCATGGATATCAGTGACCGGATCTGCGTTCTTGATTTCGGCCGGAAAATCGCCGAAGGCAGCCCCGATGAGATCCGCCATAATCCACTGGTCATCCAGGCCTATCTGGGCGAACAGAACCTTGCTTACTCAAGACTGGGCGCGTGATCCGCAATAACGAAGGGTGAAGCCCGGCGCAGAGATAGGCTTTTTGCGAAGCCGTCACCTTTGAACACAAGGTATTTGATGGAACCCTTATTGGTCGTCAACAACATCGAAGTCATTTATCACAACGTCATCCTGGTATTGAAGGGCCTTTCCCTTCAGGTACAGGAAGGTCAGATTGTGGCCGTCCTGGGCAGTAACGGCGCCGGGAAAACCACCACCCTGAAGGCCATTTCCGGATTGCTTAAGACCGAAGACGGCAAAGTGGCCGAAGGCTCCATTACCTTTATGGGCCAGCGGATCGACCGCATGTCCCCGGAAAAAATCGTCCGCATGGGCATCTTCCAGGTCATGGAAGGACGCCGGGTCTTTGTGGATTTGACGGTCGAGGAAAACCTGATCGCCGGCGGCCATACCAATAAAAACACCCGGAAAATGAAGGAAGACCTGGAAATGGTCTATTCCTATTTCCCGAGGCTCAAGCAGCGCAGAAGCCTGCTGGCCGGTTATCTCAGCGGAGGAGAGCAGCAGATGCTGGTCATCGGCCGAAGCCTCATGGCCAATCCCAAGCTGATGCTCCTCGATGAACCCTCCATGGGACTGGCCCCCCTGCTGGTGGCCGAGATCTTCGAGATCATCAAAAGAATCAACGAGGAAAGAAAGGTCACCATCCTTTTAATCGAACAAAACGCCCGGCTGGCCCTCAATATCGCCCATCACGGCTACGTCATGGAAAGCGGCCGCATCGTCCTGGACGACACCGTGGAAAAACTTCGGGAAAACGCCGATGTCAAGGAATTCTACCTGGGACTGACCGCAGTGGGCAAAAAGAGCTACCGGGACGTGAAGCACTACAAGCGCCGTAAACGCTGGCTGGCTTAAAAGCGCATGCAATATAAATCTTTCTACCCATGTTCTCAACCGCGGCCCTTCGGGCGTTCGCAGTCCGGTGGATGGGCTTTGAAACAATAAACGGAGGTCATGTTATGCCGATCCATATAAGATGCTGTGATAAATTGCATGATAGGAATTAACTATTTGATAACAGTATGTTAACACGCCTTCAACAAGAATTTCCAAGGCATGTTATGCGGATCAATCTAATTATTGTTCGGCAGGAACGATACGATGATACAAGATGAAATAGAGATTCGAGACCTTGTTGAGCGATGGGCTGACGCCACGCGCCACGACCGCAAGGATGACGTGCTGAGCGGTCACGCAACGGACGTGCTGATCTATGACGTCCTGCCACCAATGATGTACAAGAGCGCCGCGGAGTACAGGAAAAGCTGGGACGAATGGCAACCATCATTCGAGATTCCATCCCTGTTCGAAGTCCAGGATCTCAATGTCGTAGTGGGTGGTGATGCTGCCTGGTGTCACGGACTGATCAGTTGTGGGGGGAGGTTACCGGACGGGAAAGAGGTCGAAGACCGAGTACGCGCAACCTTCTGTCTGGCCAAGCAGAATGGTAATTGGAAAATCGCCCATCAGCATCTGTCCATGCCGTTGCCTCAATGAGAAGCAGTGCCGAACCAGTGGTTCCAGATTATGGCGGGGAGCCGGACGGCTTGGAAATTCAATAGCTTTACTTGTCCCCGCCAAAACTGAACCGTAACGTTATAAGCTGAGGCAGAAGAATAATTCTATGAAAGTTTTCTGTAAATGTCTTTTCTGTGCCCTACTTTGACAATGAGAATTACAAGGACTTCATCTTGAATTTCATATATTATCCGGTAATCTCCAACACGAACTCTATGAAAAGGGTTTTCCCCTTTCATTTTTGTGGTTTCCGGATTCGGAAGTTCTTCCGCAAGGCTATCAATTTTTTCGCCGATGCGTCTTCTATCAGGTTTCGGTATCTTTTTAAGCGCCCTTGCAGCAGACCGCTTTACCTCTATCCTGTATTTCAAAGTTCAAGTTCCTTTTTCAGCTCTTCCCAGGCGATTGGTTCACCCGGCTCATTTTTAGCTTTCCAGGCATCTTCAACATCCATTCGGTCTTCAATATCTTGGAGCATATTAAGCTCTTTCATTGACACAATAGCGGCAATAGGTTCACCGCGCCTGGTCAGCACAAAAGATTCATCTGAATACGCTACCCGGTTAATAATATTGGCAAATTTTTTTCTTGCATCAGCGGTTGTTATTTTATTTAACATAATGTGTCCTTAAAGCTTGATGTTTACAACTGGTACGGTTTGTACATAATGTAACAAAAGCTTCCCCAATTGTCAATTATGAATTATTTAACAAGATATAAAGAGCTTATAACATTTGCTTACACGGCGACGGCAAAAAGCCGCCGCACGTGAAGCAACCGTTTGAAACAGTGAAGGGTAAAACAGATGGTTATGAAATACAAAATCCACCCCATCGTCATGGGGACCAAGGTCTTTGACAAAAGCATGATGACCTATCAATTCAACAACGGTAAAGAATTCACTATTCCTATTTACTGCTGGTATATCGAAGGAGGTAATCATAAGATTCTCGTGGATACCGGTGAGTTGAGTCCCGTTCAGTCCGAAAAACGGGAAAAAGCCATCGGCGGTAAAATTCATACATTTGAGCAGGGGTTGGCAAAATGGAAATTAAAGGCTGAAGATATTGATATCATAATTCATACCCATCTCCACAACGACCATTGCGAGAACGACTACAAATGCCCCAATGCCGATATTTACGTTCACGAAAAGGAAATGGAACGCGTTCATAATCCCCATCCCCTTGATTTTCGATATCTGGAAGATTACATCGAAGACGTGGAGGAAAATGGACAGATCCGAATCCTGACCGGTGATACGGAAATCCTGCCAGGCATTAAAGTCATACACACCCCGGCCCACACCGATGGCGGCATGACTGTTTTAATTGACACCCCGTCAGGGAAGGCCGCAATAACCGGATTCTGCACCATCAACCAGAACTTCAACCCTCCCCCGGAAATCCTGGGAATGGAAATGGAAGTTATTCCGCCCGGAACCCATGTGAATGTTTATGAAGCCTATAATATCGTACTGAAGGTGAAAAATATGGCTGATATTTTATTGCCTTTACATGAGCCGCAGTTTGCAGGAATAGATACGATTGGTTGACAGAACCGGATCGGGCCGAGGATGCGCCAAAGCTGGATCAACTGGCTTTTTGAGGCCAGTCCGCACCGCGATTAATGATGCACTATACAATCAGTGGCTGCACAAGTGTTTTAAAGATTTTTTCCGCCACCTGATCCTTATGTTTTTTGTCCGCTGCGTTACAGAAAATGGCGATAAGATCCCGGGCATATTGCCGGGCAGTCAAGAACCCTTTTTGTCTTGCCGTTTCGATTCCTTCCCAGTCCCGGTCTGATGCAAATTTTTCAAAAGCGTTGCGAAGCTGCGGAAACAGCGGCAGAAAAAGACCGTCCTGGAAGGCTGCATAAAAGCCCAGTCCGGCAGCATTTTTTGTGGAGATGATGTGTTCAAGCGTGCCATGGGCCGCGGTATCTGCCAGAAGATCTTTCACGGTTCTTGCCAGAAGCTCAACCGGTGTGTGCGGGAACTCGGAAATAATTTCCCTGAAGATCTGGTGATCAAACACCGTGTCTTTCATTTCCCCGATCTCATGATGAATATATGTCTGCTCCTGGACCGACAGGATTGATTCAAAATGGGTTTTTCGGCTTTCAGGTCTTGTATCAGGCAGGCCGCATTGTTTTAATGCAAAATACAGAAACCGCTGTCCCGACTTTTTCAGATAGACCATCTGATCCCATAAAAACAGGCTGGCCGCATCACGGCGAATAAGGATAAAGCCATCCTGATTCAGGGCCGGGATGGTTAACAGATCCCGGAGCAGTTCCTTTTCCAGAATCACGATGGGGATACCATCCAGACAGCGGCTTTCTTTTATTCCGGCAAGAAAGAAAGTGGGTTTCAGGGAATGGGCGTATCCGGCGCCATAAAATAAATTAAGGGGAGATAAGATCTCGTTGATGGTCCCGGTATCAAAGGGATCGTATTTCCTTTCAAAGAGAGGCAGGGGGGCAAATGCCTGTCCCTCGATTTTCTCCCATAGCTGCTCTTTATGGTCAATCCAGTCCACAAGTTCTGTTGAATTGTTTTCCTCCCAGGGTTTGAAGCCTTTTTCCCATTTGTTGAGATCCCTGAGGCGCAGAGCCATTCCACAGATGGAAAAAATACCGGAACCTGATGCGTCGGAAATATCACAATTGCTTTGTACCGTTCGTATAAATTGTTCCAGGTTCCTGTCTTTGGTTATGGCATCCATATCGATCATCCCGTTCCGGCTTCCTTTAGCAGCAGTCGTGTTAACATATTGGTGAAAATAAGCATTTGTCCGGAAAAGTAAAAAACATAATTGAAAAAATACAAAAAGCGCGATAATGGCAAATATTTTTTGGTCCGAGGTAATAATCCTGGTTTTCTGCCCTTTATCAAAATTGTTGACCCCATATTTTTTAGGACTTATAATTGGGTCCTGATTTAGGGCTTCTATAATAGCATATTGGGGGGTACTTATGATCCAAGCCAAATTTAGCCTCAAAGAATCTCACATTCAATTTATTGAACAATGCAACCGGTATGGATTTAAGGATAAAAGCGACGTGGTGCGTACCGCCATCGACCGCTTGTTTGCAGAGTTAACCCAGCAGCGCTTGCGCGAGTCGGCTGCTTTGTACGCCGATGTTTATGAACAAGATGACGAAACGCGAGAATGGACGGATGCAGCGCAGTCAGAGTGGCCAACATGAGCAAGCTGAAGCGAGGGATGGTCATCGACGTCAATCTTGACCCTACCAAGGGTTCGGAAACCGGGAAAATTCGACCATGCGTGATAGTTACGAACAACACGTATAATGCACGTGTTCCAGTCATTCAGGTGGTGCCGTTAACGGCATGGAGTGAAAAAAAAGCCAGCATCATCACTAATGCGGAAATTGCCCCATCGTCGCTTAACGGGTTAACCAAAAAAACGGTGGCGGATTGCCTGCAGACCCGTCCTATTGATCACCGCGCCCGATTGGTCAAAGTAAAAGGCGAACTGGAAGACGAAATCATGGCAAAAATTGACGCTGCCTTAAAAATTGTTTTCGACCTCGCATAGGGTGGTATGAAAACGAATGGGAGTGGTAGTCAGCCGTTCAGGTGGTGAAAACAAATACAACGATGTTCAGAACCCACATCAAGGAGGATATCACATGAAACGCATCCTTATCGCGGCAATCTTGCTGCTGGCTGGAGCGGCATCCGCCGCAGAGATCACGGTGATCAGCGGGGGCGCGGTCGAGCCCGGTCTGGAAGCTTTTGCCCAACTGATCAGGCGCGATCTGGGCCATGAGCTTAAGATCCTTTATAATACGGCGCCGCAGATCGCCAAGCGCCTTTCCGCAGGCGAGGTGTTCGACATTCTGGTCTCCCCCCCGGCGACGATCGAAACGGCCATCGGGGAGGGCAGGGTCGTGCCGGAGACTCGGGTGAAGGTGGGGCGTGTTGGGGCCGGCATCATCGTGCGCACCGGGGCGCCCGTCCCCGATGTTGCGACCGTTGACTCCCTGAAGCAGGCCCTGCTCAATGCCGACGCCGTCGTCTACAATACGGCGTCCACCGGAATCTATCTCGACAAACTCTTTGCGACGATGGGCGTTGCCGAGGCGCTGAAGGCCAAGACGACACGATACCCGACCGGCGCCGCCGTCATGGAGCATGTGATCAATGGCAAGGGCAGGGAGATCGGCTTCGGCGCGATGACCGAGATCCGGATGTACGAACCGAAGGGGCTCAAACTGGTCGGGCCATTGCCGGCGGCAGTCCAGAATTACACGAGCTACGAGGCCGTGCTGATGACCGGTGCCACTGCAGCCGAGGCAGCGCGGGCCGTCCTGCGCCACCTGGCCACCCCCGAAGCGAAGGCCGCATTTGCCGCCGGCGGCGTTGAGTAGGCGATCTGAGTATGGGTGCCTGCGAGAGTTCCGGTAAAATCCGCACCGAGTAGCTGAAGACCGGATTCGAGCGGAAACGGCGGCGCGGGCTTTTGGCTTCTGCTGAAGCTGTTGAGGCTTAAGCCGCCGGCTTTTCCGTTTTTGTGGTGAAGTAAAGAAGCGAAAGGCCCATGATTGCCGAAATAAATGATCCGATAATTATACCGAATTTGGCAAGCTCCATATAGCTGGAGTTCGTAAAAGAAATTCCGGCAATGAAAATGGACATGGTGAAACCGATTCCGCCAAGCATGCTGGCGCCCAGAATGTGGACCCATGTGATCCCTTTTGACAAAGGGGCGCGCATCAATTTTGAGGCAATAAAGGTGAAGATGAAAATGCCCAGCGGCTTTCCGGCCATCAGACCGAGGGCGACTCCCAATGAAACGGGATGGGAAATGGCGGTGACAAAGTCAAATCCGTCAAAAATCACGCCTGCGTTGGCCAGGGCAAAGGTCGGAAGAATAAGCAGGGCTACCCAGTTGTTTAAGGAATGTTCCAGATGCTGCAAGGGGGTCAGGGTGTTGCGGCACGCAATCTCAATGGCCTGGACCGAATTCAGATGGGTCTGATCCAGAAGGATTGTGTGACCGCAGGTGCGGCCCTGGCACTGGATTTTGTCAAGATAGGTCTGCGTCTCATTCAAAAAAGTGCCGGTATCGTATTTGCCTTTGGCCGGGATAAAGAAGGCCACAATGACGCCGGCCACCGTGGCATGAATTCCGGAACCTAAAATGGCAAACCAGATGCCGATGCCCAGAAGTGCGTATGGCAGTGTCCTGTTGACGCCGGAAAGATTGATGATCCAGAGCGCCAGGACAAAACCTGCTGCGATAATAAGGTAGTGCCAGAAGATGGTCTGCGTATAAAACAAGGCAATGATCAGAACCGCACCGATATCGTCTGCAATGGCAAGGGCCGAAAGAAATATCCGGACCCCGAACGGAACTTTATTGCGGAGCAGGGAGAGAGCTGCAAGGGCAAATGCGATGTCCGTGGCCATCGGAATCCCCCATCCGTGGGCCGCATCCGATCCGGAATTAAATAAAAAATAGATGGCGGCGGGAAAAACCATGCCCCCCAGAGCGGCTGCCACCGGCAGGGCGGCTTTTTTAAGGGAGGAAAGCTCGCCGATAAGAATTTCGCGTTTGATCTCAAGGCCGACGGTAAAGAAGAACAAGGCCATGAGCGCTTCGTCTATCCAGTGCAGAAGCGATTTGCTGATGGCCAGTGCGCCCAGGGAAAGGGTCAGCGGCGTGTGCCAGACTTCATGGTAGCTGTGCGGGTCGATATTCGCCCATAACAGGGCAACCACCGTAGCTGAAAGAATCAGAAAACCGCCTGTGACGATTTTCTTCAAAAAGTGCCGAAACGGGCTGATGAGGTAAAGAATTTTTGTTGGATTTACAGCAGAAAAAGGTGCTGGCGGCATTCCTGGTCCTCTTTTGTTCCTGCCGGGCTTTTCAGGCTTTGCCTGATGCACCGGAAAATTGTTTGCTGAATGTTTTTGGCTAACACATCTCATGAATACCGTCAAGGACATTCAGGCGCCGAATCACGGCAAACATCCCTGCCGAAAAAAATAAGTCTATAATATCAATTAGCTGTATTTCGCGCTTGATCACGCCTGCCCGTCAATATCTCCATAACATCATTGCTGGAAAGCGTCCGCCAGCCAACTATCCGAGAGAATGCTGCTGTTCCTCCGGGCATTATCAAAAGGTACCCGCGTTGATATTCGGGCAGGACAGTTCATACCCCCCATGAAATTATCACCCTAACCCCAATAAAATTAATCTGAAGGGCAAAATAAACTTGACATGCTTGAATGAATGCATAATAAGCAAAGCTTCTTGTCCATTCTTAGCTCCAAAGACCATCCGGCGGGTTTGATACAGCCGTTTCATCTGCCGGACAATCCGTGTTCAGCATCTTAAAGGACAGGCGCATATGAAATTTTGGCGAGTTCCTCTGGATTCGAAGGAAATTCTGGTTTCCCGCGGCATCGTGGTGATTGTCGAAGAAAGATGCAAGGGTTGCGGCTATTGCGTTGCCTACTGCCCCCGCGATGTGCTTGAGCTATCCCCCGGGTACAACGTCAAAGGATACCACCCGCCGCTTGTCAAAAAGCCGGATGATTGCGTGAACTGCCATTACTGCGAAACCATCTGCCCGGATTTCGCCATCTACTCTCTTGAAATTCCGCCGGAATTGCCGCAGCAGGCCGTTCTTCCGGAGTTTGCGACTGAAGTTTACGATTGATCACAAATACGAATGAAAGCGACAGTATGAAACCAGCTGTGCTGACCGGTGAACATTTCATGACGGGCGATGTTGCCTGCGCAGAGGGCGCTCTGGCTGCAGGGTGCCTTTTTTTCGGGGGGTATCCCATTACGCCGGCAACCGAGATCGCCGAACACATGGCCTCCCGTCTTCCCGATGTCTGCGGAACATTTGTGCAAATGGAAGATGAAATCGCCGCCATGGCATCGATTCTCGGGGCTTCCTGCGCCGGGGTCAAGAGCATGACCGCCACCTCCGGCCCGGGCTTCAGCCTGATCATGGAAAACCTGGGGCTCGGCATCTGCACGGAAACCCCGTGCGTGGTCGTAAACGTTCAGCGGGCAGGTCCTTCCACGGGACTGCCAACCCTGGGGGCACAGGGGGACATGATGCAGGCAAGGTGGGGGTCGCACGGCCATTATGAAATCATCGCCCTGGCGCCGGCATCGCCGCAGGAGCTTTTCTATCTGACGATCACGGCCTTTAATTTAAGTGAAACCTACCGGACCCCGGTTCTGGTCATGACCGATGAAATCACGGGACACCTGAGCGAGCGGGTGATCATTCCGGAAGCCGGCGCCATCAAGCTGCGGAACCGGCCCGGACCCAAGGGCAGAAAAGACCGTTTCAAGGCGTTTCAGCCGGGTCCCAACGGGGTTGCGCCGATGGCCATCGCCGGCGAAGGTTACGGCATTCACGTGACCGGCCTGACCCACGATGAACGGGGCTACCCCGGCATGAATGTTGAAACGCAGATCGAGATGATGGACCGCTTGACCCGCAAGATTCAAAATAACCTCGATGACATTATCCGGACGGAAAGTTACCGGATGGAGGATGCCGAAATCGTCATCGTATCCTATGGAATATCGGCCCGCAGCAGCCTGGCGGCAGTGGATGAAGCCAGGGACCTGGGCATAAAAGCAGGGCTTTTCCGGCTGATCACCGTCTGGCCCTTTCCGGAACAGCAGATTAAAAAGCTTGCGGAAAGGGTGCGCGGTTTTGTGACGGTCGAGATCAATCTGGGCCAGATTCATCTGGAAGTTCAAAGATGCGCCGGCGCCAGGGTCCCCGCCTTTCTGGTCGGGCATCCGGGCGGCGCGGTCATTACGCCGGATCGGATCCTCGAGACCCTTAAAACAGCTTTTTAGGCCAATGCCTTCTGATAACCGGGAGTGGATATGGAAAAAGTAAAAAACCGGCCGGATCATCCTTTGGATGCGCTTTTGCGCACAGACCGCATTCCCCACATCTGGTGCCCGGGATGCGGTATCGGGACGGCATTTTCCGCGTGCATGGTCGCCATGCAGGCCAGCGGCATCGATCTGAATAAAACCGTGATGGTTTCCGGCATCGGATGTTCGGGACGCGGGGCCGGATATACCCGGCTCGATTCCTATCATACCACGCACGGCAGGGCCATTCCCTTTGCAACCGGCATGAAGCTGGGCAATCCGCAGCTTAACGTGGTGGTATTCAGCGGGGACGGCGATCTTTTTGCCATCGGCGGAAATCACTTTATCCATGCGGCCAGGCGCAACATGGATATGACGGTGGTCTGCGTGAACAACCTGATCTATGGCATGACCGGCGGCCAGGCGGCGGCCACCACCCCCTGCATGGCCAAAACCACCACCACTCCCCGCGGAAACCCGGACCCGCCGTTCAGCCTTCCCCTGCTGGCCTTTGCATCGGGCGCCACCTACGTGGCCAGATGGACCATTTTGCACACACGGGATCTGACCAAATCCATTGAAGAAGCCTTGAACCGGCGCGGTTTTTCCTTTATCGAGGTGCTGGCTCCCTGCCCGACCGGCTATGGACGAAAGAACAAGGAAAAATCGCTGGATACCTTAAAGATCTATCAGGAACGCACGATCATCAAAAACGGTGCGCATCCCATGGATGCGGTGATGGACTTTGGAAAAAGCATTACGCTGGGGAAATTCATCGATCAGGACCGGCCGACATTTTCAGATAATTACGACAGGACCTGCCGGCCGCAATTTGCTTAGTTAACCCCAAATCCGGAAACATGCGATGACATCAAAACCGAGTGCCAGTGCCAAGATGGAAATCCTCATTACGGGTTTTGGCGGCCAGGGCATTGTGCTGGCCGGCCAGATTGTGGGAAAAGCCGCAAGTCTTATCGACCACAAGGAAAGCACATTGACCCAGTCCTATGGACCCGAGGCTCGAGGCGGTTCCTGCAGCGCCCAGGTGATCATCTCCGACGGATACATTCATTTCCCCTATGTGCGCCAGCCAGACATTCTGGTGTGCATGTCCCAGGGCGGATTCGACAAGCACGCGGCCATGCTCAAGGAGACCAGCATGCTGATCGTGGATCAGGATCTGGTTAATGCGGCAGATGCACCCTGCAGCCGTTTCTTTGCCATCCCGGCAACGCGCATGGCCGAGGAACTGGGCAGGAAGATGATGGCCAATATCGTCATGGTGGGCTTTTTTACGGCAATCACAGGCGCCATCTCACTGGATGCGGCCCGGAGCACGGTTTCGGGTTCCGTTCCCCGGGGGACGGAAGCATTGAACCTTACGGCATTCGACAAGGGCCATGATTTTGGTCTGGCCACCCTCAAGGGACGCCGGAAAAAAGCAGAAGGGATGAAAGGACCCCGTGGATGAAAAACCCTAAAGATCGCCTTTACCGGGTTCTGGTCATCGGCGCAACGCCTGCCGGAATCGCCGCGACCAACAAACTGGGCGAAATCGGTGTTCCTGTTACCCTGGTGGACCCGGACCCGGATCTGAACCGGAAACTGTCGCGCGAAGACTGGCGCCTTAGCTCCGGTGTTCCCCTGAACTATGCACACCGGCCCGGACTGCTGCGGATTCTGCGAAATCCGAACATCCGATGCGTGATTCCCGGCAGCATCAGCTCGCTGAAGCACACGCCGCAAGGGTTTCGCGCCCACATAAACAGCCCCGCGGCCTTTATCGATCCGGACCGCTGCACGCTGTGCGGGCGCTGCATGGAAGTGTGTCCGGCTGAGGCGCCGGACGGATCAAAACCCATTCGGTCCGGCGGCAGGCAGAGCCTTCCCGGCCATCCGGCCATCGACAAGCGCCGTCAGCCCCTGTGCCAGGCCAACTGCCCGCTGGGAGTAAACGCGCAAGGATATGTGGCCCTTGCCAAAGCCGGAAAGTTTCCGGAAGCCCTGGATCTGATTCGCCGGGACAACATCCTTCCCGGCATCTGCGGCAGGGTCTGCACGCATCCCTGCGAAATCGCCTGCCGGCGGGCGGAGCTGGATGAACCTGTTGCCATCCGGGACATCAAGCGCTTTGTTGCGGATTACGAGCTTTCTCATCCGCGGGATTTCAAATCACAGGCGGTTTCGCCAAGACCGCAACGCATTGCCGTCATCGGATCCGGGCCCGCGGGCCTTTCCGCAGCCGCGGACCTGGCCCGCCTCGGATATCCGGTTACGGTTTTCGAGAAGGAAGAACAGGCCGGCGGGTTGCTTCGATACGGCCTGGGGCCCCATCGGCTCCCAAGAGAGATCCTGGATCGCGAAATCGCTTTCATTCAAAAACTGGGAGTTGCGTTTAAAACCGGCACGCCCGTGGATCTGTCCGGCGGTTTCAGCCGGCTCGAAAAAGAGTTTGCAGCCGTTATTCTGGCCATCGGTGTGTGGAAAGATCGCAGGCTTGGCGTTCCCGGCGAAGAGTTAAGGGGCGTAGAAGGCTGTCTGGATTTCCTGATCCGTTTTTACAGAGGTGAAATCAAGCAGGTCAGGGAAAAAGTTGCCGTGATCGGGGATGGAAACGCCGCCTTTGATCTGGCAAGAACCCTGACGCGTCTGGGCGCCAGGGTGACCCTGCTCTCCTGGTTTCCGGAAGCGCTCATTCCGGCCGATGCCGCGGAGATCTCTGCTGCAAGGGAAGAGGGCATATCCATTAAGGACAGCCTGAAAGTCGTGGGCTTTATCGGATCGGATGGAAAGCTCGGCGCAATTCGCTGTGCAGCCACCCGGCCCGGCCCACCGGATGCCGCCGGCATTCCCTGGCCAATTCTGGTTCCGGAAACGGAGACGGTTGATCTGGATTTTGACAGCGCCTTTGTCGCTGTTGGCCAGAGTGCCGATCCGCTTCGGTTTGGTTCTTTTGCCGCGCTTCATTCAAACGGCACCATTCAACTGAATGACGATTGCGGAACCGGTATTGCCGGTGTGTATGCCGCAGGCGATGCGGCTGAAGGGCCTTCGTCGGTTGTAGCGGCCATGGCTTCCGGCAGGAAGACGGCCCGGGCGGTGCACCTGCGGCTGAGCGGAGAAAAGCCTTCGAACCATTTGCCCAAAAGGCCGCAGGATGTGGATTTTGCGGCGATCACGCCCGACATACCCTCCCTTGCCCGTGTCCATATGCCGGAAAGACAGCCGGCAGGCCGTGAAGGCAATTTTTCGGAAGTGGCTTTGGGCCTGAACGCGGCTCAGGTTTTCGGCGAGGCGGCCAGATGTCTTCAGTGCGGGGTCTGCTGCGAATGCCTCGAGTGCGTGAATGTCTGCGTGGCAGCCCGCGCCATCCGCCACGGGGAGGTTTCCGAAGACCGCATCGAGCAGGCCGGCATCGTCATTATCGCAGATCCTGATGCCGCTCCCGCCATCAAGGGAGACGATATCCTCCGGGCGTACAGCACCAAAACCGCAAAAAATGACGTGCACGCCATGACGCTCCGGGGCTTTGCCGCCGCAGCCGATGCCATGCTGCTTCTCGGCGGCGGCTCCCAGCGGCTGAAAGGACATGGCCTGGCCTTTTCACCACCGGACCCCAGGCTCTCTCCGGAAATCCGTCTGGGCGTCTTTGTCTGTCGCTGCAACGATGCGCTGGGATGGTCCTCCGATTTAACCGACCATGTGGCTGGCCTTTGCGGACAGCCCCACATCGAGCATGCCGAGGTCCTGTCATCGGCATGCGCCCCGGAAGGGTCGGCGGCGCTGATTCGCACCATCCGCGAGAAGGGGCTTACCCGCGTGGTTCTGGCTTCGTGCGTCTGCTGCCCGCTTGATTTTATCTGCAGCGCCTGTACGGACCAGCGAAGCCGCCTGAAGCACGCGCTTTTTTCCGGAACCGGAATCAGCCGCGCCATGGTGGAAACCTGCAATCTGCGCGGCGAGGTGCTGCGGCTCCTGAAAACGGATCCGGCGCTGGCAGAAAAGCGCTTTAAAGGGCTTATCGAGCGGTCCATTCACAGAACCTTCCGGCTGAAGGCCCTTCCGGCACCGGCCCGGCCCTACAATTTCACCACGGCGGTGATCGGGGATTCGGAAGCAGCACTTAAAAGCGCCATGACGCTTGCCCAGGCAGGCGTGGAAGTCTTTCTTTTCGGAACTCCCGAAAAGCCCCTGCCCGAAACCCTGGTCCACCCCAACATTCACAATTTCGGGGAATCCTCGGTTCAGCGGCTGCGGGGAACGGTCGGAAATTTCGAGGTGACCCTGGACACCCGCGGGGTCGATCAGGTCATGCATGTCGGCGCGGTGATTCTGGGTGAACAGTCCCGAAAGCGAATTCCCTATATGCCGCTGGCGGATCTGCCCGCCCATATCGTGGAATCCGCCATGCAGAAGCGGGGCGTCACCGGAATTCCTTTTTTCAATCCGGGCGCGACCTCCATTCCGGGGCTCTTTCTGGCCAATCCTTCGGGCATTGCGGTTTCCGACCGGATCAAGGGAACCGCGGCCGCCATTCTGGCCGCCGCGGCAATGCCAAGAAGCCCCAGGCAGAACAAGGGCTATACGGTATCCGTGGATGATGCCCTCTGCCGCGGTTGCGGCCGGTGCATCGGCGTCTGCCCTTACCAGGCCGTAAGCTTTCGGCCCAATGCCGTGGACGGCTGGTATGCGGTCGTTGACGAGGCCCTTTGCAAGGGCTGCGGCAACTGCATTGCCGTCTGTCCCTCCAATGCCGCGGACAGCCCGTATCGGGATCGGAAGTATCTCAATCAGATGATCGCGGAATTGTTGCTGTGACCAGCACGGGGCATTCACGGCAATGTATGATTTAACGGTTAATCCAATAACGTTCAACTACGAGATATCAATGGAGAATCTTAAAATCATCTTGTTTATCTGCAACTGGGGTCCGCATGCCGCTTTTCAGGCGCTTCAGGACGGCGGCGCAGATCTTCCTGCGGAAGTCAGCATGATCCGCATTCCCTGTACCGGCAGCATGAGCAAGTCGCTTCTTTTCAAGGCGTTTGAACTGGGCGCCGACGGGGTCGCGCTGGTTGGCTGCGAACCCGGTTCCTGCCGTTACGGAAGCGGAACGGATGTGGCCGAACGAAACGTTGAAGATACGCGCGGCATTCTGGACCTGCTGGGCCTGGGCGGAGACCGCCTGCGCCCGGCCATGTTTCTTCCAGAGGAATCGGAGGCCCTGCTTGCATTTCTTCAGGACTTTCATCAGGTGATTCAGACCATGGGCAAGAGCCCGGTGGTGCCGATCCCGCGGGAAGCACCCATACCCATCGGAAAAGAAGAAGCAGCTCAAATCATGGCCACCCATGACATCTTCGCCTGTCAGGACTGCGGCAAATGTTCCTCGGCATGCCCCGTGGCGCTTTCCGGCAAGTCTTTTTCCCCGAGAGCCATGGCAAACGCCATTATTGCCGGCAATCCCGAATCGTCCGGCGTGGTCAAGGATGTGTGGTCCTGCATGACCTGCGGACTCTGCCATGACAGGTGCCCGTCAGCCGTGGATTTCCCGGAATTCATCCGGGACATGCGCCGGCTGCAGAAAGGGGCCGGCAAGGAAGGGTTCGAAGCCCATGAAGGATTCTTTCAGTCTTTTATGCGTGCCATGACATCGCCGGGCCTCAATATCCGCCACTGGGAGTGGCTTCCGGAAGATATCCGCACGGACCCCGGCAGCAAGACCCTGTTTTTCGGCGGCTGCGCGCCGTATTTTGATACGTATTTCAAGGCGCATCTGGGAATTCGGACCCGGGATATTCTGGTCGACGCTCTGCGTCTTCTGAATTTTTTCGACATCCACCCCGCGCTCCTGGCCGGCGAAAGATGCTGCGGCCACGATCTGCTCTGGTCCGGGGATCGGGAGAATTTTCTCAAGCTTGCCCGGCTGAATGTGGCGGCCATCGAAGAAAAAGGGATCGAGGAAGTCGTCACTGCCTGTCCCGAATGTTACAGAACCCTGGTCCATGACTATCCGGATCAGGGGATCGGCTACCGCTTCAAGGTGACCCATCTCTTTGACCTGGCGGAAAAAGAAATCAGCAAGGGCGCCATCGGCTTTGAAAAACTGGATCGCTCCCTGACGTTTCAGGATCCCTGCCGTCTGAGCCGCCTCGATGGCCGGCCGGATCTGCCCCGAAAGCTGATTGATCGCCTGAATCCCCGGCAGTTTACCGAAATGCGGGATCGGGGCGCTTCGGCGCTTTGCTGCGGCAACTGCGCGTGGACAGGCTGCGACAGCTTTACCAAAGCGCTTCAGGTAAAACGACTGCGCCAGGCCAAAGAGACCGGAAGCAATCTTCTGGTTACCGCCTGTCCCAAATGCCAGATTCATCTGCGCTGTGCCATGGAAGACCCCTTTATCGGCAATGAGATAAAAATGGAAATGATGGATTTGACCAGCGTCATGGCCAGAACCATTCGGTGGGAATAAGTCAACTGCTCAGGCACAAAGGCACTGAGGCACAGAGGCACAAAGAGTGGTGCTATCCAGCTCACAGGATGAGGATATGTTTAGGGGACCTTGCGTTGTTGCCAATACTTGCGGAAACGGCAAAAAAACTTTGTATCTTTGTGCCTCTGTGCCTCTGTGTCTCTGTGCCTCTAGTGCCTTTGAACCTGAGCAGCTACGAATAATCATTAAGGGTAATTGAAATGATGACCATGGATAAATCGGAGAATCCGACGGACCGACCCCGCATCGGCGTTTATGTCTGTCACTGCGGCACGAATATCGCCAAAACCGTCGATTGCGAAAAAGTGGCTCAAATGGCGACCGCTATTGCGGATGTGCAGATTGCCAGAAGCGTTCCGTACGCCTGTTCCGAACCCGGGCAGCAAAGCATCCGGGATGATATTCTGGAGCAGAACCTGGACCGGGTGGTGGTGGCTTCCTGTTCGCCCAGGCTTCATGAACCCACCTTCCGTCAGATGGTTCAGGATGCAGGGCTGAATCCCTATATTCTGGAAATGGCCAATCTACGGGAACACTGCAGCTGGGTGCATATCAACCAGCCCGAGGCTGCCACGGAAAAGGCCATGGATTTGACGCGGATGGCCATCTCGCGGGTGCGAACCCATAAGGCTTTGGAGCCGGAAAAGCTGTCCCTGGTGAAACGGACCCTGGTCATCGGCGGCGGCGTGGCCGGGATTCAGGCGGCGCTGGATCTTGCGGACAACGGGTATGACGTGGTGCTGGTGGAAAAGAAACCCTCCATCGGCGGGGTCATGGCCACCCTCGATAAGACGTTTCCCACCATGGACTGCTCCATCTGAATTCTGGGGCCAAAAATGACGGATGTCGGTCGACATCCCCGAATCAAGCTTTATGTCCTGAGTGAAGTCAAGGAAGTGAAAGGTTCTGTCGGCAATTTCAAGGTGAAAATCCTTAAAAAATCCCGTTATGTGGATGAAAAGCAGTGCACGGCATGCGGGGACTGCGCAGCGGTCTGTCCGGTGGTTCGTCCCGATGCGTTCAATTACGGCCTTTCTTCCCGAAAAGCCATTTATTCCCCGTTTCCGCAGGCAGTGCCATCCGCCTATGTGATCAACGTCAGCGAATGCCTGGGACATAATCCGGCGGTGTGCGCCAAATGCGTTGAAGCCTGCAAGAAAGGCTGCATCAGTTTTCACATGTCCGATGAAGAAATCACGGAAGAGGTGGGTACCATCGTGGTGGCGACCGGCATGGAAACCTATGATCCCACGGAAATGGATGAATACGGCTATACGCGGTTTGAAAATGTCCTGACCAGCCTTGAATTCGAGAGGCTCGTCAATGCCGGCGGACCCACAAAGGGCGAGATTCTGCGCCCGACGGACCGCAGGAAACCCAAATCCATCGGTTTTGTCCAGTGCGTGGGTTCCAGATCGGCCGGAAAGGGAAGCGACTACTGCTCCAATGTCTGCTGCATGAATACGATCAAGAGCACGCTGGTGCTCAAGGAACATTACCCGGACATGGATGTCAAGGTCTTTTATATTGACATCCGGGCCTTCGGCAAGGGGTTTGAGGATCTCTACAAAAGAAGCCGGCGGCTGGGCGTCCATTATTTGCGGGGGCTTCCCGGAACAGTTGAGGAAAATCCGGATGACGGCCTGAGGGTGGCTGTTGAAAACACGGCGCTTGGGAAAATCGAGTTCCTTGATCTGGACATGCTGGTGCTGGCTGTCGGCGTCAAGCCGTCCGACAGCACGCGAACGCTTCAGGAAATGCTGGGACTTCAGCTGACATCGGATGGTTTTTTTCTGGAAGCCCATCCCAAGCTTCAGCCCGTGGATGCCGCAACCCGCGGCGTTTTTTACGCCGGGTGCGCCGAAGGGCCCAAAGACATCAGGGAAAGCGTCACCCAGGCCTCTGCCGCAGCGGCAAGGGCCATCCGCCTGATGCACAAAGGGGAAATTCTGACCGACCCCATCACATCGGAAGTCATTGCCGAAAAATGCAAGTCCTGCGGCAAGTGCGCCGAAGTCTGCCCTTACAACGCCATCACCGTGGATGTGAAAAAGAAGACCCCCGCAACAGTCAATACGGCCGCCTGCGCCGGTTGCGGAACCTGCGCGGCCGAATGCGCGTTTGACGCCATCCTCATGAACCATTTTACCGACAGGCAGATTCTCGACCAGATGGACGCCCTGCTGACCGAAAAACCGGAAGAGAAAATTCTGGCATTTGCCTGCAACTGGTGTTCCTACGCCGGCGCGGATTATGCCGGGGTGTCCAGATGCCAGTATCCGCCCAATGTACGCCTGATCCGCACCATGTGTTCCGGCCGCGTGGATGAAAAATTCATCTGGGACGGTTTTTTGAAGGGCGCGCCCGTCATCCTGGTGAGCGGCTGCCATATCGGCGACTGCCATTACATCGACGCCAACAAGTGGACCGAAAAACGGATTGACAAAATCCACAAAAAAATGGCCAAACTCGGCATCCGCCCGGAGCGGCTTCAGCTGGAGTGGATCAGCGCCGCGGAAGGCGTCCGCTTTTCAGCTGTCATGCACGGCCTGGAAGCCCTGCGAAAGGCGTGACCGCGGAAGAGATATCCGAAACCATTCGAATTCTGCAAAAGAACGCTGAAAAACCGGTTCAGCCTCAGATTCCGTCATTCCGGGTTTGACCCGAAATCCAGTCCTTTCGAAAAACTGGGTTCCGGCTTTCGCCGGAATGACGGCCTGATGTGTTTCAGGGTAAATGGGCTGAAGGGTCGTTTTGAAACAGATCCCGCATTTGGGCTGGAATAGTAGTGGTTTCGATGGTTTCCGGTGTGTTTCCGACGGACAGTTGCAGGGTGAGTGATCGGGCATGCAGGGCCAGACGGTCAAAGGCAAAATTCCGTGTCAAGTAGTTGATGGCCCGCGTTGAGCCGTAGCGGGCGTCGCCGACAACCGGATGCCCGGACAATTTAGCGTGTCGCCGGATCTGGTGCGTGCGGCCGGTCTGAAGCTCGATTTCAACCATCGTGTAATGGGCGCTATGCTCAAGAACCCGGTAGCGGGTCCGGCTTTCCTTGCGGTTTCCGGGGCCTTCGGGATGATGGCGTCCGCCCGCTGTTTCTGAAAGGGGCCAGCCCCAAGTTCCCCATGAGTCCTTATCTTCCGGTTTTTCAAGCCGTCCGTGCAGAATGGCGACGTATTGCTTATTTACCAGACGGGATTCAAACTGATTCGAAAAAAAACGAAACTGCTTCCGGTTAACAGCCAGCAGGATAACGCCACTCGTCTCCTTGTCCAGTCGATGCACGGGATGGATGCCAAAATCCGAGTCCATGTCTATCTGTTCCAGAAGCGTCGCATCGTTTTGGATGTGGGCGGATATCACAGAGCAAAGATCCCGTCCGGGCGCGTTGTGAACCGTCAGGCCCGCAGGTTTGTCCACAACCAGCCAGCCTTTCCCCATGGCCAGCACGGGTACCTGGATGTATCCGGAATTAATCTTTATCATTTACATCCCATGATTAATTGGCCCGGGGCTGACGGTAATACCATTTGAGCTGATCCGGACTGCTGTCCTCATCCACATTATCTTTTGCTATTTTCTGCTTGCCCCCGGCCGGCGGCAGCAACTCTTTCAGTTTCCATATCCCGTTCAGGCGGCCGAAAACCCAGTATTCTTCAAAGGGTGTCACATCTTTCTGGCTGCTCCAGACGGCATCGCGTTTGTAAAGAATTCTCTGGGCGTGTGCACTGATTCGCACCGTAAATTCATCTTTGGACGTATCCTCAAAATTCTGCACCAGAATCAGCTCGGCTTTGCGCACACAGAGATTGCGGTATTCTGTCTTCAGCCCTTCCGACTGCCAGTGGCTGAGTTGCTTTAGAAGACTTTCCGCGACTTCGGGAAATAGATCGGCAACCGGCACCTGTGAAGGGTCTGCGGATTCCATGGCCAGGTAAAAATCCATAAAAACCTTGCGCGCCCGCTCCAGCATAGCATTTCGGTTCCAGAGTTTGTCGGTCTGAACCAGAAAATTCAGCATGCGATCAATGCGCGATGCTTTCTGCTCAACGTTTTTTTCAAGCCAGGGACCGGCGACGCCAGTTTCTTTGGCTGCTTCCGCGTAAATCCCATTGATCGTATCGTCCGTCAGCATCTCGGCAAAGTTTTCGTCCTTAAGAATATCCGACTCACCGGTTTGTTCAATTTCTCTGAGGCGCCAGGCTCCGTCCGAAAAATGAAACGTCCAGAATTCCTGAAATTTGGCTGGAGTTTTATCCCCGCGAAGGAAGTCACCGGTGCGGTCATCCACGTAGTAATCGCGAGCCATTGCTGTAATCAGGGCGGTAAATTCCCGCTGGTCTGCTTTTTCCGAATATCGGACATGAACAAGGTCAATCTGTTCAATCGTGAGGTTCTCGATGCGGTTAATCTCGTGATTTCCGGCAAGACCCTTGAGTTGAGCAATATGCTGAGCGAACAAATCCTTCATGAGAAGCGGCGCCATGGGGCTGTACTCCCGGCTCTCCCAGCATGCTTGAAGTTTAAGAAAAGCGGTTTCAGCCAGTTTACGCAAATCATCCGAAGATACCGATGGATCTTGCCGGCTGAGAAAGGAGAGGAGCTTTTCGGTCTTAGCCGCCTTTGGCGTTATGGCATTTCGATCATAGACGAAGTCGAGGTTTTTCTTTTTCTCTTTGGACAGAATCCACATGACGCGAATAACGAAGATGAAAAAAACCAATAGAAAGCCCATGAGAGAAATCATGAAATCCTCGGAAGAACCACTGCTTCCGGAACTGGAACGAGAACTGGATCTGGAGCTGGAGCTGGATCTGGAGCTGCCCCCGCCCCCGCCTTTATTATGGACTCCAAGATGGCCGACGAAAAAAGTGTTGGGATAATCTGTCTGAAGGTTGAAAACCGCGACCGTCTCACGAATCGCCTCCATGGAAACAATGCGCTGTCCGGTTAAGGATTGGCCATCCCAGGCAATAACCCGGTCTCCGGCACGAAGCGCCTCAAGGGTCTTGAATCTGCCATCACCCACGTAAAACGGATGATCCGCCGTCACGCGAAGTGTCTGCCTGTCTGTCTTTAGAACGACGAATTCATCGACTGTCCGGCGAAGAACCGAATGAACCTTAGTTTGAACCAGTCGACCTTCCGGCGTAAATGCCAGGAGCGTTTCGCCTGCCTTGACCGTGCTGATGGGAAGCTCGGTTCCATCCGATCTCAGGACCATGCCTTCGGGCAGAAAACATCCCTTGTTGTGAACAACAAATCCGGAGGAAACAAACGTCCCCGCCGGACTGACCATCAGGTTAAAGGCCGGTCGTGTTGCCGGCACAATATGGATGGATCGGATTTGTGTCTCAAAAATTGTCCCATTCCTTGCCAGGAAAACGGCATCGCCGGTTTGGAGAAAATCCGCGATGCGGAATTCTCCCGGGGCGATCATGATGGGGTGCTCGGCAGTCACTCTCAGCGTTTCACCACCGGCCAGAATCTCCAGGATTGTTTCAGGCTGGACAATCGTAATCCCTTGGACTTCCACCGATTGCAGACATCCAGCTGCAACACCCAAGACGTGATCGCCCGGCTGAAGCTTCTCGATGGCTGTTGACCCCTTAGCGGTTAACACCTGCGTTCCTTCTTCGAGGCAACCGCCGCCGCCCCTTCCCCAGGAGAAGTCCGGCCCCAGAAAAATGACAAGCAATACGGAAAGCCTGATAGCCCATTTCATACGTGCAATCTCCCCATCGGCTGTTGCTGGAACCAAACCCCTTAATGCAGCGCAGCGATGATCCCGCCAAGCACCGCGGCAGCAGCGATAAGGCTCACGCCAATAATGGCCGCAGCCACCACCCTTCCAAAATATTCGGCAACGGCTGAGTTTCCACGGGCGATCTCTTTTTGTTCGTCAATGTTCGGCGTCAGCCGGTCAATCAGTGCAGGAAGCATCAGCGAAGATGCAATCACCAGCGCCATCCCGATCAAGCCGCCGACGATTGAAAAAATCATTGCCCAGCCGATGTTATAAATCGTCTCTGTCATGGAAACCCCCTTTATCTAAAATGTCACTTTTGGAGCTATCTTTTCTTCTGCTGCGTCAACCTGGAAAAAAGCCTCGGGCAGAAAGGCGAACATGTTGGCGATAAGATTGCTCGGGAAAACTTCAACCCGATTCTTATACCGCATGGCCGCGTCATTATAATATTGCCGTGCAAAGCCGATCTTGTTTTCCGTGGCGGCCAGCTCTTCCTGAAGGGAAAGGAAGTTTTCATTGGCTTTGAGCTGCGGGTATGCCTCAGCCAGAGCAAAGAGCGAGCGCAGGCTGGATGTCAGCGCGTTTTCCACCTTGGCCTTCGCTTCCACGCTGCCGGTAAAGCTGATGGCCTGCTGCCTGGCATTGACAACAGCCTCAAGTGTCTGCCGCTCATGGCCCGCGTAGCCCTTGACCGTTTCAATCAGGTTGGGAATCAAGTCATACCGGCGCTTGAGCTGAACATCAATTGAACTCCAGGCGCTCTTTACCTCGTTTCTTCCACGAACCAGCCCGTTGTAAGCGCCTATTGCCCAAAAAGTCGCTACAAGCCCAATCACCAGGATAACAATTAACGATGTCATCTGCCCTCCTCTGTTTTTTCAGGTTATCAGGATTATTGTCCTTGTCCGGGGTTGAATCGGACCATAAAGCAGGTTCCGTTTATAGCGTCAACGCGTCCTTTTCAACCGAGCGCCACGTCAAGAAACATCATGGTTGCAAAACCGAGCATGGCGCCAATGGTCGATAAATCCGTTTCATTGCCCGATTGCGACTCGGGTATCAACTCCTCGATGACCACAAAAATCATGGCCCCTGCCGCAAAGGAGAGCGCATATGGCAAAATGGGCTTGACGGCCATAACCATGGCTGCCCCAAAGACGCCGGCTACGGGTTCCACCGCACCAGAGAGCTGTCCGTACCAGAAGCTTTTGCTGCGCGAAAACCCCTCGCGGCGAAGCGGTATCGAAACCGCGGCGCCTTCGGGGAAATTCTGCAATCCGATACCAAATGCCAACGCAATGGCGCCGCCGAGGGATGCAGGGGTCATATCGTTTGCCAGTGCGCCGAAGGCAACCCCCACGGCAAGGCCTTCGGGAATGTTATGCAGCGTGATTGCCAGAACAAGCAGTACGCTTCGTTGCCAGGAAGTCTTGATGCCTTCCGCCTGGTCGATGTCAAGCCCAAGATGAAGGTGGGGAAGAATCTTGTCGATCACCAGCAAAAATAACCCCCCTGAGAGAAAACCCACAACTGCGGGAAGCCAGGAAATTCCGCCGCTGCTTTCCGTCATTTCTATTGCAGGTTTTAACAGTGACCAGAAACTGGCGGCAATCATAACGCCCGCGGCAAAGCCGAGCATGGCGTTGAAGATTTTTTTATTGATCGTTTTAAAGAAGAAAACCATGGCCGCACCCGCGGCCGTAACGCCCCAGGTAAACATCGTTGCTGCAAGCGCCAGTATCAGCGGATCATACTGCTTTATGACTTCGATATCCATGACAGCATTTCCCATTTTACCGTAAAGATGTTTCCCCCTTTTTAATCACTTTCTTCGTATCCGTATGTTTTGAAGATATCAAGAATTGTTTTGGTGGAATATGCTTCTTCTTTGTAGAGAAATGCCTTGTTGAAGGCCGTCGTGACTTCGGAAATCCTGTCGTATGCATGGTTTATGCTTTCATTGAAAAAAAACACATCCTCCATCAGCGTTTGCATCTGTTCTATGATTTCCGGGGAGTTTTCCCCTTTGGCGAGTTTTTCGACAAGTGCGTCCAGGGATATCAAGTCTTGACCCAAGTCATCCTTTGATCCGCAAAGGGTCATCAGATGCGTGTTCAGGTAGTGGCACATGCCGCCGGCCGTGTTGCGAATGACCCGGTTTCTCTGGTCTTCCAGGGCTTTGCTGATGTTGTGCACGATGCCCTCATGGCAGAGGAATTTGCCGGAGTCATCCGTTTTTGCCCGCGAGGTGATGGCGACATCGATGACATCTCCGGCTTTATTCTTGAACTTGACGGGCTTGCCTTCGACCTGGCCTTTCCCGTAGATTTCTTCAAGGAGTCTGGTCCGTTCCGAGATATCGACATAAAAGCCCTTAACGTTACTGGCAAGAGCCTCTGCCTTGCTCTCAAAACCAAGAAGCTTCAATCCGGCATCATTGATGTCGATGAAGCTTCCATCGGCAGCAAGTGTGAATGCCATATCGCTTGTAGATTCGAAGAAATTTTTGTATTTGGCTTCACTATGTTTCAGGGCATCGATTGCTTTCTTCTCCTCGGTGATGTCCCGGATCACGTGGTCGATCCTTCGTATGGTGCCCCGGGCTGAATAGACGGCATGTCCTTCATCAAAGACCCATCGAATTTTCTTGCTGCTTCCGATGATCCTGTACTGCGTGCTGTCGAACTCGGCTTCTATAAGATTGCCGTAGAATTGCCTGACTTTCTCGATATCGTCCGGGTGGACGAAATTCAGGATATGGCTCTGTCCGCTGATGAAATTTCTGAGGGGAATCCCGTAGAGTGCTTCAGCCGCGGGGTTTATGGAAAGAATCTGATACCCGTCCGGAGACATGGATACGACAACTTCGTTCATGGAATGGAGAATGCTTTCAAGCCGTTCCTTGATCCGTTGCAACTCGATCCGGGTCTTTCGCCGTTCGGTGATATCCGTCAACGCTCCGAGTATCGCGGGCAGGCCGCCGCATTCCACGACACTGACCTTCATCATGATGATCGCTTCGCCATTCGCCTTTGGCATGACGAATTCTATCCTGTCGGAGATGCCTTCGGTGAACAGTCGCTCCGTGCAGTATCGGGTCACTCTCTCCTGGTCGGCGGTGGATATGAAGTTTGAAAATGCTGCCGAGATGACCTGATCCGGCTCTCTTTGAGATATGTCAAAAAACGCGTTGTTGGCAAAGACGATGGTTCCTTCCCTGATGATTACAACCCCGTCGTTGATATGCTTTACAATGCCTTGGTAATCGATGTCGCCCTGGCATACTCTTATGTCTTCGGAATCCTCGAATTTACGATGATTTGTCATGTGTTTTCTCTCCCTGCTGTCATGAAATCCTGGTACTTATTTCGCAACCGAGGTTTTTTTGCCCGGTACTAAAGATTGATGGTGTCATGATTTTTAAAGGCTTTTTTGTTACCCATGCCCAATTTAACGTTCATGACAGATAAAATCAAGTGTTGCCGAATTGTTATGGCGCGTATTTCGAGTTTGACGCCATGGTTGCTGTATTTAACTATATTCTTGATTTGACAGTGTCTGCGCTATGCGATACATTTATACCCGATAGGTTGACCGGCCGGCACAATGCGGGTCATAAAAATACAGTCAGAAACACGCCGGGTTTGGAAGTGAAAAAATCCAAGTATGATTTATAGAAACATATGGACTTACAGACTCATCATGAACGTGTTGTATCTTGGTCGATATCGGCAGCGATTCAAGGATATTATAAACGAATTTGGCCCAAAAGACCATAATATCATTGAATTATGCTTCGGGGATATTCATATTGCAGCATACTGTAAAAAAAGCGCGCGACATTGGGTGGGTTACGACATTAATGATGAGTTTGTAAATCATGCATTAAAACACGGTTATAACGCCGTGAGAGCAGATATCTTATCCATGGAAAGCTTACCGAAGGCGGATGTTTTGATTTTTGCCGGCTCTTTATATCATTTCAATGAGAACATGCATAAGATCTGGCAATTGATGACATCGTGCGCAACAAAGATTATTCTCTCGGAGCCAATAAAAAACATCACATCAATCAAGAATATCATCGGAACAATCGGCGCCAGGGCTTCCACCGTTCGAAATGGCGCCGAAGCCTTTCGCTTTGATCGTGACTCTTTGATTGAAATGCTTGATTATTTTAAAGAAATACACAATTTCACTTATGAAATTGTTTCAGAAAAGAAGGATATGTTAATAACAATAAATGAAAGACATCAGCATCGTCATTCCGGTTTATAACAGTGAAGGCAATTTAATTGAACTGGCCCGGCAGGTTCATGATGCTTTGGCGGAAATAAGCTATGAACTGATATTGGTCAACGATGGCAGCAAGGACGGAAGCTGGCGGATCATCGTTCAATTATGCAGGCAGTATCACAATCTCATTGGCGTGAATTTGCGAAAGAACAGCGGGCAGGATAATGCCATTATGGCCGGGCTTTCGTATGCCAGGGGGAATTATACGGTGATCATGGATGATGATATCCAGCACTCTCCATATGATATCACCAAACTTTATGATGAATGCCGACAAGGGTATGATATTTGTTATGCGAATTTTTTAAAGAAAAATCAGGCCTTGTGGAAAAATCTGGGCAGTTGGTTCAATGGTAAAATCGCTGATCTATTAATCGACAAACCAAAGCATATCTACCTTTCGCCATTTCAGATAATCAGAAAAGAGGTGGTGGATGAAGTACTGAAATACAAGGGTCCCTATCCGTATGTTCAGGGATTGCTGCTTCAAACAACCAGCAACCTCACGCAGATAACAATCGCGCATCATGAGCGGTACCAGGGAAAAAGCAATTTCAATTTTTTTCGATCCATGTCCGTTTTTTTTAAGCTGGCAACCAGCTTTTCCGTTTATCCCTTAAGAATTGCATCGTTATTGGGATTTTTGGTTGCTTCCATCGGCTTTGGGCTGGCCTTGTTTTATTTGTTTGAATACTTTTTCACGGATCATGCGGTTGAAGGCTGGTTGACGCTGGTTTTGATCAATTTGATTGTCGGAGGGCTGATTCTGGCATCCATTGGCTTGATTGGTGAATATATGGGCCGAATGTATCTTAATCTTAATTCCAAGCCGCAGTATATCGTCAAGGAAACCGTTAAATTCAATGCACCCGAATAACACCATGAACCCATTCGTATTATTTAAATCATGATTCCATTTAACAAGCCGTATTTCTCGGGCAACGAGATTAATTATATCAAACAGGCGATTGACTCCGGGCATATCTCCGGCAACGGGGAGTTTACCCGAAAATGCCATTCTTTTTTCAAAGAAAGATATGGTTTCAAAAAAAGTCTTCTTTCAACAAGTTGCACAGACGCTTTGGAAATGGCATCCATCCTTCTGGATGTTAAAAATGGCGATGAAATAATCATTCCTTCATTTACTTTCGTATCAACCGCCAATCCTTTCGTCCTGAGAGGCGCAAAAATTATTTTTGCAGACAGCAGTCCGTTGAATCCGAATATTGATGTTGAGAAAATTGAAGGGCTGATCACTTCAAGAACAAAAGCAATCGTTCCGGTCCACTATGCGGGCATTGCCTGCGATATGGACAAGATTATGGCGATTGCCGGTAAATACAATTTGTTTGTTGTTGAAGACGCTGCCCAGTGCATCGAGTCATACTACAAAAATCGGCCGACAGGATCTATCGGCCATCTTGCGGCGTTTTCGTTTCATGAAACGAAAAATATTGTTTGCGGAGAAGGCGGCATGCTCGTTGTCAATGATGAGCGTTTTATAAAACGATCTGAAATAATATGGGAAAAAGGAACAAACAGGGCAGAATTCATTCGGGGAGAAGTCGATAAATACGGGTGGAGGGACATAGGCTCTTCTTTTTTGCCTTCCGAGCTTATCGCCGCATTCCTTTTTGCGCAACTTGAAAACATTGATACAATTCAAGCGAAAAGAAAATCCATATGGCAACAGTATGATGATGGACTGAAGAAGCTGGAAGCGCAGGGCTTTGTTAAACTGCCCCATATTCCTGAATATGCAACAAACAACGCGCACTTGTTTTCCATTTTATGCCAGAATCAGAATATCCGGAATGATTTATTGTCATTTTTGAAACATAACCACATAAACGCTGTTTTTCATTATTTGCCCCTGCATAAATCAGAATTTTACAGGGAAATAGATGGAAGCAGACAACTGCCGTGGTGTGATTACTACAGCGAATGCCTTATCCGGCTGCCGATTTATTGCGAGCTTTCCAAAGAAAAAGTCAAAGAGATCATCGGCTGTATTTATGAATATTTTAAGTGCCAGCCATAACGCAGAGAACCTGTAGCGGCTTATGATGTAATTGCGTTTTACGGAGGGTTCGATCCCTTGATGCGAAAACGGGGTTTGCCGATCCAGTAGGCGTCTTCCAACCCTTCGCGAAAAGCACTGAGTGCCTCGGGGGAAGAATTTACCCGAAGGTTGCTGTAGGATTCATCGGAATTTTGCCACCTCTCGTGCCAGTAAACCGCCGCCTTGATTCGGGGGAACCGTTCCTTAAAATCTAAAAAAGCCTTTTTGAACCACTCCGCCTTGTTTCCGAAAGCCGGATACTCACCTACACCCCATTCCGCGGCCATCAAGGGCTTGGAAGGGTCAACCCTGCATATTTCCTGGTATGCCTGATTGCAGACATCAAAGAACGTACCCCATCCCATATATTTGTCAAGCTTCCCATAAATGCTCAGTCCGAGCCAGTCCACGTAATCCGGGCCCGGGTAATAGGCGGCAAAGTGGTTCCAGTCCGCTGTCGGGTGGGAGTGATTGTTCAGATGAAAAACCCACTGAATATTGCGGGCCCCTTTGGCCCGAACCCGATCCACGACATACCGGTAGGCCTGTTTGTATATCTTGGGCCCCAGCGCTGTTGAGGGTTGTTTTCTCAAATCCTTTTGTCCGCCGCCATAAAAATAACCGGACCAGGGAAACCAGGTTCCATTCATTTCAATCCCCCAGGCAACCAGCAGAGGCTTTCCAAAGTCCCTGGCATCTTCGGCCCATTTGTCGATATAGGAATCCCACATGCCGCCGAGGATGTTATAGAGATTAAACCGGTCCGGAAGGTCTCCTTCTGAATAGGGTTTGTCCCATGGGGACCAGAAAATCAGCGGAATTGCCCCATATCGGCTGATGATTTGAGCATTTTTCAAGGAAAACCGCTGCTCTCCCCAGAAATTTCCGGCCGCAATAATGGCCTGATGTTTCCCCACCATTTTTTCATATTTTTCGATGGCTTCCAGGGTCACATCGTCTTCACCATCTCCGAAATCGACATAAGCGCCGGTGTATGCGCCACTTACCGGAGCAGTCAGTTCCTGGGCAGATGGTTCTGAATTGCCGGCAGCCCAGAGAGGCTCGGGGAAAAAGGAAAACCAATATCCGGTGAATAGAAACAAAAGTGTGTTCAAACAGGCAATTCGATAAATCATCATCTTCTTTCACTGCACAACAAATTAAGTGACCGATGCGGTTCGTTCCAGTTTGCCCCAGCTGACCAGAGCCCCTTTGGCCGCTTTTATAAGCGATTTCCAGATGACCCAGCTCAGCATCGGCCGGTAAACAAACCGCATGGGAAGAATGAGCCAGGCCCTGCGGACCGGTTCGTGTTCCATCAGACAGGCCATTGCTGCCAGAAGAAAATCCATCAGGAGAAAAATTCCAAAATACGCATAAAGAGACGGACTGCTCTTGCCTAGAAACAATGAGACAATAACCAGCGCGTCAATCACCGGCGCAATCGCGACCAGAAGTACCTGAAAAAACCAGATGCCGGGCAGGCTGAAACATCCCAACGCCTTGAAACGGGTATTTAAGACCATATCCCGGTGCTTCCATAGGCACTGAATGGTTCCAAACGCCCAGCGGAAGCGTTGTTTGGCCAGAGTGGCTATGGTTTCGGGAGCTTCTGTAAACGCCAGTGCATCCGAGACATAAGCAATCCGGAATCCTTCCCTGTGCAGACTCAATGTTAAATCCGTATCCTCGGCCAGCGTATCGGTACTGATGCCGCCTGCCTGAAGCACGGCGTTTTTTCGAACCGCACTGATTGCTCCCGGAACAACCGTGATACAATTGAGGTGGTGATAGGCCCGGCGATCCAGGTTGAATCCGCAGATGTATTCCAGAGCCTGACAACGGGCCATAAAGCTTCGAAGGTTGCCGACCTTGGCATGTCCGGATACGGCGGCCACATTTTTATCCTGAAGCGGCTGAACCAAACGCATCAGGGTTTCCGGCTGAAATCGGGTATCGGCATCCAGCATGACCACAATGTCATCCGCAATCGAAGCCAGTCCGTTCCTCAGAGCCAGGGCTTTTCCCTGATTGGCCTGGCGAATCAGTCGTACCCGGTGATCCTTTCGGGAAAAGGCTTCCACAATCCCGGCGGTTTTATCCGAGGACCCGTCATCAACGACCCAAACCGAAATATCTCCTGAATATGTTGTGGTCAATACGGATTGCAGCGTTTTTTCAATCACTTTTTCTTCATTGTAAGCGGCGATTAAAACACTGAGGGAAGGGTTGAAGCCGGATGTTGACCACTTCTTGGAAGCCCTGCGCTGCTGAACCAGCGCCAACACCATAACTGCAAGGGTGCGCAGAACAACCAGCAGGGTGGCGACAAGCATAAACGCCCATAAAAACAATGTAACCGCATGAAGTATCCGGAACCCGCTTCCGCTGACCATTCGGGTAAGCGGCATCAGCTCCTTTTGAATATGCGGCATCACAATCTCCGGAGATTCTCCCAGAAGGCGGGTCAATGAAACGACCTGGTCCCCCCGATTTTCAAGGTAATCCAGAATCAGCGGAAGCGCTTCAACGGTCTGACTGCGATCTCCGCCGGCGTCATGCAGGAGTATGATATTGCCGCCCATCTGCCGCGAATGCTTCACCCGATCCAGAATCAGCTCAATTCCGGGCTGGGCCCAGTCTTCCGGATCAATGTCTTCTGTAACTGTCAAATACCCCATGTCCTGGGCCATCTTCAGCGGCAGGATTTCGGAAAGACTCGTGGGCCGGGAGTCCGCACTGTATGGCGGGCGGAACAAAATAGTGGATCTGCCCGTCAAAGTTTCAATCAGACGCTGCGTGGCATTCAGCTCGAGCCTCACGCGCTCTTCTGAAATCAGCGATAAATTGGGATGTGTATAGGTATGGACGCCGATTTCATGTCCGTCCTGAACAATGCGCCGGACAAGTCCAGGATGCTCCTCCATTTTGGAACCCACCACAAAAAAAGAGGCCTTTACCCCTCTGTTTTTGAGGATATCCAGGATCTGCGGCGTCCACTCTGAATCCGGACCATCGTCAAAGCTGATGGCGACTTCGTCATCCTTTCCTTTTCCCTGATGGCTGACCGTCAGATAGCTGGGGAATTTTTTGTATGTTTCCGTTATCCTTCCGGCAGAATCCAGCACAAGGCGTCGAATTCCGTTTGAACGGGTATCTTCGATGGTCAAAAATTCTCCCTTGCCGATATGGGTGGCGCCGCCGGCTTTCAGCGAGCTCATTTTATCCAGAGTCTCAGCAGTTATTTCAAATGGTTTAATTCTCAGTCTCGTCCAAATGGCCGGGTCTTCCGATCCCAGTTGAAAAATGGCAATTCCCCCAACACCCAGACGCCGGGCCGCTTTCAACTGATTGGCAAAGGTCGCCACATCCAGAAACCACACCGTATGCTCGGTGCCTGCGTCCATATAGGAAAAACTGGGGTTGTACACCGGCGCCTTGACCTCACTGCTCTGAAGACCGGATCGATTTGCACGGGTCATGACGTCTGAAAAGCTGACGGTTTGGGCCTTTTTCTCGCCGCTTGCCCAGTCATACCCATATGCCCCCAATTCCACAACCCACTGAGAGGGTTTTCCATAGGCGGTAACGGCATTGAGCCAGCCTTCAAACCAGTCCTGGGACGCAATGGGTCCAGGCGGGTCTGTTTCAGAATTCTCATCGTGAAGGGAGGCGATGAAGTGATCCACGTGCGCGGAAAGCGCATCCAGATCAAAGAGTTTCAATTCGCGCCCCATCGGAACGCGCAGCCACAGTTCCATGTGTTCTGCATGAAGGGCGGCAGCAATGTTTTGGATCAGCCGGGTGATATTTTCCCGGTAGGTGGGATCCACCTGACCCCAGTCAATGACGACACCGCCGGCCTCGGCACTTTCCAGTTGAACGACCAATTCTGTGATAAAGCGGCGCTGTCTGTCATCAGGGCCATTGGCGACGCCCTCTACAGCTTCGGGCTGCCAGCGGTCTCCGATGAGATTGTTCAGAATCGGAAGTAAAATAATGCCTTTTTGGCGGGCCAGAGCCTGAATGTTGGGGTCCGGTGCAGCAGCCAAGGTTCCGTTTCCGTCGACCATTGTCAGCCATTCGGGGCTGACATGGGTCAACTGATCCGCATGCGATCGGAACGATAAAAGGCTGTTGGGATCCCACCCGGCATAAAAACCCAGTCGAATTTTCCTGTGACTATTTTTCGCCGGAAGAGAGTTGGAAGCGGCAATTGCTTTATTGGGGCCGGTCTGAACGGCTTGGGAAAATTCCAGCCATATCGGTTTGGGCGACAAAGCCTGAAGCAGCGATTCCTTTTTTTGAAGCACGCTAAGCCTTTCTTTCAACTGCTGAATGGATGGCGGCAGCTGAAGCTTGGTCATGACAAAAAGGGACTGGACAAAGACCACGGAACACAGGAAAAGAATAACGCCGGAAATCAAAATGAAAAGACGAAGCCTGGGCCAGCGTTTTCCCTGTTTGTCCAAAAATATAAAATGTGTATCCGGAAGCGGAGACATAAAGTGCCTTGGGTCGACCTTTGGGGCTATCTAATGATATTGTTATGTTAAAATATTAAGAAAATCATCCTTTGATCTCCCCTAATGGGAATCTGGGAGAAATGGCAGCAGAGGGCCGTTTATCGGGCTCATGCGGATGCCAAATACCTGTCCATGATCTTGCGTGTCCCTTTCAGGGTGGATTCCGACAAGAGCATTTGCGCATATTCCACGGCATCTGCAAGACTCAGCCGACGAATCGTCTGTTGAACCAGGGGCAAAAACTGCGGATCGGCGCTGAGGCTTCGAACTCCGATTCCCAAAAAAAATGGAATATATTCAGGTTCATGCGCCATTTCGCCGCAGATTGAAATCTCCTTGTTCTGCTGAATCACGGCATTGACAATCCTGGCAAGGCTCCTGAGCACGGACGGATGCCAGGGCTGGTAGTGTTCCGCAACTTTTTCGTTGGTGCGGTCAACTGCCAGCATATACTGCACAAAATCGTTTGTGCCGATGGAGAAAAAATCGGCCTCGGCAGCAAGTTCATCCATGATTTCCATCACCGACGGCAGCTCGATCATCATGCCGATCTCAGGCCCCGGATGGTGAGAGAGACCCTGCCGATGCAGATCTTGCCCGCAGTCTTTCACCAGGCGCCGGGCTGTCTGGAACTCATCCACGGAGGATATCATGGGAAACATGATGCGGGGACTTCGCGCATCGACTCCGGCGCGCAATATGGCCTTGATCTGCTGTTCAAAAACATCCGGATTTCTCAGGGAAAACCGGATTGATCGCAGTCCCAGCTCTGGATTGGATTCGCCGGTTGCGTCTGAATAGGCCAGGGTCTTATCCCCGCCGACATCCAGGGTGCGGATGGTGACGGATTTATCCGGCATTTCGTCAAAGAGGCGTTTGTAAATCGGATATTGTTCCTGCTCCGATGGGAAATTGTTGCGGATCAGAAACGGGAATTCGGAGCGATATAGCCCGACGCCTTCGGCCTTGAGATCCCTGGCAAGGGCCAGTTCACTCAGAAGGTTGATATTGGCCAGCAGATGAATCCGATGGCCGTCCCGTGTTTCGGTTACGGGCGTCATGACATCCGTCAGCAAAGAGGTTGCAGCTCTTGCCTGATTTCGATTTTCAAACTGATGAATCACTTTCGCGGAAGGATTTACATAAATATTTCCGATATCTGCATCCATCAGCAAGGCGGTTTCTTCCGGAAGCGCCAGCAGCTCCGGGCGATCGGCGATGATCAGGGGGATCTGCATGGATCTGGCAAGGATCGCAACATGCGAGGTGACGCCTCCGCTGACCAGAATGATTCCGGCAACCTCCTCGGAAGCCAGTTTGAGAATATCGGATGGATACAGCTCCCGTGCAATGACGATACGCCCTTTGCACTGCAGCGGCGCCTCCATGTCCCGCAGCTGGAAATTGGCCAGGATGCGTCCGGCCAGGTCTTCCATGTCGTTGACTTTTTCACGCAGGTACATGTAGGGACTGGCGGAGAAAAGTGTAATATAATGCCGGGCAACGATCCGAACAGCCTCGGGTGGAGACATCCCTTTTTCAATATGCCGGAGAATTTCCTGAATGAACCGCTCATCTTTGAGAATCATGAAGTGGGCCGTAAAAATCAGGGACGCGCTTTCGGGAAGACGTTCGGCAACACGGGATTGAAGCTCCTGAAGCTGTTCCACGGTCAACTCAATGGCCCGGTAAAAATGCTTCAGCGTATACGCGGATTCGGATTCGGAGGCTTCGGAAAGCAGCCATCCATGACTTTTCCCGAAAACCGTGGAAGGCGCGCTGGCATAACCGTTGCCGGCGCTTTCGCCCCGGACGAATTTCAACTGCTCAAGGACAGCCGTATCTGCGGCCAAGGGTTTGGGACTATTCATGCTCATCAGGAGCCTGGCATTTTCAATGGCGCTTGCCAGTTGCGAAGCCGCAGCCCTCAGGGCCATCACATCCACTTCATCAAAATAATCACGCATCTCGTGTTGAACCACCAGAACCCCGATGTTTTCAACCCCTCTTGAAATCGGAACAGACAAAAAACTTTCAAACCGTTCTTCTCCGGATTCCTCAAAATATTTGAACCGGGGATTTCTGCTGGCGGACCCTTCGCATATCGGCTGCTGTTTGATCAGCGTGCTGCCGACCAGTCCTTCTCCGGGTTTCATTCGAATCTGATTGACGGCTTCGGGATTGAGTCCGATCGTGGCTTTTAAAACAAGCTCCCGAGACTGATCATCAAACAGGTATATGGAACAGACCTCTGCTTCCAGGTGCCGGGAAACCATATCGGCTGTCCGTTGCAGAAAATTCTCGATATTGGTGCTGCCGGTCAAAAGGGTTGCCAGATCCCCGATATCACAGAGCAGATTCAGATGGTCCCGTTTCTTGGTTTTTGACATCGTTTCGTTATCCCGCCGGATGCTGCTTCAGCCAGACCTGGGCCATAAACAGCCCGCAGATGGTTTTTGCATCCTGAATGCCGCCCCTTGAAATCATCTCAAGGGCGTCTGAAAATGAGACTTCCCGAACATCCAGCACTTCATCCGGGTCCAGTTTCTGTACGGAAATCGACAAATCCGTTGCCAGAAAAATCTGAATCCGTTCATCGGAATATCCCGGAACCGGGGTGATTTCTCCCAGTTTCTGCCAGGTGGCTGCCGTGTAACCGGTTTCTTCGGTCAATTCCCTTTGGGCGCAGGTCAACGGCAACTCGTCTCTGTCCAGGGTTCCCGCCGGAATTTCCCAGATAGTTCCCCCGACGGCATGGCGGTATTGCTCAAGCATAATCACGGTATGGTTCCGGGTCAATGGGACAATGGCGGCTGCCCCGGGGTGACGGATCACGTCCAGATTTATTGTGGCGCCATTGGGAAGCGGGACGGTTTCCTGGAACACATTAAACACCCTGCCTTTGTGAATCAGGGTTGAGCGGTCGGTTTGGCCTAAAGATTCAAACAGGGTCATTTCCAGTTCCTGTGATTTTCAGTGTGATGTCGTGTTGAAGTGAATGAGAGGAAAATCAACATTCATACTTTTGGCGGAAAAAAAGCGGATGCCCTGCGATGAACTGCAAGGCAGGAGATGGCTGCTTTGGGATCATCGGTGATCACACCGTCAACACCCATCTTCACCAGGGTAATCATATCTTCAACCGAATTGACGGTATAGGGAAAGATAAGAATGCCAAGGGAATGCGCCTTTTCTATGTGGTGTGGTTCCAGAAATTTGTAATGGGGATGCCAGGAAAAAACGCCCAGCCGTTCACATGTATCCAGGGTATTTTGAGGGGCTTTACGATCCGTGATAAAGGCGATTGCGGGATGGACCGGCAGATTGGCGATGTTTTCCAGAAATCCCGCGTGAAAACTCGATACCAAGGTGCTGCTCAGCAGATTGTGCGCAATGATCAGATCAACGACCTGTCGTTCAATGGCATCCTCGGGAAATCCGGATTCCCATGCACTGGACTTGATCTCGATATTGATCCGGATTTTCCCCCCTGCCAGAATCAGCACTTCTTCCAGTGTAGGCAGGGCTTCTCCGGCGAAACGGGAATCAAACCAGCTGCCGGCGTCAAGCACCTTGAGCTCCTGGAGCGTCGCCAGATGAACGGGTCCGAAGCCGCTGGTGGTTCGATTCAGGGAGTCGTCATGAATCACCACCACCTTGCGGTCCCTGCTGAGGGTGACATCCAGCTCGATCATGTCGGCGCCGGCAGCCATAGCCGCAGAAAAAGAAGCCAGCGTGTTTTCCGGATATCCGGCCCGGTATCCCCGGTGCCCGATGATGACCGGCGGTTTTATATCACAAAGATTCTGACGCATACACAAAAAGCCGATGAGGTTGAAAAGAGTGATGCGGCTGAGAAAAGCTCAACCATCCACAACCTTTTTATAGGTGTCCTCAGGCCGATCCTGAAGATATATGGCATTATACTTCTTTTTGTCTGCGGCGTCAAACCACTCGTATCCCAATTCCTTGCAATGATTGCAGGCCCGGGTGGGGATATGAACCGCCAGAATCCGCCTGCCTCCGTCCGTTGAAGAATCAATCTGTAAAACACCGCTGCAATCGGGACAGATTCTTAAAGTTTCAGCCTGTTTTTCACTGATATTGTCCGTATCGTAGTAAATGCTCCGGGTGCGTTCCGCAAATTGCCGGGTGTCCTGAACGTACGATTTTATTTTATCCCGCTGATGCCAGTTCGAAAGAATCTGATCCCCGGTTCTTTGAATCCAGCTGCTGATCTCCGGTTTCTGCCTGAGGCGCTCCGGGTCATAATTGGGCTCCTTGATTTTGCTGTAATCAATTCCGGCCATTGCCAGAATAATCCCCAGGTTGACGTAGGGCAGGGCGCCTTCGATGGCATACCCGCCTTCCAGCACCGCAATGTCCGGCGACAGCAACTCGGTCAGGGCGGCATATCCCTGCGCGGAAAAGTTCATGTTGGTGATGGGATCTGAAAAATGATTGTCCTGTCCTGCGGAATTGATGATGATGTCCGGCTTGAAATCTTCGAGTATGGGGAGCACCACATGCCGTATGGCATACAAAAAGCCCTCTTCAGCGGTTTCGGGCGGCAGGGGATAGTTGATCGTGGTGCCGATGGCTGTCGGCCCGCCCATTTCGTTGGGAAAGCCGGTTCCGGGGTAAAGCGTTCTGCCGTCCTGATGGAGGGAAATAAACAGCGTATCCGGATCATGCCAGTAAATGTCCTGCGTGCCGTCCCCGTGATGACAGTCGGTGTCGACAATGGCCACACGCTGAAGGGGATAGGCCTTTCGGAGGTATTCGATCATGATGGCTTCGATGTTGACATTGCAAAATCCCCTGGCCCCATGGGCGATGCGCATGGCATGGTGGCCCGGGGGCCTGACCAGCGCAAAACCCCGATCCACCTGTTTGTCCATAACAGCCCTGCCGATGGTTTTGGCACCGCCGGCGCTGATAAAATGAGATTCCGTCATGATGTTTGTCACATCCGGAACGCAGAAATGGACCCGCTGTACATCCTGAACCGTGACCAGTTCCGGTTTGAATTCCCGTATGCCGTCAATATCCAGAACGCCTTCTTCAAAAACCTGGTCCTGAGTATACAGAAGACGCTCCTCGCGTTCCGGATGCGTCGGACTGATGGCCCAGTCAAAGGCTGGAAAAAAAACAAGACCTGTTCTGTATCTGGCTTTCAGCATGAATTACTCCGTTGAGAGGATGCCGGCAATGGTGTCGTATTCATTGATCAGTCCGGGTTTGATCTGCACCTTGACCCGAATATTTTTCCCTACAGTATAAAACCCCTTGACCATATTGAATTGTTGGTTTTCGACGGTTTCCATTTCCATCTCTTCAGGGCTTGCACCCTGCCTGGCGGCTTTTTGTTTGAGAAGCTTTTTTGCGGTCAGCACGGCGTCCGAATTTGTAAAATTCCGTGTAACCGAGGCAGTGAACCCCTCTTCGGGGGCCATGGCGATTCCCTGCTGGGTATCGGCAAACAGGCTGACCTCGCAGGTGGTTCGTGCAAGGGCTGCGCCAATGGCATTGGCCACATCCCACCTGGGGACAACCCCAACCCTGAAACTGGAAATTTTCTCAAAATACGGAGCAAAGTACGGAGCCGGACCTCCCAGAATCAGAATTTTATGAGGGTTGACCTGATATCCTTCCTGGAGTTCACAAATGGTGTAAACCGGTTTCTGGTTGATACGATCGATCAGCACGGCCGCTTCCGTCAGGATGGTCCTGCAGGTGTGATCAATCACCTGAACGGCGGCCGCTTCGATGGAACAGCCAAGATCATGGGCAATCGACTCAAATCCCAGAACGGACTTATCCCTGTTCCCGTTTTTGAGTTTTCCCATAACGCACAGGGCATCTGTGGGCGTGGGGACAGAACCGCCATAAGCCATGGCAGGACCGATGCGTTCCGGGCCGATTTGAATGCGGCCATTGCGGATGGTTATCTGGCTGTCTCCACCAACCGGTATGGAATGGCTTTCCAGAGAGCGGATCAGGGTTTTGTAAGGGCCAAGGCAAATCCCCAGGGGGTTTAAAACCGGAACAAGGTTGACCAGAATGGCCATGTCCGTGGTGGTTCCCCCGATATCCATGACAAGGCTTTCTTCGTCTTCAAATGCAAATGCCAGAGAACCCATGACGCTGGCAGCCGGCCCGGAGAGTATGGTCTGGGCCGGAAAGCCCATGGATGCGGCAAAATTCATGGTGCCGCCGTCTGCCTTCATGATATGAATGGGAATGGTCAGCCCTTTTTTCTCAAGAGACAGCTGAACCGCTTCAAAAAACTGTTTGTGAATGGGGTAGACCGCGGCATTGAGGTAGGTTGTTGCGATCCGTCTGGGAAAGTTGAGATTGCCGGAAATCTGATGGCCCATGAACACTTTTTCAAAATAAGGCTGAATCCGGTCGTGGATGAGCAGCTCATGCTGAGGATTCCGCGTTGAGAATTTGCCCACCACACCCACATGCCGGATACCTGCTGCTGCAAAATTGCGGGCAAACTCCTCGATTTCGCAGGTGTCGACGGGTTCGATTTCCCGGCCCCTGTGATCAATGGAACCGCAAACCGCAACATAGTGCGGGTGGGTTCGGTAAAGCTCCGGATCGATTCCCGGGCCGCTGGAGACAATCATGCCGACAGTGGAGATTTTGGCCTGTGCAATGGCATTGGTGGTCAGGGTTGTGCTTAATACGATCCTGCGGATAGTCTCGGGAGCAATGCCTTCGGTAATGCTGTCCAGTCCGGACAATACGGTTTTGAACAGCGCTTTTGCGTCGGTAAGAACCTTGATTGCCCTGACAATTCCCTCATCGCCGAGAAGAACCACATCGGTATAGGTACCGCCAACATCCAGTCCGATTATCATTGTATCTTCCTGATAGAGTTCATCACCCTTATTGCGAGAAGGGAAGTGTTTGAAAACCGTCAATTTTTCGCCTGAATAGGAAATTATGCTATCCAAAACAGGGGGCAATGTCAACAAAAGCAAAAAAAGTTTCTCCTGCAAGCAGCTTATCATTAAAGCTTCTCTTTTGCCCATGATTATTCAAAGGCAAAAACCCAGGGACTCAATTCATGCCGAGAAAAGGGTTTCTTTCATATAAAAGTGATGGTTTTTCTTGTAAAAACAATTTATAATAGATTAGATAATTAGAGGGATGCTTTGCAGCCCTGACTTGACCTTAACAGAAGAAAGGAGTGGCATGTATTGCCGCCAAAGAACTTTAGCCAGTACCATTAGCTGCTCCGGTGTGGGCGTTCACTCGGGCAGGGAAGTCAATCTGAAGATAAAGCCTGCGCCAATCAATCATGGCATCAAATTTATCCGGACAGATCTGCCGGACTCGCCCTGCATTTCCGCCCGTTTCAACAGGGTCGTGGACACAAGCCTTGCAACCGTTATCGGTGTTGAGGGTTTTATCGTTTCCACCATTGAACACCTGATGGCAAGCTTTGCGGGGCTTTCCGTCGATAATGCCCTGGTTGAAGTCGATGCGCATGAAATGCCCATCATGGATGGCAGTGCAGCCCCATTTACCCGGCTGATTCGGGCTGCAGGTATCGTGGAGCAGGATGGTCCCAAATGCGTTTTTGTGATCAAAAAACCCATTACTCTTGAAAAAGATGGCAAATCGGTTTCCATCTTTCCCTTTCCTTCTTATAAAATCACCTGTTCCATTGAATATGACCATCCGTTGATTCAAAGCCAGACATTTTCGGTGGAAGTGACGGATCGGCTTTTCGAACAAGAGGTCTGCAGCGCCCGAACATTTGGTTTTCTTCATGAAATTGAATATTTAAAGAAAGTTGGCCTGGCAAAGGGCGGATCACTGGATAACGCGGTTGTGGTGGATAAGGACTGCGTGCTGAACACGGACGGACTTCGGTTTCAGGATGAATTTGTCCGCCATAAGCTCCTGGACTGCATTGGTGATTTTTCCCTTTTGGGTCTTTCCATCATTGGGCATATCGTCACCCATAAATCCGGTCATGCCTTTCATCATGCCTTTCTGGAAAAATTCTTTTCAGAAAAATCATCCTGGGAAACTTATGTGATTCCGAAAAACTGCGAGATGAATGGGTTCAATGCCAACAGCTGCTAAGATAATACATGCCTGGCCAAACCGTTTGATGTTGTCGGCCGGGGCCGTTCTCATGAGTTTGATTTTTCTGATTCAGACCCCCTATGCAGCTCAGGATGCCACCCTTTCAAACCTGATCGTCACCAACACCAGCAACGACCTTCTGGTTTATCTGAACGTTGAGGGCGCCTTTCGTGAACAAACCGTAAATGCCATCATGAGCGGTGTGCCGGCCTCGTTTTCATTTTACATTAAACTCTATCAAAAACGTTCCATGTGGCTTGACAAGACCATTGCCGATATCGAAATCACCAACTCCATCAAATACAACAATCTGAAAAAAGAATTTGTTGTTGAACGTGCATGGGAAAATGGCAGAACCCGCACTGCCCAGTCCCTGCAGGAAGCACAGAAATTGATGACCGACGTGGATGGGCTGAGAGTCATCCATCTGAACAAGCTGGAAAAAGGCAAGCAATATCAACTCAAGGCCAAGGCCCAGCTTAGCAAGCTTACCCTTCCGTATTACCTGCACTATGTTTTCTTCTTTGTGTCCCTCTGGGATTTTGAAACCGACTGGTACACCATCGACTTCATTTATTGAACAATGGCTGAAACAGGACAGGTTTGCTTGCAGGACCCGTCTCCTATGCAGAGATCCGGATTGATATCCACCCGGCCGTCCGGACTTCGGACAAAGGTCGGGCAACCGAATTTTTCAACACATTCATGAATCCTCTGGCAGGTATCTTGGTCGATACGGACTTTTTTGGCAACAAACCCGGATTTTTTCCGCTGTTCTCTCATGAATTTCAGCATACAGGGATGCCGGGCGATGACGACGCTGAACTCTGGAATTTCGAGCGCTTTCTGAACCAGTTCCGTCAGGCTGGACTGCTGATAGGTATCGGTTTCAAAAATATGCTTCACCCCCAGTCCTTCCAGCACCATTCGAACCGGAATCTTATCCGTGACCTCGTTGAAATTTTTTCCGGACCCGGCGTGATCCTGGTGACCGGTCATGGCGGTTGTGCCGTTTTCCATCAAAACAAGGGTAATCGGATGACGATTGAAAACCGCATTGATGATTCCCGGAAGTCCGGCATGATAAAATGTTGAATCTCCTATAAAAGCCAAAACCTTACGCTCCGTATTAAAGAGAGACAGCCCTGCGCCCATGCCCGGGGATGCCCCCATGCACATCAGAAGCTGCCCCATCTGATAGGGCGGAAGAAATCCCAGGGTATGGCAGCCAATGTCCGCAACCGTAATGTCCGTATCCTTCAGGGCTTTTTTTATGGCGTGAAATGCGCTGCGATGACCACAGCCCGGGCACATCTGGGGCGGCCTGCCGGGAACGGCGGCCGCATCCGTGCCGTGGATGACAGATGCTGCGGTTGGGATAAGCTCCGGCCAGGTTCCGGACAGAATCGCATGCACTTTATCCGGCGTATACTCTCCAACCCAGTCCTCGGCATCCATTTTCCCGATAATCCGTACCGGTATGGCTTCATCGAAGGCAAGGGCCTTGATATCCTTTTCCAGGATATCATCCAGTTCCTCAATGATCCTGATTTCCGAATGGGCTTTTAAAAAATGGCGGATAAGATTTCTGGGAAGAGGATAGATCATTCCCAGCTTAAGGATATCGGGTTTGTCCGAAACATCAGAGAGGACTTCCATTACGGATAAGAACGGCATTCCCGCTGTAATAATTCCCCGCCCGGCATTATTGTTGTCAATTTCCCGATTTAACGGGGCGGCGCCTTCATGAACTTCCACGTCGGACAATCGCTTCAGGGCCTTTCGTTTCAGGGGAAACACCGCTGCTGCAATCGGAATATAGGGGCCGTTTTGCGGATCAAACCGGGGCGTTCGATCCCATTCTGCGGGCAGCCATTGCTCAAAAGCCACCCGCTCCTTGGCGTGGCAGACATGGGTGGTCAGGCGGAGAATGACCGGCATGGCCATTTGACGGGCAATCAATGCCGCTTCCTTGTAAAAGCGGTATACCTCGGTCGGGGATGCCGGTTCAAACACCGGCGTGTAACACAGGCGGGCAAGATGGCGGTTGTCCTGTTCGTTCTGCGAGGAATTGGCCCCGGGATCATCACCCAGAACCACGACCATGCCCCCGATGATGTTCATCATGCTAAGCTGGACAAAACAGTCCGCGGCAACGTTTAACCCGACGCTTTTAAAAAATACCGTTGAAAGATGTCCATTGACCGCAGCCCCGTACGCCACTTCGGTGGCAACTTTTTCATTGGTGGAAAATTCAAAGTAGAATGGCCGCCGGTCTTTGGGAATGCTTTTGATGGCATCGGCAATTTCGGGAGTCGGCGAACCCGGATAGGATGTTACAACGCGGGTTCCGGATTCGATCATGGCCCTGACCAGTGCGGTATTGCCCATGACGATTTCAGAAAAAGGCTCAAGCGTCAGCAGCATGTCACCCATATATTTCATCGCATGTCCTCCTTTTGAAAAATACTTGCTTGTCGACAAGGCTTGCCCGTTGCAAGGAGGCGGGTCTGTGAAAAAAAGACAACTCGCTTTTCATTCATTCTTATAAGGATCTCTCAAAGCTGTCAAGGCTGCATTCTGTTGAAAGCGGGCTTGTAAGATTTCACTTGAAATAAACCCCTAAAGCCGATAATTATGACAAAGTGATTCAAAGCGTAAATTGTCCCTCTTGTTCCAATAAGCATTCAGAGACCATCAAAGCTTATCAAGTGACGTCTCGCCACTTGCGATTTACCTCGTTGTTGTGGAATGGCTTTGGCTTGGCACAAAAAATGAGCTTTACTGCCGCATATACCGCTTCCGGGCCCGAATTTTTGCCAGCCATTTTATGAGATTGATTCCCTTTACCCCCTGGGGTGGCATTGATTCTGCCCGTGATCCCGGGGAAGATTTTACAGTTACCGGGCGTTTCACGGCAAAATCATCTATGGGGAAAGCTATGAATAATAGGGATCAGGTCGCAATATCAGAATCAGGGGGAACGTTTATGGCATTTAGTCGTATCAAACAGATCGTTTTAATAACAGGGCGGGTACTGCTGTTGGGATTGACGCTGCTCCTGGTTGTACAGATTCCGTTCAATGATATTCTTTATGGTGCCGGCTCTCAATTAAAAAGCGGATCGCATTCTCAAAAAGTTTCAGGCATTTCATCCAAAAGAATCCTTGAAATTGATTCAGATATCACATCGTCTTCCGCGTGAAATCATTAACATTGTTCTGACGGGTCCTTATCCACCGAATGCGCAGGTGATTGAAGGAGATGTGCCGAGAATTTTCTGTGATTTTCCGGATGTTCGAATGGAAAAAACATCAAACGGACGATTGGCGTTAACGGAAAATATGTTTTGCAGATTCGAACGGGAATTCATCCGCCGCCGGAACCCAAAAGCCGGGTTGTTCTGGATCTGGTACCCAATCATGATTATGAAGTGGAACAGTTGTTCTTTGAAAAAGACAATCGCTATTCGATAATTATCCGTGAAAAACCCTGAGGATTGAAAGGACTTTTATTTAAAATCATTACCGCTTCCAGCATGACTGAAGGGGGGCACTGAAGGGGAGGTCAAATGAACAACGGTCGAACCAACTCACTGAACCATCACCTGCTTGCGGTCAAGTCCGGAAAGCGATGCTTTGAGAATGCTTTTCAGGGCGTTGCCAGAATGATTTTGAATGATGAGATCAGCAAAGTGGTGGTCAATGGCAAAACCACTTATGATTTTGGCATCTTTCGTTCCGGCAAAAAACACATCATCGGCATGTATGATGAACTCAACAGCTTCGTATCCTATGTCAAGGATGCCGCTGAAGGCGGGTCTTCCAAGGAAATGGCTTATGTCCTGGTCGGAGAGCCGGGAAACGGAAAAACCTTTTTTGTTGAATTCCTCTGTACAAAATACCGGCAGTTTCTCTATCTGGAAGAAAACCGAAAATATACTTTCCAGTTTACCCATATGGACAGGCTGGGAAGTTATGGCAAAATAGCCACCATCGAATCCCAGACTTATGAAGACCCCATGATTCTGGCCATGAATCTCTTTGATGATCCGGATGAAAACAAAGCCTTTCTATCCACTGACGCCGGTTTTTCAGACGGCGAAATAGAAAGCCTTTATGACAATTACCGCCCGCTTGGCGCCTGCACGGCTTACATGTGGAATGATATTCGAAACCATGCCGGCGGCGATATTTCCGAGATGCTGGATTTTGTCGAGATCATTCCTGTCCCCCTGATCGAAAGCCTGGGAACCGTTACCGGAAAATATTCGGCCAAGGATAAAATCACCTCTTCTGCGGTTGATCTTCTGGGAGAGGAATCCATTCAGCGCCTGATGCATATCAGCGACACCCAGAATCCATACCGGTTTGATTTGCGCCGTGGCGCGCTGGCACGGGTAGCCGGCGGCGGCATTCATTTCAGCGATGAAATTTTCAAAAACAAAAAAGACCTCGTTCAGGTGTATCTGGGTGTGATTCAAAACCGCACCATTGAAATTGACGGCTTCAAATGGCCGATCGACACCTTGATTATTGCAACCAGCAACAACTCTGAATTCAACCGCTTTCTGTCGGAAAAAGAAGAAGCGCCCATCGTGGACCGGTGCCGGCTCAGCTATGTTACGCACAACACCAATTACCGGCAGCAGAAGGATTTGACGGCCTACGCCATCGGCAGCGAGACCCGCACCACCCTGACCCGGGAATACCTGCATCAGGACCCCAATCTCAATTATGCGGCATCCATTGCCGCAGTGCTGTCCAGGCTTCCCCGTTCCGAGAAACTGACGCCGGTCGAAACCATGAAGCTGGCTGCCGGCGAGGTCGCCGGTGAAAAAAGCATCAAGGCCCTGGCCGAAGTCATTGACACCCTCAGCCAGGATCCGGATATTACCAAACGGTTCGGCCAAAAAGGTCTGGGCCAGCGAAATGTGGGCAGATCCATCCAGCTGCTGGTGGAAAGCTCGGAAACCAACGAAGGCCAGTGCATGTTTGCCTATGATGTATTCCGCGCACTCGAACGGATCATCCTGGACTATGTCAGCGATGCCAACGACCGGGCCAAATACCTTGAAGATCTCAAGACCGCCAAAGGGCTTTACCGGGAACGCATCATGACCGAAATGTTCAACGCCTACATGGATGAACCCCTGGCCATTCGAAAAGATGTGATGAATTATGTGAACATGATCATCGGAATCGATGCGGAAAACCTGGGGCCGGACAAAATGTGGAAATATAGGGATCCTCAGTCCGGTGAGCTGAAGGCCCTGAAAATCGATGAGCGCTATATCAACAGTGTGGAAGAGCGGATCGGCCTGAAAACCCGTGAACAGCGGGAGACTTTCAGAACCTCCATCCGCAAGATATACGGCCAGAAAATTTCCGTTGAGCCCAATTATGATTTTATGGACAACCTGGAGCTTGTCAAGGCGGTTACCGATGTGCGGCTCAAATCCGACATCGCCGGCGCCGGAAGCCTGATCGGTGCCCTGGCCAACCGGACCAATGAAGAAAATCAAAAACTCCATGACCGGATGATCCAGAGCATGCTGACCAAGCTGGGCTACTGCAAAACCTGCGCGCAAAAGACCATCGAATACTTCTGTACTCAGGAAGACGAGAAATAACGTCCACCTTTCGGGAGCGGCATGATTTCATGAAATCTGAACTGTTTGAACGCTATGAGCTTTTAAAGGCCCGGGGACTTACCGAGGAACAGGACCAGCGCATGCTTGATGAAATCTCATCAGGCAAAACGCCCACATCCTGTTCGATGACGATGGCGGTTCTTCGTCATCCCGGACGGCATCGGTTTACGGGTATCACGACCTTCTGGATCTTCAGAATATGCCGGCCTTGCAGACCTGTATGGCCAGCCAGCTCCGTTCGATTGACGAGCTTCTGGAAAGGGACAGGCTCCGGGAAAAAGACGGATTTCCCCGAAAGATCCGTGTCGGCCGCTTGATCAAGCCGGGCAGGGGCGGCAAGGACAAGGTGGTGGTTGTCCCCACAACGGTTGAAGAAAAATTGCTCCATGACAACACTTTCAAGGAATCTTCACAGGATTCCCCGGCCGGTGGTTCCGGAGACGGACAAGAGGGAGAAGTCATCGGCGAGGAGCCGGTGCGGCCCCAGAAGGGCAGCGGCGCCGGGCCGGGCCAGGGAGAAGGCGGCCCCCATGAAATGGAATCGAGCGCTTATGACCTGGGCAAGATCCTGACGGAAAAATTTGAACTTCCCAATTTAAAGGAAAAAGGCAAAAAACGGTCCCTGACACGGTATGTATACGACATGACCGACAGACACCGGGGCTTCGGACAGTTTCTGGATAAAAAAGCCACGCTGAAAAGAATTCTGGAAACCAATATCCACCTGGGAAATGTGCCGGATATCACCGATATCGATCTTAGCTCATTTTTAATCTCTCCGTCCGATAAGATTTACCGGATTCTTTCCCGGGAAAAAGACTATGAATCTCAGGCCATGGTGTTTTTTCTGCGGGATTATTCCGGATCCATGTCCGGAAAACCCACCGAACTGGTGGTCGCCCAGCATGTCATGATTTATTCCTGGCTGCTCTATCAATACGAGAAGCAGGTGGAATCCCGTTTTATCCTGCATGATACCGAAGCCAAAGAAGTGCCCGATTTTTACACCTACTACAATTCACAAGTTGCCGGCGGAACCATGGTTGCTTCGGCGTTCAAGCTGGTCAATGAAATCGTGCTCAAGGAAAATCTGGCCCAGGATTACAATATTTACGTATTCCATGGAACAGACGGCGATGACTGGGACGTTGACGGCAAGGAAGCGATTCCCGCCATTACCCGGATGCTGACTTATACCAGCCGGGTGGGAATTACCATCGCCGAACATGGTACAGGCACATCCGGCGCAACGGAAGTGGAAAGGTATCTGAAAAAATCCGACCTTCTGAGCACAAAAGCCAGTTTGATCCGCCTCGACACGATGAGTAAAGACGCTGATGAACCCCGGCTGATCGAGGGCATCAAGCGCCTGATTTCCTGAACGGAATTGGCAAGGAAAATATGGAACTCATCGATCAGCATACCAAAAAAATCATGGAAGGGTGCAAGGAAAGGGCCAGAGAGGCAGGTCTGCGGTTTCAGGACGAAACCCTGGAATACATTGTCACCAACCGGGATCTTCTGGAGCTGTCACCGAAAGTCATGATCCCCACGCTTTATGATTATTGGGTTCATGATGTAGAGGTTTTGAAGGAAAAGGGCAAATACGAGCTCTACCCCGGAAATCCCTATGAAACCGTCATCAATACCCGGCCAGCCATTTCTTATTATAACGACAACAATCCGGACTGGCTCAATGTCATGATATTTTATCATGTTCTGGCCCATATTGATTTTTTTCAGAACAACCTGTTTTTCCGACATACCTGGGACGATGATTTTACCGGACAGGCCCTCTCGGACAAGCGCGCCATCGCCAAGCTGCGAACCGAAAAAAACAGATGGGTGGATTACATCATTGAGTTTTCCAGGGGAGTGGATAACCTGGTCGGCTATTTCGATCATCTTTCCCGAATTCACCGTGCCCCGGCCTCGCTGCAGTCCGGCCGCCTGGATTATTATTTTGATGTATTTCTACAGGATATCAAAAAAATAAGAATCGGTGAATTCATCAAGGAAATTGAAGCCTATAACGACTGCGTCCAGACATATGGGGAACTGGGGGAGCAGACGTTTTTTTCGGATGTGATCCGGAAATATCCCGAATTTGAGGCGCTTTTCATCAAAAGTCAGAACAGCACTCCGGAGCGTGGGGCGGATGTGCTTGAGTACCTGATGGAACATTCGGAATTTGTCAATAAAGAAGAGAACCGGTGGATGAAGCAGGTCATGCAGGTGGTCCGAAACACGTCCCTGTTTTTTCAGCCGCAGATTCGAACCAAGATCATGAACGAAGGCTGGGCCAGTTACTGGCATGAAAAACTCTATCTTCAGGATGACCGGATTCGAAGCCATGAGGTTGAATTCGCCAGGGTCAACGCCGGTGTCACCTCCATGCCCCGCGTGGGCCTGAACCCTTATGCTCTGGGTATGCGCGTCTTTAATTATATCGAAGATATGGCCAACAAGGGGAAGTTCTCGTACCAGTTCCAAAAAATCCAGAACGAAATTCAGCGGGACCGTTTTGACGCCAAAACCGGCACAGGTCTGGAATCCATATTTTATGTGCGGGAGAATTTCAGCGATTTTTCTTTTATCAATACATTCGTGGATCAGGATTTCATGACCTTGAACAAGCTTTTCGTGGCAGGAAGACGGCTCAATGAGGAGCGGATGGTCTGGGAATACTATGTGAAAAGCCGAAAAGTCAGGGACTACCGCAACATGCTGATGGATACGCTCTATCATCCGCCTTTCATTGAAGTCCTGCCGGAGAAGCGAATCAACAACACCCTTTACCTGAATCACCGGTTTGAAGAAAAACCGCTGGTTGCGGAATTTATCACCAATACATTGATGGGTATAGAATACCTGTGGGGGGGGCCGGTTCAGCTCGAGACCAGCGAGGTGATTTCATTATCCCCGCCAACACCGAAAACCGACACCGCCGGCAAGATGCCGAAACCGGAGGAACTTCAGGAACCGGAAATCAAGTGGCAACGGATCGTTTATACCATGGAAAAACGCAAGCTTTCCAAAAAAATACTAGGTTAAGACATGGAAAATATCAAACTTGCCCTCCAGCACCTGGATAAAATCATCAGCGAACAGGACCAGCGCGCTCCCATTTCCTTTCAGGACTTCATAAAAATCATGTCCGTGCGTCCTTCCCGGGTACTTCGAAATATTTTTCAGGTGTTCCATGATATGATGACGGCTTATGTGGGAGAAGGCGTCGATGAATACCCGGATGACCCGGAATCGATTAATTTCATCAATTATGATTGCAGCAAGCTCTTTGTTGAAGGCGCAGACCATCCGTTTTTTGCAGACCGGCTGTTTGCCAACCGCCTGATCAACCAGGTGGATGCGCTCAAGCGGGGGGCTCAGCAAAACAAAATCTACATTTTCGACGGACCTCCGGGGTGCGGGAAAAGCACGTTTCTCAACAATCTCTTAAAAAAATTTGAGGAGTATACCAATACCGAGGACGGCTTCCGGTATGAAACCGTCTGGCGGTTGGTTTCAAAGGATTTGGGCGGGTTTGCCGAATCAGAAAGCATTCCGATAATGGATCGAATGCTTCATCTGCTCAGCCGATCCCCGCAACTCGTCCTGGACCCGTCCTGCGAATCCGTCGAATCCTGCGAACAGGAAGAGAAGAAATACCTGGACGAATATTCTTCCGGGTACCTTCCGGAAGATTTTGTCGAAGTTCCCTGTCCGAGCCACGATCATCCCATTCTCATGATCCCCAAAAACTATCGCCGGGGGTTTCTGGACGACTTGTTTCAAAATGATGAATTCAAGTGGAACCTGTTTACGGAAAAAGAATATGAATGGGTGTTTCACGACACCCCCTGCACCATTTGCAGTTCCCTGTATGAGGCGCTTCTTAAAAAACTGAAAAGCCCGACAAGAGTTTTCGAGATGATTTATGCGCGGCCCTATCAGTTCAACCGCAGGCTTGGGGAAGGAATTACCGTGTTCAATCCCGGCGACAAGCCCATGCGTCAGAATGTCCTGACCAATCCCATGCTTCAGTCCCGCATCAACAGCCTGCTCAGGGACAGCAATCAGGCCAGGTACATTTATTCGCAGTACGCCAAGACCAACAACGGGATTTACGCCTTGATGGACATCAAGTCGCACAACATCGAGCGGCTGATCGAGCTTCACAACATTATCAGCGAGGCGGTCCACAAGGTTGAGGATCTCGAGGAAAACGTCAATTCTCTGTTCATCGCGCTCATGAATCCCGAAGACAAGAAAAACATTCAGGATTTACAATCATTTTCCGACCGGATTGCCTATATCAACATTCCGTATGTTCTGGATCTTCAGACGGAAGTGAATATTTACCGCAATATTTTCGGAAAACACATCGATGAATGCTTCCTTCCCAGGGTCCTTCACAATTTTGCCCGGGTCATCATTTCCACCCGCATTAAAACCCGCTCCGACGCGCTTCTGGAATGGATCGGAAGCCCTGAAAAATATCACCAGTTCTGCGACGACAATCTTCAGCTGCTGAAAATGGAGATCTATACCGGATATATTCCGCCATGGCTCACGGAAGAAGATCGAAAACGCTTTACGGCCCAGCGCAGACGAAAGATCATTGCCGAATCCGAATTCGAGGGAATCGTCGGCTTTTCAGGCCGAGATGCCATCAAGATCTTTAACGAGTTTTATTCCACCTGCAAGAAAGAAGACAGTCTCATCAACATGAATGCCCTGTATAATTATTTTACCAACGTTCGAAAGGATTTGGCCAAATCGATCCCTTCCGGTTTTCTGGATGCTTTGATTCACATGTACAACTACACTGTTTTGCAGGAGGTCAAGGAATCGCTTTATTATTTTAACGAGGAGCAGATTTCAAAAGACATTCAGAATTATATGTTTGCAGTGAATTTTGAGCTGGATACAACGGAAATCTGCAAATATACCGGTGAGCGGATTGAAATCACGGAAGATTTCTTCAGGGGTATCGAAAATCATCTGCTGGGGACCAAAACCGTTCAGGCCAAACGCCTGTCATTTCGAAAAGATGTGCAAAAGGAATATACTTCCCGAACCCTGACTCAGGAAATCCTGATGGAGGGAAAATCGATTACGAAAACCTTTTTGTTTGACTCACTGCACGAGCGCTATGTCTTCAACCTGAAGGAAAAAGTCCTGGATCCCTTTATGGACAACAAGAATTTTCGCATGGCCATCAAGGACTACGGAAGCGACGATTTTAAAACTTACGATAAACGCATTCGAAATGATGTCACCTTCCTGGTAGCCAATCTCTGCAGCAAATATCGCTATACCCAGCAAGGCGCCAAGGAGGTGTGCATCTATGTCATTGACAACGAACTGCCCAATGAATTTGCAGCAACATCCTGACATACGGGCGCATCTTCTATCTCGCAACCGTTGAACTGTTTGCCGCAGCCCCCGCAGACCAGGTCACAAGGGTCGGGGCTGCGGCCGCGCCGTGGTTTAAGGAGTGCCCGGCATTCCGGGCACCTGCGTTCAGGAGTGGGTGAGGGGGTCTTTTTTTCATCGTTCATGGAATTTTCCCTTTTCGGTAAAGTGGTTGTCTTACCTATCAAAATAAAACACCCTGCGCTATTGGCAAGGCCTGCCCGGGCGAGCTTAAACTTCTTTTTCCTCAAGGGGTGCGGTTCCCATTACCCGCATGTGTTCCCATTTCCCCTGCCGGTAACGGTAGAACGACAGTAAAAAAAGGGAAGTGATAAAAGCCAGAACGCACATCCAGGCATAGACTACGCCCTTTTGCAGAAGGTGAATGCCGACATAAAGGGGACCGATCATGAAACAGAGGCCCGCGATGCCGATGCTCCACATGACAAAACGGGTATCCCCCGCTCCTTTTAAAACCCCGACAAAGCTCAAGTACAGGGCATCCATGAAAAGATAAACGGCGACAATGTGCAGCAGGCTCCGTCCCATTTCCATGATGGCAGCGGCCTCCCCGGCGGCCTGGCTGTGGATCATGAACAGGGAAAGCGCCTTTTCCGGTGCGAAGATGAACAACAGGTCCACAAGCAGGGTATAAAACAACAGGAAATGAATGGCGCTGAAGGTGGCGTATCTGGCTTCATCGGGTCTTTTTCTGCCGAGTGCCTGGCCCACCAGTGAGCTTATCCCCTGGGAAAAGCCCATGGCAGGCATGAATGCGATGGAACTGATGGACAGCACGATGCTGGTGGCCGCCAGTTCCAGGGTGCCGATTCGCCCCACCATGAATATAAAAAAAGTGAAGGCAAAGACGTCCAGACAGAACTGCATCGAACCGGGAATGCCGAACTTCATCAGCCGCAGGAACATGTCTGTATCGAGCCTGCGGCTGCTCACCACCGCATAGTCTTTTTCGTTGGTTGCCGTGAAAATCAGCATCGAAAACAGCAAAGCCATCAGCGCCCACGAAGATACGGTGGCGATGGCGGCGCCGGCGATGCCCAGTTCCGGAAAGATCCAGATGCCGTTGATCAGCACATAGTCCAGGGGGATATTGAACGCCATGCCCAGGAAGCTGATGACCATTACCGGTCGGGTCACCCCCCTGCCGGTGAAAAATGCGGAAAGGGCATGGACGCTGATATGAAACACGGACCCCATGCACAATATTTTAAAATAGACTGCCTCAAGGCTTTGAATATGCTGGGGGTGTCCGGCCAGTGAAAAAATCGGTGCGGCCATGAACTGCGAGGATACGGCCAGAACACAGCCGGATGAAATGCTGAAATAGATGCCTTGCCAGAGTGCCGCGCCAATCCGCCTGCTTGCCCCGGCGCCTTTGTACTGGGCGATAAATACGGAAATGTAGGCGGCCACACCACCGAAAAAGGCCAGAAACAAGAATGCGGCGATTCCCGACGGTGTGGCCGCAGCGATTGCGTCAAGGCTGTAATTGGCCAGGAAAACCCTGTCGGTGAACTCCATCACCGTGGTGGCGGCCGTTCCCATGACAAGCGGGACGCATACATTGGCCACTTCACGGTACCGGCTGCGGCGCCTCCAGTTTGTCAGCCACTGTGGGCAGATTTCAAGACCTTTTCCCATTTCCTTCACTGAAATATAACTCCCACCCGCGACAATTCAGCTCTTTTCCCTGAAAGATTTAATCAGGTGATTGGCAAAACACGCGATGGTTTCGGATAACGCTTTTTTTGCCTTATGCAGCACAATATTGGAAACCGGCAACACGGGGAGCCCGTTTTCGATACCGACGATTATAAGATCCGACGGAACATTGCTTTTTACAACGGGGGCGATTGCAAGTCCGGCTCTTACAGCGTCCAGAAGCCCCGATATACTCCGGCTGACATAAACAATCCGGTATGGTATGTCCGCCTTTTCCAAAGCCTCCAAGGCCCAGGTCCGGAAAATGCAGTCTTCCTCAAACACGGCCAGGGAAAGGGCTTTATTCTTTGGGACAACAAAACCGGGATTGCTGACCCAGACAACCGGATCATGATAAATAACCTGGCCTCCGCCACTGATTTGGGTGCAAAGCCCGATGTCAAGCTCCCCCTTATCAACAGCTGCTTTGATTTTGTCACTGTTCTCACAGCGCATTTCCACCAGCACATCCGGGTAAGATGACGCAAACCGTGCCAGCAGATTCGGCAGGACGCCGGAGGTGTAATGTTCAGGAGAACCGAACCGGATAAAACCCTTTAACCAGGGTTTGGACAAGGCCACAACCGCATCGTCATGCTCTTTGACAATTTGCCGGGCATACTTGATCAGGATGTTGCCTTCTGCGGTCAGTTTCGCTTTTTTCCCGATTCTTTCAAACAATGGCTTGCCGATTTCATTTTCAAGACGCTTGATTTGCATGCTGACGGCGGATTGGGATCGATTTACCTGAATGCCGGCCCTGGTAAACCCCTTGGTATCGGCGACTTCAATAAATGTTCTTAAATAATCGATCTGCAGATTCATAATGATCACAATTTTTGATTATTGGCATAAAAACTATTCATTGGACAAATGCTATTAGCAGGTTTATCTTATCAGTCAAGAGCAAAATACTTTAATCGGAAAATAAGGAGATAAAAAATGACAATCAGAGTATGTATCGCAGGCGCCACGGGATGGGCCGGATCAGCTTTGACAAAAGCCGTTTGCCAGGCAGAGGACATGGTGCTTTCAGGAGCCGTTTCCAGGTCGAACAAAGGAAAAACAATTCAGGAAGTTCTTGATCTCAACGGTGCGGGTGTCGTGATTTCCGGATCGGTAAACGAGGCATTAAAAACAGGGTGCGATGTCATGGTGGAATTTACAAAACCGGATGTTGCAAAACAGAACATACTTGCCGCTCTTGATTCAGGGGTCCATGTCGTGGTGGGAACCTCCGGGCTGAGCGATGAAGATTATGCGGAAATCCATGAAAAAGCCGGCCAGAAAAAATTGGGCGTGCTTGCAGCCGGCAATTTTGCCCTTACAGTTGTTCTGCTGCAAAAATTTGCCAAAATCGCGGCCGCTTACATCCCCCATTGGGAAATCATCGATTATGCCGGTTCCGGCAAAGTGGATGTCCCAAGCGGCACGGCGCTGGAACTGGCGAACCAGCTTGGCAATATCAGGGAGTCCTGTCTGGATATTCCCACGGATAAACTCCACGGCCCCAAGGAGACCAGGGGGGCAAGGCTGAACGGCTCCCAGGTCCATTCCGTAAGGTTGCCGGGGTATGTCATTTCAGTTGAAACCATATTTGGAATGGATGATCAGAAACTTGTGCTGCGCCATGAAGCCGGCTCAAGCGCAAAGCCCTATGTCGACGGGGCCATGCTTGCCATCCGGAAGGTCGGCACTTTCACCGGGCTTCAACGTGGCCTGGACACCATCATGGATATGTGATCATCCATGCCATAAACACTGAATTAAAGCGTAAGGCACCCTTTGGAGATGAAACCCATGAATGCCCAACCAAAGAACGGCACACTGGCGTCATTGGCCTTTGACAATCGTTTCACACGCGAGCTGCCGGCTGATCCGGAGACCATCAACCGGCGCCGCCAGGTGACGGGGGCGTGCTACTCACGGGTGCATCCGACCCGGGTTGCGGCTCCCCGGCTGGTTGCCTACTCGCAGGAAGCCGCGGCTCTGCTTGGTCTTTCGGTTCAAGCCTGCGAATCCCGGGAGTTTGTTCAAGTATTTTCCGGTAATGAACTGCTTGCGGGAATGGATCCCTACGCCACCTGCTACGGCGGTCATCAGTTCGGCAACTGGGCAGGACAGCTTGGCGACGGGCGTGCGATCAATCTTGGCGAAATCATCAATCAGCGTTCGGATCGATGGGCGCTGCAACTAAAGGGTGCGGGGCCCACGCCCTATGCTCGCACGGCGGACGGTCTGGCCGTTTTGCGTTCATCCGTGCGGGAGTTTTTGTGCAGCGAGGCCATGTTTCATCTGGGGGTGCCCACCACCCGCGCCTTAAGTCTGATTTTAACCGGCGAACCCGTCGAGCGGGACATGTTTTACGACGGCCATCCCAAGGAAGAACCGGGTGCGGTGGTGTGCCGCATCGCGCCATCCTTTACCCGTTTCGGCAGCTTTGAGATATTTGCATCCAGAGGCGACATCAAGGTCTTGAAACAACTTCTGGATTACACGGTCCGTACCGATTTTCCCCATCTTGGCGATCCGTCACCGGCCGTCTATCTTCAGTGGTTCGATGAGGTGTGCCGCAGAACCGCCGACTTGATGGTGCAGTGGATGCGTGTCGGTTTTGTTCACGGCGTCATGAATACGGACAATATGTCCATTCTCGGCCTCACCCTTGATTACGGCCCCTACGGGTGGCTGGACAATTACGACCCCGACTGGACACCCAACACAACCGATGCGGCCGGCAGGCGCTATCGTTTCGGCCATCAGCCGCAAATCGCACACTGGAACCTCGCGCAGCTGGCCAATGCCATTTATCCGCTGATCGAAGATGCCAGGCCCCTGCAGCAGGCAGTGGATTTTTATGCTGAACACTATCAGCGGGAATGGAAAACCATGATGGCCCGCAAGCTGGGCTTATCCGCCTTTGAACCCCGCACGGACGACGCTTTGATCAAAGAACTTCTCTCGATTTTGCCGTCCATCGAGACGGATATGACGATATTTTACCGAAGGCTTGCCGACCTGGAGATCTCCGTCGAATCGTCGGCCGATATCAGTGATGAGGCAATCATGGCCCCGCTGATGGAAGCTTATTATATTCCCGGCCAGGTAACTGCGGAGTACAAGGCGGTCATCGGCAATTGGCTGCGCGGATATATCGTTCGCACGAGAAAGGATAATACATCCCCTGAAACGCGGCGCCTGCATATGAACGCCGTGAATCCGAAATATGTGCTGCGCAACTATCTGGCGCAGGAAGCCATCGACAAAGCGGAAGCCGGGGATTATTCCCTGATTGGCGAATTGTTCGATCTGCTCCGCCGCCCCTATACCGAACAGCCGGGGAAAGAAAAATTTGCTGAAAAACGCCCCGACTGGGCGCGCCACCGGGCCGGCTGTTCGATGCTGTCATGCAGTTCCTGAAACAGGGTTTTGATTTGTCACAACAGTTTTCAGTTTGACCGCTCAGATCTTTACCTAACCCACAATCCCCCATCAAGATCATTATTATCTTTTATATTTATGTATGTCCCCTATGTGCCGGAATCCTGTTGACACGACAGATCCTTCTTCATATACTTTCACAGTTAAAAGCAAAGCCTTGTCAGATTTGCAATACACTGTTCCTGGCGTAAGGCTCTTCCGGTTTATAAAATGAAAATGAATTTCAAGGGGGCTTATCTTATGAACAAACACCTGATGAAGTTTCTGGCAGTTCTTTCGGTCGTTTTCTTTGCTTTCTCCGGCGTTGCTATGGCAGCGGGGGTCGTCCTGTACTCCTCCAATCCGTCCGAGCTTCTCGACCTGGTGTCGGTGGATTTTGAAGCAAAGACCGGCATAAAGGTTTCCGTCGTCCGTCTTGGAACCGGCGAGGCGATGAAACGGATCGCCGCGGAGAAGGAAAATCCGCTGTGCGACGTCTTCTGGAGCGGGGATGTGGCTGTCCTGGAAAACGCCAAGGAGAATTTCCAGACCTATCTGTCCCCCGAGGCCAAGGCCCTTCCCGCCGGCTATGTGGAGAAGGAGGCCCGCTGGACAGCGAGCAACGCCCACGTGATGATCATCATGGTCAACAAGTCTCTTGTGAAGGCCGGCGAGATGCCCAAGACCTGGAAGGACCTTTTCGATCCGAAGTGGAAAGGCAAGATCGTCATGGCAAACCCCGAAAAATCGGGATCGGCATATGCCCAGGCTTACGGAATCCATAAACTTTACGGCTGGGACGGTATCAACAAACTAATCGCCAACGCCAAGATTCTCGACAGTTCCAGCCTGATTTACAAGGGCGTTGCCGCCGGGGAATACCCCCTCGGGATCACGATGGAATACGCTGCCCACCGCTACATCGTTGGCGGCGACAAGAACGTCGGAATCATCTATCCCGAGGACGGCGCCTTCATGGCCCCCGAGGCGGCGGGTATCGTCAAGAACTGCCCCCATCCGGAAGAGGCAAAGAAGTTCATCGATTACCTGATCAGCAAGAAGGTCGAGGATGAGATCTTCGAGAAGTTCTCCCGGAGGCCTGCCCGTCTAGATGCCGGGGACACGGAGGGGCTGCCCTCCCTGAAGAACATCACGCTTCTTAAGAGTTTCAATCCCATGGAGGCCAATACCCTCGAGAAGGAAATCCTCAGCAAGTGGAAGGAAATCATCCTGAGGAAATAGTCTCATGCGTGTCGAACTATCCAATATCACCAAGCTATTCGGTCCCCTGCGGGCCGTGGACAACGTCAGCCTGACGATCGGGGAGGGGGAGTTCTTCACCCTCCTCGGTCCCAGCGGCTGCGGAAAAACGACGCTGCTGCGTGCAATTGCCGGGTTTTACAGCCCTGACGCCGGTGAGATCCGCTTCGGGGACCGGCTGATCAATCACATCCCTGCACATCGGCGCGAGACCGGAATGGTCTTCCAGAACTATGCCCTCTTCCCCCATCTCAGCGTCTTCGACAACATCGCCTACGGCCTGAGGGCCAGAAAAATCCCGAAGCCCGAGATCGCCGAGCGTATCGGACGGATCATCAAAAGCGTCCAGTTGGAGGGCTTGGAGCAGCGCGCCCCGAGCCAACTGAGTGGGGGACAGCAGCAGCGGGTTGCGCTGGCACGTGCGTTGGTCATCTCGCCGCAGATCCTGCTGATGGACGAACCCCTTTCCAACCTCGATGCGAAGCTCCGGGTGAGCATGCGCGAGGAGATCCGGCGGATACAGAAGGAACTCGGCATTACGACGATCTATGTCACCCACGATCAGGAGGAGGCGATGGCCGTCTCCGACCGGATCGCGATTCTGAATCGGGGCAGCCTGGAACAGGTCGGCACGCCCGCCGAGATTTACTACCGGCCGGAAAGCCGTTTTGCCGCCGAGTTCATGGGGAGCAGCAACATCATCGAAATGGATGTGACGGGCTGGGACAGGGATCATTCCCGGATCACTGCGGAAGTCGGCGGACAAACATTCTTTCTCCGCGGCGAAAACCCTGCCGGTGCCCGGATCACCCTGTCGGTGCGGCCGGAATGGATCCGGGTCGTTGCGGCGCCCCAGGACGGGGAGGCAAACATCCTTCCGGGGACGGTACTGAGCAGCACCTTTCTGGGTTCCATGATCCGCTACCGCGTTTCCGGCCCGGGAGAAAAGCCCATCGTCATCGAAGTCCATGATCCCGACCAGGGAAATATCCGCAAAGACGGGGAGCCCCTCTGGTATCAGCTGCCGTTGGACCGGCCGCTCGTGATCCGGGGATAGGGGGGAGGTTTTGCGCAAATCTTTTCAGGCATGGAATATCATCCTGGTTGCGGTCTTCGTGATTCTTTTTTTTGCCGTCCTCTACCCGATCCTCTACATCTTCAAGGCCAGCTTCGTGGATCCGCAGACCGGCGTCTTCTCGCTGAAGAGTTACGCAACTTTCCTGCACTATCCCTATTACCTGCGATGCCTCCGCAACAGCCTCTTCGTGAGCACGCTTTCGACGGTTCTGGCGCTTGCGATCGGTATCCCCTTCGCCTTCTTCCTTTCCCGCTACAAAATTCCCGGGAAGAATCTCATCCGGACCCTGGGGACGCTCCCGCTGATCCTTCCCACGTTTATCGGCGCAGAGGCATGGCTGATCCTGCTGGGCAGAAACGGGCTCTTTGCCAAAGTCTTCCACGGTCTCGACATAGAGATACCCAGCATCTACGGATGGAAGGGAATTGTCCTTGTCTTCACGCTCCAGTTTTTCCCGTTCGTCTTTCTGATGGTATCTGCCGCGCTCAATGCAATCGATCGTTCGCTGGAGGAGGCGGCAACCAATCTCGGCGCGGGGAAACTGCGGGTTTTCTTCACCGTGACGCTTCCGGTCGTCACACCGGCCATCCTTTCCGGGGCGCTGGTCGTTTTCTACCTCTGCATCGAAAACTTTGGCGTTCCCATCCTGATCGGGGAGGATTTCCGGGTCCTCTCCGTGCAGGCCTACAATGAATTTATCAGCGAACTCGGGGGCAACCCGTCGATGGCGGGGGCGCTCAGCATGATTCTGCTGGCGATCACGCTGGGGCTGACGATTTTTCAGAAATACTGGGTCGAGCGCAAGAGCTACACCATGACATCCCTGAACCCGCTGGAGGTGAAGAGGCTGCGGCCGCTGCCGACGTTTCTAATCTGGCTGTTCTGCGCGGGACTGGTCTTTGTGGCGCTCTTTCCCTTCATGGTCGTCATGGTCTCTTCTGTCACGAAAACCCAGGGGCCGGTCATGTACTTCGGGCAGTTCAGCCTGGATAACTTCATCCGGGCCTTTACGATCGCCCCCCGGCCGATCTTCAACTCCTTTTTTCTGGCAACGGTGTCAACCCTGATCGGAATCGTTTTCGGAATCGTGGTGAGCTATCTGCTTGTCCGCAAGCGGGGCGCGGTGAGCTACCTGCTGGACATCCTGGTTATGCTGCCGCTTGCAATCGCCGGAACGGTCCAGGGCATCGCGCTTGCCGCAACCTATAGCAAGGGGATCATCGTTCTCACCGGGACCTGGATGATCCTCGTGCTGGCCTATTTTATCCGGAAGACGCCCTATTCGATCAAGACGACTTCATCCCTTCTCCAGCAGATCGACCCGTCCATCGAGGAAGCCTCGATCAATCTCGGCGTGCCGCCGGTCCTCTCCTTTATCCGGGTGGTGCTGCCGATCATGATGCCCGGCATCGTTGCCGGGGCGATCATCATGTGGGTCACGACCCTTGCGGAACTAAGCTCCACGATCGTCCTCTACTACGGCCCATGGGCCACGATGACCGTCGAGATCTTCCAGCGCATCGGAAGCGGCGACTTCGGCCCGGCCTCTGCATACGCCACAATCCTGATCATCTCCGTTTTGATCCCCCTTTTCATCCTGAACCGGGTTTCCGGGAAGGACCTGGCATCCTCCTTATAGATTTTTTCAATTACAATATCTTTCATGTTGCTTTGCCGGTCTCCATGGGAATTCCCGAAACAGTTTGCATGGCGCTGTATTATTAAATCATTGCAATTCAAAAAATGTTGTGAAAAGGTATTTCAGCGCTTAAGATCACGAGAATGTGGCTGTTTTTTAAACATAAAAAAAGAGAAATCTATGGAAAAGAAACTTCACTACGGGTGGATCGTTATTTTTATGGGGCTTATCACAACGGTCGCAGCTCATGGATTCGGGGCGAATGGCCTATACGCTTCTCCTGCCGGCCATGAAGGATGGGCTTAAATTTGATTATACCCAGCTTGGGCTCCTGGGCACGGGGAATTTCATCGGTTACATGACCATGGCCATTATCGGCGGGTTCCTGGCCGCCAGGTTCGGTACAAGAATCGTCATCGCCTTGGCCCTTGTGCTCATGGGGATCACCATGATTCTGACAGGTCTTGCGCAATCCTTCGGGTTTGCGTTTGCCATGCGCCTTTTAACCGGTCTTGGCAATGGCGCGGCCTATGTCCCTGCCATGGCCCTTGGATCTGCCTGGTTTGCCATTAATAAACGGGGATTTGCAACAGGAATTGTTTCCGGCGGCATCGGCCTCGGGATGTTATTATCAGGCCTTATTGTTCCCTTTATTTTAAAATCATATGAAACAGACGGCTGGCGGTATTCCTGGTATATTCTTGGAACCTGTGTCCTGGTGGTTGCCGTGATTGTGCTGGTTCTTATCAGGAACCAGCCGGCTGACAAGGGGCTTTTGCCGGTGGGGCAGGAGAAAAAAGAGGAGAGCCCGAAGGTACAGGCCCAGGGCAAGTGTATCCTCCCTGGACTGGGGCAAGGTCTATAAAATGAAAGCGCTCTGGGTATCTTGGGGTGGTGTATTTTTTTTTACGGCATGTCCTATATCATTTATATTGTTTTTTTGCCGCCTATCTTGTCAAGGAGATGGGTCATACCCAGGCCTGGGCCGGCGGTTTGTGGGCCACAGCCGGGGGCTTGAGCATTTTCTGCGGTGTGATCTGGGGGAGCATATCAGACAGGATCGGCCGCGGAAAAGGAGCGGCTCTGGCCTACCTGGTACTGGGGGTCTCCTGTATTGTCTATGCCCTGGTCAAGGTTGAGGCAGGATTCTATGTTTCCGCCATATTATTCGGTCTGACGGCATGGAGCATCCCGACCATCATGGCCGCCGCAGCCGGGGATTTTGTCGGTCCCAGGCTTGCCCCTGCCGGGGCTTCGGTTCATCACGCTTTTCTTTGGTATCGGCCAGTCCATCGGTCCGGCGCTTGGCGGATACCTGGCCGATGTCGAGCCACTCTTTCACCCTTCCCTTTCTGGTGGCAGGGGCGATATCGCTTTGCGGCATGGTGTTTTCATTATATTTAAAGAAACCAGTACAGGATTAGTCGTTATGGAATAAAAAATCCGGGATCAGGTTATAGTGGTCTTTTTTCCGGGGATTTTCGGGGCCACCAGTTTTCCTGCTGCGTTACATGATGCGGGATTCCCGGCGCGGTTTCCGCACCGTCGCATGCAGCAGCAGCTTCGGGCGATCCAATTATTTCACAATCTTGAGAATCTCCTTGAATTGTTCGCCCTCTGCCACCTTGATTAGTTCAAATAAAGCGGTTTCGACACTCGTCAGACTGACACCAGAATCTCTCATTTTCTGCAAACCGATTTCCTTGTTCACCCGGTTTCTTGAAGATACTGCGTCAGACACAACCTGGACCTCATACCCCAGAGCCACAAGATCTGCTGCTGTTTGATAGACGCAGATGTGCGCCTCGATACCTGCAATCAGGACCTGTTTGCGATTCAGAACTCTCAGCGCTTTCATGAAGCGGTCATTCCGGCAACTACTAAAGCTCATCTTGCTGATAGGCTGAATATTGGATAAAATGTCTGCAATTTCAGGAATTGTCGGCGCCCAGGCCTTGCGGATTCTGCTCTACCCAGAGAATAGGAAGCCCTAAAACCTGAATCCCTTTGATAAGCATTTGCATGTTCTTGAACAGAAGTTCTTTTTCATGCATCGCGTGTGCCAAGTTGCCTTGAATATCTACAATTAACAAGGAGACGTTTTCCATTTTGAGCATGACGTATTCCCTTCTTTGACACCACAGGACATATTTTTGGACAACTGAATTCAGGGGACATCTTCACGAAAATTAATCCGCCGAGTGTATCGCCTGTTCCCATCTATGTTGCACGATGCGGGATTCCTTGCGCGACTGCTGGTGCCATCCGTGCCACGGTAAATAACAAAACAAAAGTTCTGGTTTTGTCAATAATTAAGCAAGGTGTCCCGGAATGAAATCGATTAAAGGCAGTCATATTGCTGCGGATTATCGTCACTGTTTACAACAGTTTTTTTCTGGATGTCTCATTTCTGCCAAAGCAATTCGTGGTCTTGATTCTGCTCGACGGTCTGCAGGCCATTCCGGAAGCCCTTTATCAGCAGGCAAAGGTAGATGGTGCCGGCCTTGAGAAGCCCAGCGGCGGCGAGCTGTTTTTCGACGATGAAACTGATCGCCGATGCCGCTGGAAAGTTCAATAGCCCGTTTGAGCGCGATATTTCCATGGTGTTTCGAGAGCTATGCGCTTTACCCGCACATGACGGTCGCGCAAAACATCTCATTTCCCGCAGTTCAGGGTTCGTGAATTATTGAACCAGATCTTTTTCCCCATTATTGATGAAATTGAATGAAGCGGGTCTAAAGTCAAATGCGTTCGCCTTGGAAGGGATATGTGCTTCGACACTTCCCGTTAATGTATCATATGATACAACAAAATATGATATTTGCACAGAAATACACTGCTATCCATTCTCGGCAATCCCTATATGCCCTCTGCGCCCCATCCGGAGGTCAAGCGCCGATTGCTGGCCGACCTTACCGTGCGCGGTTCGCAGGCAACCGTCCTGACCGGCGTGCGACGTTGCGGCAAAAGCACCTTGCAGACGCAGCTCATGCAGCTTGCTGGAAAAGCGTTTTACTGCAATTTCGAGGACACCCGTCTTTTTGGAATGAGTCCCGATGATTTCCCCACTTTTTTATCGGTGTTGGATGAACTGGCCGGTCCGGAGCAGCCGGTATTTCTGGACGAAGTTCAGGAAATTGAGCAATGGCAACGGTTGGTTCGAACCCTGTTGGATCGCGGGCGGGCAGTGTGCGTTACGGGTTCGAACGGAACATCGTGCCTGGTCGTGCAACGGGTACAAGCTCACCGGACGTCACCTGTCGTTCGAGGTGTTTCCGTTCAGTTATCGTGAATATCTGTCATTTGCCGGGAAAGAACCGGGCGCGGAATCCTTCCGTGCCTTTCTGGAAGACGGCGGTTTTCCGGTTTTCCTGGGTGAGCGCCGCGACCTGGGCAGGAATTGCTGCGGGATGTAGTTCAGAGGGATGTGGCGGTCCGTCATGGACTGCGCGAGACCCGGCATGTAATGAACCTGGTCCTCTTTCTTCTTGCGAACACCGGTCAGCCGTTTTCTTTCCAGAACCTTACCAGAACCTTGCGGTTCCCACCGTCGGACAGACGTCGCGATATATGGAATTTCTCCAGGATGCCTATCGTAATCTCACGGTTCCGCAAATACAGCGATTCCTTCAAACAACGGGTAATCGCCCCGGCCGAATATTTCGCCATCGACAACGGATTGCGAATGGCCAACTCCCCCCAGGTCAGCCCGGTATGGGGCTGGCTTGAAAATGCCGTTGCGCTTCAGCTCCGGCGCGAGACGCGGGAGCTGAGTTATGCCGGCGCTCGCGACCTGTGGGAATGTGATTTATCACCCCGGATGCGGCCATTCAGGTTTGTCTCGAACTCACACCGGTCAATCTTGAACGTGAGTTGCGAGGCGTTATCGAAGGTACGCGACTGCAAGGTCAGCGTCGGGCGCTGGTGGTGACGCTCGATCAGACCGACCAGCTACGCGAGGATGGCGTGGATATTGAAGTGATCCCTGCCTGGCGCTGGATGTCATGATTGGTCTGAAATCCGAAAATCCGGGGACCTTATTTATTTCTTTTTCTGCTCAGATTTTTGAGTTTCTTATCTCTTAAATGCATCTTTACGGTATCAAACGTGTTAATTAGTGATCATTTTAAGCAACAGATTTTCACTATTTTTATTTAGAAGATCAAGCAGACTATGGTGGTTAGATCTTCCATAAACGAACGCCTCGATGAAAATCCCTTGGTGGAGTGGGGACTCAGGTTGGATAACCAAAATTAATTGCAAGGGATAGGATTTTGCGGCATGGTCAATAAGCGAAATCAGGGTTGTCGCGTTTTCGCTTGGCGATACTTGAAAGTAACTTTCTGGCTGAGGTTGACTTTGAGCTTACCATATTGTCGAGTTTTATGGCGACGGCGGCTTTTGCATTCTTTCAGTATTGTTAATATTTCCGAACCA
>CAVPHN010000006.1:0-58330 GCA_963704205.1 uncultured delta proteobacterium
CATTGCCCATCCACTTGGCCTGTTCGATTGCTGCGGGGTCAGCGACGGGTCGGCCTGCGCCATTGTCACCACCCCGGAAATCGCCGGAAAGATAGGGAAAAAAAGACTTTGTAACCGTCAAATCCATTCAACTGGCCCTCGAGCAGCGGCGAGGAAGTCGGATTCAATGAATGGGACGGGGATCATTTCGCCACAACCACCCGGTGCAGCATCAAAGCCTACCAGGAAGCCGGCATTCAAAACCCGCGCGAAGAGATCAGCATGATGGAAGTCCATGACTGTTTTTCAATTACTGAGCTTGTGACCATGGAAGATCTGCATATTTCGGAAAGGGGCCGGGCCGTTTCAGACATTATGGACGGGTTTTATGACCGGGACGGAAAAGTTCCCTGCCAGGTGGACGGTGGCCTGAAGTGCTTTGGTCATCCCATCGGCGCTTCCGGAATTCGCATGCTTTATGAAATGTATCTTCAGCTTCATGGAAGGGCGGACAAGCGCCAGCTTGAAAACCCCCGTTTTGGACTGACCCACAATTTAGGCGGATTTCCGTTTCAGAACGTGTGCAGTATCTCCATTGTCGGCAAATATGAGAAATAGAAGGTAAAAGAGGTATTTTCAAAACTTACCAAAACCGTCACATTGGATAATATCTTACATTAAAGATGGAGGTATAGCGCCTTGGAACTATTGACTTATACAGACGAGCACAATGATTTTCGCCGGCGATTGCGGGCTTTTCTGGAAATTGAAGTCATTCCATTTGTGGATCAATGGGAAAAAGATAAAATCATCCCGAGAGATATCTGGCGGAAAACCGGGAAAGCCGGTTTTTATGTCCCGGTGTGTCCCCGGCTTACGGGGGGCTGGGCGGGGATTTCCGTTATTCCGTCATCGTGGCCGAAGAGCTCGCCAGAACCTGTCATACGGGACTTGCCGCGGGACTTCACAGCGACGTGGTGGTGCCTTACATTGAATCCTACGGATCAGAGGAAATTCGGAATAAATATCTTCCCGGCTGTGTTTCCGGGGATATCGTCACGGCCGTTGCCATGACCGAACCCGGGGCCGGCAGTGATCTGGCCGGTATGGGTACGACTGCCGAGGAAGTGGGGGATGAAGTCATTTTAAACGGCTCGAAAACCTTTATTTCAAACGGAGTCAATGCGGACCTTGTGGTTCTGGCAGCAAGAGATCCGGCGTTAACAATTCTTATCAGGCCATATCCCTTTATCTGCTGGAAACAGGAGACCCCCGGGTTCAAGCGGGGCCGGCAGCTTGAAAAAATGGGCTGGTCAAGTCAGGACACGGCCGAGCTGTTTTTTACCAACTGCCGCATTCCCTTGAAAAACCGCCTCGGTGAAAAAGGCATGGGCTTTTTCATGCTCATGGAAAAACTCCAGCAGGAACGCCTGACCTGTGCTGTCGGCGCGGTTACAGCGGCTGAAATGATTCTGAAATGGATCACGGATTATTGCCGAAATAAACGGGTGTCCGGAAAGCCCCTGTCCAAGTTTCAGGCTACCCAGTTCAGCCTGGTTGAAATGGCGACCGAAGTGAAAATCGGCAGAACCTTTGTGGACAAGCTGGTTCTGGAGCACATCGCCCGATGAAAATGTGGTGGTGGAAACCTCCATGGCCAAATACTGGACAACGGATATGGTAAGCCGGATCGCCGACAGAAGCCTGGACATTATGGGAAATGAGGGTATGCTTGAAAAATGTCCGATAGCCAGGGCATGGCGGGATGTACGGGTCATGTCCATTTTTGCCGGAACCAATGAAATCATGAAAGGCATTGCCGCCAAATTCATGGGACTGTAAAAAAAAGCGAGGATCATATATGTACAGAACACTTTTCAGCCCGATCCGGATCAACAGTGTCGAAATAAAGAACCGGATCGCCTATCCTGCACTGGGGCTGCTTTATTCTTACGACAGCAAACTGAACGACCGGTACTACGCTTATTTTGCGGAAAGGGCAAAAGGCGGGGCAGGGCTTGTGACGGTTGGGCCGGTCGGTGTGGATTATCTAGGCTCAGGGCTTCTGGCCCTTTCCCTGGCAAGCGATGAGGCCATACCGTCTTTTCAAAAACTCTCCGGGATCATCCACGACGGAGGCGCTAAGGCCTGGGTTCAGCTCTTTCATGCCGGAGCCTATTCCCATCCCATTTTGATAGACGGCAAGGAGCCCATAGCGCCGTCCGCGGTGTTTTCAAAATACTCCCGGGTAACTCCGCGGGAAATGACCCTTGAGGATATCCAGGAAGTTCAGGATTGTTTTGTCAAGGCAGGGCTTCGCGCCAGAGACGCAGGCTTTCGACGGCGTTGAAATCATTGCATCCGCCGGCTATCTGGTTTCCCAGTTCTTATCTCCCCTTCGAAATCTGCGAACCGATGATTACGGCGGCAGTTTTGAAAATCGGGTCCGATTTCCCCGTGAGGTGATTGAAAAGATGCGAACGGCTCTGGGCAAAGACTATCCTATAACGATCCGAATGGCGGGAAATGATTTTGTTCCCGGCAGCACCAGCGATACGGAAACTCCGGAAATCGCCAGAGTCTATGAAAGGGCAGGGGTGGATGCCATCAACATCACCGGCGGATGGCATGAGTCTCGGGTGCCGCAGCTTCCCATGGAGCTTCCCCGCTCCGCTTATGCGTATCTGGCCCTTAACATCAAGCGGGCTGTGTCTATTCCGGTTATGGCTTCCAACAGGATTACAGATCCGGCAACAGCAGAGCGGATTTTAACCGACGGATATGCGGACATGGTTAACCTGGGCCGGGTTCTGATTGCAGATCCCGAGTGGCCCTTGAAAGCCTTTGAAGGCAGGGCCGATGAAATCCGTCCCTGCGTTGCCTGCTCTCAGGGCTGCACGGACCAGGTATTCAGCGGCCAGCCGGTATTCTGCATCGGAAATCCGCGCGCCGGTTTTGAGGAAGAGCGAAACATTCAGAAAACGGGTGATCCCAAAAACGTGATGATCGTGGGCGCCGGTCCGGCCGGTCTTGAAGCGGCTGTTACCGCATCCCTTGCCGGCCACCGGATCGCGCTTTATGAAAAAGAGCTCGGATATCGGGGGCCAGCTCTGGATGGCCGGAGCCCCACCGCACAAGCGGGAGATTCTGGAGTATGTACGGTATTATTGGGCCATGATTCGAAAACTCCAGATCCCTCTTCATCTAAATACGGCCGTTGATATCGATTTGATTCAAAGCCAAAAACCGGATTATCTTCTTGTTGCCGAAGGGGCCGAAGTCTTGATTCCGCCGATCCCGGGCGCAGCCGATCCGGGTGTATTCAATGCCTGGGAAGTGCTCCGCGAAAATCCTTTTCTGGGAAAACGGGTGGCCATCATCGGGGGCGGCTCTGTCGGGCTTGAAACCGCGCTGTTTGTGGCGGCCAAGGGAACCATCACCCCGGAAATCCTGCACTTTCTCTTTACCTATGACGCGGAAAGTGTTGAGCGGCTTAAGGAGCTGATGTTTCAGGGATCATCGCAGGTCACGGTCTTTGAAATGCTGCCCAAGGCCGGAAAGGACGTGGGCAAATCCACAAAATGGATTCTGACCGATAACCTCAAGCGCTATGGGGTCAAGGTGAATACCGGTACTAAAGTTATCTCCATTAAAAGCGGCACCCTCACCTATGAGAAAGACGGTAAATCCTTTCAGGAAAACTTTAATTCAGTGATTCTGGCATCCGGTTCGCGTCCGGTTCAGCGTCTTTTTCGTGATATCGAAGCGCTGGAAATCCCTTTTGCCGTCATTGGCGACTGTATCAAGCCCGGAAAAATCAACGATGCCATTCACGCCGGCTTTATGGCCGCTGTGAAAATCGGTTGATATAACAAAATCTCGTTGTTTTCTTGTTATCATGAAAAATAGTTCTTGATATATTGAACGAATTCGATTTTATATTATCGATTTTATGGTGATGATTTAGATTGCATTCATTCAAAAGCTTGGAGATGGGTTTATGTCAAACATTCTGGTAACGTCAATGGGGTTGTCCTGGCAGGTTCTGCCGCAGATTCTTGGATTTACCAACCCTAATGTCGTGGATCTGTATCGGTTTCACCCATCAATCGATCGGATCGCACGGATCAGGGAATGAATTCGGCATTCAGCCGGTGGACGAGATCTGGGTTTTACCATCAAGGACAAGGTGGACCCGCAAAACGTCTTACTTCAAAAATGGCATGCCCTGTTGGAAACTTCCGCTTGGCCGGTGTCCGGAGCTAAAGGAGTGGCATGGACTTGCCGATGCATCCTTCTGGCCGGCTTTGAAGATCTTTCAGGTATCCGGAATCAGAAGATCCGATGTCAGAAACCGGATCTCGCATAATGAAAGAATCCATCTTACGGGTCATGCTGCATGCCTCTGAATATGCCTCCTGGAGGCCAATTGCTGTCTGTCTTCGCTGGCGGACCCCGACGTTATGAGATGCGGACCATCCAGTTTGCTGCTACCCTTTTCGGTTGCGATGCTATGCTTAAGTGATGGATGACGGCATGTTTTCGAGGAAACTGCCGGATGCGTCAAGCGATTTGGGTCCTGAACAATTCACTGCTTCCCTGCCGGCTGAACTAAATAGTGCAGTTATTCCCATGATAACTGGAAAAATTCCAAAAACGCGCTGCTCGGTCTGTCACTGGCTAACCTGCCTCCGATTCAGGCATCGGATTTTCCGATTACCGGCTCCGAGAACGGAATCGTGGCTGTTCTTCTGGAGGATCCGACCGGGTTATCCCTTTCAGAAGCTGTCGCGGACCGGTTGAATAAATCGGAGTATCTTGCAGGCCTTGCCACAAACACTTTGCTGAGTGTGGAGACAGACCCAAATTTTCTGTCGCTTTATAGTCTGCCGTCCAGGATTGATCGATACCTTAAAAAATACGTATATAGGGATCAATCCGGAAAAACAGAAAGCTGAACTTGAATGGCTGCAAAAACTTCCAAAGGCGGCGCTTCATTGTCATCTTGAGGGCGTTCTGGATGCCAGGGAAATGATACGCGTGGCAAATGCCAACCATCTGCTCGTGGATCGCTATAAAATGCGAACAGCCTTTCAGGTTCGGGAGTGGCGCAGGTTGCTGGATAGATTCAGCGTTTCGGAGTTTCGCGAACAGAATCCATTGGATGCCATAGCCGATGCGGTTCGGGATATCCCGGAGCCGGTCAGTCTCTGCGCATTTATTCAATTGTTCAATGGTGCCCCGGACCTTCTGGATGATCTGATTTATGGAAATAAACAAGTTGAATCAGCCTTTGTTTCAGCAGGTATCAACGCTTATGAGGACTTGGGGGCTCTTCAGGGAACCAGGTTGCTGCAGAGTGAGGCCAGTATACGGGAAACCTGTAAGATTTTAGTGGAAAAGGCGGTTTTGCATAACGTCCGATATCTTGAGGTGCGATGTTCTCCGGTTAAGTATGTTGCCGGCGGGTTGAATCCGATTCAGATCGTCGATATGATTGAAGAAGAACTTGGTAAATCAATTAAAGATTTTTCGATTGTTTTTTCGGTCAGTCGCCACAAGCTCAAAGCCGATCTCGTGCAACTTGTCAATGTGGCCAAACGTATCATGGAAAATCCAAAACGCCATTGCCGGTTGCGGGGATTTGACCTGGCAGAAAATGAAGCATCCTTTCCAGCAAGGGACTTACGTAAATATTTTTCTCCCATTTTGGAGAAATGTCAGCACATCACGGTGAATGCCGGAGCCAATGCGGATGTTGAAAGTATCTGGGAAGCTGTTTACCATCTGAATGCTGAACGGGTCAGTCACGGTCTGACGTTAAAGAACAGTATCGCACTGATGGAGGAATTCCTGGATAGAAATATCGGCATCGAAATGTGCCCTTCCAGCAATTTTCAGATTATGGGTTACCGTGACAATTATATCCCTGAAACCGACAACAAGCCGGAGTACCCGCTGAAGGATTATCTCGACAAGGGCCTTAAAGTCACGGTCAATGCCGATAATCCCGGTATTTCCAGAACCGACTTTTCTCGGGAACTTCACCGGGCTGCCCGTCTGACCCATGGCGGACTCAGTATCTGGAATATTTTAAAAATTGTAAAAAATGGTTTTAAGACTTCCTTTGCTGATCACGCCACCCGGAACCGGGTGCTGCGGGAAGCGGAGGAGGAAATTATCAATTTGATTCAAAAAAGAATTCCGCAATAAGGCAGAATATCCGGTCAAAACCTGGCCAACCCCAGTTGTCGTGCCCCAGACGGGATTGCCTTTATCCTTCATTTCAAAGGTCGCAATCCTTTTCTCCAAACATATCATTCATCAAATCCATAAGCGTTTCCTGCAAGCCGCTGGTCATCAGACAAGGGAAGGCAGATTGCGGTGCGGCATGCCTCGATTGTCGGTTATTCCCCGTTGAATGAGGCAGGCCGCATAAATCAATAGACGGGTGCTGGCGCCCTCTGTCAGCCCGTGCTCACGGATGTTTCGAATCTTTCCGGCCAGCAATACCAGTTTCAGGGCAGTTTCATAATCCAGGCCGCTTTCCTGGCACACGATGGCAGCCTCACTTTCGGATTCGGATAATGGAATTCCAGGCAGACAAAACGCTGCCGGGTGCTTTGCTTTAGATCTTTCAGCACGGACTGGTATCCGGGGTTGTAGGAAACCACCATCAGAAAATCGGAATGGGCCTGAATGCTTTCCCCTTTTTTATCGATATGAAGGGTTCTGCGGTTGTCGGTCAAGGGGTGGATCACAACGGTCGTGTCTTTTCTTGCCTCGACGACTTCATCCAGATAACAGATGGCACCCGTGCGAACGGCGCGGGTGAGGGGCCCGTCCATCCAGACCGTTTCATCATTTAACAGAAGATACCGGCCGATCAGATCCGATGCAAAAAGATCTTCGTGGCAGGATACGGTAATCAAGGGCCTGCCTAGCCGATGCGCCATGTATTCCACGAAACGGGTTTTGCCGCAGCCGGTCGGTCCTTTGAGAATAACCGGAAGCTTTGCGTGGTATGCGGCTTCGAATAAGGTGATTTCGTTTTCTGATGGCAGATAATAAGGGTGCATTATCAGTCTCGCTGGGAAAATTGTCGGCAGGTAACTGAGTTGTCATAAACGAAAATACTCCGAATAAAAGTTTGCGTCTTGCGTGAAAAAATAAAATATTATATAATATCAAAAATTTAATTGGTGCCTGACTGCTATAAAAATAACCCAACAAGGAATATATACGGAATGTCTGAATCGAACAATAATAATATGGTTCACAGGCTCTGCCATGAAGGCAAGGAAATCGTTTTGATCGGAACGGCCCATGTTTCTCAGGAAAGCTCGGATCTGGTTGCCGCAACGATTGAAGCCGAAAAACCGGATACGGTCTGCGTGGAGCTGTGCGCTTCCCGCTATCAGTCCATCCGCCAGAAAGACCAGTGGCAGAATATGGATATCGTCAAGGTCATCAAGGAAAAAAAAGCATTTCTCCTGCTGTCGAACCTGATTCTTGCAGCTTTTCAGAAGCGGATTGCGGCAAAGCTCGACATCGTTCCGGGCGCCGAGATGATTCGCGCTATCGAAGCCGCGGATGCCTCGGGAGCAGCCGTTCACCTTGCCGATCGGGAGATCCGTGTGACGCTTTCCAGGGCCTGGAAAACCATGACGTTTTGGGAAAAAAACAAGTTATTGTATCATTTGCTGATGTCTTTTACCGAAGCAGAGGAAATCAGTCAGGAAGATGTTGAAAAAATGAAAGAGCAGGATGTTCTCGAAGCCCTGATGGCAGATGTGGGAAAAACCCTTCCCATGATCAAGCGCATCTTGATTGACGAGCGGGATCAGTATCTGGCTGAAAAAATCCGCACGGCGCCGGGGACAAAAATCGTGGCAGTGGTTGGCGCAGGACATGTTGCCGGAATCAAGGAATACTGGAACAAAACCATCGATATTGCCGCGCTGGAAGTGCTTCCGCCCGGACAGCAAGCTTGCAGCCGTTCTGGGATGGGGAATTCCGCTGGCGATTGTCTTAATGATGGTCATCGGTTTTTTCATCGGCGGCGCGCATGTGGGAACCAACATGATTACGGGATGGATTCTGACAACCGGCATTCTGGCCGGCATCGGGGCTGCCGCCGCCCTTGCCCATCCCCTGACGATCCTTTCTTCAATTCTGGCAGCGCCGTTGACAACGCTTCATCCCCTGATTGCCGCAGGCTGGGTTTCGGGGCTGGTTGAGGCATTTTCGAGAAAGCCAAGGGTACTGGACATTGAGGCCCTGCCCAAGGATATTTTATCTATAAAAGGGTTCTGGCGGAACAAGGTGACACGGATTCTTCTGGTGGTTGTCTTTACCAACATCGGCGCAACGGTTGGAACTTTTGTGGCAGTGCCGCTGATGCTGAGAATGATTCACTAAACGCTTTCTCTCCGAACTTACTTTGATTGTTTTCACGGGAAGATCATTTGAAATAAAATCTGAAATATGATCAAATCAAAGTAGCGGAGATGTCCTGTACAGAGATGTCATTCTTGTCAGACGGTTTCCGGCTAACGGGAACCCTTCATTTACCTGGAATTCATCAACCACCGATCGTTGTGGGTTCGCATGGTCTGTTAAGCAGTGGCAGTTCACCCAAGCAGATTGAAATGGCCGTCCAATGCTGTGAAAACGGCATGGCTTATTTTCGGTTCGATCATCGCGGATGCGGCCAAAGTGATGGCAACAGGGCCGATGCCGCTGATTTTCTCGGCCGTTGCAGGGACCTTGACCGTGCAATTGACTTTTTACGAAGCTTAAATTGCTTTAGCCCTCGAACCGGGCTGTTCGGCAGCAGCCTGGGAGGTGCGGTATGTCTTTCGGTTGCTGCCGCAAAACACGTACATGCCCTGATTACCGTTGCCGCCCCTCTTGACAGCAACTCATTAATTGATTCTGCCAAGGGTGTTGTTCCCGCCGGGCTTTCGGCGGATATAGCCCTTTCTCCCAGGTTTCGGTTCGATGTTTCGGACAACCTGGCGGCCATCCGAAATATCTTGATTTTTCATGGGGAAAACGATTCTGTCGTACCGGTCTCCCATGCCCGGAAACTGTTTGAAAAAGCAGGCCATCCCAAAAAACTCGTGATTCAGGAAAATGGCGATCATGTCATGAGCCTTGTCCATCATCAGAAAATGTTCATGCAGGAATCTGTTTTGTGGTTTTCAATGATCCTGAACAGCGATCCGAAGAACGACTAGATCAGGCCAAAGGAGTCATCATGCCGGAAGAACTTCCCAGACATTTTTTTACAAGAGGTTTTGTAAAAACCTTTCTCCGCCGCTCACTTGCGCTGGCTACCCTGGTAGGGCTTTTTTATGGACTGTCCGCGCTGGTATATGCCACCCGGGCCATATTCAAAGTCAAAATGAATTACGCTGTCGTGCTGGAACGTTTTGGCGGCCAGCGCGAGGCCATCACGGACATCGGCTGGCATGTTCGCCTGCCGTATTTCACCCGAATTGAACAGGAAGTCTCCCTGATGAACCAGACGACTGTTTCTGAGCGGCATTTCAGAGCCCATGAGAATTATCTCAAAGGAAAGCGTGGCGCTCTGGACGTCGGCCGTGCTGACCTACCGGATTCGGGATCTGAAGACCTGGGCCATTGAAAATCTTGAACCCCTGCACCTGCTCCAGGGAGATTATGACGGCATTGTCAAGGACATCCTTCAGGCCCATGAAGTCAACCAGCTCATCAGCAGCCGGGAAAAAATCAAAGATGATATTTTCGTGGCCTTAAAATCCAGGCCCATCAATGAAGGCGGGCCAACGCTCGAAAAAAAATACGGCATTGAAGTGGTGAGCTTTGTTCTGAAGGAAACCCGCTTTGGCGACAAACTGATTGAGGCCACCGAAGAAAAAAAGCGCAGGGAATTGATTGCCGAAGCGGATAATTATGCGGCCGACCAGGAAGCCAGCCGGATCCGAAAACTCTATGCCGCGTATCTAGAGAGCATTCAATCCCTGCAGCAGGCCCTTGGCAGGCCGGACGGATCCACGGACACGGCGCTTTTTCAGTTTCTGACCCAGCAGAAATGGGCCACGGCCTATGAAAAAAATGTTGAAGGCCAGAATACCATCGTGATTCAGAACACCCAGGATTCACCGGCGATTACCCTTCCTGCCGCCCAGCCTCACCGGAAACACACTGGAGAGCCGTAATGGCAAAAAGACTGACAAAAGAAGTCAAGTATATCAGCCTTCCTGAAAAGCGGATTCTGGAAATCAGACGTCTTGTGGCTTCCTGGCCGTATGAAACCAAGGCGTTCATGCGCTCGCGCATGAACCAGTACAGCCCGCCGTCGGACTGGCTCAATACCCTTCTGGAAACCATTTTGTCTTTCTTTTTTGCCGCCCCGGAAAAACAGTTTGTGATTCTGAAAGATCCGGAGATTCTGACCGACTGGCAGCGCCGTTTTGAAATTTCCGGAAAAACCAATCCCCAGCAAGCCTGGAACAAGATTCTTGAAAAAGAGGTCTCTGCCAAGGACTACATTTATCTGCTGTCCCTTCTGGATAAAGACCTCAACGACGTACACGTCCCTGTGGAACTGACATCGCTTTTTGATAAAATCTACCGCGCCCACATACGAAAAGAATATCTCTCGGATCCGTCCGTTCCCAAAGCGCCGTTGATTCTTTTTATCGGCCCGAGCGGCAGCGGCAAGACATCCACTGTCCGCCAGACTCTGGAGCAGGTGGTTTTTGTCAACGAGGTGCGGCCTGAGGTGGATCTTGATCAGAAAAAAGAAGAAGCCCTTGCCGGTGAATCTTTCTGGAAAACCATCGATCAGGTCGATCCCAGCCTGGCAGCAGAAATCGCCAGGCGGAAAAAAGTGTCTTTTTTACAAAAGCCTCTCAAGACTGCCGCGGAATCAGTCGCTTGTTGAAAGACCGGATCGGGAAAAATCTCTCCCAGCTTGAAGAGCAGGGGGTTCTGGTAGATTACGCCATGATCACGCCGAACGACTATCAGACCGCTCTTGCCGGAGAGCCCGGCAATTATTTCAAGAAAGCCCTGGGAGATCCCCGAAAAACCACCATCCGTCACGTTGAAGAGGCGCACAGCGCTTTTGGAAAAACAGAAGGATCGGACAGCGGCCCGGCCCGACAGCAAAGGACCCTGATTGATACCGCCAATATCGTGATTGATGAAATCATCAATGGCAGAAGAGACTGCCTGCTTATCGCCACGACTGATCAGCCCGAACGATTTGACCAGGCGATTTACCGGCGTTTTGTTGAAAAAGGAAAAATTCTGGATCTGTCGGATTTCTGGAAAAACCCGGAAAACCTGATGGAAGTTGTTCGCCTGGAGTTGATGCGGAACAATATCGTGGTCACCGAAACACCTGATGATGTCTGTCTGCATAACGCCAGGTGTATTGCCCCGTCCCAGGTGAAATCGGCTGTGGATAAAATTTATGCCATTTTTCAGGAAAGAACCCTTAAAATAACCCCGGCCTATGTCAGAAAGCTTGTTCATTCCATTATCGAAATACAGGGCGGCTTTTCATCGGCCTACCTTGAAGATTCGCTTCTGGTGAGAAAAGCCTTTGAGCTGGTTGCCAGAAACGCTTTCGGCGATTTGTTTGAAAAAGTCGTTGGTCGAATGGACCGCAACGTGCACTGGGATGATTATGTGGGGAAAATTAAAGATGTGTTTTCGGAAATGGCCAACAATTGCCTTTATTATAATGTCAGCGAAGAGAAAGGCGTTGTATTGAACGGTCCGCCGGGAAGCGGCAAAACCTTTCTTATCCGGGCCTGGCTCAGCGAGAACAGCGATATTCATGATATCGCCACCAGCGCATCCGCGCTTCAGGACCCGGTTAATCCGTGGGAAGGCGCGGTTGAAAACCTGGAAAAAGTCTATGACATCGCCAAGATGATAGCCCCGTCTCTGGTTTTTTTTGACGAAGGGGATTCTCTGGCGCCCAAACGCAGTGCGTCCGGCGGATCTCCTTCCGATAAACTGACCAATAAATTTCTGAATTTAATCGACGGCGAGATCCCGCTAAACAAGGTGTTTACGGTTCTGACCACAAACAGGCTTGATATCCTGGATCCGGCACTGATACGGTCCAAACGGCTCAAGGTGCAGGCAATTTCCGGCCATCTGCGTCAAAAAGATATTACCGATATTGTGCGACAGGCATTAAAGGACGTTCCCCTAGCTCCTGATCTTTCAATCGAAGCTATTGTGGAAACCGCAAAGGGGCTCTGCAACACGCCTGCGGATTATTCGGCTTTTGTGGAAAAGGCCCGTTCGCTTCGGAGCACGGAATATGAGGTTCTGCAACGGATCCGGGATCTTGCACAAGAATCGAGTGCGATCCGGGATAAATTTGTCAAATTCAATTTTAAGACCCTGATGGGAATTCTTGAAGCCGTTGATGCGCCGCAGGCCCTTCGTTCTGCTGTTTATGGGGATCCACCCGCGTTTTTGTCCCGCTACAGTGATGTGATCGATTTGCTCAAGCCGGTCAAAAGCATGGAAGGGTATCCCTTGATGTTTTCCCACCTGAATTCCGCGCGCCAGGAAATTTCTCACAGCCCGGTAAAAATCGGCAAGATGCAGCTCGATGAATTCCTGGAGGCCGAACTCAGCCAGGAACCCCAGGTAGGGTTTATTATCGGCGTGGGCGCAAACGATGTGTCCGGCGTGCTATTACCCATTGCCACCAGCCTGACCTACAGCCTGTCTGCTGAAAAAGTCCTTGTCACAGGGGCGGTGTCATCCGGATCCGCTGCAACCGCGGAGCTGGACATGGCGGTTCAAATGACCCAGCAGTCGGCCCAGGAAGCCCTGACCATGGTGAAAAACTACCTTCAGGACCTGGACCCCAAAGTCAGTATTCCCAAATTGCTGGGAGAATTTCTTGACCAGTATACCATCCATCATCAGCTTCTTTCTGCATCATATAACGTCGGAGGCCCATCTGCAGGCTATGCGCTAGCGCTGAACACCCTGTCCGCCTTGTTTCATATTCCCGTTTATCATGATTTCGGAATAACCGGGGCTCCCTGGACAAAAGGCGTGAAAAAAGGCGAGGTAGGCGGCTCGGTCATCATCGGAGGACATAAGAGAAAAACTGAAAAAGTGCTTCAGTATTTACGCAGAATGTACATGCCGCTTCAAAATTACAAGGATCTTGAAAATGAATTTCTGGTGAATTACTGGGAGCAGGGAAAAGACATTCTGGGGATATCCAATTTCGGTGAACTGGTTCCGGAAGTCGTCTGCCTGGATCCGCAGTACGAGGCGATACTGAAGGAATTGATCGCCATGCGAATCGAATATAAAATAATGAAATCCAGGGGCAATTCCGCCTATGATGTTCATAAGGAAATAATCCTGAAAAACAAGAAAATTCTGAAAGATCATTTAGAGGCGCAAATCATAAATCGGCTTGAAGCCATTCGAAAATACCTTAGAAATCCAGTCAGCGACCCCCATCTGTCTCTGGAGGAGATATTCCTGGAGCACGGAAAATCCAAGCTTGTGACCATCGCACCCATTCTAAACTTTATGAGTAATCAGAAAAAATGGGTCAGCCGCTGGTCCTCGAAGGGACGAAAACCGGAATAATAATCGCTTTACGTCGTTGTAGTCGTGGTTCAATCCGACACATCATCGCCATCGGTTTTTTCGAAACCCAGGATGACTTGATCCAGACTGTCCGGAAGATTTGACGGACTTCCTTTAACCGCAATCCATGAAGCGGGCATTCCAGGTGCCAGGGTTCCCATATCCCTTATCCCCAAAAGGTCTGCTCCGGTCCTTGTGGCGCATTGCACCGCCTCCGGGATGGTATAGCCTGCCTCTATAAGAATTCTTAGTTCTTCCCTGACACTTTTCCCGTGATGAACCCCCAGGCTCCCGGAATCTGTTCCAAGCGCTACCAGAACGCCCATTTCCCTTGCCATTCGAATCTGGTCCATCTGATGGGACAGATTCCGACGCGCAGTGTCGGCTTCCCGGCCTGATGGCGACAGATGGCCGGCATATGCCCGCATGGTAAAGGCAGTCGGCACCCAGACAGTCCGTCTGTCCCGCATTCGCGACAGGTTTTCAGGACCCATGAAAAAACCATGCTCAATGGATTGGCATCCTGCCTCAATGGCGATTTGCACAGGAACCCTGCCGTTGGCGTGAACCATAACCTTGAGTTGCCGGCCCCTGGCCTCGTCAACAGCTTGAGTGAGTTCCTCCAGAGAAAACTGGGGCAGGGTTTCTTTTTTAAAACAGAGCAGGCTGTTGACACCCGAATTGACCACTTTAATGTGATCGGGACGGGTGTACCCCGGCTGGCTGACTTCATTGCAGATGGCGTTTGGCAGCGTTTCGCCGCATGCCGGCGATCGGCCTATCAGTTGTCCGTATCTCCCGAACTGATGCCAGGCTTTTCCGGCAACCTTGACATGAACGCCTGTCAGGGGGCTCGAAGCAGCTAGAAAGAACTGCTTATTTCCCTGAGCATTCTGTATCAGTCTTTTCTGTTGATACTGCTGGACAAGCCCCTTGGCGTCTCCGCCATCTCTTACCGCCCCCACACCGCATGATAAATGACTGTAGATATGATCAGAAATGACGGATTTCAGCTCTTCATAGCCTGCCTCAAGTTGTTTCTTCCGCGCAGCGATGTTATCCGTGCCGGACATGAACAGATGTACATGACAATCCACCAGCCTGGGAAGCAGGGTATAGCCTGAAAGATCCAGAAAATGCGATTGTTTTTTACAGGACGCATTTTGTGCTGGTTCAATGGATTGGATGGTATGGTTTTGAACGTGTATCAGCACTTCTTTTTGAAAGGGGGCGCCGCTGCCGTCAATCAACCAGCCTGCATGGATACATGATTTATTAAGCATATTTCCCTTGTGTGTTCATGCCAATTCAGTAAAATCGCTGTTTCTTTTTCTTGACACTTCCCCCTTATATCACTATATCTTGTTGAATAAAATCATTAGGTGCATCATTTCCAGGACTGGAAATAAAAGATTCTTCTGTTGCAGAAAACAATCCGGGCAGAAAATAATTCGGATTGATTCAAGATGAGGACACGGGTTTGGGTAATGACCGCGGAATGGATATACAGAATCAGGATAAATCACAAGTGCGCTTGAAAGGGGTGAAAGACGGTTTCCGTGTCACACTGGATCCAATGCTGCCAAAGATTATATTGAAGAAGAGCTGGCGCGTCTTTTTACCCAGCTTCAGCATCTTGCAAACAATTCCAGGGTGATTCTGGATATCGGAGACACGGCAAATCACCAGGGAGTCGTTGAGAATCTGACCCTTTTTTTAAAAAACAAATTCAATGTGGGATCCGTTTCAACACCACAGCGGGAACATGAGATAATGGAGGAAAAGCCCCGAAAACTGGACATGTCCAGTTCCTGGCTAAAACATCACACCGATGCATTGGTCATTGCCGGCAGGGTGAGGTCCGGTCAAAAAATTACCGCAAAAAAACACCTCGTGATACTTGGAGATGTAAACCCCGGCAGTGAGATTATCGCCGGAGGCGATATCCTGATCATGGGAAATCTTGGCGGAACCGCCCTTGCAGGCCAGCCGGATAACGAAGCGGCCATCATTATGGCCATTGGCTTCAAGCCCATTCAGATCCAGATCGGTGGCGTCATTGCCGCCGGCCTGCCTACTTCATCCGCACAGGTCATCGAATTCGCCCATATAGAAAATGGGGGCATTGTTGTTGAAGATTATATTAAAGCAAATCCATTCGGACGGCTCACGTGGCCGGAAGTTCGTTAAAGAGGTGTTCATTGGAAGGAAAAACAATTGTAATTACGTCCGGAAAAGGTGGCGTTGGCAAAACAACGGCAACTGCTTCCATCGGTGCGGCTCTGGCTTTGGAAGGCAAACATGTTGTTGTTGTGGATATGGATATCGGGCTCCGAAATCTAGATGTGGTGATGGGTCTTGAAAACCGAATCGTCTTTACTGTTGTGGATGCCGTTAAGGGTAAATGCAAGATCAAACAGGCTGCCATAAAAGACCGGCGGATTGAAAACCTGTATCTAATTCCTGCATCTCAAAGCGATAACAAGGATGTTCTGACACCGGAGGCCATGGTACGGTTCTGCAAGGAACTTCGCAACGAATTTGATTTCGTGCTGCTGGACTGTCCTGCCGGTATTGAACGGGGTTTTGAAAACTCCGTTGCTCCCGCTGACGAAGCAGTTGTGATCTGTACACCCGAGGTGTCTTCTGTTCGGGATGCCGATCGAGTCATCGGCCTGTTGTATGCGCGATCCATTACACCGAAACTGATTGTCAACCGTATCGTACCTGAAATGGTTGAAAGAGGGGACATGCTCAGTCATGAGGATGTTGTAGAAGTTCTGTCAATCGAACTTCTTGGCCTGGTTCAGATGGACACACAGGTTGTGATTTCGACCAATACGGGAATTCCCCTGGTTCTGCAGAAAGATTCAGAAGCAGGCCAGGCATTCCGCCGGATTGCCATGCGATTGAACGGACAAAAAGATCTTCCCATAGAAATTCCACGTACTCCCAGATCCTTCTGGAAACGCGTTGGCAAGAAAATCGGTATCGGCAAATAAGGTGACTCTATGCTTCATGGATGGTTAAAAAAACTGTTGGGCAAAGGCGACAGCAAGGACGTTGCCAAAAAGCGGCTTCAGTTTGCACTGATATATGACAAGTTGGAAGTATCGGACGAGGTTCTGATCAAATTACATCAGGATATTGTGGATGTGATTTCGCGCTATTTTGAAATCGACAAGGAAACCCTGAAACTGGATATTCGTAAATCGGAAGGCAAATCCGCTCTGGTTGTCAATACGCCGATATTATCCGCCAAACGTGCACATCCGGCCTGACAGAAATAAACAGCGTCCCTATCCCTTACGGTTGCGATTTATATCAGCCGGGCTGATAATATAGGCAACGTCCTGGATGCTGTATTTTCCTATCATGAATTTGATGTATTCTACTGCAAGAACCGACTGCATCTGATACTGGCTGAGCTGGCTCAGGTATGAACTGTCTTTCATAGTTTCGGCAATCAGCTTCCCACCTGAGCTGGTGTTGTCTCTGTATTTATGGGATAATTGGGTGATGTATTTCTTTACCTTGTCCCGGAGTTCGTCCGCCGTAAATGTTTTGATCACAGAAAAAATCTCAGCCATTTTGTCCGCCGCAGGCAGATAAGGGTGTTCCAGAACCTCTTTTACGGTTTCCGAGTAGCGCTGAAGTCCTTTATAGATGTGCTGATTTTGAACCATATTCATATCCGCCCATCCGGCCCGAAGCCATTTGAAAACCCCGCATCGTACCCGGCTGGGTCCGGTGCCATCCTGCTCTATGAATACCGATACGGTATAGGAGTCATACATATAAGAATTCACCCATCCTAAGCCCGGCTTATTCAGCCCGTTCTGGCCTGAATAGAAATAATCCCAGTTGCCATCCTTTCCCAGAACCGCTCCTTTTTTACCGACATCCGAAATATTTTTCTGTTTGGATACGGATATCAGGGCAGGGCGGCCTTGATATTTCATCAATATCAGGATGCGGTTCAGGTCATAACCATAATAAGCACCCGTATTCAGATCAGGTGTGATTTCCTCATGTTCAACCCCGGTAACCACGACCGGATGATCCAGCCCGGCAAGCTTTGAAGCCAAATCCGGAATAAGTTGATTTTTTCCGTTAACCTCTGTCCAGTATGCTAGACGCACGGACGAGGGTGAGAGTACAAAGGGTGGAATATTGGGATTAAACCCGATGTCAAGGATGTGCTTGAGGCCTTTATGAATAGTAAATTCATGATAGGCTGATGAGATGCTTGACCGGTTTACAGGATAAAAAAAGTCAGCGTTGGTTTTTGGCATCCGGACAAATTCAATGATGTTCTCAACCATACTCGAGTCAAATGTCTGGGAATGCCCAGATTCTGCCATGGACAAAAGGAAATTCAATCCGGGATTAACGGATTCAGAAACCGGAATGTCTTTTCCGGAATTATCCGAAGCCATTGCAAGGGAGGTAAAGGACGTTAATAAAAAAAGAAAAACATATCGGGTCAAAGGGGTTGCCATTCAAAAATTCCTATATCAAGAGCTTATGCTGTAAATAAATCAGACGATTGCTTCTAGTATTTTCTGGATCCGGGGCAGTTCATTTTCCGAAAAACAATACTGCATTTCCTGAAAGCCTTTGCGAAATGCAGCAACCTGAGACTTGATCTGCTTATTCTGAACAATTACGTCGGCCATCAGATCCGCCAGTGTTTGAAAATCCGTTTCTTTCATTCCAAATCGCGTCATTTCAGAAACCCCCATTCGCAGAGCGCCTGAGGCCGTGAAGCCTTCTTCGTCCGGGGCTGCCTGATAATTCACGATAATATGGTTATCTTCCAGTCGTCTGGCCATTTCCGGCCCCCTGGCATATCCGACCGATAAAATCACCTGATGGGTTTCGGTAAAGGAGATGGCTGGATCACCTGCCACATTCAAACCGCAGTCTTTAAGGGCGGTAGCGAATGCCTTGGCATTGCCGATCACCTGTTTCTGATAGCCGGTTTTAAATGCATTCATTTCATAAGTGGCCAGCAACAGGCCAAGCAATGTTCCCAGGTGGTGATTGCTGACAGAGCCAGGAAACGCCCTGCGCTCGATGGCTTCCCATAGCGGATAGCGCACACAGTCCCTGCTGAAATCCGATGCAATGACGCCTCTCTGGGTTCCAAAAAACGTTTTATGGGTTGAGCCCGTGACAATATCCGCGCCTTCCCGGAAAGGGTCCTGGTAAAACGGGCCGCAGAGTCCCAGTACATGCGCCATATCGTATAATAGCACACAATCAAGGTTCTGTGAATCCACAAAAGAGCGGATATCTGCAATCGGTTCCCGGTGAAGAATCATGCTCTTACCAAAAATAATCAATTCAGGGTGAAAATCAGCGATCATTTTACAGGCGGCAGCCACATCGATCTGATAAGGGTTTTCTTCAAGAACCGGGAAATTGATCACCGATGGTTTTTCGGTCTGGGGGTCCCGAGCGACAAAGTCCCTTAGTGCACCCATGGGCTGAGCGCTGAGATGCCCCCCTTTAATAATGTGGTGGTTCAACACCCGGCGAATCCGGCGCTGCTCGCTTTTTCGATCCGAACGGTTAAGATAATCACATAAGGCGCTGAATACGCCCGTATTGGCCATCTGACCGGAGATCGGCCGGGTTTCCACCTGGCTGCATCCAAAATAGGCGCAAAGCTCTTTTTGAAGCTGGTGCTCGACTTTTTCAATGAAGTCCACGCCCTGGTAATAAAAAACATCCGCTTCACTGAATGCCTTCATTTTCTTATGCTCTGCATATCTTCCGCAAGGGTCCAGTACGGTAAGCAGCCGAACCAGTTTTGACGGGGTTTGCTCGGAGGGAATAAGGTTGATGCATTCGTGCTGGCGCCAGTGGCTGTTGCGGGCAGCATCATCAATGAGGGTTTCTACCTTTCGAAGAATCTCGGGTGCGGCGGATTCATCACATTCCGCCTGATAAAGCCGGTCGAACAAAATTGGTCTTGCAAAAGGAGGGGCTTCGCTTCTCAGGTGATAGGGAACGATTACGGCAGGCGTCATTTTCCCGCGGATATCAATGCTTAGCACATCCCCTTCATAAAGATCACTGTTTAACAGGGCAAGCCCGATCGATCGCATACCTTTTTCAGAAGTGAACTGTGAAAACATACCACTGCCGTCCGTTTTCTGATAAGGCACCATTGTGCCGCTGGTGACATATCCAACGGGTTTGCTTCCTTGATACACCTGGTATCCGGTACGGATGACCCCTTTTTCAGTCAGAGCCAGGGGGAAAATCATGCGTGGAAGATCCTGAATGCGGGAAAAATCCCGGTCCATGATCAATTTTAGAGCCTGAAACTGTCGAAAAAGGGCCTGCTTTCCAATGAAGCCGGATTTTAAGTCAGAGAAACTGACTGCAATCCGGCTGAGAGGCATGGAAAAAACAGGGATCTTGTCACCCTTGTCATCTGTCCCTAATTCATGCCCATAGAGGGGAAGTCCGGCTTCAAGCCGAAGTGTGTCTCTGGCGCCAAGCCCTGAAGGGCTGGCTCCATTTTCAATCAGAAGATTCCAGAGAGCCGGTGCGTCACGGCCGGGCACAAAGAGTTCAAAGCCCAGCGGTTCTCCGGTATAGCCGGTCCTGCTGATCCAGGTTGAAATACCTTTCAGCGTTGCCGGGCTCGATCTGTTTTTCAAAGGCTCAGGTAAACGACCTGAATCCATGATTGCGGCAAGAATGTCTCGGGATCGGGGTCCCTGGAGGCTGATCATTCCGGTATCAAGCGTGTTATCGGTCAACTGAACATCAGGGAAATGGGCAAGCAGGGTTTGAAAATGCGCCAAATTTTTTTCACGGTTAGACGCATTGACAACCAAAAGATATTCATCCGGAACAAATCGGTAGAGATAGGCATCGTCAATGGCGCCGCCTTGTTCATTGGGAACAATCGTGTACTGACTCTCTCCGACCTCAAGGCCTGCGGCATTATTGGAAAGAACATGCTGGAGAAACGCCAGTGCAGATTCTCCACTGACGCGGAACCGGCCCATATGGGAGACATCGAAAATGCCGGCATGATTCCGGGTGGCAAGGTGCTCCTGAACAATTCCAGTCCGGTATTGAACCGGCATGTCCCATCCGCCGAATGCCACCATCTGGGCGCCAAGCTTCACATGCTGGTCATGGATTACGGTTTTAAGAAGATGTTCCATAAAAGCCCCCTGGTATCCAAAAGTTGCGGGTATTATTCCTGTTCTTAAAAAAACAATACGGTGCAAGAAATGCTTATCCTATGAAATTTTCACGGGTAGCGTGTGGCGCATCCCATTTATTTCATGGAAAAGATAATAGAAAATGCAGGCAGCGGTGTCAATCTGATTCTCAATAAGGGCTGACAAAGAAAAAAACACCCGTCATTAAGGCTTTTGCCGGAATGACGGGTGTTTTCAAAAATTGAAAGCCAGTTGCTTCAAGACTTCTTACACATCCATCAAGTGTTCAGTGCGCCGGACATCAAATCGCCCACCATTTTTGTGAACCGCGATGGATTCTCGAGCTTGCCCCCTTCGCTGATGACAGCCAGATCATAGAGAAGGTCGCTGTAGTCTTTCAGTATGGGATCATTTCGCTGCTTCTCATAAATGGCCTTGATTTTGGCTAAAAGGGGATGATCCATATTCAGCTCAAGCACCCGTTTGACTTCAGGGGCTTTCTGCCCCGTGGCTTTCAGAATCTTTTCCATGTATGCACTCATGTCATAAGTATTTCCTGACAGGCAGGAAACAGAGTCCTTCAGCCGGGTGGACGGCATCACCTCCTTGACTTTGTCTTCCAGATTCGATTTGATGAAGCCGAAAAGGGCATTGAATTCTTCTTTTTTGGTATCATCCACTTTCTGAATATCAAGATCCCCTTTTTCAGCGCTTTTAAATGGCTTTCCTTCAAATTCTGTCAGGGACTGGACCACCCACTCGTCAACGGGATCGGCCATCAGGAGGACTTCAAAATCCTTTTCTTTCAGTTGCTCCAGATGGGGGCTGTTTAGAAGGGAAGTCAGATTTTCGCCGGTGATAAAATAGATATCCTTTTGCTCGGCTTTCATGTTGGCGACATATTCGGAAAGCGAGATCCGTTTTCCGTCGGATTTGGTGGTCTGGTACCGGGCAAGCCTGGCGATTTTGTCCCGGTTGTCTGTATCCATGTGAATGCCGATCTTTAAAATAGATCCGAATTCACCGTAGAATTTATCGTAGACTTCCTTATCCATGTTGCCAAGAAGATCAATGAGCTTTTTGACGAGATTTTTTCGGATATTTCTGACCAGTTCGTCCTGTTGCAGGATTTCGCGGCTGACATTAAGATTAAGATCCGGGGCATCCACTACCCCTTTGACAAAGCGGAAGTATTCCGGCATCAGTTCTTTGCAGTCATCCATGATAAACACCCGTTTGCAGTACAGGTTGATGCCGTGTTTGCGTTCCGGATTGAACAGATCAAAAGGCGACCTTTGAAGGGATATAGAGCAGGGCATTGTATTCGGTTGTGCCTTCAAATTTCATGTGGAGCTGGGTTAGAGGCGGATTCCAGTCATGGCTGATGTGTTTATAAAATTCTTCATATTCTTCCTCGGTAACCTCTTTTTTATCCTTGGTCCAGATGGCCTTCATGGAATTCAGGGTTTCTTCGCGAATCACTTTGCGGGTGGTTTTGCCGACGGGCTTGCCTTCCTTGTCAAGGAGTTGTTCAGCTTCGGGAATGGGTTCGTCTTTTTCAACATCCATCACGATGGGATAACTGACAAAATCGGAATGCTGTTTGACGATGCGCCGGACAGTCCATTCATCCGTGAAATCCGTATCGTCTTTTTCTTTTTTCTTTAAATGAAGGGTGATTTGGGTTCCACGGGACCGCTTGGTGGCCTCTTCGATGGTATAGGTTCCATCACCGCTTGATTCCCAGAGGGTGGCCTTTTCGTCCCCCGCGGCCCGGGTCAGCAGGGTGACCTTTTCGGCAACGATAAACGAGCTGTAGAACCCGACACCAAACTGGCCGATCAACTCCGGGGTCAGCGTGTTCTTCTTTTGGGTTTCGGAAATTGCTTCCAGAAATGCCGCTGTACCGCTCTTTGCGATGGTGCCGATGTTTTCCATGACCTCGTCATAGGTCATGCCAATGCCGTTATCGGAGATTTCAATGGTTTGTTTGATGCCATCCGGGATGATTTTGATTTTATACTCTGCATCATCTCCGAGAATTTCCGGCTCGGTCTGGGCCTTGAACCGAAGCCTGTCAATGGCATCGGAAGCATTGGATATCAGTTCCCTAAGAAAGATCTCCTTGTTGGAATAAAGGGAATTGATGATCAGATTCAGAAGCTGCTGAACTTCGGTTTTAAATTGAAATGTTTCTTTTTTAGAGGACATGTCATCTCCTGTTTGAAAAAGGGGTTAAACTGTGATAAAAAATTTAATATGATTTTTTTCAATATTATGGGATGATTTTTTCAATTGTCAACCCTGAACCCGTCAGGATTTTGCCTGGGTGAAGTCATCTTTTATCGGCATTTTTGTTTTACAACTCGCTGTCTGAACAGGAGGAATAAAGGATGAAAATTCGAACAATGGTTTTGCTGTTGCCGGTCCTGCTGCTGGCTGCCGGTTCCGGACTTGCGGAAGCCGGTATGAATCAGATTCAAGAAGTGGAAGATGCAATTGCGATCATTCAGGAATTTTCGAGAATTCCTGAAAATCAAATTCCTCCTTCTCTGCTGAGAGACGCTCAGGCCATAGCCGTTATTCCCGGTGTATTCAAGATCGGGTTTATATTTGCCGGCAATTATGGCAAAGGCGTTTTGTCCGTCAGAGATAAATACGGTTACTGGACAAATCCTGCTTTCATAACCCTGGTCGGAGGGAGTATCGGCTGGCAAATTGGGGCTCAGCTCTCTGATATTATCCTGGTATTCAAGTCCATCAGAAGCGTTAATGACATCACTGCCGGTAAATTCACTCTGGGTGCGGATGCGTCGGCTGCGGTCGGTCCGGTGGGTCGACAGGTTTCTGCAGGCACTGACTTGGAATTTAATGCCGAAATATACTCATACTCCAGAACCCGCGGACTTTTTGCCGGCGTATCTGTCCAGGGTGCTGCAATTGAGATGAATTACGACAGCATTGCAGAATTCTATGGCAATACGCAGATCGGCGCAAGGGATATTTTTGAAACCATTGACCTGAACGCGCCGCAGGTGGCTGCCGATTTCAGGCGAGGTACTGACAGATCAAACCCGGCGATAACCTGGCCGGTGAAATCAAGTTGAATACCTTTTGGATTGAAGAATTATAGGAGGTATGGGATTGTCCGCGGTAATCTCTATATTTAAAATGGTTGCAGTACTCCTTGCCGCCTCATTTCTTGGTAACTGGTTTTTGTCTGAGTTAAAAAGAGCACACGACCTTAAAAAACCCTGGTATGCGCCGTATCTGTCGCTGCCGGGAGTGCTGATGATTATTGCCTTGTTCATTCCGGTTGTGATATGGGTATTTCAACGTTAACGGTCATTTCGATAAATTCTGGAGACAATTATGACATTTTCTTTTCAACATCCGGTATCCATACAGGAAATTGCCGAATCCCTTGCAAATTATTCTCTGGATCGCGAAAGTGTTCTGTTTGCTTTGAGCCGGCTGCCAGAAGAGCCATCCATCAACAAGGTTGCAATTGAATATGAGATCCAACTCCTTAAAATCCTAAGCGTCGGGTGGGCCGTCTCCTATTTTATGGAAGATCATTCGGATAAAAAACCGTTGATCGAAAGTTTCTGGGATGTTTTGTTTGAATTCTCCAAGAATCTGTCCTGCGTCACCTCTTTGACAATCGGAAAGGAAGTGGATTATTTCAAGGCGCTGAAAGAACGCATCGACTTTTATCTGAAGGCACTGGCCGATGCGCCGCATGTCAAGGACCCGGCCTCTGTGATCGGCCCTGCGTTTGCCGGGCTTTGTGGAAATATGGACAATGTTCATGTGATTATGGCCGGTAACCGTATTTTTAATCTCTCGCTTGAAGGTGTGAAACAATTTCTGGAGTCCATGTTTTCAAAAGCAACGGATTTATTTAGAAGAGCCCGCCTACAACGAAGAACGATACAGCGCTTTGGAGGCCTGAAGTTGTTTTACCGATGTCCCATTGTTTAAATCATTCATGACAGATCATCCCAAAACCAGTTTCGGCCTGCTGCGCCATGCACTAACGGAATGGAATCAGAGCCGGCGGATTCAGGGGCATGCTGACAGCCCGCTGACCATGACTGGCCAGACATATGCCCTGCAATGGGGTCTGCTACTGGCAGGCAATGCCTGGAGCCGTATCCTTTCCAGCGATCTAGGCAGGGCACGGAAAACAACAGAGCTGATCAACCAGACACTGAATATACCGGTTACATTGGATTCCAGACTTCGAGAAATGGACTGGGGGAAGTGGACTGGAAAAACGCTGTCCCAGATCAAAAGCGAGTATGCTGAATTATGGGCTGAACAGATGATGTCCGAATGGAAATTTTGTCCGCCCTGCGGCGAATCTTTCCAAAGCGTGTGGAAGAGAGGCCGGGAGTCGCTGGCTGAAGCATCCTGCAACTGGCCTGGAGAAAACATTCTGGTTGTCACCCATGAAGGCATGATCAAAAGCCTAGTTTATCATGAAAGCACCCTTTCTGATTTTTTAAAGGATGTCCAGGGCATCTTGCCGTATCACCTGCACTGCCTGACATTCCTGAACGAGATGCTGGCGGTTGAGCACCTGAATTATCTGAATTTAACTCCCTGATATGAAAATCATTTATTACTGCCAGCATGTCCTTGGCATGGGACATTATTTCCGAAGTCTTGAGATTTGCAAGGCCTTTGAAGGGCATGAAGTCATACTGGTATCCGGAGGCGCCTCCCTGAACATACCGGTTCCGGAACATGTCCGGCAAGTCTGTCTTTTACCGCTTCGAATGGACTCGGATTTCAGTGGTCTCGAATCGGATTCAGACGACAAAACGGTTGAACAGGTCAAGGCTGCCAGACAACAGGCGCTCTATGATTTGTTTCTCTCTGAATGTCCTGATCTGTTCATGGTTGAACTTTTTCCTTTCGGCAGAAAAGCCTTTGGTTTTGAGCTCATTCCTATTTTCAACGGAATCCGTCAAAAAAAACTCTGTCCGAGTCGGGTGATCTGCAGCCTTCGGGATGTTCTGGTTGAAAAAAAAGATGTGCCGGCATATGAATCCAGGGTGATTGCATCCTTAAACCAGTGGTTTGATGCCCTTCTTATTCATTCGGATCCCAGTATCGTGAAACTGGATGAAACATTTTCCCGAATGAAAGATATCCGGATTCCTGTCGCATATACCGGATTTGTTACCCCACGTCCCCTTGTGGGGGATCGGACGGCCATCCGTCAACATTTGGGTATTGGTGATGACAGCCATTTGATTGTTGCCAGCGCCGGTGGCGGAAAAGTGGGATTCGTGCTTCTAGATGCTGTTATTCGGGCATTTGACAGGCTGTCTCTTGAAGCAGATGCCTTCCTTCAGGTGTTTACAGGTCCGTTCATGGAAAGCAATGCGGTTCATCGCCTTCAAAACATGAGTAAGGATCGGATTTCGGTATCCCGGTTTACTCCCGATTTTCCAGCCTGGCTTTCCGCAGCGGATCTTTCTGTCAGCATGGCCGGGTATAACACGTGTATGAATGTTCTGGCAGCCAAGGTTCCTTCCCTGGTCTGGCCTTTTTCACAAAACCGGGAACAACGGCTTCGCGCCGAGCGGATTTCAGAATTGGGCGGCATGCAAATTCTTCAAGACGCTGACCTTGAGTTGAAAAACCTGGCAAAACATATGGGCCGGAATCTGGCTGAACGGATACGTCCCGTCTGTCCGGTTGATCTGGGGGGGGCCGTTAATACCGTCAATTGGACCCTTTCCTGGATGAAAACCCAAAGGAATGACAGATGAAACCATTGCCGTCACTTATATGGGATTCCCCATTAAAGGATTTGAAACCGCAGATTCAAGATTGTGTGGATCAGGCAATGGAAAAGGTTCGTCTTCCGTTGCCTGTCCGTGTTTTTTTTCGTGCGGATGATATCGGGGTTCCAGGAAAGCGTTTTCATCGTTTACAGGATTTGTTTCTTGATTCTAAGGCGCCCCTGTGTCTAGCTGTGGTACCTTCCTGGCTCAGCCGGCAGCGATGGGATGTGTTTGAGAAAACAAACCAGAAAGCGCAGGGGCTGTGGTGCTGGCATCAACATGGGTGGCGGCATGTTAATCATGAAACCCAGGGGAAAAAACAGGAATTCGGTCCAATTCGATCCATTGGCCAGATCCAGCAGGATATTGTCCGCGGCCGGGAAAAACTGCAATTTTTAATGAAAGAGCAGTTCACACCCGTGCTTACTCCGCCCTGGAACCGCTGTGACGGCAGAACCCTGGCTGTGTTAAAGAGCAATGGATTTAAAGCGGTCTCCCGGCATCGTTGCAGCATGCCCCGGCCCCTGAAAGGCCTGCCGGATTTTTCTGTCAATGTCGATTTGCATACCCGCCGGGAAATCTCACCGGAAGAAGGCTGGCAGGCACTCTGGAAAGAGCTGTCCACTGGTATTTCAAGCGGAACCTGCGGCATCATGATCCATCATCAGCGTATGAATGAAACAGCCTTTGCATTTCTGAAAGTTTTGCTGGATGTCATGATGGAGAATCCCCATATCCAGCCGGTCCATTTCAGGAACATGCTCCATGCATAAGCATATCGTCATCACCACCATTAATCCGCCGTCTCCATCGGTTCTTAAATGGGCCTCTTTTCCCGAATGGAAAGTGGTGGTTGCTGGCGATATAAAAACACCCGTGGATTGGAACTGTCAAGCGGCAACGTATCTGTCGGCAGCGGATCAGGAAAGTACACAATTTCAGATCGCAAAAATGCTTCCCTGGAATCACTATGCCAGAAAACTCATGGGTTATCTTGTCGCCATACAACAGGGCGCTGAAATCATACTGGATACCGATGACGATAACATGCCCAAACCAGACTGGTGCATTCCCGAATTTCACGGCAAATATCTGACGACACCGCCTGATATGGGTTTTGTAAATGTCTATCGTTATTTTACGGACCAGCACATCTGGCCAAGAGGCTTTCCGCTTAACCGGATCTGTGATCCGGCTGTGTATTTAGACACTGGTACCATGCAGACAGAGCCTGCAAGGATAGGGGTCTGGCAGGGACTGGCTGACGGAGATCCGGACGTGGATGCCATCTACCGTATGACCGTTAACACCCCCTGTTATTTTGACAACAAAACCCCCTTGGTTCTGAGTGCGGGAACCCTATCTCCCTTTAATTCTCAGAACACCGCTTTTATCAAGCCGGTATTTCCGCTGCTGTATCTGCCTGCTTCGGTCAGTTTCCGCTCCACTGATATTATCCGGGGGCTGGTGGCTCAGCCCATCCTCTGGTGTGCGGGCTATTCGCTGGGGTTTACCCGGGCAACCGTTGACCAGGAACGTAATTTCCACCATCATCTGTCTGATTTTGAATCGGAAATTCCCTGTTACCTTTACCCTGAAAAAATCGTGAATGCAGTTGTAGGCGCGGTTTCATCCCGTTATTCCATTGAGAGCAATCTCATTAGCGCTTATGAAAGTCTGATTCAACATGGCCTGATTCCGAAAAGCGAGATGGACTTGATTCTGGCATGGGTGGAGGATATTCAGAATATGGGCGCAAACCTGCCATGAAGGATCTCTTTTCCGGCGCCATGCTGATTACAGACCTGGACGGGACCTTGCTGGGTTCTGACGGAAGTATGGCAAAGCCCGATTCTGATGCGCTTTTACTGCTTGGGGAAAAAGGGGTTGTTCGGGTCATTGCAACGGGTCGCTCCCTGTATTCTTTTAAAACTGTTGCCAATAATGGGATGCCTGTTGACTATGTCATTTTTTCAACCGGCGCCGGGGTAATCACGTTTCCGGATGGCCGACTGATTCGAAATATTCACCTCGACTCTGTTGCGGTTTCATCCGCTGTACAGGTATTAATGGAATTTGAACTCGATTTTATGGTGCATCAACCCATTCCGGATAATCACAGATTTCTCTACTACTGGACCGGCCGCGAAAATCCGGATTTTCACAGGCGGCTCGCCCGTTACGGCGATTATTGCCAACCGCTCGAAGATGTCTTTTCCGATATCGGTTCTGCTTCTCAGTTGCTTGCCGTTGTCAATCATGATAACAGTGCATCCGTGCTGACGGCTTTACAATCTAAATTGCCTGGACTCAGCGTTATTCGATCCACTTCACCGCTGGATGGCAAATCCACCTGGATTGAGGTGTTTGCTCCTGGCGTCAGCAAAAGCCAGTGCGCTGCGTGGCTTGCCGGCCGGTTGAATATTGCCAGGGAACTTGTTCTGGCCGTTGGCAATGATTATAATGATCTGGATATGCTCGAATGGGCCGGGACTGCTTTTCTGGTTGACAATGCACCTGTTTTGTTGAAAAACCGGTTTGCTTCCGTGGCATCCCACAATCAGGGTGGGGTGGCTGAAGCGATTCATCTGTGGCTTTCCAGATGTTTCTCGGCCTGAAATGAGAACTCGTCAGATAGAAAAATGATTCATGACGGTAAAGCCAGTCTCTCGAAAATGGACGAAAAGCTAAAAAGGAGGTTTAACGTGACGGAACACTCCCATAAGATGTCTAAGGATTTTGAAACAGCGCTGAATATTGGCAGACCCCCCAACATTGTTCAGCTTTTTCCCAATTCAAAAGCCCTGATTGTCAGTGGAAAATATATTGACCGTGCCATGTTGGCCAAAGGAAAGGCCATTTCAATTGCCGCAAACGGGAGAAGCATTTTTGTCATTCGCGGTGCCCTTGCCGCAGCCCAGCGGGCTAATTCGGCCATCATCATCGAGATTGCCAAGTCTGAAGGAACTTACTGTGCTGTGAATTTCTGGAACATCGCCCGTCAGGTGGACGCCATCTGCAATGAACTCGGCATCACCATTCCGGTTGCGATTCATGCGGATCACTATGGGATTAAATCCCAGGCCGATGTTGCGCAGGCAAAGGTTGAAATTCCGACTGTTTTTGAAGCCGGCGTCACATCCATTGCCGTTGACGCCTCTCACATGCCCGATGACCAGAATCTGTTGGCCAATATTGCTCTCTATCCATTTATTCCAAAATGGGCAGGTCTTGAAACTGAAGTTGGTGAAATTAAAGGCAAAACTGGCCTGTCAACAGTTGATGAGGCTCAGTTTCTCATTCGGGGATTAAACGCCCATGACATCTTCCCGGATTGGATTGCCCTTAATAATGGAACCACCCATGGCATTGAGGCCAGCGATCAGGGGATTCAGGTCGAGCTGACGCAGAGCATCCATGAGGCGCTGGCCCCGTTCAACATTTCAGGTGCCCAGCATGGCACATCCGGAAACAGCTCGGACCGCCTCAGGGAAATCGCCACCCAGACCCGGACCACCAAGGCCAATGTCGCCACAGCCCTTCAGATGATTTCCTGGGGACTTGAAGTCAACGATTATGGAAATGCCATGCTGGATCCGGATGGCAAATTCATCAAGGTTAAAGGGCAGGGCGTTACCGAAGAATTGTGGGAGGAAATGGTGGCATATGCCGATTCCAAGGGTCTGAAAAAAGGAGATTATAAAAAACTCAATCTCCCGTTTGAAAGCAAACTTCTTGCCCAGCCAAAAGCGATCCGCGAGCGCATGTCCAAACGGGTCGAAGATTTTGTTTATCAGATGCTGATGACGGTCTTTAACGCGGGCGATACGGCGCCACTGGCCATTGAGGCCATTCTCGGTGCAGGTTCTTATGATCCGGGGCCAAAAGCCGGCCGGATTGAAGATCCTAAAGAATGGACGCCGGAAAGAATTGCTGTTCGTGTTTTATCTGTTGAAACGGATAAGGGCGAAAAAGGCGATTTTGATGATTGACGCCTTTTTATTTCAACGCTTGTAATAATTTGTGTGCAATAAATTCAGTAAGGGGCCGCAATTTGGAGCAGGCCCCTTACTGATGACTGTTACAATCAATTCAGGAGATTCGTATGTCTGAGAATATGATCATTCCCGATGAGTTTCAAGGGTCCATCCGGCGCCTGCTGAACCGGATTCCATCCGAGCAGCGGGATGATGAAACCCTTCAGATTGCCCTGCTGGTGTATCTGAAGCTTGGTGGAGAAAAACTGGCCCGTCATTATATTGAAGTGTCCAGAAAAACATTTCCAGAGCAGACGGTTCTGGTCAAAAAGCAGTTTCGTGACGGCGTTGACGAAGATGATGATTCAGACGGGGACAACCCGGATGAAGCTGAAAGAGATGGAAAATACGCTGCTGTTTTCAATAAACCGGAATCCGATGATGAAGATTTTGACTGATCCATGCCATTTTTTTTCTTGTCTCAATGTCCGGCGAATCAGGTCATCCGAACCCTGACAGAGCTGGCATGGCCGCCAAGTCCTTCAATTTCCGCCAGCCGGACGATGTCCGGCGCTTCCTGCCTGAAAGCCGCCTCTGAATAGTGAATCAAACTGGTTTTTTTAATAAAATGATCCACGGAGAGCGCGGAAGAAAACCGGGCTGTTCCGGATGTGGGCAGGACGTGATTGGGTCCTGCAATATAATCCCCCACAGGCTCCGGCGTATAATGCCCCATGAAAACTGCCCCGGCGTTTCGAATGCGTTCGATATATTCCAGTGGAGAATCCAGATGCAGCTCAAGATGTTCCGGTGCCATGGCATTGGCAAGATCGAATGCAGCGGCAATGTCCTTGACCACAAAAACAGCGCCGAAGTTTTTCAGAGACTCTGCGGCAATGTCCTGACGCGGCAAACATGTTACCTGTCTGCTTACGGCTTCGACAACGCGTTTGGCCATTTTGCGTGAAGGGGTTACCAGTATGGCCGATGCCATGGGGTCGTGTTCGGCCTGAGACAGCAGGTCCGCAGCCGTGTATTCGGGGTTTGCCGTTTCATCCGCAATGATTAGAATTTCACTCGGGCCTGCGATCATATCAATGCCGACGGATCCTGCAACCATTTTTTTGGCAAGGGTGACATAAATGTTTCCAGGCCCCACAATGACATCGCATTTGGAGACCGTGGCAGTGCCATAAGCCATTGCAGCAATTGCCCAGGCACTGCCGATTTTATAGACTGCATCAATTCCGACCCGCTTGGCTGCGACCAGAAGATGGGGATTGACAGAGCCGTCTGGAGTTGACGGCGTGGCCATGACAAGGCTTGACACGCCGGCGATTCTGGCAGGAATGGCGCACATTAATACTGTTGAAACCAGAGGCGTCATGCCGGATTTTCCGCCGGGAACATAGACTCCAGCAGAATTCACGGGATTAACGATCTGTCCAAGAAGTGTTCCGGGCCGTGGGGTGTCTATCCAGGATTTTAAGGACTGTTTCCGGTGAAAGGATTCGATCTGGGATGCAGCACGGTCAAGCGATTTCATGAATTCCGGGCTGACATTATTCGCAGCTTCTTCGTATTCCTGAATGCCTGCCCGAAGGGATTCGATGCTCAGACTGGGTGAATCAAACCGGTTTGCATAATTGATCACTGCGGTATCGCCATGTTTACGCACATCTTCAAGGATTCGTGCCACTGCCCGCTGATCTTTCTGGTTGAATGATTGCACCCGGTTTTTAATAGCTGAAAGCCGTTTTTCAGCAGATGCAGATGGATAGTTGAAAATTTTCATAAAAACAACAACCCCTAAAAAGTGATGGGCTTAAAATGTTCTGTTAGACTCAAAGACCATGTCCTTGGCAACTGCAAAACAAGTGGTCGAACTGCCTTGTTCCCTTAGCCACCGATTGCAGTCGGCAACAATGTCATCCATCTGAATATCGGTTCGTTCCTGATTGATGTGAAAGAGTCCCAGCCGTTTAACGCCAGCCTGAACCGCCAGCCGGAGAACATCGGTATAAACCGAATGCCCCCATTCGATGGTTGTGCGGTATTCCTCCGGCGTGTATTCGGCGTCATGAATCAGAAAATCAGCGCCTTCGCAAAAATCCCGGTATGCTTCAAACGGTAATCCTTTTGGGTGAACAAAACCCAATTCGTTGTCGGTCAGAAAAACGAATTTATTATCGTTTTCGATAAATTTATAACCGCTCCCGCCGTTTGGATGGCTGATCGGTATGGGAATTATTGAAACAGAGCCGATGTCAAACTGGGAAGGGCAGGCATTTTCATATTCAATTTTGGCCTTTACATCCGCATATCGTATCGGGAAATTGGGAGGCGTCATGACCTTTGAAAGCATGGTTTCCACAAATGTCTTCTGAAACGGGCAGCGGTGCATGAGAAGTTCCGCATCTTTGGAGTACAGGGGCTTGAAAAATGGGAACCCCATCAGATGATCCCAGTGCGCATGTGTAAAAATAAAATGGTAGTTAAAACTATTTTCTTTCATCAAATGATTGCCAAGTCTGCGAATCCCTGTTCCGGCATCCACGATGATAATTGCGCCGCTTTCTGTCTGAATTTCCAGACAAGTCGTATCACCGCCGTATTTGAGGTACTCGGCCCCGGAAACAGGGATTGAACCCCGTGATCCCCAGCATTTGATCCGCATGATATTCACCTTTTTATTGCGTTTCGGATTAATTCCTGATGCCCCAGTACGTATGCCAGATCCCGTCGTGAACCCATTTGTTTAATATCGTAAAAGGCAATTGCATCAAAATGTTTTCAATATCCGACGCCTCGCTGCGAAGCAGCCCGGACAAAACAAAGATGTTCTTTCGCAAGAAACCCTTTGAGCAGACCAGCCGTTTCATCACATCGTAATGGATGTTGGCGATCAGAAGATCCGCAGGAATCTGGATAAAATCATCAGCGCTTCCCTGAACAGCCAGAACGGATTGTTGCAACTGGTTAAGTCGAACATTTCTTTCAGCGGTCTTTGCGGCAAGCCGGTTCATGTCCACTGCCAGGTTGAGCGGACAACCCAGCCGGGACGCTGCGATGGCAAGAATCCCGGTACCGGTTCCCAGATCGAGCGATTGTGCTTACGGGATGCGACTGGAAAGCCATCTCCAGGGCTTCAATGCAGTCGCGGGTTGTGGGGTGGGCTCCGGTTCCGAAAACCACCCCCGGATCCAGTGTTATCCTCAATTTAGAGGATGGAGGAGCGGATGTTTCCCAGGGAGGGCGGATGAAAAAACGATCGGTGCAAAATGGAGTAACCTTATCTCCCACCCAGTCATGGTATGACATCTGATAGTGATCAATATAACGCAAAGAAGGAGAAACGCTGACAATATCCAGAACCTGATCCATGGCTGGTTCTGAAAAAAACAGAAACGAAAAACCGTCTTCCTGCCAGTTGCCGATAAAATGCTTCAGGCCATGGGGTTCTGCCTGCATCGAGCCTTCGAGGTAATAGATGAAGAGCTCGCTGCAGGGCGGCGAAATTTCAACTTCAGCGATTAAAGACATGAAAAGGCTATTCAGGGTCCTTTGATATCTGCCTTGGGAAGCTGATCCATGTACCATTCCATAGGATCCAGCAGGGTATACCCCTTTTCTTTCAGTTTCTTTTTGACATTGACGACGTTATTGGTCAGCAGATATGGAAATACCGCGCGTTTGCCTTCTTCCCAGTATCTGGCGACCAGAACACTGCCAAAGGAGATTTTTTCTTCGGTGATGATATCCACAATCTTTTTCATCTGGCCGATTTTTTCTTCAACCAGGATGCAGAGCAGGGTTCCTGGCTGCCCAATCCCCAGTACATTGACAAAGGCCCTTAATAAATCCCGAACCGAAATAATCCCCTTCAGTTTGTCTTTTTCATCCACAACCGGCAATGCGCCCACGAGTGTTTTCTGGATCAGCAGCAGCGCGTCCTGAATGGTATCCATGGGTGACAGCGTAACCAGTTCCTGCGTCATGATTTCCTTGACTTTTATGGATTGGGCGGCGGCTTTTTTTGTCGATGCTTTATCTTTTTTGAAAAAAGTTGAAGGAAGCGCGCTGCGAAGGTCACGATCGGTGATAATGCCAATCAGCAGGCCGTCGGGTTCAACAACCGGCAGGTGGCGAATCTGATACTGCTCCATTAACTCTTTTGCCTCAAGAATATCAGCATCCTTATTGATGGTGACAACCTTCTGGGTCATTGATCTACTGACAAACATAATGGCCTCCACTATGAAAAGACGAAAATGATTGACATCAATAATTATGGACGCGATGAATAAAACAATAAAGCCGTTATGAAAAAGACATGCTAAAAAAAGATTTCAGGGTGATGGTTATCCTTTCAACAAGATTTCAATGTGGTTATTCACCAGCTCTGGAAGCCGTTTAAGAGAGTAGCCGCCTTCCAGAATAGAAACGATTCTTCCGTCTGCATGTTTATTGGCAGTTTCCACAAGCCGTTCCATGATATAGGTAAACCCATCTGATGAAAGATTGATGCCCGACATATCATCATCCGCATGAGCGTCAAACCCGGCGGAAATCAGCAGGACCTGCGGCCCAAACTGATCAAACAAGGGAATAAAATCATTGTCAATGACGGATTTGTACTCCGCGTCTCCCTGTCCGGGTAATACGGGATAATTTCGGGTAAAGCCCGTGCCTTCGCCGCTTCCTTTTTCAAAAGCCCGTCCGGTTCCCGGAAAGGCAAAAGAAGGATGCTCATGGATGGAGTAATAGAAAACAGATGGATCTGATTCAAAAATATTCTGGGTTCCGTTTCCATGATGGACATCGAAATCCATGATGCCGACCCGTTTGATGCCCCATTCGCTCTGGATGTAGCGGGCGGCAATCGCAATATTGTTGAAATAGCAAAATCCCATGGGCGTGGTCAATCTCTGCGTGATGTCCAGGGGGACTGACCGCACAGAAAGCATTGTCCAGGGCGCCTTCCATAACCATGCTTTGAGGCCTCGAGAATGCCGCCGACTGCCAGCCTGGCGATGTCATACGTCTGATAACATAACTGGTTATCCTCGCATTCAAAAGAACGCCTGCCGGACTGACTGACGGATTTGAATCGTTCGATATAAGCCTTGTCATGCACCGATTCAATCCATTTCATTTCTGCCATGCTGCCTTCAAGCCGGACCAGCTTTCGAAAGCAGTCCGGATCGTTCCAGCCCGGCATATATGACGGAGAGGCGATCCGGGGCTTCAGGATGATAGGGTCCCGTGTCATGCAAAAGGTACCTGTCGTCATATAAAAAGCCTGTCTTTTTCATATTAATCCCTATAACGAGCGAATTTGATGTTGGACTTTTTCAAAAATATCATTTGATGATGGCGTCAAATATCCCATAGGCCGCCTGAATTGCGGCATTGCCCGCGGGAATGGCTACAGTCGGCTGTCCGTTTAAGTCATACGCGTAGATATCCGGGTCTTCCGGAATGGTTCCAGCAAGCGCTATTCCGGCATCCTGAACAATCCGGGTGATTTCCGGCGTGAGTTCATCTTTGACCTGATTGATGATCAGATAGCTTTTTGTAACGCCGATACGCAGTTCTCTGGCCAGTTGATCAATGCGAATCGCGGAAAGAATGCTGCGCCGGGACGTATCCGAGACCATCAGCAGCACATCCACATTTCGTGTCGTCAGCCTGCTGATATGCTCCATGCCGGCTTCATTGTCCATGACAATATAGGGGTAATTGTGAATGAGTTTGTCCAAAAAGGCGGTCAACAGCGAGTTGGCTGCACAATAGCATCCGGAGCCTTCCGGTTGTCCCATGACAATAAGGTCATAGCCTTTGGCTTCAACAATGGCCTGTTGAAGCTTCATGGACATGAACACATCTTTGGTCATGCCGCCGGGAACAATTCCTTTTTTCATTTCTTCACGGGCATTGCTCAGTGTATCGCAAAGTTCAAGTCCCAGCACTTCGTTCAGATTGGCGTTGCTGTCGGCATCTACAGCCAGAACCGGTGATTTGCCCTTGTCCACAAGATATTTGATGAGCATTCCTGCTATGGTTGTTTTTCCGGTTCCTCCTTTTCCAGCCAAGTGCGATTGAATAAGGCATGTGATAAGAATTCCTTTCCAAATGAATGTTTGATTGTAATATAAATGACCATATCCCTTAAGGTACTTATTGCCAACAGTCAAGTAACTTTTTTCGATATACCGTGTCGAAATCAGCGATTAGATAACTTGATGCGAATTTCAAGTCAGTTTCCCATAGTAAATCCCTTGCAATGCCATTTTGTCTATGCTAAATTCTGAACGGTCACTCGGAATATGCTGTTCTTTTTTATTTGCTTCTAAATTGACGTGAACATTGCCGGTGTTTTCAAATAATTGTTTTTTCTGAAATTATTTATAGACCATTGCCAGGATTAATCAAACCGTAAGAATTGGAGGAAAAAATGGATTTTGAACTCACAAAATCGCAGATAGAGATTCAGAAAGCAGCAAGAAATTTTGCCAAAGGCGAATTCGACAAGGATCTTGCACTTGAACTTGAGAAAAAGCACGAATTTCCAACGAAAATATGGAAAAAAGCTGCTGATCTCGGTTTTATCGGGATCCACTTTGACGAAAAATATTCCGGCCAGGGCCTTGGCGTTATGGAAAATATCATCGTGGCAGAAGAACTCTGCGCTAAAGATTCCACAATCGGCGCCTGCCTCATTCTTGCAGGGTTTGCATCCGAATGTCTGCTGCGCTTTGCCAGTGAAGAGCTCAAGCAAAAATTCCTCCCCCTGGTTGCCGAAGGCAAGACGCTTTCCGCAGGTGCGTTTACTGAACCGGATCATGGCTCCGATATTACTTGCATGAATACGACGGCGGTTCGTGACGGGGATGAATGGGTTATTAACGGCACCAAAACCTTTATCACCAATGGTTGCCTTGCAGGTTTTTTTACGGTTCTCTGCCAGACCGATCCCGATGCCAAGCCATCCTACCGGGGAATCAGCATGATTCTGGTTGAAGCGGACAGAAAAGGCGTTACTGCCGCGGACGTTGGCGATAAAATGGGCATTCGTATGATGTCCACAGCCGAGGTTAATTTCAAGGACGTCCGGGTGCCGCTGACCCATCTGATTGGAAAGGAAGGCAAGGGATTTTATCAGGTTCTGGAGTTTTTTGATGAAAGCAGGATTCTGATTGCCGCCCAGGCATTGGGTACGGCTCAGGGTGCATTTGACCGGGCACTGGCCTACGTCAAACAGCGCGAGCAGTTTGGAAAGAAAATTGCGGAATTTCAGATCACCCAGCACAAGCTGGCGGATATGGCCACCAAAATCGAGCTTGCCCGGCTGATCACCTACAAGGCTGCCTGGAATTATGACAAAGGCCACATTGATCCCAAACTGACATCAATGGCCAAAATGTATGCTGCCAGGACGGCGGTTGAAGTGGCGGATGAGGCGATTCAGCTTCTTGGCGGATATGGATACATGGCGGAATACGAGGTTGAGCGCTTTTACCGTGACGCCAAAATCACCGAAATCTATGAAGGCACCAAGGAAATACAGAAGAATACCATTGCCAGCGCCGTACTGGGTAAATTCAAATAACCACGTATTACCCGTAACGGGTACAATCCAATTTGGAGGCATCGTTAGCTATGCGTGATGCCTCCTTTTTTTCCGTTCTTTGAAAACAAGTCTGAACTCATAGAAAGAATTCCGCACTAAGGTTTAATGCGCATTCAGCAGCATCGGGATTGATTTTGGCATGATCATTATAGGACCAGCCGGCCCAGACCGTATCAATGATCTGTTCAAAAAGCGGGTGAACAAGCTCTTTGGCTTTATTTCCATAGAGAAGATCAAGATGATTGGCCCCTTCAATAACAAAATCGATGAGCTGGCTTTGTTCCGGTAAAATATTTACTTTTTTTAAATCCGCTATACTTTCAAGCCGGTAAACCTGTTTGTATTTGTGAGGATAGAACTGACTGAAACGTATATTTCCCAGAGGAGCAAGACAGTCCTTTGCGCCCCAGAAATGGAAGAGCGGAATGTCCTTTGGAAAAAAGGAAAAATGGTGGGTGTAATTGAGGGCGGATGGATCCATGCGCTTGAAGCCGTTGCCGTCGTAAACCGCCTTGAGGAACTGGAATCCAAGACCTAGCGGGATGGACTCCATTGCCCGTTCAAGGTATCGTTCGATAAAATATTTATCATTTTTATGATTTTCAGGAGAGATCAGAAAGTTGAGCCCGCCGATATCTTTATTGTAAAGGGAGCGGGTGATGGTCTTTAAAACCGGCAGTTGGGTCACCAGCCGCGACATTTCCTGGATCGGCACATGGGACAGCTTGAAAATTCTGGACAGATGATTCAGCCAGAGGGCTGATGGGAAAAACACATGGGATTTTTTATCAAAACAGCGGGGAGAGCCCAGGGTGACGACCCCTTTGACGGTTTTTAAAGATTCTATGGCTTTTTCTTCAGACACCAGAACCTTGTCCAGTGCTGCTTTGTTGAGATCCGGCAGCTTGATTTTGTCAAAATCCAGGCGCAGTGCCCAGTTTAAGACCATGTTTTCAGCCACAAGCCCGCCCATGCTGTGCCCCAGGAGGATTGACGGCTTACCGCAGCTTCGCTGGGTCACAAAATTCAAAACCGTGGGAAGGTCGTGGTCAATCAGGGTATCAACCGTATAATTGGGATCAAACCGGCCGGCATTTACCCCTACGCCGCGGGGGTCAAACAGATAGACCCATTTGCCGCTGTCTGCCAGGTTTCTGGCAATGGAGTACCGGTTGTTCAGATCAAAGCAGTTGGAGTTGTTGGCAAAGCCCGGGACCAGGATGACCGAAGGGTTGTTATCCCCTGCAGTGACATCTTCCATGCTCAACAGCCGGCGGAATTTTATCTCTTTGCCCTCCTGGGTAAAGTCCATGTAATAGACAATTTCATAGTCTCCCCGGCCGTTGTTTTCCTTTTCATCCACCTCACTTTCAAAATAAGCGGGCTGGCGGGAGGTATTCAATGCTTCCCGGACAATGTTGCGTCGAAAGGCTTCGCCGTAGATTTTATTTTCAAATTCCGGGTCAATGTTCAATCGTGTCCAGTGCTATGTGCGCCAGCTCTTTTCTGGTCAGCAGGATGACTTTTTCCGTTAGCCGGATATCGTCTTTTTCAAGCTCATCTAAGAGAACGGACTTTATTTGATCCCGGGGAATCATGGTTTTGGTGATTCGGTAAAAAATATGATACAGCGTCAGGGCAAGTTTGCCGATGGCATTGGTCTTTATCTGTTCCTGGCTGACGATCAGCTCCGGGGCAACGGGAAGCCCAAGGTTGAGCTGACCTTTATAGATCCTGCTGTAGGTATCATAAGAGATATTGATCACATGGGTGGGAACTTCATTCACCACAAATCGAACGGCGGATTTCCGCAAGCTGTACAGCTTTATCAAAAAATATCATGGTGCTGGTCTATTTCCCTCTTTTCAGCAGTGCCTGTGCTTTAACCCTGGCAATATCCTCGTTGCTCAAAGGACCTTCTACCCCTGAGATTGAAGAGAGTTTCATGCCATGCTTTATGCCCAGTTTGTATATTTCCTTTACCTTTTCCCATTCCGTATTGCTGCCTTTGGTAAAGTCTTCAAACCGTCCTTCAAGGGCCAGAATAATGGTTTCCGCAAGGCCGGCATAAGCCACGCCGTGGGGCAGGCCGATATCCTTCATCTCAATGGCTTCACCGGGCAACCGGATCTCGCCGCCGGTGATCACCAGTACGTCCGGTCGCTTGGCCACATCTTTTTGTGAAAAGATCATGGGCCGGGTAATATCGGTGATCACGCAACCGGGCTTGACACGCATGATATCAATGCTTTTTTTTGCGCCGGCACTGGCAATTACAACCACATCCATGTCATCCAGATGCCGGTCCGCCCGGGTTGCGACATGCAGCTTTACCTTGGGTTTTTCTTTTTGAATAATTTCCTGGAGGGTCAACAGTTTTGCCATGTTCCGACTGACAATATAAACCGATTCAAATGCCGTGGCCAAAAGACGGGAGCAGATGGACCCCACATCTCCTGTGGCACCGATCACCATGGCTTTTGCTTTTAACACCTTGCCGTCTTTAAGCTTGGTCAGACCCATCTGGCGAACGGCATCAGCGGCTGCCCACAATGCCGTGGATGCGGTATAGGAGTTGCCGGTGGTGATGGGCAGTGCAGCATGCTTTCCCACTTCAAGGGAGGTGCCGTGCATACCTTTGGGCAGCATGGCAATCCCCATGACCTGGGCGCCCATTTTTTTTGCTTTTTCAGCTGCCGTCATGATTTTTCTGGTGGTGAATTCCGGCGGGTGATTCTGCATCTCATCAATGGTTTCCCCGATGGAAATCAGCCATCCTTCAGCCTCTACACCAGTGGGCGATTTGATTCCCCTGACCTTTGAGTAGACAAAGGGGGGCGAATAGGCCATCAGTTTTTCAACGATGTCCATGCTCTGGGGGGCAATGGAAGAGATCATCTCGATGGCCTTGACTTTCAGAAGATGCTTTTGTTTCAGCGGATGAATCAGGTAGGCAAACCGGTTCACCCGTTTATCCGGTTCAAACGGATAGATGATCTTGGGATCCAGGCGCTGTTCGCTGATCACCTCTAAAAGATCATCTTTCATTTCCTTGCCCTTTGATACATTCATGGCAGCAATCATCAACGCTTCAATCACGGCATCACCCACCACGGGCTTGATCATCTGGGGGGTGGTATCAATGATCACCTCCACGCCCAGCTGGGTCAGCAGATCCACACGATCGTCATAGGCGGTGTTGGTGATCACGATTTTTCCGTCAAGGCCCTGATCCATGCATTCATCCAGGTATTCATAAAAACCATTGTGGGGAATGACAAGGACATTGGCTTTTTTAACGGCTTGTTTAACCTGGTAGGTGTTCAGAGATTTGATTTTTGCATTGAATGGAATCATTTTGCCCACGGGAATTATTTTCAGAAACTGATGGACTTTTTCTGTATAGAATTCCAGCTCCTTCATGGAAGTAAGAAGCCTGGGAAGATTATTTTCAATGACCGGGTCTGCAAACATCAGGTTATCGGTATATTCCGACATCACCTGTGCCAGCGTGGAATTTGACATGCCTGAAAAGAACAGGACATTGGCGTTGGTGAAATAGTTGTTGCCCAGGGCAAACTGGATGTTTCGGATGCTCCATTCCTGGGCCACCCTGTAAAGGGTTTCGCCCGTGGTTACCACGGTGTGCAGCCTCTCGCACAATTCGAGCAACTCTCTGGTCTTTTTATGGGTGATGCCCTTGGTTCCCATTGTGGAGGGATATTTAATGCCGCTGATGCAGATGACATCGGCCTGCTTATTCCATTTTAACAACAGGTCTTCAGCTTTGATCAGGTCTTCTGATGTGCCGAAGCGCTGAATGGAAAACATCTGTCCATTGAACTCGGTTTCGATCTGATAATCTTCACTTTCCGGCCCAAGACTGATATTGATAATTTTTTTCACGCCTTACCTCCCGCACGAATGCCTGTTTGTTCGGCTTGTTCCGCCTGCTGTTCTGCATTTTTCCTTGCATACAGGGCCAGGTCCCTGACCTTGAGGATATCTTCGTCACTGAACACGCCATTCACGCCGGAGATGGCCGCCAGTTTCATGCCGTGTTTCAACCCCATTTTATAAATCTCTCTGACTTTTTTCCATTCAATATCCCGGCCCACCGTGAAAATTTCATATCTTCCCTCAAGCGCCAGAACAATGGTTTCAGCCAGGCAGGCATATACCACCTTCCGGGGCAGGCCAATGCTTTTCATTTCAGGGTTTCCCGGCAGTTCAATTTCGCCGGATTCGATGACCAGCACATCCGGCCGTTTGGCCACATCTTCGGGAGAAAGGTCCAGGGGTCTGGCAACATCTGTAATGACGCAGCCAGGTTTGACCTTGGTGATATCCAGAATTTTTTTACCGGCCCCTGAGGTGGCGGTGACGATCACATCCATTTCGGACAGATAACGGTCGGGTTTGGTTGTGATTCTTAATTTCACCCCGGGTGTTTCTTCCAGGATGGATTGCTGCAATGCCAGAAGCTTGGCCGTGTTGCGTCCGGCCAGGATCACCTCGTCAAAGGCTTTTGCCAGAAGGCGGCAGCATACCGATCCGATGGCGCCCGAAGCGCCCAGAACCATTGTTTTGGCGGCGATTTTCCTGCCCGGTACAATCTTGATGAGTCCCATGCGGCGGACTGCGTCAGCCCCGGCCCAGAGTGCACCGGATGCAGAATAAGAATTTCCCGTGGTAATGGGGATGTCCGCTTGTTTGGCCACGGTCACCCCGGCGTCGCCAACCACCTTTGTAAAGGCGCCCAGGCCCATGATCTGAGCCCCCATGCGTTTGGCCATGCGGGCAGCCTGGAGCAGCCGCTTGTAGGTGAATTCCGGGCTGTGGGCCAGCATCTGTTTGGGGGTTCCGCCAACCGTGATCAACCAGCCCTCGGCTTCAGCACCTGTCGGGGATTTTATTCCGGTCACTTTTGAATACACCCATGGCGGTGCATAGGCCACCACCTTTTCAACTGCATCAAGAAAGACCGGCGGGGTGAATCCGCTGATAAAATCAATGGCCTTGTCCTTTTTTAAAAACTCTTTGGACAAGGGGTGGATGACAAAGGCAAACCGGTTGATCCGCTTTTCCTGGCCAGATGGATAGACCACCCGGGGATCCATTTTCTGCATGCTGATGATTTCCAGAAGATCATCCGGATGGACCATGTCTGATTTTTTTCCAAGGGCGGCAAGAATCAGGGCTTCGATCACATTGGGGGCCACCACGCGTTCTAAAATTTTGGGGGTTGTATCGATGATGACATCCACGCCCCTGGCCTTTAAGAATTCAACCCGGTCATCATAGACGGTGGAGGTAATAATGATTTTCCCGCCCAGCTCTTCAATGGAGGTGCCTTTGAGATATTGGTAAAAATTATAACTGGGCACCACAATGATGGTGGCTTTCTGCATGGCTTTTTTGAGCACATACTGGTTCCATTTCTGTAACGGCACCACAGAGGAGGTCAACCGTTTGCCCGGCAGCCAGTCCAGAACTTCATGGGCCCCCCTGGCATAGGTTTCAAGCCCGGAAAGCGAGTAAATCAGCTTTGAAATATCGTTTTCAATGATTGGGTCTGCAAAGGTCAGGTTGTCAGTATATTCGGCCATCACTTTGGCAATCCGGTAACTGGTCATGCCGGATAAAAACAGCACCTTGGCATTTTTAAAATAATTGCCGAATTTATGTTCCACAAACCGCAGAGCCCATTCAAACGAGACATCCCTGAGTGCAGCGCCGGTGGTGACCGGGGTCTGAATGCGTTTGCCCAGGGTCTTGATCTTGTCATCATGCTTTTTGGTCAGAAAGCCGGGTGAAATGGAATGGGGAAATTTTATGTTGCCAAGGCCGATGGCGTCTGCCTGTTTATCATATTCCAAAAGCTTTTCAGCTGCTTTATCCCGGTTGCCGTCCGTGCCGATTCGGCGAACCAAAAACTGCTGACCTAAAAATTCGGTTTCAAATTGATAATCATCCTTGCTGGCTCCCAGGCTGATACTGATAACTTGTTTCACATCGTCCTCCCCTATAATTGAAACCAAATGATAATAACGTTGCGCCGTTATCCATTGTCCTGGATGGCGCTGGCCGGGCACAGTGCTATGGCTTCCGCCACCCGTTGAAATTCCTGTTCGGTTTCCGGCTGCCGGACCACATATTCATACCCGTCTTCATGGTTGGTGGCAAAAATGCCGGCAGCGATTTCCGGGCACAGGGAACAATTGATGCAATGGGTGTCCACGTAAAATCTGCCCTCACAATTATCCGGTGCTTTTTCAGCCATAATGTCCTTATTTTGAGCCTGAATTTACTCGGAAAGGTCTCTCATGATCTGTCTGACATCGCGTAAAAGGCTTCCCTCTTCCTGGTATTGCTGGTGAAGGGAACAGAAAGCCGTTTCCTGGACCGCTTTGTTTCTGCATTTTTTACCCGCCTTGGTGTAGGCCTCGCATTGAACCGGGGGCGTTTCGGTGTCTGTGTTTGATTCTAATTTCTTTTCAACAGGCTTGCGGGTTGTCTCTTTTTTTTCAGCAAACCGGTCATGAAGGACCAGTGGCGCCTCATAGATTTTGCCGGATTGAACGATATCGATTAAATAATTGAATTCTTCTTCAAATCCTTCCAGAAGGATTTCAGGGTCCGGCATAAGCCCTTTGTCAGAGGCAATGCCGATCGTCACACGGTCATTGTAACTTAAAATACTGATTCCCAGCCCTACGGTGCCGGATCGGGGAACCCAGAACATGATATTGGTGATCTCTTTGCCTGCAAAATAGAGTGGTTTTTTAGGACCCGGGACATTGGTCATGACCCCCGAGGCTTTATTGCCGAAAAACTGGGCAGCCTTTTGTGCCATACTTGACGGCAGAAACCCGATGGCAGACAGCAGGCCGAAATTGACATAGGGGTCTGCAGAGAATTTGAGTTTGTCCATGCGCCTTTTGACCTCTTTGAGCCTTAAGATCGGATCTTCCAGATAGACCGGCAATTTCAGGAAAACCAGTGAAAATTTATTTCCCAGTTCAAATTCCGTGCCGGGTTTGCGGATATTGACCGGAATCGTCACCCTAAGATCCAGTTCATTGATGGGGGTGTTTTTGGTTTTCAGGTATCGCCGCATGGACCCGGTGACAGTGGCGACGAGCACATCATTCAAGGTTGCAGAGCTGATGGCTTTTCCCAGTTTTTTGATCCGGTCCAGGGGAATGGGGTCTGTCCAGGTCACCTGCTTGGCCACCTGGAGTTTGCCTTTAAAGGCGGTATCGGGGTCTGAGCTCATCAGCGTGTGTTTCGAAAGGACACCGGCGACATCGGACGGCAGCCTGGCGGCCAGTTTCAGCATGAACTTGAGGTTGTCCGGGTTTGCCGATACATTCTCGATCTCTTTTACGATTCGCTTGCTGATATCCTGCCCTTTTTGAAAGGCATCCTTTGCCGTGGATGCCATTGAATTGAACGAGAACAGTTGAGGCATTCCTGATCTGCGTTTTTTTTGGGGGTCAGACGGTTTTTTAGGCCAGGGCGCATCCGGTATGGTGTCTGCGGTTGAGTGCAGGACATGCATGAGCGCGATGCCATCGGCAATACAGTGGTGAAGCCGGAAGAAAAGGGCGCATCCGGTTTTATAGTTCTCTATTAAATGGATATCCCACAGGGGTTTGCTCTGATCCAGGGCCATGGTCATGAGGTTTGAAATCATTTCCGACAATTCATGCTTGTCCCCCGGGGCAGGCAGGGCAACACGATGGAGATGGGATGCCAGGTCATAATGCTTGTCTTCAACCCATTTGGGCAGCCCAAGGCCTGTCTTGGGCCGGACCACTTTTTGTCGGAACCGGGGAAATGGTGCCAGCCGTGCTTCGACCGTTGCATACAATCGATTGTAATCCAGAGGTTCGGCAAACTCCCAAAATCCTGTGATCACCATTAGGTTAACTGGTTCATCCATGCTTAACCAGAAATTGTCTGCTTGTGTCATCGTTTCGGGCATATTCTACCTCCTGATTACTGATTATTCAAAAACAGGCATTTTATTTAATTTATCGAACAAAATTTACATAGCTCTCTTAAGATTTAAAAGCAATACATTACAATCGAAGAGATAAAAAATATTTTTAATAATTTTTACAATTGTCAAAACGATTGTATTTTATGATTAAAAGCAATGCCTTGAGAATAATTAAAATTTATTTATCAAAATATATTTAAAAAATATTCTTGACAAATATAACGCACTGCATCATATTATCACCATGACACAAAGCGTTATGTTAACCCCGAAAGTCACATAAATATTTACAGGAGGAATAAATCATGGCAACTCAAAAAACAAAAACCGAATCAAAGTTCTACGTTGCAAAAACCGTCGCTGAAATGAAAGAGAAAATTGAAAAAAAAGTAAACACCTACAATGAAAAATTTGTTAAAAAACAGCTTGAAAATGGCCGGGAGTTTCTCACAGAACTCAAAGCAGATCCTGTTAAAAGAATAGATGATCTCATTAATGAAGGCAAAGACGCCCTTAAAAAAGCAAAGGCTGTCCGCATGGAAAACATCCAGAAAAAAGTGGATGGAACAAAGCGCGATGTCCGCAGGAAAATTAAAAAAATCAACCTTGAAACTAAAAAAGTTTACAAGGGAATTGAAAATGACGCAAAACTGATTGTTGAGGATTTTATCGCCCTGGGAAAAAAGAATCTGGACAAACTTCCCATGAAAAAAACCATTCAAAAGAAATTTTCTGCCGGTATTGATGCCATTCCATCCAAATTGAATCTTCCGTCAAAACAGGAAATTGAAAATCTGGTGATCGGAATAGACGGCGTAAATAAAAAAGTGGATGCCTTGAGCAAACAGTATGCAAATGCATAGATCCGGACGGGTCACATTGGCAATTACCCATAAAAAAAGAGATTTAAGGAGAAGAAAATGTTAAATATTAAAAAATATGCAAACGGACGGTTTTTTGACACAGTGGCTAAAAATTATATCAACCCGGAAAAATTGGCTGAAATGATCAAAAAAGGTGAAGAGATTAAAGTCACCCTGGCTCAGACCGGAAAAGACATCACCGAAACCGTGATTGCCCAGTTTTCTAAAAAAACAGAGTCTGGAAAAAAAGCCCAAGCCAGAAAACAGAACAAAATCGAGATGCCGTTTCTGAAAACAGACAAGCTTAAACAATGGCTGAGTGACGCGGTTGACCATAAAATTGAACAGGTGATGGATCTGATCAAACTTCCCTCCAGGGAACAGGTGGCCAGGCTGGATGAAAATATCAAAGAGCTCAACAAAAAAATTGATGACCTGAAACTGGCCCAGGAAAAAGTGACCAAAAAGGCAGCCGCACCCAGAAAAGCAGCAGCAGCCAAAAAAGAGACTGCTGAAAATCAATCAGCGTGGAAGCAAAACGAAAAAAATAAACAGCTGTTGCTGAAATTCCGGCTGAAACAAAAACAGAATAACACCCATTTCGGAACTGCATCTTGACAAAATCTGCCAGACTATGGACGATAGCCTGGCAGATTATATAACAGGACTCTCTTTTGGAGGATGGCATGCACCATATCAAAAAATATGCGAACCGAAAACTTTACGACACAACGGATAAAAAATATATCTCCAGGGTCCGTCTTTCCAAACTGATCAAACAGGGGCAGGATGTCGAGATCATTGACAATGAAACCGGAGAGGATATCACGGCATCCATCGTGTCAAGTCTCATTGCCACCACAAAGGGAAAAGCCGGTGCTACGGTGTCCTCAGGTGTTTTAATCCAGTTGTTCAGAAGAGGTTCCAATGCAGTGACCGATTATGCAAAAAGATATATGTCTTTGTGGCAGCGATCGTTTGTCATGGCTGAAGATGAAATTGACAACATGGTTAAGGGCCTTGTCAAAAACAAGGAGATATCAACTTCAGAAGGCAACCGGTTGAAACAGGAGATCATCGGATATACCGCAGTAATCAAAAGCTGGATTTCCGATACCATTGACCGGCGGTTAAAAGAGGTGTTGTCTGCCACAAACCTGGCCACAAAAGATCAGGTGTCTGAACTCAGAGCCCACATTGATATGCTGGAAAAAAAAATTGAAACCATTCAGGCATCGGCAAAAAAAAGAACAAAAACGGAATGATGACAAGGCCGATTTGTTTAAATATGGTAACATGCCCACTGATTCCCAGGAGCTGAAAAATGGACAGCGATGTCACCTCAACGGATAATTTTATAAAATTGAAACGGGCTCTGCAGGAGTTTCAATCCGGACGGATCAACCGAACCTACAAAGATATTGAAGCTGACCCGGAATTTGCAAAGATAGGTAATTTCTTTTTTAACAAAGCTGTATGCACCCCAGGATTTCTCGTTTCGGGACACGAGCATGAAAAAGCTTCACAAGGCCCTGGATGGAAAGGTCTATAAGAACATGCTCACAGCCGTGACCAAAGTCATTGAACTGCACGATATTTCCGATGCGCAGGATGATCTGATGGTCAAAAAAATGATCGAGACCGGTGTGGATGAATCCATGACCATGGCAGCAGTATCAAAACATTTATGTCAGCCTGGATAATTATGACCAGCGTGTCTATCAGATCAACCTGAGCGCTGAGGTCACCCGGATATTTCACGGGTTGAGCAAAAAATGGATTGTGGCGGTTTCTTTGAATACGGTCAAAACCGCAGCCGTCATGTTCGGGGTCAAAGAGATCATTGATTTTATATATGATGGATATGTTTCATTCAAGACCATTGACAATATAGACTTTTTTGTTGATACCATGGTTGAGCGGGAGCTGGCATGGCATAATGAAATCTGGGCGACTGTAACAGGGAAGACAATATGATCCACCGCGATTGCACATATGGGGTGACCCAATGAAGCGGGCATTGATATTTGCCGGCGGGGGGGGCAGGGGGGCTTTCCAGATCGGGGTATGGAAATACCTTGTGGAAAGAAACTGGACCCCGGATATCATCTGCGGCACCTCTGTCGGTGCCGTTAACGCTGTGGGTATCGGTTCCGGCCTGGATGTTTCAACCCTGATCCGTTTGTGGACCACCCACAATCGCAGGAGAATGTACCGGCTCAATCTGGGCCCGTTTTTATCCGGTTTTTTATCCGGTCGGGTATTAAAGCCGCTCTTGGATACCCGTCAGTTTCAAGCGGTTGTTTCCGACCATGTTGATTTCAATGCATTAAAAATTTCCCGGACCCGGGTGGTGATTTCAGCTGTCAATGTCCACACGGCCCGGTCCTGCTTTTTTGACAATTCACAAATCGGCCTGGAGCATGTGCTGGCCTCCTGCGCCATGCCCATTCTGTTCCCCTGGCAAGATATTGAAGGGGTTCCCCACTGGGATGGCGGGGTGATGACCAATATTCCGCTGCAGCCGGCATTGGATTTTGGTGCTGATGAGATCATTATTGCCATGCTGTCGCCCATCGGCCATACGCCCCAGGCTTTGCCGATAACGGTCCGGACGGCTTTGGAGCATGTGTTTGAACAGTTTCTGGCCGGTGCTTATCAAAGTGCGCTCATGGCCAGGGGGTACCGGGACAGGCCACTTCCTCCTCAGCTTAAATATGAAACCCGATATCATGGGGGTGATTCCGGTGAACATCAACCCAACATCATCACACTGGCTCCTAATATAATGCTGGGGTTCAGGTCATTATTGAATTTTTCATCGTCTCAGGCCATACAATTGATTCAGGACGGATACACGACCGCACACACGCAATTGAAACCATTTATTTAAAATGAAGACAGTGCGTTAACATATCAACCCCAGATAAAGGAAAAGAAATGCTTCCTGATTATTTTGAGTTTTCACTGCCAACAAAACTGGTCTACGGTATCGGCATCCTGGATTCAATTGAAGGCGCTGTGGCCCGATTCGGAACGAGAAACGCATTGCTGGTCACAGACGAAATTCTTTTAAAGGCAGGGCCGGTTGACCGGGTCAAGGCCGGGTTGAAAAAAACAAATATTAAAATTGCGGCCGTGTTTGATCAGGTTCCTCCCAATTCAACCATCCAGACGGTCCAAGACTGTGCTGCACTCGGTAAAAAGAAAAAATGTGATATGATTATTGCCGTGGGCGGCGGCAGTGTGATTGATACCGCCAAAGTGGCCAATCTTCTGATGAGCAAGGGCGGAAATGTTGCCGACCACATGGGCGCCTATCTTCTGGATGTCACGGACCGGCTGCTGCCGTCCATTGTGATCCCCACAACCGCTGGAACCGGTTCCGAGGTCACAAAGGTGGCGGTGATTGCCGATCCGGACAATGATGTCAAACTGCCTTTTGCCGAAGAGCAGTTTTTGCCCCAGCTGGCCATTCTTGACCCTGAAATGACGGTTTCAATGCCGCCTAGATTAACCGCATATACGGGAATGGATGCCCTGGTTCATGCCATTGAGGCCTATGTGGACAAGGAATGGTCGCCGGCCTCCGATGCCCTGGCCCTTCATGCGATCAGGCTGATCACCGACAATATTCTTCAGGCATGCAACAAACCCGATGACCTGCAGGCCAGGGGCGCCATGCAGGTGGGCAGCTTTCTTGCCGGTGTGGCATTTTCCCACTCCATGGTGGGCATGGTCCACGCCATCGCCCATGCCCTGGGCGGTGTTTACCATATCCCCCACGGCCTTGCCAACACTCTGATCCTTCCCGAGGTCATGGCATACAATCTTGAATCGCAGATCGAGCGATATGCAGATGTGGCCCTGGCCATGGGCGTTTCATTTCCCAATATTGTCAGCGACAGCCAGAGTGTCATCAAAACCGGTGCCCTGGATCTGATCTCCAGGGTGGTGAAAAAAACGGATATAGAGCCACTAAAACACCTTGTGGACAGCAAGGCCCATAAAATCAGGGATTATGCCGTTAAAAAACTGGAAAATCTCGGGTTTGTAGACGGGTGGATCAGGCGCCAGGCGGCCATTGCGGGTATTGAAAAAGTCCGCATCCTTAACCGTCAGCTTGCTTTTTTAACCCAGATGCCGCTCAATCTCAAGGATGCCGGTATCGGCGATGACCTGGCAAAACTGGCCCAGGTGGCGGATACGGCCATGGAAGACGGATCCATGCTGTATAACCCGGTTGAACCGGACCGGGATGCTGTCATGGATATCATAGAAACCGTTTATCATTCCAAAGATAGGCCCCTTGAGGTCACACCCGAAGACCTGAGGCCCAAAGCACAGAAAAAGGCGGCATCCGGAAAAATGGCCAATGTGTTTAAAGACAGCGAGATGGTGTATGACATTCTCATTGATTTTTACCACATGCTTGACAAGGACCCCGATATCGGGCCATCTTTGCGGAAAACCAACCTGTGCGTACAATTTCGATATGCAAACCCGGAAGCAATTATCACCATTGATGCCACGGGCGATAAAACGAAAATTTTAAAGGGACAATTCGATGGAGACCCCGAAGTCACCATGTCTATGGATGCTGATTTTGCACATAAATTCTGGCACGGCAAAGCCAATCTTATTTCCGCACTGACCCGCAGGCAGGTGGTGGCAAAGGGTAATGTTCCCAAGACATTAAAATTGCTTCCCATATTAAAACCCGCGTTTGATCTTTATCCTGATTTTTTAAGGGACAAAGGGCTTGAGCATCTGATTATCCGATAAACAGCATTTTTAAGAAAAAACGAACTGCCGCCGAACATCCGGGTCAGTGAATATATTATACAAAACGGCGGTTGCTTTGCGGATGATGGATAAATATGTTAGTGAACCTATTCAGACTTAATCGTAGCGACGCAGTGTTATGCCATTAAACGGGTCTGCCCTCCCGCAACCCATTTCCAAACGGAGAACCGATATGCTTGACATCATTAAAAAAACTATGTTGACGGGTATTGGTATTGCGATGAAAACAAAAGATGAACTGGAAGAATTGGTAAGAGAAATTGTTAAAAAAGGCGAACTGTCAGAAAATGAAGCCAAAAGTTTTTTGGACGATCTCAAGAATAAATCCGAGAAGGCTCAAAAAGATTTTGAAGAAAAAATTGAGTCTAAATTCAAAGACCTGCTTAAAAATGCAGACATAGCCACTCGCGACGAAGTCAACGATCTGAAAAATGAGATTCAGAAATTAAGAAAATCGCTCGATTTAAAATGATTCGGCGCCAATAATATATAGTCTGTTTAGTTAAAAGCTTACCATTTCATTCTTCACGCGATAGATCAATTTCCTTAACTGGGGAAATGCGATGAAACTTGGCATAATGAACAACCCGTCAAAACCGCTCTGCGATGAGGCGGCGTTCTGCGGCAAAGCCGGATTTGACTTCCTGGATTTGACCATCGAAGGGCCACACGCCTCCGACGGTTGATGTTGCCAGATTGCGATCGATACTTGATGACTATGGCCTGTCCGTCACAGGGCATACCGACCCCTGCCTGCCGCATGCATATCCGATCCAGGGAATCCGCGAGGCTTGTCTTAAGGAATTGGAGCGATGCGCCAGAATATTTTCCGACCTGGGGGCAAGGGTTATGAATATCCATCCCTGCTATTTTTGTCCGCCCGGCTATGCGAAAGGATCTGGTTGCGTTCAATATCGAATCTATTAAAGCCTGTCGTTGAAATGGCTGCATCCTATGGTCTCACAGTGGTTGTTGAAAATTATACAGCTCCTTTTGACCGGGTTTCCACTTTTAAAAAAATGCTGGCGGCAGTACCGGGTTTAAAACTGCATCTTGATTTCGGGCACACAAATTTTGGCCTCGATAATCATGAGATTTTTTGCAGAGAACTGGGGAAACATATCCGTCATGTTCATTTTTCTGACAACCGGTCCAGAAACGATGATCATATGCCACTGGGTGTGGGAACCGTTGACTGGAAAAATGCAGTGGATTCTTTAAAGGCAATTGGTTATGACGATACCATTACACTGGAAGTATTCAGCAATGATCCGGCAATGCAATACAATTACTCTGGATATGAGCAGGAAATTGGTACTGGATATCTGGAATTCGTTTTAGCTATGAATACAGCAGATGAAACTTTCTTGATAGGCATTGACGGCCGGCCGTGTTTCGGTATTTACAACAGTCCGCTGACATCTCTTAATATTGACGATTTGCGTCCCTACGGCGAAAAATACGACGTCTCTTTGGCCAGGAAATGGATTTTGAAGTATCGGATCAAGCGGTGGGAATATCTTGGCGTCTGCAACAGCAATATCATTTTTGGTATTGCCATTGTCCGGCTTGGCTATATGTGCAATCTCTTTGCCTATATTTTTGACCGCGGAAGCGCCGAAATCAGTGAATACGACATATTAACGCCTGGCGGCACTGCCGCGGTATTTGATGGAAATTCACAGACAGGATCCATATCATTCCGGCGCGGAAAAACTTCAATCTCTATAAAGACAAGTCCCGAAACCATCACTGTCGAGGGCTCCATAAAGGAAGCGCTTTCCGTCAGCCTGTCTTTTTCCGAAAGTATGATCAGCCGCTTATATGCCTGACCCGGACGGGCATGAAAGGCTTTAACTACACCCACAAGGAAGCCGGCATCCCTGTTCAAGGCACGATACGCCACAAGGGCAAGTCCTGGGATATTCAAGAAGCCCGATCTTTCGGAGTCAGGGATTATACCCTGGGATATCTGCCCCGTGAGACGTTCTGGAACTGGGCATCAGGCGGCGGCCTGGACAAGGATGGGAACCGCATCGGTTTTAATCTTGTCCAGGGGGTCAATGAGACCGGGTTTACAGAAAACGCTTTCTGGATTAATGGTCGTATTGTCAAGACGGATGTTGTGGACTTCCGCTATGACGACCTTGACATTCTGACGGCCATGGCGCATTGAATCAAACGATGGAAAGGTTCGGCTCCGGTTTACGCCGGAGGGCAAGCGTTCGGCCAGTACGCATACCGGCCTAATTGTGAGTAGATTTCAACAACCTTTCGGCCGTTTTCAAGGATCGTTGCGTGACAAAAGTCATGTCTTTGAACTTCAGAACGTCTCCGGTTTTTCGGAAGAGCATTTCGCCAGGTGGTGATTTATCAGTCAATAGAGGCTTCTTAAACACCACCACATGATTTCAGGAAATTGGACGCACTTTTTTTCACAAATCTGATAAAAGGAAAACCTCTGGTATGAATGAAATCGATATCCGCAGCGGTTATATTCCGGGCGCAATCGGCCGTATCGTTGAGCTTCATGGCACGTATTACCATGAACACTGGGGGTTCGGCGCCTTTTTCGAAGCCAAGGTGGCAGGCGGACTTGCGGAGTTCACGAATCGCTATGACGAGAAACGCGACGGTTTCTGGACAGCCTCTGCCAACGGACGGGTCGAAGGCGGTATCGCAATTGACGGCATGCAGGCGGCAGACAAGGGAGCCCATCTGAGATGGTTTATCCTCTCCGATGCATTCCGCGGACAAGGCCTTGGCAATCAACTTATCGGTAAAGCGATAGAATTTTGTCGCAGCAAAGCCTATCCGCGCATTTATCTCTGGACCTTCAAAGGACTGCACGCAGCTCGGCATCTGTATGAACAGGCCGGATTTGTCCTTGTTGAACAATATCGTGGCATGCAGTGGGGAACAGAAGTAGAGGAACAGCGGTACGAACTATACCTTTCATTTTAATGCCTCAAACATCTCACGACCCACGGCCACGGCTGCGCGTTGCCTGGATAATTTCAGCCTGATTTCCGAATGGGGAAGCAAGTTCTAAAAATGACGGCCCCCTTCAGTCTTGCTGACAATGACTTTGGTCAGTGGCGCATGGATTTTAGCATGGCTCGAAAAGAACCGCTCCCAGTCCAGGACAGCGGACTACAGATTGCAAAGTGTACGGTAGCCGGATGGTCAGGAGAATCAAGAATACCCTTCGCTGTGTAACTCGGCTCGATCCTAAAAACACAGGCGATAACCATGCCAAAAAAGTTGTCTGCTGCTAGGCTTTTAGATGCAAAGCATGATTCTTACGCGTTGTCGACGCCGCTGTGTGATAGAATGCGTTTTGAACAACAGTGATGCGGCCATAATTTTAAGACATATGCATGTTATGGCAGGATGGCTTTCAAGAAGGTTTCGTCAATGCGCTACAGATATCAGCTGACTAGGGAAGCTTGTTCTGCTGCTTGAGCAAAGTCTCAGGAAGCGCTTCGTTGATCCTGCCCACAACCACAGGATGGGATTACGGTCAGCTTGGCGGTCATCAGCGGGGTGATCGCCCAGCGAAAAACGGCGGCGGCAGCAGCAGCACCTGCCATCGGTGAAACCATGTAGACGGCGGAAGAATCCTCCTTTGGGTCCGGGAATAGCTGCCTGGCCCCATCCGGCTGCCCAGGCGATCAGCCGGGGTCCGAAGTCTCTTGCCGGATTGAGCCCGGTCTGGGTGAAGGGAGCAGTGACAGCGATTAGGGCCATGACCGTTGCTCCGATAAACACCGGGGCCAGCATGTCACTTGGTCGGCCCACGTTGCAGCCTTCGGTGAGCAGAAAGATCATCGTCACAAGCAAAAACGTGGCCACGGCCTCCACTGTCATGGCCAAACCCATGGATACGTCGAACCAGGGATGGGAAAATCCCGGATTGGGAAAATACTCGCCGAATATCATGGCCGTTTGCACGGAAGCGGCACTGCCGCGCGCAATGCCGTGGGCTGCTTCATAAGCGGTGATGGACGAACCGAAAATGAGCAGAACGCAGGCCCCGGCCATAATAGCGCCCCCCAATTGTGCGATCCAATAGGGAATCAACAAGCGCAGCCGCATGCGTCCAGCAAGAACCATCCCCAACGATACGGCAGGATTGAGATGGGCGCAAGACAGGTGGCGGGTTGCATAAATCGCCAAGGTTACCCCGATACCCCAGACAAGCGCCACTTGAACCAGGCCTGCGACGGCTTGAAACAGCACGGCTATGGCAACGATGGCCGTGCCGAAGAAGACGAGAATGAACGTCCCCAATAATTCTCCAAATAAAATGGCGATGAACTGTTTTGTAACCATGTGTGAGCCTATCTGCGACGATAAGGGTTTTGTCTATATAATGAGGACTATCTCATCAAATACGGTGGATTGGGATAGGCCGGGCTGAAGCACTGCCAGTTCCAGGATTTCGGCACCCAGGTCCAACTGGGTGGCGATTACAAATACGGCCGTGCGCACATCGGCCTCGAGTTTTTCCGGTGTCATCTGCACCCTGGCGTTGATCAGCAGGGTAGCACCGGTTATCTCGCCCATAGGCTTGCCCCCGATAGACGGTTCGGTGTTTGAATGGGTAATGTTGGCCCACTGGGTCTGGCCCTGGCTGGTCAAGGCCAACTTGAGGTGGCCGATGCCGGCATTGCGGGTACAAAAAGCATCATTGATATTGCGGATCAACCGCTCCAGCAGTGCCGCCGGCTCGAACGGCCGGCTGCTGGTGATCTTAACGGCAGCGTTGAGCCAACCCAGAACCGCTTCGGCCTTGGCATAGCGGTCATAGTCGATCTGGGTCAGAACCGTCCCGGCACTCGGACGGCCGGATACAAGCTGTTCCAGCCACGTCTCCATGCCCTGGCCGTTTCGGGCCGAAACCGCCAGAACTTCTTTTCTCGGATACCGTCCTTTAGGGCATCCATCAACCGCCGGCATTCAGTCCCGGCGATCTATCCACTTTGTTGAGGACAATTATATCGGCTTCCTCGAGTTGTTTGCCAAACAGGTAGGCAACTTCCTCCGGAAACGGGGCTGGGATTTCCCCAAGCAGCAGTTCGCGCACCCGTTCCGAGTCCACCAGGGTGGTGAAGGGAGCGAAGACAAAGGTCTCACCGTAGTTGATTTTAATGGGATTGGCCACGGCGGCGACAAAATCCGTGCAACTGCCCACGGGTTCGCCCAGGAGGATGTCGGGGCCGTGGACAGAATCCTGTCGATTTTATCGATCAGTTCATCGAATTTGCAGCAAAAACAGCCCGAAACCACTTCTTCCACCGGAACGCTCAACTCATCTATCATCTGGCGGACGATCAGGGTGTCTGCCAGGTTGCCGCTCTGGTCGTTGGTGACGATCCCTAGTTTCTTGCCTCGGCCGATAAGCGTCTTGGCCAGGGATCCCAGAGCCGTTGTTTTGCCTGCGCCAAGAAAGCCACCAACAAAGATCAGTTTGACCGGTTCTGGAACGGCCGGCAACGGTTTTGGTGTTTTCATTTTGTCTCCTTGTCTGGTTGGTCTATAACCACCTTCGGCAAGACCGCATGAGGAAATGCCTGATGTGCTTCATCCATGAATTTACCGATCAGGGTCAACTGGACGCCAAGTGTACCAAGCCAGCGCCAGAGACATTCCTTGCCGCTTTCAGTCAGATAATACTTGCGCTTAGCCGGTCCGGGTTCGCCGGTGTCCCGGGTAGATGTGAGGACCCGCGCTTCTCCAGCACGTTTAGATGTCGGTACAGGCCGGTCATGTTCAGTCCCAGATCCAGTTCCTGGAGCCTGGAAAGAATCAATTTCTGGATCTCATAGCCGTGGGTGCCCTCATGGTGGTAGAGAGTGAGCAATATCCACGGTGCCACCAGGGTGCTCATGTTCTTGCCCGAGCGGGACATTCATCAAAATCGATGATCGGCATGGTTCATCCTTATTGTATACAATGTTGTATATTATACATCGTACGATATGATTACAAGAAAAAAACGAAGGTACAAAGGAATCGTTTGCTGAAAAGGAGCCAGAACCGATTCCTTATGATTTGTTCTGCGATAATCAGCAGGACCGTTTTCTTGAATATACTTTTCACCGTTTTGCGGTGAATTCCAAACTTGTGAGTAATTGACTATGCAGGGCAATATGCTCCGTTTGGCTAAAACCCACACGGATGAAATTTGTCTGCTGATCACCAACGTGGTCATGCCAGAGATGAGCTGACAAGATTCTGTCGAAATTAATTTATGACATCAAACAGGGACTGAAATACCTGTTTGTCTCAGGTACACGGCCAGCGTCATCGCCCAAAATGGGATTCTTGACCCGGGCATCCACTTCATCCAGAAACCTTTCTCAATGGAGTGCTGGCCGAAATGGTCAGAAAAGAGCTGGATGAGTCAAAAGGCTCGACTTTTGATTATGT
>CAVPHN010000007.1:0-48840 GCA_963704205.1 uncultured delta proteobacterium
CAGCTGTGTTTTTCACGCGCTCGTCAACAGTGAGCAGAGAAGCGGGGCGTTCTCGTTATCCGTTTTCGGCTCACTGTTCTTTTTTTGTCTCGATATTTCCCATTTTTAAATCGCAGGATGTAAAAGGATGCTGTCATTTCATGCTGGAAACCTTTAATTTCCGGGTTATTATCGAATATCTTCCCCAGTTTTTGCATGGCTTGATGGCAACGACGTGGATTTCCCTGATTTCTTTTCTGGGGGCTTTGTTCATTGGATCACTTGCCTGTATGGGCCGGCTTTCCCATCTTCGAATCCTGAATGTTCCCGCAGGAATTTTTATCGAGTCGATACGATCAACGCCGCTTCTGGCACAGATCTATTTTTTTTATTTCGGACTTCCCACGCTGGGGTTCCGGCTCAGCGAATACCAAACCGGCATTCTTGCCCTTTCTCTGAACAGCGGGGCCTATATGGCGGAAATCCTGCGGGCGGGCGTTCTATCCATTGATTACGGCCAGATTGAGGCAGGAATTGCCTCCGGGCTCAATTATTTTCAGCGCCTCCGGCATATCATTTTGCCTCAGGCCATCGGCGCAACCATTCCGCCGCTTTTGGGGCAGACCATCGTTCTTGTCAAGGACAGCGCCCTTCTTTCTCTGATTTCCGTTTTTGAACTGACCCGTGCCGGCCAGCTCATGAATTCGGAGATGTTCATGCCGGCCGAAGGGTTTTTTACCACGGCGCTGTTCTATCTGCTGATGTACTACATTTTAAAAACCCTTTCATCCTGGTGGCAGAAAAAACTCATTTTCCGCCCCGCAATGTGATCTTCCATGTGGCTCTATTATTTTAACAATCTTGTGGCGTCCTTTCCCTTTTTTCTTAAAGGTGTCTGGATGACCATCACCGTGTCCCTGTTCAGTCTGATCGGCGGTACGATTCTGGGCTTTGCCATCGGCATCGGCCGCAACAGCCGGATACGGGTTCTGCGTTACAGCTTATCCCTGTATGTGGATTTTATGAGAGGAACGCCGTTTCTGGTCCAGATTTTCATCGTATTTTTTATTTTTCCGGAGTGGGGGATACAGCTCGAGGCGTTTCAGGCGGCGGTATTGAGCCTGACGCTGTATGCCGGCGCGTATATCAGCGAAATTGTCGCAGGCGGCATCAGCACCATTTCCCCCGGACAGACAGAGGCTGCCATGGCCGGCGGTTTGAACTGGTTTCAACGGCTTCGCTTTGTCATCATGCCCCAGGCACTGAGGCCGATTCTGCCGCCGCTTGTGGGCCAGTATGTGCTGCTAATCAAGGACTCATCCGTCGTATCGGTGATCGGCCTTACCGATGTTACCCGGGTGGGATGGCTGACGGTTCAGAGAATTCCGGAAGGACTGATGGTGTTTGGACTCGTCGGGGTTCTGTATTTTTCCATATGCTATCCCCTGATACGACTTTCCAACTGGTTTGAAAAGCGTCTGACCATTGAGAAGTGGACGGTGTGATTATTTATCGAAAGGAGACGTATTTTGGAAAAACTTCTTGAAAACCGGGTTCACCTGGCGCATCTGCCCACCCCGATTCAGCTTATGCCCCGGCTTTCCGATGCGCTGGGCGTCAAACTCTACATCAAGCGCGATGATCTGACGGAAAGCATCGGATCCGGCAACAAGATCCGAAAAATGGAATACCTGCTCCATGACGCCGTTCAAAAAAAGGCGGATACCCTGGTCAGTTGCGGCGGAATTCAGTCCAATCACTGCCGGGCGGTTGCCTGGGCATCGGCCAAAACAGGGCTTTCCTGTGTTCTGGCCCTGCGGGGTGAAAAACCGGCTGAAATCGAAGGCAATCTTTTGCTGGACAGGATACTGGGGGCGGATACGCGATTTTTTTCGCTTCAGGAGTTCAGAGACATTTCGGCTGTTGAAAAAACGCTGACAGGCGAATTGATTCAAAAAGGCAAGCGCCCTTACTGGATTCCCATGGGCGGTTCAAACGCCACCGGAACCCTGGGATATGTGCAGATGATCCGCGAGGTGGCGGCCGCTTCTATTCCCTTTGATCACCTCTATCTGGCACTGGGGTCTGGCGGAACATTTGCCGGCGTCTGGCTGGGTTGCCGTCATGCTAAACTGCAGACACAAATTCATGGCATCGCCGTATGTGATGATACCGCCTATTTTATGGCCGAAATTTCCCGAATCCAGCACGAGTTTCGTGACTGGTACGGCATGAAGGTAGATTTTGAAGGCGCCGAGCAGTGCATCGATGATCACCATGTGGGTGTCGGCTATGCATTAAATACGGATCAGGAACTTAAGCAGCTTGTCCGTTTTGCTTCTCTTGAAGGACTGGTTCTGGATCCGGTCTATACTCTGAAAGCGTTTCTGGGAATGGTGGATCATATACGATCCGGAAAGATCGAAAAAGGCCGGACCGTCTTATTCGTTCATACCGGAGGCCATTCCGGTCTTTTCCCCAAACATTCGGAATTCAGACAGATGTTTTTATAATTGATGAACTCATGAAAATTCACTTGCCACTTTCATACAATCTGTTGTCAGGAAAACGTATTAAATGATTCAGTTTACGCATGTTCACAAATGGTTTGGAAAACTTCATGTGCTCAATGACATCAACTTGACGGTATCCGCCGGAGAAGTTGCCGTGATCTGCGGGCCCAGCGGTTCCGGCAAAAGCACGCTGATCCGGTGCATCAATAAACTGGAGCCCATTGTCTCCGGAGAAATTCTTGTGGACGGGATCCAGGTTCATGACAAGCGCACCAGTCTTACCAAGCTTCGTGCAGAAATCGGGTTTGTGTTTCAGCAGTTTAATCTTTATCCGCATATGACGGCTCTGGGGAATGTGACGCTTGCGCCGATGAATGTCCGGAAAATTTCCCGAAAGGAAGCAGAAGCATCCGGAATGATGCTTCTGGAAAAAGTCGGCATTCAGGACAAAGCCCAGGCATACCCGGCTCAGCTTTCGGGCGGACAACAGCAGCGGGTGGCCATTGCACGGGGCCTTGCCATGAACCCCAAGATCATGCTGTTCGACGAACCGACTTCCGCGCTTGATCCGGAAATGATCAACGAGGTTCTGGACGTGATGCGAAAACTGGCCCGTGAGGGGATGACGATGGTGGTTGTCACGCATGAAATGGGATTTGCCCGTGAAGTGTCCAGCCATATTATTTTTATGGATCAGGGACAGATAGTTGAGGTCGGCACGCCGACAGAATTTTTTGAAAACCCGAAAAGCGATCGGACCCGGCTCTTTCTCAGCAAGATCCTGACGCATTGATGGATCGGGGTGCTATGGTTTTTTTTCTCCCATTTATCAATAATTGCCGGCAATGCTTGACAGTCTGCCTTTCATCATGTTAATAAGCCCAAAGAGTCGGGGCGTAGCGCAGACTGGTAGCGCACTTGAATGGGGTTCAAGGGGTCGAAGGTTCAAATCCTTTCGCCCCGACCAGATAATGTAATCTAAGCGGGGACAGCCAATGGCTACCCCGCTTTTTTATTGTTATTCGCTCTTGAATCCAGCGCCACTTTCTGCTATTTCATGCAACATGATTTCGGATCATGATGCCGTGATCCGCTGTTTCAGCCGAAGTTGCCTGTCCGGATTGTTCCTGCCTTTTGCCCCCGTAGCTCAGTGGATAGAGCAATGGTTTCCTAAACCATTGGCCGGGTGTCCGATTCACCCCGGGGGCACCATAAAATCAAGTGGTTAGTAAATAGACTTCTGAATTGAGCCGTTCATCATTGAAATTGCCCAATAAAAACCAACTGGTTGAGCTTAAGCAGGCCAACATGTATTTATTATTGCGGTATCTTTCCAGTCAACTCAACCCGTTTCAGCCAATTGAAAAAAGGGGGCTCTGGCAAGTAAACTTGAAAAAACGACGCACTGTAATTAACCTTAATCACGTTCCGATACGGATATCGTTGACGGGAATGACTCCATAAAATACATAGGAAATACGCGCAATTTGTGAAAAACAAGGATTGATCGTTATGAAAATGCAAGAAATCGGATCCGAACTTGATAATGCATTTCGAGACAGGCTTTTTGAAAGGGTGTGCAAAATTCCAATCATGGAAACCATGAAACTGGAAGTCATAGATCTTAAGGCCGGATACTGTGAAATCAGAGCACCTCGAAAGAAAATGTACGACGGAATATATGATTCTTTCCATGGCGGGCTGTTAATGACCGTTGCAGATTCCGCTGCCGCCTTTGCGCTCATGACGCTTACCGGACCTGATGTCAAAATGACTACCACAGATATGAATATAAGGTTCCTGGCCCCATGCCTGACAGATCTGATAGTCCGGGCCAGGGTGATCAAATTTGGCCGAACCCTCAGTCCCATGGCAGTTGATCTTTATGATGAAAGTGAAAAACATGTTGCCGTGGCCCAGGTTAATTACTTTGTACTTGGGAGTTGTCGGTGATCTGGCAATGAATCGATCTGTGAAGTTATTTATATCGCGATTGTTATGCGTGACGCTTTTTTCACTTGCAATGACATGCAATATGGCTGTCGCAACAACGCGGCTTCCAACGCTGGAACTGATGGCTGGATCGTATCAGATTGAAGCGGAAATCGCAGCAACACCTGAGTTGCGTAGGCTGGGGTTGATGAACCGGTATGTTCTTCCCGGTAATCACGGCATGCTCTTTGTTTTTCCTGAAACATACGCCCATTGCATGTGGATGAAGGACACCAAAATCCCCCTGAGCGCAGCGTTTATCGATGAGCACGGGATAATTGTCAACATCGCCGAGATGCAACCCGACACGCACGACATTCATTGCTCGGCGGCACCCGTTCGTTATGCGATAGAGATGCGATCGGGATGGTTTCGAGAAAGGGGGATAGTTCCCGGCTCACGGATCAAAGGCCTGGATAGGGCACCAAGAGGTCGATAAAACACTAACTTTGATAAATTCGTAAATGAAAAATTGGCATTTCTGGAAATATCTGGACAGAAGTTGGGCGGTTGGCCGCTTCCTGCCGAATGGCGTGAAAAAGGATGATATGAAGCAAAAACTGCTGAAACTGGTTCTGATCTGCCTGGGCGGGCCGAGGATCAGTCGCGACAGCTGCGATTACTGTCCATTTCGGCCCGGCCTCCCATAGTAACGCTGCCTGTAAGGTTCCTGGACGATCGGCCGGCACGGGGTACTCTGCCAGATCATGGCTTCCTGACATTTAAGGATACGGTCAAGCCGGCCCTGTGCTTGCAGCCGAATGTAAATTTGATGCCAGGCGCAGGGGATCTCGTCGGCCACGCTGATTTCACATAATCCGTCATGGGTGCCCCCGCAGGGACCGTTAAAGAGGCTTTTGGCGCATCGGGTGACGGGACAAATCCCGCCCGTATACCCCAGCACGCACTCGCCGCAGGCACGGCATCGTTCCTCATAAAGCCCCACATCCCTGTCGATGCCGATGGCAACTGTATTGACGGCCGGATATACCGGTTTATCCGGGTAACGTTCGGCCAGCAGCTGAGCACCGGCCCCGCAGGCCATGGAGAGGAACGCATCGAAATCCAGCGGACAGATCATCGAGCTCCTCCAGGCAGAGAGGGGTGCACTGGCGCTCCACCGTATATCCTTCGATGCGCGCACGCAACTTTTTCGAGCCTGAGGTTCAAATTCAGTTCAGTACAAAGGATTTGAACCTCCTTGTGCCCCCCGACCAGGCAGACGGACACACACCCGCCACATCCGACATTGAGGATTCGCCGATGGTGTCGAACGTTTTCCAGTATTTCATTCAGCGGTTTTCGCGTCGCTTTGACCATGAGATCGTTTTTTCCATCCAGAGGCATTTTCAAAATCCGGAACCACATTCTGAGATCGGCAGATGCGCCGCACCAGAGCGATCATTTCCGGGATGTTAATCCCCAAGGGGCAGTAGCACCGGGTGCACAGCACGCAGCGTCGCCAGGCGATGTGACACATGCTTTCAAGTTCCTTGCGCCGGACACGCCCTTTCTTTCGATATAAAATTCCGAGGGTATGGATAAATTTATGGGACGGCATGTATTCGGGCTTTCGGTCCCTGGCCACGTACAGAAAACAGCTCTCGGCGCATAGACCGCAATGGGCGCATACCCTGAGCGCCATCCGCATTGCAAATTTGTGTTTTTCAAGAAGGGTCCACACGGCATTGCTGTTAATATCCGCTGAAATCGATTCCCTGGAGGTGGCATCCGTCATAATCTCTTTTTCAGCCACGCTTACAGCCCTCCCTTAAAGGCAAAAGGTTCCCTGGGGTGGCAGTCGATGCACAGGCGGGGGCCGCTCTTGCGCCCGGTTTTCTGGAGTTGCGTGTGGCATCCAAGGCACAGTTTGTGAAAAACGTCCTGCAATTGGCAATTGGACCCGGGATTGTGGCAGGTGGTGCATTGGGCCGCAGGCGATCCTTCCTCAAGCTCTGATTTATCCAGTATATTTTTTTTGTCCTTGTACCGGTGGTGGCAGTCCAGGCAATCGAAATCGTTCATGTGCTTCTCATGGGAGAAACGAACCGGATTCTGGCGCGAGTGGCCGAATACCTTGCTGTGATTCAGCAGAATTTCATCCGGCTGAGCCCATCAGGGGCTGAGCCAGAACCAAACCCGCGATGATCAGGCATGTCATGTATTTAAAGATTGGTGAAGCCACAGGTGTTCCTTTGGCAAGTCTTACGTCCAGGTTCTGCGTCCGGGTCCAAAACTCAACTCTCCGGCCAGAAAGATCCGGTTGATAAAAAACATGACCATATGGATGAATTTGGTAAAGGGAGCCACAACCAGCAGGACCTGTGCGGAAAGGATGTGGCACATCACCAGCGTCTTGTAGTCAAACACCGCATGGATTGCCAAAAATCCGGTCACAAAAGGACCGAGTGCAATCCCCCATATCAGGTAGTCATAGAGTGTTGTGATGGCGCGGACCCTTCTGATAAAAAGCCGGCGAATCAGAAAGACGGCGCCGCAGGAAAACACCACCGCGCATAAAAGGTCTGTATCACGGTCGGATAGGACATGGGGGCAAAGGGTCAGGCCCCAGAGCTGGCCCATGATCGTATTATGATGCAACAGAAAAACCGGGAGAATGAAAACGCATACGTGAAACAAGCCGGTGCAGATGGCCATCAGGGGATTGACGCCCCACAGGGTCACCCGCCATGCCGCCAGCCGGGCTATCCATCTTTCTCTGGGTGAGCGCAGGTCGGACCCTTTTGCATATCCGGCTGGCAGTGCCAGGCGAATGCGCGGGCGCCGTCGGCTATGGAAAAAGAAACGCGCAATCTGAAACGCCATTCCGGCAATGAACACGAAAAAGGCGCACCAGGCCATCGGGCCTCGGATGATCTCATACATGAGCGTAAATAAATATCAAATGGAGAATCCAGCGATTCTGCGTTGAGTGAGCCGTAACAATTTCGGGAGCCATTGGCATTTACCCGACATCGACGCCGGGTCGCAAGTCTATTATAAATAGGTAGCATATGTCATGGATGCGGTCAATGGTATTTCGGTGCCGATTTATAGACAACTGATGACAAATTTTTTTGGTGGATCATATTTAAAATCTGAATATACGTCATTAATGCTATTGACACGGAGCCTTTTTACATTATTCTATTTAAACAGAGCGATAACTCCACCGTATAGAAAAAACTGAAATATAACCTTAATCGCAGTTCCGGCTTGATAGTGTGTTTTCCGGATGAACACTTGCGGACCATCTGGACATCACCCCCCAGATATGAAAAAGATATATACAGCTGTAATTATGGCTCCTGACTTGATCTTCTTATCGGAAAAAGGGGATCAAGACCGGCCATGAAAGGGTGGATATGCACCTGATTGATTTTGAAAATATCGTTCGGTCGAAGTTTTTCGCCATTTCGGCCTTGGCCATTTTCGTGATTGTCGCATTCCCTGCTCAGGCTGCGGAGAAAGAACTGTCGGCACTTGAAGCCCGTATCGCCGGATCACCGTCCTTGAATGACTTCTTATCCTATGTCTATCAATCGAGCCCGGTGGTAAAAGCGGCAAAGGCATCATGGCGGGTCGCCATTGAAAAATACCGGGTGGAAACCGGGTATCCGGACCCCCTGCTCACAACAATGTATTATCCGTACGATCCTTCCAGAGACTGGGGCAACAAGCGGTTTGAAACAGTGCTCTCCCAGACAATTCCGTTTCCGGGCAAGCTTGCGGCTGCCGGAAGAGTGGCTGAAACGGAATCGCAGATGGCCAGGCTTGAGCTTGACAGGACTGTCCGGGACTTGGCGGTCAAGGTTCGAGAGTCTTACCATGAACTGAGGTACATCCGTGAGGCTGTCCGAATCGCCGATCATAACAGGTCGGCTCTTGAGCACCTCAGGAAAATCGGAGAAACAGCGTTTGCCGAAAATCGGACGGCGCTTTACGATGTGCTGAAGGCCCAGTCCCAGTCCGGACAGGTTCAATATGACATGCTGCTTCTCGAGGAACTTGAAAGAACCGAGATCACCCGTCTGAACGCGCTTATGAACCGGCCGCCTGAAGCTGTAATCGGGCTTCTTCTGGATGAACCCCTGGCCCCTCTGGTCTATGGGCTGAATGATATTTACGCTCTTGCAGAGACAAATCGGGAGGAAATCCGGGTGGCCGCAATCGGAGCGGACAAATCCCGGGCCGAGGCAGATGTGGCCCGTTACCAGAACCTGCCCGAGTTTATGGTGGGATTCAAGTACGAGTACAATGCGCCGGAGATACCAGATGCCTCTGCAAACAACATGTACGGGATACAGTTCGGCATGACCCTTCCGATCTGGTGGGATAAAAACGCCGGCAGGCGGGAAGCGGCCCGGGCCGGAACAGAAAGAGCCGCGGCACAGGTAAACGCCCAGATCAACGAAGCGCATGCCATGGTTCGGGAAATGTTTTTCAGGCTTAAAAACGCCGAAAGACTCATTGCGCTCTATCGCGATCAACTTCTTCCCCAGGCCACAAAGGCCATGGAAACCGCCGAAATATGGAACCGCGAGGGCCAGGGCAGTCTAACCGATTTCGTGGAAACGGAAGCCGTCTGGTACAATTTCCAGCTTGCGCTGGCAAGATCCAGAGCTGATTATGGCAGATACTTGGCAAAGCTGGAGGGAATTGTCGGAATCAGCCTCACCCGGAAGCCGGAAAACGCCCAGAATCCAACGCAGACGGAGGCAAGGCCATGAAAATGGGTCCAAGCGCCGAAGAGCGGAAGCACCCGAGATTGCAAGCGTCGAAGCGCCGAAATTTATCGATTTTTGCGCTTGCCGACTTCCTGGCGTGCGCGTTATTGCTGGCAGTCGTCTTTTCCAGTACCGCCTGTTCCCGTTATCAGAAGCTGTCTGCGGCCCATGACAACTACAGCCCGCCGGCCATCGTGTCTCCACCGGTATCCATGGAAATCAAACCTGCGGATGATTCGCAGGCGGACGATGATTTCAAGAATCAGAAAATGAAGATCGAGCAGATGGGCCATCGCTGGGAGGCTGCGCTGAATGCCTCGGGAACGGATACCCGGTTTTTTTCGCCTGCCCGGGATCAGTTATCCGGTCTGGAACCGGCAGGCGGCGATGCAGCGGCTGCTGCCCGGGCGTTAACTCCGGGTTTCACCCTGGAAACGCTTGAAATATTGGCGCTTCTCAGAAATCCGGGGGTGATTTCGGCGGAAAGGACATTTCGGGGCAAGCTTTCCGCCTACACCCAGGTTTCAAACCTGGATGAAATACTCAGGCAGTATTCTGCGTTTACCCAGGCGGTTATGACCGGTGTCGGAGACATGGGCGACAAAGAATCACCGGCCATGAAATTTCCCTTTCCCGGAGTCATGGCTCTGAAGGGAGAGATCGTCAATCAGGAAGTGAAAATCGCCCGTGAAGAACTCGAGACAGTCCGAAAATCCGTGGTTACGGATGGCCGCAGGGTTTTCTGGGCTCTGGCTTATAACCGCCGCGCACAGGAGATTACCGGTGCCACACTGGAACTTTTCGATCAGCTCGATCTTTCGGCCCGCAAAAGTTATGAGGTTGGCAAGGAATCGCTTCAGGATGTGATCCGGGTTCAGATTCAGCAGGAGAAGATGCAGGAAGAGCTGAAAACACTCAAAGAATCGCAGAAAAACCTTCAGACGAACGTTCGAAAGATTGTTGATCTTGCTCCGGGAGCTGATATCGGGTTTCCGGCAATCCGAGAGCCCCGCCGGCAACTTCCCGGCATTGACGCGGTGTCTGCCCTGGCTATGGAAAAAAGCCAGGAATTAAGAACCATCCGGGCCATGATCGGAAGAATGGAGCGGATGATCGAGATGGCTGAAACGGAAATCTATCCCCGCTTTACCCAGAATCTCTCCTTGTTTGAAAACAAGGCCGTCGTTCAGGTGGGAACGATCCGAACCGAGGCGCCTTTTAGTGATGTCGCCGAGGCTTCCATGGGAGAGGGACTGCCGAAAAATCCGTGGTTTGGCCTTCAAGACGCCTATTTGCAGGAAACCCGTGAAAAACTCCAGGCCCTGCGAAAGGAGTTGAAAAATGCGGAAAACGGGACGCTGTTCAGGGTAAGGGAAGGGTGGTTCATGCTGGATCTGGCCATCCGGGAAGAGCGGCTCTATACGAAAAAAATCATTGAGCTTTCCCGCCTCTCCGCAGAAGTAACGGGCCTGCGTTATGAAGCCGGTGTCGCCCAGATGCGGGATGTCATCGAGTCTTACATGACATGGTTTGAAGCCCGACTGACAAGCGAGCGGAAAAAAAGCGAAATCGAGGCTGCACGGGCCGATCTTGAAGAAGTCATCGGGACATCATTGTAAAAAGGTTGGAGATTGGAAATGCAAAAACTGCCCTTAAAAGTCATTCTGGCCGTGCTTGTTGTGTCGGCGCTTGTCATCGGTGTGTCCTGGCGTCTGGGCTATCAGCGGGGGGTGAACAACCAGTCTGCAGGGTCTTCAGGCTCCAATAAGCTGCTTTTTTACCGCAACCCCATGAATCCGGCCATCACCTCGCCGGTTCCCGCCAAGGATGAGATGGGCATGGATTATATTCCGGTTTATGAGGACGATGCCAAAACTCCGGCCAAATCCCTGCAGCAGCAGGCCGATGATTTTTTCAGTGAGGAAAAGGGAGTTTCCGGCCTCGGTGTGGTTACGATGACCGAGCAGGGAATCAGGCTTTCGGGTGTTCAGGTTGCGGCGGTCGTTCAGGAAAATATCCGGCGTGCCCTGCGTACCGTGGGATTGGTTGTGCCGGATGAGACCCGCATCCACCGAGTTCAGACCAAGGTCGGCGGCTGGGTGGAAGCCCTGCTTGTCAATTATATGGGACAGCTTGTCAAAAAAGGCAGTCCCATCCTTTCGGTGTATTCGCCGGAACTCTTGAGCAGTCAGGAGGAATTTATCAAAACCCGGCAAGCGGCCTTAAGGTCTGCGGCGGACGTCGGAGACCGGACATCCGCTCAGAGATTGCGCCAGTCCGCGCAGCGCCGGCTGGAGCTCTTCGATGTCCCGCCGGATTTTATCAAGGAACTCGAGCGCACCGGAAAACCCCAGCGTGCGGTAACCCTTCTTTCTCCGGTGGACGGTTTTGTTACCGCCAAGGACATATTTCTTGGCCAGGAAGTCAAGCCGGGAATGGAGCTTTACACGATCACGGACCTGTCGGTTGTCTGGGTGGATGCCGAGGTGTACGAGTACGAAACCCGCGACGTGCATGTCGGGCAGGAGGGATTTCTGACAACGTCCTATGATCCGTCGCTTCGGCTTGCCGGAAAAATCGCTTATATCTATCCGTACTTGAACCGTGAGAGTCGAACCCTGAAACTCCGGTTCGAATTCGACAACAAAGATTTTCGCCTGAAACCCGGAATGTTTGTGGATGTCAATCTTATGATCGATTACGGGGAGGGTATCGTCATTCCCGATTCCGCAATTATCGATTCGGGTATCCGCAAGGTGGTTTTCGTGGATAAAGGCGAAGGCCGGTTCGAACCCCGCCAGGTGAAGGCAGGCGTCAGAAGCGAAGGAAAAACCCAGGTACTGTCGGGGTTGAACGTTCAAGACCGGGTGGTTGTAAAAGCCAATTTTCTGCTGGATTCCGAGTCCCGCTTAAGAGCCCTTATCGATGCTGCGATGGCTGCGAAAAAATAGGACAGGCCATGATAAAAAAGATCATCGAATTTTCCGCAAACAACCGCATGCTGGTTGTCATGTTCACGATTGCCGTCATGGTCATGGCCGTTTACACGCTAAATTCCATCCGCCTGGATGCGCTTCCGGATCTGTCCGACACCCAGGTCATCATCTACTCCAAATGGGATCGCTCTCCGGACATCATCGAGGATCAGGTCACTTATCCCATTGTGTCAACCCTGCTCGGCGCTCCGGACGTCAAGGCGGTCCGCGGCTTATCGGATTTTGGTTTTTCTTATATTTATGTCATTTTTAAAGACGGTACCGATATCTACTGGGCAAGGTCGCGGGTTCTGGAATATCTTTCCAAAATCCAGTCCCGGCTTCCCGAAGGGGTGCGGACCGAGCTGGGCCCGGATGCCACCGGTGTGGGCTGGGTCTATCAGTATGTTCTGGTGGATCGTTCCGGCGAGCATTCTCTGGATCAGCTCCGTTCCTATCAGGACTGGACCCTGCGATACGCCATCCAGTCGGTTCCCGGAGTGGCGGAGGTGGCATCCATCGGCGGTTTTGTCAAACAATACCAGATCACCGTCGATCCCAACCGCCTGTCGGCATACGGGATTTCCTTCAACATGCTCGCAACCCTCATTCGGGAATCCAACAATGAGGTGGGCGGCCGGCTCATTGAGTTTACAGGGACCGAATACATGGTCCGGGGCAGGGGATACAGCCGGAGCATCGCGGATTTTGAGAGCATTGTGGTCAAGGTCACTCCTGGGGGCACACCGGTGCTCCTGAAAGACATTGGCCGGGTGGAACTGGGGCCTGAAATCCGTCGCGGGATCTCCGATCTGGACGGAAAAGGAGATGCCGTGGGAGGCATCGTGGTCATGCGCCACGGAGAAAACGCCCTTAACGTCATCAACCTGGTGAAGGCAAAACTAAAGGAACTTGCGCCCTATCTTCCCAAAGGGGTGGAGATCCTTCCCTCCTATGACCGCTCGAACCTCATCACCCGCGCTCTGGAAACGCTCAGCCACGAACTGAAAATCGAGATGATCATCGTCTCTTTTGTGATTCTGATTTTTCTCTGGCACATCCCTTCCGCCATCATACCCATTGTCACCATCCCGGTGTCGGTCCTGATTTCATTCATTCCGCTCTATTTCATGGGGGTCACGGTCAATATCATGTCGCTTGCCGGCATCGCCATTTCCATCGGGGTCCTGGTGGACGGGGCCATCGTGGAAGTCGAGAACGCATACAACAAGCTCTATCACTGGCAGGCCGATGGACGAAAAGGGGATTTTCACAAGGTTCGGCTGGAAGCCCTCATGGAAGTGGGGCCATCGGTGTTTTTCTCGCTTCTGGTCATTGCCGTTGCGTTTCTTCCCATTTTTGCGCTGGTGGATCAGGAAGGACGGCTGTTCAGGCCCCTGGCATATTCAAAGAATCTGGCCATGGCGATTGCCGCCATTCTGGCCATTACCCTGGATCCGGCCATGCGGATGCTTTTTACCCGGATGGACCCGTTTACCTTCAAGCCAAAGTGGCTTTCCTGGCTTTCCACGAAAGTGCTGGTCGGAACCTATTATTCGGAAGATTTTCATCCCATCAGCCGGAACATTTTCAAAGTCTATGGGCCTGCCTGCCGTTTTGTTCTGGCCTGGCCCAAATCAGTTATCGCCGCCTCTGTTGCGATGGTTGCACTGAGTATTCCGGTGTATCTGAATCTGGGTACTGAATTCATGCCGCCTTTGAATGAAGGGACAATCCTGTATATGCCGACAACGCTTCCCGGGATTTCGGTGGCTCAGGCCCAGGAGCTTCTGACAACGCAGGATCAGGTTCTGCGTGCGTTTCCGGAAGTGGAGCGGGTTTTCGGCAAAGCCGGGCGGGCCGATACATCCACGGACCCGGCCCCTTTCTCCATGATGGAAACAACGGTGGTTCTAAAGCCCGAAAATGAATGGAGAGGAAAAGACAGGTGGTATTCCGCATGGCTTCCGGATCGGCTGAAATTTCTGGTTCGGCCGATCTGGCCGGATCACATTTCCTGGGAAGAGCTGGTTGCGGAAATGGACAAGGCGCTTCAAATTCCCGGGGTTTCCAATGCCTGGACCATGCCCATCAAGGCGCGGATCGACATGCTCACAACCGGCATTCGCACGCCTGTCGGCATTAAGATATTCGGGTCGGATTTAAAGGAGATCGAGCGTATCGGTCTCGATCTGGAACAGGCCATTCGCGACATCCCGGGAACACGGAGCGTGTTTGCCGAGCGGGTTGTCGGAGGCTATTTTGTGGATTTTGAACCGCGCCGGGATCAGCTTGCCAGATACGGTCTGACCATTGCTCAGCTTCAGATGGAAATTACCGGCGCCATCGGCGGTGAAAACATCACCACCACCGTGGAGGGCAGGGAGCGCTATCCGGTGAATCTGCGCTACCCCCGCGAACTTCGCGAGGATATGGATAAACTCCGGCGGGTTCTGGTTCCGACGCCGACAGGCGCCCAGATTCCGCTTTCGCAGCTGGCGGACATCAAGCTGGCACAGGGGCCGGCAATGCTGCGGAATGAAAACGGATTTCTGGCGGGTTATGTCTATGTGGACATTTCCGGCAGGGACGTGGGCGGTTATGTGGAAGAGGCCAAACAGAAGGTACACGACAACGTTTCTCTGAAGCCCGGTTATATTCTCCAGTGGAGCGGTCAGTACGAAAACATGATACGCGTGCGGGAACGGCTCAAAATCGTCATCCCCGTTACGATTCTTCTGATTTTTTTTCTGCTGTACATGAACACGCAGTCGGCTTTTAAAACCACCGTGGTCATGCTGGCCGTTCCATTTTCGGCCATCGGCGCCATTTGGCTGTTTTACTTTCTGGATTACAACGTATCCATTGCCGCATGGGTGGGAATGATCGCGCTGATGGGCCTTGACGCGGAAACCGGGGTTTTCATGCTCCTTTTTCTGGATCTGTCGATTGACGATGCTAAAAAACGGGGTAAACTGAATTCATCCGAAGAACTGGATGAAGCGATCATGCATGGGGCAGTCAAGCGCGCCCGGCCCAAGATGATGACCGTTGCCGCCGCCTTCATGGGCCTTCTGCCCATTATGTGGTCCACATCCGCAGGGGCGGATGTGATGAAACGGATCGCCGCCCCCATGATCGGCGGCCTGATCACATCCTTTCTTCTTGAGCTTCTGGTCTATCCAGCAATCTATAAGCTCTGGAAAGAACATACGGAACTGAAAATAGACTTGAAACACCTGTAAAGTGTCATATTGTGTGGGTATGCCCTCACGGTGGATCAATCGATCTGCTGATAGGCGGATCAAAGACGTTTTCAATATCGAAGCCATTGAACATGGCCATTCAATAAAGGAGAATACGATGAATAAGACGATACTGATTGTGGTGATGTCGATGTTTTTTGGGATAGGACCGGTATTTGCGGCCACTGCCGGCCACGGTCACGTGATGGGAAAGATGCTGCATCACAGCACGGTGGATGGGTATGGCTTCATGTACCATGTCCTTGATATGGCGCAGCGAAATGACATGATGAAGGGGATGGAAGGCATGGAAATGCCCGGTATGAGCAAAAGCCCGGATATTACCAATCATCTCATGGTTTACATTACCGATCCGGGGGGAAAGCCCGTTTCAGGAAAGATCGGATTTTTGATTACCGGCCCGGACGGCAAGGAGCAGAAAACCCTCACCATGGGAATGCATGACGGTTACGGTGCGGATGTCATCTTCAAGGAAAAGGGGATTTACAACATCAAAACCAAGGCTGTGATTGGTGGAAAAACATTGATGGATGAATTTTCTTACGAAAATAAATGAAAATCGGGTTGCTGAAAAATCTGTACATCTTTGGAATAATACAGTACGGTAATTGATACTAGCTTATAGGCTTGATGAGTTGTTTTTTTGTTTTGCCGCATTTTCAATCCAGCATTAAGAATACAGGTTTTACATCGTTCCAATACTACCGGCTTTAGTACGCTTTCATGGGAGGAACTACATGAGTATTATCAATCTGGCAGATGCTAAAGTATCTTACGAGGGCCAAACACTTCCAGCCATCAATTTGATCAGCAAATTACAGGTTCAGCTTCAGGAGGCTGCATCCCGAATGGCGGCAATGGCAGCCACACTGGGGCAGCTTCAAACCGCTTTGCTGAGCTCCCATACCGTTGAAGTGAAACTGACGCTCTCCAAGGAAGATTATGACAGATTCAGAGCACTGGGGGGAGTCGATGACAGCGACCGGATACGGCAAAGCCCTCATGAATGTGATCCGTTCTGAAGAGTTGAAATTTCTCCTGTTTCCGTTCAATCCCGAACTGTTGTTGTTGAAGCGGTAGAACCGGTTTTATCTCCGGATCCGGAGCCGCAGGCTGTTGGGAGGGTCTTACAGGAACAGCCGGTTGATTCCGAAATGGGCGCAAAAAAGAAAGCCGAGTACGAAATGTCCCAGATGCCAGTCACAAATTGATCTGCCGGAGTTTTCGAGTGACCAGTGGCCGGTAGAAGTCAAATGCAGCAACTGTGGGGCCAAGTGTTTGATCAAATCCAAAACCGTGAGTACTGCAAAAACCGACAAGGCCGGATTTGAACCCCTTGATGAAGCTGCCTACGGCAAGCTGTTTGATATGCTTTCAACTTAACCTTACCGTGAAAATGGATTGCCCCCGCTTTCTAAAGCGGGAAGATATCCGCATGATCAGGAGCCCCTGATGAAAATTATGGTTGCTTTTGATGGAACAAATGTTTCCAATGAGGCTTTGAAAATCGGCAGAGAATATGCAACTGCCCTGAACGCCAGGGTGTATCTGGTGATGTCGATGGTTGGCGGGCCGGAAGTGCCGCGCCAGGAATTTGTCAAGCACGAAACTCTCCTGGATTTCGCCCAGACTCAGTTCATGGAGGCCAAGATCCCCTGTGAAACCCATCTGTCCGTTCGCGGACTGGAGGCCGGGGAAGACCTGGTACAGTTTGCCAGGGAAAATGAAATCGACCTGATTATTATCGGGGTCAGGCGAAGATCCAAAGTCGGCAAGCTGGTTTTTGGATCAACGGCCCAGTATGTTGTTCTGAAAGCCCAATGTCCGGTATTGTCGGTCAAATAGGAAATGTTTTTACCCACCACGCCGGAAGAAGTCGAATCACTGGGGTGGCATCAGCTTGACGTTGTTCTGATTACCGGCGACAGTTATGTGGACAGCCCCTTTATCGGCGCGGCGGTCATCGGCAAGCTCCTTTTGCAGCAGGGGTATCGGGTAGGCGTCATTGCTCAGCCGGATATCCAGTCCCGAAACGATATCACCCGGCTGGGGGAGCCGCTGCTGTTCTGGGGCGTGACTTCCGGCAGCGTGGACTCGATGGTGGCCAATTATACGGCGACCGGAAAACGCCGGAAACAGGATGACTATACCCCCGGGGGCCTCAACGACCGCAGGCCGGACCGGGCGATCATCGTTTATTCGAATCTTATCCGCAGATTTTTCAAGCCCACCGTTCCCATTGTTCTGGGCGGTATCGAAGCCAGTCTCAGGCGGATCCCCCATTATGACTGCTGGTCAAATTCCATCCGCAGATCCATCCTGTTTGACGCCAAGGCCGACATCCTGATCTATGGGATGGGGGAAAAAGCAGTCCTGTCTCTTGCAGACAAGTTAAAGCGTGGCGAATCCTTTGCCGAAACCCGGGGCATCTGTTATATCGCCGGCAGCGCCCGATCCGACTGCATCGAAATGGAGTCTTTCGAGAAGGTCTCCGCCGATCCCCAATCGTTTTCACGGATGTTTCACCTCTTTTATCAGAACAATGATCCGGTGACGGCTAAAGGGTTGTGCCAGAAACACGGCGCCCGGTATCTTATCCACATGCCCCCCTGTCCGCCGCTTTCGCAATCTGAAATGGATGCAGTCCATGAACTGGACTATGAGCGGGATCTGCATCCATATTACCAGAAACTGGGGGAAGTCCGGGCTCTTGAGACCATCCGGTTTTCGGTTTCCACGCACAGGGGGTGTTACGGCGAATGCAGTTTCTGCGCCATTGCCGTGCATCAGGGCAGAACCGTTCAGTGGCGAAGCCAGGCCTCTGTTCTGGCCGAGGTGAAAGAAATGGCCGCCCATCCGGCGTTTAAAGGAATCATTTCGGATGTCGGCGGGCCGACGGCGAACATGTATGGATTCGAATGCCGGAAAAAACAGCTCAAAGGCGCATGCAGCGATAAACGGTGCCTGCATCCCGGGATCTGTGATCAGCTTAAGGTGGATCACCGCCATCAGATCGACCTGCTTAAGGCAATCCGGGAAATAAAGGCTGTCCGGCATGTTTTTGTGGCATCCGGAATCCGCTATGACCTGATTCTTTCCGACCGGAAAAACGGGCAGAGGTATTTGACCGATGTGGTGCATCACCACACTTCCGGTCAGATGAAAATCGCTCCGGAGCATACGGAAAACGATGTGCTCGATCTCATGGGAAAACCCGGAATGGACAGTCTGATCGAATTTAAGCACTTGTTTGACGCGATCTGTAAAACATCCGGGAAGCAGCTCTATCTGACTTATTATTTCATGGCTGCGCACCCCGGCTGCACCGAGGCCCACATGAGCCGGCTAAAAACATTCGTGTCCCGTCATCTCCGCCTGATTCCGGAGCAGGTTCAAGTCTTTACCCCCACGCCTTCGACGGTTTCAACGCTGGTTTACCATACCGGCGTTCATCCGGCCTCCGGTGCGTCCGTATTCTGTGAAAAACAGCTCAAGAAGAAAGAAAAGCAAAAACAAATGCTGCTGAAACGATCATGACCCTTCCCTTTGCCTTCTCCATTTCCGGTTTCCATGCGCAGCCCATTGAACTGAACGAAACATTCATGGAAACAGCCTCACGGTTTGCCGCCCTTCCCGGAACCGTGCTGCTGATGAGTGGAACCGGCCTGGACTGCGCCAGATATCATATTCTGGGTGTAAAGCCCTGGCTGGCGCTTACCGGAAGAGATCAGCGCCTTCAGGTCAGAATCCACGACACGGTGCATCACATTGCCGAAAATCCCTTTGAAGTGCTTCGGCAAATCCTTCGCCAGTTTCATTTTAACGCCGCTTCTTCAGATTTTGAGATGCCGATCGGCGCAGGACTCATGGGATATCTTGCGTATGATCTGAAAGACTGCCTGGAAAAACTGCCCAGAACCTCCGTGGATGATCTGGGGCTGCCGCATATCTGCCTGTATGCGCCATCGGTGATTCTTGTTCAGGACGCGGTCAGCCGGAAAAGCCGGATATGCGCCCCCATCTTTACCGGTGTCCAGGAGTCGACAGTTTTTGATAACCTGGACGGCTTTCGTAAGGACCTTTCCCGGCCATTGCCGGATGATTCCGATTTTTCCGGGGACGCCGGCGGATTTGCGTCCAGCTTTACGCAGCCGGGTTATCTCCGGGCTGTTGAAATCATCAGGGAATACATCCGGTCCGGGGATGTCTATCAGGTCAACATGTCCCAGCGGTTTTCAACCGGATTCCGGGGAGATCCTTTCAGGCTGTTTCAATCCCTTTATGCGCGAAATCCCGCCCCGTTTTTTGCCTATATTCAGGCAAAAGACCATCAGATCATCTCCACATCGCCGGAGCGATTTGTTTATCGAAACCGCGAGAAGGTGGAAACCCGGCCGATCAAGGGAACCCGGCCCCGGGGAAATACGGCGGACGAGGATCTTCGGCTGAAAAATGAGCTTTTTGAAAGCCTCAAGGACGACGCGGAGCTGTCCATGATCGTGGATCTGCTGCGAAATGACATCGGAAAAGTCTGCCGGCCCGGATCGGTTCGCGTTTCCGTCCATAAGCGGGTTGAGGCCTATCAGAATGTCTATCACCTGGTTTCGGATGTGGAAGGCACCCTGGATTCAGATATGGATTCCGTGGATCTGCTGCAGGCGACCTTTCCCGGGGGTTCCATCACGGGTTGCCCCAAGATACGGGCCATGGAAATCATCGACGAGATGGAGCCGGTCCGCAGGCATATCTATACCGGGTCGATCGGATACATCAGCTTCCATGACACCCTGGATCTTTCCATCGCCATTCGGACGGCAACCGTTTTCAAGGGGAAAATGCTGTTTTCCGTCGGCGGCGGCATTGTCTTTGACTCGAACCCTTTGGATGAATACGCGGAAACCCTGCACAAGGGAAAGACCCTGATGGGGGTTTTACAGGATAAAAAAACGCATTCCGTTCCCTGTCCGACGGTCTGGATAAACGGCGCTCTGGCGCCGCGGGAAGAAGCTTGCCTGCCTGTGGCGGGTTACGGGATGCAGTATGGCTACGGGCTTTTTGAAACGATTCGTGCGGTAAACGGCAGGCCCTGCTTTCTTCAGGATCATCTCAGGCGGTTTGAACATTCCTGGAAAGCACTGTTTGATAAGGACCCGCCGGATATTACCTGGTCCGATGTGCTTTCACAGGTTCTTTGCGCCAATAGGCTTCAGGGCGCGGTTGCAGCAATTAAACTCATGGCCGTAAAGGCCGAAGAACCATCCGGATTTATCGGCTGTCATCTTGTGGTCATGGCACGCGCCTACACCCATCGCCTGGAGATGCTCCGGTCGGACGGGCTCAGGCTGTTGACATATCCGGAGCCCCGGCAAACCCCGCTGGCCGCACATAAAACGATGAATTATCTATATTATTTTCTTGCCGGTAACTGGGCAAAGGAAAACAATGGCGACGAAGCCCTCATCCTGAATCCGGATGGCAGTGTTTCCGAAACCAACACCGCCAGCCTTCTGGTGATTTCCGGAAAAACCCTGATCCGGCCGGTATCGGCGCATGTCCTTCCCGGAATCATGTCCGCGAAGGTTTGTGAAATATTCAGCCGATGGGGATATGCGATCATGCGACCGGCCGCTTTCGATCGAAGACCTCCATGCCGCGGATCATGTTCTGGCAACCAATGCGCTGATGGGCGCGGTTCCGGTAAAAACCCTTGACGGCAAGGCTCTGATTTGCGCAACCGACATCTGCCAGCGGATCAACGCCCATGTGCTGTGGCCGCATCAGGAGTAGATCACATTCAAGGGCAGGGGCGGATACTTCCATATTCCGGGCCTGGGAAGAATGTGCTGGTTGGCAACGGACAGCCAGTAAAGATCCGGCTTCAGTTCCCGAAGTTTTCCATCATCCGGGGGACGGGCCTGGTTGGTGTAGGAATAGGCTACCTGAAAAACACAGATTCCGAACCCCGCTTTCCGGGTGACGACATAATTCTTGTAAAACGTGTTGAGGGGAAGGTGATGGGTCGTGGCCACGGATTCCATTTCGGCGGTGGTGAGTTTTAAAAGGATGTATTTTGAAATACCCCGTTCCGAGATGCGTCTCAGAGACCGGGACTCGCTGCTGCCCACATAGACGGTGGAAATGCAGGGAATGCGTTTCAAGTACTGAGCGGCAACGATAGCTGCGGTCCGTCTGCCGCCGGCCATCATCGGAAGGCCGTGATATTCAAAAAATTTCTTTTGAATGTCCTCGGCGTATTTATCGCCTTTTTCATAAAGATCTTTGGAAATATAGCGAAGGTTCAGGGCCAGGTTTTCAGCGGCATCGGCAATGGGCCAGTCGATCCGGACATGAAAATGAGACACGCAGTACCGGTCCCGGTTGCGGGATGACGGATCTCTCTGGATCAGAAGGCTATAATCCACCGGCAGCATGAGTTCTTAAAAAATCAACAAAATGAGCGGATTCGATGTATTTCTGATTCCGGTCAAAGGTGTCGGACAGCGCAAGGTTCTTGGATTGCAGCAGATTGATTTTTGTGGTCTTGTTTTCGTCAAAAAACCGGATGTATTTCTTGCAGGATGCCGGAATGGTGTCTTCGACAAAAATGACCAGAAACGCATTCTGGCAATCGTATTCCACATCCGGAATCCGGGCGCGAGGCTTTAATTCCCGTTTTTCAACAAAGGGGAAAGCCATTTTTTTGCACTGAAAATTGTTGTAGGAATCAATCAGGCCATACTGGATCATCTGCTGATCAAGCCCATCTCTTAAGAGCTCGTAATAGGATCTTCTCAAGCGGTTTGCCTGGCTGAGTTCTTCGCGAATGCTCCAGAATGTCAATGGTATCTCCTGTATAAAAACCTAAAGGAAGGTCGGGGCCCCATAACCGGCAAGCTTGCTGAGAATAACCCGTTTCGCGCATGTCATACCTGCTTTTGCTACCATCAATTGCCTCACGGGTCAAGCCCTTCATTTGCCGTTCAGTTTTTCCAGCCAGGTGTACAGATTTTCTCTGTAGCGGTAGGATAAATAAGCAGATACAATACAGAACACCGTGATGACCGTTGTCAGGACATACTCTTTTTCATAAAGGGAAGCGCCCTGAACGCTGAGCGCCAGGGTTCCCGGCATTCGGCCGAATGTTGCCATGACAATAAAAAGCTTAAAAGGAATATCGCTGATGCCCAGAAACAGGCACAGATAATCCTTTGGAAATCCGGGGAACAAAAAACAAATAAACAGGACAATGGCGCCTTGCCGGTGAACAAGTCTGTCGAGCTGTTGAATCTGGCTTGCCGGAATCAGTTTTCGAATAAACCGCTTTCCCAGAAACCGGCCAATGCCGAAATTGATCAGGGAGCCGACTGCCAGGCCGACACTGGAATATAAAAAACCGTTAAGCGCGCCAAACAGGAACCCGCCGATAAAGCCGGTGGCTTCGCCGGGAATGGGCGCAAGGACCACCTGAAGGATCTGAATCCCTGTAAAGACAATCGGGGCGGCCATTCCCCAGGAGAGGATATAGGTCTGTATGGCCTCCCGATCCGTCAGGACATCGTAGGTATGAATGACCATTTTCCAGATCGGGATTCTGAAATAATACCCCGCAAGTATCAGAAAACCAAACGCCATTAGCGTGATGATTTTTGCTTTCCGGGTCATTTGTCGCTTTTGGAAACGGATTCAAGGGCTGTGACACCCGGCAGTTTTTTTCCTTCCAGAAGCTCTAAAAATGCGCCGCCGCCGGTTGAAATATAGGTGATCCGGTCGGCCTTGCCCGAGCGATGAATGGCGGCATCGGTATCGCCGCCGCCGACAATGGTGATGGCGCCGGATGCAACCACATGGTTCACCATGTCAAACGTGCCCTTGCTGAAAGGCGCCATCTCAAAAACGCCCATGGGGCCGTTCCAGACAATGGTTTTGGCGCCCTGAAGCGCTTCGGCATACAAAAGGGAAGTGGCCGGACCGATATCCAGAATCATCTGGTCACTTGGAATTTCCTGAACCGGAAAAACTGCGGAGGCTGCGGTTGCCTCAACCTGGCCGGCGGTGATCCCGTCCACCGGAAGATAGATTTTTACGCCTTTTTCTGAAGCTTTTTTAAGTATGGTTCCGGCGGTTTCGATCAAGTCGGTTTCCACCAGGGATTTTCCGGTCGAATGCCCCATGGCCCGGAGAAAGGTGTTGGCCATGGCGCCGCCGATGATGATCTTATCGACTTTAAGGAGCATGTTTTCAAGGGCGGCCAGCTTGCTGGATACCTTTGCGCCGCCGATAACGGCAACCAGGGGCCGCTCCGGAGTGGTCATGGCTTTATCAAAATAATCCATCTCGTTTTTCAGAAGGAATCCGGCAACCGACAGGGGCGCAAACCGGGTGATGGCTTCAACGGATGCATTGGCCCGGTGGGACACGGCAAAGGCGTCATTGACATAGACATCGCAAAGCCCGGCCAGGGATTTGGCAAATGCGTCCGCGTTTTTTTCCTCATCCGGATGAAACCGAAGATTCTCAAGAACCACAATATCTCCGGGCTTCATGGCCGCAACCATGGCTTCAACAGCGTCACCCACGCAATCCGGGGCCAGTTGAACCGGCTGATTCAGAAGCACGCTCAGCCGCTCTGCCGCAGGTTTCAGGCTGAATTCCGGAGAAACCTTCCCCTTGGGCCTTCCCAGGTGGGAGGCAACGATGATTTTGGCCTTTTGATCCAGGGCGTACTTCAGTGTCGGCAGCACGGCCTGAATTCGGGAATCATCGGTGATTCTCTGCTGTTTATCGAGCGGCACATTGAAGTCAACCCGGACCAGGAGCCGTTTTCCGGCAATCGCAATATCTTTAATCGTTTTCATGACTCACCCCATTTTTTTCTGATATTCGTCTTTGAAGATCTTTTTTTCGGGACCATCTTCCCAGAAAGCCAAGCATGCCGGCCGCATAGGCTCTGTCCACATTTTTTTCCTGAAGCTTCAATCCGCCGGCATCAGCCATTGCAGCGCGCAGGCATTCGGTTTTATGACAGCAGGGAACGCAGGACTCCGGCGTGTTTCGAAGTCCGTCTTCGCCTTCGGGAAAGACATTTTCAAGTTTGCCAAAACAATATGGCGGAGGAGATGATGATTTTTGCATGGTTCTTCGTCTGCTTTAACAATGTTATAGGCTTAGAGATTCCAGCTCACGATATATTCTGGCGATATGCCCTTCATCCGCAAAGCTGAAATACCGGTTTTCTCCGATGACAATGTGTTCATGAACCGTTATTCCCATGATATCGCAGCAAAAAATCAGTTTTCGGGTAATCGCCATGTCATCGGAAGATGGCGCGGGGTCTCCGGATGGATGGTTATGGGCGAAAATCACTGCCGCGGCATGATGATTCAGGGCAGCCAGGATGACTTCCCGGGGATAGACCGCTGTTGTCGATAATGATCCTTCAAAAAGCGTTTCAATGCCAAGAACCTGGTTTTTGGCATCCAGATGAATCACTTTAAAACATTCACGGCTTTTATCCCGCAGATTGTAATAGAGATATTCAAAAAGAGCCTTGGAATGCGAGATGATGTCTTTTCGGGTGATTCGCTTTTCCAGATACCGGTCTGCAACCGCCTGTATCAATTTAATGCCGAAAATATTCTGGGGGCCGATGCCGCTCAGATCCAGAAGCGATGCCGGCGGGGCCTCCAAAACGCCCTGAAGGGTTTTGAAACGCGAAAGCGCCGCCTTGGCAATTTCCTTGCAATCTCTTACGGGGAGTTGCCAGCGTCAGCAGCATCTCGATCACTTCGTAATCGTGAAAACCGGAAAGACCGGATTCCAGAAACTTGTCCCGCAGCCGCCCGCGGTGTCCTTCAGCCTTGTGGCGGATGGACCGGGCTCTGGGCTGAACCGCTATGGTTTCATCCGAAACTTCCGAAGAATATTCGCTGACAGATGATTTCCGGGGCATATCGCTCCTTCCCCTGATTTGATAATCACAGCGCTATCCAGACGACAGATATCAGGTGACAGACCATCCATCCGTCGTCTGCCGTCAGGCTTCTTTCACATAAAATCATCGATTTCATGCTTCAGATCCCGCGTCATCAGTTGATATACGGCTTCTCTGGGAGACAACCCTTCATAAAGAATATAATATACCGCATGGGAAATGGGCATTTCAACCCCGAGCTGCGCGGAAAGATTGTATACCGATTCCGCTGTTTTAATCCCTTCGGCCACCGTGCGGGTTTCTGAAAGAATATCCGGCAAACTTCTTCCTTCTCCGATTTTTCTGCCCACCGTATGATTGCGACTCAGATCGCCGGTGCAGGTCAGGACCAGATCTCCGACGCCGGCAAGTCCGGCAAAGGTATGGGGATTGGCGCCAAGCTTGAGCCCCAGGCGGCGGATTTCGGCAAGTCCCCGGGTAATCAACGCCGCACGGGTATTCAGGCCGAGTCCGAGTCCATCGATGATTCCCGCGGCAATCGCAATGACATTTTTTACAGAGCCGCCCAGCTCCACGCCGATGACATCATCATGGGTATAGACCCTGAAAGCCGGCGTGGCAAAAACATGCTGGACCAGTGTCGCCGATGCGGGATCCTTTGAAGCTACCGTGACAACCGTCGGAGACTCCAGCGCCACTTCCTTGGCAAAGCTGGGGCCGGAAAGCACGGCAATCCGGGTTTCGGGAATGTGGGGAAGGGTCTGGGTCAGGACCCCGCTCATGGTCAGATGGGTCTCGGTTTTCGATTCCTTTGGATGCCGATACGATCAATGGCGCTGTCCGGCACATCACGGGACATGCGCTGGGAAACCGCCCGCATCAAATGAGAAGGAACCACCATCAGAACCAGATCCTTGCCCATGACCGCCTGTTTGAGATCGCAGGTCGGGTTCAGCCGTTCGGACAGGGAAATGCCGGGAAGAAATATCCGGTTTTCCCGATAAGTCAAAATCTGGGATCGCACTTCTTCTTCAAAAACCCAGAAATCGATGAAATAGCCTTTGGTCCCCAGAAGATTGGCCAAAGCCGTACCCCAGCTTCCGCCGCCGACCACGCCGATTTTTAAATCAAACGGACTCAAGAGGGGCGCCTGAATCATCTGGTTCGTCTGATTCGTCTGATTCATAAACTTCTTCCTCTTTTTCAGCAAGTCTGGCCGCACTGGTTACTTTTTCAGCCAGATCCATACCGATCAGTTTTACGCCCTGGGTGTTGCGGCTGATGACGGAAACGCCCCGGGTGGGGATTCGAATGAGTTTGCCATTTTCTGTCATGAGCATCAGATCGTCATCTTCTTCCACCAGAAGAATGGCCACGACATTTCCGTTTCGTTCCGTTGTTTTGATGGTGATGACCCCAAGGCCCCCGCGTTTCTGGACCGGATATTCATCGATCGAAGTTCTTTTTCCGAATCCGTTTTCGGTAATGGCGAAAAGGGTCTGGCCGTGACTTAACACTTCCATGCCCACAATCGAATCTCCCTGGCTCAGCCGCATTCCCCGGACCCCTGCGGCATTTCTGCCCATGGAGCGGACATCCGATTCATGAAAGCGAATGGATTTGCCGAATGCGGAGCCAAGAAATACATTCAGGGTGCCGTCGGTAATCTTGGCGGAAATCAGCTCATCGCCTTCATCCAGGGAGATGGCGATAATGCCGGCCGCCCGGGGCCTGCTGAAATCCATCAGATTGGTTTTTTTCACCACGCCGCTGCGGGTGGCCATCATGATGTGATATCCGGGTTCGAATTTGGATACCGCAAGTACGGCCGTCAGACGCTCTTCATTCTGAAAATTCAAGAGGTTGATGATCGCTTTTCCGCGGCTGGCGCGGCCGGCCTGAGGAATTTGATAGACTTTGCACCAGTAGAGTCTTCCCTGATTGGTAAAAAAGAGAAAGGTAGTGATGGGTGGATGCCACAAAAAGATGCTCCACAAAGTCTTCATCCTTTGTTTCCATCGCGGTCTTGCCTTTTCCGCCGCGTCGCTGGCTGTTATACAGCGTAATGGGGTTTCGCTTGATATAGCCGGTTTTTGAAATGGTGACCACCATGTCTTCTTCCACAATCATGTCTTCAAGCGTAATCTCGCGGGTTTCATCCACAATCTGCGTTCGCCGGGGATTGCCGAATTCCGTCTGAATTTCGGTCAGCTCTTCCTTGATCAGTCTCAGAATTATCAGCTCACTGCCCAGAATCTGCTTGAACCAGTCGATGTCTTTAAGCGTTTTCTGGTATTCTTCGATGATTTTTTCCTGCTCCAGGCCCGTAAGCCGCTGGAGCCGCATATCCAGTATGGCCTGGGCCTGAATCGCCGAAAGGCGAAAATGTGGCAATAAGCCTTGCTTTGGCCTCTGCCGGAGACGGGGACTGGCGGATCAGGCTGACCACGGCATCCAGATTGTCGAGGGCGATTTTCAGCCCTTCCAGGATATGGGCCCGGTCTTCGGCTTTTTTCAGGTCAAACTGGGTTCTTCGGACAATAATCTGTTTGCGGTGCCGGATAAAATATTCCAGGATTTCTTTCAGGGTCAGCAGCTCCGGCCGGTTATTGACGACCGCCAGCAAAATGATGCCAAAACTGCTTTCCATCCGGGTGTGCTTGTAGAGCTGATTGATGATGACTTCGGCGGCCTGGTCTTTTTTAAGGCCCATGGCGATCCGCATGCCTTCCCGGTCCGATTCATCCCGGATGAACCGGATGCCCTCGATCTGTTTGTCCCGGATCAGATCGGCAATGGCTTCAATGAGCTTGGCCTTGTTGACCTGGTAGGGAAGCTCGGTTACCACGATGGTTTCGCTGCCGGTTTTCTTGTCCTTTTCAACAAGGGTTCTGGCCCGCATCCGGATGATGCCCCGGCCGGTCCGATAGGCATCATGGATTCCGGTTTTTCCGTAGATAAACCCGGCGGTCGGAAAATCCGGACCCGGCATGATGGAGATGAGTTCTTCAAAGCCAAGTCCCGGATTGTCGATAATGGCTTTTATGGCCTCGATGGTTTCATTCAGATTATGGGGCGGAATATTGGTCGCCATGCCGACTGCAATGCCGGATGAGCCGTTGATGATCAGATTGGGGATCTTGGCCGGCAGAACCGACGGCTCCGAGAGCGATTCATCATAGTTGGGAACATAATTGACCGTATCCTTTTCAAGATCGTCCAGCATATGATGGGCCAGGCGTTTCATGCGGATTTCCGTGTAACGCATGGCAGCCGGGGGATCGCCGTCAATGGAGCCGAAATTTCCCTGACCATCCACCAGCGGGTATCTCAGGGAAAAATCCTGCGCCATGCGGACGATGGTGTCATATACGGCCGTGTCGCCGTGAGGATGGTATTTACCGATGACATCACCGACGATACGGGCGGATTTTTTATAGGGCTTGTTCCAGTCGTTGCTCAGCTCGTGCATGGCAAAGAGCACGCGACGGTGAACGGGCTTGAGGCCATCGCGGACATCCGGAAGTGCCCTGCCGATGATGACGCTCATGGCATAATCGAGATAGGATTTTTTCATTTCGCTGTCAATTCGGATATTGGGGCGAATATCGGGGCGAATATCGGGAGTATTTTCGATCTCTGTCATTTGTAACTACCTTATTGTTTCAATACATTCATTATCTACCAGATATTGATAACGCGTGTGATAAATATCGGTCAGGGTTAAAAAGGCGGTAACCACCAGCGGGCCATAAATGATTCCCAGGATTCCAAAAAGCTTTACGCCTCCCAGGATGGATAGAAATACCAGCATGGTGTGCATGTTGACCCGTTGGCCAACGAGTTTCGGCTTGAAAATGTACTCCATGATTACCGAAAGCACGAGATAAAAAATTACGAAAAAAATTCCCGCGGCAAATCTGCCCGTCAGATACAGATAAAGGGCAGCCGGAATAAACACCACGCCGGTGCCGATAATCGGAAGAAACGCGACAAAAGCCATGATCACGCCCCAGAGAACCGGAGACTTCAGCCCGAACAGCGAAAAAAGAATCCCGCCTGCAAGGCCCTGAATGAGTCCACTCAGGCCGTTACCGATCAAAATCGCGCCTGCCATGTCCTTGAATTTCTGAATCAGTATCTTGTCCTGATCATCCGGCAGCGGTGAAAAATTGATGGCAAACGCAACCAGCTTATGGCCGTCAACCAGAAAATAATAGATGAACATCAGCATGAAAAAGAAATAAAACAAAAAATTCAAGATGTTGGAAGCAATGGCGCTTGCCTGCTGATAGAGAAAAAGCCCGACAACCTTCCCCAGCTCGGATACGGCCTTGTTGACTGCATCGCCTGTCAGAACATAATTGAATTGGGATAAATACTGGTTGGCCGTTTCAATGAGCCGGTTATTGGCCAGAAGCGCTTCCATCTGGTCGCTGATGGCCGCGGTTTTCCCCATCTGGTAAAGACCATAAGCTTCCTGAGACAGGGAGCCGACTAAGTACACCATGGGGACAAAGAGAATTAAAAATATCAGCATACAGGTCAGCATCGATGACAGTGAGGCATTTAAATATCTGCGGAAAAACTGGAAAACAGCTCTAAAGACGCTGGTAACGACTGCGGCAAGAACAATAACGGACATAAATGGCCACAGAAGCCATCCCAGCATCAGCGCAGAGAGCAGGAAGATCGCAAGGAAATACCACAGCTTCATTTTGTTGGCTGGATCGTTCATGGAAGGATTGCATTCTGTGAAATGGGTTATACGTTCAATGAAAACCACAATAACGTCAGAGCCCCGAAATGCATTCAAGACAAATGCATTTCGGGGCTGAAATCAAGACAGGATCAGGCAAAGGCAAAAAAGAATCGTCATGAAATTGTTACTTGCTGGCAAATCCACCGGCAACAAACAGGAGCAATACTTCATAAATGGCAACCGGTGTATAGCTGTGGAAAAAACCATATATAATACCACCGCCGATAATTGCCGGAACGCCGCAAAACACCAGTATCCCCAGTTTTCTGCTGATATCCATCTGCTGTCTCCTATTGGGTCAGTTTCGGTTGTCGGTGCTCGGCAAAAACACGAAACACCAACGGTTCATTCTTACCAATAACTACCGAACAAGTAAAGAAAAAAATGATTACCGCTCCACGATCATGGCCATTCCCATGCCTCCGCCGATGCACATGGTAAACAGGCCGCTCTGGTAACCTTTGCGCTGCATCTGGTACATGCCGGTGACCACCTGCCGGGCGCCGGTGCAGCCGATGGGATGCCCCAGGGAAATGCCGCTTCCCAGTTCATTCGGCCGGTCATTTTCAATTCCCAGCTCCCGCATGCAGCCGATGGCCTGAGCGGCAAAAGCTTCGTTAAGCTCGATCATGTCGATGCTTTTTAAAGTCATTCCGGTGGTCTTTAACACTTTCCGGACCGCGGGAACCGGTCCCAGTCCCATATAGGCCGGATCCAGCCCGCCGGCTGCAAAGCCTTTGATCCGGATGATGGGCTCAAGTCCCATGTCTTTGGCTTTTTCGGCGCTCATCATCAGAACGGCAGCAGCTGCGTCATTGATTCCGGAAGCATTCCCCGCAGTGACGGAGCCGTCTTTTTTAAAGGCCGGCCGGAGTTTGCCCATTTTTTCCAGGCTGGTTTCCATGGGCCGCTCATCCGTTTCGAAAACAATATCGCCTTTTCGGGATGCGATGATGACCGGCGCAATTTCCTTGGCAAAGATACCTTCCCTGATGGCGGCCATGGCCCGGCTATGGCTTAAAACGCCCAGTTCATCCTGTTCCTGACGGCTGATGCCGTACATCGAAGCGATGTTTTCGGCGGTCAGTCCCATGTGATATCCATAGAATATCTCAAACAGCCCGTCAAAAACCATAAGGTCGGTAATCTCGCCCTTTCCGGTCAGCTCCATCCGGTGTCCCCAGCGGGCTTTGGGAAGGGCCATGGGTGCAAGGCTCATGTTTTCCTGCCCGCCGGCCAGAATCACATCCGCCTGGCCGCTCATGATGGAGGCCGCGCCCATGGCAATGGCCTTTAAGCCCGAGCCGCAGATCTTGTTGACGGTGACCGCCGGGGTCTCCTTGGGAAGCCCTGCCCGGATCATGGCCTGCCTGGCGGTGTTCTGCCCCTGAGCTGCCTGAAGCACATTTCCCATGATGACTTCATCAATGGCGATCGGTGTGGCCTGGTCATCCCAGGAACCAGCCTTTTTTTCAAGCTCGATCAATCCCTGGTCTTTTAACTTGTCCGGAGCATTGGCTTTCATGGCGTCATCTGCAATCGGCCGCAAGCCTGCCTTCTTTAAAACATCTTTCATCACCACCGCGCCAAGCTCAACAACCGGAACATTCATCAAGGCCCCGCCAAAATTTCCGATGGCGGTCCGGGAACCACTGACAATCACCACTTCTCTCATTGAAATATCCTCCATAACGAAATATGATTATAGAAATACCATGCGTTAAGTCAGATCCGTAAAGATATCACAAATTCTTTTGTCGGGTCAATGGTGAGTTCATGTGTCTGATTCTTCTGGCCTATGACGTCCATCCGGAATATCGCCTCATTCTGGCTGCCAATCGGGACGAGTTCTATGACCGTCCCACCCTTCCGATGGCGTTCTGGGAAGATCATCCGGATATTCTGGCAGGCCGGGATTTAAAAGGCGGCGGAACCTGGCTGGGCATTACCCGCTCCGGCAGGTTTGCGGCCATCACCAATTACCGCGAGCCCGGCGGGCCCAAAGCCCGATGCCCCGTCGCGCGGTCATCTGGTGAGCGACTTTCTTTCGGGAAGACAGTCCTTCCCAGGCCTATCTTGAGGCGGTTTCGGCTGCCGGTCAATCATACAGCGGATTCAACCTGATTGTCGGAGACGCATCCGGGCTGTTTTACTATTCCAACCGGGGGCCGGGAATCCACCGACTTGATCCCGGATGGTACGGCCTGAGCAATCATCTTCTCAACACCCCCTGGCCGAAGGTGGAAAAAGGGATTGCCTTGCTGAAGACAGCGGTTTTGGATGCGGATCACAGTGAATACTGGACCCGATCTTTCATCTTCTGAAAAACCGCGAGATTCCGCCGGATGACAGACTCCCGGATACGGGTGTCGGCATGGCATGGGAGCGGATCCTATCACCGATGTTTATCCAGAGCCCGGGATACGGCACCCGCTCATCGTCGGTGATGCTGATCGACAGAAATGGAAGGGCGCAGGTTGCCGAGCAAACCTTTACACCCGAATCTGACAGAGGCAACACCAAACACTGCTGCGCGCTTTTCAATTCCTGGATTTGCCGGCATTTTCTTGAACGAGGCTAATCGGGAATCGGAAAATCCCGCATGATGAAGCAGCGTCATTTCTAAATGGATTTTATTCAGTGGTCCTTGCGATTGCATCTGATCTTTTCTGCCAGAGACCGGACATCAAAAGGGGCCTCGGTGTCGATTTCAAGGGCAAAAAGTCTTTCGCTTTCACTAAGCGGTTGCCGGTTGCGGAGTCTGGTGTTCCAGTACGGCCAGATCGGCATCGGATGCATTCTTCGGGCGTTCGACAATCCGGCGCCGGAGTGTTTCGGGCGAGGCCATACATTCCAGAATCAGAAACGGGATCTGTTTTGCCGCTGCCAGCCGTTGAAATCGCTGCCGCTGATCGATTTTAAGAAAAGTGGCGTCAACAATCACCGAATATCCCGCATCCAGTATCTCGCCGGCAAGTTCAGAGAGTCTGGCATACGTCCGTTCCGTGGCTTCGTCGGTATAAATCCCTTTGCCGATGACCGCATGGCCGTCTGTCTTCCGGTTTCATGCCAAAGATTCTTTTCCGTTCGACATCGGAGCGGATTCGAATTGCTTCAAAGTGTTCGAGAATCGGCTGGGTCAGTGTGCTTTTTCCCGATGCCGACATGCCGTGGGTAATGATCAATTGAGGTCTGCCCGGCCTGGCATAACGCTTTGCAAGCAGTAGGTAATCGAAAAAATCCCTTTCCGCTTTGGCCTGACTCCTTTTGCTGATTCCGGATTGCCTGTGCCAGAATCGCATTCACCTTGGCGCGAACCAGAGCCCTGTAGGTGAGGTAAAACGGCAGGACACGAAGGCCGCAATAATCGCCGGTGTGTTCCAGGTACAGGTTTAAAAACCGCTGCGCCAGTTGCGGCTGGCGACGGTCCTGCAGGTCCATGACCAGAAACGCCGCATCGCTGATGACATCGATCCATCTGAGATCGGGATTGAACTCGATGCAGTCAAATACGACAGGGGCATCGCTTACCCAGGCCAGGTTCCGAAGGTGTAAATCGCCATGACATTCCCGAATGTATCCTTCGGATTTGCGGCGCATAAAGACAGGCTCCAGCGCATTCAATCCGGTCCGGGTCCAGTCTTCCAACTCGGCAAGCGGTTCAAGTACAGTTTCCCTTCAGGAGATGTTTCTGCGGATCTGAAGAAAATTATCCTGAACAGGCTTTCGGATGTGATCCGGGTCTCCATAAGCTGCAGTCATCACCGGCAACGGCGATCTGTTGATGGAACCAAGCGATAAGACGGGCAAACGCATCGATATGTCGCGGCTGAAGATTGCCGCTGGCAAGGGCCCGATCCAGTTGGGCCTCTTGGGGAAACTGCGCCATTTTGACTGCGTATTCGATGGCTTGGCCGCTTCCGGTCCATTTGGGTTGTTCGGCGAGTCCCAAAAACCGGCGCCAGCCCCAGGTAAATCTCCGGTGCAAGCCTTCGGTTCAGCCGCAGTTCCTCTTCACAGCAAAACCGTCGTTTTTCAAGGGTGGAGAAATCGAGAAACCCCAGATTGACCGGTTTTTTGATCTTATAGGCAACTGTTCCGGTCAAAATGACCCATGAGGCATGGGTTTCGATGAGCTCACATTTTTTCACGGAATGATCATACGCACTGGGCTTCATCAAAGCGGCGATCAGGCAAGGAAGCGGCTTTTTGCGGGTAGGATTCATCTTCTGGTTTTTAGCCGGTTTGTTCATCGCTTTATCGACAAGCCTTTATGTAGGGTTTCAGGGCATTTTGAATGCGACGCTTGATGATTGTTTGAGGATCTGGTTGGAGTGCGCCACACTCTATTTCAGGATAGAGGTCGGGGAAGAACTGCCGCAGAAGGGCGCCGGGAATGGGGCGACTCAAGTTCTGGATCAGGCGCTCAAATGCGGCTGTTGCTTCGGGATAAGCCCAGTAATAACGGATGCGGTCCCGAAAGCTGTAATTGCTGCAGAAAGCAAAGCGCTTCTGTCTGGCCCTGCGGGTAATGGGATTGCCAGTGCCGGGGATGATTGTCCATCAGGTTTTCCATGACCTGGCGCAGGTTTGAGCGCTGATGAATGCCGGGCCATTCGTCTTCGATGTGTGCCAAGGCGTAAACCGCTTCGCGAAAGGCAAAGGTCAGGCAGGGGCCTGTCTTCAGCAGGATAAAATGGTCCTCTACCATCTGCTTCAGGGCAACCGGCGTCTGATAATCCGTGGCGTGAATTTCAAAGGTCATAAAGCCCGGAAGCCGGCGTGACAGGCGGAAAGCGCTGCTGCCCGATCCCGATCATAGGCGGCGATCACGCGGTCGCCGAATTCCACGCCGGGCTGGACCACCACAGCCACCACCCGCTGCCAGGCCGATGCCAGTCCGGCATCCCGAAAAGCCTGTTCGTAAAGTGAAAGCGATGAAAGCAGATTGTCCGGATGGGTCAGGCTCAGGTGATGGTCATCTTCCAGGCCGCCTCCGGGAGGTGGCACCTCGTTTCCGATCACATACAGAGGCAGGTCTTGATCGCGGCGATCGCATGCGGCGTTCTCTGCCGCCAGGCAAAGTGTCGCGGCCCGTCTGGCCGCGATTTCGGGAGACAAGAGCAGTGCCCGGATCATCGGCGCAGCGCATTCCGGTGTCGAGATGAATTTTGCGAAAGCCTGCGGCCACGCAATGGGACGCCAGTTCAGCGGCTTTTGCCATGGCATTTGCGGCGGTTTCGTTCTTCCAGACATGGGGGCCCAGGTGATCGGCGCCGATGATGATCTGCTCAATCGGCAGGCCTGCGGATCCGGAAAGTCGGCGGATGAAGGCTGAAAAATCGGCGGGTGTCATTCCCGTGTAGCCGCCGGACTGGTTGACCTGGTTGGCCGTGGCCTCAACCAGCAGGGGCCGATCTCTCGGCTGCGGCCAGTTCCATGGCGGCCTGAAGAACCATCGGGTGTGACGAGCACACCGCGACCATGCCGCCGATTTTGCCACCCAGATGTTGATTTCTCAGATGGATCAGGGGATTTGCCATGGCATTTCCGAGTTCATTTGGATAAAGGAGACTATCCGGTATCGGATGCGGGAATATTATGCCTGACATTCCGTCAAATAAACATTGCCTTTTTCGATGCTGACATCATTGACATAAGTTTTCTTAAAAAACAAGAAAGCCAGGCTGAGATATTTCATTCTGCAAGAAACGTGGCTGTGAGATCATTGCAGCAAAACGTTTCGGGTTAAGGAAATAAGGCGTTTTCGCTCGTCAGTCGTCAGAATATCGCAATGAAATATGCATTGACAGAAGATTCGATTTTGGTTTACAAAATTCAGAATGATAAATAAATGAAAATACAAAAAAAACGAAATCAGCATCACAGATAAAAGCGATATTGTTGTTTATTATGGTCAGTTTCACGGTTATGATGAGATCTGCACGCTCATAAGAGTAATCCCATAATGAGGATGAGAAAATGATAGGGGGGTATTTGACAAAGAAGTGGTTTTTGATGGCAGTCGTATTTGCTGTAATGCGACTTTTTCTGGCCGGTCAAAGCTTTGCAGCCGATGAAATCAAGGTGGGGATTATGGTTCCGACCACTGGCCTCGAAGCGGCTTTTGGTAAGGACATGGAAAATGCCATCCTTCTGGCGGTTTCTGAAATCAATGCCAAAGGCGGAATTCTGGGGAAAAATGTGATTACCACAACCGGCGACGATGCCTGTGATCCGCAGCAGGCCTCTGTCTGCTGCAAACAAACTGGTTTCTGAAGATGTTGTGGCGGTTGTCGGCGGTTATTGTTCCCCGGCGACGGCGCCCACATTGAAGATTTATGGCGATGCCGGTGTTCCCATTGTCATTCCGGTGGCCGATTCCAGCAAACTGATCGGTGCAAACCCCGGAAACGGTTTCCAGATCAACAGCACCGGAATCGATCAGGCGATTACCGCGGTTAATTTTTTCAAGGAAAAGAAAATCAGGAAACTGGCCATTATTCATCAGAAAGACAGCTATTCCAGGGAGTTGGCGATCCTGACCGAAAAGAAATGGAAAGCAATGGGCATGAAGTGGTTGCCGTTGAAGTGGTCAATAAAGGAGAGCAGGATCACTCCGCTCTGGTGACCCGGTTGAAAAGCAAAGCACCCGATGCGGTTTTCTGGACAGCCTACTACGATGATGGCCCACTGGTCATTAAACAACTTCGTCAAGGCGGATTCAGCAAGCTGATTGCAGTGGGCGACGGCTCCAATTCTCCCAAGCTGATGGAAATTGCCGGCAAAGCCGCCGAAGGCGTTTTCTGTTTCTCAAAGCCTATGATTGAATATCTGCCGACTGCCAAAGCATTTGTGGACAGATACAAGAAAAAATTCAATCAGGAACCCGGTCCTTACTCTGCACTGTCGTATGACGGCATGAACCTTCTGGCGGATGCCATCACAAGAGCCGGCGCTGCAGACAAGGCTGCCATTGTAAAGGCTCTGAAAGAAACCAAGGAATTCAAGGGAATTGCCGGTCCCATTTCCTTTAAACCCGATAACACCCTGGCCGGAAGCAATTTTGTTGTCCTGATTGCCAAAGGAAAGACCTGGGCGCTTTATAAGTAAATTGATTTGTTTTTATAACCGGCATACGGCATGATCCATATCAAAAAGCGTGATCCCGTATGCTTTTTTTTGTTCAAATGAAGGGGGTTTTTTTGTTTCAAATCTGTTTATGGTCTTTCAGAGGCCGCGCTGAAGCTGGTCGATTACGGAATTTGGCTGAAAGCCGAACTGGTTATGGAACGTTATGGACAAAGCGTTCAGAAAGAAAAGCGGGTCGTAAATGCTTATCCGGGCAGTTGAGATGAGATTGAAAACATCGCATGCATGTAGTGGTCATCGGCGCGGTTCTGATTGGCAGCAGCAGGCAGTTTGCCGATATGGATACCGAAGCCGACGTTCACCTGCTTAAGGCCATGGTCCCAGATCATGACCAGCAGCGTGCCCACGGATATTTCCATAGAACCCCTCAGATTGGAACGTTTTGAGGGCAGGGCGCTTAATAATCATGGCTGAGAGATCTTGAATGACAGGAGGGGAAGATGGCTGTATTCCAATGGACTGGAAAAGACAAGACAGGTAAAATTCAGAAAGGGGAGATGGAGTCGGCCAGTGAGCAGGCTGTAAAGTCTCATTTGGCAAGGCTTCGAATAACGCCGACGCGTGTCAAGGAAAAACCCAAGGATATTTTTGAAAACATTGCATTTCTCCAGCCAAAGGTTGTTGAAAAAGATGTGATTCTGTTTGCCAGACAGTTTTCCACAATGATTGATGCCGGGTTGCCCATTGTGCAATGTCTGGAAATTTTACTCAACCAGCAGGAAAACAAGACGTTCAAAAAAATGCTCAAAGATATCAAGGAATCGGTTGAAAGCGGTTCCACCCTGGCGGATGCACTGAAAAAATTTCCGAGGCAGTTTGACGATCTCTTTGTGAACATGATTGCCGCAGGAGAAGCCGGCGGTATTCTGGACACGATTCTCAGGCGGCTGTCCGGTTACATGGAAAAGGCTGCCAAGCTGAAAGCCCAGGTAAAAGGCGCCATGACCTATCCCATTGTCACCCTGGTCATTGCCTTTATCGTACTGGCTGTTATTCTGGTATTTGTTATTCCGGTTTTCCAGCAGATGTTTGCCGATTTCGGCAAGGAACTGCCCTTGCCCACCCAGATTGTTGTTGCCATGAGCGAATTTGTCAAAAGCAAGATTCTGTATATTCTTGGCGCCATTGTCATTTTCATCTTTGCCTTCAAACGGTTTTACAATACGCCGAAAGGTCGGATTGTTGTCGACAGGTTCGTGCTGACGCTGCCCGTTGTCGGCATGCTGATTCGAAAAGTCTCGGTAGCCAAATTCACCCGCACCATGGGCACCATGCTGTCCAGCGGGGTTGCCATATTGGATGCACTGGATATTACCGCCAAGACTTCCGGCAACAAGACCATTGAAGGCGCCCTTTACAATGTGCGTTCCGCAATTTCGGAGGGGCAGACCATGGCTGAACCGCTGTCTGAAAGCGGTGTTTTCCCGGCAATGGTCTGTCAGATGATCTCAGTGGGTGAATCCACCGGCGCGCTGGATGCCATGCTCGGTAAAGATTGCGGATTTTTATGATGAGGAAGTGGATCAGGCGGTTGAAAATCTCACTTCCTTGATTGAACCCTTTATGCTGGTATTTTTGGGCGTAACCATCGGAGGGCTGGTCGTTGCCATGTACCTGCCGATCTTCAAGCTGGCCGGGGCGATTTCCGGCTAATTCAGTCGAAAGACTAGCCCGCAATTCAAATGGATACTTCTGTCCGTACTGACAATGATGTTCTGAAAAAAATTAAATGGTTGATGTTTTTCAGAGTTCTTTTTACCGTGCTCCTTCTGGGATCAACGATCATTGTACAGTACGGGCAGCAGCTCAGCTCCCCGAACCCTCAGCTGGTATTGTTGTATGGCATTAATGCCGTCGTGTTGATGCTATCGATCGGATATGCCTTCATTCTTCGGTTTGACATTTATATTCCGGCCCTTGCCTACCTTCAGATCATTCTCGATACGGTTATCGTTTCTTTGATTGTATTTGCAACAGGCTGTTATTCAAGCATATTTTCATTTTTATACCTTCTGGTAATCGTTTATTCGAGCTTGCTTCTTTCCAGGAAAGGCAGCATGTTCATCGCCGCCCTGTCGAGTATTCAGTATGGCGTCATGATTGAGCTTGAGTTTTATGGCATTTTAAAACCCTTTACCCCGGTCCGGTCACTGGTGCTTTCAGATGATCTGACTTTGGTAACATACAAGATTGTTATTACCATGATAGCCTGCTTTGCGGTGGCATGGTTAAGCAGTTTTCTGGCCGAGCAGGCCAGGTCATCCCGGAAAGAGCTGTTGGCTATGGAAGAACATGTCCGTCGTGTCGAACGTATGGCCTATATGGGCGAAATGGCTGCCGGGCTTGCCCATGAGATCAGAAATCCGCTGGCATCCCTGACCGGATCCATTCAGATGCTGAAAGAAGAGCTTCAGTTTCCAGCCGGTCAGGAAAAACTGATGCGGATTGTCTTGAGAGAGGCAGATCGGTTAAGCTCGCTCGTAAGCGATTTTTTGTTGTTTGCCAAGCCGCCGTCAGGTAATATTGCTGAGATTCTGGTGGAGGAAGTCTTGTTGGAGACGCTGGCTCTCTTTGAAAATGATACGAGCTGTCGCCGGCGGGTTTCCATAACGACGGATCTGATTCCCCATGTTCGAATCGCCATGGATCCGATTCATTTCCGCCAGATTCTCTGGAATCTTCTGTTAAATGCCGCCGAAGCCATTCGGGGATAACGGGAATATCCATATCCGCATGCAGAACCTGCAAAATGAACATGTGGAGGTTCATATCACGGATACGGGGCATGGGATATCTCCTGAACACATCCGGTTGATTTTTAATCCTTTTTTTACGACAAAAGCCAGCGGTACGGGGCTGGGGCTTTCCATTGTCCATCGCCTTCTGGAAGCATACGGGGGGCGTCTGGATGTGGAAAGCCGGATTGGCCAGGGTACGGAGGTGGTCCTGAAGCTGAAAAAAATTAATGACAGGGGGTAGAGGTTAGAGGACAGAAGCCAGAAACAAGGAGTCTGAAATCGGAGAACCGTGATCGGCAAAAAGCGGATCTGTCGTCTGACGTCTGACAGCTTTTCCGGGAGGGGTGGTGTGAAAAATAAGCTCATATTGATAGGGGTTTTGCTGCTTTTGGTGGCTGTCGGCGCGCTGGTTTTCTGGGGCCAGCACCAGGGAACGCAGCGCGGATCTGTATTATTCGGGAACACTGGAATCCACCCGGTCGAATCTGTCCTTTCTGGTATCGGGAAAGATCAAAAAGGTTAATCTGGATGAGGGCCAGTCCGTGAAAGCCGGCCAGTGTATTGCCGAACTTGAATCCGGAAGAATTTCTGGCCCGCCTGGATCAGGCCCGGGCCAACATGAATCAGGCCATTGAAAACCGCAAACAGCTTGAGATCAGCCTGGAAATCTACCAAAATACGCTTCCGGCAGAGGTCAGCCGGGCGGAATCCGCGGTTAAGGTTGCGGCTGCGCTGCTTGCCGAGCAGGAAAGCGGGAAACCGGTCCCAGGATGTCGAGCGGGCCAGATTGTCTTTTCAGGAGGCTGAAATTACGTTGGATGATGCCAGGAAAGACAAACGCCGGTTTGACGATCTTTTTCAGAGCGGATACATCGCTGAAAAAGAACGGGACGGGGTTGCGCTGAAATATGAAAGTGCTTTAAAAGCCAGACAGCGGGCCGCTGAAGCCTTTGATCTGGCCAAGGAAGGATTCCGGAAGGAATCTGTTGATGTTGCAAGGGCAAGGCTTTCTGAAGCGCAGGCAACCCTTCGGCTGTCACAGGGCAATCTGAAAAAAATGGAGGCCATCCAGGCCGATATCCAGGCATCCATCGCCCGAATTCAGTCTGCGGCATCCGCATTGAATCTGGCGGAAATTCAGCTTGGCTATACCCGGCTCCTTGCGCCTTTTGATGCCATGCTGACCAGCCGGAATGTCGAGCCGGGCGAAGTGGTGACGCCGGGACGTGAAGTCATCTCCCTGGCCGATCTTTCCCGGATTGACCTGAAGGTGTTTGTGGATGAAACGCAGATCGGCAAAATCCGGCCCGGACAACAGGTAGAGGTTAAGATCGATACCTTTCCGGACAAAAAATATGACGGATTCGTATCCTATATTTCGCCTGAAGGCGAGTTTACGCCTAAAATCATCCAGACCCGAAAAGAGCGGGTGAAACTCGTGTACCTGGTAAAGATTGCGCTGTCCAATCCCAATATGGAATTAAAATCCGGAATGCCTGCCGATGCCTGGTTTCGATAAAACGGATGTTTCGCAAAATCGTCTGAACACCGCTGATTCTCCGATTCTTCTGGTGGAGCAGGTATCCAGACGTTTTGGCAAGGTAGAGGCAGTGTCCCAGGTTTCGTTTTCGGTTCAGGCCGGATCCATTTTCGGGTTTGTGGGGTCGGACGGGGCCGGCAAAACCACACTGCTACGAATGATTGCCGCCATGATCCGGCCCTCAACGGGCCAAATTCAAATCGATGGCCTGGATGTGGTTCAGGACAGGGTCCGGGTAAAGGAGCTGATTGGCTATATGCCCCAGCGTTTTGGATTGTATTCGGATCTGACGGTTGCGGAGAACATGGATTTTTTCATGGATATTTTCGGGATTTTCGGATCTGAAAGAAAAAAGCGAAAAGACCAGTACCTTGGGTTTTCCAATCTGACGCCGTTTCAGGACCGGCTGGCCCGGGATCTTTCCGGAGGGATGAAACAGAAACTGGGGCTTGCCTGTGTGCTGGTGCATCAGCCCAAGAGTGCTGATTCTGGACGAGCCGACTAACGGCGTGGACCCGGTTTCCAGAAAGGAATTCTGGGAAATTCTCAGCGCCATGCGAAAAGAGGGGATGACCATCCTGGTGTCAACGGCCTACCTGGATGAAGGCGAAAAATGCGATCGAATCATTCTGATGCACAATGCGCATGTTTTGGATCAGGCCACTCCGGCTGCGTTTCGTGCGGATTTTTCCAGCCTGGAACAGGCCATGATTCATCGCATCGAGGCGGCAGACCGGGTGCTTTCAGGAGACCATTTTGACATCTGAAGCCGTGGCGGTTCGGGATCTGGTCAAGCGCTTCGGCCATTTTGTTGCAGTTGACCAGATTTCGTTTTCGGTTCAGCAAGGCGAGATATTTGGTTTTCTGGGGCCAAACGGCGCGGGAAAATCCACCACCATTCGCATGCTTTGCGGCATTATCGCGCCAACCTCCGGTGCCGGGCATGTGGCAGGCCTTGACATTTTTACCCAATCCGAGGAAATCAAACACAGCATCGGGTATATGTCCCAGAAATTTTCCCTGTATGAAGATATGACCCCGTTTGAAAATATCCGGTTTTATCTGGGGATTTACAGCGTTCCTCCGGAAAAATGGAAAGAGCGAACTCACTGGGTTCTGGAGATGACCCGGCTTGAAAACGCGAAAAATCGCCTGACACGGGAACTGCCGCCGGGATGGCGCCAGCGCCTGGCGCTGGGTTGCGCCCTGCTTCACGAGCCCCAAATACTTTTTCTGGATGAGCCGACATCCGGGGTGGATCCCATCACCCGAAGACATTTCTGGGCCTTTATCCGGCATCTGACCACAACCGGGGTTACGGTGTTTGTGACCACCCATTACATGGATGAGGCCCAGCACTGCGATCGGGTGGTCATGATAAACGAAGGGAAAATCGTGGTTTCCGGACCGCCTTCCCGGATAATCCAGGATATGTTCCCGGATAGAACGGATGCCGATTTAAACGATGTCTTTATTCAACTGATGACCCGGAGCCGCTCATGAACCTGATCAAAATTCAGGCCATCAGCCGAAAGGAATACTATCACCTGATCCGGGATTTTCGAAGCCTGTATCTGGCATTTATCATTCCGCTGCTGCTGATTTTTCTGTTCGGTTACGCGCTCAGCCTGGATGTGGACAATATTCAGGTTGTGGTGGTGGATCATGATCAGACCGATCTGAGCCGGGATTTGATTCGAAAACTGGACGCCTCTTCCTATTTTCATGTCATCGGCCAGGTTCCAAATGACCGAACGGCCAGCCGCTATCTGGATCACGGCGAGGCGTCCGTGGCCGTTATCCTGGCTTCGGGGTGGACGGCGGACATTCGGGCGGACCGGGAAAGCCCGGTTCAGATTCTGATCGATGGCAGTGATCCCAATTTTGCCGGCATTACCCGAAGCTACCTGACGGCGTTTATGCTGCAGATACAACCAGAACCAGCTCCTTGATTTTTTGAACCGTCAGGGAAGGGACATTATTCATCCGCCGGTTGAAGGCCGCATCCGCGTATGGTTCAACGAGGATCTGGAAAGCCGCAATTTCATTGTTCCCGGAATTATCGCCATCATCATCATGATCGTGGGCGCCATGCTTACCTCTCTGGTGGTTGCCAGAGAATATGAAAACGGCACCATGGAAACCATCCGCTCCCTGCCGGTGCCTGCAGCGGAATTTTTAATCGGGAAAGCCATTCCCTATTTCATCATCGGCCTGATCGACGTGCTGGTGTCGATATTCATGGGCCAGATCCTGTTCGGGGTTGTCATGAAATCGAGCTTCTGGCTCATGATACTGGCTTCATCCCTTTATCTGGGAGTGGCGCTCAGCCTGGGACTCCTGATATCCAGCGTGACCCAGTCCCAGCTTGTCGCCAATCAGCTGGCGGTGCTGATTACCTATCTGCCATCGCTGCTTCTGTCCAATTTCGTCTTTCCCGTGGAGAACATGCCCGGGGTTCTTCAGCTGGTTACCCGGATTGTTCCGGCCACATATTTTATCGATATTCTAAATGGTCTCTATCTGCGAAACCTCGGGCTTTCGATGCTCTGGCCCAGCTATCTGACACTGACGGTCATGTTCGGCGCGCTTTCGGCTTTGAACCTGATTGTCCTGAAAAGGGAAGGGCTGTAATAGACCGTGAAAGGACTGAAAGCCATGAACTGGATTCGGATCAGAGAACTGGTCCGAAAGGAATTCATCCAGCTGTTCCGGGATAAAAAAAACCGGCCCCTGCTGATTATTGCGCCGCTCGTACAGCTCATTCTGTTCGGCTATGTGGTGACAACCGATGTCCGCGACATCACCGTGGGTCTTCTGGATCTCAGCCGCACTCCGGAAAGCCGGATGCTGGTTGACGCCATCGGCGGAAACAAGACGTTTCGAATCACCGAAATTATCGAACGGTCCGGGGATCTGGACCAGCTTCTGCTGATGCGCAAAGTCAATCTGGGGATCAAGATCCCGCCGGATTTCAGCGCGAAAATCCGAAAAGGGCAAACAGCTGAAGTCCAGATTCTGGCGGACGGCAGCATGAGCAATATGGCGGCTGTGCGGATATCCTATATCGTGACGGTTCTGGAGCGGTTCAACAATCAGGTGATCCGGGAGCTTCATCCCGTAAAAATGAATTATGGAAAGGCTGACGACCGGATTCGAACCTGGTATAACCCCAATCTGGACAGCCGCAATTTTTACGTTCCCGGTATTGTGGCTTTTCTGATCATGCTGCTGGTCATGCTCCTGACCTCGATGGCCATTATCCGGGAAAAAGAATCCGGAACCATGGAACAGCTCATGGTTACCCCATTAAAACCCATTGAGATGATCCTGGGAAAAACCATTCCCTTTATCCTCATTGCCCAGGCACAGATGATCCTGGTCACGATATTTGCGGTATTCTGGTTCGATATTCCCCTGGTCGGCAGCATCTCGCTGCTGCTGGTGGCAACCTGTCTGTTTTTGCTCAGCACCCTGGGGATCGGTCTGTTTATCTCCACGGTCTCTGCAACGCAGCAGCAGGCCATGATGACGACATTTTTCTTTGTGCTGCCGTTTTTTATGCTGAGCGGTTTTGTGTTTCCCATCGCCAATATGCCCAAGGTCGTGCAGTGGCTGACTTATCTGAATCCGCTGAAATATTTTTTAATAATTATCCGGGGCGTGTTTTTAAAAGGAACCGGCACTGGATGCCCTGTGGCCCCAGTTTGCAGGCCTTCTCATTTTAGGCTCGGTTGTGTTTTGGGGCGCTGTTCGCCTGTTCCGGAAACGGTTGGATTAATGTTATGCATGACAATTCTGAACATCGCTATCTGCAGATAGCCTGGCTGTGGACCATCGGATTCACGGTTTTCAGGCTGATATATTCCGGAACGTTTCTCCTGATTCCGGATGAAACCAATTACTGGCAGTGGAGCCGTTATCTGGACTGGGGCTATCATGATCAGGCGCCTCTGATCGGCTGGGCCATTTGGCTTTCCACCTGGATTATCGGCCAAACAGAGCTGGCCGTCCGCTTGCCGTCGGTTTTGTCCGTCGGCATCGCGTCAGCCTATCTGGTTGCAATTTCCAGCCGGTGGATGGGTTCACGCATTGCGCTCTCAACAGCCATTCTGACCCAGTCCATTCTGGAATTCAATGTCGGCGGTCTTCTGGCGACTCCGGACGGACTCCAGGCCGCGGCCTGGGCAGGGGCGGCCTATCATGTGGCCAGAGCCTATGAAGATGATGCCTGGTCTCAGTGGCTTCTGGGAGGCATCTGGTTTGGACTGGGGATGCTCGGCAAGTTCACCATGGTGGTCTTTTTGCCGGGGGCTTTTTTATATGGCCTGTTTTCCCCGATTCACCGACAGCGCCTGGCAAGCTTTCGGCCCTATGTCGGAGTTCTTGCGGGATGCCTGATGTTTTTTCCGGTTATTCTCTGGAATGCGCGGCATGACTGGAATTCCGTCAGACATGTGGCCTTTATCGGCGGGGCCAATGAGCCTTTTGCCCTGCATCTGAATTTTCTAGGTGATTTTGTGGGGTCTCAGGCCGCGCTGCTGTCTCCGCTGGTATTTATTCTGGCGATCTGGGCCTGGATACGGGTAATCCGAAAAGACTATCCGCCCGGAAACTGGCTCTATCCTTATCTGTTCTGGACATCTTTTCCCATGATTGCAGGCTTTCTGCTCTTAAGCCTTCACAGCCGGATCTACGGCAACTGGCCCGGAGCCGGCTATCTGACCATGGCCGTGTTGACAGCCGCCTATTTTGGCGGCCATGGCACAACTGCGATCGGCAGGCGGCTGTGGAACTGGGGATTGGGAATTGCTTACGGAATGACAGCGCTGGTGCTGGTCCATGCTGCCTGGCCGATTCTGCCGATACCGGTGGACCTGGATCGGGCGGCATCGCGAGATCGCCGGCTGGGATGATCTGGGAAAGGCTGCCGGAACTCTGGTCGATCAGATGCCGGATTCACGGCATCGCACCTTTATTTTCGGCCTCAGCTACCAGATGGCGAGTGAACTGGCATTTTACACGCCGGGCCAGCCCCGGACCGTTTCGATCAACCGCTGGGATCGGCCCAATGTCTATGACTACTGGTGGAAGGACGAAGACATCATGGGATGGGACGCTGTCGGCGTTACATACGATGCCCAGAGCCAATCCCGGCTGAACCAGGTTTTTGAGCGGGTGGACCCGCCGGTGGAACTGCCGGTTTTCCGAAAAAAATCAGACCCCAAACCGGTTAAAGTCTTTTATCTGTACCGGTGCTACGGTTTCAAGGGGGGACTGCGGTGGATTCCGCCGGATGCCTCCGATATCCGGGCGGTTACCCACAGCCCATAATAACGCCGATGATCCGGTGCCCGAAAGCCCCTGTTTTACATCACCAAGCCGATGATATTGGATAAATATCCGGGAAGATATATGCGGCCACCTGCGTCGGAATGCCAATCCTGACAGCACCTTTGGGAGAATCGGAAACCAGCAGTCCTTCAGCCAGAAGTTGCCCGAGTAATATCCTGCCGGTCCGTTCGGCCAGTCCGGAAACCCGAATGATTTCCCCCCTGGCGATATGGCCGCGGAGAAATGCTTCCTGAAGCATATAAGCTGCTTCAGGTTTCAGCGGCACCGGATTCGACTGCGGGTCCGGAATCAACAAGCCCTTACGCATATGCACATAACCCTTTATCCGGTTGATGATACCGTCCAGTTGAAGCAATCCTGCCATGAAGTCAACCTGATCAAGGCATACGTCAAAAATAAAACGGCAAAAATTTACCAGGCCTTCATTTGACAGGTTGCCTCGTCCGTCGGTGTCGTTTCGGCGGCTGGCATCGGCAGCGGCAAGGGCAGCCATGTATTCATCCTTGCGACGGGCAAGACCGCGACTGACATTCCAAAGCCCGTAGCCGAGCAGCGGATAACGGTAAAAACAGGCATCGGTGTAAAGGCGCACCACACGGCCATTGCCATCGAGAAACGGGTGAATCCACATCAGGCGGTGGTGGGAAGCGGCCGCCGCAACAAGCGGCATCAAGCCGAAAAAGGCGGAAGGTTGGTAGAAAGTTGCAAAACGACCCAGAAAATCCTGTAGCGATGCCGCTTTCGGGCCGACATGTCGCCCAACGATAACCTCGCGGCGCCGAAACGCACCGGGGACGACATATACTTTTTCTCCAGTTTCTTTATCCTGGACGTGTTTCAGATCCTGGGGCAGCCTCTCGTAAAAAATGCGATGAAGCCAGGCAATAAAATCCGGACTGGCAATGTTGAGCGTCGGCTCATCCCGGAGACGCTCTTCTACAGCGCGTTGGGAGTCGATATGGGCCAGGCTTTCCAGTTGCAGGTCCCGCCTGGCCGGATCACCGGCGTAGTCCTGCCGCATGGCCCGCTCAATGTCGATGGGGTGGGTACTGTGACCCTCGATGAGATTGGAATAATAGCTGTTGGTGATTCGCAGGAGTTCAACGACCGCATCCCGGGTAACCGGATGGAGCTGTCCGCCAAGCGCCGACGACCGGCTGACAACTTCCCTCGCCATATTTTCCAATTCAGGCGATACGTCCGGTAGAAGGGGTTCCATTTGTGAGATTCGTCGATACATATTGCCGATCTACACGCCGATTTGTATTTATCGTATCTATATAATTTAATATAATAGTTTGTCAATTTATATCTCTTATAAAAAAATAATCTGCCGATCAATTTTTGCGGATCATCCGGTTGCGCATCTATCTCCAGCTGATAGAAACTTTTGTCGAGCGTAACCGCTTCCGGGGTACCTGTTATCGGGCAGCCAATTGGAAACTGGTTGGGCAGACATCGGGGCGAAGTCGATCTCCTCCTTGTTATGAACAAAAAACGAGAGGAGCAAAACCTGCTTGATCGCTTGGAGAACAATGAAGACTGGGTGATTGCTTTTCTCCATGATTTCCAGATCCCCTTCACCAACAACCTGGCAGAACAGGATATCCGCATGATCAAGGTGAAGCAAAAAATCTCGGGCTCTTTCCGAACCTTTGAGGGAGCCGAACTTTTTGCCACTATCCGCAGCTATATCTCCACGGTGCGCAAGCAGGGCCGGTCAATCTTTCAGGACCTAAAGGCCGCCATTGCCGGAAATTCCTTCATTCCGGGTGTGACAGGATCAGAATAACATTCCAGCTCGCGTCTCGGTCGACCTCCACACAACTCATCTCCACGATGGGAAAGCACCTGGGCTGTTACGAAATATCAACGATTCTTTTGGTATTGTTGACATTTCCGGACCACCC